>NZ_JAJJPA010000038.1 GCF_020907985.1 Kitasatospora humi | reverse complement strand
CCTGCTGCCAGCTGAACGGCGAGAAGTAGGCCGGGCGGCGCTCCAGGCGCTGCCAGCGGGCGATCGGCTCGACCGCCGGGGCGGCGGGCACGGCCGGCTGGGCGGCGGCCCGGGCCATCAGCACGGCGGTCAGGGCGGCGAGCTCGTCATCGGTCAGGCTGCCGCGGACGATGCGGACCAGGGGCTCGGTCATCGGGTGCGCTCCAGGGTGCGAGTGGCTGGGGGAGGGTCAGGGCGCGCCGCGGTCCGCGACGCGGCGGCCCGTCACATCGGGGGGTTGCCGTGCTTGCGGCTGGGCAGGTCGGCGTGCTTGGTGCGGAGCATCGCGAGCGCGGCGGCCAGCACCTCGCGGGTCTCGGACGGGTCGATGACGTCGTCCACCAGGCCGCGCTCCGCGGCGTAGTAGGGGTGCATCAACTCGCTCTTGTACTCCTTGATCTTCTGGGCCCGCATCGCGTCCGGGTCCTCGGCGCCGTTGATGTCGCGGCGGAAGATCACGTTGGCGGCGCCCTCGGCGCCCATCACGGCGATCTCGTTGGTCGGCCAGGCGTAGGTGAGGTCGGCGCCGATGGACTGGGAGTCCATCACGATGTAGGCGCCGCCGTAGGCCTTGCGCAGGATCAGCGAGATCCGGGGCACGGTGGCGTTGCAGTAGGCGTAGAGCAGCTTGGCGCCGTGCCGGATGATGCCGCCGTGCTCCTGGTCCACGCCGGGCAGGAAGCCCGGGACGTCCAGCAGGGTGATCAGCGGGATGTTGAAGGCGTCGCACATCTGGACGAAGCGGGCCGCCTTCTCCGAGGCGTTGATGTCCAGCACGCCGGCCAGCGACTGCGGCTGGTTGGCGATCAGGCCGACCACGTGGCCGTCGATCCGGGCCAGCGCCACGATCACATTGGTCGCCCAGCGCTCGTGGATCTCCAGGTACTCGCCGTGGTCGACGATCTCCTCGATCACCTTGTGCATGTCGTACGGGCGGTTGCCGTCGGCCGGCACCAGGTCGAGCAGTGCCTCGCAGCGGCGGGCGACCGGGTCGTCGGCCGGGGTGGCGGGCGGCATCTCGCGGTTGTTCTGCGGCAGCATCGACAGCAGGTAGCGCACCTCTTCGATGCAGGACTGCTCGTCGTCGTAGGCGAAGTGGGCCACGCCGGAGACGGAGGAGTGCACGTCGGCGCCGCCCAGGCCGTTCTGCGAGATCTTCTCGCCGGTCACCGCCTGCACCACATCGGGGCCGGTGATGAACATCTGGCTGGTCTCGCGGACCATGAAGACGAAGTCGGTCAGCGCGGGGCTGTAGGCCGCGCCACCGGCGCACGGGCCGAGCATCACCGAGATCTGCGGGATCACGCCCGAGGCCTTGGTGTTGCGCTGGAAGATGCCGCCGTAGCCGGCCAGCGCGGTGACACCCTCCTGGATGCGGGCGCCGGCGCCGTCGTTCAGCGAGACCAGCGGGGCGCCGGCGGCGATCGCCTTGTCCATGATCTTGTGGATCTTCTGGGCGTGGGCCTCGCCCAGCGCGCCGCCGAAGATCCGGAAGTCGTGCGCGTAGACGAAGACCGTGCGGCCGTGCACGGTGCCCCAACCGGTGATCACGCCGTCGGTGTAGGGCTTCTTGGCCTCCAGGCCGAAGCCCTGGGCGCGGTGCCGGCGCAGCGGCTCCACCTCGTGGAAGGACCCCTCGTCCAGCAGCAGCTCGATCCGCTCGCGGGCGGTCAGCTTGCCCTTGGCGTGCTGCGCCTCGGTCGCCTTGTCGCTCGGGCCGCGCCGCACCTGGTCGCGCAGCTCCAGCAGCTCCGCCATCCGGCCGCGGGCGTCGGCCGGCTCCCCCGTCGTGCTCTCCTGCACCACCGGCATCTCGAACTCCCAACTCCCGAACGAGTGAGCAGTCGGTGTCGGTCGTGGGCCCCGGCTGCGATTTCGTGCTTCCCCTACGACACTACGAGGCGTGGCCGCCCTGTTTCGGCGTTGATTCCGTACAAGGTCGATGGGCATTACCTGTGGGACCCGTACAGCTGAACGGCTCCGGGGTCGTCCTCGGGGTGGATCGGAGGTGAACGGCGCGGACCGGCCTGAAAGGTGCCCGTCAACTGCAGGGGCGAAGTCTACTCCTCGGAGATTCCCAGCTCAGCGGGGGTATGGCAAGGGCGGGGAGGGTCACGGTCGGGCCCGGGGGCCGGGGTCCCAGGATCCGCCCCCGGGTCCGGGCGGGGCGGGGCACCACGGACCGAAGTCGTAGGGATGCGCCAAAAGCCGCGAAGGGCCGCTGACGTGGGGCGACAGCCGTCTTCGGGCGGGGCTGGGGCCGGAGGGGTGAGCGGGGTGCCCGATACTGCTGCCATGGCATACGACGATCTCCGCTCCTTCCTGCGGGCACTGGAACGCGAAGGCGACCTCAAGCGCATCAAGGTCGAGGTCGACCCCCATCTGGAGATCGGGGAGATCGTCGACCGGGTGCAGAAGGCCAAGGGCCCGGCGCTGCTCTTCGAGAAGGTCAAGGGCGCCTCGATGCCGCTGGCGATGAACGTCTTCGGCACCGAACGCAGGCTGGCCAAGGCGCTCGGCCTGAAGTCCCCCGACGACATCGCCGACAAGATCGCCGGGCTGCTCAGGCCGGAGCTCCCGCACGGCTTCACCGGCGTCCGGGACGCCTTCGGCAAGCTCGCCTCGATGACCCACGTGCCGCCGCGCAAGGTGAAGCCGGGCGAGGCGCCGGTGCAGGAGGTGGTGCTCACCGGCGAGGACGTCGACCTCGACCGGCTGCCGGCGCTGTTCACCTGGCCCAAGGACGGCGGCTCGTTCTTCAACCTGGGCCTGACCCACACCAAGGATCCGGACACCGGGGTGCGCAACCTCGGCCTGTACCGGCTGCAGCGGCACGACAAGCGCACCATCGGCATGCACTGGCAGATCCACAAGGACAGCCGCAACCACGCCGCCGTGGCGGCCAAGCGCGGCGAGAGGCTGCCGGTGGCGATCGCCTTCGGCTGCCCGCCGGTGGTGACCTACGCGGCCACCGCCCCGCTGCCCGGCGACATCGACGAGTACCTGTTCGCGGGCTTCGTGGCCGGCGAGCGGGTCCGGATGGTCGACTGCAAGACGGTGCCGCTGCAGGTGCCGGCCGACGCCGAGGTGGTCCTGGAGGGCTGGCTGGAGCCCGAGCAGCTGCTGCCGGAGGGTCCGTTCGGCGACCACACCGGCTTCTACACGCCGCAGGAGCTCTTCCCCGCGCTCACCATCGACTGCGTCACCATGCGCCGCCGTCCGCTGCTGCAGTCCATCGTGGTCGGCCGGCCGCCGACCGAGGACGGTCCGTTGGGCAAGTTCACCGAGCGGTTCTTCCTGCCGCTGCTCAAGGTGATCGTGCCGGACATCGTGGACTACGACCTGCCGGAGGCCGGCGGATTCCACAACTGCGTGATCGTCTCGATCGACAAGAAGTACCCCAAGCACGCCCAGAAGGTGATGCACGCGATCTGGGGCGCCCACATGATGTCGCTGACCAAGCTGATCATCGTGGTGGACGCCGACTGCGACGTGCACGACTACCAGGAGGTCGCCTGGCGGGCGCTGGGCAACGTCGACTACAGCCGCGACCTCAGCGTGGTCGAGGGGCCGGTGGACCACCTGGACCACGCCTCGTACCAGAAGTTCTGGGGTGGCAAGGCGGGCATCGACGCCACCCGTAAGCTCCCCGAGGAGGGCTACACCCGCGACGGAGGCTGGCCCGAGATGATCACCTCGGACCCGGCCACGGCGGCCCTGGTGACCGAGCGCTGGAAGGAATACGGGCTGTGACGACCGCTGACCTCGTTGAGGCGCCGCCCCCTGGCAAGATCAAGTCCTTCCTCCGGCTGGTGATGATCGAACACTCGATCTTCGCCCTGCCCTTCGCCTACATCGCCTCCTTCACCGCGATGTTCCTGGCCGACAAGCGGATCCACTGGGGCCAGCTGCTGATCGTCACCGTCGCCATGGTGAGCCTGCGCACCTTCGCGATGGCGGCGAACCGGATCATCGACCGCGAGCTGGACGCCCGCAACCCGCGCACGGCGGGGCGCGAGCTGGTCACCGGCGCGGTCTCGCTGCGCACCGCCTACACCGGCTCCGCGGTCGCGCTGCTGGTGTTCCTGGGCGCGGCGGCGCTGCTCAACCCGCTCTGCCTGGTGTTGGCGCCGGTCGCGGTGGTGCCGATGGTGGTCTATCCGTACGGCAAGCGGTTCACCGACTTCCCGCAGGCGATCCTCGGCCTGGCGCAGGCGATGGGCCCGGTCGGCGCCTGGCTGGCGGTCACCGGCAGCTGGTCCTGGGAGGCCGTGGTGCTGGGCCTGGCGGTCGGCGTCTGGATCGGCGGCTTCGACCTGATCTACGCCTGCCAGGACGTGGACGCCGACCGCGCCGAGGGGGTGCGCTCGGTGCCGGCCAGGTTCGGCATCGCCGGCGCCCTGCACGGGGCCCGGGCCTGCCACGCGGTCACCACCGCGCTGCTGCTCTGGTACGCGGTGCTGACCCACGCCGGCCCGGCGTTCTACGTCGGCCTGGTCGTGGTGGTGGCGGCCTTCGTCTACGAGCACTCGATCGTGCGGCCGCACGACATCTCGCGGCTCAACCGGGCCTTCTTCAGCATCAACGGCTTCGTCGGCATCTCGCTGTTCGCCTTCGCCCTGCTGGACCTGCTCCTGCGCGGCCTGCGGTTCGGCTGAGCCGCGCTGCGGCATGCTGGCCGCGGGGACACCGGTCGCAAGACACCGATCGCTAGGAGGAGCTCGTCATGCTGGGCACCCTGCAGTGCGTGGTCCTGGACTGCCACTACCCGCCGGCGCTGGCCCGGTTCTACGCGCTGCTGCTCGGCGGCGAGGTGGACCGGCCGGACCCGCGCTGGCGGCTGGGCGACGACTGGGCCACCCTGCACACCCCGTCCGGCCTGGTGCTGGCCTTCCAGCGGGTGGACGACTACCACCCCCCGCAGTGGCCGGACCCGGTCCACCCGCAGCAGGTGCACCTGGACGTGGAGGTGCCGGACCTCGCCGTGGCGGAGCGGGAGCTGACCGCGCACGGCGCGGCCCTCCTGCAGCGCCAGGACGGCTGGGTGATCTACGCCGACCCGGCCGGGCACCCGTTCTGCCTGCTGCCCGCGCCGCAGCGGTCAACCCGGCAGCCGTAGCCGGTCGCCGACCCGGACCGGGCCCGGCGCGCCGATCTGCGCCACGGCGGGTCGGCCTGTCGGGGCCGCGCAATTAAGGTCCCGCGGACCCTACCGCCCGCTCCGACCATCCGTCAGCCGACTTCGGCCACCGCCCGGACCGGCGCCCCGTCCGCGGCGGCCAGCCGCAGCGGGAAGAGGCTGACGCGGATCGGCTTCTGACGGGCCTGGGCCTCCAGCAGGGCGGTCAGGTCGGTGAGGTTCTCGGCGATCACCCCGCCGCCCTCGGCGCCGAGCAGGATCCGGTGGGCGGCCAGCGCCGGCGGTTCGGCCGGTGCTGCGGCGTCGGGGTCGTGATCGTCCGTCAGGTCGGCCAGCAGCGCGGCCACCGCGGGGTCGCCCGGGCCCGGGTCGGGGGTGGGGTCGACGCTCAGCGCGTCCACGCCGACGGTGCGCACCCCCGCCTCGACGATCGCGGTGGCCGCCCCGGGCGTCAGGTACGGGTGCGCCAGGTAGCGCTCGGTGCCCCAGAACCGGGGCCAGCCGGTGGCCAGCAGCAGGACCGTCCCCGGGGCGCAGCGCTCCAGCGCGGGCGCCAGCCGCTCGGCCGTCACCGCGGTGCGGGCCGGCAGCGCCCGCAGGTCGGCCAGCACGGCGGGGCCGGTGAAGCGCTCCAGCGGCAGCCCGTCCAGGGTGGGCCAGGTGACGTCCACGTGGTAGGGCGCGTCCACATGGGTGCCCGACTGCGAGCCGAGGTGGACGGAGAGCACGTTGACCCCGGCGGTGCCGGTGGTCAGCGCCGGGCGCAGGGACACCACGGGATCGCCCGGGTAGACGGGCATGCCGGTGGTGACCTGATGGGTGAGGTCGTGCAGAACCGGAGCAGTCACGAGGCCATCCTGCCCCCCGGGGGGCCTGGCCGACAGCTCCCGGGCCCGGCAGGAGCCGCCTGCCGGGCCCGAGGCCCTAGGGTGACCGGGTGGCTCACGAAATGGACGAGAAGCACGGCGTTCGGCGGCCCTGGGTGGTCGCGGTCTCCGGGGCTTCCGGCACGCCGTACGCGGCGTCGGTGATCCGGGCGCTGCTGGCGGCCGGGGAGGCGGTCGACCTGGTGGTCAGCCGGGCGGCCCGGCTGACCATCCTGGACGAGACCGGCGTCTCCTTCCGGGACGCGCACTGGCAGACCGACCTGGCGGCCTGGATCGGCGCCGAGGTGGACCTGGGCAACGTCCGCCACTGGGCGGCCGGGGACTTCGCGGCGGGACCGTCCAGCGGCTCCTACCCGGCCAAGGGGATGCTGGTGGTGCCGGCCACCACCGGCGCGGTGGCCGGGATCGCGCTGGGGCTGAGCAAGGACCTGCTGCAGCGGGCCGCGGCGGTGACCCTGAAGGAGCGGCGGCCGCTGGTGGTCTGCGTCAGGGAGACCCCGCTGGACTCGGTGACCCTGCGGCACCTGGTGGAACTGGACGCGGCCGGGGCGGTCGTCCTGCCGGCTTCGCCGGGCTTCTACGCGGGCGGCTCGACCGCCCAGGAGCTGGTGGACTTCGTGGCGGGACGGGTGCTGGACGCGGTCGGCGTGCCGCACCGGCTGTACCGGCGCTGGCAGGGGGAGCTGGGTGCGGCCCGAGCGGCGCGGGGGGCGTAAGAACCGCCCGGCCGGGAGAGTATGTTCTCTGCGATATCTGCTCGGAAGGACGCGGGACGGTACATGGACACGGTGGACAGACAGCTCATCCAGGCGCTCCGCGAGAACGGGCGGGCCTCCTACGCGGAACTGGGCCGTCTGGTGGGCCTGTCCGGGCCGAGCGTCACGGACCGGATCAACCGGCTGGAGCAGGCCGGTGTGATCACCGGCTACCGGGCGACCGTCAATCCGGCCTCGCTCGGCTTCGGCGTGACGGCGCTGATCGGTCTTCAGCTGACCGACGCGGCCGACCACGAGGACGTGGCGCACCGGTTGAAGGACCTCGGCGAGGTGGAGGACTGCTGGTTCATCGCGGGTGACGACTCGTACATGCTCAAGGTGCGGGTGTCCGACGTGGAGGGCCTGGAGTCGGTGGTGAAGCGGCTCTCCGGCACCAAGGGCGTGGCCCGGACCAGGACCACGGTGGTGCTCTCGACCAAGTGGGAGAGCCGGGTCAGCGACCTTCCGCTGGCCGGTGACTGACGACCGGGACGATCGAGGAGGGGGAGCGGGACCGATGGCGCTGGTGGGTGTGGAGGAGCTGCGGGCCGCGCAGCGGCGGATCGCCGGGGTGGCGGTCCGCACCCCGCTGATGCCCTGCCCGTGGGCGGACGAGGGGCCCCGCCGGCTCTGGCTGAAGCCGGAGAACCTCCAGCCCACCGGAGCCTTCAAGATCCGCGGTGCCCACAACCGGCTGGCCGCGCTGAGCGAGCGGGAACGGGCCCGCGGGGTGGTCGCCCAGTCCAGCGGCAACCACGCCCAGGCGGTCGCCTACGCGGCCCGGCAGCTGGGGATCAAGGCCGTGATCGTGATGCCGGACACCTCCCCGGCGGTCAAGGTCGAGAACACCCGCTCGTACGGCGCCGAGGTGGTCATGGTGTCGCCCGAGGAGCGGGAGGTCGTCCCGGCCGAGCTGAGCGAGCGCCACGGCTACGTCTGGGTCCCGCCGTTCGACGACCCGTACGTCATCGCGGGGCAGGGCACGGTCGGTCTGGAGATCGGCGAGGACGCCCCCGACGAGCTGGACACCGTGCTGGTGCCGGTCTCCGGCGGCGGGTTGATCAGCGGTGTCGCGGCGGCGATCAAGCTGACCACCCCGGGGGTGCGGGTGATCGGGGTGGAGCCGGAGCTGGCCGCCGACGCCCGGGCCAGCCTGCGGGCCGGCACCCGGACGCCCTGGCCGGTCGCCGACACCTACCGGACCATCGCCGACGGGCTGCGCAACCCGTGCGTCGGGGTGCTGCCGTTCGAGCACCTGCAGGCCTACGTGGACGACATCGTGACGGTGAGCGAGCGGGAGATCCGGCAGACCGTGGCGGTGCTGGCCAGGCGCGGCCGACTGGTCGCCGAGCCCTCCGGCGCGGTGGCGACGGCCGCCTACCTGCACCGCGCCGACGAGCTGGGCGGCCGGGTGTTCGCGGCCGTGGTCAGCGGCGGCAACGTCGAACCAGAGCTGCTGTCCGAGCTGCTGGCGGCATAGGCGTAGTCTCGTGTCCGGACTTCGAACGGGTTGGACACAGGAGGCGGGGCACCGCATGGACGCAGGGCTGAAGCGCGAGCTGGAGGCGAAGGTCTACGCGGGCGAGCGCCTGACCCGCGAGGACGGCATCGCGCTCTACGAGAGCGACGACCTGGCCTGGTTGGGCGGCCTGGCCCACCACGTGCGGACGAAGAAGAACGGCGACGTCGTCCACTTCAACGTCAACCGCCACCTCAACATGACCAATGTCTGCGCCGCCTCCTGCGCCTACTGCTCGTTCCAGCGCAAGCCGGGCGAGAAGGACGCCTACACGATGCGGATCGAGGAGGCGGTGCGGCTCGCCAAGACGATGGAGAGCGAGTCGCTGACCGAGCTGCACATCGTCAACGGCCTGCACCCGACGCTGCCCTGGCGCTACTACCCGCGCAGCCTGCGGGAGCTGAAGGCGGCGCTGCCGAACGTCTCGCTGAAGGCGTTCACCGCCACCGAGATCCACTGGTTCGAGAAGATCAGCGGGCTGAGTGCCAGTGAGATCCTGGACGAGCTGATCGACGCCGGCCTGGAGTCGCTGACCGGCGGCGGCGCGGAGATCTTCGACTGGGAGGTGCGCCGGCACATCGTCGACCACGAGACCCACTGGGAGGACTGGTCGCGGATCCACCGGCTGGCGCACGGCAAGGGCCTGAAGACCCCGTGCACCATGCTCTACGGGCACATCGAGGAGCCCCGGCACCGGGTGGACCACGTGCTGCGGCTGCGCGAGCTGCAGGACGAGACCGGCGGTTTCCAGGTCTTCATCCCGCTGCGCTACCAGCACGACTTCCACGACTCCAAGGACGGCGTGGTCCGCAACCGGCTGATGGAGCGCACCGAGATGGCCACCGGCGCCGAGGCGCTGAAGACCTTCGCGGTCTCCCGGCTGCTCTTCGACAACGTGCCGCACGTCAAGGTGTTCTGGGTGATGCACGGCGTCACCACCGCGCAGCTGGCGCTCAGCCACGGCGCGGACGACATGGACGGCTCGGTGGTCGAGTACAAGATCACGCACGACGCGGACAACTTCGGCACCCCGAACAAGCTGGGCCGTGACGACCTGCTGGAGCTGATCCGGGACGCCGGTTTCCGGCCGGTCGAGCGCAACACCCGCTACGAGATCATCCGGGAGTACGAGGGCCCGGATCTCGGCCGCCGTGACGTGCCGCAGGCGATGCGCCTCTGAGACGCAGCCCCGCCGGCCTGCCCCGCCCCTCTTCCACCCGGATGTGAGGACCCCTCACGAGGATCAGGAGCGGGGCCGGGTTTACCGATCGGTTATCTGTTTGGCAGGATTCCGGTATGTCCGGATCCCATCGTGCCGCCGGCCGCCGCCGAACCAATGCCCCCTCGGGGGCCGACCGAGCGGGCGCGGCCCCCGGGCCGCGGGTGCGGGCCGGGGGGCGGCGGCGCAAGCCGAAGCGCCGCGGCCGGGCCCTGCCGGGCACCGTGGTGGTGCTGGCCGCGGCCGCCGCGGCCTGGTTCGCCCTGGGGCCGGGCGGCGCGTTCGCCGCCCACGGCCGTTCGACGGCGCTGCCGCAGGCCGCGCCCGTGCAGCCGGGACCGGGGCGGTCGGCGGCCGGGCCGACCGCGGCCCCCTCGTCCGACCCGCACACCGAAGCCCCGGCGGCGGACCGCTCGGACCGCTCGGACGGCACCTTCGCGGCCATCCCCGGCCTCGGACCGACCTTCGCCGCCAGGATCCCGGCCGACGCCGGCCAGGTGGTGCTGGCCTCCGGCGCCGACCGGAACTCCTCGACCACCACCGTGACGCTGTGGAGCCGCACCCCGGACAACCGCTGGCGTCCGGGTGCCAGCTGGCCGGCCCACAACGGCGAGCAGGGCTGGAGCGCCGACAAGCACAACGGCGACCTGCGCAGCCCGATCGGCGTCTTCACGCTCAGTGACGCGGGCGGCCTCAAGCCCGACCCGGGCAGCAAGTTGCCCTACCACCAGGACCGCGGGTTCGTGGCCAGTGGCACCGGCTTCAACGGCGAGTCACTGGCCGGCGCGTTCGACTACGTGGTGGCGATCGACTACAACCGGGTCACCGGCAGCTCCCCGCTGGACACGCGGGAGCCGCAGGGTACCGCCAAGGGCGGCGGTGTCTGGCTGCACGTCGACCACGGCGGCCCGACGCACGCCTGCGTCTCGCTCACCGAGGACCACATGGCGGAGCTGGTGCGCACCCTGGATCCGGCCGCCCACCCGGTCATCGTGATGGGAGACACGGCCTCGCTCGCGACCTGAGGGTCCGGCCGGCCCAGGCGCGGCAAGGGGTGTTGTCCGTCCTCTACAGCGCAGCCCACCGGAACTTGTCACTTGAGCTGACCGGTTGACGCGCGAGTAACCGGGTTGAGTGGATTCATGACCGGTTCCCGCATCGTCGCGCTTGGCCACTACCAGCCTCCCGCGGTCGTCACCAACGACGACCTGGCCGCGGTGCTGGACACCGACGACGAGTGGATCCGCAGCCGGGTCGGGATCCGCCGCCGGCACATCGCCCGGGACGAGTCCCTGGTGGACCTGGCCACCGAGGCCGCCCAGAAGGCGCTGGCCGCGAGCGGGCTGGCGCCCGCCGAGATCGACCTGGTCGTGGTCGCCACCTGCACCGCCCTGGAGCGCAGCCCCAACACCGCTTGCGCGGTCGCGGCCCGGCTCGGCATCAGCACCCCGGCCGCCTACGACATCAACACGGTCTGCTCGGGCTTCTCCTACGCGCTGGCCACCGCCGACCACGCGATCCGGGCCGGCGCGGCCGGCCGGGCCCTGGTGATCGGCGCCGAGAAGATGAGCGACACCCTCGACTGGACGGACCGCTCGACGGCGGTGATCTTCGCCGACGGCGCGGGCGCCGCGGTGGTCGAGGCCCAGCCGGAGGGCGCGGAGCCGGGCATCGGGCCGGTGCTGTGGGGCTCGGAGCCGGAGAAGGGCGACGCGGTGACCATCACCGGCTGGCAGCCGGTGATCGCCCAGCAGGGTCAGGCGGTGTTCCGGTGGGCCACCACCAGGATCGCGCCGCTTGCCCGGCAGGCGTGCGAGCGGGCCGGGATCGAGCCGAGCGAGCTCAAGGGCTTCGTGGCGCACCAGGCCAATCTGCGGATCATCGACGCGATCGCCGGCAAGCTGGGGCTGACCGGTGCGGTGATCGCCCGCGACGTGGTCGACTCCGGCAACACCTCGGCGGCCTCGATCCCGCTGGCGTTCAGCAAGCTGGTGGAGCGCGGCGAGCTGACCACCGGCGACCCGGTGCTGCTCTTCGGCTTCGGCGGCGGGCTGGCCTACGCCGGCCAGGTGGTGCGCTGCCCCTGACCAGGGGCGGGGTGCGGACGACGCGACGGCGGTGCGTGGCCCTGCCCGGGCCGCGCACCGCCGTCGTCTGCCTGCGCGCTGCGGTACGTCGGCGAACCTCCCCCGAGGACACGGCCGCCGCCCGACGTTCCACCGGACAGGAGGCCGGGGCCACGCGCGAGCAAGGTGTTCAGTTGGTACTGCTCGATTCCGTATCGATGGTGGGCCGGACTACCGGGGCACCTTCTTGCCGGTGATGCCCAGGTAGACCAGCGGGGCGAGAGTGGGCTTGAGGTCCTTGACCTTGACGCCCCAGGAGGTGAAGGCCTTCTGGTGCTCGGCCGCCGAAGCGAGCAGTGAGATCAGGGACCCGGCCACGGCCGCGGCGTCCTGCGCCTTGTCGGCCTGGCCCTTGGCCTGGAGTTCCTTGATGGCATCCGCGAGCGGCTTGGCGACCGAGTTGAGGACGGTCATGCGGATCTTGAAGAACCGCTTGTCCCCTTCAGCGGCACCGAGCGTGACCACTCGCAGAATGGCATCGTTCTTGCGCCAGAAGGCGAGGAATCCGTCCACCAGTTCTTCGGAGGTGGTGGCGCCGGACTTTCCCGCCCAGGACTTTCCATCGATGAGCTCTTTGAGCTCGACGCTGTCCTTGGCCATTTCCTCGGCGATCTCGAGGACGGCGCCCTCGACATCCGGGAAGTACTGGTAGAAGGTCGCGGGGGAGGTACCCGCCATACGGGCGACGTCGATGACCTTGACGTCCCGGTAGGGCGACGTGCTGAGCATCTCGCGGAGGCAGTCGAGCAGCTTCTGCCGCGTCTCCTGTCCGCGTCGCCCGGCGACGCGACCGTCGACGGTGCGAACTTGTCCTGTCATGCCGTCAGCTTACCGCGCACCGATCATGGCGCGATTCGGTGATGCGACTATTAGTCCGCCCGGGGGTGGTTATCGGGTGGGAGATAGCGATATTCGAAGCCCCCCCGTGTGCTGATGGCGGCACAGAGTGACGGCGTGTGGGCTGAAGGGGACTCGGGTTGCTCTCAGTAGCGTGACCCATGAATGCGGTGACGCCGGAAAGCCCGTCAGAACGGTCCGGAAGTCATCGAGCTGACGAGGTGGCCGGAACAGGACGGCGGCACCCGACACGGTGGGGCCCCGGCGGCGGGGGGAGATTGGCTCAGACGGCGGGCGCATTGGAGAATCGGTTCCGGCCCCCCGCTGGGGGCACCTCCCGGCCGAAGGCCGGGTGGGGGTGGCGCGCGGACGGGGAGGTGGTAGCCGAGTGGACCAGCTGACGGCGCAGGATCCGAGACGGATCGGGCCCTTCGAGGTGCTCGGGCGGCTCGGCGCCGGCGGGATGGGGCTGGTGTACCTGGCACGGTCCGCCTCCGGCCGCCGAGTGGCGATCAAGACGGTGCGCGGGGAACTGGCCGAGGACGAGCTCTTCCGGGTCCGGTTCGCCCGTGAGATCGCGGCGGCCAAGACGGTCGGCGGCTTCTACACCGCGGCCGTGGTCGACGCCGACGCGGACGCCCGGGTGCCCTGGCTCGCCACCGCCTACGTGCCGGCCCCCTCGCTGGAGGACCTGGTCGAGGAGTGCGGGCCGCTGCCGGTCGACGCGGTGCGCTGGCTGGTGGCCGGCATAGCGGAGGCGCTGCAGTCCATCCACGCCGCCGGCCTGGTGCACCGAGACCTCAAGCCGTCCAATGTGCTGGTGGTGGAGGACGGCCCGCGGGTGATCGACTTCGGGATCGCCGCCGGCGTCTCGACCAGTCGCCTGACGATGACCAACGTGGCGGTCGGCACGCCCGCCTACATGTCGCCGGAGCAGGCCAAGGACAGCCGCAGCGTGACCGGCGCCAGCGACGTGTTCTCGCTCGGCTCGCTGCTGGTCTTCTGCGCCACCGGGCATCCGCCGTTCCGCGGTGGCAACCCGGTGGAGACCGTCTTCAAGCTGCTGCGCGAGGAGCCCGACCTGACCGGCCTGCCGGCCGAGCTGGCCGACCTGGTGCAGGCATGCATGCGTCCGGCCCCCGAGCACCGCCCGACGCCCGCGCAGATCCAGGCCGAGCTCGCGCCGCACCTGTTCTCCCGGGACGGCGCGGGCGAGGAGGGCGGCGACTGGCTGCCGAACGCCGCACTGGAGCTGATCGAACGTCGGCGCGGCCGACGGCCCGCCGCGGCCGCCCGGCCCGCCGCCCAGCCGCCGGCGCGGCCCGAGCCGGCGCGGGTGCCGGCCCCCGAGGCCCCGCTGCCCCCGGTGCCGAGCGTCCCGCCGCTGGTGCCGGCGCCCTACCTGGCCAACACCCCGCCGAACGGGGCGCACGCCGGGGCGCCGGCGGCCGAGAGCCCGTGGGGGGCTCCGGCGCAGCCGTCCCGGGCGCAGACGCTGGACCCGCGGACCGGCGCGCACGGCACGGTCGGCGCGGACGGCGAACCGGTCACCGCCAAGCTGGGCGCCCGGCGGCACCGGCGCGACCCGGTGCAGGAGGTCCAGCTGTCCGGCGGTCCGGTACGGATAGGACCCGGCCCGCAGGCGCACACCGACGCCGGGCAGGCCGGTGCCGCGATCGGCACCGACTGGATCCGCCGGGCACCGGGGGCGACCGACGGCTCCTCGGCGCCGGCCGCACCCGCACCGGAGTCGGCCGGCGGGCGCTGGCGGCCCTGGCGGTTCCGGATGTCCAACGACGTCTGGGGCACCCCGCTGGTGGCCGGCGGCATCCTGTTCATCTCCAGCTTCGAGGTGCACGCGCTGGACATCGCCACCGGCCGGCGCCGCTACAAGACCCGCGACGTGGCCTGGGCGGTCGCGGTGGACGCGGGCCGGCTGCACGCGGCCGACGGCCCGCACCTCTACACGGTGGACGTGGCCGACGGCACCGAGCGCTGGCGGACCTCGCTGGACGGCTGGGTCTACTCGCTGGACGCCGCCGACGGCGTGCTGCTCTGCGGGCTGCGCGGCGGCGGGGTGCAGGCGCGCTCCAGTGCCAACGGCGCCGAGCTGTGGCGGGCCGAGGACGCGCAGCAGGACTACGAGAACCCGCAGTCCGGCCCCGCGCTGGTCGGCGGCGCGGCCTACTACTACGGCGGCGGCCGGCTGCGCTGCACGGACGCCCGGGGCGGGCTGCTCCGCTGGACCTTCCGGGTCGGCGAGGACGTGCCGTCGCGCCCCGCGGTGCGCGGCGGCCAGGTGCTGGTGACCGCCGGCAGCGCGGTGTACGCGCTGGACGCGGCCAGCGGGGCGCAGCGCTGGCGGTTCGACGCCCCGGTGGTGCTGTTCACCCCGCCGGTGCTGGACGACGGCCCGTCGCCCGCCGTCTACGTCGCCGACTACCTGGGCACCCTCTACGCGCTGGACGCGGCGACCGGCCGGGTGCGCTGGCAGGCGCGCACGGCCAGCCGGCAGGGCGCGGAGCCGGTGGTGCTGGCCGGGCGGACCGCGCTGATCGCCAGCGGGGACACCCTCTACGCCTTCGACACCGCGGACGGGCGGGAACTGTGGCGCTACTCGGCGCGGGGCGAGGTGGTCGGCGCCCCGGCGGTGGCCGACGGCCTGGTGCACCTGGGCAGCCGGGACCACTCGCTGCACACCGTGGACCTGGCGACCGGCCGGCTGCGCTGGGAGCTGGGGACCAAGGGCGAGCTGACGGGGTCTCCGGTGGCCGCGCTCGGCCGGGTCTTCGTGAGCAGCAAGGACCGCTGCGTCTACGCACTGGACGCGGTCTACGGCACGGCCGTCCCGGAGCCGCGGTAAGGCCGTTCGGGGCGGCACCCGGCCGACCGGTCGGCGTGCCCTGCCAAGGATCCGGACATACCGGTGAAATGCTGACAAAGCCCGGCTCTGGTCGGGCCAGCACGCCGTATGCACGGAACCGGAGGCAGTCCAGGTGCAGCCCACGAAGGATCCCACCCGCCCGAGTCCGTCCGGCCCCCGTCCCACCGGCCCCAGGACCGCGCTGCCCGCGGCCGTGCTGGCCCTCGGCGCGGTGCTGGTGCTCGGCGGCTGCACCAGTTCCAGCAAGTCCTCGTCCTCCACCGCCAGCACCCCCACGAGCGGCTCCTCGCCGGCCCCCACCGCCAGCAACCAGCTGCAGGACGACTACGAGCGGGTGATCGCCCAGGTGCTGCCCTCGGTGGTGCAGATCACCACCGCCTCCGGGCTGGGCTCCGGGATCATCTACGACGGCAAGGGCGACATCGTCACCAACGCCCACGTGGTGGGCAGCGCCACCAGCTTCCAGGTGAGCCTGGTCAACAGCACCAGCCTGCTGAACGCCACCCTGGTGGGCAGCTACCCCGACGACGACCTCGCGGTGATCAAGCTCAGCAGCCCGCCGGGCGGACTGCGGCCCGCCGTCTTCGGGGACAGCGGCAAGGTCCAGGTCGGCCAGATCACCCTCGCCATGGGCAGCCCGCTGGGCCTGTCCAGCAGCGTCACCCAGGGCATCGTCTCCGGGACCGGACGGACCGTCACCGAGCCCAAGACCTCCGACTCGCCCGGCGCGACCATCGGCAACATGGTGCAGACCTCGGCCGCGATCAACCCCGGCAACAGCGGTGGCGCCCTGGTGAACCTGTCCAGCCAGGTGATCGGCATCAACACGCTGGCCGCGGTGGACCAGCAGCTGAACGGCAGCGCGGCCCCCGGTATCGGCTTCGCGATCCCCAGCGCCACCATCACCAGCATCGCCAACCAGCTGATCCAGAACGGCAAGGTGACCAACTCCGGCCGGGCCGCCCTGGGCATCAGCGCCCGCACCTACTACGGCAACGACTTCAAGCCGGCCGGCGTGCTGGTGGTGGCCGCCGCCTCGGGCGGCCCGGCCGCCAACGCCGGCATGCAGCCCGGCGACGTGATCACCAAGGTCGGCGACACCCAGATCACCGAGCTGAGCGACCTCACCACCGCACTGGCCTCGCTGTCGCCGGGCGCCAACGTCAGCGTCACCTACATCCGCAACGGCCAGACGATGACCGCCAACGTCACCCTGGGGACGCTCGGAGCCTGAGCCCCCGTCGGAGCAGGTCCGGCGGCGGACCGCGCAAGGGCAGCCGCCGGACCGTCGTCGCGGGACACCGCCGCTGGGGGAGCGTCAGCGGACGGCGCGGCCCGCCCGGGTGTGCCAGGGCAGCTCCACGGTCACCGTGGTGGGGCCGCCCGCCGGGCTCTCCACGACGAAGACCCCGTCGACCGAGCCGACCCGCTCGGCCAGCCCGGCCAGCCCGCCGCCCGGGCGCGGGTCGGCCCCGCCCCGGCCGTCATCGGTGACCTGGACCATCAGCCGGTCCGCCGAGCGCCACACGTCCACCGCGGCGTGCCGGGCGCCGGCGTGCTTGGAGGTGTTGGTCAGCAGCTCGCTGACGGTGAAGTAGGCGATCCCCTCCACCGCCGAGTCCGGGCGCTCGGGAGTGCCGTCCGGGCCGGCCAGCTCCACGTTGACCCGCACCCCGCCGGGCACCGTGCAGCGGGCCGCCACCGAGGAGAGCGCCGCGTCCAGGCCGCGGTCGGTGAGCACCGCCGGGTGGATGCCGCGGGCCAGGTCGCGCAGCTCCTGCAGGGCCAGCTTCACCTCGCCGTGCGCGGCGTCGACCATCCGCGCGGCCGAGACCTGCTCCGGCGACAGCTCGCTGTCCAGCAGCTTCTCCTTGGCCAGGCCCAGGTCCATGGCCAGCGCCACCAGGCGGGCCTGGGCGCCGTCGTGCAGGTCGCGCTCGATCCGGCGCAGGTCGGCGGCGGCGGTGTCGACCACGGCGCCGCGGTCCTCCTCCAGCTCGCGCACCCGTGCCGTGAGCTCGCTCGGCGCCAGCAGCAGCTCCACCAGCACCCGGTGCGCCACCGCCAGGTACCGCACCGCGAACGGCAGCAGCGGGAAGCACGCCACCAGCAGCACCAGGGTGACCGCGAAGCTGATGATCCCCCAGGGCAGCATCAGCACGCAGTAGAGCGCCGAGCGCCAGCTCAGGCCGTCGGCGAGGGAGGCGGTCACCCGACCCGCGGCGCCCGGGCGGGACGGCCGAACCGGCTCCGGCTCCTCGACCCGGGCGCCGAGCGCGACCCGGGCCCGGCTCCGGGCCCGGCCGCCGAGCCGGCGGCAGCCGCGCAGGCCGGCGGCCAGGACCGGCAGCCCGATGAAGGTGACGCTCAGCCCGGCGCCCACCGCGAAGGTGGTCACCGTGAACACGAAGGCGGCGATGCCGAACGGCAGCCCGAGCAGGTGGTGGCGGGCCTCGCGCCACATCTGCGCGCCGTAGAGCGGTCTGGCCATCGTCTGCCGTCCATTCGTTCGTACCGGTGGGACAGCCAAGCTTGACGGGTGGCGGCCGCCTCGCGCACGGGGGTCGGCGCCCGGAGATCCCGGGGGTTAACCCCACCGGGGCGCACCCGGCCGGGCCCGGTGATCGTCTTGCGGATCGTCTCGCAGGTCGGGCAGGGTGCCGGGGGACCATGGCAGTGGTCATAGACTCACGCCATACCGAAGGTTGTGAATCAGCTGAAAACCGCTGGAGGCGAACGCATGGAGGGGCCAGGGGCCGCGGCCCTCGCGGCCGACCCCACGATGGGGAGCGGGTACTTCGACGCCTACGCGGCGATCGGCCTGCTCGCGGTGGTCGGGGTGCTCTTCGTGGCGGTCGCGTTCAGCGCCAACCGGCTGCTGCGCCCGGTGATCTACTCGCCGGAGAAGCTGCTCACCTACGAGTGCGGGGTGGACCCGGTCGGTGAGGGCTGGGCGCACACCCAGATCCGGTACTACATCTATGCCTTCCTCTATGTGATCTTCGCGGTGGACGCGATCTACCTGTTCCCGTGGGCGACGGTGTTCGCCGCCGCGGGCTACGGCGCGGGGACGCTGGTCGAGATGTTCGTCTTCCTCGGCTTCCTCGCGGTGGGGCTGCTCTACGCCTGGAAGAAGGGCGTTCTGGAATGGACGTGACCCACAGCCACAGCCACAGCCACAGCCACGGCTCGGCGGGCGGTCCGGTGCCGCTCGGGCTGCCGGACCCGGGCCGGCCCGGTCCCGGTGCGCTGGAGCAGCGCCGGCTCGGCCCGCTGGCCCGGCTCGCCCCGGACCCGGTCAAGGTGGTGCTGAACTGGGGGCGCCGTTACAGCCTCTGGTGCTTCAACTTCGGCCTGGCCTGCTGCGCGATCGAGTTCATCGCCGCTTCGATGGCCAAGCACGACTTCATCCGGATGGGCGTGATCCCGTTCGCCCCCGGCCCCCGGCAGGCCGATCTCATGATCGTCTCGGGAACCGTGACGGACAAGATGGCGCCCGCCGTCAAGCGGCTCTACGAGCAGATGCCGGAGCCCAAGTACGTCATCTCGTTCGGCGCCTGCTCCAACTCGGGCGGGCCGTACTGGGACTCCTACTCGGTCACCAAGGGCGTGGACCAGATCATCCCGGTCGACGTCTACGTGCCCGGCTGCCCGCCGCGGCCCGAGGCACTGCTGCAGGGCATCCTCAAACTGCAGGAGAAGATCGCCGAGGAATCGCTGCCGGAGCGGTACACCGGGCCCAGCACCGGTGCGCTGCGCCGCCCGCTGCTGCCCGGCCCCGGGGGTGCGCAGTGACCGCCGCACTGGAACCGGAGCGGACCGCCGCCGCCATCGGACCGTGGGCGACCGCCGCCGCGGCCTACGAGCTGCTCACCGTGGACGTGCCGGCCGAGCACTGGATCGAGGCCCTGACCGCGGCCCGGGACGGGCTGGGGCTGGCCTTCTTCGACTGGCTGAGCGCGGTGGACGAGCTGGCCGAGGGCTTCTCGGTCAGCGCCCACCTGGCCGCCGTGGGCGAGCCCGGGGCGGTGCGGCACCTGCTGCTGCGCACCCGGGTGCCGCGCGACGGGGCCGTGCTGCCGACCGCCGTCGGGGTCTTCGCCGGTGCCGCCTGGCACGAGCGCGAGACCACCGAGATGTTCGGCATCGAGTTCACCGGGCATCCGCACCCGGCGCCGCTGCTGCTGCCGGAGGGCTTCGAGGGCCATCCGCTGCGCAAGGAGTTCGTGCTGGCGGCCCGCGTCGCCAAGGCCTGGCCGGGCGCCAAGGAGCCCGGCGAGAGCGATCACGGCGACGGGCCGGCGCGGCGCAAGATGCAGCCGGTCGGGGTGCCCGACCCGAACGAGTGGGGTCCGCTGAAGGGCACCCTGCCGCCGGTCGCCGAGCGCCCGGCGCGGGCCGCCCGCGGCCCGCGCGCGGCGGCGGGGGCTGCGGCCGGCGCCGAGGGGACCCGGCCGGTGCGGGCCGACCGGCCGCGCCGCAACCGCAGCATCACCGAGGGCTCGGCCAGCCAGACCGCTGCCCCTGCTGCCCAGCCCACCGAGCCGGCCGAGGCGCCCAGGACCGAGGCGCCCAGGACCGAGGCGCCCAGGGTGGCCCGGACGCAGAGCGCGGACGCCCCGTGGCACTCGCCGGTGCCCGCCTACGACGAGCCGTCGACCTCGGCCGAGGCCGAAAAGTCGGCTGAGCCGACTTCTGGTGCGCCGACTGCCGAGCCCGGGCAGTCGGCCGAGCCGTCGACCTCGGCCGAGGCCGAAAAGTCGGCTGAGCCGACTTCTGGCGCGCCGACCGCGGAGCCCGGGCAGTCGGCCGAGCCGTCGGCCTCGGCCGAGGCCGAAAAGTCGGCTGAGTCGACTTCTGGTGCACCGGCCGCCGAGCCCGGGAAGTCGACCCCGTCGACTTCCGGCTCCCCAGCAGCCGGCACCCCGGCCGAACCCCAGCCCCCCGCCCCCGAGGACCCGCAGAACGGAGACAGCGCGTGAACCTGCTCGACACGCTGCTGCGCTGCGTCGCGGTGCTGGTGGTCTTCCTCGTGCTCCCGCTGGTGATCGGCCAGACCGAGCACAAGGTGATGGCCCACATGCAGGGCCGGCTCGGCCCGATGTACGCGGGCGGCTTCCACGGCTGGGCCCAGCTGGTGGCCGACGGCGTGAAGTTCGCGCAGAAGGAGGACGTGGTCCCGGCCGGCGCCGACCGCCGCGTCTTCCAGCTCGCCCCCGCGGTCGCGCTGCTGCCCTACCTGGTGGTGCTGCTGGCCGTCCCGGTCGGCCCGCACGGCCTGGTCGGCCAGGCGGTGGACGCCGGCATCTTCTTCGTGCTCGCCGTGATGGGCATCGGCGTGCTCGGCTCGCTGATGGCCGGCTGGGCCTCGGCCAACAAGTTCTCGCTGCTCGGCGGTCTGCGCACGGCCGCCCAGCTGATGTCGTACGAGCTGCCGATGCTGCTGGCCGCCGCCTCGGTGGCGATGGCCGCCGGCACCGCGTCGCTGACCGGCATCATGGACGCCTTCCACTGGTGGTGGGTGCCGTGGCAGGCGATCGGCGCCTTCGTCTTCTTCACCGCGGGCCTCGCCGAGCTGCAGCGCCCGCCGTTCGACATGCCGGTGGCCGATTCCGAGATCATCTTCGGCGCGTACACCGAGTACACCGGAATCCGGTTCGCGTTCTTCCTGCTCTCCGAGTACGGCGGCATCCTGGTGCTCTGCGCGCTCACCTCGGTGCTCTTCCTGGGCGGTTGGCACGGCCCGCTGCCGGACAGCCTCGGCTGGCTGTGGACCCTGCTGAAGATCTTCGCGCTCGCCTTCGTGGTGATCTGGGCCCGGGTCACCTTCCCGCGGCTGCGCGAGGACCAGCTGATGCGCTTCGCCTGGACCGTGCTGATCCCGCTCGCGCTCCTCCAGCTCGCCCTGACCGGCGTCATCAAGGTGGCGATCTCCCAGTGAACCTCCCCGGCTCCGGCCTGGCCAAGGGCCTCGCCGTCACCCTGCGCACGATGACCCGCAAGTCCGTCACCGCCCAGTACCCGGACGCCCAGCCGCTGCTGCCGCCGCGCAGCCGCGGGGTGATCGGGCTGTTGGAGGAGAACTGCACGGTCTGCATGCTCTGCGCCCGGGAGTGCCCCGACTGGTGCATCTACATCGACTCGCACAAGGAGACCCTCCCCGCGGCCGACCCGAACGCCCGGGCCCGGACCCGCAACGTGCTGGACCGGTTCGCCATCGACTTCTCGCTCTGCATGTACTGCGGGATCTGCATCGAGGTCTGCCCGTTCGACGCGCTCTTCTGGTCCCCGGAGTTCGAGTACGCCGAGACCGACATCCTGGAGCTGACCCACGAGCGCGACAAGCTGCGCGAGTGGATGTGGACCGTGCCGCCCCCGCCGGCCCACGACCCCGGCGCCGAGGACCCGAAGGAGATCGCCACCGCCCGCAAGGCGGCCGAGAAGGCGGCCGCCGCGGCCGGTGATGCCTCATGACGTCGTCGCTGCTGCTCGCCGCCGGCTCGCTGGCCCCCGCCAGCCGGGGTTTCCTCTCCCCGACCGGGGTGGAGATCGTCTTCGTGCTGGTCGGCCTCGCCGTGCTGGGCGCCGCCCTGCTCACCGTCACCACCAAGCAGCTGGTGCACGCCGCGCTCTGGCTGGTGGTCGCGCTGGGCGGCCTGGCGGTGGAGTTCCTGCTGCTCACCGCCGAGTTCGTGGCCTGGGTGCAGGTGCTGATCTACCTGGGCTCGGTGGTCGTGCTGGTGCTCTTCGGGCTGATGCTCACCAAGGCGCCCATCGGCCGCTCGCCGGACGCCGACTCGGGAAACCGCTGGGTCGCGCTCGGGGTCGCCCTCGCCACGGCGGCCACCCTGGTGACCCTGGTGGTGGACGCCTTCCGCACCTCCTGGATCGACCTCGGCAGCGGCGGCGGCTCGACCGCCGCCGTCGGCGCCAGCCTGTTCCGCTACTGGGTGCTGCCCTTCGAGGCGCTCTCGGTGCTGCTGCTGGCCGCGCTGGTCGGCGCCGTCGTGATCTCCCGCAACGGCAAGGGCGGCACCGCGGCGCCCCGGGCCGGCAAGCTGCGCACGCCGCGGCCCGCGACCCGGCCCGCGACCCGGCCCTCGACCCGGCCCTCGACCCGGCAGGAGCGCTGATCGCCGATGCACCTCGCCTACCCCGTCGTCCTCGCCGCGCTGCTGTTCAGCATCGGCGTCTACGGTGTGCTGGCCCGGCGCAACAGCGTGCTGGTGCTGATGTCGGTCGAGCTGATGCTCAACGCCGTCAACCTGAACCTGGTCGCCTTCGACGCCTGGCTGCGCGACTCGCTGCACGCCGGGCAGGCGCTCACCCTGTTCACCATCACGCTGGCGGCCGCCGAGATCGGTCTGGGCCTGGCCATCGTGCTGCTGGTCTTCCGCACCCGCGGCACCGCCGACGTGGACCGCGTCACCGCCCTGGGCGACCGCGCCGCCGAGATCCCGGCCCAGGCCGGACCCGCACCTGACGCCGTGTCGAAGGGCCAGGCTCTGTGAACGTCGCCGTCCCCGCGCTCGTCCCGGCGCTGCCCGCGCTCGGTGCTGCCGCGATCTTCGCCACCGGCCGCCGGGCGCCCGGCTGGACCCGTCCGCTGGCGATCCTGCCGGTGCTCGCCGCCGCCGCGCTGGCGCTCACCGCCGCGCTGCAGCTGGGCACCGGCCGGACCCTGAACGCCACCACCCTGCTCACCCCGACCGGCGGCCCGGACATCTACCTGTCCCTGCACCTGGACGGCTACACCTCGCTGATCAGCGTGCTGGTCGGCCTGGTCGCGACCTGCGTGCAGATCTACTCCACCGCCTACCTCAAGGCCGACCCGCGCTACCCGTCCTACGCGGCGCTGGTCTCGCTGTTCACCGCCGCGATGTTCCTGGTGGTCTACTCCGGCGACCTGGTGGTGCTGCTGGTCGGCTGGGAGGTCATGGGCATCTGCTCGTACTTCCTGATCGGCCACCACTGGGAGACCGCGGACGCCCGGGCCGCCTCGCTCAAGGCCTTCCTGGTCACCAAGCTGGGCGACGTGCCGTTCCTGTTCGGCATCTTCGTACTGGCCGGCGACGCCCACACGTTCCAGATCTCCGGAGTGCTGGCCGCCGCCGCCCACGGGCAGCTGCACCACCCCACCCTGATCGCGCTGCTGCTGCTCGCCGGCGTGGCCGGCAAGAGCGCGCAGTTCCCGCTGCACACCTGGCTCCCCGACGCGATGGCCGGCCCCACCCCGGTCTCCGCGCTGATCCACGCGGCCACCATGGTCGCGGCCGGCATCTACCTGGTGTCCCGGCTGCTGCCGGTCTTCCTGCTCTCCGGCGCCGCCCTGGTGGTGCTGGCGGTGCTGGCCGCCGTCACCATGATCGGCTCGGCGCTGTGCGCGCTGGCCCAGGACGACATCAAGCGGGTGCTCGCCTACTCCACCGTCGGCCAGCTCGGCTACATGGCCGGTGCGCTGGCCTGCGGCGACCGCGAGGCGGCCGTCTTCCACCTGGTCAGCCACGGCGCCTTCAAGGCCCTGCTGTTCCTGTCGGCCGGCGTGCTGATCCACGCCGCCCACACCAACTCGCTGACCGCGATGGCCCGGATCCCCGGGCTGCGCGGCCGGGTGCCGGACGCCCGCTGGACCCTCGGCATCGGCCTGGTCGCGCTGGTCGGCCTGCCGCCGTTCTCCGGCTTCTTCAGCAAGGACGCGGTCTTCACCGCCGCCGAGCACGCCGCCGACGGGAACGCGCTGACCAACGGCGTCGGCCCGGCGAGCGCGGTGCCGCAGGCCGCCGGCTGGATCGTGCTGATCGCCGCCGGGCTGACCGCGGTGCTCACCGCCGCCTACGCCACCCGGCTGTGGCTGCTGGCCTTCCCGGCCAAGGCGGGCCAGGTGGCCGTCCCCAACGGCGGCCCCGAGGCCGGCGCCCCCTACTCGCCCGAGCTCGACGAGGTGACCCCGGGACACGCCGAGCCCGCCGCGATGCGCTGGCCGCTCTGGGTGCTGGCGATCCCGACCATCGGCTTCGGCGTGACCGGGCTGAACCCCGACTGGCTGCCCAAGCTGCTGGACGGCGGTTCGCTGCGGCCCTCGCCCGCCACCGCGGTGGTCGGCACCGGCCTGGCCGTCGCCGGAGTGCTGATCTGCTGGGCCGCGTGGCGCGGTGCCACCGCCCGTGTCCGGGCCGCCGCCGCGACCGCGGTGCCCGACCCGGGCCGGGCGCTGCTCGGCCCGCTGTACCGTGCCGCGCAGCACGGCTTCTTCGTGGACCGGCTGTACACCCTGCTCTTCGTCCGTCCGACGGTGGCCGCCGCCGAGCTGGTGAAGTTCCTGGACCGCGAGGTGGTCGAGGGCTACGTGCAGGGCTCGGGCGGCGCGGCGAAGCTGCTCGGCTGGGCGGTGCGGCGCAGCCAGACCGGCAACGCCCAGACCTACCTGAGCGCACTGCTGGCCGGTGTGGTGCTGATCGCGGTCTTCGTGGCGGTCGGCCGATGAGCGAGCGGCGGGGGCACGCCCCCGGCCTCCGGCCGGGAGGGGGCCCGACCCGGCCGGAAGCCGGGGGAGAGCGAATCATCGACAGGCGCGCCCGGGCGAACGCCCCTGCCGAGCCCTGCGAGGCCGGCGCATGACCGGGCCGCAGCCGTTCCACCGTCCGTCCCTCGCCCTCGGGAGTCCCCGATGACCGCGCTCCTGATCGCGCTCCTGCTGCTGCCGCTGCTGGGGGCCGCCGCCACGCTCGCCCCGGCCGCCGCCTTCGGCCCGGACGAGGAGACCAGGGAGCGCCGCGCGCTCGGCTTCAACGCGCTGGTCACCGGCCTGGTGCTGGCCCTCGCGGCAGCACTGGCGGCCGGCTTCGACCACCGGCAACCGGGCCGGATGCAGGCCGTCGTCGACGTCCGCTGGATCCCGGCGCTCGGAGTGCGGTTCCACCTCGGGGTGGACGGCGTCTCGCTGCCGCTGGTGGTGCTCACCGCGCTGCTGACCTTCCTGTGCGCGGTGTACTCGCTCAAGCGGCGGCCGACCGCCGAGGGCACCCCCTCGGCGCGCGCCTTCACCGGGATCTTCCTGCTGCTCGAGGTCGGCATGCTGGCCACCTTCGTGGTGCTGGACCTGCTGCTGTTCTTCCTGGCGTTCGAGATCGTGCTGGTCCCGATGTACTTCCTGATCGCGCGCTGGGGGAGCGGCGCCAAGGTGCCCGCGGCCAACCGGTTCATCCTCTACACACTGCTCGGCTCCGCGGTGATGCTGCTCGGCTTCCTGCTGGTCGGGCTGAAGGCCGGCACCTTCGACATGACGGCGCTGGCCGCCGCGCACGGTCACGGCCTGTCGCACTCCACCCAGGTGCTGGCGGCGCTGGCGATCGGCCTCGGCCTGGCCGTCAAGGCGCCCGCCTGGCCGCTGCACAGCTGGCTGCCGGACGCGCACACCTCGGCGCCCACGGTCGGCTCGGTGCTGCTGGCCGGCGTGCTGCTGAAGATGGGCACCTACGGCCTGGTCCGGGTGCTGCTCCCGATCGTGCCGGACGGCACCGCGGCCTTCGCCCCGTACCTGGGGGCGCTGGCGGCCGTCGGCATCGTCTACGGCTCGCTGGCCTGCCTGGCGCTGGCCCGTCCGGGGCGCCGGGGCGACCTCAAGCGGCTGATCGCCTACTCCTCGGTGGGCCACATGGGCTTCGTGCTGCTGGGCATCGCCTCGCTCACCCCGGTGGGCGTCAACGGCGCGCTGTTCGCCAACATCGCCCACGGCCTGATCACCGGCCTGCTCTTCTTCGTGGTCGGCTCGCTGAAGGACCGGTACCGGACGTCCGACCTGGACACCCTCTCGGGTGGGACGGGCGCCGCGCTCTACGGCCGGGCGCCCCGGCTGGGTGCGCTGCTGGCCTTCGCCGCGGTGGCCAGCCTGGGCCTGCCGGGCCTGGCCGGCTTCTGGGGCGAGCTGCTGGCGATGTTCGGCGCCTTCCAGCCCGCCGCCGGCCTCTCCCGCTCCGCCTTCCTCACCTACATGGTGCTGGCCGGCCTCGGCACCCTGCTGACCGCCGCCTACCTGCTGCAGGTGGTGCGCCGGGTCTGCATGGGCGACCCGGCGCAGCCGGCCGTCGCCGAGCCCGCCGAACTGCGCGGCTACGAGGCGGTCAGCTGGACCCCGCTGGCCGCGCTCACCGTGGTGGCCGGGCTCTGGCCGGCGCTGCTGCTCACCCTCTCCGACCCGGTGGTCAAGCGGCTGCTGGGGGTGGGCTGACCGATGACGACCTCACAGCCGATGGGCACTCATCTGATGGACCTCGCCCTGCCGCACGCCGGCTCGCTGATCCAGTCGGTCGACTGGGTGGCGATCGCCCCGCCGCTGATCGCCGCCGTGGCCGCGCTGCTGGTGCTGCTCGCCGACCTGCTGCTGCCCGAGTCGGGCAAGCGGCTGCTCGGCCCGCTGACCGTGCTCGGCCTGCTGGGCTCGCTGGTGGCGCTGCTGCCGCTGACCGGGCGGACCAGGTCGACCTTCTGCTTCCCCGGCGCCGGCTGCTCGTACACGGCCGACCACTTCGCACTGGCCTTCCAGCTGCTGGCGCTCGGCGGTGCGCTGATCGCCGCGCTGCTCTCGCTCAGCACGGTGACCGACGACCGCCTGCCGGCCGGCGAGTACTGGTTCCTGCTGCTCAGCAGTGCGACCGGGGCGGCGCTGCTGCCCGCCGCCCGGGACCTGGCCACCCTGGTGGTGGCCCTGGAGGTGGTCTCGCTGCCGTCGTTCGCGCTGGTCGCGCTCAAGCGGGACGCCCGCGGCGGTGAGGCGGCGCTGAAGTTCTTCCTCTCCTCGGTCACCGCGACGGCCGTGATGCTGCTCGGCGTCGGCTTCCTCTACGCGGCCACCGGCAGCCTGCAGTTGGACGCGGTGGCGCACGGGCTGACCGTGCTGCCGGCCCAGCTGAAGCCGCTGGCCGAGGCCGGGGCGATGCTGGCGCTGGTGGGCTTCGCCTTCAAGGTGGCCGCGGTGCCGTTCCACTTCTGGGTGCCGGACACCTACGCGGGCGCCCCGATCCCGGTCGCGGGATACCTCTCGGTGGTCGGCAAGGCGGCCGGCTTCGCGGGGCTGGCGCTGGTCACCAGCATCGGCCTGCGGCCCTACGGCCACACCTGGGGCCTGCTGCTGGCGGTGCTGGCGGCGGTGACCATGACGGTCGGGAACACCGCGGCGCTGCGCCAGCGCTCCGACTCGGCGCAGGGCGCGGTGCGGCTGCTGGCCTGGTCCTCGGTGGCGCAGGCCGGCTACCTGCTGGTGCCGCTGGCGGCGGCCGGCTACGCGGGCACCCCGCACCCGCTGGGCGCCACCCTCGCGTACGCGCTGATCTACGGGCTGGTCAACCTGGGCGCCTTCGGTGTGGTCGGGCTGGTCGCCCGGACCAGTCCCGCCAACCGGCTCGACGACTACCGCGGCCTGTTCGCCCGGAACCGCTGGGCCGCGCTGGCGCTGGCCTTCTTCCTGCTCTGCCTGGCCGGGCTGCCGCCGGGCGTGGTGGGGCTGTTCGGCAAGGTGGTGGTCTTCCAGGCGGCAGTGAACGCCGGTCTGGGCTGGCTCGCGGTCATCATGGCCGTCAATGTGGTGATCGCCCTGTACTACTACCTGCTCTGGCTGGCGAAGCTCTTCACGCCGGGCGAGCAGGTGGCGCCGACCAGGGCGCCGGCGCCGCTGGCCGCCACCCTGGGCCTGGCCACGGCCGGCGCGGTGGTGCTGTCGGTCGCACCCCAGCTGGTGCTCCAAGTGGTGGGCGGCAGCCTGTTCTGATCTGCTCCGCCGCCCGCCAGGTGGCGGATGCTCTGCGTGCGATCCGGCCCCCCACATGCGAGGAAGGGAACCCGGGCCCCGATCTCCTCCGTTGTCGATGTGACCGAGGGATGAGACAGAGGGCTTCCCACCGCACCACTTGGAGGGGCTGCCGTGCACCGCCACCACAACGGACTCAGAACGGCCGTGCTGCTCGGCACCCTGTCGGCGCTGATCCTGGTGATCGGCAGCTTCTTCGGACGCAACGGGCTGCTGATCGGCCTGGCGGTGGCGCTCGCCACCAACGGCTACGCCTACTGGAACAGCGACAAGATGGCGCTGCGCGCCATGCGGGCCCGGCCGGTCAGCGAGATCGAGGCACCCGGCCTCTACCGGATCGTCCGCGAGCTCTCCACCTCCGCCCGGCAGCCGATGCCCCGGCTGTACATCTCGCCGACCCCCGCCCCGAACGCCTTCGCCACCGGCCGCAACCCCCGCAACGCGGCGGTCTGCTGCACCGACGGCATCCTGCGCCTGCTGGACGAGCGCGAACTGCGCGGGGTGATCGGCCACGAACTCAGCCACGTCTACAACCGCGACATCCTCATCTCGTCGGTGGCCGGAGCGCTGGCCTCGGTGATCATGTTCCTGGTGAACTTCGCCTGGCTGATCCCGTTCGGCCGCGACGAGCGGGACGAGGGGCCCGGCCTCTTCGGCATGCTGCTCATCATGATCCTGGGCCCGCTCGCCGCCTCCCTGATCCAACTGGCCGTCAGCCGGTCCCGGGAGTACCAGGCCGATGCCGACGGTGCCCGGATCACCGGCGACCCGCTGGCCCTGGCCAGCGCGCTGCGCAAGCTGGAGGTCGGCACCCAGCGGCTCCCGCTGCCGCCCGAGCCCCGGATCCAGACGGCCAGCCATATGATGATCGCCAGCCCGTTCCGCCCGGGAGAGGCCGGATCCCGCCTGTTCTCCACCCATCCCCCGATGCGCGAGCGGATCGATCGGCTGGAACGGATGGCCGGCCGCTGACTCCCAGGAGATCGACGTGTTCATCGTCACGCTGACCTACACCGCGCCGCTGGAGGCCGTCGACCAGCTGCTGCCCGAACACGTCGCATGGCTGGAGGAGCAGTACGCGGCGGGCACCCTGCTGGCCTCCGGCCGCCGGGTGCCGCGGACCGGCGGGGTGCTGCTGGCCCGCGCCGCCGACCGGGCCGCGCTGGACGAGGTGCTCGCCTCCGACCCCTTCCACCGGGCCCGGGTCGCCGAGTACCAGGTGGTGGAGTTCACCGCGAGCATGACCGCGCCGGGCCTGGAGGCGCTGCGCGAGCCCGCCGCCTGACCCACCCGGCCTCCGCCCCCCGGGCGCTCGCGGCCACGCCGCCCCGGGGGTGGGTGGGGGCTACCGCCGGTTGCCGTCCTCGGGCGGCAGCCAGCGCGCCGTGGCCTCGCTCGGGGCCAGCCGGTGCACCACCTCGGCCAGCTGGACGCAGGCCTGCTCGATCCGCTGGTAGGTGTTGCGCTGCTCGGCGATGATCGCGGCCAGCAGCAGCCCGGTCAGCGCCGCGCAGCCGTTGAGCAACTGGAGCACCACCATGTCGGCGACCAGTCCGTGGTGGCCGAAGGGTCCGGCGTGGTCGGTGGCCGCCGCGATGGCGAGCACCGAGACCAGCAGCACGCAGGGCGCCGCGCCGATCAGCTGGAACCGCAGCGCGGCCCAGATCAGGAACGGGAAGACCAGGAACAGCAGGTTCAGGGTGCTGGTCGTGGCGACGACGGTGACGGCGGCGGTGCCGGCCAGCAGCAGGGTCGGCTCCACCCAGTCCCACGGCCCCGGATCGGTGGGCAGCCGCACGGTGCGCAGGGCCAGCAGCAGCGGGGTGACCACCAGCACGCCCATCGCGTCGCCGGTCCAGTAGGCCGACCAGGTGGACCAGAAACCGGCGGCCGGCAGCGTGCCGTCGAACACCAGCGAAGCCGTGCCGATGGTGGAGCTGATCAGCATCGCGCCGAGCGCGCCCAGGAAGACCAGCGCCACCCCGTCGCGCAGCCGGTCCAGCTCGATCCGGAACCCGGCCCGGTGCAGCATCACGCAGGCGGCCACCGGGGCCAGGGTGTTGCCGGCCACGATGCCGAGCGACCCCAGGTGCGGCGGGCCGCTGGTGACGATCACCAGGAAGGCGCCCAGCGCCACGCCCGGCCACAGGCCGAGCCCGAACAGCAGCAGGCAGGTGACGGCGACCCCGGTCGGCGGCCAGAGCGGGGTGACCTTCGCCCCGGCGACCACCACCTGGAGCAGCAGGCCCAGTCGGCCGACGGCGAGGTAGACCGCGGCGACCGCGAGCAGGCGCGCGGCGGCCACGGCCGGCCGGCGGAGGTCGCGGTGGCGGAGCACGGTGGTCGGCGGCACAGCAGTCATCAGACTACGACCGGGCGGCGAAGGCGGGTGTGACACGCGCGGCCCGCGCGGCGCTGGTGCTAGTCGTCGTGGCCCTGGCCGTCCAGGGGCCCGTCGTCGTGGCGCAGCACCAGCACGGCGGCGTCGTCGGTGTGTCCGGTCAGGTCGGCCACCCGCAGCAGTTCGGTGGCCAGCTCGTCCGGTTCGGCCGTCACCCGCGACCGCAGCACGGCCGCCACCCGGTCCAGGCCCGCCTCGATCGGGAACGCCGGTCCCTCGATCACCCCGTCGGTGACCAGCGCGAGGACTCCGCTGCCGGCCAGCCGGTGATGGGTGACCGGGTACTTCTCGCCGGGCAGCACGCCGAGCGGCGGCCCGCCCTCGTCGGTGCAGTGGCCCCAGCGGCCGTCGGCGTTCGCCCAGACCGGCGGCACGTGCCCGGCCCGGGCGTGCGCCAGGTCCCGGCTGCCCGGGTCGTAGCGCAGGAAGCTGCAGGTGGCGAAGAGCCGGCTGCCCAGCGATATCAGCAGGTCATTGGCCCGGTCGAGGACCTCGCCCGGATCGGCGGCCATGGTCGCGACCGCCCGCAGGCCGACCCGGACCTGGCCCATGAAGGCCGCCGCCTCGACGTCGTGCCCCTGGACGTCGCCCAGCGAGAAGGCGACCGAGCCGTCCGGCAGCCGGAAGCCGTCGTACCAGTCGCCGCCGATGCTCAGGCCGTGCCGGGCCGGCGCGTAGCAGGCGGCCGCCCGCAGCCCGGGCAGCTGCGGCAGCGCGGACGGCAGCAGCTCCCGCTGCAACGCCTCGGCCAGCTCCACCCGGACCTGCTGCAGCTCGGCCTGCTCCAGCGCCTTCGCGGTGAGCCGGCCGAGCTCGGTCAGCAGGTCGTCGGCGCTCGGATGGTGGCTGGCGGGGCGGCGTCGGCTCATCGACCCTCCGACGGCGGGGCAGGGCGAGGTGGTCAGAGCCAGCGTATGTCGGCTGCCCGGGTGACGGCTGCTCGAACTGCCGTGCTCCCGCTCTTCCGGCGGCCCGCCTCGCGGCCCGCCGGTACCACGGCGGACGGTGGCAGTGCCCCGCTCCGGGGGAGGCGGCAGCCGGGGCGAGGAGCGGGTGGGCGCCCCGGCGGCGTCAGCGAGACGCCCTTACGCGCGTTCGGGCCACCCTGCCGGCGGGTGCGTGCGAGGCTTGAACCATGACGCTGATCAGATTCCTTCTGAACGTGTTGTGGTTGCTCCTGTGCGGGCTCTGGATGGCTCTGGGGTACGTCATCGCCGGCCTGATCTGTTGCGTGCTGTTGATCACCATTCCCTTCGGCATTGCCGCCTTCCGCATCGCCGGCTACGTGATCTGGCCGTTCGGGCGGACGACGGTGGTCCGGCCGGACGCGGGGGCCGGCTCGCTGATCGGAAACGTGATCTGGGTCATCGTCGCGGGCTGGTGGCTGGCGCTCGTGCACCTGGTGACCAGCATCCCGTTGTTCGTGTCGATCATCGGGATCCCGTTCGGCTGGGCGAACCTGAAGCTGATCCCCATCTCGCTGATGCCCCTGGGGCGCGAGGTGGTCCCGAGTGACGAGGGATTCGGTTACCGCTGACCCCTGAGCCGGCATGTCGGGTCGACATGCCAGGCATGCCAGGCGTTCCGGGCGTTCCAGGCGGACCAGGCGGGTGGACGCGGGGGCGCCGTCCGTGCGCGGGGAACATGATCGGCCGCGAGGGCGTCAGCACCGAGGACGGGGCCTTCGGCGCGCGCTGGGGTCCGGGGGTCAGGCCGTCGGCAGCGGCTGCGGAGGCGTCGGGCCGGTGTAGCGGGCGGCCGGACGGATGATCTTGGGGTCGGCTGCCTGCTCCAGGATGTTGGCGCTCCAGCCGATCGCCCGGGCGGCGGCGAAGGTCGGGGTGAACATCTCCCTGGGCAGACCGCACAGGTGCATCACCACGCCGGCGTAGAACTCGACGTTGGTGTGGAGTTCGCGGCCCGGCTTCAGCTCGGCCAGGATCGCCTCGACCCGGGCCTCCACCGCGACGGCGAAGTCGACCAGCTCGCCGCCGAACGACTCGGCGACCCCGCGCAGCATCCGGGAGCGCGGGTCCTCGGTGCGGTAGACCGGGTGGCCGAAACCCATGATCCGGTCGCCGGCCAGCACGTGCTCGCGGATCCAGCCGTCGATCCGGTCCGGGGTGCCGATCTCGTCCAGGGTGTCCAGTGCCCGGCTCGGCGCGCCGCCGTGCAGCGGGCCGGAGAGCGCGCCCAGACCGCCGACCAGGCAGGCCACCAGGTCGGCCCCGGTGGAGGCGATCACCCGGGCGGTGAAGGTGGAGGCGTTGAAGCCGTGGTCCACCGTGGAGATCAGGTAGCGCTCGATCGCCCGGGCCCTGGCCGGCTCCGGCTCCTCCCCGGTGAGCATGTAGAGGTAGTTGGCCGCGTAGCCGAGGTCGTCGCGCGGCTCCACCGGCTGCTCGCCGCGCTGCAGCCGGTGCAGCGCGGTCAGGATGGTGGGAACCAGCGCGGTGGCGAACAGCGCGTCCTCGATCCGCTGTTCGGGCGCGGTGTCGTAGAGCGGCCGGATACCGCGATCGGCGGCGGCGACCGAGAGCGCGGCGCCCAGGGCGGCGAGCGGGCCGCCGTGCGCGGTGCTCGCGGCCAGCGCGGGCAGCAGCGGGCGCAGCGCGTCGGGCAGGCGGCGCAGCCGTGCGGTGCGGGCCAGGAAGGCGGCGCGGCGGGCCCGGTCGGGCAGGTCGCCGAGCAGCATCAGGTGCCAGACGTCCTCCAGGGTGCGCTGCTCGGCGAGCTCGATCGCCGAGTACTGGCGGTAGTGGTAGAAGCCCTCCAGGCCGCGGACGTCGCTGAGTTCGGTCTCGGTGACCACGACGCCCTTGAGGCCGCGCGGAACCTCGATCTCGGTGGTGCTCGACATGGCGGCAGCCTTCCTCTTGGGTGCTCCGGTTGACGTTCTGTACTCTGCGAGCATTGATCCACGTTGTCAACGTTGATTGAGATCAATATGGAATACTGCGAGTCATCGTCAAGGCGCGGTGAGGAGGACGAGGGGTCCATGGCCGAGATCCGCAGCGAGCGGCTGACCACCCAGCAGGTCGCCGAGCAGCTCGGCGTCAAGGTGGAGACGGTGTACGCGTACGCCAGCCGCGGCCAGCTCAGCAGCGAGCGCGCCCCGGGCGGCAAGGGCAGCACCTTCGACGCCCGTGAGGTGGCCGAGCTGGCCGCGCGGGGGCGCCGCACCCCGGTGCGGCCGCCGGCCGGCGAACCGGTCACGGTGCGCACCGGGCTGACGCTGATCGAGAACGGCCGGCTCTACTACCGCGGCCGGGACGCCGTCGAGCTGGCCGCCCGGCACGGCTTCGAGGCGGGGATCGGCTGGCTCTGGGGCCTGGGTGCCGACGCCCCGGTGGCGCTGCGGGTGCCGCCCGCCACCGCCGGGGCGCTGGCCCGGGCCGCCGCCGCGCTGCCCGACGGGATCCGGCTGCCCGACCGGCTGCGGATCTCGGCCACCGTCGCCGCCGCGCTCGACCCGCTCCGCTTCGACCTGCGCGAGCAGACCGTGCTGGCGGCCGGGGCGGCGCTGATCGCCGGGATGGTGGAGGCACTGCCGCGCACCGGGCCCGATCCCGGGCCCGACGCGTCGCTGGCGGCGCGGCTGTGGAGCCGGCTGGCGTCCGCCGCGCCCGCGCCCGAGGCGGTGGCCTGCCTGGACCGCGCCCTGGTGCTGCTGCTGGACCACGAGCTGGCGGTGTCCACCGTGGCGGCCCGGGTGGCGGCCTCGGCACGCGCCCATCCGTACGCGGTGGTCTCCGCCGGGCTCGGCGCCACCGACGGCCCGCTGCACGGCGCGGCCAGCTCGCTGGCCCACCGGATGCTCGTCGAGGTGCTGGCGGGTGGCGCCGTGCCGGTGGTCTCCGACTACCTGCGCACCGGTCGGCCGATTCCCGGGCTCGGCCACCGGCTCTACCCGCAGGGCGATCCCCGGGCCGTGGCGCTGCTGGACGCGGTGGGCGGCCTGGCCGGCGGGCCACGGGTGGTGGCGGCGGTCGCCGAGGTGGAGGCGGCCGCGGGCCCGGCGGGCCGGCCGGCGTTGCGGGCCAACATCGACCTGGCGCTGGCCGCGATGGCACTTGCCGCCGACTTGCCGCCGGAGGCCGGCGAGGTGGTCTTCGCGGTGGCCAGGACCCCGGGCTGGCTGGCCCACGCGGTGGAGGAGTACCGCGAGGAGCCGCTGCGGATGCGAACCCGGGGCAGCTACACCGGGCCGCGTCCGCAGGCACCCTGACCGGGCCGGCGCTCGACGGCCTCGCGCAGCGTGCGGAACTCCCCGGCCAGCGCGTCCAGCGTGTAGTGCGCGTTCAGTCCGCTGGGATTGGGCAGCACCCACACCTCGGTGTCGCCCAGCCGCTCGGCCTGCCGTCCGATCACCGCCTTCGGCCGCCCGAAGGCGGTGCGGTAGGCGCCGATCCCGAGGACGGCCAGCACCCGCGGCCGCAGCGCGGCCACCCGCTCGCGCAGCGCCGCGCCCCCGGCGCGCAGTTCCGCACGGCTCAGCTCGTCCGCCTTGGCCGAGGTCCGGGCCACCACGTTGGTGATGCCCAGGCCCAGCGCCGGCAGCTGGTCCTGCTCGTGCGGGGCCAGCTGCCGCGGGGTGAAGCCGGAGCGGTGCAGCGCCGGCCAGAAGCGGTTGCCGGGCCGGGCGAAGTGGTGCCCGGTGGCGCCGGACCACAGGCCCGGGTTGATGCCGCAGAACAGCACCCGCAGCCCGGGGCCGGTCACATCGGGGATGGTGCGGCCCTGGGCTGCGGCGAGGTCGGCGGGCGTGGGGCGCGGCGGGGGAGTGGTCACCCGGCCAGTGTGCTACCCACCGGATCCGCCGGTTCCCCGAGGGCCACCTCGGCGGCCGGGCCCACCGCCCGGGCGTCCCCGGTGGCCGCGCGGCGGGCGGCCCGGCGGTCCATCAGCCGGCCCAGGCCCAGCACCACCACGGCCGCGTACGCCCAACCGAACAGGATGTCGATGACGAAGTGCTCGGCGCCGTAGACCAGGGTGAACGCCATCGCCGGCGGATAGAGCGCCAGCAGCACCCGCAGCTTGCGCCCGGCCGTGGGCCAGAAGAACAGCGCCAGCAGCATCGGGTAGGCGGCGTGCAGCGAGGGCATCGCGGCCACGTCGTTGTCGAACCGGCTGCCGTTCTCGAAGATCGAGCCCGCCCGGGGCAGGCCCGACTGGGTGAGGACGTCCGAGACCACGCGGGTCAGCTGCGGCAGGTGCCCGCTCTGCGCGGTCAGCCACGGCGGGTCGGCCGGGTAGAGCACATAGGTGGCGAAGGCCGCGAAGGTCAGGACCAGGTAGAGCGCGACCAGCCGGGTGAACCGGTCGTGCCGCCGCTTCCAGAGCGCCGCCATCACCAGGAAGACCGCGAAGAAGTGCGACATGTAGACGACCGTGCAGAGGTAGTCGTACCAGTGCGGGTGGCCCGGGGTGTACAGCCAGTGCTGGAGTCGGACGGACCACACCTGTCCGAAGCCGACCGCCTTGTCGAAGGCCAGCTGGGGCGCCCAGTGCACCGCCCAGGGGGTGTGCGCGCCGTAGCCGCGCAGCAGCGAGTACGCGTAGACCGCCGCCATCACCGGCACCCAGTCGCGCAGCACCTTCAGCCAGCGGAACCAGTGCCCGCTGTGCACGCCGGCGGCGGCCAGCGCACCCATCAGCCAGCAGAACACCAGGTCGTTCTGGTACGGCAGCCCGTACTGCTCGTAGCAGTACCAGAACAGCCAGAAGTACGTGGGCCAGGCCAGCCACCGCAGGTGTCTGGCGTACCGGAGCCGTCCCAGTAGCGCCGACGCCCGGGCACGGTGGTCGGGGGCAGGGTGTGCGGACTCGAGCAGGCTGGTCACCGGTGGCGTCCCCTTCGAGAGATGCAGGTGGGGCAAGCCGGGTCAACCTAGTGCCCTTTTTTTAATATTTACTGAGCATGCGCCATTCGCATCCGCAGGCTTTCGATCCCGCGCGCCTCCCCACGGCCGTCATGGCGCGGTAGCCTCCTCAGTGGGCACACACCGAACTCTCATGAACTCACAGCCGGCACGCAATGGGCCGCCGCCCCTTCAATGTGGCCTGACCACGTATTTGCTCGCTCTTTGCGTTCCGATGGCAGGGCCGTCGTGGGCTCAGCGCGGTTCGAGCAGCAGCCTGGCCAGCTCCGCCGGGGCGGTCAGCATCGCGTCATGTCCCGTGGCCAGCTCCACCTGCTCCCAGCCGAACTCCTCGGCCGTCGCGGCGAACGGCAGCCGGGCCGGCACACACAGGACCGCCCGGCACGGGATCGCGTCGACCGCGCCGGTGAGCCGGGTCGGCTCGCTGAAGGTGCGGCGCGGCTGCGGGGTCAGCAGCGGCTCCAGCCAGGCCGCCGTCGCCGGATCGGTCACCCCGACCGCGGCCGCCTTCGGCGCCCGCAGCACCTCGCCGTCGGTGGCGGCGTCCAGCCACTGCCGGAACCGTTCCGGGGCCCGGTCCTGGAACGACTCGCCGTCCCGCCCCGCCCAGGCGTCCACCATCACCAGTCGCCCCACCCGGTCCGGCATCCGGTCCGCGGCCTCGCGCACCACGAATCCGGCGTAGCTGTGGCCCACCAGCACCGCGTCCCGCAGCTCCTCGTACCGGAGCACCCCGCAGACGTCCGCCACGTGCGTGGCCAGCCCGGTCCGGGCCGACCGCAGGTGCGCCCGCTCGCCCAGCCCGGTCAGCGTCGGGGTGAACACCCGGTGCCCGGCCGCCCGCAGTCGATCGGCCACCTCCCGCCAGCACCAGCCGCCGTGCCACGCGCCGTGCACCAGAACGTACGTCGCCATCGCCTTCCCCTCCTGAACGGATCGAGGGCGGTGCCGGAGCCCCGGCCCGGCGCCGCCCTCCACATGATCGCTGGGGCTGCCGCCGGGGACATCCTCCGCCTGGGGGCACGGGGTCACGGGTGTGGTTCATGGGGCCACGGGGTTCAGGGCCTCAGGGGTGACGTCGGGGGGTCATGAGGCCTCGGAGAAGAGTCATGAAGCCTCGGAGAAGCGGTCGATGTTGAGCTCGACCCAGCTGCGCAGGTGGGCCAGCGGGACGCAGGCGTCCGCACCCAGGTCGGTGAGGCTGTACTCGACCCGGGGCGGCACCTCGGCGAAGACCTCGCGGTGGACCAGGCCGTAGTCCTCCAGGCGGCGCAGGGTCTGGGTGAGCACCTTGGGGCTCACCCCCTGGAGCCGGGTGCGCAGGGCGCCGAAGCGCTGCGGCCCGTCCTCCAGGGCACCCAGGGCCAGGGCGCTCCACTTGTTGGCCAGCAGGTCGAGCATGTCGCGGCAGGGGCAGGCCGCCGCGTAGACATCCTTGGGGTCGGTGCAGGAGGCGAGGCGTGCGGCGATCGTCGTCATGCGGTGATGGTACCCAATGGGTACCAATGGTCCTTGCGGGTAACTACTTCCCCCCTCGTACCGTCGCAGACGTGCCCGAACACCTCGGGCTGACCGACCGGAGAGCCTGGCGCCCCTCCGGGCCACTGATCCACCTCTCCGCGCACCCGCCCCCCGCAGGTCCATCTTCCGCACCGATCCGCATCGACCGCCTGAAAGGCAGGACCCACCATGAGTGGAACCCACGAGGGCACCATGCCCGCCGTCGCCTACCGCAGGAGCCTGCCGGTCGACGACCCCGAGAGCCTGGTCGACATCGAGCTCCCGGTCCCCGAGCCGGGCCCCCGCGATCTGCTGGTCCGGGTGGAGGCCGTCGCCGTCAATCCGGTGGACTACAAGGTTCGCCAGAACGCCGACCCGGCCGGCGAGCCGAGGGTGCTGGGCTGGGACGCGGCCGGCACCGTGGTCGCCGTCGGCGCAGGCGTGGAGCACTTCCAGATCGGCGACGACGTCTACTACGCCGGTGCGCTGGACCGGCCCGGCGCGAATTCCCGCTTCCACGCCGTCGACGAGCGCCTGGTGGGCCGCAAGCCCGCCTCCCTCTCGTTCACCGAGGCCGCCGCGCTCCCGCTGACCTCGCTCACCGCTTGGGAGGGCCTGTTCGACCGGCTCGGCCTGCGCACCGGCGCGCTGGAGCAGACCGGCACCCTGCTGGTGACCGGCGCGGCGGGGGGTGTCGGCTCCATCGCGACCCAACTGGCCCACGCCCTGACCAGCCTGACGGTGATCGGCACCGCATCCCGTCCGGAGACGGTCGGCTTCGCCCACGCGATGGGTGCCGACCACGTCATCGACCACCACAAGCCGCTGGTGCCGCAACTCGCCGAGGTCGCACCGGACGGCCTGGACCACGTCTTCAGCACCACCGCCACCGACCGGAACCTGGCGGCCTACGCCGAAGCGCTCAACCCCTTCGGCCGGATCGTCGCCATCGACGACTTCGACTCCCTGCCGATCGGCGTGCTCAAGCCGAAGAGCATCTCGTTCCACTGGGAGTTCATGTACACCCGCTCGATGTTCCAGACCCCCGACCAGGCCATGCAGCGCCACATCCTCACCCAGGTGGCCCGGCTCGTGGACGCCGGGATCCTCACGACCACCGCCACCACGGACCTCGGGCGGATCAACGCGGCCAACCTCCGCGAGGCCCACCGCCTCCAGGAGTCCGGCGCGGCCATCGGCAAGACCACCCTGACCGGCTTCTGAGGCCGGCCGCACGGCAGCGGCCCCGACCGGCGGCCGTCACCGCCTCGGGTTCCCGGCTGCGGGCTCAGGGCCGCGGGTTTCCGGCCTCGGGGTTCCTGCTCGCGGCTCCCGGTCTCCGGCCGCCCCCTGGCCACGGCTCCCGGCCTCCGGTCCCCTGGCCGCGGCTCTCGGCCTCCGGCCGCCCCGTGGCCACGGGCCTCCGGTCCCCTGGCCACGGCTCCCGGCCCCCGCCCTCACAGTCGGTCGTAGACGGCGGACAGCAACTGCAGCACCTCGGCGGCGCTGTCGAGGGCGGCGGCGTCGTAGTCGGCCAGGTCGGCGTGCAGGGCTTCGCTCAGTACCCGCTGGCGCTCGCGGTGCCGCGACCACCCGGCTTCGGTGAGGGCCACCTGCACGGACCGCTTGTCCTCGGGCGCGCGCTCGCGAGTGACGTAACCCGCTGCGACCAGCCCGTTGACCAGCTGGGTGGTGGCCGCGCCGGTGGTCTCGGTGCCCGCGGCGAGCCGGCTGATGGTCAGCGGTCCCTGCTCGGCCAGGGTGCGCAGTGCTCGGGCGTGCGTGAGGGACAGGGCCCCCGGGGTGCGGGTGGCGCGGCCGCGCAGCCGCGCGTCCGCGGCGCTGAGCCGGTAGGCGGCGCGGGCCAGGCGGTCGAGCGCCTGGGCGCGGTCCGGGGTGAGCGGCGGTTCGGTCATGTTCGGGCTCCTCCGATGGGTCGACTTGACACCAGATTATCCTAAGTACTTAATAGCTAAGTACTTATTCGAACCCTGCCCCCTTCAGACAGGAACCGCCATGACGATCCGTTCGACAGGTCAGAGCTGGGCCCTGGACATCGCCCTCGCCCAGGGCGGCTTCGACGCGCTGCACCCCGAGGCCGTCGGCACGATGGAGCAGCTCGGCCACGACCACACCGACTTCGCGAAGGTGTTCGCGCTCGTCAAGAGCGGTGCGATGCTGCCCAAGGCGTGGGCGACGGTGGCCTTCCAGGCCGAGCAGCGGGCCGCGCACCATGAGCACGGTGGATTCGCGCAGACCGCCGCCGACCTCTACCTGCGGGCCGCGGTGATGTGGGGCCGCGCCCAGTACTCGATCTTCGACGCGGCCGACCCGCGCAAGGCGGCCATGCGCGAGCACACCAACCACTGCGTGGCCCGCCTGGGCGCCCTGCGCGGAAACCGGGTGCGCCGGGTGGTGCTGGACTTCGAGGGCGGCGAGATCCACGCACTGCTGCACCTGCCTGCCGGCCGGGTCCAGGGCGCACCGGCCGTCATCCTCGGTCCCGGAATGGACATGATCAAGGAGGATTACATCTGGGCTGCCGAGCGCTACTACACCTCCCGCGGGACCGTGGCGCTGTCCATCGAGGGGCCGGGCCAGGGCGAGAGCCGGGCCGGCGGCCTCACCGTCGACCTCACCAACTACGAGCGGGCGATCGGCCGCTACCTCGACCACCTGACCGCGCTGCCGGAGGTCGACCCGGCCCGGATCGGCATGTTCGGCATCTCCATGAGCGGCTACTGGGGATCGCGAGCCGCCGCGAGCGACCGCCGCCTGGCCGCGCTGGCCGCTTTCGAGGCCGTCACCGGCGACTTCCGGACCATTTTCGAGCGTGCCCAGCCGACCTTCAAGAACAACTACATGTACATGGCCGGGTACACCGACGAGGCCGCCTTCGACCGGGACCTCGCCCAGCGGATGCCGCTCGGTGACCTGGTCGCCGACATCACCTGCCCGGTGCTGTACGGCATCGGCGAGTTCGACGAGCTGACCGACCTGGGCCAGGCGCTGGCGAACTTCGAGAAGGTCCGCGCGCCGAAGGAACTGCGGGTCTACGAGGACGAGTTCCACCCCCTCGGTGGCGTGGCGGCCGAGGCCTTCCGGTTCGGCGCCGAATGGCTGGAGCGAGCCCTCGCCGGCGAGTTCAGTGCCCCCGGCCGAGACGTGCGGCACTACGTGCACCGCGACGGGCGCACCACCGACCGCACCGCCGACCCCGCCTGGTGGCTCGGCGCCGCCCCGACGCACCTCGCCGACGTCCGGCGTGGCGCGCGGAGCCACTGACGGCGCCTTTGGCGCCAGCTCCAACGTCAACTTCCAGTCCCTCCAATGTGGAACCCCGCCTCAGTCCTTGGGTCCTGGTGGCCGGGGTTCCGCCGGGTGCTGCGTCGGATCCGATCCGGACCGAACTCTTGCTGTGGGGCCCTTCCCGTTGTCGTCCGGTTCTTCTAGCGTCATCGGCATGACGGGTCCGCAACTTCACGAACGGTGGCCCGAGTTGGCCGACTCGCTGCCGCACCTCGCGCTGGGGCGGGCACCGACGCCGGTGCGGCTGCTGGAAGGGCTCGGCGGCCGGTCGCCGGTGTGGGTGAAGGACGAGAGCGGCTACGGGGACGGCGGTTGGGGTGGGAACAAGGTCCGCAAGCTGGAGTGGCTGCTGCCCGAAGCCCGCCGTCGCCGCGCGCACACGATCCTCACCGTCGGCGGACTGGGGACGAACTGGGGCCTGGCAGTGGCGCTCTACGCCCGCGCTGAGGGGCTCGATGTCGCCCTCGGCCTGATCGACCATCCGATCGACGAGCACACCCGGGAGCAACTGCGACGGTTGCGGGCGTCCGGTGCCAGGCTGCACTTCCTGCACACCAAGGCCCGTCTGGTCCTCGCCGCGCCGTGGCTGATCGCCCGGCACACGCACGGCGGCCGCCTCCCGTACTACCTGCCGGCGGGCGGGTCCTCCCCGCTGGGGGCGCTCGGGTCCGTCGAGACGGCCCTCGAACTGGCGAGTCAGGTCTCCCGTGGGCTGCTGCCGGAGCCCGGCTGGATCGTGACGCCCGTCGGCTCGGGCGGTACGGCGGCCGGCCTGGCCCTGGGCCTGCGGCTGGCCGGTCTGCGCACACGAGTCCTGGGCGCCGTCGTCAACGACACGCTCCGTCTCGACAGCGCCGCACTCACCGCCCTGGCGGCGAAGTCCCTGGCGTTGCTGCGGGCGCGGGGTGCCCGGCTGCCGCAGGTCGGGCTCGGCGCGGACGACATCGTCGCGGAGCGCGGCTGGCTCGGCCCCGGCTACGCCCACCCCACCGCGCAGGGACGCGCGGCGCTCCAGCGCGCCGCCGGCCAGGCCGGTCTGCGGCTGGAACAGACGTACACGGCGAAGGCCTTCGCAGCGCTCCTGGACCTGGACGCGTCAGGCCGCCTGGGTGGCGAGCCGGTGCTGTTCCTCAACACCTTCGGGCCACGGTAAGCCGCCGGGCGGCTCGACGGCACGAGGAGGCCGGAACCACCAGGGCAGAACGACCCCCACCGCGAACCTCGTCCGCACCCCCCGGCATCCACACGGACGTCGCCGTCGCCTGGCAGCGACCCGCTGCCGGCGACCGGGGCGACCGTGCCGCCGAGCACAGCCGGCGGGCGAGGTCGACGTGACCCTGCTAAGGCCACTGAAACGCGCTGGCAGGGAGGGGGAAGCAACTGGGAAGCTGCCTTCATGACGGACAAGGCCGGTGGGGTGCAAGGGCAGTCGGTTCTCCCGGGAAAGTACGCGCGCGTCGAGCGGGAGCGACGGTTCCTCCTGGCGGAACCGCCGGCGCCGGCAGCGGTGACGGCCACCCGGGTGATCACCGACCGGTACCTGGTGGGAACGCGCCTGCGTCTGCGCCGCGCCGAGTTGCCGGACGGTGGCTGCGAGCTCAAGCTCACCCAGAAGGTTCCAGTCGCTCGGCCGGGCGCGATTCAGGGACTGATCACGAATACGTACTTGTCGCCGGCCGAGTACGAGCTGCTCGCCACACTGCCGGCCGCGGTGCTGTCCAAGACACGTCTCAGCCTGCCTACCTTGGGTGTTGACGTCTTCGACGGCCCTCTGCGGGGCCTGGTCCTAGCGGAGGGCGAGTTCACCACCGACGAGGAGGCCCAGTCCTTCGTGCCCCCTCCGGAGTGCGTGGCAGAGGTGACCGACGACGCCCGCTTCACCGGAGGGCGCCTTGTCCAGGCCTCTCGCCAGGACCTGCTCCGCTGGCTGGCCGAGTACGGACTCCGTCCAGCGACTCATTAGCGGACGAAGCCTCTCGCTCCCCGGGCAATCGGACAACTCCCGTACCCGACGCCACCGTTGCACCGGTGGTCGGACGAGTAGGACACGACGAGGGCGGCGATCGAACCACCTCCAGTGCGGGGCTCTCGCTGTGCTCGTGGCGTGGGGGAGGCCGGCGGAAGCCAGCCGGGGCAGGGCTTTCCACGCCACGTCCAAGGGGTGTTGCCGTTCCCCGAAGGCGCTTCTCCGAGGCCGGACGTTCGGCAGAATGAGGTGATGGCGAATCACATCGGGGGCGGAGCGTTTCGCGGTCCGGTTGTTCAGGTGGGCCGGGACGTGCACGGAGGGCTGCACGTGTACGCCGGTTCGCCGCCGGCGGGCGATCGGCTGGCGGGCTACCTCCAGGCCGCCGTTCAGCTTGCAGCCGAGCATCCATACCCGGCGGTGCTCCCCGGCGTTGTTCCGCCGCTGGCTCGGATCCACCTGCGGCAAGCGGTGCACCGCCAGTCGCCGACTGCCTGCGCAGCAGAGAGCACCCATTCAGCCGTCCCGGCCGACGAGGCGTTCGGCGATGTCGCACGCCCGACCGTCGTGGTGGCTGAGCCGGGTGGTGGCAAATCCAGTCTGCTGCGAATGCACTTGACCAAGGTGTGCGAGCGCTGGCTCGGTGGGGAACGTCGCGAGGCACTGCCAGTGATCGTCCATGCCTCGGCCTTGATCGCCGGGCCCCTCGCGGATTGCCTGGCCAGGGCGGTGAATGCCGACCTTCCGGGACTGGTGGAGGAGGTACCTCCGGACTTCTTCCAGCAGCCGCCGGCAGCCGGAACGCACTGGCTGGTGCTGGTCGACGGTCTCGACGAGCTACCCGAGCCGCGCGACATGGAACGCGTCCTGCGGCAGGTCATCTGCTGGCAGAAGACCCACCCGGACCGCTACCGCTTCGTGCTCGCCTCTCGCCCGCTGGCCGACTGGCTTCTCCAGTTCGGCGAGGACATCACTCTCTACGAACTGCAGTCCTTCGGCCCGGCGGAAATCGGGCAGGTCGCCGCTCGCTGGTTCCGGGCGTTCGGGCTCGCCCAGCCCGAGACCGTCGCGGAGCGCTTCCTGGCAGCTGTCCGGCATGCCGGACTGACCGCGCCGGCCGGGGCTCCGCTCATGATCGCGATGCTCTGTCAGCTGCACGCCGCCTCTCCCGCCGAAGGGCTTCCGACGTGCCGCGGTGCGCTTTACGAGCGCTTCGTCGAGTTGCTTCGCGAGCGCCGGCGACCCATCGACCCAACGGCCCGGGCTTTCGTCGGGCACGGTCCGGTCGCGGTGGCTGCCGCCGACCGGGTGCTTGGCGAGCTGCCGGAGCATCTCGCGGCTATCGCCCACCAACTGCTCTTTGCGGACCAGGGCGCCCGCACCGTGCTGGACATGCTGGCGGAGCGGGTCGCCGCACCGGGCCGCGTCCCGCTCGCGGAGTGGCGACGCTTCCTGCTCTCGGCTCTGCTCTCGACCGGTCTGCTGACCGCGACGGCGGGAGGCCACGTCGTGGCACACCGCAGCGTTCTGGAGTTCCTCGCCGCGCGGCACGCCACCCGGTCCCCTGCTGTCCGGGATGCCGAGTTGCGTCGCGCCTTTCGTGCCGTTCGCCATCGCGGCCTAGGGGCTCCGAAAGGAGTCCGTCCGCGGCTGAGCCAATGGCGGCCGTGCTTCTGCCCCGACCTGCCGGACTCCTACCTTGGTTTCATCATCGACGCCGCGCCCGTGCAGGCGGCTCGCTACCTCACTCGACTGGCCTACGGGAGCGCCGGACCGTACGGCTGCTGGTTCGTTGTCGATCAGGCGCGGCTCGGCACCGGGTTGCCGGCCGGCCTGCTGACGACCGCGCTCAGGGAACTGCGGCTCGAAGGAGGCCACCGGTCACGCCCTCCGCATGCGCGGGTGGTGGCAACGGTCGCCATGGCCGACACCTGGGCCGAGCTGGGGGATGCTCGGGGCGCCGAGGTCCTTGCGGGACTGACCGCCAACCCGCGACTTCGGTTCGCCGAGCGGTGGCTCGCCGCGGCAACGCTGGTTGAGCTCGGTGACACCCGAGGAGTTGACGGACTGGCCGCACTGGCGGTCACCCGCGGGCACGCCCCGGGCTACCGCGGGGCGGCGATCAAGCGACTGGTCGAGGTGGTGGGAATCGAGCGAAGCATCGCGACGTTCCGGCAGGCGATCGCCGACCCGTCCGTCAAGAAGCTCGACAGGGTGTTCCTCGCGATCCTGCTCGCCAAAGCCGTCAGTGCCCGCGCCGGCGGCGAGGAGCTGTACACCTTGGCCACCGACCTGGACCTTGCCCCCTCCCACCGGGCCTTCGCCGCGCGGCAGCTCGCTGTCACCGCTGGCGACCCGCGCGGTGTCGAGGTGCTGCGTTCTCTCGTTGCCGACTCCGGCCTGCGGAATCGTCTGATCGTGATCGGAGACTTGGGCAGCTGCCCGGGAGGGCCTGCGGCGCTGCGGAAGCCGGCAGCGGATGCCACCCTGCCACGGCTGGTCCGCTGGGCAGCGCGCCGCGAGGCCAGCCGGGAGAGGTGAACAGCCAGCCGGGAGGGCAAGGGGAGCAGCAGGCCGAGTGTCCTCAGCGCTGCGCCCCCGATGCGCCCTCCTGGGCCGGGAACCTGGCATCTCTGCAGGTCAGCGCCGTCTGCTAGCGGTAGTTCACGAACTGGACCGCGAAGTCCAGGTCCTTGTCGCGGAGCAGCGCCTGCACGGCCTGCAGGTCGTCCCGGCTCTTCGAGGAGACCCGCAGCTCCTCGCCCTGGATCTGGGCCTTCACGCCCTTGGGGCCCTCGTCCCGGATGATCTTCGAGATCTTCTTGGCGTTCTCCTGGGAGATGCCCTCCTTGATGGTCGCGAAGATCTTGTACTCCTTGCCGGACAGCTGCGGGTCGCCCGCGTCCAGCGCCTTGAGCGAGACCTTGCGCGCCACCAGCTTGCTCTGGAAGACGTCGAGGATGGCCTTGACCCGCTCCTCGCCGTCCGCCTTCAGTTCGATCTTCTCGCCCGACCAGCCGATCGAGGCCCCGACGTTCTTGAAGTCGTAACGGGTAGAGATCTCCCGGGAGGCCTGGTTGATCGCGTTGTCGACCTCCATCCTGTCGACCTTCGAGACGATGTCGAAACTGGAGTCGGCCATCTGTCGTCGTCTCCTTGACTCGGCGCCTGTCCCCGCCGCTGCGGGGTCTTCACGAGCCCACAGCCTATCCAGCGCCGCCCTGCCCACCGCCCTTGATCATCACGTGACCAACCGAGTGGCGGAGCACCCCCTGCCATCAGGTATCGTTTACCCAGTCGAACGGGGCAGGCCCCCGGGAGGCAAACATCCTGGCTGGTTGCCCGAGTGGCCAAAGGGAGCAGACTGTAAATCTGTCGCGCAAGCTACGCAGGTTCGAACCCTGCACCAGCCACAGGACAGAAACAGCCCCCTGATCTGCGGAAACGCGAATCAGGGGGCTGTTTCGTCGTGTGATGCCGCTCAGGCCGCGAACCGCCCGTCTTGAGTGGCCGGTCCCAGTTTGCGACCCTGCGGGCGCAGCGCTGACCAGGGTTTTCGGACCAGCCGCGGACCAACCGACCTGAGCCGTGACGACATGGGTATCCGCGCTGCGGCCGCTGACCGCGGTGGCGCCGACCGCGATGCCCGCCGCCGCCCGATCCCGGGGGCGGTCGGCGCCGTGCATCGGGGGCCGGGCCGGGCCGGTCGGCCGGTGGGGCGTCAGCCGGTGATGTCCACCGTGACCGTGAAGGTGGTCTGGTCGGGGCGGCAGGCCATGGCCTCTCCGCAGACGTGCCGACTGGCCGTCAACTGCGCGCTGCCCGCGGCCTTGGCGACGAAGCTGCTGGGCTGGGCCCCGCAGCCGCCGCCGGGTGGGCAGAACGCCGGGCTGGCGCTGGTCATCGGGTGGGACTGGGCGATCCGCTGGAGCAGCTGGGGCGCCGAGCTGGTCACCTCGGACCAGTAGCTGCTGCCGAGGGCGACCACGACCGTCTGCCCGACCGTGACGTGCACCGTGGTGTTGTCGGCGCCGTCCGTCAGCCGCAGCGCCGCCGCGGTGGGGGACGTGGAGACGCTGACCGCGCTGGCCGACGGCCCTGTCCCGGGCCTGCTCGACGCACTCGATCCGCACCCCGCGACCGTCACTGCCAACCCCAGTACCGCCCCGCCTGCCAGAAGCACTCTGCGCATGACCGCCCCGCCTGCCTTCCCGCTCTCTCGTCGCCCAGCCTGGACACCGGTCAGACGCACGCCGCCTCGAAACGGATCCAGCCCCTGTGAACGGCGCGTCAGGGATCGCCCCGACGGCGTATCGAACGCGTATGGAACGCCGATCCGGCCCCCGGCCGCCTGGGGACGACGCACCGAGCGCCGGTCCGGCGCTCCGAGCGTTGAGGAGCACCGCGATGTCACTGACCCCCAGGTCCCCCAGGTCAGTCCCCCAGGTCGGTCCCCCAGGTCCCCCCCAGGCCGCCCGGGCCGCCGAGCCGGCCGATCCACCTGGACCCGAGGCCGGGTCACCAGCTGGGCGGGACGGGCAGCACGACCGGGACGGCACGGCGGGACAAGCTGACGCCGAGGACGCGCAGGCCATCCAGGCGCTGCGCCGGGACTGGGGGCTGTGGCGGCCCGGGGGTGCCGCTGATCGGGGTGGCCGACGCGCACCGGCGGCTCGGCCGCCCGCTGGTCGGCTTCGTGCGGGGGCTGAGCGCCGAGCGGGCCGCGGTGCTGATCGCCGAGGTGGAGCCGGTGCGGCTGTGGCAGCGGGCGCTGCGGAACCAGCGCGGGGTGCTGATCGACCGGGTGCTGCGACGGCACACCGATGCGGTGGTCCGCCGGCTGCGGTTGCCCGTGTGAGCGTGGGGGAGAGCCCCCGGAAGATCCAACTCTCAAAGCGTCGGCTGCCTAAGCATGTAAGGCTCGTAGCACGCTTTGACCCTAATAACTGAGCCCAAACGTCACGATTAGCGTCTGTATGAGATAACGGCTGGGTATTTTGACGAGCTCTTAACGCCGGCTCTTAACGCCGCCTCGCGGCCCTCCCTCTGCTACTCGCACCAGGTTTGGCCTGCGGAAACTCTCCGAGGGGCCGGGCCGGGCGGCGTCCCGAGGGCCGCGGAACGCCCATTGCCCGTACGCCAGGGCCGCATACGCTCCCGGATGTGTTCAATGTGCCTTCGGCGCTCAAGCGCCTCGTGATCGGCAGGGCGATGCGCAGTGAGGAGCTGGGCGAGACCCTGCTCCCCAAGCGCCTGGCGCTGCCGATCTTCGCGTCCGACCCGCTCTCCTCGGTGGCCTACGCCACCGAGGAGATCCTGCTGGTGCTCACCATCGGTGGCACGAGCTTCCTCTACCTGACGCCGTGGGTCGCCCTGGGCGTCGTGGTGCTGATGGCCGTCGTGGTCCTCTCCTACCGCCAGGTGGTGCACGCCTACCCGGGCGGCGGCGGCTCCTACGAGGTGGTGACGCGCAACCTCGGCGCCAAGGCCGGTCTGGTGGTGGCCGCCTCGCTGATGGTCGACTACGTGATGACCGTCGCGGTGTCGGTCGCCTCCGGCGTGGACAACATCATCTCGGCGTTCCCGGGGCTCGGCGCCTACCGGGTGGCGATGGCCTGCGGTTTCGTGGTGCTGCTGGCCGCGATGAACCTGCGCGGGGTGCGGGAGTCCGGCAAGGCGTTCGCCGCGCCGACCTACATGTTCATCTTCGGCATCCTGCTGATGGTGGCCACCGGCTTCATCAAGATGGCCTTCGGACACGCCCCGGTGGCGTCCAGCGCCAAGTACGCGATCCTGCCGACCGACCACAACGGGACGCTGGCCGGCATCGCGCTGATCATGCTGGGCCTGAAGGCCTTCGCCTCCGGCTGCACCGCGCTCACCGGTGTCGAGGCGATCTCCAACGGCGTGCCGGCGTTCCGGGCCCCCAAGTCCAAGAACGCCGCCACCACGATGTCCTGGATGGGCATCATCGCCGTGGTGATGTTCATCGGCATCACCGCGCTGGCGCTGATCGCCAAGGTGCACAAGACCAATGACACCTGCCAGCTGGTCGGGTTCCAGGGCGACTGCCACACGGCCTCGCAGCCCACCGTGATCGCCCAGCTGGCCTCGTCGATCTTCGGCGGCGACCACAGCCCGATCTTCTACTTCATCCAGGCCGCCACCGCGCTGGTGCTGATCCTGGCCGCCAACACCGCCTTCAACGGGTTCCCGCTGCTCGGCTCGATCCTGGCCCAGCACCGCTACCTGCCCCGGCAGTTCCACACCCGCGGCGACCGCCTGGCGTTCTCCAACGGCATCATCGCGCTGGCCGCGGTGAACGTCCTGCTGCTGTGGTTCTACAAGGCCAACGTGGACAACCTGATCCACCTCTACATCCTGGGCGTCTTCACCTCCTTCACGCTCTCCCAGATCGGCATGGTCCGGCACTGGAACGAGGTGCTGGGCTCCGAGACGGACCCCAAGGTGCGGGCCGGCGCCCAGCGCTCCCGGGTGATCAACGCCTTCGGCGCCTGCACCACCGGCCTGGTCTTCGTGATCGTGATGGCCACCAAGTTCCTGGAGGGCGCCTGGCTGGCGGTGCTGGCCGCGATCGTGCTCTTCGTGACGATGCGGGGCATACGCAAGCACTACGACTCGGTCGCCGACGAGCTGGCGATCGACGACCCGCAGGCCGAGTCGGTCCGCCCCTCCAAGGTGCACGGCATCGTGCTGGTCTCCAAGCTCCACAAGCCGACCCTGCGCGCGCTGGGCTACGCCGAGGCGTTCCGCCCGGACACCCTGGAGGCGGTCACGGTCTCGGTGGAGAAGGAGGACACCGAGGAGCTCAAGGAGCAGTGGCAGCGGTTCGACGTCCGGGTGCCGCTCAAGGCGCTGGACTCGCCGTACCGCGAGATCACCAAGCCGGTCGTCGCCTACGTGCGCTCGGTGCGCCGGACCAGCCCGCGGGACGCGGTCGCGGTCTTCATACCCGAGTACGTGGTCGGTCACTGGTGGGAGCACTTCCTGCACAACCAGTCGGCGCTGTGGCTGAAGAGCCGGCTGCTCTTCACCCCCGGCGTGATGGTGATCAGCGTGCCCTGGCAGCTGGCCTCGGCGCCGAAGGGGGACCACCCGGCCCGGCGCGGTCCCGGCGCGGTGCGCCGCGGCGAGCCGCTGGCCGATGGCGGCGGCAAGCGGCGCGAGCCGATCAAGGCACCCGAGCGCGCCTGACACAGCGCGGGAACGAACGCAGCGGGCCCTGGAGCGAGCACCTCGCCCCAGGGCCCGCTGCCGTCGGGTCGGCCGGCGTGGTCGGGTCCGCCTGCCGTCGGGGTGGCCCTTGTGGTCGGGTCCGCCTGCCGTCGGGGTGGCCCTTGTGGTCGGGTCCGCCTGCCGTCGGGTCGGCCGCTGCCGCCGGGTCCGCCAGCCGTCAGGTGGCCGTTGCCGCCGGGTCCGCCTGCCGTCGGGGTCGGCCGCCGTGGTCGGGTCCGCCTGCCGTCGGGTCGGCCGCTGCGGTCGGCGCTAATGATCCGTCAAGACCGTGGCACCGGAAGCCGAAGACGAGCCGATGAGGCGCAGAATCCTCGGTGCGCGCGGTCGGCTCCGGTCGCGCGGAAACGGCACCGCCACCGGGGGAGCCGGCCTGGAGGCCGGTACGGGAGCGGGCCGGAAACGGGGAGGACGCGCGGCGATGGCAGTCGAGGAGAGAACCGCGGTGGCACCGGGGGAGGGCCGGTCCGAGGGGACGGACCCCGAGGCCGGGGATGCGACTGCCGCGCCGCGCGCCGCCGTCCGGGCGGTGGCCGGCGGGCTGTTCCTGCTCGACCGGCTGCAACGGATGCGGGCGGCCGGCTACTGGACCACCCCGCGCCGGGTCCGGGCGCTGACCGCGGCGGTGCTGGCCGCGCTGCTGCTGGTGATCGGGCTCACCGCGAGCCTGCTGACCGGCGCCCGGGACGGCGTGGACGAGATCGGCCACCGCACCGCCCCGCAGGCCGAGCGGGCCGCCGACCTCTACTTCGCGCTCAGCGACATGGACGCCCAGGCCGCCAACCTGCTGCTGGTGGGCTCCGACGCGCAGCACACCGGCCAGCGTGACGGCGCCCACGCCGGCTACGAGCAGCGCCGCGCCCAGGCCGACAGCGACCTGGAGCAGGCCACCGAGGCGGTCGGCGGCAGCACCGCGGCCCGCCGAGCGGCCCGGGACGAGCTGGACGCGCTCGGCCAGTACGAGGGCCTGGTGGCCCGGATGGACGAGCAGGAGGGCACTGCCGAGGCCGCTCCGGGGCGCCCGCCGGCGGCCGCGCTCGACACCTACCGGCAGGCCACCGACCTGCTGCGGTCCAAGCTGCTGCCGGGCGCCGACCAGGTGGCCGAGTCCAACGCCGCCACCGTGGACCAGCGGTACGCGCAGGAGCGGTCCGCGCTGGGCGACGGCTTCTGGGAGCTGCTCGGCAGCGGCCTGCTGGCGCTGGTCGTCCTGGCCGTGCTGCAGCGCACCCTGGCGGTCCGCTACCGCCGGCTGGTCTCCCCGCCGCTGCTGCTCGCCGCGGTGCTCACGCTGGCCGGCACGGTCTGGGCGGTCACGCTGACCTCGGGCACGTCGGACCGGCTGCACACCGCCAAGGCGGACGCCTACGACTCGGTGCTCGCGCTCGGCCGGGCCAGGGCGGTGGCGTACGACTCCAACGCCGATGAGAGCCGCTGGCTCCTCGACCCGGAGCGGGCGAGCCGGTACCAGCAGAGCTTCCTGGACAAGAGCCAGCAGATAGTCGGCTTCGACGGCCTCGCCGACTACTCCGGCTACCTGCCGAAGCTGTCCGCCGCGGTCGACGCGCACCACTCCTCCGCCGCCGCCGTCGACTTCCACGGCTACCTCGGCGACGAGCTGCGCAACATCACCTTCCCGGGCGAGCAGCAGGCCGCCGACAAGCTGCTGGACGACTACCAGACCTACCAGCAGGACGACGCCGAGCTCCGCGACCTCGACCGGCAGGGCAGGCTCGCCGACGCGATCGCCTTCGACACCGGCACCCACCAGGGCCAGTCGGACGGTGACTTCACGGCGCTCAGCAACGACTTCGACCGGGTGGTCGGGATCAACCAGCAGGCCTTCGACCATGCGGTGGGCCAGAGCGACGACGAACTCGGCGCGGGCAGCGCGGTCGGTCTCGGGGTGCTCGGCGCGGGGGCCCTGGTGCTGGTGGTGCTGGCGGTGCGGCCGCGGCTGCGCGAGTACCGCTGACCGTCGGACCCGGCGGAGAAGCCACTACACATCCTCACCGTCAGTCGAGGTGGTGACCGCCCTGCCGGGGCAGCGCCAGCGCCACCGTGTCCGCGAACTCCCGTACCGCGCTGGTCCGGGAGACCACCCGGCCGCGGTGCACCACCAGCCGGCTGTGCCCGCCGGAGAGCGCGTCGGTCAGGCTGTCCCCGCGCACCGCGAGCAGCTCGGCGGGGAAGCCCGCGTCCACCCGTACCGGTGGCAGGTCCATCAGCGCCCGGGCCCGGCCGCTGACCGCGTCATAAGCCGCTGCCGGGCTCAACACCCCACCGGCGGCGAGCAGATAGGCGGCCTCCAGCGGATCGGCCCGGCCGACCGGATTGGCCGCGTCACGCAACGCCCCGCTGCCCGCCGCGAGTTCGACCTGTTGGCGGGTCAACTCCCGCAGTGCTTCGGTCGGCAGGCCCTCGGGCGGGCCGTCCAGTCCGCCGCAGCCGCCGCTCTGCGGCAGGCAGAGCACCCGCGCCCCGGCCGCCCGCAGCGCCGCCACGCCACCCGGTCGCAGCCGGTCGCAGGGGCCGAGGGTCAGCCGCGGGCGCAGCGGGTCTAGCGGCGCCAGCAGCCGGGCCAGTTGCGCCGGATCGCCGCCCCGCAGGTGCAGGTCGAGCGGGCGGTCGAACTCGGCCGCCAGGGCCGCTGCCAGCCGCACGAAGTCCACCGGGTCCGGGTCGAGCTCGGGGCAGCCGCCGACCGCGTCCGCGCCGAGTCGCAGCGCCTCGCGCAGCCGGGCCAGCCCGTCCGCCCCCGCGCGGCCGGTGAGCGGCCCGGGCACCGCCACCGCCTGCAGCTCGGCCAGGCCGCGCAGGGCCTGCCGGGCGGTGAGCACCGCGTCCAGGCGGCGCAGGCCGTGCGGTGGGCCGATCCGCACGTGGGTGCGCTGGGCGGTGGCGCCGTAGCCGAGCGAGGTGAGGGCGGCCTCGGTGACCCGGCGGACCAGTCGGCCCGCCTGCTCGCCGGGCGGCGGGGCCGGGGCCGGGTCCGGCGGCGGGGCGGTGAACGCGCTGTCGTGGTGGGCGTGCGGCTCGGCGGGCGCGGGCAGCAGCAGATAGCCCGTCAGGTCGATCCGGGCGCCGGAGGCCACCACCGGCTCGGTGCCGCTGGCCGCGCCGGCCGGCAGCGCGGCCAGCGGCAGCGGGCCGAGGCAGCCGGCGGTGCCCACCGCCTGGATCCGGTCGCCGCTGATCCGTACGTCCACCAGTCGGCCGTCGGCCAGTCGGGCGCCCGCCAGCAGCAGCACCGGCCCGTGGTCCAGCGGGTTGCCGCCCGGGACGCCGGAGCCACCGGGCGGGCCGTCGGAGGGGGCGCTGCGCTCGCTCACCGGCCGGCTCCTCCCTGGAGATCACTGGCCGCCGAGCCTACGAGCCGCCGGGCCGCCCGTCGTGCAGGCTCGCGCGGGCCCGCCCGGTCAGCGGTGCCGGCCGGCCGGATCCGGATGCCGGACTCGCGCATCCGTACGAGCTCGCGACCTGCGATCTTGCCGCCGGGATACGGATTTCACCTTGGGACGGGAACCGTGTAATGTCTTCCTCGTTCAACCGGTTCGCCCCTATAGCTCAGTCGGTAGAGCGTCTCCATGGTAAGGAGAAGGTCTGCGGTTCGATTCCGCATGGGGGCTCTGAGGGTCAGTGTTCGTCTTGACGGGCATCGATCGTCAAGGCGGTGTAGCTCAGTTGGTAGAGCAAGCGGCTCATAATCGCTGTGTCACCGGTTCAAGTCCGGTCACCGCTACCCCGCGTAGTCGGTCGGAGGCTAACCCCCCGATCGGCTACTCTTGTTGTGTCATCACCCATTGTCCAAGGAAGGCACTCCCGTGGCTGCCACCGACGTCCGCCCGAAGATCACGCTGGCCTGCGTGGAGTGCAAGGAGCGGAACTACATCACCAAGAAGAACCGGCGTAACGACCCGGACCGTCTTGAGCTGAAGAAGCACTGCCCGCGTTGCAACTCGCACACGGCGCACCGCGAGACCCGCTGACCCTTTAGGGCATCGTCGGGCCTGGCATGACAGGTCGTGACTTCAGGCCGTACCCCTTCCCGGGGTGCGGCCTGAAGTCGTTCTCCCGTGTGACCCGACGTCTTTTTCCATCACCAAGCTGAGGAGCACGTCAATGGCGCTGGACCCCTCGTTCATCGGGCGGAGCTACCCGCCCACCGCGCCCTACGAGGTGGGCCGGGAGAAGATCCGCGAGTTCGCCGCGGCGGTCGGTGACCTGAACCCCGCCTACCTGGACCAGGCGGCGGCCAAGGCGCTCGGCTACCCGGACGTGATCGCCCCGCCGACCTTCGCGATCGCCCTCGCCATGCCGGCCTCCGACCAGGTGATCGAGGACCCGGCGCTGGGTCTGGACTTCAGCCGGGTGGTGCACGGCGACCAGAAGTTCAGCTACAGCCGCCCGCTGCGCGCCGGCGACCGGGTGCGGGTGACGGTGCGGATCGACAACATCAAGTCGCTGGCGGGCAACGACGTGCTGACCGTCACGGGCGAGATGCACGAGGAGAGCGGCGAGCACCTGGTGACCACCGTCATGACCCTGGTCGCACGGGCGGTCTCGGACGACGAGACGAAGGACGAGTGACCTGATGGCGATCAGCTTCGACGAGGTCGAGGTCGGCACCGAGCTGCCGGCACAGTCGTTCCCGGTGAGCCGCGCCGCGCTGGTGCGCTACGCGGGCGCCTCGGGCGACTTCAACCCGATCCACTGGAACGAGGAGTTCGCCGTCTCGGTGGGCCTGCCCGATGTGATCGCGCACGGCATGTTCACCATGGCCGAGGCGATCAGGGTGGTCACCGACTGGGTCGGCGACCCGGGCGCGGTGGTGGACTACGGCGTGCGGTTCACCCGCCCCGTGGTGGTGCCCAACGACGACGCCGGCGCCGTGATCGAGGTCTCCGGCAAGGTGGCCAAGCTGCTGGACGGGCGCCGGGTCCAGGTCGACCTGCTGGTGACCAGCGGCGGCCAGAAGGTGCTGGGCCAGTCCCGCGCGGTGGTGCAGCTCGGCTGACGCCGCCCGACCGCTCGGAATCCCGCAGCGCGCCGCTCCCGGTCCCCGGGGGCGGCGCGCCGTGCTTTTCGGGGAGCAGTCGAACACGTTGCGTGATCACAGGTCGGGGCGTACGGTCCTGCGCAGCGCCGCGGCGCCTGAGGTCCCAGCCGGTCGACCAGGTGCGCGGCCGGCACCGCGGCGCCGCTTCCAGCCCGTCCGGCAACGAACCCATCGACCCGGGCACCCGTGTGTCCGGAGCCAGAACGGGCGTACTCGAACGGCCCTCCGGCGGCCGTCGGCAACGCCCCGGAAGACCGCTTCCGCGTCTTCCGCCGTCCGTTCCCCGAACCACTCCTGACGGCCCGGCAGGGCCTTGAGCGTGAGGGATGCCTCTCATGTCCACCACCGTCATGCGGTCTCGTTCCGACCTGGCACCCGACCTCGTCCGGCCGCTGCGCGAGGCCCGACCCGGCCTGGGCACCGTCTACCTGGTGCACCCCGGCGGGCCGGCCGCGAGCGTCTACCGGTCCCTGGCCGGCGCGCTGCCGCAGGGCGTCGGGCTGACCGTGCTCGACCTGTCCCGGCCGCCCGCGCACCACCAGGGGCCGCTCACCGGCGACCGGACCACGGCCACGCTGGCGGGGCTGGCCGACCAGCTCGCCGACCGGCTCATCGAGCTCACCGCCGCCGCACCCGGCTCGCCCTGGTCGCTCGGGGGCTGGGCGTTCGGCGGGGTGCTGGCGCAGGCCCTGGTGGAACGGCTGCCGGCCGCTCGGCGCCCCGCCGAGCTGGTGCTGCTGGACAGCGTCGCACCGGTCGACCCCTACCGCTGGTCCGACGGGGAACTCGAGCCGTCGCGGCTGATGCGCTGGTTCGCCATGCACCTGGGGGTCAGACGCGGCCGCCGGATCGAACTCGATCCGGAGCGGCTGGCCGGCTGCGACACCGACCGGGGCCTGCTGCTGGTGCTGGACGCGGCGGTCGGGGCCGGCGCGCTGCTCCCCGACGCCCCGCCGCCCGGGCTGCGCAAGCTCTACGAGGCCTACCTGGACACCCTGTCGCGCCACAACCGGCTGGTCGCCGGCCACCGGCCCGAACCCGCCTCGGTACCGCTGGCGCTGGTCACCGCCGAGCACGGGCTGCTCCCCGGCGACGACACGCTGGGCTGGGGCGGGCTCGCCGGGGCCGGCCTGACCGTCCACCGCTGCGCCGGGGACCACTGCACGATGCTCATCAGGCCCGACGCCACCGCGCTGATCGCCGGGCTGCTCCGGCCCACCGCGCGCCACTGACCCGCCAACGGCCCTGCGCGTGCGACGCCGCCGACAGCGGACCGGCAGCGGGAGGTGTCGCCGTCGACCCGCGGAGGTCCGCCAGGCCCGGGCGTCCCCGGGCCGCACCGAACGCGGCGCCCCGGCAGCCGGCGCCCCGGCCTCAGGGCGCCTCGAAGGCCCGGTGCGACGCGTCCGCCTGGGCGAGTCGCCGCAGTGCGCCGATCGCCGCGTCGCCCAGCACCGTGCCCAGCACCGCGCCCTCGACCCTGCTCCCGGCCCCGGCGCGTCGGCCGATCACGGTCAGCTCCGCCTCGGCGAGCTGTTCGGCGGCGGTCGCGTACTCGTCCAGCAGGTCCAGCAGATCGTCCTGGCCGAGGTCGCGGATGGTCATCACCAGCTGGACCAGCGCCCGCCGGGCCGACCGCGCCGGCTCCACCCTCCAGCCGCGGCGCGCCAGCAACTCGTCCACCAGCCGTTCGGCGCGGGCCCAGGCCTCGCCGTCCGCCGCCGTCACCCGCGGGGTGACCGCCTCCCGGGTGACGCCGAGGGCCTCGGACATCCCGGCCGACGGCTCGTCCATCGCAGCCAGCACCTCCCGGGTGGCGGTCACCGAGAGCCCGCCCACGTCCGTCATGGCCCGGATCAGCTTGAGTCGGCGCAGGTGGCCCTCGCCGTACTGGGCCTGGTTGTGGCTGGTCAGCACGCCCGCGGGCAGCAGGCCCTCGCGCAGGTAGTACTTGATCGTCGGGATCGGCACGCCGGTCCGTTTGCTCAACTCTCCGATGCGCACATGGATAGTCTACGTCTCCATATGCCGGTGGCAGCCGGTCCGCCCGTATACCGTGGTCCGGTGCACGTGACCGAGAACGCCCCGCTCGCCCCGCTGACCACCCTGCGCCTCGGTGGGCCGGCCCGCCGCCTGGTGACCGCACGGACCGACCAGGAGGTGATCGCGGCCGTCCGGGACGCCGACGCGGCCGGCGAGCCGCTGCTGGTGATCGGCGGCGGCAGCAACCTGGTGATCGGCGACGACGGCTTCGACGGCACCGTGCTGAGGATCGCCACCACCGGTTTCGAGCTGGACGGCACCGTCCTGGAGCTGGCCGCCGGCGAGAACTGGGCCGACGCGGTGCGGACGGTGGTGCTGGAGCACGGCCTGGCCGGCATCGAGTTCCTGGCCGGCATCCCCGGCTCGGCCGGCGCCACGCCGGTGCAGAACGTCGGCGCCTACGGCCAGGAGGTCGCCCAGACCATCACCGAGGTGGTCGCCTACGACCGGCTGGCCGGCGAGGTGGTCACCCTGGGCAACGCCGAGTGCGCCTTCTCCTACCGGCACAGCCGGTTCAAGGCCGAACCGGACCGCTGGGTGGTGCTGCGGGTCCGGTTCGGCCTGGCGGACCACGGCGGTCTCTCCTCCCCGGTCCGGTACGCCGAGGTGGCCAAGCACTACGGGGTCGAGCAGGGCGAGCGGGTCGACCTGACCGCCGCCTGGAACGCGGTGCTGGCGCTGCGGGCCGGCAAGGGCATGGTGCTGGACGAGGCCGACCACGACACCTGGTCGGCGGGCTCGTTCTTCACCAACCCGGTCCTCACCCCCGAGCAGTACCAGGCATTCCTGGCCCGGCTCGGTGATCTGCGGGCGCCCGCCTACCCGGCCGAGGACGGCCGCACCAAGACCTCGGCGGCCTGGCTGATCGACCAGGCCGGCTTCAAGAAGGGCTACGGCAGCGGCCCGGCCACCCTCTCCACCAAGCACACCCTGGCGCTCACCAACCGGGGCCGGGCCACCACCGCCGACCTGCTCGCCCTGGCCCGGGAGATCCGCGCCGGGGTGCACGCCGCCTTCGGCGTGGAGCTGGTCAACGAGCCGGTCTTCGTCGGGGTGGAGCTCTAGTAGCTCATCGCCGGGCCCGCCTGCTCCACCAGACCGCCAGCGCGATCAGCGCGATCAGCAGCACGGTCCAGAAGAAGAGCCCGCCGCCGGGGCCGGGGGCGTAGTAGCGCCCGTAGTAGTGATGGACCACCACGTGATGGGTCACCACGTGGTGGGTGACGGTGGTGTGGTGGGTGACAGTGGTGTGGGTGCTCCCCGTGGTTCTACTCACGGGAGATCAGATTGTCAGAAGAGCGGCTTGGTGAGCCAGGCGTCGATCTCGGCGAGCAACTCCTTGCGCACCCCCTCCGGGGCCCGCGAGCCGCGCACCGACTGCCTGGCGAGCTCGGCCAGCTCCGGATCCGTGAACCCGTGCTCCTCCCTGACCAACTGGTACTGCGCGGCCAACCGGGAGCCGAACAGCAGCGGGTCGTCGGCCCCCAGGGCGAGCGGCACCCCCGCGTCGAACAGGGCCCGCACCGGCACCGCACCGGCCTTCTCGTAGACGCCCAGCGACACGTTGGACGACGGACAGACCTCGCAGGTGACCTGACGGTCGGCCAACCGCCGCAGCAGCCGGTGGTCCTCCGCACTGCGCACCCCGTGCCCGATCCGCTCCGCCCCCAGGTCGTCCAGGCAGTCCCGCACCGACTCCGGGCCGGCCAGCTCGCCGCCGTGCGGGGCCGCCAGCAGCCCGGCCCGCCGGGCGATCGCGAACGCCCGGTCGAAGTCGCGGGCCAGCCCGCGCCGCTCGTCGTTGGAGAGCCCGAAGCCCACCACGCCGTGGTCCGCGTACCGCACCGCCAGCCGGGCCAGGGTGCGGGCGTCCATCTCGGACTTCATCCGGTTGGCCGCCACCAGCACCCGGATCCCCACCCCGGTGGCGGCCGAGGCCTCCCGCACCGCGTCCAGGATCAGCTCCAGCGCCGGGATCAGCCCACCCAGCCGGGGCGCGTAGGAGGTCGGATCGACCTGGATCTCCAGCCACCGCGAACCGTCCGCGACCTCGTCCTCGGCGGTCTCCCGGACCAGCCGGCGGATGTCCTGCTCGTCCCGCAGCACCGAGCGCGCGGTGTCGTAGAGCCGCTGGAACCGGAACCAGCCCCGCTCGTCGGTCGCGCGCAGCCTGGGCGGCGCTGCGGAGCTCAGCGCTTCCGGGAGCCGCACCCCGTGCTTGTCGGCCAGCTCCAGCAGCGTGGCGGGGCGCATCGAGCCGGTGAAGTGCAGGTGCAGGTGGGCCTTGGGCAGTGTCCGGACGTCTCGCTGTTCCATTCACGAATCCTGCCGCAAACACCGCAGCAACGGGAACCGCCCCGGTCGGATCCCTCGATGGGGTGAACGGGGCGGCTCACGGCAGGCTGACGGGAGGTCAGTCGCGGGCCTCGGAGAGCAGCTTCTGCATCCGCGCCACGCCCTCGACCAGGTCGCTGTCGCCCAGCGCGTAGGACAGCCGCAGGTAGCCCGGCGTGCCGAAGGCCTCGCCCGGCACCACCGCGACCTCGGCCTCGTCCAGGATCAGCGCGGCCAGCTCGGCGGAGCTCTGCGGGCGCTTGCCGCGGATCTCCTTGCCCAGCAGCGCCTTGACCGACGGGTAGACGTAGAAGGCGCCCAGCGGCTCGGGGCAGTAGACGCCCTCGATCTCGTTGAGCATCCGCACGATGGTCTGCCGGCGGCGGTCGAACGCCACCTTCATCTCGTCCACCGCGGACAGGTCGCCGCTGACCGCGGCCAGCGCGGCCCGCTGCGCCACGTTGCTCACGTTGGAGGTGGCGTGCGACTGCAGGTTGGCGGCGGCCGCCACCACGTCCTTGGGGCCGATCAGCCAGCCCACCCGCCAGCCGGTCATCGCGTAGGTCTTGGCCACGCCGTTGACCACGATGCACTTGTCGGCCAGCTCCGGCAGCAGCGCGGGCAGCGAGGTGAACGCGGCGTCGCCGTAGACCAGGTGCTGGTAGATCTCGTCGGTCAGCACCCACAGGCCGTGCTCCAGCGCCCAGCGGCCGATCGCCTCGGCCTCCGCCTCGGTGTAGACCGCGCCGGTCGGGTTGGACGGCGAGACGAAGAGCACCACCTTGGTGTTGGCGGTCCGGGCGGCCTCCAGCTGCGCCACCGAGACCTTGTAGTCGGTGGTCTCGTCGGCCACCACCTCGACGGGGACACCGCCGGCCAGCCGGATCGACTCGGGGTAGGTGGTCCAGTACGGCGCCGGCACGATGACCTCGTCGCCCGGGTCCAGGATCGCGGCGAAGGCTTCGTAGATGGCCTGCTTGCCGCCGTTGGTCACCAGCACCTGGGAGGCGTCGACCTCGTAGCCGGAGTCCCGCAGGGTCTTCGCCGCGATGGCCGCCTTGAGCTCGGGCAGGCCGCCGGCGGGGGTGTAGCGGTGGTTCTTCGGGTCCCGGCAGGCCTCGACGGCGGCGTCGACGATGTAACCCGGGGTCGGGAAGTCCGGCTCGCCGGCGCCGAAGCCGATGACCGGGCGGCCGGCCGCCTTGAGGGCCTTGGCCTTGGCGTCGACGGCAAGGGTGGCGGACTCGGCGATGGCGCCGATCCGGGCGGATACCCGGCGGTCCGCGGGACGGGTGTTGGCGGGGGTGGAAGCGCTCATACAGGCATCGTCGCAGAAGGGGACGGCCGACCGGACCGGGGTTTCACCATGCGTACGCGCCGAGTCCGTCTGGCGAGAGGTTCGACCAAACGGCATTCACCCCGTACACTCACTGATCAACGCCCCGGGCCAACCGGAAGCCGCTCCGAAAAGCGTTCACCACGCCGACGGTCGGATGAGGTAGGTTATGGGACGACCGAGGCACCGCGAGGCGCCGAAGGGCACTAGCTCAATTGGTAGAGCACCGGTCTCCAAAACCGGCGGTTGGGGGTTCGAGTCCCTCGTGCCCTGCAGCTTGATCCAATTCCAGCCCGTTCGCTCCATGGAGCGAGCGGGCTTGATGCGGAGAGGGCCCCAGTCCGCTTTGCCCAGCAAACGACCCGGATTCAGGTGAGGACGAGTGACGGAGACCACGGGCTCCACCGCAACGCCTGAGAGCGGTAACCACGACGGCGCCGAGGACGCGGTGGACGCCGAGGCGACCGAGGACGGCGCGGGCCTCTCCCGCCGCGACCGCAAGCGTGCCAACAAGGCCAAGGGCGGCGAGGGCAAGTCCGGCGGCAAGCGGGCCAAGCGCGGCCTGTTCTCCCGCATCGCCCTGTACTACCGGCAGATCATCGCCGAGCTGCGCAAGGTGGTCTGGCCCACCCGCAGCGAGCTGATCAACTACACCACCGTCGTGGTGTTCTTCGTCGGCATCATGATGACCATCGTGGCGACCCTGGACTGGGGCCTCGCCAAGGCCACCTTCTGGATCTTCGGCTGACCGAGCCGGACAGCGCGCTCCACCACCCGACCCGGGACGGACCCTCACAGCACCAACGGGGGACCGCCCGGGTCGAGCTGTCGTCACCTGCCGGGCGAGCCCGCTACCGTTGAGTCGGTACTGTTGAGGCTTGCCCCCGCAGCGGTACCCATCTCCACCTCTCCAGGAAAGAAGCAGCCACCGTGTCTGAGTCCCCCCTGTACGACGCCGACGAGACCGTCCGCGAGGCGGATGTCGCCGCCGAGCTGGATGCGGCTGAGGCTGCCGACCCCGAGGACGCCGAGCAGATCACCAACGGCGTGGACAGCGACGAGGACGAGGTCGAGGCGGCGGACCAGGCCGAGGCCGGGGTGCCCGCCGAGGAGGCCGCGCTGCACGTGGTGAGTGAGGACGCCGCCGAGGCCGGCGAGGAGGCCGAGGCCGCTGCCGAGGAGGCCGCCGAGGTCGACCCGGTCGCCAAGTTCCGCGAGGAGCTGCGGTTCATGCCCGGCGAGTGGTACGTGATCCACACCTACGCGGGCTACGAGAACCGGGTGAAGCAGAACCTGGAGCAGCGCGCCGTCTCGCTCAACGTCGAGGAGTACATCTTCCAGGCCGAGGTGCCGCAGGAGGAGGTCGTCCAGATCAAGAACGGCGACCGCAAGACCATCCGGCAGAACAAGCTCCCCGGCTACGTGCTGGTCCGCATGGACCTCACCCCCGAGTCCTGGGGCGTGGTGCGCAACACCCCCGGTGTCACCGGCTTCGTCGGCAACGCCTACGACCCGTACCCGCTGACCCTGGACGAGGTCGTCAAGATGCTGGCGCCGGACGTCGAGCGCGCCGCCGCCAAGGAGGCCGGCAAGCCGTCGCCGGTCAAGCCGAGCGAGATCCAGGTGCTGGACTTCGAGGTCGGCGACTCGGTCACCGTCACCGACGGTCCGTTCGCCACCCTGCAGGCGACCATCAACGAGATCAACCCCGACTCCAAGAAGGTCAAGGGCCTGGTCGAGATCTTCGGCCGCGAGACCCCGGTCGAGCTGTCGTTCGACCAGATCCAGAAGAACTAGTCACCGAAGCTTCTCGGGGGTGGGGCCGCGGCCCCGCCCCCGAACTCGTTTTGGACCAGCGGCGCGCACGCGTTAGCCTGGTCCGCTGTGTGTACTCTCGCCCGGGTGTCGCCCCGGAGCCGTGCACACGTCCATCGAAGGAAGGACCCGGAGAGACATGCCTCCCAAGAAGAAGAAGGTCACGGGGCTTATCAAGCTCCAGATCAACGCCGGTGCGGCCAACCCGGCGCCGCCGGTCGGCCCCGCGCTGGGCCAGCACGGCGTCAACATCATGGAGTTCTGCAAGGCCTACAACGCGGCCACCGAGTCGCAGCGCGGCATGGTGATCCCGGTGGAGATCACGGTCTACGAGGACCGCACCTTCACCTTCATCACCAAGACCCCGCCGGCCGCGAAGCTCATCCTGAAGGCCGCGGGCATCGAGAAGGGCTCCGGCGAGCCGCACAAGACCAAGGTCGCCAAGCTGACCTCGGCCCAGGTGCGCGAGATCGCCACCACCAAGCTCCCCGACCTGAACGCCAACGACCTGGACGCCGCGGAGAAGATCATCGCGGGTACCGCCCGGTCCATGGGCGTCGTCGTCGAGGGCTGAGAACCCTTTTCATCCCCTCAGTGGTAGGGCCCGGCGCGGCCCGGCACACCACGACTCCACCAACACAGGAGCAGCAGTGAAGCGCAGCAAGGCCCTCAAGGCCGCGGACCTCAAGGTCGACCGCGACCGTCTCTACGCCCCGCTCGAGGCCATCCGCCTCGCCCGCGAGACCTCCACCACCAAGTTCGACGCGACCGTCGAGGTTGCCATGCGCCTGGGTGTCGACCCGCGCAAGGCCGACCAGATGGTCCGCAGCACCGTGAACCTGCCGCACGGTACCGGTAAGACCGCCCGGGTCCTGGTCTTCGCGACCGGTGACCGTGCCGAGGCCGCGCGTGCTGCCGGCGCCGACATCGTCGGTGCCGACGAGCTGATCGACGAGGTTGCCAAGGGCCGCCTGGACTTCGACGCCGTCGTCTCCACCCCGGACCTCATGGGCAAGGTCGGCCGCCTGGGCCGCGTGCTCGGTCCGCGTGGTCTGATGCCGAACCCGAAGACCGGCACCGTCACCCCGGACGTGGCCAAGGCCGTCACGGACATCAAGGGCGGCAAGATCGAGTTCCGCGTCGACAAGCACTCGAACCTGCACTTCATCATCGGCAAGGCGTCCTTCACCGACGAGCAGCTGGTCGAGAACTACGCCGCCGCCCTCGAGGAGGTGCTGCGGGCCAAGCCGTCCGCCGCCAAGGGCCGCTACATCAAGAAGACCGCGGTTTCGACCACCATGGGCCCCGGCATCCAGGTGGACCCGAACCGCACCCGCAACCTCATGGTCGAGGAGGACCCGGCCGCGGTCTGATCCGCGCCCGGTCCGATTGACTGACCGTCAGGGCCCGTACTCCCTCGTTGAGTACGGGCCCTGACGCGTTGTCCGGCGGGCCGCCGGCCGGCGCCGGGCTCCGGCGTGGCAGGCTGAGCCGACGGCTGGACTGATCGGGAGGCGAGGGTGGCAGCGCTCCTGAGGGCGGTGGCCGCGGCGGCGGCCGCGGCCGCACTGCTCGGCACCCTGGCGGCCTGCGGACCGACCGCCCGGTCCGGGACGGCGTCGGCCGGTCCGCGGTCCGCGTCGGCCGCGCCCGCCCTGTCGGTGCCCCCGGCGCCCCGGCCCGCCGACCGCTCCCCGCTCGGCGTGCTGTTCTCCGCCGAGCAGGTGCTGCAGACCGCCGGCCGGGCCCGGCTGCACTACTGGTTCGCGTCTCCGGGCGGCGGCACCGACTGCGCCGACGGGGTGCTCAGCTGGACGCCCCGCACGGCCCTGCGGCTCACCCGCACCGCGCCGGGGCCGCGGGCGCCGTACGCCGAGCTGGCCGACCAGCTGGACCCGCTCCAGGCGGTGACCGCGGCCGCGGCCGCCGGGGACCTGCGGCTGGTGGGGGAGGAGCTGCTCGGCGAGGTCCCGGTGGGCCACTGGGCGGCCAGCACCACGGTGTCCGGCTACGCGGCCGCCGAGGCCGACCTGCTCAGCCCGGCGCGCCGGGACCGGCTGGCGGCCGCGCTGGGCACCGGCGGGGTGACCGCGCTGACCCTGGACCTGTGGCTGAACGACCGCGACCAGCTGGTCCGGCTGCGCCGCACCGGCAGCGGCCCCCAGGGCGTCCTGGACCAGCTGATCGAGTACCGCGACTACGGCGGCCGACTGGCCGCGCCGGCCCCGCCGGAGGGCGACGGCCGACCGGGCGGGGCGTGAGCCGATTTGGCGTTGCGCGGCGCTTGACAGTAGTCTGAGCTCTGCCGAAGACCGCTGGTTGTCGGGTTGGCCCTCCGGGCCGCTCGACCGAAGGTTCTGCGCTTGTCGCAGGCAGCCCGCGCAGGAGTGTTTGGAGCTTTGACTTCCGGTTCGTGCGAGTTCTCGTGCGTCCGTCGAGGTCGATCGGAGCCCCGTGCCTCTGCGCACCGGGGCTTTTCTCATTCCCTGGCGAGTTGCCCTTCTCCGCCGGTGGCCCGAGGCACCGTAGGTCGACTGTCCATGGTCGGCCGACCTCGACATCACGGAAGGAGGCGTAAGCCTATGGCCAGGCCTGACAAGGCTGCCGCCGTCGCGGAGATCACGGAGAAGTTCCGTGCCTCCAACGCGGCCGTGCTGACCGAGTACCGCGGTCTGACGGTGAAGCAGGTCAAGACCCTGCGTCGCTCGCTCGGCGAGAACGCCCAGTACGCCGTGGTGAAGAACACGCTGACCAAGATCGCGGCCAACGAGGCCGGGATCACCGAGCTCGACGACCAGTTCAACGGTCCGACGGCTGTCGCCTTCGTCACCGGTGACCCGGTGGAGTCGGCGAAGGCTCTGCGTGACTTCGCCAAGGAGAACCCCGCCCTGATCATCAAGGGTGGCGTGCTCGACGGTAAGGCGCTGAGCGCCGACGAGATCAAGAAGCTCGCGGACCTCGAGTCCCGCGAGGTGCTGCTCGCCAAGCTGGCGGGTGCCATGAAGGCCAAGCCCTCGCAGGCTGCCGCGGTCTTCCAGGCCCTGCCCTCGAAGCTCGTCCGCACCGTGGACGCGCTTCGCGAGAAGAAGGCCGAGCAGGGCGGTGCCGGTACGCCGGCTCCCGCCGAGGACGCCGCCGCCGAGTAATCGGCGGTGGGCTCACGCCCTCGCAGCGGGCCCGCGCCCGCCATATCCCGTACATACCGGCACCACCTGCCGATTTAGTGGAAGGACGCCATCATGGCGAAGCTGACCCAGGACGAGCTGCTCGCTCAGTTCGAGGAGATGACCCTCATCGAGCTCTCCGAGTTCGTGAAGGCCTTCGAGGAGAAGTTCGACGTCACCGCCGCCGCCCCGGTCGCCGTTGCCGGCGTTGCCGCCCCGGGCGCCCCGGTCGAGGCCGTTGAGGAGAAGGACGAGTTCGACGTCATCCTCGACGGTGCCGGCGACAAGAAGATCCAGGTCATCAAGGAGGTGCGCACCCTGACCTCCCTCGGCCTGAAGGAGGCCAAGGACCTCGTCGACACCGCCGGTGCCGTTGTCCTGGAGAAGGTCAACAAGGAGACCGCCGACAAGGCCAAGGCCGCCCTCGAGGGTGCCGGCGCCAAGGTCACCG
>NZ_JAJJPA010000037.1 GCF_020907985.1 Kitasatospora humi | reverse complement strand
ATCCCGGCAGCGATCAGTTGTTCTGCGGGGTTGTGGCCCTGGCCGACGTAGCGCCAGGTGGATTCGGTGATGGTCTCGGAGTCCCAATCGGCGAAGAGCTGTTGGGCGCGGGTGTGGTCGGCGCGGGCGGCGCGGAGGTCGGTATAGGTGGTCGAGAAGGCGCGGGTCTTGGTGAGGCAGTGGCCGCGGTAGCCGAGCATGTGAGCCCAGGCGCGGAGGCGGAGGTGGTCAAGTTCGGGCAGGCTGCCGAGGCGCCAGGCGGTTCCGATCAGGGCGCGGACGTGTGGGGTGACGGGCAGGGCTTCGAGGTCGGCGAGGGAGTTGAGACGGTAGTCAACAGCGCCGGCGGATTCGACGCTCTTGCTCGTGTACTTGGCGATGTAGGCGGCGACGGCCTCATCGGTCAGGCGGCGGCCGAGGTGGGTGGCCAGCTCGTGGGCTTCCAGTTGGGTGCCGAAGCGAAGCGGGTAGGTGCCGTAGGCGGCTGAGGTGGGTGCTGTGAGGCTGACTGCTGCTGCCGCGGAGCGGACGGCGTCCAGCAAGGCGGAGCTGGTTGCCCAGGTCGGTGGGGAGCTGTCCGGTCCAGTCGAGCCGTCGAGGCGGATGACGGCGTGGAAGTGGACGACACCGCGCTTCTGGTACTCCGTCACCTTGGCAGCAGAGACGCGGAGCAGTTTCCGGATGGCGCTCCGGCCGACCCCGGCACGGGCGGCCAGGTGGTGGTAGAGGTTGTCCCGGAAAGCTTTCCATAGGACCGGGCCATGTGCGTTCCACAGGATGTGGGCGGTGTAGTGATAGCAGTCCGGGCAGAGCGGTTGCCCTACGACCAGGTCCGATCCGTCGTGGAACCGCCCGCAGCCCAGCGTGACGCCGTGCTGGCAGCGGCGGCGCCGAACCGGGTGGCAGGTGCCGGCCCGGTGGACGCTGCCGAAGGACGGGGCTGTGAGGGTGGCGAACACCCGCGGGTGGGTTCGCACCTCGTCGGGGATACCCTTGCCGCCGACCAGGCCAGCGCGGACCAGGTGGAACGTGTCCCCGGCGTGCCCGCGGGAGCAGGGTTGGCAGCGGCTGGCTCGCCGGTTGCGGCAGCGCACGGCGAGTCGAGAGCTGGGCTCGCCGTCGGTCGAGTAGGAGTGCAGCACCTCGCCGGTCGCCGCGTCGCTGGTGACGGACTGCCCGGCGAGGTAGATCGGGGCCGCGCACCCACCAGTGGCGCGGATCTGCTCCAGCCAGCGGTGCAGGTCGGGCTGCTGGCCGAGGCGGACGAGGCCGCGGTCGATGTCGGGCAGGGCCCGCAGCCGCGCCTCCTGGTCGAGGTAGGCGCGGCGTGCGGCGGGATCGCGGTACGGGTCGGCGGTCACCACGTCGGAGCCCTCTCGCTTACGCCGTGTGGGTGAGGCCGGTGACGATCCAGACGACGGCGGACCCGATCGGGTCTCCGAGGTGGGTGCGGGCGAGGTAGAAGCCGAACACGCTGGTGAGGATGACGTGCCAGGTGCGCAGTTCGCCGGAGCGGACCAGCAGGTAGATGACGATGCCGAGCAGGGCCACAAGGGAGATGCCGACGGTCACAGGTAGGTCCCTTCCTCTTCGTGCCACACGGGGGTGAGGTGGGCGTACTTCTTGGCCGCCCGTCGGGCTTCGTCGGGGGTGACGTGGATCGAGCGGGCGCGCGTCCAGAGACCGTCCTCGCCGATGGTGACTGCGACTCCCCGTTCGGCCGTCGTGATCTGCTGGGCGGCAACCAGGGCTTCCTTGGAGAGGTCGCCGAGTGCCATTTCCGCCGTGCCGGGGTCGTTGACGCGGTGGCAGACGCGGCCGCCCAGTTGGGCACGGAGTGCGGTGACACCGGGGCCAAGGTCCGAGCCGACCCGCTGTCCGGCGATGACCAGGTGGGCGTCCAAGGCCGCGCCGAGCTGTGCGATCCGCAGGAGGTTGGTGGAGATCTCCCCCACCTCGTTCTTCTCCTCCCGGGTGGCCATCAGGTACAGCTCGGCGACCTCGTCGACGATGATCACGATGGGCGGTCGGCGGAGTTGCTTGGGCAAGTCCTTGATGGAGCGGACACCGGCCGAGCGGCAGAGCATCATCCGGGTCTCGACCTCGGCGACCAGGCGGGCCAGCAACCGGCCGGCGGACGATCGGTCCGGGGCCAGGGCGGAGAGCCGCGGTTCGAACAGCGAGAGTTCGAGGCCGCCCTTGAGGTCGATGCCGAACAGCGCGACTCGTTGCGGTGCGAGTTGCTTCACCAGAGCGGCGATCAGCGTGGACTTGCCGGACTGGGTGGCACCGACGACCAACCAGTGCGGCACGAGGTGCAGGTCGATCGCCCATACCGCGCCGTCCTCACGTCGACCCACCACCGCGCGCAGCGGCTCATACTGCGTGATCCTGGGCACCTTGGGCGACGCCAACAGGTCCCAGGCGAGCGCGACCAGACGCACATGCCCGCGCCCGACGGGGACGATCCGCACCGCAAAGACGCGCCAAGCGTGGGCGATGGCTTCGGTGAACCGGGCGAAGTCGTCGGGGACTTGCCCGGGGTGAAGGCGCGCAGTGGCTTCAAGGCCACCCCGGCGCAGGCGCGGCAAGCTGCGTCGGGGCAGGATCGGCCGAAGCGGATCGCCCTTGAGGACAACGCTGCCGACCAGCAGTCGGGCCGGCCGCCGGGGCACGGCCAGGCCGATGGTCGTGGTGAGTCGGCGCCAGGTGGCCAGGATGCGGATCACCGACAGCGGGTAGCCGATCAGGCACCACCACGCGTCCGGACGGTTGCCGCGGAGTCCAGGCGCGGCGATGGCCAGCGCGGCCACGGCCACCAGGAGCACCACCCAGAGGATCTGAACTCCCATCAGGCTTCCTCCTGTTCGCCGTTCTCGGCTTGCTCGTTCTTTGCGTCGGTCTCCAGGTCCCTGGCCAGTCCGACAGCCGTGTCCGCGAGGGTGGCGATGTGCGGGTAGAGCAGGCCGCTCGTGCGGTCCGACGCGAACGGGTCGATCTCGGGGGCCAGGTCGCCCAGCTCATCGAGGAGGAGGCGGAGCCGCACCCGGATGCGGCTGCTGTTCACGCGTCGCCGCCCTTGCGGGAGGCGGGCACGGTGGGGGCTGGCGGGGTGACGGGCGGCGCGGGGGTGATCGAGTCGGCGCGGAACGACATCCCGTGCCGGTCGCCCATGGCCCAGGAGAAGGCCATCAGGCCGGTGACGGTGACTCGCACGCCCTCGGCGACTCCGGCCGGTTCGCCGTTCACGCTGATCTCGATGATCGAGGCGCGGCGTCCCTCCTGCCGGACCGCCACACCCACGGTGTAGACCGGGACACCCTCCCGGTTGGTCTTGACCTCACCGGTTTCCCGGTTGGCCATGCGCACCTCCGGGGCCACGATGCAGGTCATCGTGCCGAGTCGGGTGATGTCTACGGGGATCGACTGCATGGGGGTACTCCTCGTCCAAGGCAGCGCCTGACGTCTGTCGTCAAACGTACTTACCTTTGCTGGACTGATGGTGCACCTGCTTGACCCGCGATGCTAGGAGATTCATGCTTACGTTTAACGCATAGCGTCTAACGACAGACTGATGAAGGCGCCCGAGCAGGGCAAACGATCACCCCAGACACCCAAAAACACCTGACACCACGACACTCACACCAACGCGGGACACTCCCCGGCGCCCGCAGCCAAAAGGGGTCGCACAGATGGCAGTCATCCGGAACGAGCCGCTGCACAAGCAAGTCGCCGCAGCCATGCGGGAATCCATTGCCCAAGGGCAGTGGCAGCCGGGCAGCCAGCTGCCCACCGAGACCGACCTTGCCGAGACCTACGGGGTCTCCCGCCCCACGGTGCGCCTGGCCGTCGCCGCGCTCCGCACCGAAGGCCTGCTGGACGTCAAGCAGGGTCGCGGCACCTTCGTCCGCAGCGCCGTCCACGGCCCCGCCGCTACGATCGAGCAGACGATCACCCGACGCGGCACCCGCTTCGAGACCTCAACCGACCACTGGTGGACCGGCAAGGAAGAGGCCACCGTCTACCGAGCCGCCACCGACGCAACCACCGCGCCGCTGCTCGGCATGGACGAGGACGAGATGACCATCGTCTGTGACCGCCTCATCCAGGACCCGGCCACCGGCACACGGGCGCTCCACCGCCTCATCCTCCCTCTTGAGCGCGTGGGTGAGACCGCGCTCGTACGGACGCCGGCGGTCACCCCGGCCAAGGCCTACGCGACCCTTGCCAAGGCTGGCCACGACCTCACCTGGCGCGAGCAGATCAGCGCCCGCATCCCGCAGCCCGACGAGCGAACCTCGCTGCAACTCTCCGAGGCCGCCGCCCTACTGGTGACCCAGCGCGTCACGGTGGACCGGATCCAGGGCCTGCCGCTCATGCTGGAGCGCACCCTGCTCGGCGCCGAGTCCGCCGCGGTCGGCTTCACCATCGAGGCCCACGGGGCGCCCGCCAAGGCCGCAGCCCGCTAACGGTCTCGGTACCGGAGTTCGTGGGCTCGGACCGGATATGTAGGGCGGTTTGTCATGTCGTGGCGGCACTTCGGGCTCGGGTCGACCCTGGCCGCCGAAAGGCTGGGGCAGGCCGTTTAGAACGGCAGAATGCTGCTCACCACGATAGATGGTCAGGCGTGCTCGCCGCGCACCTGGACAACCCGGTCAGCTGGTCCGAGGCCCTGCCGAAACCACCGCTTCAGTGGAATTCCATTGGAGTTGACCATGCCGGTGAGGATCCTGCCCGAGTCCGAGAAGAACGTCCTGTCTGCATACACCTGTCCCCGATTGACCCATTCATGGCGGACTACAGGGCGCCGAAGAAGGGTGTCGAACCACGCGGCGGCGAGGCGACCGAGTTCATTCGGGGAGCCGGATGCTTCAAGTGCCAGTTCAGTGGGCTCTTCTGGCAAGCAGTACAGCTGGCAGTGGAGCTCGTCGCAGTGGACCGTGGAGCCGTCGAAACGAGCTCCGAATGGCACCCAGGCAAGCTGTACGGAAGCCACCAGCCGGCCGCCGATGTCTTCATCGCGGAGCAGGTAGCTCGTAGCCGGCTGCGGGGCCCGCACGGCCATCTCGCTGAGCAGGGCCTCGATGAACTCCGACTCGGCTGCATCAAGGTCACCGACCCCGTTGTCCACCTCGTCGAACCCCAGAGAGTGCATTGGCGGAGTGTACACAGCATTGTCGCCTGTCATGGCCGATCCGAGCCTGGCGTTGGCGTCGGCAGGGCCACCGGGACCGCACTCACAGGCAAGCCGCTCGTCAGCCTCGTCACCAACCTCCGTGGTCAGTACATCTAGCCGCAAGCCCCGGTTCGCCACCGCAGCTGCCGGGGCTGTCGCATACCTTCTCTACTTACTCAAGGGCGGCGCTGCCGCGCCGCCGGGCGCCCCCAGGCGCCCCGGCCGGGCATGCGGCCTTGCGGCCGTTCCGGGCCGGGCGCCAGGCCGCCCACGCGGCAACGCCCCACGACCCTCGAAGTCAGTCCGGCCGCATCGCGCCACCACGGGGCCGTTCGCTGCCGCGCCAGGGCTGGGGTGGGCGCCAGCGGGAAGCTTTACGCACCTTGCCGGGCCGGGGCCCGAGTCGGGCAAGCCCGGGGGACCACTCGGCCAAATTGCGGTCAGGCCCAGAAGCCCTGACCGAGTTCGCAGCAGCTTACGGCCCCCCGGCCATGCCCGACCCCAACCCCGCAAGGACACCGCCCAAACCTTCCCACCGCCACCCACGCGCGCCGGTTTCCCCGGTCAGTGGCGATCGGTCAACTTGCGCTGTTCCTCGGACTGGTAGGTGGCAGCGATCTGCAGCAACTCCTCCAAGCGGAGCCAGCCCTGCGGCAGTCCCACCAGCTTCACGAAGCCCTGACCCTGGGCGTCCGTCGCCGCCACGGCCCGCAGGTGCGCCCGTTCGACCCCGCATTGGGCGAGCAGTGCGTTGACGTCAGCCGCAGCATCGCGCGCCACCCGCCAACCTGAGACGTAGTCAACTCCGGCGAGCCACAGCCAAGCCTCCGGGTCCAGCTCCTGACCCCAGCCGCCGGCGGTCTCTCCGTCCTCGTTCAGTGCCCTCAACTCCCCTGGTTCGGAATCAGCTTCAGATGACCAGTAGCCGCCGAATGGCACTGCGTGCACGGACATGCCGAACTGCCCGGTACCATCGGCACCGGGTTAACACCCACCGGACCACCCCTTCCCGCCAAGGACTCGGGGTGGTCCGGCACCTGCCCCTCTCAGGGGCGAGTCCGGGCGGATGCCGCTCATCGCACCCGGACTCAAGGACGCAGCCGGCCAAGATAGGCCCGGCCACGCCCAGCTCATCGCGGGTCGGTCAACGCGCCCGGATCCTCAGACGGTGGCTGCTCCTCCTCACGCTTGTCCGAGCTTCCATCCATCGGCCGGATGATCAGCTCGTTCGCGATGGCGCCGATCTGGTAGGGCACCACCCAGATGCCGTGTCCCTCCAGGTTCTCGGTCGCCCAAGCTCTTGCCTCCGAGCTCGTCAGCGTGGCGAGCAGCCAGCGATGCTCCGTTTTGGAGAGCGGGAGCAGGTCCAGGCCCTCTCGGACTCCCGCCAAGGCAGCCGTCAGGTGCGCGAAGGTCACCGGTTTGGCGCTGTTGCACAGCTGTACCTCCACCGGTCCGAACTCCAGCTCGGCACTCACGACTTACCCTCTTCGGGCCGACGGGGGTGGTGAGCATGGACCACCACAAGACGGAGGCCCACCCGGAACGTGCGCACGGCCACCGCGTGGGCCACCCCAGCGCCGCAGTAGTAGCAGCGCTGCTCAGCCCGCCGAAGCCTGTTGCCTCCCCTCCTGATCATCAGCAGCCTCCCTGCGTCGGATGGATGACCGCCCAGACCGCCTTGCCGACACCCGGCGTACGCAGGCGGCACCCCCAGCTCTGCGAAAGCGAACTGACCAGGTGCATGCCCCGTCCGTTCTCCACCATGGGGGCCAGCGCACGCACCACGGGCTCTTTGGTGCTGCGGTCATGGACCTCGATCCGCAGCCGCACCGGATTGACCCTCAGGCGGACGATGAAGCGGTCGCCCCGTCGCGTTCCATGAGCGCTCGCGTTCGCCACCAGTTCGGCCAGCACGATGCTGCCGGCCTCCATGAAGCGCTCACCGCCGTCTACGCGCTCCAGGAGCTGCGCCAACGTTGCGCGAGCCCGCGGCGCCGACAGCTCGCTCTTGGGCAGCCACAGCTCTGCGGTGCTGTCCGACGGGTCATCCTGTTCGACTTCAGCTCTCGCGGTGATCACGTCTCACTCCCTCGCAAACTGACGCAGAGTCAACTCCGCGTATGTCGTGCGGTCTGCACATACAGAGAACCGCGAGGTCACACCAAGTAGTACTGTTTTCACGGGTGTTGAACCGTGTTGAATCACCACGGCCAGCGAACGGGAGTGCGAGGCAATGGGATCACCGAACACGCAGCTCGCCGACTGGCTCAGCCGCACCGGCTGGTCCCGGGGCGAACTGGCCCGAACCGTAAGAGCGAAGGCTGCCGAGCTCGGCCACCCGCACATCACATGCGACACGTCCAGCGTCAGGCGCTGGTTGGAAGGCCAGACACCGCGTCAGCCTGTGCCGGAAATCATCGCAGACCTGTTCTCCACGCACTTCGGCTTCCGCGTGACGACCTACGATCTCGGCTTCGAGGCCGACTCAGCGCCGGATCGAGCACTTGTCTACAACCAGTCCTACGGCGCTACGGTTGAAGCCGTTGCGGAGCTAGGGAGGGCAGACGTGGATCGACGTACATTCCTGACCGGGTCGACTTTCGCCGTTGCGGCGGCAGTTGGCCCCTCGCGTGACTGGCTGCTGAGCCCCCTGGACCGGCAGGCGGACCCGAGCCGCCGCGTCCACCCGGAAGACGTCACCGCCGTGCGGAACATGTTCGGCACCTTCCAGGAGATGGACATCTTCCAGGGCGGCGGCGCCGGCCGCACCGCACTGGCCAGCTACACCAACGAGCACGTCTACCCGCTGCTCCGCCGATCCTCCACCGAGGACGTCCGCCGCGCGCTGGCCGAGGCCGCCGCCGAACAGACCTACCTACTCGGCTGGATGGCCTACGACGACGGCGAGCACGGCACCGCCCAGCGCTACCTGATCCAGTCCCTGCGCCTGGCCGAGGAGTCCGGCAACCCGGCACTCGGCGCACACGTCCTCGCAGGCATGGCCGACCAGGCCACGCTACTCGGCCACCCCGATGAGGGCCGTCGCCTGGCCCAGGCCGGCCGCGCTGGACTCTCCCGCACCCCGGAGTCGGACGCCTGCCTGGCCGACCTCTGGGCCCTCGAAGGCCGGGCGCTTGCCAGGCTCGGCGACAAGCAGGGCGCCATCCGAGCCGTCAGCCAGTCCGAGGCCGCCTACGCCAAGGTCACCCCGGACAGCGAAGAAGCCGAATGGGCCCGCTACATCGACCCGGCCTACCTCAACGGCGAGCATGCCCAGACCTTCCAGGACATCGACGAGCCCGACACCGCCGCCACCTACGCCCGCCTCTCCATCGACCACGCCCGCGCCCAAAAGCGAGCCCGCCGCGGCGCCATGTCCCAAGCCGCCCTCGCCGTCTCCCACCTCAAGCGCCGCGACCTCGAAGCCGCCCACGCCGCTGGCCTCCGGACCCTGAGCCTCACCAGCCAGGTCCAGTCCTCCCGCGCCGTCGAAGCCGTCCAGAACCTCAAGCGCCAGATGACCCCCTTCGGCCGCCACCCCCTGGTCGCCGACTTCAACGAGCGGTCCAGGGATCTGTTGGCTGCTTGATCCCAGATAGCAGACCCCACAGGCCCCTTTCCTCTGTACTAGTCGAGGGAAGGGGCCTCGCATAGTTCGTTAAGCGGCTACCTGAAGATATCAGGGATACATGAGACGAGGTGGCAGTGAAATTCTCACCCCTCATCACAAGAGCCGCGGAACGCTACATTTCATCCAGACCTTGATCATCCCCTGATGGCCATTCACAAAGCAGCAGGCCAGCCAAATCAAGAGCTTTCCCCTCGTGCATCCGAATAACCCCGAGGTTCCATGCAGAGTACTTGTCGCCATGAGCCTGGGAGATCCTGAACCAATGCTTAGCCGCTGCTATGTCACCTCGCCGCAGGTGCAGCCCACCAAGATGTTGAGCAGCATGGGAATAGCCGAGCTCAAAGGACTTCTCATAGAACCTTTGGGCTTGATCTTCGCATCCCATGGCCAAGTCAAGGTCTGCCGCATGACAAGCAGCCATACCATCACCAAGGTCCGCTGCCTTCCGAAGGTAGATCAGCGCCGATCCGAAATCACCCTCCTCGGCGAGTAGCAGGCCGAGATTTGCCTGAGCATGAGAATACCCAGCTTCTGCCGATTTCCGATACCACTGCTTGGCCTCGCCTATAGACCCGTCCTCTTCCAGCGCACGAGCAAGGTTATATTGAGCACTAGCTGCCCCCGAGTCCACCGCAATCTGCCGGAAAACATCGATCGCCGAGCGCAGCTCACCTCTCCTAATAAGATGGATTCCGAGCGCGATCCCCGCCCCAATGCTTCCCATCTCATGCCCGGTGCGCCAAAATTCTCCGCCTTAGTAACGTCACCAAGATTGGCGTAAATATCCCCAAGTCTCCAGGCACAGTCCTCCCCTCCAAGCTCCAGCCCCCAACTTAGGGTTGAGATTGCTTTCCCGATATCTCCTCGATCAATCTCCAATTCGCCAAGCATGAACAAAGCCTGATCATTTCCAGCCCCCGCAGACATGAGCAGCCAATTCTCATAGCTTTCATCGTCTTTGTGGCCCTCGAACTGCAGCGCTAGATGGAACGCGGCGTGATCGTCTCCATCGTTTACACGTTCTGCCCAAAGTCGGTCAACCAGGTCCTTGTGGCCATTTTTTGATGCCGTTGCGGTCGCGCTAAAGTACTCCCCTTCATGCCTCGCAATAGATGCTGCCATCAGCCAAAAAGGCTCTCCTGTGGGAAAATTCCTATCCTCCCTCGCCGCGGCATCGACAAGGTAGTCAAATGCGCGCCAGCCGTCTCCATCTGGCATAAGCAAGCTGGTTACTCCGAAACGCACAGACGTTGCCCATTCCACAGCTTCCTCGAATTTCTCCGGACGCAGGACCGCACCGCCAGCCTGATTGAGGTAAAGGCCATGAAGTCCTTCGAGATCAGAGAGCTTGATGGGCGCCACTAGCCCAGCTCGCGCCAGATCTATGGCAGCAGCAACAAGGGAATGTCCGCGCGGATTGCCATTCGCCCGCAGGGCCCATTTCCACTCGCTATACAGAGGCGGCCCAGCGGCGAGATATTCAGCGATCCCATAGGGCCCATGATGATCTACCGCTTCGACGATTCTCGGATCTGAGAAGTTCCGCGCATCCTGAAGCTCACGAGTGCTCCAAACGCGCTCCAACTCAATCAGGTCAGCAACATTTAACACCTGCATCCCGATACGGGAGACATGCTGAGCTAGCGGGTCGTGTATAAGGCCTGCCGCCCTCTCAGCCCTTGGCATGAAAGTTTCATAGCGCTCCGCCCGCATGGTAGCGGCAATGCAGACACCAGATTCGATAAGCCTGCCCACGAGGAACGGATCGACTCCATCGGGACCGAGATACCGCTCTAGATCATCCAGCCAGAGCACACATTGACGCGTTCCCTCAGAAGCGATCTGAGGAATTTGCCGAATTTCCCCCGAGGTAGAAGGGGAAAAAATCCGAGCATCCGGACAGATCTCGGCAACGGCTTCATAGAGAGTCCTCGTCTTGCCCGCAGTCGAATCGCCGACGATTAGAGTAAATCCACCATTTTGTGATCGTGAAATAGATTCTCGAACCTGCCGATCGACGTCGCGGCCGATGTACGGCGTAAGCTTGGCGGCATGATTAACTGGGCGACATCTATGAATTCCGAGAATCATTGGATCGACATCAGCAACGCGACTCCAATCGTCCATCTCGGGAATATGAAAAGCACCGTTGAAATAATTTGTCTGGCGCCCCATCCCAAGCTGGGCCAGCGTTGAATTATCCGACGCCGTGGCTTCGAGTGCCAGGCGCTTCCCCCTTGAATCATCGGAACCCTTGGGCACTACCGGATCACCCGTTCCGCTGGACGCCCTTGCCGAGCTGATAGATTCGACTCCGGCCTGAAGACCTTGCGTTCATTTTGATTGAATCAGAGGATGTCGAGTCTCGAAAATCCGTGAACTCCTCAAGGATTTCTCTCAGCTCTGCGACAGCTTCAGGAGATGAAACGAGCAGCCGCCGCAGTCGTGATTGCCACTCAATCCGCGCGTCTTCCAGGACCGCTTCCCTAGACGCTATAGGTGCAGCCAAAATCTCGCCGCGAGTTTCCTCCAAATCCGCCTCAATAATATCGCCGCGACTGGATTCACTTCTACTCCAGAGGCGAACCATCGCACTCTTGGCAGATTTCCAGGAATCGGTAACAGCTAGCTGAATAATCGTTGCACTCGCCGTAGACGCTAGAGTCGCCAGCTCAGGATCCACTTGCTCCCCATTCCGCAGAGTCCTCTTCCACAACCAGGGTAGAGGAGGTCCAGAGGAAATAGGGCAGTTACGGAAAATCTGTGGCCTCCCAGCATGCCGCTGGTACGTCGAATCGTCACCGACACGCAGATGGGAAGGAATCAGAGTGACCCGCTCAGCGTGCCCACCAGCGCAGCTCCCACGCCGTTGCCGTTCACCATCCCCGCCCGTGACGCCAAGCAGTAGTGCGCCAGTCACCACACTGCCGCCCAGCATCGCCCCCGTGCTCCAACCTCAGCCCCGGCGATCACCACCGCCCAACCCAGCAGCCACCCCACCGCCGGTGGAGGCACCGGCGTTGTGTGCAGCATCCGGGCCAACTCCGGGAACTGCGACAACCGGGGCGAGTACTGCCGCAAGAGCGACGTTGGCCTGTCGACCACGGACGCCGCTGGCCGGCCGATCACCTGCGAGTACCTCAACGACGAGTCGCAACCCCACTGGCACTGAGGCGTGCGCCGACCCCAGCCCCCGAGAAAGCCAGTTGGCCCCTCCCCATACCTCCTGGGAAGGGACCAACAAATGTCGTCAGGCACCAGCGTGCATCAGACCCACTCGATCTCGCTGACGACCCCATCGGCCTGGCGGGGCGCCGGCAACGGCGTCCTCACCGCCTCCGCCGACCGCTCCCCCGTACGGGCACCCACCCCGACGCCGAGTTCACCCAAAAGGGTGACTCGCTCGGCGTCGGAGAGGCCGTGAAGTACGTCACACAGCTCGTGCAGGACCTCGCTCACTCATCGGTGCCTTTCGCCTGGTCAGCGCCCTGATTGACCACCGTCAGCGGCAGCAGCTTCTTGCCCGTCGGGCCGATTTGTATGGCCGTCTGCATCTGCGGGCACACCCCGCAGTCGAAGCACGGCGTCCAGCGGCAGTCGTCGACCTCGACCTCCTCGAGGGCGTCCTGCCAGTCCTCCCAGAGCCAGTCCTTGTCGAGGCCGCTGTCCAGGTGGTCCCAGGGGAGGACCTCCTCGTAGGAGCGCTCGCGGGTGGTGTACCAGGCGACGTCGACGCCGGTGGGGGCCAGGGCCTTGTCGGCGCAGGCCATCCAGCGGTCGTAGGAGAAGTGCTCGCGCCAGCCGTCGAAGCGGCCGCCGTCCTCGTAGACGGCGCGGATCACGGCGCCGAGGCGGCGGTCGCCGCGGGAGAGCAGGCCCTCGACGATGCCGGGCTTGCCGTCGTGGTAGCGGAAGCCGATGTTCTTGCCGTACTTGCGGTCGCCGCGGATCGCGTCGCGCAGCTTGGCCAGGCGGGCGTCGGTCTCCGCGGCACCGAGCTGGGGGGCCCACTGGAAGGGGGTGTGCGGCTTGGGGACGAAGCCGCCGATGGAGACGGTGCAGCGGATGTCGTTCTGGCCGGTGACCTCGCGACCCTTCTGGATCACGTTCTTGGCCATCTCGGCGATCTGCAGCACGTCCTCGTCGGTCTCGGTGGGCAGACCGCACATGAAGTAGAGCTTCACCTGGCGCCAGCCGTTGCCGTAGGCGGTGGCGACGGTGTTGATGAGGTCCTCCTCGGACACCATCTTGTTGATCACCTTGCGGATCCGCTCGGAGCCGCCCTCGGGGGCGAAGGTGAGGCCGGAGCGGCGGCCGTTGCGGCTCAGCTCGTTGGCCAGGTCGATGTTGAAGGCGTCGACCCGGGTGGAGGGCAGGGAGAGGCCGATCTTGTCCTCGGTGTAGCGGTCGGCCAGGCCCTTGGCGATGTCGCCGATCTCGGTGTGGTCGGCGCTGGAGAGCGAGAGCAGGCCCACCTCCTCGAAGCCGGTGGCCTTGAGGCCGCGCTCGACCATCTCGCCGATGCCGGTGATGCTGCGCTCCCGGACCGGCCGGGTGATCATGCCGGCCTGGCAGAACCGGCAACCGCGGGTGCAGCCGCGGAAGATCTCCACGGACATCCGCTCGTGCACCGTCTCGGCGAGCGGGACCAGCGGCTGCTTGGGGTAGGGCCACTCGTCGAGGTCCATCACCGTGTGCTTGGAGACCCGCCACGGCACGCCGGGGGCGTTGGGCACCACACGGCCGATCCGGCCGTCCGGCAGGTACTCGACGTCGTAGAACCTGGGCACGTAGACGCCGCCGGTGCGGGCCAGCCGGAGCAGCAGCTCGTCGCGGCCGCCGGGGCGGCCCTCGGCCTTCCACGCCTTGATGATCTTCGTGATGTCGAGCACGGCCTGCTCGCCGTCGCCCACCACGGCGGCATCCAGGAAGTCGGCGATCGGCTCGGGGTTGAACGCGGCGTGACCGCCGGCCAGCACGATCGGGTCCTCGTCGGTCCGGTCGGCGGCGTTCAGCGGGATGCCGGCCAGGTCGAGCGCGGCCAGCATGTTGGTGTAGCCGAGCTCGGTGGAGAAGGAGAGCCCGAAGACGTCGAAGGCCTTCACCGGGCGGTGCGCGTCCACCGTGAACTGGGGCACGCCGTGCTCGCGCATCAGCGCTTCGAGGTCCGGCCAGACGCTGTAGGTCCGCTCCGCGAGCACGCCCTCCTGCTCGTTCAGCACCTCGTAGAGGATCATGACGCCCTGGTTGGGCAGCCCGACCTCGTACGCGTCCGGGTACATCAGTGCCCAGTGCACGTCGCAGGCGTCCCACTCCTTGACGGTCGAGTTCAGCTCGCCGCCGACGTACTGGATCGGCTTCTGAACGTGCGGGAGGAGGGCCTCCAGGCGTGGGAAGACCGATTCGACTGGCATGCGGTGAACCCTTAAGTGAGAGAAGCAGGGGTGACCCTCAAGGGTACCGGTTCGGCCGAACCGGTCAGCCCGCGATCGGCCGCTGGGTGCGGACGGCCTGGAGCAGCCCGATCGCGATCCAACCGGCGAACATCGACGAGCCGCCGTAGCTGACGAACGGTAGCGGCACGCCCGCGACCGGCATGATGCCGAGCGTCATGCCGATGTTCTCGAAGGACTGGAAGGCGAACCAGGTGATCACGCCGCCGGCCACCACGGTGCTGAAGACGTCGGTGGCCTGCCGGGCGATCCGGCAGCCGCGCCAGAGGATCACCCCGATCAGCAGGATCAGCACCAGGCCGCCGATGAAGCCGAGCTCCTCACCGGCCACCGTGAAGACGAAGTCGGTCTGCTGCTCGGGGACGAACTGCCCTATGGTCTGGCTGCCGTGGAACAGGCCCTTGCCGGTCAGGCCGCCGGAGCCGATCGCGATCCGGGCCTGGGCGGTGTTGTAGCCGACTCCGGCCGGGTCCAGCTTGGGGTTGGCGAAGGCCGCGAACCGGTCGATCTGGTACTTGCTCAGCACCCCGAGCTTCCAGACCGCCGTCGCCCCGAGGCCGCCCCCGACGAGCAGGCCGAAGAGCCAGCGGTTGGGCACGCCGGCGGCCAGCAGGATGCCCAGGATGGTCACCACCATCACCATGACCGACCCCAGGTCGGGGTAGAGCAGCACGATGCCCATCGGCACCGCCGCCAGCACCAGCGCCTGCAGCACGCTCTTGTCGTCGGGCAGCTCGCGCTCGCCGGAGTCGACCCGGGAGGCGAGGATCATCGCCATGCCGAGCACGATGCCGAGCTTGGCGAACTCGGCCGGCTGGACGGAGAAGCCGCCGCCGAACTGGATCCAGGAGTGCGCGCCGTTGACGGTGGAGCCGAGCGGGCTGAGGGTGGCGAGCAGCAGCAGGATCGAGGCCAGGTAGAGGATCGGCACGGCGGCGCGGATCCGGTGGTGCCCTATCGCCACCACGGCCCCGAAGAGCACCAGGCCGATCGTCAGATTGGTCAGGTGGCGGTAGAGGAAGTACTGCGGATCGCCGTGGGTCAGCGAGTCACGGCCCCGGGTGGCCGACCAGACCAGCAGCGAGCTGCCCAGCGACAGCGCCAGTGCGGCCAGCACCATGATCCAGTCGAGCCGCCGCAGCGGCGCGTCCTTGGCCAGCGCCCGGGCCAGCGGACCGCGCTGGGGGCTGAACCGCAGCGGGCGGAGGGAACTGTAGGAGGAGGTCACACCCGGCTCCGTCCGTGGGCGCGGGGCTCGGTGGCGGCCAGGTCGGCGGCGAACGCCGGCTGGGTGGGCTGCGGCACCGGCGGATAGCCCCAGGAGCCGGTGGCGTACGAGGCCTGGTTGAGGATCGCGGTGCCGTCCGGGTTGAACTTGGGCAGCTGGGTCTGCGGGGTGGGCAGCAGCGCCTTGCTGTTGTCGATGCCGCCCTTGTCGTCCACGCCGTAGAGCGCCTGGTAGATCTTGCGGACCGCGTCACCGGCACCGCCGGAACCGGTACCGGCCTGGCTGATCGTCATCACCACGGCGTAGTCGTTGCTGTAGGTGGCCAGCCAGGAGGTGGTCTGCTTGCCGTAGACCTCGGCGGTACCGGTCTTGGCGTGCAGCTGGATCTTGTCCTGCGGCCAGCCGGCGAACTTCCAGGCCGCGGTGCCCTCGGTGATGACGCCGGCGGTGGCCTGGTTGATGTACTGCAGGGTCTTCTGGTCGTCCGGCAGGTGACCGGAGACCACCGGCGGGATGTCGCGGACCAGCTGGCCGCTCGGGGTCACGACCGCCTTGGCCACCTGCGGCTGGTAGAGCGTGCCGCCGTTGGAGAGGGCCGAGTAGATCCGGGCCATCTGCAGCGGGGTGACCAGGGTGTCGCCCTGCCCGATCGCGTAGTTGACCGAGTCACCGGCGCGCATCACGTTGCCGTCGACGCAGTTCTCCTTGGCGACCTGGGTCTGGAAGTCGTTGTTGCCGCTCTGCGCCTGCTTGCACCAGGCGTCCTTGTTGGCGTCGTAGAAGTCCTGCTTCCACTGGCGGTCCGGCACCCGGCCGGGCACCTCGGCGGGCAGGTCGATGCCGGTCTTGGCGCCCAGGCCGAACTGGTGCGCGGTCTTGTAGAAGTAGTCGGCGGGGTTCTTCGGGTGGATCCCGCCGTCCTTCATCCACTGGTCGTAGGCCAGGCCGTAGAAGACGGTGTCGCAGGAGATCTCCAGCGCCTTCTCCAGCGAGATCTCACCGAAGCTCTCGCCCTCGAAGTTCTTGAACTCGCGACCGCCGATGGTCATGCTCGGCGGGCAGCCGTAGTGCCCGTCGAGCGAGTAGCCGGCCGCGACGGCGGCCGAGGTGGAGACCACCTTGAAGGTGGAGCCGGGTGCCCACTGACCCTGTATGGCCCGGTTCAGCAGCGGGTAGTTGGAGTCCTGGCTGGTCAGGTTGGCGTAGTCCTTGGCCGAGATGCCGCCTACCCAGATGTTGGGGTCGTAGGTCGGCGCGCTGGCCATCGCGATGATCCGGCCGGTGTGCACGTCCATCACCAGGGCCGCGCCGGAGTCGGCCACGAAGTTCTTGTTGGTCTCGGTGTCGAACTGCTGGCGGGCGTCGTTCATGGCCTGCACCAGGTTGTCCTCGACGACCTTCTGCACCCGGGAGTCGATCGAGGTGACCACGTTGTTGCCGGGCTGGGCCGGGGTGGTGCCGGCGCTGCCGATCACCCGGCCGAGGTTGTCCACCTGGAGCCGGTCCACCCCGGTGGTGCCGCGCAGGTCGCTGTCGTAGACCGACTCCAGGCCGGCCCGGCCGATCTGGTCGGACGGCAGGTACTTGTCCTTGCCGGTCTTGTCGGCGGTCTTGCTGACCTCGTCGTCGGTGACCGGTGAGAGGTAGCCGAGCACCTGGGCGGCGTTGGCACCGTCCGGACCCGGGTACTGGCGCACCGCGGTGGGCTGCGCGGTGATCCCGGGGAAGTCCTCGCGGCGCTCCATTATCTGCATCGCCTGCTGGGTGGTGGCCTGGTCGGTGACCGGGATCGGCTGGTAGGGAGAACCGTTCCAGCAGGGCTGCGGGGTCTTGGAGTCGCAGAGCCGGACCTTGTCCGCGACGTCCTTGGGGCTCATGCCGAGCACCTGGGCCAGCCTGCCCAGCGCCGCCTTGCCGTGGTCCTTCTGCTCCAGCAGCGAGGTGCGCGAGACCGAGACCACCAGCTTGGTCTGGTTGCCGGCCAGCACCTTGCCGTTGGCGTCCAGGATCTCGCCGCGCACCGCCGGGTCGACCACCTCGCGGATCTGGTTGCTGGAGGCCTTCGCCGTGTACTCGCTGCCGTTGCGGATCTGGAGGTACCAGAGCCGCCCGCCCAGGGTGGCGAGCAGCGACAGCACCAGGATCTGCAGCACCACCAGACGGATCGTCAGCCGGCGGGTGCGGCCGGTCTCCGGGATGTTGCTCACGGCGCAGGACTCCCCAGGGTCGAACGGACGGATCGGGTCAGGACTTGACGCCGAGCTTCTTGCGGGTGGACGGCCCCACCGAGGAGGGCTGACGGGTGGTTCGGTAGCGGGCGATGGTGCCCAGGCCCGGGCCGGTCACCTCGCCGCCGACCTGGTCACCGCCGAACCGGCGGGCCAGCAGCATCACCGCCGGCACCGCGAACGGCGCCAGCAGCAGGTCGTACAGCAGCGCGCTGAACACCAGCCCGGTCAGCCCGACGTGGCGCGCCGCGGTGTCCCCCACCAGGGCTCCGACCAGCGCGTAGAGCACCGTGGAGAGCACCGCCGAGCCGGCCACCACCAGCAGCGGGCCGAGCACCGAGCGCTGCCGCCCGGGTTCCGTGCGCAGCAGGCCGGCCGCGTAGCCCATCAGGCAGAGCACCAGCGCGTAGCGGCCGATCGCGTGGTCGGAGGGCGGCGCCAGGTCGGCCAGCAGGCCGCCGAAGAAGCCGGTCAGGCTGCCGCCCATCGGCCCGAAGACCAGCGCCAGGCCGACCACCACGAGCAGCAGCAGGTCCGGGGTGGCGCCGGGCAGTTGCAGCCGCCCGAGCACGCTGACCTGGACCACCAGCGCGACCACCAGCAGGACGGCGGCCAGCACGATTCGCTTGATGACCATCGGTCAGTTCCCCCCGGGGACGGAGCTCGACTGGGCGGCGGGCCACGCGGGGCCGGAGGGCGACACCAGACCGGCGGACGACGCGGGGCCGGAAGGCGACAGCGAACCGGCGGGCGAACCGGCACCGGAGGGCGACACCGAAGCGGCGGGCGACTCGGCACCGGAGGGCGACATCAACCCGGCGGGCGACGCGGGGCCGGAGGGCGACCCGCCACCGGAGGGCGAGGCAGGACCGGAGGGCGACCCGCCGCCGGAGGGCGAGGCAGGGCCGGAGGGCGACTGGGCCTGGGCCGTGGGGCTCGGTGTGTTGGTGGGCAGCGGCGGCAGCACCGAGTCGCGCGGGTCGGTGCGCGGCGGCACCACCACCACGCCGACCAGGTCCAGCCGGGTGAACGAGACGAACGGCTGGACCAGCACGGTCTTGGTGAGCTCGCCGGGGGTGGCCTGCACCTGCAGCACCTTGCCGACCGGCACCCCCGGGACGAACGGGCGGCCGCTCTGCGAGCCGAAGGTGACCAGCCGGTCCCCCGGCTTGACCTGGGCCTTGCCGTTGAGCAGCTCGACCTTCATGGGACTGGCCCCCTGGCCGGCCGCGAAGCCGATCTCGCCGCTGCCCTCCATCCGGGTGCCCGCGGTGAAGCCGGGGTCGGTGGCGAGCAGCACGGTGGCGGTGGTGCGGGCCACCGTGGTGACCCGGCCGACCAGGCCCTCACCGTTGATCACCGTCATGTCGCGCTGCACGCCGTCGTCGCTGCCGGCGTCGATGGTGATGGTCCAGGAGAAGCCCTGGGCGGCGCCGATGGCGATCACCTGGGCGGCCTTGATGGTGTATCCGCCGGTGCCGGCGGTGCGCAGCATGTCGTCCAGCTGCTTGGTCCGGCCGGCCGCCATGTCGGAGGAGGCGAGCCGCTGGCGCAGCTCGGTGTTCTCGTTGCCGATCTGGTCGAGGCGCTGCTGCATGGTGCCGGAGTCGCGGATCGCCCGGATGGTGCGGGCTATCGGGTCGACGGCCCCCGCGGCGCCGCGCTCCGCCGGGCCGAGCAGGTCGGCGGCGGTCTTGCGGGCGCCGTTCAGCGGGGAGCTCTCCCCGCCCTTGATGTCGACGGTGATCAGCGCGAAGGCGACGGCCACCAGCAGGATGAGCAGCAGTCGGCTCTCTCGTGTGTCCCTCACGGCGCTGGGGCTGCCCCTCTTCTTGAGTAGGTGCTTCGTTCGGTGGTCTTAACGACGCGGTTGGGCGTCCAGTACCTGCTGCAGCGCCTCGAACTCCTCGACGCAGCGGCCGGAGCCGAGCACCACCGAGTCCAGCGGGTTCTCGGCGATGTGGATCGGCATGCCGGTCTCGCGGCGCAGCCGCTCGTCCAGGCCGCGCAGCAGGGCACCGCCGCCGGTGAGCACCACGCCGCGGTCCATCACGTCGCCCGCCAGCTCCGGCGGGCACTGGTCGAGGGTGGTCTTCACCGCGTCGATGATCGAGTTGACCGGCTCGTCGATCGCCGCGCGGACCTCGGCGGCGGAGATCACCACGGTCTTCGGCAGCCCGCTGACCAGGTCGCGGCCGCGGATCTCGGCGTGCTCGTCCTTCTCGTCCTCGGCGCCGTGGGCCGAGCCGATGCTCATCTTGATCTGCTCGGCGCTGCGCTCGCCGAGCAGCAGGGAGTACTCCTTCTTGATGTGCTGGACGATGGCGTTGTCCAGCTCGTCGCCGGCCACCCGGATGGACTGGGCGGTGACGATGCCGCCGAGCGAGATCACGGCGACTTCGGTGGTGCCGCCGCCGATGTCGACCACCATGTTGCCGGTGGCCTCGTGGACCGGCAGGCCGGCGCCGATGGCGGCGGCCATCGGCTCCTCGATGATGTGCACCTGGCGGGCGCCGGCCAGGTGGCTGGCCTCGACTACGGCCCGGCGCTCGACGCCGGTGATGCCGCTGGGCACGCAGACCACCACGCGCGGGCGGGCCAGGTAGCGGCGGCGGTGGATCTTCTGGATGAAGTAGCGCAGCATCCGCTGGGTGATCTCGAAGTCGGCGATCACGCCGTCCTTGAGCGGGCGGATGGCGATGATGTTGCCGGGCGTGCGCCCGATCATCTTCTTGGCCTCGGAGCCGACCGCGAGGATGCCACCGGTGTTGGTGTTGACCGCCACGACTGACGGCTCGTTCAGGACGATGCCCTTGCCCCTGACGTACACCAGCGTGTTGGCAGTGCCGAGGTCGATCGCCAGATCACGGCCGATGAACGACAGGTTGTTGGCCATGGGGTATGGAACGCCTTCCCGAACTGGACGTCTTGGGCAGGGGATTTCGCCTCACGCGGACAGCGGCGAGCGGCGTGAGGTGCGCCGGCGGACACGTGGACCGCGAGTCGCCTCCATCGTAGCCAGGCCCGGCGAACTCGTCGGCGGGGTGGGCATGGTGTCCATTCTCCGTTGCCGAACGGCTTCTCCTGGCATTGGGACGCCGTGTCGGCACATCCAGTTCCATATATGACGATCGGTTTCCCACTGTTGGCTGAGCCGGGTCCCCCTGACTCGATCCGGCCCAGACCAACCGACGGGCCGTCAGCCGGATGGCCGATCGCCCATCCGGCGGAAAGCTCAGGCGTGCGCCGGGAAGAAGATCTTGATCTCGCGCTCGGCCGACTCGGGCGAGTCGGAGGCGTGGATCAGGTTCTCCCGGGTGATGGTCGCGTAGTCGCCGCGGATGGTGCCGGGGCCGGCCTGCAGCGGGTCGGTGGCACCGGCCAGCGCGCGGATGCCGGGGACCACGTTCTCGCCCTCGACGATCAGCGCGATCGACGGGCCGGAGGTCATGAACTCCAGCAGCGGCTCGTAGAACGGGCGGCCGACGTGCTCCGCGTAGTGGACCTCCAGGGTGGCCCGGTCGAAGGTGCGCAGCTCCATCGCGGTCAGCTGCCAGCCGGCCTTGCGCTCGATCCGGCTGATGATCTCGCCGGCCAGGCCACGGCGGACGGCGTCGGGCTTGAGCAGGACGAGGGTGCGCTGGGACACGGTGCGGCTCCAGTGAGGATCAGGGAACGAGAATCGGGGGCGGGTACCACCCGGGTACCGCCGCCCCAGAGGCTACCTTGGGTGAACGAATGCTCAGGCGTCGGCGGTGGCGGCCGCCCCGGCCGCCCTGCTGCGTTCTTCCTTGATGTGGTCGATCTTGCGACCGTAGTGCACCGAGCACCACCACAGCCCGGCGAAGATCACGCCCAGCCCGTACATGGTGGGCAGCAGCAGCCCACTGGCGATCAGCGCGAGCTGCAGCGCCCACCCGATCGCCACCGCGCCCGGCCGGGTGATCACCCCGCAGAGCAGCACACAGAGCAGCATGGCGATCCCGCTGACGGTCCAGATCAGCCCGGTGGAGACGTCCGTCATCCGCATCGCGACGCAGGCCGCGAAGAGGATCACGAAGACCTCGCCGATCAGCGTGGAGGAGCAGAGGGTGCGCATCTCACTTCTTCCCGAGCAGCAGGCGGGCCTCGCCCACCGTGATCACGGACCCGGTGACCAGGACTCCGGCCCCGCCCAGGTCGCCTTCCTCCTCGGCGAGCGTGACGGCGGCGTCGATCGCGTCGTCCAGCCGCGGCTCGACCACCACCCGGTCCTCGCCGAACACCTCGACCGCCTGGGCGGCCAGGCTGTCCACGGCCATCGCCCGGTGGGTGGAGTTCTGGGTGACCACCACCTCGGCCAGGATCGGCTCGAAGGCCTCCAGCACGCCGGTCACGTCCTTGTCGCCGCTGGTGCCGACCACGCCGATCAACCGGGTGAAGCCGAAGGCCTCGCTGATCGCGGCCGCGGTGACCCGGGCGCCCTCGGGGTTGTGGGCGGCGTCCAGCAGGATGGTCGGACTGCGCCGCACCACCTCCAGGCGGCCGGGTGAGGAGACGCCGGCGAAGGCCTGGCGGACCTTGTCGATGTCCAGCTGGCCCTCGCGGGCCGCGCCGACGCCGAAGAAGGCCTCCACGGCGGCCAGCGCCATGGCCGCGTTGTGCGCCTGGTGCTCGCCGTGCAGCGGGATGAAGACGTCCTCGTACTCGGCGCCGCCCAGGCCGCGCAGCGTCATCAGCTGCCCGCCGACCGCGATCTCGCGGTGCAGCACGCCGAACTCCATGCCCTCCCGGGCCACCGTGGCGTCCACCTCGACGGCCCGCTTGAGGATGGTCTGGGCCGCGTCCAGCGGCTGCTGGGAGACCACCGCGAGGGCACCGGGCTTGATGATCCCGGACTTCTCCACGGCGATCTCACCCGTGGTGCTGCCGAGCTTGTCGGTGTGGTCCAGCGAGATCGGGGTGATCACCGAGACCGCCGCGTCGATCACGTTGGTGGCGTCCCAGCTGCCGCCCATGCCGACTTCGATCACGGCCACGTCGACCGGGGCGTCGGCGAACGCCGCGTAGGCCATGCCGGTGAGCACCTCGAAGAAGGAGAGGGCGACCGGCTGCTGCTCGTCGACCATCCGGAGGTAGGGCTCGATGTCCCGGTAGGTCTCGACGAACCTGTCCTCGCTGATCGGCTGCCCGTCCAGGCTGATCCGCTCGGTCACGGACTCCACGTGCGGGCTGGTGTAGCGGCCGGTGCGCAGCTCGAAGGCGTTCAGCAGCTGCTCGATCATCCGGGCGGTGGAGGTCTTGCCGTTGGTCCCGGTGATGTGAATGGTCGGATAGGACTGTTGGGGCTCACCGAGGATGTCCATCAGCGCCCGGATGCGGTCCAGGCTCGGCTCGAGCTTGTTCTCCGGCCAGCGCTTGGCCAGCTCGGTCTCGACCTCCCGCAGACCGGTCACCGGCTCGGCGGGGTCCGCGCCCTCGGGGCGGATGGTGTACGGGTTCGGCTCCGCGCTGCTGCTCACGCGGCCCAGTCTACGGAGTGCGCCCGGCGCGGCGACGCGCCGGGGCGGCGGCGCCCGGAGCCGTCCGTCAACCTCCGGCCACCCGGGGGTAAAGACCGGGCAAAGTGCGCGGCTCAGACGGCGGCCGGAACCGGGGCGTGACGTGCCCTCAGCTCGTTCACCACGGCGTCGACCTCGGCCTCGGGCACCAGCGGCAGCATCATCGCCACGCCTTGCAGCAGGCCGCCGAGCAGGAAGGTGGTGTCGGCGGTGCCGGCCACCAGGTCGCGCACCGCGGCCGCGTCGCCGCCGCGGACCGCCTCGATCAGCCGGGCCGCGTCCACCGACTCCTCGTCCACCGCGACCGGGACCTCGCCCTGCGGCGCCCGGCGGGCCAGTCCGCGCAGCACCCGGTCGCCGACCTCGGGGGCGTAGGCCTTGCGCACCGCCTCGGCGGCGATCCAGGTGAGCAGGGTGACCACCGCGCGCTCGTCCTCCTCGGCGAGCAGCTCGTCCAGTTCCTGGTCGAAGGCGAGCTGGTTGCCGTGCCGGAAGGCCAGCAGCAGGGTCGCGGCCCGGCCCTTGGCCTCCTCGACCCGCTGGGCGGGGAGTTCGCCGACCATTGTCTGCGTTCGCGTCATGCCATGTCTTCCCGTCGCCGCCGTTGATCGGGACTGCCGTTGAGCGCAGTCACCGCCGATCGCAACTGCAGATCACCGTATACGGCGCACCTTCCGAGAACACCGAAACATGGCCGAGTGTTGTTCCCCGGGAATGCGAATCCGATCGTTTTCTGGCGGTCGGTGGAATTCGGCTGCTAATCGGTCTTGGCCGCGCCGGAAACGGCCGAGGCCGCACCCGCCGGAGCGGGTGCGGCCTCGGGGCGCGCGGTCGGGGCCGGTCAGGCCTGGGGCAGCGCGGCGAGCTGGGCGGTGATCCGGGCGATGTCCGCCTCCGCGGCGGCCTGCCGGGCCCGGATCTTCACCACGACGTCCTCCGGGGCCTTCGCCAGGAAGCCCTCGTTGCCGAGCTTGCCGCTGGTCTGGGCCAACTCCTTCTCGGCGGCGGCGAGGTCCTTGGCCAGCCGCTTGCGCTCGGCGGCCACGTCGATGGTGCCGGACAGGTCCAGCGCCACCGTGGCACCGGCGACCGCCAGCGAGGCGGTCGGCGCGAAGCCGTCGGTCGGCTCGGTGAGCCGCAGCAGCGCGCGCATCGCCTCCTCGTGCGCACCGAGCCGGGTGCCCGCCAGGTCCAGCGTCGCCGGAACCTTCTGACCCGGCTTCAGACCCTGGTCGGAACGGAACCGGCGAACCTCGGTGACCACCTGCTGGAGGGTGGCGATCTCGGCCGAGGCGTCCTGGTCGCGGTAGCCGCTGTCCTTCGGCCAGGCGGCGACCACCACCGACTCGGCGCCGGTCAGCGCCGTCCAGAGCGCGTCGGTGACGAACGGCACCACCGGGTGCAGCAGCCGCAGCGTCACGTCCAGCACCTCGCCGAGCACCCGGCGGGCCGCGTCGGCCTGCGGGCCGCCCTTGGCCAGGGTGGTCTTGGAGAGCTCGACGTACCAGTCGAACACCTCGTCCCAGGCGAAGTGGAAGAGCGCGTCGGCGAGCTTGGCGAACTGGTAGTCGTCGTAGAGCGCGTCGACCTGGGCCACGGTCTCGTTGAGGCGCGACAGGATCCAGCGGTCGGCCGCGGTCATCACCTCGGGGGCCGGCAGCGGGCCCTCGACGGTGGCGCCGTTCATCAGCGCGAACCGGGTGGCGTTCCAGATCTTGTTGCAGAAGTTGCGCGAGCCCTTGACCCAGTCCTCGCCGATCGGCACGTCGGCGCCCGGGTTGGCGCCGCTGGCCAGGGTGAACCGGACGGCGTCGGCACCGTAGGCGTCCATCCAGTCCAGCGGATCGACCGCGTTCGGGTTGGACTTGGACATCTTCTTGCCGAACTCGTCGCGGACCAGACCGGTCAGCGCCACGGTGTGGAACGGCGCCTTGCCGTCCATCGCGTACAGGCCGAACATCATCATCCGGGCGACCCAGAAGAAGATGATGTCGTGGCCGGTGAGCAGCACGTCGGTGGGGTAGAACTTCTCCAGGTCCGGGGTCCGCTCCGGCCAGCCCAGGGTGGAGAACGGCCACAGACCGCTGGAGAACCAGGTGTCCAGGACGTCCGGGTCCTGGGTCCAGCCCTCGCCCGTGGGCACCTCGTCGTCCGGGCCGACGCAGACGACCTCGCCGTCGGGGCCGTACCAGACCGGGATCCGGTGGCCCCACCAGAGCTGGCGGGAGATGCACCAGTCGAACATGTTGTCGACCCAGTCGAAGTAGCGGCGCTCCAGCTCCTTCGGGTGGATCTGCACCCGGCCGTCCCGGACCGCGTCGCCGGCCGCCTCGGCCAGCGGGCCGACCTTGACCCACCACTGCAGCGACAGGCGCGGCTCGACGACGGTGTGGCAGCGCGAGCAGTGGCCCACCGCGTGCATGTAGGGGCGCTTCTCGGCGACGATCCGGCCCTGCTCGCGCAGCGCGCCGACCACGGCCGAGCGGGCCTCCATCCGGTCCAGGCCGAGGAACGGGCCGTGCACGGTGATGGCACCGCGCTCGTCCATCACGGTCAGGCTGGGCAGGTCGTGGCGCTGGCCGATGGCGAAGTCGTTGGGGTCGTGCGCCGGGGTCACCTTGACGGCACCGGTGCCGAACTCCGGGTCGACGTGGGTGTCGGCGACCACCGGGATCTCACGGTCCGTCAGCGGCAGCTTGATGGTGCGGCCGATCAGGTGCCGGTAGCGCTCGTCGTCCGGGTGGACGGCGACCGCGGTGTCGCCCAGCATCGTCTCGGCCCGGGTGGTGGCGACCACGATGGAGTCGTCGCCGTCGCCGTAGCGGATCGAGACCAGCTCGCCGGGGCTGTCCTCGTGCTCCACCTCGATGTCGGAGAGGGCGGTGAGGCAGCGCGGACACCAGTTGATGATGCGCTCGGCGCGGTAGATCAGGCCGTCGTCGAAGAGCTTCTTGAAGATGGTCTGGACGGCCTTGGACAGGCCCTCGTCCATGGTGAAGCGCTCCCGGCTCCAGTCCACGCCGTCGCCGAGGCGGCGCATCTGGCCGAGGATCTTGCCGCCGTAGTTCTCCTTCCACTCCCAGACCTTCTCGACGAAGGCCTCGCGGCCCAGGTCGTGCCGGGACAGGCCGGACTCGGCGAGCTGCTGCTCCACCTTGTTCTGGGTGGCGATGCCGGCGTGGTCCATGCCCGGCAGCCAGAGCGCCTCGTAACCCTGCATCCGCTTACGGCGGGTCAGGGCGTCCATCAGGGTGTGCTGGAAGGCGTGGCCCAGGTGCAGGGCACCGGTGACGTTCGGCGGCGGGATGACGATGGTGTACGGGGTCTTGTCGCTCTTGGCGTCCGCCTCGAAGTAACCCCGCTCCACCCAGCGCTCGTACAGCTCGCCCTCTACCTCGCGCGGCGCGTAGGTCGTCGGAAGGGCGGCTGCGTTGTCCCCGGACGCGTGGTCGGTGGGGCGCTGGTTCGTCATGTCGGTCACGACGCACAGTTTACGGAACCGCGCGGGCCCCCGAGCACGTCGGTGCCGTACGGTAGCGTGCCGTGCCTCGGCCGGGAGTTCGGGGGCCGCCGGACCAGCCCGGCGAGCGAGCCGCGCCGGCGAGTGATTTCTGGGAGGGAACGCCGATGTCCGAGCAGCACCCGTTCGGTGCGCCGCCGCCCACCCCCGGCTACGGCCAGGGCGGCTACGGCGGGCCCGCCCCGAACCACGGGCAGGCCGGCGGGTTCGGGCAGCCGCCGGCGTACCAGCAGCCGGGCGGCTACGGCCCGTCCCCGGCCTACGGTCCGGTGCCGCCCCCGGCCCAGCCCGCCACCGCCTGGCCCGCCGCGGGCGGCTACGTCCCGCCGGCGCCGCCGCCCAGGAAGAGCCGCAAGGGCCTCGTCATCACCCTGGCCGCCGTGGTGGGCGCCATCGGCATCGCGTCGACGGTGCTGGTCCTCACGGTGGCCGACAAGGTCTCCAAGGAGGGCACCCAGCAGGTGGTGCTGCCGCAGTCCTTCCAGGGCCTCAACAGGGACGACGGCAATCCGCTGGCCCAACAGCTGAAGACCACCCTGGCCGGCCAACCGTCGTCGCAGGACCTGGACGGCATGGTCTCCACCGTCTACAACGGCCTGCTCTCGGACCGGGCCGTGGTGGTCTACGGCGGCTACGGCAAGATCTCCTCCCCGAACACCGAGGAGGCCAGCTTCTGGAACGGCTTCGAGTCCAGCGCCCGGGCCAACGGCAAGGGCACCACCTTCGGCCCGCGCACCCACCCGGACCCCGGCCCCAAGGGCGGCACGATGAGCTGCGAGGACGGCACCACCGGCAAGGAGACCGACGCGGTCTGCGTCTGGGTGGACAACAGCTCCCTGGTGGTGATGATGCAGACCACCATCAAGGGCACCGCCCCGACGCTCGACAAGGCCGCCTCCGACCTGCGCGAACTGCGAACGGTCGCCGAGGTGCCGAAGTAGTCGTAACAGCACGAAGGGGCCCGCGGATTCCGCGGGCCCCTGCTGCGTTCCGGGTTGACCGGGCGTCAGGCGCTCTTGTCCCGCCGTTCGCGCTTGATCATGTCGCGCGGCACCAGGGTCGGGATGGCGTGCTTGGAGACCACGTCGCCGGTGACCACGACCCGGGCGACGTCCTGACGCGACGGCACCTCGTACATCACCGACATCAGCACCTCCTCCATGATCGCCCGCAGACCGCGCGCGCCGGTGCCGCGCAGGATCGCCTGGTCGGCGATCGCCTCCAGCGCGTCCCGGCTGAACTCCAGCTCCACACCGTCCAGTTCGAAGAGCTTGCGGTACTGCTTGACCAGCGCGTTCTTCGGCTCGGTGAGGATCTGCAGCAGCGCCTCACGGTCCAGGTTGTGCACGCTGGTGATCACCGGGAGGCGGCCGATGAACTCCGGGATCATGCCGAACTTGACCAGGTCCTCAGGCATCACCTGGCGGAAGTGGTCGCTGGCGTCGCTCTCCCGCTTGGAACGGATGGTGGCGCCGAAGCCGATGCCCTTGGCGCCCGAGCGGCCCTCGATGATCCGCTCCAGGCCGGCGAACGCGCCGCCGACGATGAAGAGCACATTGGTGGTGTCGATCTGGATGAACTCCTGGTGCGGGTGCTTGCGCCCGCCCTGCGGCGGCACCGAGGCGGTGGTGCCCTCCAGGATCTTCAGCAGCGCCTGCTGGACGCCCTCCCCGGAGACGTCCCGGGTGATCGACGGGTTCTCGCTCTTGCGGGCCACCTTGTCGATCTCGTCGATGTAGATGATCCCGGTCTCGGCCTTCTTGACGTCGTAGTCGGCCGCCTGGATCAGCTTGAGCAGGATGTTCTCGACGTCCTCGCCGACGTAGCCCGCCTCGGTCAGCGCGGTGGCGTCGGCGATCGCGAACGGCACGTTCAGCATCCGGGCGAGGGTCTGCGCCAGCAGCGTCTTGCCGGAACCGGTCGGGCCGAGCAGCAGGATGTTGGACTTGGCGAGCTCGATGGCGTCGTCACGACTGCCGCCGCTGCGCCCGGCCTCGCCGGCCTGCACCCGCTTGTAGTGGTTGTAGACGGCCACCGAGAGGGCCTTCTTGGCGAGGTCCTGGCCGACCACGTACTGGTCCAGGAACTCGTAGATTTCGCGCGGCTTCGGGAGCTCCTCGAAACGCACCTCGGAGGACTCGGCGAGCTCCTCCTCGATGATCTCGTTGCAGAGGTCGATGCACTCGTCGCAGATGTACACGCCTGGGCCGGCGATCAGCTTCTTCACCTGCTTCTGCGACTTGCCGCAGAACGAGCACTTGAGCAGGTCGCCACCGTCTCCGATGCGTGCCACGAGGTGCTTCCCCTTCGCCAGGGGCCCCGCGGGGGTTCCGGGGCCTGGTGCTGTGGACCCGACGGCCGCCCCCTGCCGGGGCGCTCAGGTCTCGGTATCCGACGGTACTCTGCCAACTCACGGAAACGGCCGTCTTCGACTGCTCTGCCCTACGCCCTGGGCGAATTGATACCGAACAGATGCCGTCGCTTCGGGGCCGTAGCCCGGCGGGCGGGGCGTACCGACTGGTACGCCCCGCCCCGGTGGAACTGGGTGGTGCTGACCCGGCTCAGCCGCTGAGCGAGGCCTTGCGGGTGGAGATGATCTGGTCGATCAGCCCGTACTCCAGGGCCTCCTCGGCGGTGAGGATCTTGTCGCGCTCGATGTCGTCGCGGATCTTCTCGACCGGCTGGTTCGAGTGCTTGGAGAGCATCTCCTCCAGCTGCTCGCGCATCCGGAAGATCTCCTTGGCCTGGATCTCCAGGTCGGAGACCTGGCCGCGGCCGGTCTCGGTGTACGGCTGGTGGATCAGGATCCGGGCGTTCGGCAGTGCCATCCGCTTGCCGGGGGTGCCGGCCGCCAGCAGCACGGCGGCGGCCGAGGCGGCCTGGCCCATGCAGACGGTCTGGATGTCCGGCTTGACGTACTGCATGGTGTCGTAGATCGCGGTCAGCGCGGTGAACGACCCGCCGGGCGAGTTGATGTACATCTGGATCTCGCGATCCGGGTCCATCGACTCCAGGCAGAGCAGCTGGGCCATGATGTCGTTGGCCGAGACGTCGTCCACCTGGGAGCCGAGGAAGATGATCCGCTCCTCGAACAGCTTGGCGTACGGGTCGTACTCGCGGATGCCCTGCGAGGTGCGCTCGACGAAGCGCGGAACGATGTACCGGCCCTCGGCACGAGCGCCGAGGAACTCGCCGGCGGGAGTGTTGGGGAAGGTCATGGCGGGTTGGTCCTCCGGATGCGTTTCCGACGTGGTGGGGTGCTCGGCCAGGGCGCTCAGGCGCCGGTGCCGCCGCCGCCGGGAACATCCGCGGCGCTGTGCATGATGTCGTCGATCAGACCGTAGGCCTTCGCCTCGTCGGCGGTGAACCAGCGGTCGCGGTCGGAGTCCTTGGTGATCTGGTCGAAGGTCTGACCGCTGTGGTGCGCGATCAGCTCGGACATCCGGCGCTTCATCCGGAGCAGCTGCTCCGCCTGGATCCGGATGTCGGTCGCGGAGCCACCCAGGCCCGCCGACGGCTGGTGCATCAGGATCTCGGCGTTCGGCAGCGCGAAGCGCTTGCCCGGGGTGCCCGCGGTCAGCAGGAACTGGCCCATCGAGGCGGCCATGCCCATCGCGATGGTGACCACGTCGTTCTTGATGTACTGCATGGTGTCGTAGATCGCCATGCCGGCCGTGATCGAGCCGCCCGGGGAGTTGATGTACAGGTAGATGTCCTTCTCCGGCTCGGCGGCCAGGAGGAGGAGCTGGGCGGTGATCTTGTTGGCGATGTCGTCGTCGACCTGCTGGCCGAGGAAGATGATGCGCTCCCCGAGCAGCCGGTTGTACACCTGGTCGCCCAGGCCGCCGAGCACGTCACCACCGGCCGCGCGCGGCGTCATCAGGCCAGGCATCTGAATCTGCGGGAACGTCACTTAGCCACCTGCTCAGTCGGTTTAGCTTGCTTTCGTCGACCCTAACGCCCAGGCGGAGTCCGGAAATCCCTCACACAGAACTGTTCGCTGTGAGCGCAGGTGCCGGGGTACGGGAACGGGCCCGGACGCGTGCTGCGTCCGGGCCCGTCCAGGCGTTACGTGGCGACCGGGCTCAGGCCTCGGTCGACTCGGTGCCCTCCTCGGCGGCGGCCTCGGTGGTCTCCTCGGCGGCGGCCTCGGTGGTGGCCTCGGCGGCCTCCTCCTCGTCCTCGTCGAAGTTCACGACCTCGCCGTTGCTGTCGGTCACCGTGGCGGCCTCGACGACCAGGGCCAGCGCCTTGCCCCGGGCGACCTCGCCGACCAGCAGCGGAACCTGCTGGTTGGAGACGATCTGCTGGGCGAACTGGTCCGGGGTCAGGCCGGAGCCGGCGGCGCGGCGGATCAGGTGCTCGGTGAGCTCCTGCTGGTCGACGCCGACCTCCTCCTTGGCCACGATCTCGTCCAGCACGAACTGGGTCTTGATGCCCTTCTTGGCCTGCTCCTCGGTGTCCGCGTCGAACTCCTCGAGGGTCTTGCCCTGGGCGGCGAGGTAGCCCTCCAGCGTCTGGCCCATCGGCTGCAGCTGGTGGTGCTCCAGGTTGTGCTTGCGGGTCTCGATCTCGTCCTTGAGGAGCTTCTCCGGGAACTCGATCTCGATCTTCTCGAGCAGGGCGTCGAGGACCTTCTCCTGGGCCTGGGTGGCCTGGTCGAACTCCTTCATCCGGCCCAGGCGCTTGCGCGAGTCGGCGCGCAGCTCCTCCAGGGTGTCGAACTCGCTGGCCAGCTGGGCGAACTCGTCGTCCAGCTCGGGCAGCTCCTTCTCCTGGACCGCGGTGACGGTGACCGTCACCTCGGAGCTCTTGCCGGCCTGGGAGCCGCCCTTGAGCTCGGTGGTGAAGGTCTTCGACTCGCCGGCCGACAGGCCGGTGACGGCCTCGTCGATGCCGTCCAGCAGGCGGCCGGAGCCGATCTCGTAGCTCACGCCGGTGGCGGTGCCGTCCTCCGGCACCTCACCGTCGACCTTGGCCTCCAGGTCCACCACGACGATGTCACCGGCGGCGGCGGCGCGCTCCACGTCCTTGACCGAGGAGAAGCGCTCGCGCAGCTGCTCCAGCGACTTCTCGACGTCCTCGTCGGTCACCTCGATGGCCTCGACCTCGACCGAGATCTCCGCGAAGTCGGGGAGGGTGATCTCCGGACGGACGTCCACCTCGGCGGTGAAGGTCAGGCCGTTGGCGTCGAGGTCCTCGACGCCCTTGATGTCCGTGATGTCGGGCTGACCGAGGACCTCGACCTTGTTCTCGTCGACGGCCTGCGTGTAGAAGCGCGGGAGAGCGTCGTTGACGGTCTCCTCCAGCACGGCGGCGCGGCCGAACCGCTGGTCGATGACCCGGTTCGGGATCTTGCCCTTCCGGAAGCCGGGAACCGTGACCTGCTGGTTGATCTTCTTGTACGCCGCGTCGAGGCTGGGCTTGAGCTCCTCGAAGGGCACCTCGACGGTGAGTCGAACCCGGGTCGGGTTCAGAGTCTCGACGGCGCTCTTCACGGTTAGGTCTCCTATGGGGCTTGCGGTCGGCTTGTCTGGTCCGGACCGAGTCCCTCGCGGGGCCGCGGGCCGGGCAGACGGGTGATGAGCCACCTGGTGCGGCATCTCCCGTACGGGGTGGACGGCGAGCGACCCGGCCCCGGCTAGGGGGCTGCTTGGGGACTCTGTCACCCTGGGCGGTCGGCCCGAGAGCCAGAACCACCAGCGAACCATCCTACCGGGTACCACGAAACCGACTGGTCGGGGTGACCGGATTCGAACCGACGACCTTCCGCTCCCAAAGCGGACGCGCTACCAAACTGCGCCACACCCCGCATTCACGCGAGAGAGAGCGTACACGGCGTCGATCGTCGGTTCGCAGATATTCGACAGCCCACCGGATCGGGTACGCTGTTCCCCGTCCACACGGACCGGCGGGTGTAGCTCAATGGTAGAGCCCTAGTCTTCCAAACTAGTCACGCGAGTTCGATTCTCGTCACCCGCTCTTCACCGCGACGGCCCCGGCTCCCACGAGCCGGGGCCGTCGGCGTCCGCGGGAGCCGCCGGAGCCGGCCGCCGGACCGCGCGCCACCAGGCCGTTCACAACTGGAACATCGCGGCTCCACCCCGCTAGCCTCGACAGACGTTCGATCGGGGCGAGGGAGGGCGGGGCGGTGGACGCCGAGCAGCGGCTGTCGGTCATACAGCGCGGCGTGGTGCGGGAAATGGCTCGCTACGACCGGGAGTTCACCATCGACGGCGCGGTGGTGCGCGGCCCCGGGACCACCGCTGTGGCGATCCGCGAGCACGCCGGGGAGGGCGGCGGCAGCGGGCACGTGGACCTCGGGTTCGTGCTGCGGCTGGGCAGCGCCGACGCACCGGTGATCTGGGACTGCGCGGCGGGCCTGGGCACCACCGAGACCGAGAAGCTGGACAGCGCGGTGCGGATGTGGGCCGGCACCACCGCGGCCGCCGTGGTCGAGCTGCTGGACCACCGGGGCCGCTACGGCGACCACCGCCGCGTCGCCGAGCTGCCCGGGTGGCACGCGGTGCAGGGGCCGGCCACCGTCTTCGGGTTCCAGAGCGCGCGGCTGACCGACTGGCTGGGCGGGCACGAGCTGCTGCCGGAGCTGGCTCCGGCACTCGCCCCGGAGCTGACCGATTCGCGACTGAACGGCGTGAAGCTCTTCTTCGGCGGCCGGACCGGCGACGAGGTGGCCGAGGTCAGGGTGAACGGCACGGTCTGCCCCGCCGCCTCCCGGGCGCTGGGCGCACTGGACTGGCCGCGCGCCGAACGCTTCTGCTGGGCGCGGCTCTTCGTGCTGCTGACCGCCGAGGGCAGCACCCTGGCGGCGGTGCGCACCGCCGAGGCCGAGCCGGTGGCCCTCGCCAGTGCCGAGCCGGCGCAGGCGGAGGCCGACCCCCGGACCGTCCGGCGCGGCCGGCTCAGCCGTTGGTGGCAGGCCCGCCGGGCGGGGCAGTGACACCGCCCCGGCACCGGGTCAGTTGGTCATCTTGCCCAGCGTGTTGGCGACCGAGGTGAGGAAGTCCTGGATCGGCTTCGACAGCTGGGTCGACTGGTTGAGCATGAAGCCGAAGAGCGTGGCCACGATGGCGTGCGGCCACTTGATGGCCCCGGAGCGGATGAAGATGATCATCATCACGCCGAACAGGACCAGCGCAGAGACGGAGAGTGCCACCCGGACTCACTTCCTCACATGTCGTGGCGGAACGGACCACGGCCTGCCCGAAGGTCCCCCAGGCGGCACCCGTCGGCCCCAAGCACACCCGATTGCCCCCGAGATCCGGCCAGTCCCGCCCGGACTCAGTGTGGTCGACCGTGCCGACTGCGTAAAGGACTTGCCAGTGACCCGTGCCAAAAGTCCTGCGATGTGGGACGAGTTTCCGCCGACCGAGACGATAGCCGACCGGACCTGACGGCCCGTCGACCGGGGGTGTCCGACCGGGCCGTTCGTGGACGCACCGCCGGCCCGCCGCCGTCCGAGAGATTGGCCGAAGATCACCACTGGCCATTGACATCCACGTGTGCGTCCGCTTGAGCGTCGGTGGGCCGACCCGGGCCTCAGCGCCGCCAGAGCAGCAGCACCGCGCGGTCGTCGTTGATGTCCTTGGCCACCGTCTCGATCAGGCGGCCCGCCGCGCCGCCGCTGTCCCGCCCCAGCTGACCCCCGGCCACCAGCCGGTCCGCCTCGCCCATCAACCGGTCCATGCCCTCGGCCAAGTCCCGGCCCGGCGCCTCGACCATCCCGTCGGTGCAGAGCATCAGCACGTCACCGGGGCCGAGGCGGCCGCGCACCCCTTCGAACTTGGCGCCGTCGTAGAGGCCCAGCAGCGGCCCCTCGGTGGCCTCCTTGCTCTCCCAGCGCCCGGCCCCGCCGAGCCGCTGCATGCCCGGCAGATGGCCGGCCGACAGCAGCTCGTACTCCCCCGTGTCCAGGTCCAGGGCCAGGTGGACGGCGCTGGCGAAGCCCTCCTCCCAGTCCTGCCGGAGGAGGTAGCCGTTGGCCGCCGGCAGGAAGTCGTGCGGTGGCAGCGAGCCGAGCAGCCCCCCGAAGGCCCCGGAGAGCAGCAGCGCCCGGGAACCGGCGTCCATGCCCTTGCCCGAGACGTCGGCCAGCACGACTTCCAGCATCCGCCGCCCCGGCCCGGTGCGGGCCGCCACCACGAAGTCACCGGAGAACGACTGGCCGCCCGCCGGGCGCAGCGACATGTCGGCGTGCCAACCGGTGGGCAGGTCCGGCACCTTGCTCTGCACCTTGAGCCGCTCGCGCAGGTCGAAGAGCATCGAGCCGCCACTGCGCCAGGGCACCCCGACCCGGCTGCGGAACTGGGCGAGCAGCAGCCCGGCCACCCCCACCGCGCCGACCACCAGGGCGGCACCGGGGGTCACGCCGAAGACATAGGCCTCCGGGCGGTCACTGGCGGCCCGCTCACCGCTGTGGATCACCGACTCGGTGGACAGGCCGAGCGCCGCCGTGGCGTAGAGCAGCACCAGCGAGACCGGGCGCAGCAGCAGTGAGCCGGCCAGGATCGGCAGCACCAGCGCGGTGGGCGGCACCCAGGCGGGCAGCCAGACGTTGAGGGTGACCAGCAGCGGCACCAGGAGCAGCAGCACGGTGAAGGCCAGCCAGTCGGCGCCGTCGCCGCGGAAGTAGTCCACCCCGGTCCGGCGCAGGGTGCGGCGGGCCCGGTAGAGGCGCTTGCGCAACCGGGCCGTCAGGGGGTCCGCGGGGGCCGCCCCGTTCGCACTCGTCTGGGGCCTGGAGCCCGGTGTGCTGCCAGCCATGGGCCCCGAGCCTATCCAGCGGGGGCCGGTCGCGTCGACGGCCGTTCACCTGAGCGCCGCCGGGGCGCACGATTTCGGCCGGGCGTACCGGGCCGCCGGCGGCCCACCAGGCCTGCTCGGGAAGCGAGTTGGGGCGCTCACCGCACCTGGCGCGCCGGGGGTTGCGGGCCCGCGCCCGCGCGCCGCACGACCGGAAGGGCTCGCGGCACGCGTGTGCGAGTGGTAGCTGTGTCATATGACACAGTCCTCGGATGCCCGTTCCTCGGCTGCCGGTTCCGCTGCCGACCACGACGTGCTGTCCCTGCGGACGCTCAAGGCCGCCGAGTGGGACGCCTGGTACGACGCGCTGGAGGTGGCCTTCGGCGCCGACGAGAGCCCGGAGCGCCGCGGCCTGTGGCAGGCGCTGACCGAGGTCGACCGTTCGCTGGGGGTGTGGGACGGCGACCTCGCGGTCGGCGGGGCCGGCGCCTACTCGTTCCGGGTGGCGGTGCCGGGCGGCGCGCTGCTGCCCGCCGCCGGGGTGACCATGGTCGGGGTCCTGCCCACCCACCGGCGGCGCGGGGTGCTCACCGCGCTGATGCGCCATCAGCTGGACGAGGTGCACGAGCGCGGCGAGTCGCTGGCGGTGCTGACGGCCTCCGAGCCGGCCATCTACGGCCGCTACGGCTACGGCCTGGCCACCTGGAAGCTCGGGGTCAGCATGGAGCGCGCCCGGGTCCGGGTGGAACGCCCCGAGGACGGCCGGATCCGCCTGCGGCTGGCCGACCCGGTGACGGCGTCGCCGGCCTGCGAGCGGCTCTACGGCGAGCTGGTGCCGCTGCGCCCGGGGATGGTGGCCCGGCTGCCCGGCTGGGAGCGGTTGCCGCTGCTGGACCCGGCGAGCGAGCGCGAGGGCCACACGCCGCTGCAGTGCGTGCTGGCCGAGGACCGGGTGAACGGCACCCTGCTCGGCTTCGCCCGCTACTCCACCCGGATGAGCTGGGAGCACGCCGGACCGGCCGGCGAGGTGCGGGTGCGCGAGCTGCTGGCGTCCGATCCCGGCGCACGGGCGGCGCTCTGGGCGTACCTGCTGGACCTGGACCTGACCGACACGGTGGTGGCGGCCAACCTCCCGGTGGACGACCCGCTGCTGCACCTGGTCTCCGACCCGCGGCGGCTGCGCTCGCAGCTGTCGGACGCGCTCTTCGTCCGGCTGGTGGAGGTCGGCGACGCACTGCGCTCCCGGCACTACGCGGCGCCGGTGGACCTGGTGCTGGAGGTGACGGACGAGTTCTGCCCGTGGAACACCGGGCGCTGGCACCTGCATGCCGCCGGGCCCGAGAAGCCGGCCGCCTGCGAGCCGACCGAGGCGCCGGCCGAGCTGGCCCTGCCGGTGCGCGAGCTGGGCTCGGCGTACCTGGGCGGCGTCTCGCTGGCCGCGCTGGCGGCGGCCGGGCTGGTCCGGGAGCTGCGCCCCGGCGCCCTCGCCGAGGCCTCGGCGGCGTTCGGCTGGGCGGTGGCGCCCTGGCTGCCGCACAACTTCTGACGGCCAGGGCGCTGAGGGAGCCCGGCAGGGGCTCCCTGGTGGCTCAGCCCTGCTGCGGGTGGTGGGCCGGGATGGGGGGCAGCTCGCCGGTGGCCTCGTAGGTGTCGAGCATCTCGATCCGGCGGGTGTGCCGGGGCTCGTTGCTGTACGGGGTGGCGAGGAAGATCTCGACGAACTTGGTCGCCTCCTCGACCGTGTGCATCCGGCCGCCGATGCTGATCACATTGGCGTTGTTGTGCTCACGGCCGAGGGCGGCGGTCTGCTCGCTCCAGGCGAGGGCGGCCCGCACGCCCTTGACCTTGTTGGCGGCGATCTGCTCGCCGTTGCCCGAGCCGCCGATCACGATGCCCAGCGCCTCCGGGTCGGCCGCGGTGCGCTCGGCGGCCCGCAGGCAGAACGGCGGGTAGTCGTCCTCGGCGTCGTAGATGTGCGGGCCGCAGTCGATCGGCTCGTGGCCGGCCTTGGTCAGCCACTCGACGAGGTGGTTCTTCAGTTCGTATCCGGCGTGGTCGGAACCCAGGTAAACGCGCATGGCCATGAGTCTGGCACGCCGCGGCACCGGTGCCGCCGAAGCCCCCGGCACCACGTCAGGTCAGGCCCGCTTGCCCAGCAGCTTCCAGGCCAGCGGCAGCGCGCCCATCGCGACCGCCGTCTTCAGCGCGTCGCCCACCAGGTACGGGTAGAGGCCCAGGTCGGCCGCCTTGGCGAGCGGGACGTGCAGCGCGGCGGCCAGGTAGGGCACGCCGACCGCGTAGATGGTCAGGTTGCCGAGCACCATCACGCCGGCGGTGCGCAGCGGGCCGCGGTCGGCGCCGCGCCGGGCCAGCAGGCCGGTGAGCGCGGCGGCCAGCACGAAGCCCAGCACGTAGCCGAAGGAGGGCATCGCCCAGCCCGAGCTGCCCCCGGCGAACCAGGGCAGACCCGCCACCCCGGCCAGCAGGTAGACGGCGAGCGCGGCGGCGCCCCGGCGGGCCCCGAGGGCCGTGCCGACAAGCAGCGCGGCGAACGTCTGCCCGGTCACCGGCACCGGCGAGCCCGGCACCGGCACCGAGAACTGCGCGGCCAGGCCGGTGAGCGCGGCGCCGCCGCCCACCAGGGCCAGCTCGCGCAGCGCCGCACCGAGGCGGGTGTCGGCGGCGGGCAGCAGGTCGGCCAGCACCGGACGGGACGTGAGCGGGGCGGCGGCAAGGGCCATCGGATCCTCCAAACGGCTGAATCAATGAACGTTCGTGAACCTACGCTTCTTGATCTTCGGTTTCGATACCACTACCCACAAACCCGATCGGCCTGCACTTGTGAGGTTCATACCGGCCGTTTCACTGTGCAGACACATCCGCCTACGCTGCGCAGCCTGCGGGTCCGGATCCTGAGCACAGCTTCGCGATGCCGCCGCGGCTCCCGCATATTGGGACGGGTCGTCCGTTATACGAGCGTCTGGATAACCCGCGATGAGCACTGTCACCGCACCGCCGAAGGCCCCCGAAGCCTCCGGCAGCCCGCAGCTGAGCCATGGCCTGAAGCAGCGCCACCTCTCGATGATCGCCCTCGGCGGCGTCATCGGCGCCGGCCTCTTCGTGGGCTCCGGCGCGGGCATCGCGGCAGCCGGCCCGGCCATCATCCTGGCCTTCCTCGGCTCCGGCCTGCTGGTGATGCTGGTCATGCGGATGCTGGGCGAGATGTCCGCCGCCCACCCGGCCTCCGGCTCCTTCTCGGTGCACGCCGAGCGCGAGATCGGCCCCTGGGCGGGTGTCACCGCCGGGTGGATGTACTGGGTGATGCTCTGCTGCGGCGTCGCGGCGGAGGCCACCGCGGCCGGCTCGATCATGAACTCCTGGATCCCGGGCGTGCCGGGCTGGGCCTGGGTCGGCGTCTTCATGGCGTTCTTCTGCGCCAGCAACCTGACCGCGGTGAAGAACTTCGGCGAGTTCGAGTTCTGGTTCGCGGCGGTGAAGATCACCGCGATCGTGGCCTTCCTGGTGCTCGGCGTGCTGGGCGTCACCGGTGTCATCGGCCACGGCGCGCCGGGCGCCGCCAACCTGACCGGGCACGGCGGCTTCCTGCCGCACGGCGGCAGCGGACTGGTCACCGGCCTGCTCGCCTCGGTCTTCGCCTACGGCGGCCTGGAGACGGTGACCATCGCGGCGGCCGAGTCCGACGACCCGCGTCGCAACGTGGCCAACGCGGTGCGCACGGCGGTCTGGAGGATCGCCGTCTTCTACATCGGCTCGATGGCCCTGGTGGTCACCCTGGTGCCGTGGAACAACCCCGACGTGGTCAAGCTGGGCCCCTACGTGACGGTGCTCCAGCTGCTGAACGTGCCGGGTGCGGCCGTGGTCATGAAGGCCGTGGTGCTGATCGCCCTGCTGAGCGCGATGAACGCCAACATCTACGGCGCCTCCCGGATGGCCTTCTCGCTGGTCGCCCGCGGTCAGGGCCCCAAGGCGCTGGCCAAGGCGTCCGGCGGCGTGCCGCGCCTGGCGGTGCTGGCCTCCTGCGCCTTCGGCTTCGCCGCCGTGCTGGCCGGCTACTGGTGGCCGGACACCGTGTTCACCTGGCTGATGAACACCACCGGCGTGGCCATCCTGGTGGTGTGGCTCTTCATCGGCGTCGCCCAGCTGCGGATGCGCCGCCGCCTGGAGCGCGAGGCCCCCGAGCTGCTGACCGTCCGCATGTGGGGCTACCCGTACCTGACCTGGCTCGCCATCGCCGCCGTGGTCGGCCTGCTGGGTCTGATGACCACCACGTCGGGCAACCGCGACCAGCTGTACGCGGCCGGTGTGCTGGTGGCCGGCCTGAGCGCGGCCGGCTACTGGCGCCAGCGCCGACTCGCGGCGCGCGGGTAGCCGGGGCGCGGTCGGCGGCCGAACCTACGGCCTGGTCGGCGGTCGCGTCGGCGGTCGGCGGTCGGTCCCACGGATCCGGGGCGGCGGTCGGTCCCACGGATCCGGGGCGGCGGTCGGGCATCTGACGGCGCGAAGTCGACGCCGTGGTCCCGGCCGTCGGCCCGGGCGCGGGCGACCACCGGCGCCAGCGGCACGCCGGGGGCGCGTGAAAAGATGCCCCGGGGCAGGACCTGCTCCTCCACGCCATCTGCACAGCACCGTGCGAGCCGGACAAAGGAGTACCGCAGTGCCGGGCAAGAATCTCAGTCGCGACGAAGCTCAGCAGCGTGCGAGCCTCCTCAGCGTGCACGGTTACGAGGTCCACCTCGACGTGACCGGCGCGCCGGAGGCCGACGCCGCGACCTTCCGCTCCACCACCACGATCCGCTTCAGCTGCACCACACCGGGCGCCGCCAGCTTCGCCGACCTGCTGGCGCCGGGTGTGCGGGCCGTCACCCTGAACGGGCGTCAACTCGACCCGGCCGCCGTGTTCGACGGCGCCCGGGTGGCGCTGGAAGGCCTGGAGGCCGAGAACGTCCTGGTGGTGGACGCCGACTGCGCGTACAGCCGGACCGGGGAGGGTCTGCACCGCTTCACCGACCCGGCCGACGGGGAGACCTACCTCTACACCCACTACGAGCCGGCCGAGGCCCGCCGGGTGTTCGCCAACTTCGAGCAGCCCGACCTCAAGGCGCCCTACCGGTTCACCGTGAGCGCACCGGCTGCCTGGGACGTCTACGGCAACGAGGCCGAGGAGTCGGTCGTCGAGGAGGCCGGCGTCAAGGTCTGGCGGTTCCTGGAGACCAAGCCGATCTCCACCTATCTGACGGCCGTGGTGGCCGGTCCGTACCACGTGGTCCGGGACCACTGGAGCCGCCGGCTGCCGGACGGCTCCACCCTGGAGATCCCGCTGGCCGCCACCTGCCGCAAGTCGCTGGCGCCGTACTTCGACGCCGAGGAGATCTTCGAGGTCACCAAGCAGGGCCTGGACTTCTTCCACGAGGAGTTCCAGTACCCGTACCCGTTCGGCAAGTACGACCAGTGCTTCGTGCCGGAGTACAACATCGGGGCGATGGAGAACCCGGGCTGCGTGACCTTCAAGGAGGACTTCGTCTTCCGCTCCCGGGTCACCGAGGCCGCCTACGAGTCGCGGGCCAACGTCATCCTGCACGAGATGGCGCACATGTGGTTCGGCGACCTGGTCACCATGAAGTGGTGGGACGACCTGTGGCTCAAGGAGTCGTTCGCCGACTTCATGGGCTCGTTCGCGCAGCAGGAGGCCACCAAGTACCAGGCCTCCTGGGTGACCTTCGCCAACCAGCGCAAGGCCTGGGCGTACCGGCAGGACCAGTACCCGACCACCCACCCGATCACCGCGGACATCCGCGACGTCGAGGACGCCAAGCTCAACTTCGACGGGATCACCTACGCCAAGGGCGCCTCGGTGCTCAAGCAGCTGGTCGCCTACGCCGGCCGGGACGCGTTCTTCGAGGGGGCCCGCCGCTACTTCCAGCAGCACGCCTTCGGCAACACCGTGCTCGGCGACCTGCTGGAGGTGCTGGCCGTCACCTCCGGTCGCGGTGAGCAGGCGATGGCCGAGTGGTCCGCGGCCTGGTTGCAGACCTCGGGCGTCAACGCGCTGACCCCCGAGGTCACGGTGGACGCGGAGGGCCGGATCACCGAGCTCGCGATCCGGCAGTACGGCGAGACACCGCGCCCGCACCGGCTCGCGGTCGGCCTCTACGACCGCGAACCGGACGGCGCCCTGGTCCGCGGCGCCCGCCTCGAACTGGACGTCACCGGTGCCCGCACCGTGGTCGCGGAGGCGGCCGGCCGGCCGCGCCCGGCGCTGATCCTGGTCAACGACGACGACCTGACGTACTGCAAGATCCGGTTCGACGCCGCCTCGCTGACCACCCTGCTCGGCTCGCTCGGCGACATCCGCGAACCGCTCGCGCGCGCGCTGGCCTGGTCCGCCTGCTGGAACCTGACCCGGGACGGGCTGCTGCCGGCCCGCGAGTACCTGGACCTGGTGGTGCGGTTCGCCGGCTCGGAGTCGGACATCGGCGTGCTGCAGAGCCTGCACACCCAGGCCAAGGGTGCCCTGGACGTCTTCGTCGCCCCCCGGCACCGGGCCGAGGGCGGTCGGCTGCTGGCCGAGTGCGCGCTGCGCGAGCTGCGCGCCGCCGCCCCGGGCAGCGACCAGCAGCTGGCCTGGGCGCGGTTCCTGGCCACCACCGCGCAGAGCGAGACGGAGTTCGAGCTGCTGGAGGGGCTGCTGGCCGGCACCACCCGGATCGACGGCCTGGAGGTGGACCAGGACCTGCGCTGGTCGCTGTGGATCGCGCTGGCCGCCGCCGGTCGGGCCACGGTGCAGCAGCTGGACGCCGAGCTGAAGCGGGACCACACCGCCAGCGGCAGCCAGAAGGCCACCCAGGCGCTGGCCGCCCGCCCGACCGCCGAGGCCAAGGCGGCGGCCTGGTCGGCGGTGGCCGATTCGGACCGGCTGCCCAACGCCATGGTCGGTGCGCAGACCGCCGGTTTCCAGCAGGCCGGGCAGCGGGAGTTGACCGCGCCGTACACCGCGCGCTACTTCGAGCTGCTGGAGTCCATCTGGGCCGAGCGCAGCATTGAGATCGCCATCCGGTTCGTCGGCGGCTTCTTCCCCCGGCTGCAGACCGACGAGGCGACGCTGACCGCGACCGACGCCTGGCTGGCGGAGCACGAGCAGGCCGCGCCGGCGCTGCGCCGTCTGGTGCTGGAGTGCCGGGACGAGCTGGCCCGGGCGCTGCGGGCGCAGGCCGCCGACCGCGGCTGATCTCCGAACGCCGGAGCGCCTCCCCCCGCCGCGGAGGAGGCGCTCCGGCGTTCGCCCGTGTTCGGCGCTACTTGAGCGTGGCCGAGGTGAGCCCCGCCTGCACCTGCCTCTGGAAGGACAGGTACACCACCAGCACCGGCAGCATGGCGATGGTCATGCCGGCGAACAGGCCCGGGAAGTCGCTGGCGTAGCCGCTCTGCAGGGCCAGGTTCATCAGACCCTGGGCGAGCATCGAATGGTCCGGGTCGGAGCTGTTCTGCTGCTGCATCAGGGTGACCGGCAGCAGGTACTGGTTCCACTGCCCGAGCACGTTGAAGATGAAGACGCTGATCAGACCGGACTTCGCCATCGGCACCATCACCTGGAAGAACGCCCGGGTGTGCGAACAACCGTCGATCATCGCTGCTTCGTGCACCGCGGTCGGCAGCGAGCGGAAGAAGGCGTAGAGGAAGAACACGGTGAACGGCAGCGAGTAGGCCGTGTAGACCAGGATCAGACCGAGGTAGCTGTTGAGGCCGAGCAGCGGGCTGATCTGGCCGAGGTTCTTCACCATGAAGAACAGCGGCACCAGCGCGAGGTAGACCGGGAACATCGCGCCGGCCACGAAGAAGTAGTAGATGACGCGGTTGCCGGGGAACTCGTAGCGGGCCAGCACGTAGGCCGCCATCGCGCCGAGCAGCATCGTCAGGGTGAGCGAACCGGCCAGCACGATCACGGTGTTGGCGAAGAAGCCGCCGATCCCCTTGTCCCAGGCCCGGGCGAACGCGTCGAAGTGCCAGTTTCCCGGCCAGGTCCAGGCGCTGCTGCCGATCTGGGCGTTGGTCTTGAAGGAGCCCAGCACGATCCAGAACAGCGGGACGATGATCATCAGCGCCCAGAGGGCGAGGAAGCCGTGCGAGAAGACGTTGAGGATGCCGCCGCTGTCGGCGAAGCGCTGCGCCTGGCTCGGCCGGCGCGTCCGGTCGGTGCCGCGCTGGGCCGGGACGGCGCCGGTCGTGTCGGTGTGGATGGTCATGGCCGGCCCCGCTCAGAACTCGATCTTCTCGCGCCGGGTCACCCGGAGCGCGACGACTGACAGGATGAGGGTGATGAAGAAGATCACCACACCCATGGCGCAGGCGTAGCCCGCCTTGCCGTAGGTGATGAAGTTGCGCATCAGCAGGGTCGACAGGATCTCGCTGCGGTGGTCCGGGCCACCGCCGTAGAACTTGCCCGGGGTCATGGTGGAGACCAGCGCGAAGCAGTCCATGGCCGCGATCGCCAGGTACACCCAGGCGGTCTGGATGGTCTCCCACAGCAGTGGCAGGGTGATCCTGAAGAAGGTCTGCCCGCGCTTGGCGCCGTCCAGCAGCGCGGCCTCGTAGATGTCCTTGGGCACCGACTGCATGGCGGCCGAGAACAGCACCAGGTAGAAGCCGACGCCGGACCAGACCAGCACCCCGATCACGCACCACAGGCCGAGGTTGGGGTCGGAGAGCCACTGCCAGGGCCGGTTCGGGTCCTCCACGCCCAGCTCGACCAGCACGCCGTTCAACAGGCCGCCCTGGTCGGTGCGGTAGACGCCCTGGAAGAGCACCGAGAGGATGGCGACCGACAGCACCTGCGGGAAGAAGAAGACCACCTTGTAGAAGCCGGCGCCGCGCACCCCCTGCACTCCCCCGGTGCCGCCCCGGCCGCCGACGTTGAGCATGAAGGCGAAGAACAGCGCCAGCAGGATGGTGGCGAGCGGCAGCACCGCGAGCAGCAGCAGGTTGTGCTCCAGCGCCAGCACGAAGACGTTGTCGCCGAACAGCGTGGTGTAGTTGCGCAGCCCGATGAAGTTCATCTGCTGCGAGGCCCCGGACCAGTCGGTCAGGGAGTACCCGAAGGTCTGCAGGTACGGCCAGATGACCAGCAGTACGTAGAGCGCGACGGGGACGATGAGGAACCCCACGATGAAGGGGTACTTCCGGTGACGCATCAACTGCTCCTGTCCGCCACGGCCCGGGCCGGACGGGCTCGGCGGGCGTGGCAACCGGGGCGCGGGGCACTGCGACCGGGCAGCCGGCCGCGGTGTCCCGCCCACCTTCAACTCGACTGCGGTCAGACCTTCTTGGAGGTGGCGGCCTTGACCCGGGCGACCCACTGCTGCGGTGTGATCCGGCTGTTGACCAGGTCGGTGGTGGCGTTCTCCATCTCGGTCTCGAACGCCGTCTGCAGGTCCGGGTAGGTGTAGTTGAAGGTGTTGCCGCCGGCCGCGGTGACCGCCTGCGCGGAGGACTTGGTGCCGGGCTTGAGCACCACGTCGGGGCCGATGCCGTCCTTCAGCACGGTCAGCGAGTTGGCCGCGGCGGCGAACTTGCCGGAGGCCTCCTTGGTCAGCATGATCCGCAGGAATTCCAGGCCGCCGGCCTGGTTCTTCGCCTTGGCCGGCACGATGAACGGCTCACCGGCGCCGGCCCGCACGGCGTTCTGCGGCATCTTGTCGCCCGCGAGCGAGGGGACCGGCAGGAAGGCCATGTCGAAGTCGGCCGGGGTGACCTTGATCATCTCGTTCTCCAGCCAGGAACCGCACGGGATGAACGCGGCCTTGCCCTGGCACCAGGCGGTCTGCGACTCGGTGTGGGTCATGCCGTTGGTGCCGGGGAGCAGGTAGTCCTTCTGCATGATCTGGAAGAACGCGGAGACGCCGGCCAGCACCGCCGGGTCGTCGAAGGCCGTGGGGTCCAGCGCGTCGATCCGCTTCACCAGGTCGGCGCCGCCCTGCTTGGCGACCAGGTCCATGATCAGGTAGTTGGCGTAGTACGGGTACTTGCCCTGGTGGCAGAAGGGCGCGACGCCGGAGGCCTTGATGGTCGCGCAGAGCGCGAGGAAGTCGTCCCAGGTCTTGGGCGGGGTCCAACCCTTCTCCTTGAAGAGCTTGTTGGAGTACCAGAGGCCGTAGACCGTGTAGACGTAGTTGAGGGAGTACACCTTGCCGTCGATGGTGCCCTGGTCGATGGTGCCGGGCAGCAGCACGTCTCGGACCTTCTGGCTGGGATCGTCCAGGTACGGCGCGTCCAGCAGCACGGACAGGTCGGTCAGCTGGTCGGCCTTCTCCAGCACGTCGAGCCTCATCGCCTGGGCGCCCGAGTCGTCGACCACGTCCGGCGGGTTGCCCGCGTTGAACCGGGGCTGCAGCTTGGGGCTGATGTCCTGGGTGCCCAGGTGGCTGACGTTGGCGCCGCTGTAGGTCTTCTTGTACATCTCCTCGAAGGCCTTGGCGTAGTCGTCGCCGTAGCCGCCCTTGAAGATCACGACGTCCAGCGGGTCGTTCGCCTTGACGCCGAACGGGTTGGTCGCACTGCCGCTGCCACTCGGCGCGGCGCCCTTGGTGCCGCTGCCGCCACCACCCCCGGCGGCACACGCGGCGAGCAGTGAACTGCTGCCGGCCGCGAGGACGGTGACCGCGGCCGCGCGCTTGAAGATGTCGCGGCGGTTGTACTCAGTTGCAGAGCCCATGAGTGCCCTTACCCCTCAGTGTCCTGGTGATGCGGAGGTGAACCGACGTCCGCCCCGAACCGTTGTCTGACGGCCAATCAACTCCCGACCCTCATCGGCACCTTGGCTGTCGCCAACGGCGCCGGTCAGAGGGGGTGCGGTCGATGGGCAAAGGTATAGTCCACTGTTCATCCGGCGGCAATAGTCTCTCCACCGGCAACACCTCTTGAGGCTCAAAGCGTTGCCGGCGGTGCAGCATGTGCAATGTTCAGGAAGCCTGCGTGTTGCAGCCGGCCAACTGAATCATGCCCGCGGACACGGAGATTAGCGCGCTACTGCTTGCATGAACATAGAAATGAGCAGTTTCGTGCAGACTACGACGCGGTTGCTCAAACCTGGATGCCTTTTGACGTACCCCGGCGGTGCGAACGGCTACCCGCCACATCCTGGCTGGGCATCCGCTCGCTGAGGAGCTCCACCCCGTCGCCGCTGAGCGCGGCCAGCCCCGCCGGACGCCCGGTGATCACCAGCAGCAGGTCCAGCATCGGGCCGCTCACCTCGGGGCCCTCGCCCACCGACCAGTCGGTGTCGGTCGCGGTCAGCTTCAGCCCCGCCACCCGCTTCTTGCCGCCGATCAGGAAGTTGGAGCGGCGGTAGAAGTCGGCACAGGCGGTCAGCGCCGCCATCGGGTACTCATGGGCGATGCCCAGCGGGCGCCTGATGTCCTCGGCGTGCACGACCGTCTCACCGAGCCAGGCTTCGTCCGGCCCGCGCGGGTGGGTCTGCGAGTCGACAAGCAGCTCGAACACCTTCACGGTGGCGGACGGGCGGCCCCGGGTGAACTCATGGATGTCCCGGTCGGTCATCCGCTGGAAGTTGAACCGCGCCTTGACCGCCTTGCGGACGAAGTCGGCCTGCGTCATCCGGGCGGTGGCGGCCATGTGCGCCAGCACGTCGCGCACCGTACGGCCCGCGCAGAGCGAGAAGACCGTCCACTGCGCGGGCGCCAGCTGCCGCACGTCCTCGAGCAGCGCGCGCCGCTCGGCATGGATCATCGGCCAGAGGTCCTCGGAACTGGCGTCCATATGTCCGGCATAGCACAGACCGCGCTCCCCCACCTGGGGAGAGCGCGGTCCGGGTGCTACGGGCTGCGGCGGTCAGCCGTTGATGAGGCTGCGCAGCACGTACTGCAGGATGCCGCCGTTGCGGTAGTAGTCCGCCTCACCGGGGGTGTCGATGCGGACCACGGCGTCGAACTCGACGTCGCCGGCCTTGACCTTGACGGTCTTCGGGGTGCGGCCCTCGTTCAGCTCGGTCACGCCGGCGATGGAGAAGGTCTCCTCACCGGTCAGGCCCAGGCTGTCGGCGCTCTGGCCCTCGGGGAACTGCAGCGGCAGCACGCCCATGCCGATCAGGTTGGAGCGGTGGATGCGCTCGTAGGACTCGGCGATGACGGCCTTGACACCGAGCAGCGCGGTGCCCTTGGCCGCCCAGTCGCGGGACGAGCCGGAGCCGTACTCCTTGCCGGCCAGGACGACCAGCGGGATGCCGGCGGCCTGGTAGTTCTGCGAGGCGTCGTAGATGAACGACACCGGGGCGTCGGCCTGGGTGAAGTCGCGGGTGTAGCCGCCCTCGGTGCCCGGCGCGATCTGGTTGCGCAGGCGGATGTTGGCGAAGGTGCCGCGGATCATCACCTCGTGGTTGCCACGGCGCGAGCCGTACGAGTTGAAGTCGCGCTTCTCCACACCGTGCTCGGTCAGGTACTGCGCGGCCGGGGTGCCGACCTTGATGTTGCCCGCCGGGGAGATGTGGTCGGTGGTGACCGAGTCGCCCAGCTTGGCCAGCACCCGGGCACCGGCGATGTCCTGCACCGGGCTCGGAGTCTTGGCCATGCCCTCGAAGTACGGGGGCTTGCGCACGTAGGTGGACTCGGCGTCCCACTCGAAGGTGTTGCCGGTCGGGATCGGCAGCGACTGCCAGCGCTGGTCACCGGCGAAGACGTCCGCGTAGTCCCGGGTGAACATGTCCTGGTCGATGGAGTTGGCGACCACGTCGGCCACCTCCTGCTCCGACGGCCAGATGTCGGCGAGGAAGACGTCGTTGCCGTCGGCGTCCTGGCCCAGCGCGTCGCGGGTGATGTCGACGTTCATGTTGCCGGCCAGGGCGTAGGCGACCACCAGCGGCGGGGAGGCCAGGTAGTTCATCTTGACGTCCGGGTTGATCCGGCCCTCGAAGTTGCGGTTGCCGGACAGCACCGACACCACGGCGAGGTCGGCCTCGTTGACCGCGGCCGAGACCTCCTCCGGCAGCGGACCCGAGTTGCCGATGCAGGTCACGCAGCCGTAGCCGACCAGGTTGAAGCCCAGCTTCTCCATGTACGGGAGCAGGCCGGCCTTCTCGTAGTAGCCCATGACGACCTTGGACCCGGGGGCCAGGGTGGTCTTCACCCAGGGCTTGACGTGCAGGCCCTTCTCCACGGCCTTCTTCGCCAGCAGGGCGGCGCCCAGCATGACGGAGGGGTTGGAGGTGTTGGTGCAGGAGGTGATCGAGGCGATCACCACGGCGCCGTTGTCGATCTCGTACGACGAGCCGTCGGGGGCGGTGACGGTGGTCGGCTTGGAGACCTCGGTGGAGTAGCTCGGCAGCGCCTCGGCGAACTTGGCGGCGGCCTCGGCCAGCACCACGCGGTCCTGCGGACGCTTCGGGCCGGCGATCGACGGGACCACGGTCGCCAGGTCCAGCTCCAGGTACTCGGAGTAGACCGGCTCGACCGACGGGTCGTGCCACAGGCCCTGGGCCTTGGCGTAGGCCTCGACCAGGGCGAGCTGCTGCTCGTCGCGGCCGGTGAGCTTGAGGTAGTTGATGGTCTCGGCGTCGATCGGGAAGATCGCGCAGGTCGAGCCGAACTCCGGCGACATGTTGCCGATGGTGGCGCGGTTGGCCAGCGGGATGGCGCTGACGCCGGCGCCGTAGAACTCGACGAACTTGCCGACCACACCGTGCTTGCGGAGCATCTCGGTGATGGTGAGCACCAGGTCGGTGGCGGTGGCGCCGGCCGGCAGCTGGCCGTTCAGCTTGAAGCCGACCACCCGCGGGATCAGCATCGACACCGGCTGGCCGAGCATCGCGGCCTCGGCCTCGATGCCGCCGACGCCCCAGCCGAGCACACCGAGGCCGTTGACCATGGTGGTGTGCGAGTCGGTGCCGACGCAGGTGTCGGGGTAGGCCTGGCCACCCCGGACCATGACGGTGCGGGCGAGGTGCTCGATGTTGACCTGGTGCACGATGCCGGTGCCGGGCGGGACCACCTTGAACTCGTCGAAGGCGGTCTGGCCCCAGCGCAGGAACTGGTAGCGCTCCTTGTTGCGGCCGTACTCGATCTCGACGTTCTGGGTGAACGCGTCCTTGGTGCCGAACTTGTCGGCGATCACCGAGTGGTCGATGACCAGCTCGGCCGGGGCCAGCGGGTTGATCTTGGCCGGGTCGCCGCCCAGCTCCTTGACCGCCTCACGCATGGTGGCGAGGTCCACCACGCAGGGCACACCGGTGAAGTCCTGCATGATCACGCGGGCCGGCGTGAACTGGATCTCCTGGCTCGGCGCGGCGTTCGGGTCCCAGCCGCCGAGGGCCCGGATGTGGTCGGCGGTGATGTTGGCGCCGTCCTCGGTGCGGAGCAGGTTCTCCAGCAGCACCTTGAGGCTGTACGGCAGCCGCTCGGAACCCTCGACGGCGGAGAGCTTGAAGATCTCGTACGACTCGTCGCCCACCTGCAGCGAGCTGCGGGCGTCGAAGCTGTTCGCGGACACGACTGACTCCTTCTAGGTACTTCGTGCAGCACGTGGGGGTCCGGGGGACCACACGAGGAAGCCCGGGGATCGCCTATCGGCAAGTATCTTGATGTCGAGATAAATCATAGGCTCGAGTTATCTCGATGTCGAGATAAACCATAGTGCATACACCGACTGAGAGTGACGTCGGCACCCTCCGACGCGCCCCACCGAGTCGACTGCCGCGGCGATGCCTCCGCACCGCCGGCCCTTCGGACGGCCTGCGGTGCGGACCGCCCGTCGGGCCCGCCCGCTCAGTCGGCCAGGGTCGCCACCAGGACCGCCTTGATGGTGTGCAGGCGGTTCTCGGCCTGGTCGAAGACGATGGAGTGCTCGGACTCGAACAGCTCGTCGGTGCACTCCAGCTCGGCCATCCCCGTCGCCTCGTGGAGCTGCCGGGCCACGGTGGTGCCCAGATCGTGGAAGGCCGGCAGGCAGTGCAGGAACTTCGCCCTCGGATTGCCGGTGGCCCTGACGGTGTCCATGGAGACCTGGTAGGGCTTGAGCTCGGCGATCCGCTCCGCCCAGACCTCCTTGGGCTCGCCCATCGACACCCAGACGTCGGTGTACAGGAAGTCGGCGCCGGCCACCCCCGCGGCGACGTCCTCGGTCAGGGTGATCCGGGCGCCGCTGGCCTGCGCCAGCCGCTCGGCGCAGGTGCGGATCTCCTGGGTGGGCCAGTACTTCGCCGGGGCGACGATCCGCAGGTCCAGGCCCAGCAGGGCGCCGGTGATCAGCAGCGAGTTGCCCATGTTGTACCGGGCGTCGCCGAGGTAGGCCAGCGCGACCTCGGACAGCGGTTTGTCGCTGTGCTCCTGGACGGTCAGCATGTCGGCGAGCATCTGGGTGGGGTGCCACTCGTCGGTGAGGCCGTTCCACACCGGCACCCCGGCGTGCTCGGCCAGCTCCTCGACCACTGACTGCCCGTGTCCGCGGTACTGGATGCCGTCGAACATCCGGCCGAGCACCCGGGCGGTGTCCTTCACCGACTCCTTGTGCCCGATCTGCGACGCCGAGGGGTCGAGGTAGGTGGTGCCGGCGCCCTGGTCGTGTGCGGCCACCTCGAAGGCGCACCTGGTGCGGGTGGAGGTCTTCTCGAAGACCAGCGCGATGTTCCTGCCCCGCAGTCGCGGCTGCTCGGTTCCGGCGTACTTGGCGGCCTTGAGCTGGGCGGCCAGCTCCAGCAGGAAGCGGAACTCCTCGGCGGTGAAGTCGAGCTCCTTGAGGAAATGCCGGTTCCTGAGGTTCAAGGCCATGCCGGGCTCCTGGGGTGACGGGATCAACGTGGCAACAGTATACGGATATTGGAATTTATATACAGAGGCGCGATGGGACGGCAGGCGGTGCGGAGCCCGGCGGCGACGGCGTGGTGAGGGGAAGGGTCGACACCGTGGTGAGGGGAAGGGTCGACACCGCCTGGTCGGGCCCGACCAGGCGACCCGAACCGGCCCGGAGGGTGGGCCGACCCCGGCCCGGAGGGCGGGCCGAACCGGCCCGGAGGGCGGGCCGGTTGACCCGGAGGGCGGGGTCGGTTGCCCCGGCCCGGTCCGACAGGGGGCGGGGGCGGCTCCGCCCCGGGGCACCGCCCGGTAGCGGTCCCCGGGGGACGGGCGGGCGCTCAGAGACGGGGGTCCACTGGCTCCGACTCCAGGGCGAGGACCGCGAAGACCGGCTCGTGCACCCGCCAGAGCGGCTCACCGTTCGCCAGCCGGTCCAGCGCCTCCATGCCCAGCGCGTACTCACGCAGCGCCAGCGACTGCTTGTGGCCCAGCGCCCGCCCGCGCAGCACCCCCAGGTGCTCGGTGTAGTCCGGGCCGTAGATGATCCGCAGGTACTCCCGCCCACGCACCTTCAGACCCGGCTGGACCAACCGGCCCGGCCGCCCCTCACGTGCCGCACCGCGCACCACCGAGGCCAGCGGCTTGACCACCATGCCCTCGCCACCGGCCGCGGTGAGCTTCTCCCACCAGGCGGTTGCGGCGGCGGTCGAGGCCTCGTCGGCGGTGTCGACCAGCAGGCGACCGGTGGTCCGCAGCAGCGGCTCGGCTGGGTGCGCCGCCGCATCTGCCGCCACCAGGCGGTCCAGCCACTCCAGGTGCCGGTCGTGCGGCCGCGCCGCCAGGTTGGCACCCTCGGCGGCCAGCAGCTGGAACGGCGCCAGCCGGATACCGGTCAGCCCCTCGGTCGGCCAGCAGTAGCGCCGGTAGGCCACGGTGAAGGCGGTGGCGTCGGCGGCCCGGCGGCGCTGGCGCTCGGTCAGCTCGGCCAGCCCGCCCATGCCCCGCTCGGTGGCCAGCCGCAGCGCGTCGAGGACCTCCGGCAGCACCGCGCCGGCCGCCGCCCCGACCGCGGCGTACTGCCGGCGCAACAGCTCCACCGCCTTGAGCGACCAGGGCAGCAGCTCGGCGTCGAGCAGCAGCCAGCCGGTGGCCAGCTCGTCGAACAGGCCGGCCGATTCGGCCGCCGTCCGGATCCGGTCGAGCACCGCCGCGGTCAACTCCTGGTCGTCCAGGAACGCCCGTCCCGTCCTGGTCCAGATCGCACCGGGACCGGCCACGCCGAACCGCCGCTCCAGCGCCGCCACGTCCCGCGCGACCAGCAGCACGGCCCGCGAGCCCATGTGCTTCTCCTCGCAGACCACCTGCCGGACGCCGGCGGCCAGATAGCTGCCGAACGCCTCCTCGGGGTGCTCCAGGTACCCCTCGCGCTGCGACGTGGGGCTCGGGGCCATGGTCGGCGGCAGGTAGGCGAGCAGCCGGGGATCAAGGGCGAACCGGCTCATCACTTCCAGTGCGGCGGCGGCGTTCTCCTCCCGCACGGCGATCCGGCCGTGCAGGGCGGTCTCCACGGCCCGGCGCCCGATCACGTCCGCCAGGTCGAGCGGTCGCCCGTCCCGGGCGCCCGGCGCATCGGAGACCAGCGGCCGCACCGGGGCGTACCACTCCCGCTCGGCGGGGACGCTGACCAGCTCCCGCTCCGGGTAGCGCAGGGCGGTCAGGCTTCCGCCGAAGACGGCGCCGGTGTCCAGGCAGATGGTGTTGTTGAGGAAGCTGGGGACCAGCACCGGAGTGTGCCCGTACACCACCAGCGGCTTGCCCCGGTACTCCTCGGCCCACGGGTAGCGGACCGGCAGGCCGTACTCGTCGGTCTCCCCCGTGGTGTCGCCGTACAGCGCGTGCGAGCGGACCCGGCCGGAGGTGCGGCCGTGGTACTTCTCCGGCAGGCCGGCGTGGCAGACCACCAGTCGGCCCTCGTCCAGCACGTAGTGGCTGACCAAGTCCCGGATGAAGGACCGCACTTCGGCGACGAACTCCGGCGACTCGGCAGCGAGCTGGTCCAGCGACTCCCGCAGTCCGTGCGAGACCGTCACCTGTCGGCCGCTCAGCGCCCGACCGAGCTTGTTCTCGTGGTTGCCGGGCACGCAGAGCGCGTGGCCGCCGGCCACCATGCCCATCACCAGGCGCAGCACCCCGGGGGTGTCCGGGCCGCGGTCCACCAGGTCGCCGACGAACACGGCGGTGCGACCGGCGGGCGGCACCGCGTCCACCGGGCGGCCCTGCTCGTCGCGGACGAGCCGGTAGCCGAGCTTGTCTAGCAGGGTCTCCAGCTCGGCGCGGCAGCCGTGGACGTCGCCGACGATGTCGAACGGACCGGTGCGCTCCCGCAGGTCGTTCCAGCGTCGCTCCACCACGATCTCGGCGGCCGCCACCTCGGCCTCGCCCCGCAGGTGGTGCACCCGTCGGAAGCCCTCACGTTCCAGGCCGTTCAACGAGCGGCGCAGCTCACGGTGCTGGCGCTGGACCACCTGCGGGCCGAAGTCCCGCTCCGGCCGGGCGCGGTTGCGCTCGACGCAGACCCCGGGCGGCACGTCGAGCACGATGGCGATCGGCAGCACGTCGTGCTCCCGGGCCAGCGCGACCAGCTGCTTGCGGGCGCCGGGCTGCACATTGGTGGCGTCCACCACGGTGAGCCGGCCGGCCGCCAACCGCTTGCCGACGATGTAGTGCAGAACGTCGAAGGCGTCGGCCGAGGCGGACTGGTCGTTCTCGTCGTCCGAGACCAGCCCCCGGCAGAAGTCGGAGGAGATCACCTGGGTGGCCGCGAAGTGCCTGCGGGCGAAGCTGGACTTGCCCGCGCCGCTGGTGCCGACCAGCACCACCAGGGCGAGGTCGGTGACCGGCAGCCGGCGAGGGGCCGCCGGGGCGGACGCAGTCGGCTCGGCACCGGTACCGGGGTCGGTGCTGGTGGGGTCGGTGGACTCGGTCATCGGTCGCTCCCTTCGGCGGCTCGCGACGGGCTGTCGGCTGGGTGGGTGGTGTGGGTGGTGCCGGGCTGGGCGGCTGGGTGGGTGGTGTGGGTGGTGCCGGGCTGGGTTGCGGCGGTCAGTTCGGCCTGGCGGAAGGCGGCCAGCTGGCTGGGCGGGCCCACCTCCGGGTCGTCCGGGCCGACCGGCTGGAAGGAGACGCGGTAGCCGTACTGGGCCGCGACCCGTTCGGCCCAGGCCCGGAAGGCAGCCCGGTCCCACTCGAAGCGGTGGTCGCCGTGCCGGAGCCGACCGGCCGGCAGGCTCTCCCAAAGCACGTTGTACTCGGCGTTCGGCATGGTCACCAGCACGGTGGCCGGGTGGGCCGCACCGAACACGGCGTACTCCAGGGCCGGCAGCCGGTCCTCGTCCAGGTGCTCGATCACCTCGCAGAGCACCGCCGCGTCGTACCCGCGCAGCCGCGCGTTGGTGTACGTCAGCGCGCCCTGGAGCAGCCGGACCCGGGCGGCCTGACGTTCCGGCAGCCGGTGCAGCCGCAGCCGCCGGGCGGCGACCGCGAGCGCGCCGGCTGAGACGTCGACCCCGAGGATCTCGGTGAACTGCCGGACCTTCAGCAGTTCGCCGATCAACTCGCCCTGACCGCAACCGAGATCGAGCACCCGAGCGGCTCCGTCGGCTCGCAGCAGGTCGAGGATCGCCGCACGGCGCTGCCCGGCCAGCGGCAGCGGGCGCTCCCCGGCGGTTGCGTCACCGGCGTCACCGGCGGTATCCGCGCCGTCCGCGTGCGCGGCGGTCCCGGTGTCAGCGTCGGTGTCGGCGCCGGTGCCGGTCTCGTCGGTGGCGTCGCCCTGGGGCGGCATGGCGTCGTCCAGCTCCTCCGGTTCCCGCTCCTCGGCCTCGGCCAGTCGGACCAGCTCCAGTCGGCGCAGTGCCTCGTTCGCCAGTGACCAGCGCCGCTGCAGGTACCGACGGACGATCAGGGCGCGCTCGGGGTGCTCGGCGAGCCAGCCCGCCCCAGCGGCCAGCAGCTTGTCCACCTCGTCCGGGGCGACCCAGTAGTGCTTGGCACCGTCCAGCACCGGCAGCAGCACATAGAGGTGCTGCAGTGCATCGGCCAGCCGCAGCGTGCCGGTCAGCTCCAGCCGCAGGTAGCGCGAGGTGCCCCACTCCGGGAAGGACTCGTCCAGCGGTATCGGCACGGCCTCGACCTGCCACCCCAGCGGGGCGAAGAGCCGCTCGACCAGCGACGGCTCATCGGCTCGACTCGGTTCGCCCTGGGCTGCGACCGCCGGCAGCAGCACCGTCAGCGGCCTCGGCTGCTCGGCCAGGCCGGGCCGCTGAACGCAGACACCCTTCATCGCGCTGCGGAAGACCGTGCGCAAGGCTACGGCGAGCAGCGAGGAAGCGGCGTACGTGCGGTCGTTGACGTACTGGGCCAGCGCCGCCGCCCCGGTCGACCCGGCCCGGCTGGTCGGTGCCCGGCCGCGAGACCGGCGGACCAGCCCGATCGGATCCACCTCCAGCAGCAGGGCGGCGGTGCAGCGCTGGTTGCCCACTTCGGGGTAGAACACCGTCGCCTCGCCGTACGCGGTGCTGAACTGCTGCACCTTCTCCGGGTGCTTGTGCAGCATGTAGCCCAGGTCGGTGGCGGGCTGGGCGTCGGTACCGGTGGTGGTAATCGAGATGAACACCCACCGGAGTATCCCGGGCGGCACGGTCGCCCGGCACCCGAATTTGCCCGGTGGGCCCGCAGCACCGGTCCACCGCCCGAGCCGTTTCGGCAGCCCGGACCGGAATTGGTTACGGTGCACGATGTGACTGCTGAAACGACCTCCTCCGCCCCCCGCGGCGCGGTGGCCGCGGGCCTGGCGACCATCGCCGCCGACGGCACCGTGCTCGACACCTGGTTCCCCTCCCCCGTGCTGTCCGCCGAGCCCGGCCCGGCCGGCACCGTCCGGCTGACCGCCGAGCAGGCCACGGCCGAGCTCGGCGCCGGCGCCGCCCAGGCGCTGCGCAACGACGCCCGCCGCGGCGTCGAGGTGGTCGCCGTGCGCACCACCATCGCCTCGCTGGACGAGAAGCCGCTGGACGCCCACGACGTCTACCTGCGCCTTCACCTGCTGAGCCACCGGCTGGTCCGGCCGCACGGGCAGAACCTGGACGGCATCTTCGGTCTGCTGGCCAACGTGGCGTGGACCAGCATCGGCCCGGTGCCGGTGGACCTGGTCGAGCAGGCCCGCCTGGCGGTCCGTGCCGAGGGCGGTCAGCTGGCCGTCTACGGGATCGACAAGTTCCCCCGGATGACCGACTACGTGGCCCCGAGCGGCGTGCGGATCGCACACGCGGACCGGGTCCGGCTGGGCGCGCACCTGGCCGCCGGTACGACCGTGATGCACGAGGGCTTCGTCAACTTCAACGCCGGCACCCTGGGCACCTCCATGGTCGAGGGCCGGATCAGCGCCGGTGTGGTGGTCGGCGACCACAGCGACGTCGGCGGCGGCTCCTCGATCATGGGCACCCTGTCGGGCGGCGGCAAGCAGGTCGTCTCGGTGGGCGAGCGCTGCCTGCTCGGCGCCAACGCGGGCATCGGCATCTCGCTGGGCAACGACTGCGTGGTCGAGGCCGGCCTCTACGTCACCGCCGGCACCCGGGTCACCGCCCCGGACGGCACGGTGGCCAAGGCCCTCGAACTGTCGGGGCAGGACAACCTGCTGTTCCGCCGCAACTCGCAGTCCGGCGCCGTCGAGGTGATCGTCCGCTCCGGCTCCTGGGGCGGCCTGAACGCGGACCTCCACGCGCACAACTGACGGCCGGCCACCTGGCGACCACCCGCGAGCCCCGGCGATGTTCACCCCTGCCGGGGCTCGCGGCCTGCGATGACGCGGCATCACTCGGTGGACTGAGCGCACCGCCGAACCGGTGACCAGCGCCCACCGGGGTTCGTTGGATCGGCGGGGCCACCGCCCTGCGGTGTCGGCCGGCCAGGCGGCACCGCCGTCCGAGCGCGGCCGCGCGCTCCCGAGCCGGAAGGCACCGCGCATGACCGACCCCAGGCCCCAGACCCCGCAGCGCCCCGCCACCGACGGCAAGACCGGCGCCGCAAAAAGCCTCCTGGAGCAGTTGCAGGACATGCTCGCATCGGTCAACGCCGATCTGGCCGACCTCGGATCGGATCTGGAGGCCGCCGGTGCCCGCGCGGTGGACCAGCGCGCCGACGACCCGGCCACGGAGAGCGCCACCACCCGGTAGCGCGGTACCGCCGCGGCGCCGTCGGCGCACCGCCACGACCGACTCCGGGCCGGCTCCCGGTCGGCCTCCTCCGGCGGCGCTCCCTCGGCCTCACGGGAAGCCCGGCGCAGCACTCGGAGCAGCTCGACCACCAACTCCCGGCATTCGTCCCCGGCATCCACCCCGTCCACCGCTGCCCAGTAGGCACACTGGCCGGGCGAGGCATGGCTGACCGCGATCAGCACCTGCGACACCTCGGCGAGCAGCCGGCACAGCTCCTCCAGGGCCGCCACCGGCTCGCCGAGGCCGGTCAACCGGTGCACCCGGCCGGGCGGCGGCTCCTGGGCGCCGGTCTCGGACTCCACCGCCGCGCCCAAACGAGCCCGAGCGTGCCCGCCCGCCGCAGCCAGCAGCTCGCCGAGGGCGGCCGGCTCGCCGTCCCGGTGATCGCTCAGCAGCCCGCCCACCGCCTCGGTGAGCCGGGCCGCCTGCCAGGCCTCGGTCAGCACCTGGTCATGGGAGCGCGCCTCGGCAAGTGACGGCCGGGCGCTCTTGATCAGTCGCACTGCGTCCATGTCCGGGCTCCCGTCGCTCGATTGCGGGTCGGCCGGCCTGCCGACCCGTCAAAATCGAGCGTGCGCCCCTGAGCGGCGGACCGCGAACACCATCGCCGAGCCTGTGGAAAACCCTGGGCCTGTGGACAACTCTCCACAGCCCGAGGCGGACCCGCCGGGGCGGACCACCCCGGCGGAACCACCCCCGGCGGACCGCCCCCTACTCCTGCGGTGCCGGTGGGAAGCGCAACTCATTGCGGTCGATCTTGTCCGCCAGCGCCACCAGCGGATCTACCTGCACCACGGCGCAGAACTGCAGCAAGTAGGCCAGCACATCGGCCACTTCGTCCCGTACGCGGTGCGCCTGCTCGGGGTCGGCCATCACCGCCGCGGCCTGGTCCGGCGTCAGCCACTGGAAGATCTCCAGCAGCTCCCCGGCCTCCACGGTCAGCGCTGCCGCCAGGTTCTTCGGCGTGTGGAACGGCTGCCAGCGGCGGGCGGCGGCGAACCGGGCCAGCCGCTGGGTCAACTCGTCGAGGCTCAGCGCCTGCTTGCCCGCTCCCTGGTCCCGATCACCCGAAGCATCGCCACCGTCCAGGGCACCGCCGCCACGCGCAGCACCGCTGTCGCGGGAAGCACCCCTGTCGCGCGGAGCATCGCTGTCGCTCAAGACGTCACTCACCATGTCGCTCGCTGTGCTACTCACTGCACCCCTCCCTGCGTCCCTCACTGCTAAAGATCTACCGCATCACCGGTCCCCTGCTCCGGGACTCTCGGCTCCGCCGCCCCGTCCGCCCCGCTCTCCAGTACGCTGTGCCCGCTCACCGGATCGCGTCGGCAGGACACCAGCGCGACGCCCGGCAACTGCCGTGCGGGCCCCGGATCCTGCAGCGCCGCGAGCAGCCGGACGTGCTCCTTGGCGCACATCTCCCGGGCCAGCCGCAGCAGCGCAACGACCTGCTCGTTCGCCAGACCGGCTCCCAGGTCCTCGGCCAGCACCGTCAACTGCCGCCGTGCCCAGGGCACTTCGGCGGCCGGGTCGACGTTCAGCACCCCGGCGCCGGTGAGCAGCACCGCCGCGAAGGCGAGCAGCCGCAGCATCCCGTCGGACGCCTGGTCGGCCCGGGTGCGCCCGAGCACGCCCTCGTCGAAGACGGCGAGCACCCGCTCCTGGACCCCGCTGCCGCGCCGGTCCACGTCCAGTCCGAGCAGCGGGTGCGGGGCAGCCGCCTGCACCTCCTTGAGCAGCCGGCCGTAGCGGCGCGAGCACTCGCCCTGCAGCCGGGCCAGCAGCGCCGAGGTGTTCGCCGCGCTGGACAGCAGCCGGGTCTGCGGATCCGCGGGCACCCAGCCGCGCATCAACGCGGGCACCGGGTGCACCGGGAAGACCTCGCGCAGCGCGGTGAGCAGCTGCTCGGCGGCGGCCAGCACCTTGCGCTCCCCGGCCGAGGAGCCGGCCACCCGCAGCGGGATCTGGGTGGTGATCAGGGCGGAACTGGGGAACGGCGCGCGGATGTCGCCCTGCCTGCTGTCGTTGTGCCAGCTGACGTTGATCCGGCCACCGGCGACGTCCTGCTCGCCGGTCTCCACCAGGGTCTGCCCGTCGAGCGCCAGCCACTCGCGGGCCACCCGGACCCGGCCGTCGGTGCGGATCACCAGCTCCAGCCGGATCGGTCCGGCGCAGGAACGGACGGAGCAGCCCAGGATGATCGCGTTGCGTCCGTGCGGAACGCAGCCGCGCAGCCCGCCCCGCACCGGGGTGGCCAGCGGCCCGCCGCTCCCGCCGATGCCGTCCAGCGAAGGCCCGATCTCCTCGCCGAGGGCCAGTCGGGACAGCACCGCCAGGGCGTCCAGTGCGTTGGACTTGCCGACGCCGGACGGGCCGTGCACCACGGTGAGCGGGCCGAGCGGCAGGGTGGCGCGGCGGTAGGACTTGAACGAGGTGAGCCGTAGCTCCTCCACGGTGGGCCTTACGGCCGGACGGGGCTCGGGCGCCGCCGCGGCGGCGGGCGGGGCGATGGGGTCGGGGCGCAGGTCGACTTCGCTGGTCACCGAGGTGACGCTACTGTCAGGCCGTCAGGTGGCGGGCCGCAGAAACGTGACGGCAGCTCAGGGTTCATCCCAACGAGCGGCCACCACCGTCAACTGTCCGTTGACCGCTGGTAGCTGCCGAGGCGCACCGATCCGGTCACCGCGATCGGCTCGGGCAGTGCGGCCAGCGCCGCGGCCAGCGCCGCCGGTTCGGTGTGCCAGGCGTTCGGTCCCATGCCGACCACGGCGGCCGCATCCCGGTGGCTGAGGCGCAGTTCGAACTCGATCTGGTGCTGCGCCTCGGGCCGCAGCCACGGCCCGAGCTTCTCCGCGATCCGCCGCTCCTTCTCCTCGTCCACGGCCAGCAGTCCCAGCGCGGCCACCAGTTCGCGCAGGTGGCGGGTGGTCGGGGAGACCACCAGCAGCCGCCCGCCGGGCCGCAGCACCCGCTGGATCTCGGGGCCGTTGCGCGGCGCGAAGGCGTTGAGCACGAGGTCCGCGCAGCCGTCGGCGAGCGGCAGCTGGCGCCAGGCGTCGCAGACCACCGCACCGGCCCGGGGATGGGCCCTGGCCGCACGGCGCAGCGCGAACTTGGAGATGTCGAGCGCGGCACCGGCCGCCCGGGGCAGGGCGTCCAGCACCCGGGCCAGGTAGTGGCCGGTGCCGGCGCCGAGGTCGGCCACCAGAGCGGCGTCGGGGTCGAGCGCGGCAACGGCTTCGGCGAGCGCGGCCGCGATCGGCGCGTAGTGCCCGGCGGCGAGGAAGTCCGACCGCGCGGCCACCATCTCGGCGGTGTCACCGGTGCCGGTGTGCGCGCCGGTCGGCAGCAGGCTGACGTAGCCCTGCCGGGCGACGTCGAAACTGTGCCCGGCGGGGCAGCGCAGGGACCGCCCGGACTGGTCGAGGGCCAGGCCGAGCGCGCAGTGTGGGCAGGTCAGGTACTGCTCGATGTCGCGGAGCACCGACCAACCTTAAGGCAGCGCGGACCGTTAATCCGTGTCGGAGTCCTCCGGCCCGTCCTCCCCCGGCACGGCCTCTCCCTCGGCCTCGTCGACGATCCAGCCCTGCAGCCGCTGGGCCACTGCGTCCACCCCGATCCTGCCCTCCCGGATCGCCCGCGCCAGGCTGCGCACCTCGCGGGCCGTGGTGGCGACGTGGCAGCCGCTGGCCACCAGGTAGGCGTAGGCCACGGCGGTGGCGTAGAGCTCGTTGGACCGTTCCAGCGCCGGCACCCGGATCAGCTGGTGCATCAGGGCGGCGGCACGGTCCTGCGGCTCGGGGTAGACCGCGATGTCGAAGATCGACGCCTGGTGCCGGGTGATGGCCGCCAGCAGCGATCCGTAGTCGGTCACCTGCGGGTCGGAAGGGGTGTACTGCTCTGCGGTCATGAGCAGCCAGGAGAGGTCGACCTCCAGGTTCAACGACGCCCACCCTGCCGGTCGCCGGGCGCGACCGGGTCGCCGAACTCAGCGAGGAACTCGCTCTCGTACTCCTTCATGAACTGGGCGGCGGCGTCCACGAAGCGCAGCCCTGTCTCGCCCATGTCCTGCCGGACGAGCTGCTCGATGTACTGGTTCATGCTGATCCCCTGCTGTTCCGCCCGCTCGCGGGCCATCTCAGCGGTGGTGGCGTCCACCCGCACGTTGAGCTGCTTCTTACCCATGTCCTCGAAGCTAGCGCTCATCCGCTAGCACGACAAGGGCGCGAACGAAAGCCCGAAGACTCTCGTTCACGCCCTTGTCGACTTCAGTACGCCTCGCGGTCAGGTAGGCCGTGGTCAGGCCGCCCCGCGATCAGGAACGCCGCTGGTCCGGCTCCCGGCCGGTCGGCTCCAGAATGGCCACGCACTCGAAGTGATGGGTCATCGGGAACAGGTCGAAGGCCCGCAGCGAGACCGGTCGGTAGCCGCCCTCGGCGAAGAACGCCAGATCGCGGGCGAGCGCCGCCGGGTCGCAGGCCACGTAGGCGATCCGACGGGCCCCCAGCGACGCCAGGTGCGCCACGGTCGCCCGGCCGGCCCCGGCCCGCGGCGGGTCCAGCACGATCAGGTCGGTGGCGGTGATCCCGGTGCGCGGCAGCAGGGTCTCCACCTTGTCGCACTCGATCCTCACCTGCTCCAGCGCGGCCAGGTTGTGCCGGGCGTCGGCCACCGCCTGCTTGCCCGACTCGATGCCCAGCACCGCGCCGTCCTCGCCGACGCGGTCGGCCAGCGCGCCGGCGAACAGGCCCACGCCGCAGTAGAGGTCGAGCGCGTTCTCGCCCCACTGCGGGTCCAGCCCGTCGAGCACGGCGGCGACCAGGGTGTCCGGCGCCTCGGGGTGGATCTGCCAGAAGCCGCCGTTGCTCACCCGCCAGGTGCGCCCGGCCGCCCGCTCCCGCACGAAGGAGCGCCCGTGCACCTTGTGGAAGAGCTCCTGCTCGTCGACCCGGACCAGCGAGACCGGCTTGTCCAGCTCGACCAGCGGCAGCTGCTCGCCCGGCAGCGGGCGCATGATCAGCTGGCGGTCCGACGAGCCGGTGGCGGCGATCGCCTCCACCGACTCCAGGCCGGTCCAGTCCCGCGACTCGATGCCCAGCTCGGTGACGCCCTCGGCGGCGATCAGGCAGCGGTCGATCAGCTGCACCTCGTGCGAGCGGTGCTTGCGCAGGCCGACCCGCCCGGTCTCCTGGTCGACCGTGTACTGCACCCGGGTGCGCCAAGCCGGCACCTGCCCGGCCGGCAGCTTGCCGCCGACCGGCTCGACGCTGCCGTCCCAGCCCGCCTGCTCCGGGGTCAGCCCGGCCAGCTTGGCGAGCTGCTCGGTGAGCACCGCGGCCTTGAGCTTGCGCTGGCCGCCGGGGCTGACGTGCTGCCAGTCGCAGCCACCGCACCTGCCGGGGCCGGCGAACGGGCACGGCGGCTCGATCCGGTCCTTGGCCGCCTCCAGCACCTCGACCGCGTCGGCCCGCAGGAACCGCGAGGTGGTGGTGCCCTCGGTCACCTCGGCCACCACCCGCTCACCTGGCAGCGCGTGCCGGACGAAGAGCACCCGCCCCTCGTGCCGGGCCACGCAGTGCCCGCCGCCGTGCGCGACCGGGCCGACCTCCAGCTCGTAGCGCTCGCCGACCAGCGACTCACCGCTGGGCGCCTCGGGCTTGCGGGCCCGGGCCGGCTTGGCCGGACGCTGCGCCCGGGGCTGCTTGCGCTCGGCGGCCTGCTTCCGGTCGGCGGGCTGCTTGCGCTCGGCGGCCTGCTTCCGGTCGGCGGGCTGCTTCCGGTCGGCGGACTGCTTCCGCTCGGCGGACTGCTTCCGGTCAGCGTTGCTCTTGCGCTCGGCAGGAGCGGCCGCCGGCTCCGCCCGGCGCTCCCCGGGCGCCAGCGGCGCGGTCTGCGCCGTCAGCCCCTCCCGGTCGGTGGCGGCCGGCCGGGCCGGCTTGGCCGACCAGCGCGGCCGGGCGACCTGCCCGACCCGGGCGGCCTTGGCGCCCTTGCGGGGCTGGCCGGAGGAGGCGGAGCGGGGGGTGTGGCGACTCACTTGGCGGGATCCTTGTCGGGGCTGGCCGAGGCGGCGGGGATTTCCACCGCAGCCCCCGACGGTACCGTGCGGCGCCGCGGTTCGCCGCGTCGGACGTCCCCGGGCGCCGAGTAGCTGCGCACCGCGCGGCGCCGCTCCGAGGACTCCAGCTGCCAGGGCACCGAGGTGACCATCACGCCGGGCTTGAAGAGCAGCCGTCCCTTGAGCCGCAGCGCGCTCTGGTTGTGCAGCAGGTGCTCGTACCAGTGGCCCACCACGTACTCGGGGATGTAGACGCTGACCACGTCGCGCGGCGAGGAGCTGCGCAGCCTGCGCACGTACTCCAGCACCGGTGCCGTCACCTCGCGGTACGGCGACTCCAGCGCCTTGAGCGGCACCTGGACGTCCTGCTCCTCCCACTGGGCCCGCAGCTCGTCGGTGTCCGCCTGGTCGACGTTCACGGTGACCGCCTCCAGCGTGTGCGGCCGGGTCAGCTCGGCGTAGGCGAGCGCGCGCAGGGTCGGCTTGTGCAGCTTGGAGACCAGCACGATGGCGTGGATCCGGGCGGGCCGCACCGGCTTCTCGTCGTCCAGGGCCAGCTCGTCGGCCACCCGGTCGTAGTGCCTGCGGATCGCCTTCATCATCACGAACAGCGTGACCATGGTGGCGATCGCGATCCAGGCGTGGCCGATCTTGGTGACCAGCACGACCAGCAGCACCGCGGCGGTCATCACCAGCCCGAAGCCGTTGATCAGCCGGGAGCGCTGCATCCGGCGCCGCTCCTTGGGGTCGGTCTCGGTGCGCAGCAGCCGGGTCCAGTGCCGGATCATGCCGGACTGGCTCATGTTGAACGACACGAAGACGCCGACGATGTAGAGCTGGATCAGCCGGTTGGGGTCGGCGTCGAAGGCGGCGATGAAGACCACCGCGACGGCGGCCAGCAGGATGATGCCGTTGGAGAAGGCCAGCCGGTCGCCGCGGGTGTGCAGCTGGCGGGGCAGGTAGCGGTCCTGGGCCAGGATCGAGCCGAGCACCGGGAAGCCGTTGAAGGCGGTGTTGGCGGCGAGCACCAGGATCAACCCGGTGACGGCGGCGATGAAGTAGAAGCCGGGCGTGAAGTTGGAGAAGACGGCCTGGCTGATCTGGGCCAGCGCGGTCTTCTGCTGGTAGCCGGCCGGGGCGCCTGCGAGCTGCTGGGCCGGGTTCTCGGCCATCTGGGTGCCGGTCAGGTGGGCCAGGTAGATGATGCCCATGAACATGGTCACCGCGATGCCGGCCATCAGCAGCAGGGTGGTCGCGGCGTTGCGGCTCTTGGGCGTCCGGAAGGCGGGCACGCCGTTGCTGATCGCCTCCACGCCGGTGAGCGCCGCGCAGCCGGAGGAGAACGCCCGCAGCAGCAGGAAGACCAGGGCGAAGCCGGTGAGCGCGCCGTTGCCGGGGGTCGCCTCCAGGTGGAAGCCGGCGCTCTCGGCCCGCATGGTGTCGCCGAGCAGCAGGTGGCGGAACAGGCCGTAACCGACCATGCCGATCACGCCGATCATGAAGGCGTAGGTGGGGACCGCGAACGCGGTGCCGGACTCCCGCACCCCGCGCAGGTTCATGCCCATCAGCAGCACGACCAGGGTGATGCTCAGCGCCAGTTCGTGGCCGTGCAGGGCCGGCACGGCGGAGACCACGTTGGCCACGCCGGAGGTCGTGGAGACCGCCACCGTGAGCACGTAGTCGACCATCAGCGCACTGGCCACCACCAGGCCCGAGTTGGATCCGTGGTTGACGGTGGCGACCTCGTAGTCGCCGCCGCCGCTCGGATAGGCGTGCACGTTCTGGCGGTACGAGGCGACCACTGCCAGCATGACGACGGCGACGACGACGCCGATCTGCCAGGAGAAGTGGATGGCGGAGACACCCGCGATGGACAGGGTCAGCAGGATCTCCTCGGGCGCGTAGGCCACCGAGGAGAGGGCGTCCGAGGCGAACACCGGCAGCGCGATGCGCTTGGGCAGCAGCGTCTCGCCCAGCTTGTCGCTGCGCAGCGCGCGGCCGATCAGGATCCGCTTGGGCACGTCGGTCAGGTTTGGCACGTTAAGGAATCGTAAGGGTTCTTGCCCTCCTTGCTGCCACCACTCCGCAGGCTCCATCGAGACCTCGTTCTACGGAGCGGCTAGTGTCGAATGGCGGGCCCGCGGGCAACACTCCGGTTGCCACGCCGCCCGTCTGATGTGACAAGCGGCCCGGACAGCGCCCGCGTCAGCCGGGTACGGAAGGAAGATCGAACGGTGTTTGCGCAGGTCAAAACCCCAACGAGCCTGGTGAGGTAAGTGCCGTGCACATCGTGATCATGGGCTGCGGACGGGTGGGGTCGGCCCTCGCCAGAGCACTTGAGCGACAGGGCCACTCGGTCGCCGTCGTCGACCAGGACCCGACCGCGTTCCGCCGACTGGGCGCCGGATTCCACGGCCGCCGGGTCACCGGCGTCGGCTTCGACCAGGACACCCTGCGGGAGGCCGGCATCGAGGAGGCCGGTGCCTTCGCCGCGGTCAGCAGCGGTGACAACTCCAACATCATCGCCGCCCGGGTGGCGCGGGAGAACTTCGGCGTGGAGCACGTCGCGGCCCGGATCTACGACCCGCGCCGGGCCGAGGTCTACCAGCGCCTGGGCATCCCGACCGTGGCCACCGTGCGGTGGACCGCCGACCAGATGCTGCGCCGGCTGCTGCCGAGCGGCTCCGAGCCCCTCTGGCAGGACCCGAGCGGCAGCGTGCAGCTGGCCGAGGTGGCGTTCGCGCCGTCCTGGGTCGGCCACAAGGTCACCGCCCTGGAGGAGGCCTCCGGTGCCCGGGTGGCGTTCATCACCCGGCTCGGCGAGGGCGTGCTGCCCGCCCCGCAGATGGTGGTGCAGGAGGGCGACCTGGTGCAGGTGATGGTGCGCAAGTCCGAACTCGCCGCGGTAGAGGCCGTGTTCGCGGGCGGCCCGAAGGAGGGTGAGTGATGCGGGTAGCGATTGCGGGAGCGGGGGCGGTCGGCCGCTCGATAGCCGGCGAGCTGCTGGAGAACGGCCACGAGGTGCTGCTCGTGGACAAGAACCCGAACGCCATCTCGGTGGAGCGGGTCCCGACGGCGGAGTGGCTGCTCGCCGACGCCTGCGAGATCACCTCGCTCGACGAGGCGGCCCTGCAGCGCTGCCACGTGGTGATCGCGGCCACCGGTGACGACAAGGTCAACCTGGTGGTCTCGCTGCTGGCGAAGACCGAGTACGGGGTGCCGCGGGTGGTCGCCCGGGTCAACAACCCCAAGAACGAATGGCTCTTCAACGAGGCCTGGGGCGTGGACGTCGCGGTCTCCACCCCGCGCCTGATGTCGGCCCTGGTCGAGGAGGCGGTGAGCGTCGGCGACCTGGTCCGGCTGATGCGGTTCAGCCAGGGCAACGCCAACCTGGTGGAACTCACCCTGGCGGAGGACACCGGGCTGGTCGGGACCAGGGTGGGTGACGTCTCCTGGCCGGTCGACACCGCGCTGGTGACCATCATCCGGGAGGGCCGGGTGCTGGTCCCCGGCCGGGACGACACCCTGGAGGGCGGCGACGAGCTGCTCTTCGTGGCCGCGCAGGAGCGCGAGGACGAGCTGGGCCGGCTGCTCTCTGCGGGCACGCAGTAGCCGCTCCCGA
>NZ_JAJJPA010000036.1 GCF_020907985.1 Kitasatospora humi | reverse complement strand
GCCAATGTGGCGTGGGTCAGGGTGCCGTTGGACCAGGTCCACACCTGCGAGCTGCCACCCAACGCCGCGATCGACGCCGGTGCGCAGGGCGTGGTGCTGGGACCGCCGCTACCGGCCCTGCCTGTCGCGCGCCCAGTCGAGCAGCCGGTCCGTCGTCCAGGTGGTGATCACCCGCGACGCCGGCACGCCCGCCTCGGCGGCCCGCTCGCAACCGTAGTCCTGCCAGGCGAGTTGGCCCGGTGCGTGGGCGTCGGTGTCCAACGCGAAGAGGCAGCCCGCCTGTTCCGCCTCGCGCAGCAGCCGCATCGGCGGATCCAGACGCTCCGGGCGGGAGTTGATCTCGACGGCGGTGTTGTGCTCGGCACAGGCGGCGAACACCCGCGCCGCGTCGAAGCTCGACTCCGGACGTCCTTTGCCACCACCGCGCACACTGCGTCCGCCACCCCGCTGCTCCGGGCCGAGCAGCCGTCCGGTGCAGTGGCCCAAGACGTCGACCAGCGGATTGCGCACCGCGGCCAGCAGTCGGCGGGTCATCGGCACCTCGGCCATCCGCAGCTTGGAGTGGGCCGACGCCACCACCACGTCCAACTCGGCGAGCAGCTCGTCCTCCTGGTCCAGCGAGCCGTCCTCCAGGATGTCGCACTCGATCCCGGTGAGCAGCCGGAACGGCTCCACCCGCCGGTTCACCTCGGCGACCACCGTGAGTTGCTCGCGCAGCCGCTCCGGGCTCAGCCCGCGGGCCACGGTCAGGCGCGGCGAGTGGTCGGTCAACACCGCCCAGTCATGGCCCAACTCCCGTGCGGCGCGGGCCATCGCCTCGATCGGGCTGCCGCCGTCCGACCAGCTGGAGTGCAGGTGGCAGTCGCCGCGCAAGGCGGCCCGCAGGTCGGCCGCCGCTCCGGTGAGCGGCGGTAGCGCCCGATCGGCCCGCGCCTCGACCTCGGTCAGGTAGTCCGGGGTCCGTCCGGCCAGCGCCTCGGCGATCACGGTGGCGGTCACCGGGCCGATCCCGGGCAGGTCGGCCAGCCCGCCGGTCGTGCGGGGCAGCTCGGACCTGTTGCGCACCACGTCGGCGGCGTTGCGGAACGCCTGCACCCGGTAGGTGGAGGCGTGCTCCCGCTCCAGCAGGAAGGCGATCCGCTCCAGGGCCTCGACAGGATCCATGCCCCCATCGTCCGGCACCCGGCACGCCGCCGCGCGTCCAGCGGGCGCGGGGGCGGGCGGCCTGCCAGTATCGGTGCCATGACCGACCCGACGGCGACGGTCACCGAGGTGGCGGGCCACCGGCTGCGGCTGACCCACCTGGACCGTGTCCTCTACCCCGGCACCGGTTTCACCAAGGCCGCGATGCTGCGCTACTACACCGCGGTGGCGCCGGCCATGCTGCCGCACCTGGCGGGGCGGCCGGCCAGCTTCCTGCGGCTGCCGGAGGGGGTCACCGGGCAGCAGTTCTGGGCCAAGCGGGTGCCGCCCGGATCACCGGCCTGGGTGCCGCGGCTACCGGTGACCCACCGTCAGGAGACGATGCCGCAGGTGGTGGTGGGCGATCTGCCGACCCTGCTCTGGGCCGCCAACCTGGGCTGCCTGGAGATCCACGTACCGCAGTGGCGGGGTCGGCCCGACACCCACGACCGGCTGATCATCGACCTGGACCCGGGCGAGGGCGCCGGGCTGCTGGAGTGCTGCGTGGTGGCGCTCACCGCGCGCAAGCTGCTGGCCGCGGACGGTCTGACGGCCTTCCCCAAGACCACCGGCAGCAAGGGGCTGCATCTGACGGTGCCGCTCGCCGACCCACCGGCCGACCAAGTCTCCGCTTACGCCCGCAAATTGGCCCGGCGGCTGCGGCGGGCGCTGCCGGATCTGGTGGTCGACCAGATGGCCAAGCAACTGCGGCCCGGGCGGGTCTTCGTGGACTGGTCGCAGAACAACAGTGCCAAGACGACGGCCGCTGCGTACTCGCTGCGGGCCCGGCCCGAACCGGCCGTCTCGGCGCCGCTCGACTGGTCGGAACTGGCCGCCTGCCGCCGCCCGGAGGACCTGACGTTCACGCCCGAGGACGTGGCCGAACGGGTCACCGAACACGGCGACCCGCATGCCGCCCTGGCCGACCCCGACGCGGCCGGCACCCTGCCCGGCTGACGGCACCGGCCGGCGGCGCCGCACGATCACGACGCACGGTCACGACGCCGCGTAGCCGCACGGTGACTGACGTGACGGCGCGCCACCACGACAACGCACGTGACCTGCCGCCGCGCCGCCACGACGACATGCGGTCGCAAACGCACAACGCCGGCTACGACGCCGCGCGCAGCCGGCGTTTCTTCGGCGGCGCCCCCTGCAGGGCGGCCAGCAGCTGGTCCCTGGTCATTCCGGAGCGGCCCTGCACCCCTCGCTCGGTCGCCAGCTGGTAGAGCTCGGTCTTGCTCAGCTGCGCCAGGTCGCCCTGCGCTTCGGCGGGCGGCTGCTCCTCGCCCCTCTGCTCGGCCGGCTTCCGCTCGGCCGCCTTCCGCCCGGACGCCTTCTTCTTGGCCCCCTTCGGCTCCTCCGTCAGCTCCTCCGCCTTGCCGCCGCCCTGGCCGGCCTGCTTGAGGCTGCGCTCCAGCACCGCCATCAGGTCCACCACATTGGTCGACTCCGGCGCCGGCTCGGCGACCACGACCTCCTTGCCCTCCAGCTTGGCCTCCACCAGTTCGCGGACCTGGGCGGTGTAGTTGTCGTGGTAGGCGGCCGGCTCCCAGTCGGTGCTGAGCGCCTCGATCAGCTGGCAGGCCACCGCCAGCTCCTTCTGCGAGGGTTTCACCGGCTGGTCCGGCAGGTTGTCGATCTCGCGGTGCGGATCGCGCACCTCGTCCGCGTAGTGCATGGTCTGCAGCACCAGCACGTCGCCCTCCACCCGGACCGCCGCCAGGTACTGCTTGCCGCGCATCACGAAGTCGGCGAGCCCGGCCCGGTTGGTCTCGGCGAGCGCCCGGTGCAGCAGCGCGTAGACCTTGGCGTACTCGGCGCCGCGCGGCCCGAGGTAGTACGTCTTGTCGAAGTAGATCGGGTCGATCTGGCCCAGGTCGACGAAACCGCTGATGTCGATGGACTTGGACCGTCCCGGTGAGATCTGCTCCAGTTCGTCGGGCTCGACCACCACGTACTCGCCCTCGGCCAGCTCGTAGCCCTTGACGATGTCGCGGAATTCGACCTCCTCGCCGGTGCGCTCGTTGACCCGCTGGTTGCGCACCCGGTCGGAGGTGCCGCGTTGCAGCTGCCGGAAGTGCACGGCATGGTCCTCGGTGGCCGAGTAGAGCCCCACCGGCACCGCGACCAGCCCGAAGCTGAGCGTGCCCGTCCAGATCGGTCTGGCCATCGCCGCCTACCTCCTCGCGCCCCCTTCCGGCTTCCCATGGTGCTACCCGGCCCGCCCCTGCGCCCACCGAGATCCGGTAGACATGACCCGTGACCCCCGACCCGGCTGCGGTGCTCCGCAGCGTCTGCGCCCTCGGCCCCTACTTCGCCGTCGAGACCGGTACCGTCCCGCCGAGCGGGTACCAGCCGCTGCGCACGCTCTTCTCGACCGGCCCCGACGCGCCACTGGCAGCACGGATCAGGGAGGTCGCCGCGAAGCTGCGCACGACGGAGCCCCGGGTGGCCGCGTCCATCACCCACCTGGGGCTCGCCGCCCGCTTCTGGTCGGTCACGCTGGGCCTGCTGATGGCCGGTGGACTGGTGCCGGAGTTCGATCCGGACGGTGTGCACTGGCGGCAGCCGGCGGACGGCCCGCTGGACCTCTGGCTGCCCGGCACGGCACTGCGCCCGGCCGGTCCCGCGCCCGCCGACGACGTGCACCGGGCCGCGGTCGCCGGTGCGCTCGCGCCACTGGCGGCCGCCGTGCGCGCGGCTGCCCCCGTCGCGGACGGGCTGCTCGCGGGCAACGCGGCGTCGGCGCTGGTCGGCACGGCGCGGCAGCTGGGCCGGGGGTTCGCCGAACCGGAACGGTCCCGGGCGGCCGTCATCACCGCCGGACTGCTGGCGCGCGAACCGCTGTTCGGCACCCTTCACCCCGGCTCACTGCGGCGCAGCAGCTGCTGCCTCTACTACCGGATCCCGGGCGGCGGCCTGTGCGGTGACTGCGTCTTCGACCGCCCGCCCGGGAGAGCCGTCAACCCCGGCGCCGCCGGCTGACGGACTTCACGGCCGGGCCCGCAACCGCGGCAAGCACCCGGCGCACCCGCCCACTACGCTGACCCGGTGACCGCTTCCCCCACCGACGACCTCGGCCACCCGGTCCCGCTGTGCGGCCCCGTGCGGCGGGTGGTGTCGCTGGTGCCCTCGCTCACCGAGGCGGTGGCGGTGACCGCGCCCGGCCTGCTGGTCGGGGCCACCGACTGGTGCAGCCACCCGGTGGGACTGCGGGTGGCGCGGATCGGTGGCACCAAGAACCCCGACCTGGCGGCGGTCGAGGCACTGCGGCCGGATCTGGTGATCGCCAACGAGGAGGAGAACCGGGCGCCCGATCTGGCCGCGCTGCGGGCGGCGGGACTGCCGGTCCACGTCACCGAGGTGCGCTCGCTGGACCAGGCGTTCCGTTCGCTGGACCGCCTGCTCACCGAGGTCTGCGGGCTGCCGCGGCCGGGCTGGCTGGCGCGGGCGGAGCACGCCTGGGCCCGGCTGCCGGTGCCGACCGGTCCGGCGCGCCGGGCGGTGGTGCCGATCTGGCGGCGGCCGTGGATGGTGCTCGGCCGGGACACCTTCGCGGGCGATCTGCTGCGGCGGCTCGGCGTGCGGAACGTGTACGAGGCGCACCCGGAGCGCTATCCGGCCCTCAAGCTGCCCGAACTGCTGGCCGCCGGGCCGGAGTTGGTGGTGCTGCCGGACGAGCCCTACCGGTTCACCGCCGATGACGGGCCGGAGTCGTTCCCCGGCGTCCCGGCCGCACTGCTGAGCGGGCGCCATCTGACGTGGTACGGGCCGTCGTTGGCCGATGCGCCGGCGGTGCTGGGGGCACAGCTCAGGCGGTGAGCCGCCGGGCCCGTTCCGCATCGCAGACACGCGGGCAGGTCAGGCATGCCTCGGCCGGACGGATCGCGTAGTACATGCAGCAGCCCGCCCTGGTCCTGGTCAACTCCCCGGCCGGCAAACGGCGGAAGCCGGCCGGGCCGCGCAGCGGGGTGGTGCCGCCGGGCAGGAGCGCGGCGGCGCGGGCGACGGCGTGTTCCTCGCGGTCGAGCATCCGGCCGAGGTACCAGATGCCGGAAACCAGGTCGTCCGCCACCATGCCCCACAGGGCGCGCGCACCGCGGCGGCTGACGGGCTGGAAGGCGGCGACCGTCGGTTCGGCGAACTCGCCGACGACAGATCGCAGTCGGTCGGGAGCGCCACTGGTCTGGCAGCGCCCCGGGCGGCAGGCGAGGTCACCGGAGGCGGGATGCAGCCACACCTGGTCGGGGTGCAACTCGGGCACCAGGTCGGCCAGGTACCACGGCCCGCCGGCCAGCAGACAGGCCGACCACAGGTAGTGGTGCAGCAGCCGGGAGGCGGCCACGTGTGCGGGCACCGCGCGGCCGTGGTCGGCCAGGATCCGGGCCGCCTCCCCCGCGACCAGTTCGTCGATCCGAGCGGCGAATCCGTCGGCCGACACCCAGCCCCGGCCGGGCGCCGCCTGAGGCCCGCTCAGCAGCCGCATCCGCCAGGCCGGAGCGCACGCCGCCAGCCGCCGGTACACCTCGGAGAGCACCGGACACCACCTCCGCCATCGGCCGTCTGATTAAGGTTAGCCTCACCTTACACTGACGCACCGTAACCGCCAGCGGTGATTTGACGAACTTAGGTTTGCCTAACCTAATATCGATCACGTGCTGAGAATCGAACTTCCGGCCGCGGCGCGGCGATCCCCGGTGACCTGGCAGACGTTGCTGCTCGGCCTCGGGCTCTGCCTGCTGCTGCTCTGCGTGGCCCTGAGCCTGGCCCTGGGGTCGCGAACCGTCCCGCTGTCGACCGTCATCGAGGCGGCTCTCGGCCGCCGCACCGGCGCCGGGCCCGACGCCCAGGTGGTGACGGGCCTTCGACTGCCGCGCACGGTGCTCGGCCTGGTGGTCGGCGCCGCGCTCGGGGTGGCCGGGGCCGTCGCCCAGGGCGTGACCCGCAATCCGCTGGCCTCGCCGACCACGCTCGGTGTCAACGCCGGCGCGAGCTTCGCGGTGGTCACCGCGATCTACGCGCTGCACCTCAGCCGTCCGGTGGAATACGTGTGGTTCGCGGTGGCCGGCGCGGGCTTGGCCGGGCTGGCGGCGCAGGTAACGGCCCGGCGGGCCGGCGGGTTGGATCCCACCCGGCTCGCACTCGGCGGCACCGTGCTGACCGCGGTGCTGGCCTCCTGGACCTCCGCACTGATGCTGGCCAGCCGCCGCACCCTGGACGAGGCGAGGTTCTGGCTGGCCGGTTCGCTCGACGGGCGCGGGCTCGAAGTCCTCGTCCCGGTCTGGCCGTTGCTGCTGGCCGGCCTGGCGCTGGCGGTCGCCGTGGCGCCCGCGCTCAACGCGCTCGCGCTCGGCGAGGAGACCGCCCAGGCGCTCGGCGTGCCGGTCAGCCGGATCCGGACGGCGGCCGCACTGGCCGTGGTGCTGCTGGCCGCCGGCGCGGTCGCCGCCGCCGGGCCGGTCGCCTTCGTCGGACTGGCCGCGCCGCACCTGGTCCGGTCGCTGCTCGGCGGCGACCAGCGGTGGCTGGTGCCCGGCTGCGCCCTCGCGGGGCCGATCCTGCTCCTGGCCGCCGACGTGCTGGGCCGACTGGTGGCCCGCCCGTCGGAGCTGGAGGCGGGCGTCGTCACCGCCTTCCTCGGCGCGCCCCTGCTGGCGGTGCTGGCCCGGCGAGCCGCCCGATGAACCGTCGAACGGTGCTCTGCTGCCTGGCTGCCGCGGTGCTGCTGCCGGCCCTCACCGCCACCGCGCTCAGTCTGGGTCAGGTCGCCATGTCGCCGGCCACCGCGCTGCGTGCGCTGTTCGGCTTCGGCCAGGGCGGGGATGTGCTGGTGGTGCGCGAGTTCCGGGCGCCCCGGGTGCTGGCCGCGCTGATCGCGGGTGGCGCCCTGGCGGTCTCCGGCCGGCTGCTGCAACGGCTCTTCCGCAATCCGCTGGCCTCGCCCGATGTGATCGGGGTGACCGGTGGCGCGTCCTTCGGCGCGGTGCTGCTGCTCGCCCTGGGTGCATCCCAACTCATGATCCCATTGGCCGCGTTGGGCGGCGGACTGGTGGCCGCCGGGCTGCTCGGCGGGTTCGCCTGGCGGTCCCGGGCAGCGGTCGGCCGGCTGGTGTTGGTCGGGCTCGCGGTACAGGCCGGGCTGGCGGCGGCGGTCAACCTGATGATCGTCCGCTTCCCCGCCGAACTCGCCTCCTCGGCGCTGCAGTGGACCACCGGTTCGCTCTACGGCCGCACCTGGACCGAGGTCCGGGCGGGCGGCACGGCGGTGGCCGTGCTGCTGGTCGCGGCGCTGCTGCTGGACCGGCGGGCAGCGGTGCTGGACCTCGGCGACGAGTCGGCCGGCGGCCTGGGCCTGCGCCCGGACCGCGCCCGGCTCCAGATCCTGCTGCTGGCCATTGCGTTGGCGTCGCTGGCAGCCGCGCTCAGTGGCCCGGTCGGGTTCGTGGCGCTGGCCGTGCCGCACCTGGTGCGGCTGCTGGCCGGGCCGCCGACGCCCGGCACCCTGCTGCTGACCGCGCTCACCGGTGCGCTGCTGCTGCTCGGCGCCGACGTGCTGGTGCTGCACCTGCTGCCACTGCGGGGCCTGCCGGTCGGCGCCGCCACCGCCACCCTGGGCGCGCCCTGGCTGCTCTTCCTGCTGACCCGTCACGATCGGAGCGCCCCGTGAGGAACCAACTGGCCACCCGGCGACTGAGGTTGCGCTACAGCGACCGGACCGTGGTCGACGGTCTGGACTTGGCGCTGCCCGGCGGTGCGATCACCGCCGTGGTCGGCCCCAACGCCTGCGGCAAGTCGACGCTGCTGCGCGGGCTGGCCCGACTGCTCGACCCGACCGCCGGCAGCGTCACCCTGGACGGCGCCGACCTGCACCGGATGCCCGCCCGCGCACTGGCCAAGCGGCTCGGCCTGCTGCCGCAGCAGCCGGTCACCCCCGAGGCGATCACCGTGGAGGGCCTGGTGCGGCTCGGGCGCCATCCGCACCAGCGCCTGCTCAGCCCGTGGTCGGCCGCCGACCAGCAGGCCGTGGAGCGCGCGCTGCACCGCACCGGCACCACCGAGCTGCGCGACCAACCGGTGGACCGGCTCTCCGGCGGCCAACGCCAACGCGCCTGGATCGCGCTCACCCTCGCCCAGGACACCGAACTGCTGCTGCTGGACGAGCCCACCACCTTCCTGGACCTGCGCCACCAGCTGGACGTCCTCGACCTGGTGGCCGACCTGCACCGGGAACTCGGCCGCACCGTCGTCATGGTGCTGCACGACCTCGGCCAGGCCGCCCGCTACGCCGACCACCTGGTGGTGCTCCACCAAGGCCGGCTGGCCGCCGCCGGGCCGCCCGGCGAGGTGCTGGACGCCGAGCTGGTGGAGCGGGTCTTCGAGGTGCCCTGCCAAGTCGTCCCCGATCCCGAGACCGGCACCCCGCTGGTCATCCCCCGGGCTCGCAGGATCAGCTGAGTCTCCGTCATGTCCTTCGACAACGAAAGCGTCATCATGCACAAGCGCCTACCCGCCGTTCTGCTCGCCGCCTCGGTCGGCACCGCCCTGCTCACCGGGTGCGGCGGCAGCGGCGCCCCCGAGCCGGCCGCGGGCACCACCTCCCCCGTCGGCGACGACGCGGCCGCCGGCTTCCCGCGCAGTGTCCAGCACGCGATGGGCACCGCCGAGATCGAGAACCGGCCGCAGCGCGTCGTGGTGCTGGACAGCGGCGAGTTGGACGACGTGACGCTGCTCGGCATCACCCCGGTCGGCGCCGTCTCCCCGCACCTGAAGACCACCGGCGGCTTTCCGTCCTACCTGAAGGGCGAGTTGGCGGGCACGAAGGACGTCGGCCCGATGGCCGAACCCGACCTGGAGCTGATCGCCTCGCTCAAGCCCGACCTGATCCTCTCCTCCAAGGTGCGGCACGAGAAGGTCTTCGACAAGCTCAACGCGATCGCGCCGACGGTCTTCGCGCAGACCACCGGCGCGCCCTGGAAGGACAATTTGACGCTCTACGCCAAGGCGCTCGGCAAGGAGGACGCGGCCCGGAAGGCGCTGGCCGACTACCGGGCGCGGGCGGCGAAGCTGGGCGAGGAGATCAAGGCGAAGGACGGCGGCACCATGCCGACCGCCTCGGTGGTGCGCTTCGTGGCCGGCCCGACCCGGCTCTACCAGAGGGCTTCGTTCAGCGGCACCGTGCTGCAGGACGTGGGCCTGCGCCGCCCGGCCTCCCAGGACGTCGACTCCGCGATGCTGGACGTCAGTCCCGAGCAGATCGACAAGGCCGACGCCGACCTGGTGTTCGTCACCGTGGCCGACGACCCGGCCAAGACCCAGCAGAGCCAGGTGCAGTCCACTCCGGTCTGGCAGAGCCTCAACGCGGTCAAGAACGGCAAGGTCTTCAACGTTCCGGACGAGACCTGGATGTCCGGCATCGGTGTGCAGGCCGCCGACCGGATGCTGAACGACATCGCCGAGGCCGCCGGCGTCGACGCCCCGAAGTGACCACCACCATCCGTGAGGACGCCATGCGGCTCTACCTGCTCGCCCACAACCCCACCGACTCCGTGTCCGAGGGCTTTCTGCCGGCCGCGCACCGGCTCGGCCTGGCGGTGACCGTGCTGACCGACGACCCGGCCGCGCACCGGCTCGCCCACGCCGAACACGGCCTGTCCGCCGAGGTGGTGGCGTGCCGGGTCGGCGACTTCCGCGAGGTGATCGGCATCATCTCGGCCCACCACGGCCGCCCGGCCGCCGTGTTCACCAACAGCGACCATCTGCAGACCCAGGCGGCGCTGGCCGCCGAGTACTTCGGTCTGCCCGCCAAGGACTGGCGCGCCACGCTCGCCGCCAAGAACAAGGCCGAACTGCGCCGCCGGCTGGCTGCCGCCGGCCTGGACACCGTGCACAGCGTCGAACTCACGGCCGACCAGGATCCGGCCGCCGCCGAACTGCCGCCGTTCCCCTGCGTGGTCAAACCGCGCGAGGGGGTGGCCAGCGAGGACGTGGTGCTGGTCGCCGACCTGGCCGAACTGCTGGCCCGGTGCACCGAGATCCGGCAGCGGCGCCCCGGTGCCGCGCTGGTGGTCGAGGAGTTCCTGGTCGGACAGCTGAACACGCTGGAGACGCTGGGCGACCAGCACCGCCGGGTGGCACTCGGCGGCTTCCGCACCCGGTTGTCGCCGCCGCCGCACTTCGTCGAGGAGATGCTGGAGTTCGTCCCGGCCCACCCCGCCGGGGTGACCGCGCAGGTGCTGGCCCAGTTGGACGCGATCGGCGTGGGACTGGGCGCCTGCCACACCGAGTTCGTGGTGCAGCCGGACGGCAGGGCCCGGATCATCGAGGTCAACTACCGGGCGATCGGCGACCAGTGCGACCTGATGCTCCAGGAGGTCCTGGGCATCCGGTACTTCGAGCAGGTGCTGCGGGTGCACCTCGGTGAGTCGCTCCCCGCCGACCTGGGCCTGCGCGGCGATCTGCGGGCCCGCAACGAGGTGGTCTGCGCCGACCGGGCCGGCACCCTGACGGCGGCACCCGGTCCACAGGACGCCGCCCGGTCGGGTGGTGTCCGGCTCCGCTACCGGCCGCTGCGCGGGGTGGGAGAGCACCATCCGCACTACCGGACCAACCGCGACTACCTGGGCGTGGTCTGGGCGGTCGGCCCCGAGCAGAGCGCCGTCGACCGGGCAGTCGCCGAGTTCATCGCCGACCACCGCTGGGAGATCACCGGATGAGCGAGCGAAGCGAGGTCATCGTCAAGAGGTGCGCGTGCGCGAAGCGCCCGCCGAGCGGAGCGAGGCGGGTCGCATGAGCGCCGCCGAGCAGTTGACCATGCGGGTGCTCAGCGCGCTACTGCGGGAGGACGTGGCCGGACTGCGCAGTCGCGGCAGGGTCCGGCACCGCAGGGACGGCGCCTGGCTGGTGCTCGTCGAGGAGCGGATCGCACTGCCCGTGGAGCCGGACGGCTTCCAGTGCGAACTGCGGGCCCGCCTCCCGCTGTTGGAGGTCGACGGGAAGCCGCTCGGTGGTCTCCCGGAGATCCTCGCCGCGTTCCGGGCCCTGGCCGATCCGGTGGATGCCGGCGGATTCACCGCCTTCACCGAGGAGTGCCGCCAGACCCTTGCCACCATGATCCTGCATGAGCGACAACTGCAGCCGCTTTTGCTTGAGTTGACCGAGCTCTACGGCAGCGATCCGGCCAACTGGTGCGGTCCGCTGGCCAGTCTGGGCTTCGACAGCCTCGCCGCCCATCTCGACCACCCGGTCTATCCGACCGCACGCGGCCGGGCCGGGCTCGGCACCGACGACCTGCTGCGCTACGCCCCGGAGTGCCACCCCACCTTCGAGCTGCGCTGGTTGGCGCTGCCTGCCGAGGCGCTCACCGTGCACGGCAGCGCACCGCTGCCCGGTTGGTGGCCGACGCCGGCCGTGCTGGGCCTACCGGCCCTGAACGGCAGCCATCTCGCCATCCCCGTCCACCCGTTGTCGTTCGGCGCACCGCTGGCCGAGGCGCTGCGGGCGACCGGGCTGGCCGAGCGCGCGGTGCCGGCCGAACGCCCGTACCTCGCCGTGCGGCCCACGCTGTCGATGCGCACGGTCGCGGTGCTGGACGATCCGGTGTGCCACCTCAAGCTGCCGCTGGACACCGCCACCCTGGGGCTGCGCAACCGGCGCACCATCAAGCCCGGCACCCTGCGTGACGGCGCCGCCGGTCAGCGGCTGCTGGCCGAGGTGCTCGCCCGCGAGCCGCGGTTCGCCGCCACGGTGCTGCTGGCCGATGAGCAGTGCCATGCGCACGCCGGCCACGAGCTGCTCGCGGTGCTGCTGCGGCGCTTCCCGGCCGCTCCCGAGTCGCCGGCCGTGCCGCTGGCCGCGCTGCTGGCCGCCGAGCCGGGCGGCGGACTGGTGATCGACCGGCTGGCCGACCGCTTCTACGGCGGTGACCCGGTGGCGCTCTACGACGCGCTGCTCGTGCTGCTGCTCGACTGGCAGACCACGCTGTTCAGCCACGGCGTCGCCCTGGAGTCGCACCAGCAGAACACCACGCTGCTCCTGGACCGCACCGCCGGGCGCACCAGGCTGCGGCTGCTGTACAAGGACAACGACGGGCCCAGGATCAACCGGGCGCGCTGCCGACTGCCGTTGGGAGAGCGCGCGTTCGACGACCGGCGGATCCTCGCCGAGGACGACCGGGCGTTGACCGACCTGTTCAGCACCATCACCGGACACCTGTGCACCGCCGCCCTCGCCTTCGGTCTGGCCGAGCACGGCCGAGCACCGCTGGAGACCACCCTGGGCCTGCTGCGCAAACGACTCGGCGAGGCGGTCGAGCGCCTCGGACCGGTCGGCGAGCCGCTGCGGGCCGCGCTGCTGGACGCCGAACGCCTGCCGGTCAAGGCGATGGTGAGCGCGGGCAGCCTGTACGGCAAGGCGCGCAGCGGAGCGGCGGACATCAACAAGCACTACACCACCGGCCCCAACTACCTGGCGGGCCGATGACGGTCACCACTGCCTGCGACCCGTCGACTCGGTCCCTTCCGGCCGGACTCTCCCGGAGTCAGGTGCGGGCCGTCGCGGGCTGCTACTTCGTCGCGTCGTTCGCCGCCCTGGGACTGCCGCCCTACCTGACGGCCATCCTGCCCGGGCTCGGCGATCCGCACGGCCACTGGGCGGGGCTGCTCTACATCGTGCCCACGGTGTTCAGCGCGCTCGGCGCCCCGCTCTGGGGACGGCTGGCCGACCAGTTCGGCCGCAGGCGGCTGCTGCTCCGCGCCCAACTGGGGCTCGGCGTCTCCTTCCTGCTGGCCGGGCTGGCCGACAGCCTATGGGCGTTCACGCTGGCCCTGGTGCTGCAGGGCTTCCTCGGCGGCACCTTCGCCGCCACCAACGGCTACCTCGCCGCGGCCCTGGAGGGCCCGGGGCTCTCCAGGGCGCTCACCCTGCTGCAGGGCAGCGCCCGGGCCGCGCTGGTGGCCGCGCCGATCCTGGTGGGCGCGCTGTCGCCCTGGCTGTCGCCGCACCGCCAGTACGTGGTGATGGCCCTGCTGCCGCTCGCCGCGGCCGTGTCGCTCACTCGGCTACCGGAGCCGCGCCGACTCACCGGTGTACCGCCCGAGGGCGGCGCCGGGGCTCCCGCTTCGGCCGTGCGGGCGCTCTGCGCCGCGGAGTTCGCCTTCGTCTTCGCCACCGTCGTCTCGTTCCCCTATCTGATCGCCCTGGTGCGGCAACGCGTGCCCGGGCTCGACTCCACGGCGGCGGGGCTGCTCTTCGCCCTGCCGCACCTGTGCTACCTGCTGCTCGCCTCCCGGGTGCACCGCGCCGTGCAGCAGCGGCCGCGGGCCGGGCTGGCGCTCGGGCTCCTGCTGGTCGCGGCCGGGTCCGCCGGGCACGCCCCGGCGCACAGCACGGCGGCGTTCGCGCTCACCCGCCTGGTGCTCGGCCTCGGCATGACCCTCGGTCTGGTCTGCCTGGCGGTGCTGGCCGCGGCGGCGGCGCACGGCCGGGCCCCAGGGCGGCTCTTCGGCACCCTCGAACTCGCCTCCAAGGGCGGCGCGGTGGCCGCCGGAGCGGTCGCCGCACTGGTCAACTCCGCGTTCGGCCCCGGCAGTCCGGTGCTGTTCGGCGCTGCCGCCGCCCTCATCGCCGCGCTCTGCTGCGCCCTGCGCATCCTCCCCCGCTCCGCCCCTTCCGCCAGCAACTCCAGGAACCGCTGATGCCGCCTTCGCCCACCCCCACCGCAGCCACCGCCCTGCCCACCGCCGACCTGGCCGTCGCCCACACCCTGCTCAACTGCCTGCTCCGCGAGGTCTCCGGCCCCGAACACCAGACCGCCGTCTCCGACGGGCGGCTGCTGCTGCGCCTGCCGAGGCGCGGGGCGCTGCTGCGGGTGGCGCTGCGCCGCACCTCGCTGCTGGGTGCCCACCGGTTCGCGGGGCCCGTGGAGTCGGCGACCGGCGGCGGCTGGTCGGCGCTCGGCTGGCGGGAGTTGGCCGAGCTGGTGCAGGCTGAGCTGACGCTGCGCACCGGCGTCGCCAACGACGAGTTCCTCGGCCAGCTGGCCTCCAGCGCGCAGGGCGTCGAGGCCGCGCTGGCCGGGCGGCCGGCGGCCGGACCGGACCGCTACCTGGAGTCGGAGCAGGCGCTGCTCTTCGGCCACCGCTTCCACCCGACACCCAAGTCCCGCACGGCGCGCGGCGCCGAGCCGGACCCCTGGACCGCCTACGCGCCGGAGGCCCGTGCCGCCTTCCCGCTGCGGTACCTGGCGGTGCGCCAGGAGCTGATCGCCGAACGCAGCGTCGACCCCGCGGCCACGGCCGTGCTGGACGGGCTGTGCGGGGTGCCGGCCGGCTACCGGCTGCTGCCCGCGCACCCGTGGCAGCACCGACTGCTCGCCGACCACCCCGTCTTGCGGGCCGCACTGGAGCGCGGCGAGGTGCTCGATCTGGGCACCGGCGGCCCGGAGTTCACCGCCACCGCCTCGGTCCGCACCCTGCACGGCGCCGGTGCGTTCCTCAAGTTCAGCCTGAACGTGCGGATCACCAACTGCCTGCGGAGGAACGCCGCCCACGAGCTGACCGGCGCCGTCGCACTGACCGAGCTGCTGGCGCCCGCACTGGACGACCTGGCCGTCCGCTTCCCGGACGCCGCCATGCTGCGCGAGCCCGCATTCCGCGCGCCGGCTCTTCCCGGTGACACCTCGGGCGCCCTCTTCGAGGGTCTCGGCCTGATCGTCCGGGAGGACCTCGCGGCCCGGCTCCGGCCCGGCCTGACGGCACTGCTGGCCGGCGCCGTGGCGGACGAGTACCCGACCAGCTCGGCGCAGTTCGCCCGGCTGCTCCCGGACGCCGGTCCGGCCGAGCTGCTCTCCTGGTGGGTCGACTACCTGCGGCTGCTGCTGCCACCGGTACTGGCCGCCTACTTCGACCACGGCGTGGTGCTGGAACCGCACCTGCAGAACGTGGTGATCGGGGTCGATGCCGACGGGCGCCCCCGGCAGGTGCTCTTCCGCGACCTGGAGGGGACCAAGCTGCTGCCCGAGCACCATGCCGCGCTGCTCGCCGGCCTACCTCCGGCGGTGGCCGGGCCGATGACCTATGACGCGCAACGCGGCTGGGACCGGGTGGTGTACTGCCTGCTGGTCAACCACGTGGCCGAGCTGCTCGCGGTGATCGCCGACCAGTGCCCCGCGCTGGAACCGCGGTTGTGGGACGAAGTGCGCCTCGTCCTGCAGGAGTTCGCCGACGACCGGCAGGCCTGCCCGCCCCGGCTGCGCGGCCTGCTGGCCGGGGTGCCGCTGCCTGCGAAGGCCAACCTCCTGACCCGTTGGGAGCGCAAGGCCGATCGGGCGGCCGGATACGTGCGCCTGGCCTCGCCGTTGGCCGCCGCCGTCATCGACCAGGCCGTCCGTGCCCGCAACTGAAGGAGCATCCCCGTTGTCCCTCGCCACCCCTGCCGTCCTGGAGCGCGCCGCCGCGCTGCCCGTCGACAGCTTGCCGGCCTACCTCTACGATCTCACCGCGCTGCGCGTCCATGCGGCCGCGATCCGGGCGGCGCTGCCGGACCGGGTCGAGTTCCACTACGCCGCCAAGGCCAATCCCGACCCGGCGCTGCTGACCGCGCTGCGGGAGTGCGTGGACGGCTACGAAGTCTCCTCCGGAGGCGAGTTGGCGCACCTCCGGACGGCCGTGCCGGGCGCGCCGCTGGCGTTCGGCGGCCCGGGCAAGACCGATGAGGAGCTGACGACCGCACTCGAAGCAGGGGTGCACCGCTGGCACGTGGAGAGCGTGGCGGAGCTGCACCGGCTCGCCGCGCGACGGCCCCGCGGCGGTCTGGACGTCCTGCTGCGGGTCAACCTGCCGGTGACCGGTGACGCCCTGGCCGGCGTCCCGCTCGCGATGGGCGGCCGGCCGACCCCGTTCGGCCTGGACCCGGCGGACCTCGACGAGTGCCTGCGGCTGCTCGCCACCGAGCCGTTCGCGGGTCTGCGGCTGCGCGGCTTCCACGCGCACCTGGCCAGCGGGTTGGACGCGCCGGCACTGCTGGCGCTGGCCGAGCGGATCACCGATTGGGCGGTGGCCCGGGCGGCAGCCGCCGGTTCGCCGATCGACGAGGTCAACCTGGGCGGCGGCATGGCGGTGGACTACACGGATCCGGCCGCCCGGTTCGACTGGACCGGCTACGGAGGCGGCCTCGCCCGGCTGCTGGGCCGCCACCCCGGGCTGCGGCTGCGGATCGAACCCGGACGGGCGGTCACCGCGTATTCCGGGTGGTACGTGACGGAGGTACTGGAGGTGAAGCGCAGTCACGGCGAAGCGTTCGCGGTGGTCCGGGGCGGCACCCACCACCTGCGCACTCCGGCCGCCCGCGGCCACGACCAGCCGTTCACGGTGCTGCCGGTCGCCGACTGGCCGCACCCGTGGCCCCGGGGCGAGGTGGCGGGCGAGCGGGTGAGCCTGTGCGGACAGCTGTGCACGCCCAAGGACGCGCTGGCGCGGCGGGTGCCGGTCGACCGGCTGCGCACCGGTGACCGGGTGGTCTTCGGGCTGGCCGGCGCCTATGCCTGGAACATCTCGCACACCGGCTTCCTGATGCACCGTCAGCCGACGTTCCACCTGGTCCCCTAGTGCACGCCCACCTCGTGAGGATAGGCTAGCCTTCCTTAGGCTGCCCTTGCCTGATGGCTCCGGGCGGCTTCCGTGCGCCGCCATGACCGGTCCCGGTCGACGACACCGTCAAAGGGGCGGAGCCATGCCCACACCGAGGACCAGACCGTGCCCCCATCCACTCCCGGCAGCGACACCGCGCGGCGTGCCGCGGTGTACTGCTGGCCGAGCAGCCCGTCCCGATCGGCCGGGCCCGGCACCGCGCGCGACCGGCGCGCGGCACTGGACGTCCAACTGGCCCTGGCCTACGAGCAGGCCGCCGTCCTGGGGCTCGCGGTGGCCGGCGACCAGGTGTTCACCGATTCCCGGCCGCCCGCCGGCCCCACCGGCAGCGAGCGCGCGACCCCGGGGTGGCGGAGCCTGCTGGCGTCGGTGCGACGGCGCGAGGTGCGACGACTACTGCTGCCGCAGGCCGAGCAGTTGGAGCGCCACGCCTGCGCGTTCGCCGAACTGCTGGAGCTGGCCACCGAGTACGACCTGCGGCTGTACGGCCACCCCCGGGACGTGAACGATCCCGAGGTGCGCGAGGAGTTGCTGGAGCGGGCCGAACGCACCGCCCGGTCCGCGCGCGAGGCCTCGGCGCGGGCTCGCCGGGCCCACCGCAGGGCGGCGGCCGAGGGGCGCACGCACGGCGGCGGATTGCGGCGGTTCGGCTACACCACCGGGATGACCGCCCTGATCGAGGAGGAGGCCGAGGTGGTCCGGGAGGTGTTCGCGCGGTTCCTGGCCGGAGATTCGCTCCGCGCGCTGGCGGTCGACCTGAACGCCCGTCAAATCGCCACGGCCTACGGCAACCGCTGGACGGTCAGCGGGGTGGGCCGGCTGCTGGAGGCCCCGCGCTACGCCGGGCTGCGGGTACTCGACGGCACCATCGTCCGCGCCCCGGACGGCAGTTACGTGACCGCCGACTGGCCGCCCTGCGTCAGCGTCGCCGACTGGGAGGCGGCGCAGCAGCTGCGCGACGAGCGGGCGAGGGCCCGGGCCGCCAACCGCCGGCCGCGCCGCGAGTATCCGCTGACGTCGCTGCTGCGCTGCACCCGGTGCGAGCGGCACATGGTGGGCTCGACCATCGGCGGCTATCCCACCTACGCCTGCACCTCCAGCAGCAGCCTGGATGCCGAGCACTGTTCGCGGCACATCGCCGCCGAGTCGTTGGAGGCACACGTCGCCGAGCGGGCCATCGCCCTGCTGGAAGCGCAGTCGGTGCCGGTGCTGGACGGCGTGCCGGTCGGGCCGGCCGCCCGGTTCGGCTGGTCCCGGCTGAGCCCGGGGCGCCGGGCCGCCGTGTTCCGGCACTTCTTCGCCAGCATCCGGATCTCGGCGTCGTCCACCAGTCGCAGCGTCTTCGACCCGTCCCGCATCGAGCTGCTCCCCCGCCGCCACCCCACCGGTTAGGCACCGCCCGCGAGTTGCGCACCCGACGGGGCAATGTGGCCGCCGCGGCCGTCAATCGGCGACCTTGACCAGCATCTTGCCGCTGTTGTCGCCGCGGAACAGGCCCAGGAACGCCTCGACCACCCGGTCGAAGCCCTCCACCACCGTCTCCGCGGGCACCAGCCGGCCGGCGGCCAGGTGCGGGGCGAGGAAGTCGTACAGCCCGGGCAGCGCGTCCATGTGCTGCCTGACCAGGTACCCCTCCAGGCGCAGTGCCTTGAGGTTGACGTCGAAGAGGTTGCGCGGCGCGGCGGGCGTGGAGACGGAGTTGTACTGCGCGATCGCCCCGGACCAGGCGATCCGGCCGTTCTCCCGCAGCCGGTCGATGGCGGCCTCCAGGTGGTCGCCGCCGACGTTGTCCAGGTAGACGTCCAGGCCGTCCGGCGCGGCGGCGCGCAGCTGCTCCAGCACGGGACCGTCGTGGTAGTCGAACGCGACGTCGTAGCCGAGTCGTTCGGTGGCCAGCTTCACCTTGGCCGGCGAGCCGACGCTGCCGATCACCCTGCCCGCGCCGAGCAGCTTGGCGAGCTGCCCGGCGGCGCTTCCGACACCGCCCGCCGCGGCCGAGATGAAGACGGACTCGCCGGGCTGCAGGCGGGCGATCCGGGTGAGCCCCACCCAGGCGGTCAGCCCGGTGCCGCCGAAGGCGCTCAGGTGGGCGCTGAGCGGCACCCCGGGCAGCTCGGGGATCCGGCGGACCTCGTCCGGGGTGACCACGGCGTGGGTGCGCCAGGCCTTGCGGTGACCGACGATCTCACCGACCGCCAGGGCGGGCGTGCGGGACTCGACCACCCGGCCCAGCGAGCGACCCTCCAGCGGCGCGTGGAGCTCCCAGTGGCCCTCGTCCATCGCCTGGCGCATGTAGGGGTCGACGGAGAGGTAGAGGTTCTCCACCAGGGCGGTGCCCTCGGCGAGCGGCGCCACCTCCTCGGTGACGAAGGCGAAGTTCTCGGCGGTGGGCGCGCCCTGCGGGCGGGAGACCTGGTGGACGGCGCGGATGGTGCGGGTCATGGCGCTGCTCCTCATTCGGGGGTATCCGGTGTGAGCAGCACGTTAGGGAGCGCGGGCGGCCCTTGGGCAGCCCCCGCCGTCGATGGGTGGCCGCGTTCCATGAACGGCGTTCATGGAAGACTGGCCCCATGACCGACCTCGCCCCGCAGGAGCTGCGCGTCCTCGTCGCCGTCGAGCGGGAGCGGAGCTTCACCGCCGCCGCGGCCGCGCTCGGCATGACGCAGTCGGCTGTCTCCCACGCGGTGCGGGCCGGTGAGCGCAAGCTCGGCGCGGTGCTCTTCGAGCGCGGCCGCGGCGGCGCCACGCCCACCGCGGCCGGCACCAGGGTGGTGGCCCAGGCGCGGCAGGTGCTGCGGCTGCTGGAGCTGATGCGCGCCGAGGCGCGGGAGAGCGAGCCCGACCGGGTGGCGGGCCCGGTGCGGATCGCCGCGTTCCGCAGCATCGCCGCGCAGCTCCTGCCGGCCGTGCTGGCGCGACTGGCCGAGCGGCACCCGGAGCTCAGTCCGCAGGTGCGGATCGTCCGCGAGCTCGGGCGGGGCACGGCGGGCGAGGTGGCGGACGGCCACGCCGATCTGGGGCTGGCCACCATGGACGGGACCACGACGCGGCCGGGACTGGTCGCGGTGCCGCTGTTCGCGGAGGGCTACGCACTGGCCCACCCGGTCGGCCATCCGGCGCCGCGCACCCTGCCACTGGTCGACTGGGACGAGAACTGCGGCTCCTACACCAGGAGTTGGTGGAAGCAGCAGGACTGGATCCCGCAGGCCACGATCAACGTCGCCGATGACACGGTGGTGCTCTCCCTGGTGGCCCAGGGCATCGGAATGGCGATCATGCCGCGCCTCGCGCTGCTCGGCGCCCCGGACGGCCTGGCCGTGACCGATCTCGGTCCCGAGCCACCGAGCCGGCTGGTCGGCTACGTCAGCACGCCCGCGCTGGCCCGAACGGCCGCGGTGCGGGCGGTGATCCGCGAACTGCGGGCCGTACCGCTGCCGGTCGGCCTGACCGCGGCACGGCCCGCCGCCGGCAGCTGAGCTGACGGAGAGTCAGCCCGGCGGGTTCACACAGGCCTTCCGGTGGGCGCCCGACAGGCGGGCAACCGTTTGCGCAAAAGTGCGCGCAGCAGCATTGAGCGCGCAGAAACGGACTGCTAGCCTCCCCGGGACGGTCGGTCACCCGCATTCTCATCCGACTGTCATGATCACTTCACAACGTCCTCATGCGCCGCCCCACCGCGCGGCACCGGTTCCCCGGCCCCGACACCCCGACCCCGATCCGCCGACACCCCGACCCCGATCCGCCCATCGCCCGACCCCCGATCCGTCGATCGCCCGACCCCCCGCTCGCCCTCGATCCCCTTGGACGTGGCATGCGAACACAGCACACCCGGTTACCCCTCGTCGCCCTCGCCGCCGTGCTCGCCGTGGTCTGTGCGCTGCTCGGCGGCCAGGCCCCCGCCCGGGCGGCCACCCCCGCCGCCGGCACCCTGGCGCTCACCGGCAGCCACACGCTGACCTGGCAGGGCCACACCTACGCCAACGGCTCGACGCCCGACCCGTCGCACTGCCCCGCGCAGGCGCAGGACCCGAACGACCAGACCTGCGACCACTTCGACCTGACCGTCGACGTGCCGGCCGGCTACTGGCAGGGCAACCCGGACGGCGGCGTGCCGGTCGCCATCCAATGGCCCGACGCCGGCAATGACTTCGACCTCTACATCTACGACGGCGCCGGCCATGAGGTCGCCGAGAGCGCCACCTCCTCGGACCCCGAGACCGCGGTGATCCCCAACGCCTCCGGCACCTACCACGTGCTGGTGGTGCCCTACTCGGTGACCGGCTCCGGCTACACCGCGACCGCGAGCATCCCGACCGCCACCACGGTGGGCGACGCCACCGGCCTGGCCCGGGGCGCCGACGGCAGCTACCGGATCCAGGCGGGCAGCGCGGTCGCCCGGATCGACTTCACCGGCGAGGACGTCTTCCGCCTCCAACTCGCCCCCGACGGCACCTTCACCGACCCGGCCGGGCGCGAGATCGTTCCCAGCGCGCCGTCGACCATCACGACGACCAAGGAGTCCGACGCCGGCGACTACTGGGCGATCGCCAGCAAGGACCTCACCCTGCGCGCCTACAAGAGCCCGCTGCGGTTCGCCCTCTACCGGGCCGACAACCGGACCCTGGTCTGGCAGGAGACCCGCGGCCTGACCTGGACCGGCGACGCCATGCAGCAGACCCTGGCGCGCGGCGCGCAGGAGCAGTTCTACGGCGCGGGCGAGCAGAACGGCAGCTTCTCGCACCGCGACCAGACCGTGCACGTGGCCAACGACTTCGACTGGAACGAAGGCGGCTACAACAACTCCCAGCCCTTCTACCTGTCTTCGGCCGGCTACGGCGTCCTGCGCAACACGTTCGCGCCCGGCGTCTACGCCTTCGGCGACCCGGTCCGCACCTCGGCCCAGGAGCGCCGGTTCGACGGGTACTTCATGGCCAGCCCCGGCACCCCGGACCTCAAGACCGTGATCGGGCAGTACACCGATCTGGTCGGCAAGCCCTTCATGCCGCCGGTCTACGGCCTGGAACCGGGCGACTCGGACTGCTACCTGCACAACGCCAACCGCGGTGAACGGCACACCCTGGACGCCCTGAAGGTGGCCGACGGCTACACCGCCAACCAGACGCCGCTCGGCTGGATGCTGGTCAACGACGGCTACGGCTGCGGCTACGAGGACCTCCAGCAGGTCGGCCAGGGCCTGCGCGACCACAACATGCAGCTGGGCCTGTGGACTTCGACCGGCCTGCCCAACCAGGGCGAGGAGGTCAAGGCCGGGGTGCGGGTGCGCAAGCTGGACGTCGGCTGGGTCGGTCCCGGCTACCAGTTCGCGCTGGACGGCTGTCAGCAGGCGTACGACGGCATCGAGCAGAACAGCGACGCCCGCGGCTTCGTCTGGCTGCCCGTCTCCTGGGCGGGCGCACAGCGCTGTGGGGTGCTCTGGAGCGGCGACCAGACCGGGACGTACGACTACGTCAAGTGGCAGATCCCCACCTACGCCGGCTCCACCATGTCGGGCATCGCCTACAACACCGGTGACGTGGGCGGGATCTTCGGCAGCGACCCGCAGGTGGAGACCCGCGACCTGCAGTGGAAGACCTTCATCCCGACCATCATGACGATGGACGGCTGGGCCCAGAGCGACAAGCAGCCCTGGCGGTTCGGCGAGCCCTACACCTCCATCAACAACAAGTACCTCCAACTCAAGGAGCGGCTGCTGCCGTACCTGTACACGCTGGCCGCGCAGGCGCACCAGACCGGCGTCGGTGCGGTGCGCCCGCTGGTGCTGGACTACCCGGACGACCCCAACACCTGGGGAGACGCGGCCAAGTACGAGTTCCTCAGCGGCGACAGCTTCCTGGTCGCCCCGGTCTACGACGCCTCCGACACCCGCAACGGCATCTACCTGCCCGCGGGCACCTGGGTGGACTACTGGACCGGCAAGACGTACCAGGGCCCGACCACGGTCGACGGCTACCACGCGCCGCTGGACACCCTGCCGCTGTTCGTCAAGGCCGGTGCGATCGTGCCGATGTGGCCGCAGGGCACGCTCTCCTGGCAGACCCGGGACACCGGCCGCCTGGACTACGACGTCTACGCCCAGGGCGACTCGCAGTTCACCCTGTACGAGGACGACGGCATCACCCGGGCCTACCAGCAGGGCGCCAGCGCCACCCAGTTGGTGACCGTGCACGCGACCGGCCGGCACGGGCACGGTGCCACACAGCTCACGGTCGGCCCGAGCGTCGGCGACTACACGGGCAAACCGGCCGCCCGCGCCTATGGGTTCAGCATCCATGTCGGTGCGGCTCCGGCCCAGGTGCTGCTCGACGGGCGTCCGCTGCCGGCCGGCTCCTGGAGCTACGACCCGGCGGCCGGCGTGGTCCATGTGACCACCCCGGCGCAGTCCACCTCCGCCGGCTTCTCGCTGCTGCTGGCGGGTGCGGGCGGCCTGGGCGGCTGAGGCACCCGTTCCCGAGGCGGGCTGGTGGAGTGACACGACACTCCACCAGCCCGCCTTCGTAATGGCCCTAAATAGCACTTGCCTATTACCTCACCATGCGCCAAGCTAGGTAACACCTGCTAATGGGAGCAGGTCCTTACCAGGCTGCACCCACACGCTCAGGAGGAACCCTGATGACGGACCTTCAGATCGACAACGACGCCGCCGAACGCGCCTACTGGGACGGCTGGCAGCGCAGCTGGGACCGCCAGCAGGGCTGGTACCTGCCCGACCGCGAGGAGCGGTTCCGCGTGATGATCGACATCGTCGAGGCGGTCGGCGGCCCCGCTCCCCGGGTCCTCGACCTGGCCTGCGGCACCGCCAGCATCACCGAGCGGCTGCTGGCCCGACTGCCCCGGGCCCACAGCGTGGGCGTCGACCTCGACCCCGCCCTGCTCCGGATCGCCGAGGGCCACTTCCGCGGCGACCGGCGGCTCACCCTGGTCACCGCCGACCTGCGCGACCCCGACTGGGCCGCCGCACTGCCCGAGGGCCCGTTCGACGCCGTGCTCACCGCCACCGCCCTGCACTGGCTGGACACCGGCACGCTGCTGCGCCTCTACCGCGACCTGACCGGGCTGCTCCGCCCCGGCGGCGTCTTCCTCAACGCCGACCACTGCCCGCAACCGGGCACCCCGCTGCTCAACGCGGTCCAGAAGACCTTCACCGAGCGGCGCCAGCTGGCCGAGAGCACCGACGGGGTGCTCAGCTGGGCCCAGTGGTGGCAGGCAGCGGCCGCCGATCCGCGGCTGGCCGAGGCCGTCGCGGCCCGCTCTACCGTCTACCGCGACCACAAGGACGGCGACACCCACACCGCCGAGTGGAATATCGAGCACCTGGTCGACGCTGGATTCCGTGAGGCGGGCCTCGCCTGGCGCTCCGTCACCGACGCGATGTTCGTCGCGGTCCGCTGACGCTGCGTCACCTCGACCGCGTGGAAGCCGCACCGACCGCACAGCAGGGCGTCCGGGTGCTTCGGGAGGAACCGGCAGCACCCGGAGGCCAGATTTCCTTGGGGGTCCTTTGAGCACCACCAGTACCACCGACCGGGCGGCCACCGGGCGGTCACCCGGGTCCGCCGCGCGCAGCCGTTCGTCGAAGACCGCCGTCCTGCTGATCGCCTGTGCGGCGCAGTTCATGGTGGTGCTCGACGTGTCGATCGTGAACGTCGCACTGCCCGAGATGCGCGACTCACTGCGGCTGGGCGCCACCGGCCAGCAGTGGATCGTCAACGCCTACACCCTCGGGTTCGCCGGACTGCTGCTGCTCGGCGGCCGGCTGGCCGACCTGGTGGGCGCGCGGCGGGCGTTCCTCTCCGGCCTGGCGCTGTTCACCGGCGCCTCGATGGCGGGCGGGCTGGCCGGCACCGGTCCACTGCTGATCGCGGCCCGGGCCGTCCAGGGGGTCGGCGGCGCCGTGCTGGCGCCGGCCACCCTCACCCTGATCATGACGACCTTCACCGAGCCACGGGAGCGCACCCGGGCGATGGGCGCCTGGAGCGCGGTGATGGCGGCGGGCGGCGCGGCGGGCGCGGTGCTCGGCGGCGTGCTGACCCAGTACGCGGGCTGGCGCTGGGTGTTCTTCGTCAACGTACCGCTCGGGGTGCTGCTGCTGATCGCCGCACTGGCCCGGGTGGCCGGCGGGGAGGCACCGGGCGGCGGGCTGCGCCGGCTGGACCTGCCGGGCGCGCTCACCGTCACCGGCGGGCTGACGGCGCTCACCTACGCGATCATCGCCACCGAGTCGCACGGCTGGGCCGCCCCCGCCGTCTGGCTGCCGGCCGCCGTGGCGGTGCTGCTGCTGGCGGCGTTCGCGGCCATCGAGCACCGCAGTGCCCACCCGCTGGTGCCGCTCGCCGTGCTGCGCCGCCGCACCCTCGCGGTCGCCAACGCCTCGGTGCTGTCGCTGGGCGCGGCGATGTTCGCGATGTGGTTCCTGCTGTCGCTCTACTTCCAACTGGTGCTGCGCTTCAGCCCGGTGACCGCGGGGCTGGCCTTCCTGCCCGGGTGCTTCTCGATCATCGTCTGCGCCCAGGTCGCCACCCGGCTGATCCACCGCACCGGCCCGCGTCCGCTGCTGATCGCCGGCATGACCCTGAGCACGGCCGGCTTCCTGTGGCTGTCACTGCTCCGCCCGAACGGTGACTACGGCACCGGCGTGGTGGTGCCTTTCGTGCTCTGCACGCTCGGCATGGGTCTGGCGACGATGCCGCTCACCGCCGCGGCCACCGCGGGAGCCCGCCGGGAGGAGGCCGGGCTGGCCTCCGGCCTGACCAACACCTCGCGCCAGGTCGGCGGTGCCCTCGGCCTCGCCCTGCTGGCCACCATCGCCTCGCACACCGCGGCCGCCCACGGCGGCGCCGGTGCGGCCGCGCTGACCGCCGGCTACGACCGGGCGTTCCTGGCCGCCGCCGTGCTCACCGCGATCGCCGGGCTGCTCGCCCTGGGGCTGCCCGGCCGGCAGCAGAGCACGACCTGAGATCATCGGGGCATGCTGATCCGCCGCGTCCGCCTCGACGAGCTGCCGCTGCTCCAGGACATCGAGCGGGCGGCCGGGGAGTGCTTCCGCGAGATCGGGATGCCCGAGATCGCGGAGGACGAGCCGCCGCCGCTCGACGTGCTGGCCCGTCACCAGCGGTCCGGGCTGGCCTGGGCGGCGGTCGACGGGGGCGACGCCCCGGTGGCCTATCTGATCGCCGACCGGATCGACGACGCCCTGCACGTCGAGCAGGTGTCGGTGCACCCCGGCAGCGCCCGCCGCGGCATCGGGCGGGCGCTGTTGGACCACCTCACCGAGCGGGCGCGCGCGGCGGGCGTTCCAGCGCTGACCCTGACCACCTTCGCCGACGTGCCGTGGAACGCGCCCTACTACGCGCGCTGCGGCTTCCGGTCACTGCCCGAGGCCCAGTGGGGACCGGGCCTGCGGGAGGTCCGGGCGAAGGAGGCGGCGCACGGCCTGGACCGGTGGCCGCGCGTGGCCATGCGGCGAGCGGTCCCGAGCAGGGCCCTCGCGGGGTAACCGCGGGGTAACCGCGGGGCGGCGCCAGCCGGTCAGCGCCCCGCGGGGTAACCGCCGAGCCCCGACTCCAGGGCGACACATCAGTCAACATAGGGCGTCAGTCAACGTAGAACATCGCGCGCCGGCAGCCGTGCGGTGCGCTGCCAGACGCGGGGCTGCGGCGTCCGACCGGATCGGCTGCTGCCGGGCGGCTGGTTGATGCGGAAGCACCCGTTCGGCGGACGGCCACTAGACTCAGCCGAATGCCCGTCAACGCCGTCTCCGCCTCCGACTCCGCCCCGGTCGTGGTCGATCACGACCCGACCTGGAAGTCCACCGGTCTCGCCCTTGCCGACGAACTGCGCGTCCTGCTCGCGCCGCGGGCGCTGCGCGTGGAGCACATCGGCAGCACCGCGGTCCCCGGAATGGCGGCCAAGCCGATCTTCGACCTCCAGGTGAGCGTCGCGGACCTGGCGCAGGCCGAGCGGCTCTTCGGCGGGCCGCTCGCCGGTCAGGGCTTCCAGGGCACCCCGTACCAGCGGGACCACGTGCCCGCCGGGCTCGACGACGACCCGGCGCGCTGGGCGAAGCGGATGTGGTTGCGGCGCGGCCAGGCCGGCCCGGACGCCAACCTGCACGTCCGGCTGGCCGGTTCCCCCAACGAGCGGCTGGCGCTGCTGTTCCGCGACTGGTTCCGGGCCCACCCGGAGGCGGTGCCGTCCTACGCGCGCTTCAAGAGCGTGCTCGCCGAAACGGTCACCGATGTGGGCGTCTACTCCGACGTCAAGGACCCGGTGGTGGACCTCGTGGTCACGGTGGCCGAGCGCTGGGCCGCCGACACCGGTTGGACGGTGTGACGCACCTGCCCCCAACGGCCGGTCAGCGCACCGGTGAACGCGCCGGCGGCCCCGCGTAGCTGTCCGCGAAGCTCGCCGCGAACGCCGCCGAATCCCGCAGCCGGTCCAGCCGGGAGAGCTGCAGCCGGTGCAGGAAGGCGGAGTCCTCCCGGCCCGCCACCGGGCTGTGCAGCAGGTGCAGCAGCCAGTGCGAGAACTCCTGGGCGTGCCAGATGTCCGGCAGCCGCGCCGCGGAATACCCGTCCAGCACAGCGGAGTTGCCACTGCGGTAGTGGACCAGCAGCCGGTCGGCCAGCTCGGCGGCATCGGCGATCGCCAGGTTCATCCCCTTGCCGCCGGCAGGGGTGATGATGTGCGCGGCGTCACCGACCAGGAAGAGCCGACCGCACCGCATCGGCTCGGCCACGAAACCGCGCATGTCGAGCACGGTCTTCTCGATGATCGGGCCTGGCCGCAACTCGCTGTCGGACAAGCCCAGTCGGCGGTGCAGGGCCGACCAGATCCGGTCATCGGACCAGTTCTCCGGGTGGTCCCCGACCGGGCACTGCAGATAGAAGCGGGACACCGACGAGGTGCGCAGCATGTGCCCCGCGAAGCCGTCCCGGTGCAGGGCGTAGATGATCTCGTTGGTGGCCGGCGGGGTCTCGGCCAGCACCGCCAGCCAGCCGAACTCGTGCTGCTTGACGTCGGCACGCAGCCGGCCCGCGGGCACGGCTGGACGAGCGGCGCCGTAGAAGCCGTCGCAACCGGCGATGAAGTCGCATTCGATCAGCACCGGGTCGGAGTCCGGCGACTCGCAGCGCAGCACGGCCCGCTCACCGTCGGGGGCGTCCAAGTCGGCTACCGCCATGGCCGGATGGGAGAAGAGCAGGGTGCCGCCGTCCGCGAGGTAGGCCGCGATCAGGTCGCGGACCAGCGACTGCTGCGGGTAGACGTGGTGGGCCCGGCCGCCGGCCAACTCCCGGTACGGCACGGAGAACCGCCCGTCGCCGTGCCGGAACTCGCAACTGCCGTGCTCCGCTCCCTCGGCCAGCAGGCGGCCGGCCAGCCCGTGGGCGCGCAGGAACTCGACCGTGCGGTGCTCGATCAGGCCGGCCCGGGCCCGGTTCTCCACATGGGCGCGGCTGCGCCGCTCGACGACCAGGCAGTCGATCCCGGCCTGTCGCAGCACGTTCGCCAGCACCAGGCCGGCCGGCCCGGCGCCGACGATCGCCACCCTGGTCCGCAGCAGCATGGTCACCTCATCCGATTCGCCCCGCGCCGCACAGCGTAGTTGACGCACCGTCAGCCATGCTCGGCCGGCGGCCGGGTCAGCGCCGCCGACACCCGCCGAATGGCCCACCGCAGGGCTTCGCCGTGCCGTAGGCCGACCGCGTGCCCCCGCACGGCCGCTGCGACAGGTCGTGCGCCCCCGAACGGCCGCCCTGGCTCGCCCGGCGGCGGCGACGGCCGGGCCCCGGGGGCGAGGCCGCCGGCCGGATCAGCTCGCCGGCAGCGACGGCCGGGTGGCGGGCGAGCCGGACGCCACCAGCACGGGCCGAACCGACCGCCGACCACACGGGCCGAGCCGGACGCTTGCGCGGACCGAACCGACCGCCGCCCGCGCGGACCGAACCGACCGCCCGCGCGGGCCGAACCGACGTCGGGCGAGCCGGTGAGCAGCCGGCCCGGAACCGCCTCCGGCCCGCCTCCGGCCCGTCTCCGGCCCTTCGAGCCAGCGAGGCACCGCTCGTCGAGCCGCCGGCTCCGGAGGTGCCCTCGACCGGCCGCACCGTCACCCCCGCGACGCCGACCCCGGTGAGGCCGGGTGCGACTCCCCGAGCCGGTGGGCCGCCTATCGCGCCGGTGGGCCGCCTATCGTGGGAGTGTCGTCGGTGTCCTGGAGGAGGGCGCGGTCCCATGACTGACGCGATCGTGGTGGGCGCCGGCCCGAACGGGCTGGCCGCCGCGGTCACCCTGGCGCAGCGGGGGCTGCGGGTCACCGTGCTGGAGGCCGCCGCGGAGATCGGCGGCGGCACCCGCAGCGGCGAGGCGATCCTGCCCGGCCTGCTGCACGACCACTGCTCGGCCGTCCATCCGCTGGCCGTCGGCTCACCGTTCCTGCGCAGCCTCGGCCTTGACCGCCACGGCCTGGAGTGGCGGCTCCCGGAGATCGACTGCGTCCACCCGCTGGACGGCGGCACGGCCGGCGTGCTGTACCGCTCGGTCAGCGCCACCGCGGCCGGGCTGGGCGTGGACGGGCCGCGCTGGCGGAGGCTGTTCGCCGGCCCGGCCGCGGGCTGGGACGAGCTGGCCGACGACGTCATGGGCCCGCTGCTGCGGCTCCCCCGGCACCCGCTGCGGCTGGCCCGGTTCGGGCTGGCGGCGGCGCTCCCGGCCACCGCGCCGGCCCGGCTGCTGCGCACCGCCGAGGCCCGGGCGCTGTTCGGCGGCATTGCCGCCCACGCCTTCCAGCCGCTGCACCACCCGCTGAGCGCCGCCATCGGCCTGGGCATCCTGACCGCCGGCCACCGGCACGGCTGGGCCGTCGCGGCGGGCGGCTCGCAGGCCATCAGCCGCGCGCTCGCGGCCGTCCTCAGCGAGCTCGGCGGCACCGTGGAGACCGGCGTCCGGGTGCGCTCCGCCGCCGAGCTGCCGCCCGCGGCCGTCACCGTGTACGACCTGGCGCCCGGCGCGGTGGCCGAGGTCCTGGGCGACCGGCTGCCCCGCCGGGTGGCCCGCGCCTACCGGCGGTTCCGGCACGGGCCGGGCGCCTTCAAGGTCGACTTCGCGGTCGAGGGCGGCGTCCCCTGGACGGTGCCGGCCGCCCGCCGGGCGGGCACCGTGCACCTGGGTGGCGATTTCGCCGAAGTCGCCGCCGCCGAACGGGAGATCGCCGCCGGGCGGATGCCCGCGCGGCCGTTCGTGCTGGTCGGCCAGCAGTACCTGGCCGACCCTGGGCGCTCGGTCGGCGACGTGCACCCGGTCTGGACGTACGCCCATGTCCCGCACGGCTACCCGGGTGATGCCACGGCGGCGATCATCGCGCAGATCGAGCGGTTCGCACCCGGTTTCCGGGAGCGCGTGGTCGGCACCGCGGTGCGTCCCACCTCGGCCTTCCCCGCCGACAACCCGAACTACGTGGGCGGCGACATCCTCACGGGAGCCAAGGACCCGCGGCAGCTGCTCTTCGGGCCCCGCCCGGGCGTCGACCCCTATGCCACCGGCCTGCCCGGCCACTACCTCTGCTCCGCCGCCACGCCGCCCGGCCCGGGTGCCCACGGCATGTGCGGCCACCACGCCGCCCGCAGCGCTCTGGCGCGCCTGTGACCGACCGTGTCCGGTCGGCGGGACGATGTGGCAGGTGCGATGTCATGGGAAGGAGTCGGCGGTATGGCGGAGGCTCTGGTGGACCTGACGGGCAAGTCCTGTCTGGTGACCGGTGCGGCGAGCGGGATCGGGCGCGCGACGGCCGTCCTGATGGCGCGGCTCGGCGCCCGGGTGGTCGCGGCCGACATCGACGCGGTCGGGCTGGCCCGGCTCGCCGACGAGCACCACGACGTGCTCTGCGTGGTGGCCGACGTGACGGATCCTCAGGACGTCCGGCGGATGGTGGCGACGGCCGTCGACCGGAACGGCCGGCTGGACGTCGCGGTGGCCAACGCCGGGCTGATCCCGCTCTCCGACGTGCTGGAGACCAGCCCGGAGGACTGGGACCGGGTGATGGCGGTCGACGGCAAGGGCATGTTCCTCACCTGCAAGTACGCGATCGAGGCGATGCGGGCGGGCGGCGCAGGCGCGATCGTCTGCGTCTCGTCGATCTCGGGACTGGCCGGGCAGCCGCGCCAAGCCGCTTACGGTCCGGCCAAGTTCGTCGCCTCCGGGCTGACCGCGCACCTTGCGGTGGAGTGGGCGCACCTCGGCATCCGGGTGAACGCGGTGGCGCCCGGCACCATCGTCACCGAGCGGGTGCGGGCGCTGGAGGACGAGCCGGGCGGGCCGGAGTACCTGGACGAGATGGCCCGCGCCCACCCGCTCGGGCGGCTCGGTGAGCCGGCGGAGGTGGCGCGGGCGATCGCGTTCCTGGCCTCGGACGCGGCGTCGTTCATCACCGGCGCGGTGCTGCCGGTCGACGGCGGGTACCTGGCCCGCTGAACCGCCCTCCGGGCACGAGCCGCCCGGTCGACCCGTAACACCGGGTGAGTTGTCGCGGTGTCAGAATCCCGACGCACCCCCGCGGTCCGAGGCCCGCTCGGCCGCGCGCTCCGCGGCCCGCACCTCGGCCTCGACCTCCTCGGCCGGCCGGCGCAGCAACCGGCCGCCGTGGCGGGCGGCGAGCAGGTCGGCGACGGCCGGGTCGTGCTCGCGGACTTCGACGATCAGCAGCGCACTGCCCTCGGCCAGGTCCTTGCTGTAGACCAGCAGGCCCTCGGCGCTCTCGTGGAAGTGCTTCAGCTCGGCCGCGCCGCCGATGAAGGTGCCGGCCGTCCAGCCGAGCAGCACCCCGATCGGGCCGCCGAACAGGCCCAGCAGCCCGCCGACCAGACCGGTGGCCACGGTCGGGCCGCCCGCGCCCTTCACCCAGCTCCCGGGCGTGTCGAGCATCCCCTCCGTCGAACGGGTGAGCACCGCGGCCTGCCGCGCCCCGGGCAGTTCCTTGGCTTCGTCGAACGCGGCGGCGGCCTCGCCCTGGTCACTGAAGGTGATGAAGAGCATGACGTCACTCGGCTCGGCCATGGCGCGTCCTCGGTCCGTTCTGCGCAGTTCCTCCCGGAAAGGTACGACGGGCCCCGGCACCACGCCAGGCGAGGCACTCCGACCACTCCGGCCACTCGCACGCCGTCCGACACGAGGGCACCGATTCGGTGCGCGTCATGGTGCCCTGCGGCTTGGAAGCGGACAATTGGCGCATGTCGCTCCGTGCCGCGCTCGCCCATCCCGTCCGGTACGGCTCGCTGGTCACGGGCATGCTGCCGGTGCTGGCGTTCCCCGCCCCGGACCAGGGATGGCTCGCCTGGATCGCGCTGGTGCCCGGGCTGCTGCTGATGCAGCGGGCGCCGCGGGCCCGGGAGGCGGTGGTGCGCGGCTGGTGGTTCGGCACCGGGTTCGTGCTGGCGGCCATGTACTGGCTGGTCCCGAGCATCGGTCCGGCCCTGCTGCTGGTCGCGGTGGTCTTCGGCGCGCTCCAGGGGGCGGTGGGCCTGGCGGTCTGGTGCCTGCTGCGGCCACCGCTGACGGTGCGGCGGTCGCTCGCGGCGCTCGTGGTGGTGCCCTCGGTCTGGGTGGTCACCGAGTTCGCCCGCTCCTGGCAGGCGCTGGGCGGTCCCTGGGCGCTGCTGGGCGCGACCCAGTGGCGCCGTCCCACCCAGCTGGCGCTGGCCTCGCTCGGTGGGATCTGGCTGGTCAGCGCGGCGGTGGTGGCCGTCAACACGGCGGTGCTGATCGCCCTGCTCGCCGACCGCACGCTGCTGCGGGCCGGCGCCGTGGCGGCGGGCGCGGCGGTGCTGGCCGCCGGCCCGGTGGCGTTCGCGCTCAGCCCGGCCCCGGCCACCGCCCGCAGCGCCACCGTGATGCTGGTCCAACCGGGGCCGACCCCGGACGGCATCGTCCGGCTGAACGCCTCCGCCACCATCACCGGCGGTCTGACGGACCGCCCCGACCTGGTGGTCTGGGGCGAGTCCAGCACCACCAGCGACCTGACCCGGGACTCCGCCACGCTGGCCCGGCTGCGGGCGCTGTCGGCCGTCACCGGCAGCGACCTGCTGGTCAACGAGGACGCCCGGAAGGCCGACGGCCACATCTCCAAGGACGCCGTGCTGATCGACCCGAACGGCGTCCAGGACCGGTACGCCAAGATGCGGTTGGTCCCGTTCGGCGAGTACATCCCGTTCCGGGGCGAGCTGGGCTGGCTCACCAAGATCAGCAAGGCGGCCGACCAAAACCGCACTCCAGGCCACTCGTTCCACCTGTTCCGGCCGGTGGACCGGAGCGGCGCCCCGCTGCCCGCCGGGGTGCTGATCTGCTTCGAGTCGGCCTTCCCCGACATGTCCCGCACCGCCACGCTGCAGGGTGCCCAGCTGCTGGTCTACCAGTCCTCCACCAGCACCTTCCAGAACACCTGGGCCCCCGCGCAGCACGCCTCGCTGGCCGCCGTGCGGGCCGCCGAGACCGGCCGCCCGGCCGTGCAGGCGGCGCTGACCGGCGACTCGGTGGCGTTCGACGCCCGGGGCCGGCAGCTGGCCCGGATGGACACCGGCGGCCGCGGCGCGCTCACCGTGCACCTGGCACTGCCCGCCCCGGGGTACCGCACCTGGTACGACCGGGTGGGCGACGTGGTGCCGTGGACGGCGCTGGCGGTGACCGGCGCCGCCGCCGCGGTCGGCCTCCGCCGGGCCCGCACCCGGCCGGGGACGGACCGTCCCGCCCCCGCCGCCGAGGACGCACCGAGTCCCACCCGCTGACGGCTCAGGCCTTCTTCGCCCGGCTCGGCTGCACCCGGGTCGGCTCCCCCGGCGCCTTGGGGTGGTCCGGCGGGTAGGGCAGCTCGCCGAGCCCCTCCTCGCGTTCCTGGCGGTCCGCCAGCTCGAGCACCGCCTCCAGGCCGAAGGCGTGCTCGTCCAGCTCGGCGTGCGGGTCGCCCACCTCGGCCAGCCGGGCGGGGACGGTGCGCAGCGTGAAGTCGCGCGGTTCCACGTCGTCCACCTCCGCCCAGTGCAGCGGCGTGGAGACGGTCGCCTCCGGGCGGTCCCGCAGCGAGTAGGCGGAGGCGATGGTGCGGTCCCGGGCCATCTGGTTGTAGTCGACGAAGACCTTCTCGCCGCGCTCCTCCTTCCACCAGGCGGTGGTCACCCGTTCGGGCATCCGCCGCTCCAGCGCCCGGCCCAGTGCGATGGCGCAGCGCCGCACCTGGCCGAAGGTCCACTCGGGGCGGATCGGCACGTAGACGTGCAGGCCGCGCCCACCGGAGGTCTTGGGCCAGCCGCGCAGCCCGTGCTCGTCGAGCACCTCGCGCAGCTGGTGGGCGGCGCGCGCCGCGTCGGCGAAGTCGGTGCCGGGCTGCGGGTCGAGGTCCAGGCGCAGCTCGTCGGGGCGGTCGGTGTCGCCCCTGCGGACCGGCCAGGGGTGGAAGGTGAGGCAGCCGAGGTTGGCGGCCCACAGCACGGCCGCGGGTTCGGTGGGGCAGATCTCGTCGGCGGAGCGGCCGCTGGGGAAGGCGATGTGCGCGGTGGGCAGCCAGCCGGGCGTGTTCTTCGGCGCCCGCTTCTGGTAGAAGAACTCACCCTCGACACCGTCCGGGAACCGCTGCAGCGTGGTCGGCCGGTCGCGCAGCCCGCGCAGCACCGCCGGGGCCACCGCCTGGTAGTAGCGCGCGACGTCCAGCTTGGTGTAGCCGGGGCCGGGGTAGTAGACCTTGCCCGGATTGGACAGCTTGACCAGTCGCCCCCCGGCTTCCAGTTCCACCGATTCCGTCATGTCCCCACGCTAGGCCGCCGCGCTGCGCCCCGCGCGGGCATGACGCACCATCACGGGTATGGACCTTCCCGTGCTGCCGCCCGTCGAGCCGATGCTGGCCAAGGCGGTCGCCGCCATCCCCGCGGGCATGCACTACGAGGCCAAGTGGGACGGCTTCCGGGCGATCGTGTTCCGGGACGGCGACGAGGTGGAGGTGGCCAGCCGCACCGGCAAGTCGCTGGCCCGGTACTTCCCGGAGCTGCTGGACGCCTTCCGGGCCGAGCTGCCGCCGCGCTGCGTGCTGGACGGCGAGATCGTGCTGGCCCACGACGGGCGGCTGCACTTCGAGGAGCTGCAGGAGCGGATCCATCCGGCCGCCTCCCGGGTGCGCAAGCTGGCCGTCGAGCGGCCTGCCGGCTTCGTCGCCTTCGACCTGCTGGCGCTGGACGACACCGCGCTGCTCGACCGGCCGCTGGCCGCCCGCCGCGCCGAGCTGACCGCCGCCCTGGCGCAGGCCGGCCCCCGGGTGCACCTGGCTCCGGCCACCACCGACCGGGAACTGGCCGAGGTCTGGTTCACCCGGTTCGAGGGGGCCGGGCTGGACGGCATCGTCGCCAAGCCGCTGGATGAGCCCTACCGGCCCGGGGTGCGTTCGATGTTCAAGGTCAAGCACGGCCGGACCGCCGACTGCGTGGTGGCCGGCTACCGCGAGCACAAGGACGGCCAGGGCGTCGGCTCGCTGCTGCTCGGCCTCTACGACGGGGCCGGGGTGCTGCAGCACGTCGGCGTCTGCGCCTCGTTCACGGCGGCCCGGCGCCGGGAGCTCACGGAGGAGCTGGCCCCGCTGCGCCTGGCCGACCCGAGCGGCCATCCGTGGGCGTCCTGGACCGAGGAGAGCGCCCACCAGACCGGCCGGCTGCCCGGCGCGCCGAGCCGGTGGAGCGGCGGCAAGGACGCGCAGTGGACGGCGCTCCGCCCTGAGCGGGTCTGCGAGGTCGCGTACGATCACATGGAAGGGACCAGGTTCCGCCACACCACGCACTTCCGGCGGTGGCGGCCGGACCGCGACCCGCGCAGCTGCGACTACACCCAGCTGGAGGAACCGGTCGGCTACGACCTGGCCGAGCTGCTGCGCAACTGACGCTGACACCGGGGGTCACCCCGAAAGGACAGCAGGTGAGGACGATGATCCTCTCACGCCAGGAAGCACGCGAGAGCCGGCGGATCGAGGCCCGGCTGACCGCCGAGGAGCCGGTGCTGGCCCGGCGGTTCGACCAGTGGCGGCGCAGCCGGGAGCGCGTCGCCGAGGCCGCGGCGCTGGCGGCCGGCCGCGACCTCGACCAGGGGCCCGCGACCCGGCTGCGCCGGCTCTGGCGTGAGGTGCTGCGCGGCCGGATCCCGCTGCCGTAGCGGCGCCGGGTAGGGCCGGCGATGCGTCCCGCGAACCACTCGATCGGCCGTCACGAGCGACCCGCCGGACCTACCGGTTTGGCACCATCGAGTCAGGGGCTACGCGGGGCCGAGAGGTGAGTGCGGATGTCCACCGACGCGATCGTGCTGCTGAAGCAGGAGCACAAGGAGCTGCTGCGGCTGTTCAAGGCCTACCGTACGGCGGACCCTGGCGACCGGGCGGTCCGCACCGATCTGGCCCAGCACATCGTGCACGACCTCACCATCCACTCCTACCTGGTGGACGAGGTGCTCCAGCCGATGGTCGCCGCCCTGCTGAACGACCCGGCCCACCCCGCCCTACAGGGCTTCCAGGACCACAAGGCGATCGACCGGCTCTGCGAGGAGGTCGCCGAGCGCGGCGGGGCCGACCCCGGCTTCGAACACGGCATGACGGCGCTGCTCAGCGCCGCGGTGCAGCAGATGGAGCGGGAGGAGCGGGAGTGGTTCCCGCAGCTGCGCTCGGCGCTGGGCCGCAAGGACCTCCAGGAGATCGGCCTGCGCCTGCTGGCGGTGCGGGAGACCGCGCCACGCCACCCGCCGGGACCGGTTTCCGGCGCCCCCCAGGGGGCACCGGGATAGCGGGGGGCGACTTCGTCAGACGACCGACCTGGTCAGACGGCCACCAAGGCCCATGGCCCACAGCACCCAGTCCGACAGCAGCGGAGGCACCCGCCATGACCGCCACCCCGAACGGCGCCGTCGAGGGCGCCACCCCGAACGGCGCAGTCGAGGGCGTCGCCCCGAACGGCGCAGTCGAGGGTGTCGCCCCGAGCGCCCTGCCCACCGAGCGCCTGCTGCACGAGCTGGAGCAGCTGCACCGGACTCGGCACGAGACCTTCCTGTACGGCTCCGATGACGCGCTGCGCCGGCACACCGAGCGCACCGCCGAGCTGGAGGCCGAGTACCTGAAGCGCTTCCCGGTCCGAATGGTGACCGCGGCCCGGACCCGCTCCGGCGCCCGGGCCCGGGAGGCCGCGGCCCGGATCGAGGCGACCCCGAGCTGACCCGGACGTGAGGACCCGAGAGCCTGAGGACCTGTCGATGACCGATGAGCACGCCGCGCACTCCCCCGCCGGGATGCTGCGGCTCTACGACGAGGCAACGGCCTCGTTCGGCCGCCGGGTGGCGCAGGTGGCCCGCAACCAGTGGACGACGCCCACGCCGTACCACGGCTGGTCGGTGGGCCGCCTGGTCGGCACGCTGACCACCGAACAGGCCCGGGTGCCCGCACTGCTCGCCGGCGCCGGCCCGGACACCCCGGCCGAGCCGTCCGTCGCGCCGGAGCCCGCCGCCACGGCGGCCGCCGACTGGGCCCGGGCCACCGAGGCCGCCCGCGCCGCCCTGGCCGCCCCCGGAGCGCTGGCCCGCACCGTGCGGACGGCGAGCGGTGAGCGCACGGCGCTGGCGTACTGCGCCCAGCTGATCACGGAACTGACGGTGCACACCTGGGACTTGGCGCATGCCACCTGCCAGGATCCGCATCTGGCACCGGAGCTGGTGGAGTTCGCGCTGCGCGAGGCGGGCGCGCGGCCGCCCACGGCCGGCGATCCGCAGGCCTGGCTGCTCGGCCTGCTCGGACGGCACCCCGCGCCACCGGCATCCCTGGACCCGGAGGTCACCGGCTGAAACCTGGGTCACCGGCTGACACGGACGTCACCGGCTGAAACCCTGCTCACCGGCTGACACGGACGTCACCGGTCGACCCGACGCCCCCGGCACCGGCCGGCGCCAGGGGCGTCGGGTCGCGCCGCGTACGTTCCACGCTCCCGGTCAGCTGCGGGCGCCGCGCACCTCCAGACCGGCCAGCAGCTCGGAGGTGGCCTCCGCGACGGCGGCCACCGCCTGCTCGAAGACCTGCCGGTTGTGCGCGGCCGGCGCGCGGAACCCGGACACCTTGCGGACGTACTGCAGTGCGGCGGCGTGGATGTCCTCCTCGGTGACCTCGGGCATCACGGGCGGGCGCAGGGTCTTGATGCTTCGGCACATGCCTTCAGTCTGGCACCGGGCACCGACATCACGTCGTGTAGCCGGAGTTCAGCTCGACATAGCCTGCGGTGAGGTCGCAGCCGTAGACGGTGAAGTCGGCGTCCGCGAGGCCCAGGTCGATGCCGATCACCACCTCGGCGTTGCCCAGGTGGGCGCGGGCGGCGGCCAGTTGCCCGTCGTCGGGCTCGGTGGGGAACATCTCCAGGTCGCCGTAGCGGATCGTGGTCCGGGCCGGGTCGAGGTCGGGGTCGTCATCGAGCTTGCCGATCGCCATCGCGATCCGGCCCCAGTTGGGGTCGGCGCCGTGCACCGAGGTCTTCACCAGCGGGGAGTTGACCACCGACTTGCCGACCCGCTTGGCCTGCGCGGTGTCCCGGGCGCCGGTGACCCTGACCTCGATCAGCTTGCCGGCGCCCTCGCCGTCCGAGGCGATGTCGCGGACCAGCGCCAGGGCGGCCCGGTGGAGCACCCGCTCGAACTCGGCGAGGTCCACCGGCCCGGCCAGCCCGTTGGCGAAGACGGCGGCGGTGTCGCTGGTGGAGGTGTCGGTGTCGATGCTGAGTGCGTTGAACGTGGTGTCCATGACGCGGCGGAAGACCGCGTCCAGATCGGCGGGGGCGATCTCGGCGTCGGTGAAGAAGAACGCCAGCAGCGTGGCCATGTTGGGTTCGATCATCCCGACGCCCTTGGCGATGCCGACCAACACCGCGTCCCCGCAGGCCAGTCGGATCGACTTGGGCCGGGTGTCGGTGGTCATGATGGCGGCGGCCGCGGCCTGGAAGTCGGCGGGCGGCAGCGGCTGCGGCAGCGCGGCGATCCCGGCCCGGATCGACTCCATCGGATAGGGACGCCCGATCACCCCGGTGGAGCCGATCACCAGCCGCTCCGGCGCCACCCCGACCCGTTCGGCGACCAGCCGGCGCACCTCGGCGGCGTGCGCGGCGCCCTGCCGACCGGTGGCCACATTGGCGTTGCGCGAGATCACCACCATGCCCTGGCCGTCCTGGCGGGCGGCGTCGGCCCGGCTGAGCAGCACACTGGGCCCGGCGAACCGCGAGGTGGTGAAGACGGCCGCGGAGACGGCGGGCACCGCGGAGACCACCACGGCGAAGTCGTCGGCCACGTCCTTGAGGCCCATGTTGGCCGTGTGGGAGAGGAAGCCCTGCGGCAGCGGCTGGTCCATGGAAGCTCCACTCTGATGAATAGCCATTCCAACAACCGCATAGATTATCAGTGCGGACGGGTCGCGCCGGCGCGGTGGCGGGGTGAGCATGAGGTCATGCTGCTGGCCGAACTCGCCCGTACCTCGCGCGAAGTCGCCGCCACCTCGGCGCGCTCGCGCAAGACCGCCCTGCTGGCCGAGCTGTTCCGGGCGACCGCGCCGGCCGAGGCCCCCGTGGTGATCACCTACCTGGCCGGTCGGCTGCCCCAGCGGCGGATCGGCGTCGGCTGGAGCGCCTTCGCCGCACCGGTGCCGCCGGCCGAGGCGCCCTCGCTGACCGTCGGGCAGGTGGACGCCGCGCTCACCGAGCTGGGCGCGGTGCGCGGCGCCGGCGCCCAGGCCAGGCGGCGTGAGCTGGTCGGCCGGCTGCTGGCCGCGGCCACCGCCGAGGAGCAGGAGTTCCTGATCCGGCTGATCGGCGGCGAGCTGCGCCAGGGCGCGCTGGACGCGGCAGCGGTGGACGCGCTCGCGGCGGCCACCGGCGCATCGGCGGCCGAGGTCCGCCGGGCGGTGATGCTGGCCGGCAGCCTGGGCGAGGTGGCCGAGCGGCTGCTGGCGGACGGGCCGCCGGCGCTGGCCCGGTTCCACCTGACGGTGGGACGACCGGTGCTGCCGATGCTCGCCCACACCGCCCGCACGGTGGCCCAGGCGCTGGACCGGCTCGGCCCGTGCGTGGTGGACGAGAAGCTGGACGGCATCCGGATCCAGGTGCACCGCGACGGACCGAGTGTGCGGATCTTCACCCGGACACTCGACGACATCACCGATCGCCTACCCGAAGTGGTCTCGGCAGTCGGCGAGTTGACCGTGGCGCGGGTCGTGTTGGACGGCGAGGTGATCGCCCTGGACGCGGCCGGACGGGTGCGGCCGTTCCAGCAGACGGCCGGTCGGGTCGGCTCGCGGTTGGATGTGCCCGGAGCAAGCGAGGCACTCCCGCTGACTCCGGTCTTCTTCGACCTGCTCGCCCTGGACGACCGCGACCTGCTGGGACTGCCCACCGCCGAGCGGCACGCCGAGCTGGCCCGCCTGCTGCCCGGACGGCTCCTGGTGCGGCGGCTCACGGTGACCGATCCCACCGCACCGGAGCAGCGCACGGCAGCCGAGGCCTTCACCGCGGCGGCGCTGGCCCGCGGCCAGGAGGGGGTGGTGGTCAAGGCGCTGGACGCGCCGTACACGGCGGGACGGCGGGGCACCGCCTGGCTCAAGGTCAAGCCGGTGCACACCCTTGACCTGGTGGTGCTGGGCGCCGAGTGGGGGCACGGTCGGCGCGCGGGGCGGTTGTCCAACCTGCACCTGGGGGCCCGGCAGCCGGACGGCTCGTTCGCGATGCTGGGCAAGACCTTCAAGGGCCTGACCGACGCGCTGCTCGACTGGCAGACCGAGCGGTTGCAGGAGTTGGCGGTGGAACGGCCGGCCTGGGGTGTCCGGGTGCGGCCGGAGCTGGTGGTGGAGATCGCTTTCGACGGGGTGCAGCGCTCCACCCGCTACCCGGCCGGCATCACGCTGCGGTTCGCCCGGGTGCTGCGGTACCGCGAGGACAAGCCGGCCGCCGAGGCGGACACGGTGGCCTCGGTTCGCGAGTTCCAGGGGTCCCCTGACTAGTCGGGCACCGCGGGCGGTCCGTCGGCACGGCAGCGCCGGGCGCCACCACGCCGCCGCACCGGTCCGGCGGGCGGTCAGCGAACGGGCCGGGCCGGCGGGCGGTCAGCGACGGGCCGGGCCGGCGGTCACCCCAAGCTGCTGGCCAGGTACACCCCGAAGGCCGCCCCCTGCCGGTCGCGCAGCACCGCGATCCGCGGGCCGTCCGGCACGTCCATCGGGCCCATCACCCGCTCGGCGCCGTGCCCGGCGGCCTTGTTGACGATGGCGTCGACGTCGGCCACCGCGAAGTACGGCAGCCAGTGCGCGGGCACCTCGGCCGGGTAGCTGTCGTCCATCCGGACCATGCCGGCGAAGTCCCGCCCCGCCAGGCGCCATTGGGTGTAGTGCTGGCCGGCGCTGCTGCCCCAGCCGAACACCGCGGTGTAGAACGCCGCACAGGCGGCGACATCGCGGGTGTGCAACTCCACCCAGCCGAGCGAGTTGGGCTTGCCGAGCACGGCCGCGCCACCGAAGTCGCGGGCCTGCCAGAGCGCGAAGACCGCGCCGGACGGATCGGCGGCCGCCGTGTAGCGGCCCAGCTCCAGGACGTCCACCGGCCCCAGGAGCACCCTGCCGCCGGCCTCGGTGATCCTGGCCGCCGTGGCATCGGCGTCCTCGACCAGGAACGAGACCGTCCAGGCGGGCGGTCGGCCCTCCCGGTACTGCGGCGCCAGCGCGGCCACCGGCCCCTGGGCCTGGGTGAGCACCGTGTAGCCGGCGGCCTCGGGACGCTGGTCGACCGCGGCGCGCCATCCGAAGAGGCCGGTGTAGAAGACGGTGGCGGCGGCCGCGTCGATGGTGGCCAGCTCGACCCAGCAAGGGCCGCTGGTGGCCGGCTCGTCGTGCTGCACTGTGGCGCTCCCTCGCTGGCGGCCGGTCCCGTTCGGCGCTCGACCCGCTACGGTGTTCGGCTCCGGACTCTAGCCCGCCGCGCTGACGACGCCCGGCGGCGCGCGGCACCCCTGGACCGGATCCGCCGCTCGGCCGATCGCGGCCCTGACGGCGCGTCGGGGCCCGTGCCGCCGTGCCGCCGCATTCGTCACGGACCCCGACGCGCCCTCAGGTGGGCCAGGCCGGTCCGGCAGTGGGCGGCGAGCGGTGCCGGGTCCGCGAGCAGCTCGGTGACCGGCAACCGCCGGCGCCCGGCCGCCGGCGGGGCCACGGCCGTGACCGCGCCGCCCCGCCGTGCCGCCGCAGCCACCCGTGCGGACCGCTCCTCGGCGCACCGCGAACGCCCAGCCGCCGTGCGAAGCGCGGCGGTACCTCAGTCCCGGTGCAACAGCAGCAGGGCCGCGTCGTCCTCCGCCTCCAGCCGCTCACCCAGGGTGTCGCGCACATGGTCGGCCAGCGCGGACAGCTGCGCGGGCCCGGCCGCGAACACGTCGGCCAGCCGGGCCAGTCCGCGTTCCAGGTCCTCGCCCGGCCGCTCCACGAGTCCGTCGGTGTAGAGCAGCATGGTGTCGCCGTGCCCCAGCCGGAAGACGCTGGCCGGATAGCCGCCCGCACCCCAGTCGGAGGGCAGGCCGAGCGGCAGCCCGGTGGGCAGGTCGAGCCGCAGCACACTGCCGTCGGCCCGGCGCACCAGCGGCGGCAGGTGGCCGGCGTTGACCAGCCAGGTCTCCCCCGTGGCGAGCGCCACCTGGGCGTAGAGGCAGGTGGCGAACCGGTCGGCGGGCAGGTCGGCGAGGAAGGTCGAGGCGCGGGCCAGCACGCTCGCCGCGCTGTGCCCCTCGGAGGCGTAGGCGGTCATCGCGATCCGCAGCTGGCCCATGATGGCGGCCGCCTCGGTGTCGTGGCCCTGCACGTCGCCGATCGCCACGCCCACCGCGTCCTCGGCGAGCACGACCGCGTCGTACCAGTCGCCGCCGATCCAGGTGCCGACCCGGGAGGTGCGGTAGCGCACCGCCAACGCGCCGCCGCGCAGCACCGGCAGCCGGCGCGGCAGCATCGCGCTCTGCAGGCCGGCGGCGATCTCCCGGGACTGGTCGACCAGCATGGCGCGCTGCAGTGACTGGGCGATCGCGCCGGTGAGCGCGGTGAGCAGGGTGCGCTCCTCGATGCTGAAGCTGCGCCGGCCCGCGTAGATCAAGGCCATCGCGCCGATCGGGCGGCCCTGGGCGACCAGCGGCAGGAACGCCGCCGCGGTGGCGGTGCTCGTGCCCACCAACTCGGCCATGTCCGGGTATTGCCGCAGGAAGGCCGCCCGGGAGGTGTAGAAGGCGGGCTCACCGGACCGCACCACGTCGTTGAGCGGCCAGGGGTCGGTCAGCCGGGCGCGGCGCAGCGCCTGGGCACCGGCCGGGAGCGGCCCGATCGCGCCGACCATCCGCAGCCGGCCGTGGTCCACCACCCCCAGGCTGATCCCCTGGGCGCCGAGTCGGCGCCGGCTCTGGTCACCGGTGAGGACGCTGACCACATCGGCCACGGTGAGCGCCTCACCGAGCGCCTCGACCACCTCGCGCAGAGCGGCCTGCTGGCGCTGCCGGTCGTCCTCCGCCATCAGCCGCATCGCCGAGTGGGCCAGCTCCGTGGTGGCGTCGCGGACCACCCCCAGCACCCGCAGGTCCGGATCGTGCACGGCCTGCCCCTGCATGTGGGTCCAGCGGGTGGCGCCGTCGCGCAGCCGGATCCGGACGTAGCTGCTGTAGGACTCGCTGCGCCCGGCCCTGATGTCCTCCAGCAGCCGGTGCAGCCGCATCACCTCCTCCACCGGCATCCGCTGGTTGAGACCGGCCGTGGTGCCCTCGTACTCCTCGGGCCGCAGGTCGAAGACCGCGAGGCCGGTCTCGTCCAGGGTGAACCGGCCGCCGGCCGGGTCCCATTCGAAGCAGCCGATCCGGTTGGCGGTGATCGCCTGCAGCCGGTCCAGCGGCGCTCGCGGACCCGGCGTCCCGTCCTGACCGGTCATTCCCGACGACCGTTCAGCCGGCCGTGCCGTCGGCGTGCCCGGCCCGCACCACCACCACCGGGCACGGGGCGTGCTCCACCGCGTGGCGGCTGACCGAGCCGAGCAGCAGCCCGCCGACCCCGCCCAGGCCCCGGCTGCCGACCACCAGCAGCTCGGCCCCGGCGGCCCGGCCCAGCAGTGCCGCGCTCGCCGGTCCGGGCGGCACCAACTCGGTCACCCGGACCTCCGGCGTCTCGCCGAACTCGCCGACCACGGCCTCGTGCAGCACGTCGGCGGCCACCTGCTGCGGGTCGTGGACGCCGACCGGCGGCGGCAGCACGCTGCCTGACAGCTCCCAGGCGTTGACCGCCTCGACCACGTCGGCGCCGGTGGCGGCCGCCTGGCGGACCGCCCAGCGCAGCGCGGCCGCGGCGGCCGGCGAGCCGTCCACGCCGACCACGATCCGCCGGATCATGCGTCGCCCCGCGCGACCCCGGTCGGCTCGGCGGCGCGCCGGGCCGGCGGGCGGCCCGGCTGCTGCTCCGGCAGCGTGCCGCCGAGGCGCTCGGGGCCCACCCGGGTCGCGGCCCGGAGCGGGTGACCGGTGTCCGGGTCGTTGCTGCCGCCCGGCGCGGCCCGCCGGGCGGACGCCTCGAGCAGGCTCCGGGCGGAGCCGCTGCACAGCCGCCCGGTCGGCACCCGCCGCGCGACCGGCGACGACGGCACCGGGGCCGTCCCGGAGGAGCGACTGATCAGGTCGGTGAAGGGGTCACCGGCGCCCGGGGCGGAGGGGAAGATCATGACGGCATCACCTGACTACGGAGGAACGCGGTCCGCCTCCACCCTCGCCCGGCAGTTGACGCCACGCCACCCGAGCGCGCCCGGGCGCGGGCGCAGGAGTCCCGGGCCCGGCAGGATCGCAGTCATGGACAACGGAATCAGGCTGCGCAGCGCGCAGGGGCGGTGGGTGGTGCTGGCGGCCGCGCTCGGCTCCGGAATGGCGATGCTGGACAGCACGGTGGTCAATGTGGCGCTGCCGCACATCGGTGCCGACCTGCACGCCTCACTGGCCGAACTGCAGTGGACGCTCAACGCCTACCTGCTCACCCTGGCCGGGCTGATCCTGCTCGGCGGCTCGCTGGGTGACCGGTACGGACGGCGGCGGGTCTTCCTGATCGGTGGGATCTGGTTCGCGGCGGCCTCGGGCCTGTGCGCGGTGGCACCCACGGTCGGCGTGCTGATCGTGGCCAGGGCGCTGCAGGGCATCGGCGGCGCTCTGCTCACCCCCGGGTCGCTGGCGCTGCTGCAGGCCACCTTCCATCCGGACGACCGCTCGGCCGCGGTGGGCGCCTGGTCGGGGCTGGGCGGGGTGGCCACGGCGGTCGGGCCGTTCCTGGGCGGTTGGCTGGTGAGCGGGCCGGGCTGGCGGTGGATCTTCGTGATCAACCTGCCGGTGGCCGTGGTGGTGGCGCTGCTGACGGAGCGGCACGTGCCGGAGAGCCGGGACGAGCAGGCCACCGGTCGCTTCGACGTGCCCGGCGCGGTGCTGGCGGCGCTGTCGCTGGGCGGCGTGACCTACGCCCTGACCGCGGCGGCCTCGGGGGTGTCACCGGCGGTCTGGATCTCGGCAGTCGTCGGCGTACTGCTGGCGGCGGTGTTCATCCGGGTGGAGGGGCGCCGGCCGGAGCCGATGCTGCCGCTCGGGCTGTTCTCCTCGCGCCTGTTCAGCGCGGTCAACGTGGTCACGCTGGGCATCTACGGTGCACTGAGCGGCATCTTGTTCTTCCTGCAGGTGCAGTTGCAGACCGTCGCCGGGTTCTCCCCGGTGGTGGCGGGGGTGGCGTTCGCGCCGCTGACCGTGCTGATGCTGCTGTTCTCGTCCCGGGCCGGGCGGTTGGCCACCCGGATCGGGCCGCGGCTGCCGCTCACCATCGGTCCGCTGCTGGCCGCCGGCGGGGTGCTGCTGATGCTGCGGATCGGTGCGCACGCCTCGTACTGGGCGGATGTGTTCCCGTCCGCGCTGCTCTTCGGCATCGGGCTGACCCTGCTGGTGGCGCCGCTGACGGCGACCGTGCTGGCGGCGGTGGACGTGCGCCGGGCCGGGATCGCCAGCGGGGTGAACAACGCGGCCGCGCGGGCCGCCGGGCTGCTCGCCGTGGCGGCGCTGCCGCTGCTGACCGGGCTGAGCGGGACCCAGTACCAGGTGGCCGGTTCGGTGAACTCGGCGTTCCACTCGGCGTGCCTGATCTGCGCCGGGGTGCTGGCCGGGTCCGGGCTGCTGGCGCTGGCCACCGTGCCGGCGAGGACCGAGCCCCGGGCCGAGCCGGACGCCACCTGGTACTGCGGCACCGCCTCGCCGCCGGTGGACCCGGGGCACGAGTGCCCCGGGTCCCGGGCCGGCGGATCGTCAGGCGATCAGAGGATGGCGCCGGGGGCGTAGGCGGCGGCCTGCGGGTACTTCGCGGCGACCTTGCCGATCCGGTCGACCAGCTCCGCCACCTGGGCGCCGGCGGCGCCGGTGAACGAGAGCCGGTCGGCCAGCAGGGCGTCCAGCGCGGCCCGGTCCAGCGGGATGCGCCCGTCGGCGGCCAGCCGGTCCAGCAGCTCGTTCTCCCGGGCGCCGGCCCGCATGGCGAGCGCGGAGGCGACCGCGTGCTCCTTGATCACCTCGTGGCCGACCTCGCGGCCGACGCCGGCCCGGACGGCGCCCATCAGCACCTTGGTGGTCGCCAGGAACGGCAGGTAGCGGTCCAGCTCGGCCTCGATCACGGCCGGGAAGGCGCCGAACTCGTCCAGCACCGTCAGGAAGGTCTCCAGCAGGCCGTCGAAGGCGAAGAAGGCGTCCGGCAGCGCCACCCGGCGGACCACCGAGCAGGAGACGTCGCCCTCGTTCCACTGGTCGCCGGCCAGCTCGCCGGTCATCGAGGCGTAGCCGCGCAGGATCACGGCCAGGCCGTTGACGCGCTCGCAGGAGCGGGTGTTCATCTTGTGCGGCATCGCGGAGGAGCCGACCTGGCCCTCCTTGAAGCCCTCGGTGACCAGCTCGTGTCCGGCCATCAGGCGGATCGTCTTGGCCAGGCTGGACGGCGCGGCGGCCAGCTGCACCAGGGTGGTGAGCACCTCGAAGTCCAGCGAGCGCGGGTAGACCTGGCCGACGCTGGTGAAGACGTTGTCGAAGCCCAGGTGGGCGGCGACGCGGCGCTCCAGCTCGGCCAGCTTCCGGGCGTCGCCGCCGAGCAGGTCGAGCATGTCCTGGGCGGTGCCGACCGGGCCCTTGATCCCGCGCAGCGGATAGCGGGCGATCAGCTCCTCCAGCCGGGCGAACGCGACGAGCAGCTCGTCGGCGATCGAGGCGAACCGCTTGCCGAGGGTGGTGGCCTGGGCCGCGACGTTGTGCGAGCGGCCGGCCATGACCAGCTCGGCGTGCTCGGCGGAGAGCCGGCCGAGGCGGACCAGCACGGCCACCGTGCGGTCGCGCACGTGCTCCAGCGACTGGCGGACCTGCAGCTGCTCGACGTTCTCGGTCAGGTCCCGGGAGGTCATCCCCTTGTGGATCTGCTCATGGCCGGCGAGGTCGCTGAACTCCTCGATCCGGGCCTTGACGTCGTGCCGGGTGACCCGCTCGCGGGCCGCGATGGACTCCAGGTCGACCTGGTCGATCACCCGCTCGTAGTCGGCCACGGCGGTCTCGGGGACGTCGATCCCCAGGTCCTTCTGGGCCTTGAGGACGGCGAGCCACAGGTGGCGCTCCAGGACCACCTTGTGCTCGGGGGACCACAGCTGGGCCAGCGTCGCCGAGGCGTACCGGGCGGCCAGGACATCGGGGATCAGGGGCTTCGCGCTCACGCTTCGCAAGCCTAACAGTCGAGGTCAGCCCCATCGGCAGGCAGGCTGCCGTCACAGCATCGACAGGCCCTTGAGCAGAGTGGTCACGCCGCCGCCCAGGGCCGGCAGCAGCACCACCGCGCGGGCCCGCTGCTCCGGCACCCGGTCGCCCGCCCGGTGCCCGATCACCGCGCCGAGCGCCAGCGCCGCGGCCACCGCCGGCCAGGCGGGCGGGGACAGGTGCGGGACGCCCTTGGCGAGCATCGAGAAGAGGTTGACCAGCAGGCCGTAGAACCGGGCGACCGCGAGCACCCCGCGACCCCCCAGTCCTGCGGTCTCCTAGGCCGGCTCGCCCTTCAGCAGCGGCAGCAGCTGGGCGCACATGGCCAGCAGGGCGGCACGCTGCTCGCCGTCCAGCGACTCCAGCGCCCGGTGCGCGCGGGACATGTCGTCGCGGATCGCTTGCAGCACCTCGGCGCCGGTGGGCGTGATGGTGACGATCTTGACGCGGCGGTCGGCGGCCGCCGCCTCCCGGGTGGCCAGGCCCAGGCTCTCCAGCCGGTCCACGATGCCGGTCACGTTGGAGGCGTCGCAGCCCAGCCGCTCGGCCAGGGCCCGCATCGGCACCGGCTCCAGCACCGCGCCGAGCGCCTTGCCCTGGGTGGCGCTCAGCCCGTGCCGGGCCGCGGCGGCGGCGAAGTCGATCCAGAACGCGGAGCTCACGCCGGCCACCGCCTCCATCAGTTCGGCGGTGGTGATGCGCTGGGCGGCGGTGGTCATGGCAGCCATGACATCACAGTACGCGTAAAAGCTTCATTAACTCCAGCTTTCACCGCGGGAACCAACCGCACCGGACGAACACCGCGACCACCGGGTCGCGGACGCCTCGGGTCGCCGACGCCTCTAGGCCACCAGGTCGCGGAAGAGCCGCTCGAGGTCCGCGTCCAGATCGGCGGTCAGACCGGTGTGCACCGGCCCCGGCTGCACCACCGCACTGCGCGGGGCGGTCAGCCAGCGGAACCGCTGCCCCGGGCTGTCGGCCGCCGCCGGTCCGGCTTCCGGGCCGCCCGCGGCCACCGCCTCGATGCCGCGCAGCGCCCGGCCGACCCCGGCCAGGTCCACCGCCGGATCCAGCGCCAGCAGCTTGGCCTCGGGCAGCAGGGTGCGGGCCAGCAGCCGCTCCTGCCAGCGGCAGTAGAGCAGCACCCCGAGGTTGACGCACTCCCCGCGCTCCACCCGCGGCACCGCGCGGATCACCGCGTACTCGTACTCCCGCAGCTCCGTCATCGACTCGCTCATGCGCCCACCTCGACGATCCGCTCGGTCCACTCGCTCATGCGCCCACCTCCGGCAGCGGCAGCCAGTCGCGCGGCCCGGCCAGCCGCGCGCCCAGCCGCTCCAGATACGCCGCACGCACCGCGTCCGGCCCCTCGAAGCCCGGCTCCTCCACCAGGAACTCCTCCGGCACCGCGGCCACCGCGGCCGCCAGCAGCTCGGGGGTGCAGCGGGCGGCCGACTCGGCGTCCACGCCGCCCAGTTCGCGGACGAAGCGGCCCAGCGCGTGGTCACCCGCGTCATACCGACGCCTCGCCCAGCCGGCCGAACTCGCCCAGCTGTGGTGGAAGATGAGGCTCGCGCCGTGGTCGATCAGCATCAACTCGCCGTCGACGACCAGCATGTTGGGGTTGCGCCAGGAGCGGTCCACGTTGCCGATCAGCGCGTCGAACCAGAGCACCCGGGCGGCGAGGTCGGCCGGCACCTCGAAGCAGAGCGGGTCGAAGTTGAGCGCCCCGCTGGCGAAGGCCAGACCGATGTTCAGGCCGCCGCTGGCCCGCATCTGCTCCTGGATCTGCTGCTCCGGCTCGCTGCGCGCCAGCACCGGATCCAGGTCGATCCGGACCAGTTCGGGCACCGGCAGGCCGAGCCCGCGCCCGAGTTCGCCGGCCAGCACTTCGGCGACCAGCGCCTTGCGGCCTTGCGCCGCCCCACTCCACTTCAACGCGTAGAGCCGGTGGTCGTCGCCCTCCACCAGGCCCGGCATCGAGCCGCCTTCTCGCAGTGGCGTCACATAACGGACAGCCGTCACCTCACGTAGCACGCGCCAACCCTACCGATCCCGCCCCGTCCGCCCGCTTGCGGTGGCGCCACCCCTGGGGCCGTGCGAGGGTGGGCCGAAGGTGGTGACCCCTTCCCCAGCCTCCGGGCGGGGAACCCGCATGGGCCGGGCCGCCGGTTCGTCCGCAACAGTTGCCTGCTGCGAAGGAAGAGTGATGGAACGTCCTCGGATCCTGGTGGTCGGCGGCGGCTTCGCCGGTGTGGAATGCGCCCGGCGGCTGGAGCGCAAGCTCGCCCCCACCGAAGCACAGATCACGCTGGTCGCGCCGTTCAGCTACCAGCTGTATCTGCCTCTGCTCCCGCACGTCGCGGCCGGCGTGCTGACCCCGCAGTCGGTCGCCGTCTCACTGCGGCGCACCCTGCGGCGCACCGACATCATTCCCGGTGGTGCGATCGGCATCGATCCCAGGGCCAAGGTCTGCATCATCCGCAAGATCACCGACCAGGAGGTCGTGGAGCCGTACGACTACCTGGTACTGGCCCCGGGCAGCGTCACCCGGACCTTCGACATCCCGGGCCTGACCGACCACGCCCGCGGCATGAAGACGCTGGCCGAGGCGGCCTACGTGCGCGACCACGTGATCGCGCAGCTGGACCTGGCGGCCAACACGCTGGACCAGCGGGAGCGCGAGTCGCGGCTCGGGTTCGTCGTGGTGGGCGGCGGCTACGCGGGCACCGAAACGGCGGCCTGCCTGCAGCGGCTGACCACCGCCGCACTGGACCGCTACCCGCGGCTGGACCCGCACCTGATCAGGTGGCACCTGATCGACATCGCCCCCAAGTTGATGCCCGAGCTCGGTGAGCACCTGGGCACCCGGGCCCTGCAGATCCTGCGCAAACGCGGCATCGAGGTCTCGCTGGGCGTCTCGGTGGCCAAGGTGGAGGACACCTCGGTGACCTTCACCGACGGTCGGGAGGTCCCCTCCCGCACCCTGATCTGGACGGCGGGAGTGGCGGCCAGCCCGCTGGTCGGCACCCTGGACGCGGAGACGGTGCGCGGCCGGCTCGCGGTGACCGCCGAGCTGCGGGTGCCGCAGTTCGAGGGCATGTTCGCGCTCGGCGACGCGGCGGCCGTGCCCGACCTGGCCAAGGACGACGGCGCGGTCTGCCCACCGACCGCGCAGCACTCCGCCCGGCAGGGCCGCAAGGTGGCCGACAACCTGGTCGCCGCACTGCGCAACCAGCCGCTGGAGCCCTACTTCCACCGGGACCTGGGCCTGGTGGTGGACTTGGGCGGCAAGGACGCGGTCTCCAAGCCGCTGGCCGTGGAGATGACCGGGGTACCGGCCCAACTGGTGGCCCGGGGATACCACTTGATGGCGATGCGGACCAACGTCGCCAAGCTCCGGGTCGGCACCAACTGGCTGATCAACGCGACCGCGGGCGACGACTTCGTGCGCATCGGGTTCCTCGCCCGCCGCCCCGCCCGACTGCGCGACTTCGAGTACACCGACGCCTATCTGACGAAGGATCAGGTGCGCGAGCACGCCCAGGCGTTGCGGACCAAGAGCTGACACCCCAGGGCCTGCGTCAGCAGGCCAAGAGCTGACACCCGTAGGCCAAGGGCCGGCCCCGGCAGGGCGGGAGCGCCGCCGCGCCCGGCGGCGCTCCCGCCGTCGTCAGACCTGCCGCGCTCCGGCGCCCCCGCCGAGCACCTGGACCAGATCGGCGGCCAGCCGGGGCGCGTCGGCAACGTCCAGCCGGGCCACGGTGATCCGGATGCCGGGCGGGGACTGCACGCGGAACCGGGCGCCGGGCGCCACCGCCCAGCCGCGCTGCAGCAGGCCGACCACGACACCGGTCTCGTCCGGCACCGGCACCCAGACGTTGAGCCCGCTGCGTCCGTGGCCGCGCAGCCCGTGCCTGGCCAGTGCGGCGAGCAGGGCCTCGCGGCGCTCGCGGTAGGCGTCGGCCACTCCGGCGGGCGACGGCCCCACGGTGCGCCAGAGCTCCACGGTGGTGCGCTGCAGCAGGTGGCTGACCCAGCCGGTGTCCAGTCGCTGCCGCCCGAGCACGCGGTCCACCGTCTGCCGGTCGCCGGCCACCACCGCGAGCCGCAGATCGGGACCGAACGCCTTGGCGGCCGAGCGCACCACCGCCCAGCGCGGGGTGACCGGCCGCCGGTCGGCACCGCAGACGACGGGGTGGTAGGGCAGTTCGGTGATGCCGTGCCCGTGGTCGTCCTCCAGCAGCAGCACCTCGGGATGCCGGGCCAGCACCGCGCGCAGTTCGGCGGCCCGGGCGGCGGTCAGCGCGGCACCGGTGGGGTTCTGGGCGCGGCTGGTGACGATCACCGCGCGGGCACCGCCGGCCAGCGCCGCGGCCACCGCGCCGGGCAGGGGGCCTTCGTCGTCGACCGCCACCGGCAGCGTGCGCAGGCCGTGGGCGGGCAGCAGGTCGAGCAGGCTGGCCCAGGCCGGGTCCTCGACCACCACCCCGTCGCCCGGCCGCAGTTGGGTGGCCAGGGTGCGGTCGATGGCGTCCAGGGCTCCGGCGGTGACCGCGTAGGCGTCGTCCGGCAGCCCGTCGCCCCGGAAGCCGGCGGCGGCCAGCTCGATCAGTTCCGGGTCGGCGGCCGGGTGGCCGTAGAGCACCGGCTCCCGGTCGGCGGCCGCGCCGGCCGCCGCCAGCGCGGCGGTCAGCGGGGGCAGCAGGCGCGGATCGGGGTTGCCTGTGGCGAGGTTGAGGGTGCCCGGCGGAACGGCGAGCGAGACCTGGTCACGGTAGGTGGTGACCGGGCGGGGGCGGATCCGGCTGCCCTTGCGACCGCCGGTCTCGATCACCCCGCGGTCCCGCAGCAGCCGGTAGGCGGCGGCCACGGTGTTGGGGTTGACGCCCAGTTCGCCGGCCAGCTCGCGCAGCGGCGGCAGCGCCTGCCCGGGCTCCAGCGCCCCGCAGGCCACCGCCCGTTCCACGTCGGCAGCGATCTCCGTGGCGCGTCGCCCCTGGATCCGATAGTCTCCTAGCACAAAAGCAATTATGCACTAGTTCAAAGGGGGATGTCATGTCGGACGCGCCGAACGCAACGCAGTACGCCCGCACATCCAGAACCACTCCCACCCGCTACAGGGACCGGGCCAGCTGGGAGCGGGCCGAGATCCACGCGATCCTGGACTCCGCCTGGCTCTGCCACCTGGGGTTCGTCGCCGACGGCGCCCCCGTGGTGCTGCCCACCATCTTCGCCCGCGTCGACGACCGGCTCTACCTGCACGGTTCCACCGGCAGCCGCCCGCTGCGCGCGGCCGGCGCCCCGGAAGGACTGCCGGTCTGCGTGACGGTCACCCAGGTCGACGGCCTGGTGCTGACCAAGTCCGCGTTCAACCACTCGGTCAACTTCCGCTCGGTGGTCGCCCACGGCACCGCCGAACAGGTGACCGACCCCGACGAGCTCGCGATGGCGCTGGACGCCCTGGTCGACCAGGCGGTGCCGGGCCGCTCCGGCGACGTGCGGCGGGCCAACCCCAAGGAGCTCGCCAAGACCGCGGTGATCCGGCTGGTGCTCGACGAGGTGTCGGCCAAGACCCGGGCCGACGGCGCGGACGACGACGAGGACGACCTGGACCTGCCCCACTGGTCGGGCGTGGTCCCGGTCCGGACGGTCTACGACGCGCCCGTCCCGCATCCGGGCACCGAGCGCGAACTGCCGGACTACCTGCGGGACTTCCAGCCCGGGAGCGCCCCGTGCTGATCCGCTCCTGGGACAGGGGCGGCACGGCCGAGTGGCAGGAGTGGCTGGCCGGGCGCGACTTCGGCACGCTGGCCGCCAACAACCCCGACGGCCCGCCGATCCTGGTGCCCACCCACTTCCTGCTGACGGCGCCGACAGAGGGCGACGGGGCCGCCGGTGAGATCGTGCTGCACCTGGCCGCGCCCAACCCGCTGCTGGCCGCGGTGCGCGCCGATCCCCGGGTCACCCTGGCGGTCACCGACGACTACGCCTTCGCCCCCTCCACCTGGCGGGTCACCTCGGTGCCCACCAGCTACTACGCCTCGGTGCAGTTCGACTGCACCGCCGAGGTGGTGGAGAGCGCGACGGGCAAGGCGGAGATCCTCAACCGGCAGCTGGCCCACTTCCAGCCCGAGGCCCCCGAGGTCCGGGTGGTGCCGGGCGAGGCACCGTACGGCCCGCAGCTGTCCGGGATCCGCGGGCTGCGGCTGACGGTGCGGCAGGTGCGGGCGAAGTTCAAGTACGACGACAAGATGGCGCCGCAGCACCAGGCGGCGGCCGCCGAGCGCCTGGCCGAGCGCGGCGCCCCCGGGGACGCCGGCGCGCGCGAGCAGTTGCTGCGGCGGCTGGCGCAGCGCGGCGGATGCCCCGTGGAGAACTGACCACGCCCTCCCGACAACGAGGGTCAATCCGGGGATTTCGGGTAGCCGACTGATCTCATGGTCAGGTTCACCGACGCCTCGTCCTCCCCGGAGCCCGCGTGTCAACCAGCCCGGCAACGCAGCCGCAGCCGCCCGACACCACAGCCCACCTCGGCCGGGTGGTCTTCATCTCGGCCGCGGCGGCGATGGGCGGCTTCCTCTTCGGCTACGACAGCGCCGTGATCAACGGCGCGGTCACCGGCATCCAGAAGCACTTCCACGTCGGCAACAGCGAGACCGCCTTCGTGGTGGCGATCGCGCTCCTCGGTTCGGCCGCCGGGGCGGTGTCGGCCGGCTGGCTGGCCGACCACCTGGGCCGGGTTCGCACCATGCTGCTGGCCGCCACCCTCTTCGCGGTCAGCGGGGTCGGCTCGATGTTCCCGCCCAGCGTGCAGGTGCTCGCCCTGTGGCGGGTGCTGGGCGGCATGGCCATCGGCATCGCCTCGGTGGTCGCCCCCGCCTACATCGCCGAGGTGTCGCCCAGCGCCTACCGCGGCCGGCTCGCCTCGTTCCAGCAGATGGCGATCGTGCTCGGCATCACCGTCTCCCAACTGGCCAACTACGCGCTCAACAGCGCGGCCGGCGGGGAGTCCACCAACAAGCTCGGCCCGGTGCAGGCCTGGCAGTGGATGCTGGGCGTGGAGGCCGTACCGGCGCTGGTCTACGGGCTGATGGCACTGGCCATCCCGGAGTCGCCGCGCCATCTGATCGCCACCGGCCGGGAGTCGCAGGCCCGCGCGGTGCTGCGCGAGGTGGAGCCGCCGAGCGTGGACCTGGACGCCCGGGTGGCCGAGATCAGGACGGTGCTGGACACCACGCGCAAACCGCGGCTGGCGGACCTGACCGGCGGCCGGTTCGGACTGCTGCCGATCGTCTGGGTCGGCATCGGCGCCTCGGCCTTCCAGCAGTTCGTCGGCATCAACGTGATCTTCTACTACTCCTCGGTGCTCTGGCAGTCGGTGGGCATCACCGAGAGCAACTCGCTGCTGATCAGCATCTCCACCTCGATCGTCAATGTGATCGGCACGGTGATCGCGATGGTCCTGGTGGACCGGATCGGCCGCAAGCCACTGGCACTGGCCGGCTCGATCGGCATGGCGGTGTCGCTGGGGACGGCCGCCTGGGCCTTCTCCTACCGGCACGGCACCGGCACCAGTGCCACCCTGCCCAGCCTGCAGGGCACGGTGGCGCTGATCGCGGCGCACGTCTTCGTGCTCTGCTTCGCCTTCTCCTGGGGCGTGGTGGTGTGGGTGCTGCTCGGCGAGATGTTCCCCAACAAGATCCGGGCGCTGGCCCTGGCGGTCGCCGCCTCGGCGCAGTGGATCGCCAACTGGCTGATCACGGTGAGCTTCCCGGACCTGGCCGACTGGAACCTGTCGGCCACCTACGTCATCTACGCCTGCTTCGCGCTGCTCTCCATCCCGTTCGTCGCGTTCTGCATCAAGGAGACCCGGGGACGGCCCCTGGAGGAGATGGGCTGACGCGACACCGGGTGACGGATGACGATCCGTCATGCCAACACGTGGGAAACGGCCTGGATGACCGGCGGACAGGCGGCGGACCACGCACATACGATCAACCCCGCGGGCCGCTTCGGCCCCTTACCTCGCGGCAGATGGAGCTGGACACGTGGGAGCGCAGAACGTCACCTTCCCCAGCAATGGGAAGCAGGCACACGGCTATCTGGCCCTGCCGCCGAGCGGGCGCGGCCCCGGCGTGCTGGTGATCCAGGAGTGGTGGGGCCTGACCACCCACATCACCACGATGGCGGACCGGTTGGCCGCCGAGGGCTTCACGGTGCTGGCCCCCGACCTGTTCGGCGGCGAGACGGTGCACAGCGCGGCCGAGGCCGCCGAGCGGAAACGGCAGCTGCCCGTCGAGGGCGCGGTGCGCGACCTGTCCGGCGCAGTCGACTTCCTGCTGGAGCAGCCGGGGACCACCGGGGACGCGGTGGCGGTGGTGGGCTTCTGCATGGGCGGCGACTTCGCGCTGCGGCTCGCGGTGCGGGAGGGCGACCGGGTCGCCGCCGTGGTGCCGTTCTACGGCGTGCCGCACGAGCCGGACTACTCCTACCTCGGCCTGACCGCCCATGTGCTGGGGCACTACGGCGAGTACGACAAGAGCATCCCGACGGAGCTGGTGGACGAGGCGGCGATCCGGATCGGCGAGGCCACCGACCGCCGTCCCGAGATCCACTTCTACCCGGCCGGGCACGCCTTCATGAACGAGGAGAACCCGTCCGGGACCCACGACCCGCTGCAGGCCGGGATCGCCTGGCAGCGCACCCTCACCTTCCTGCACGGGCATCTGGGCTGACGCCCGACCGGAACGCCGGGTAGCCGGGCAGCTGGGGCGTCCGCCAGTCGTCGGCGAGCTTCAGCAGCCCGCGCACCGTCTCCGTGAAGGCCGGCAGGCCCGGCAACCCGGCAGCCTGCGCCCAGCGGTGGCAGAGCAACTGACGGCGGGTCGGCACCGGGCGGCGGCGCGGGTGCAGCGGCGCGTCCTCGGTCAGCACCCGGGGCAGCAGCCGGACCGTCGCGTCCACCGTCCAGACCGCCACCGCAGCGGCCAGGCCGGCTTCCCAGACGGCGTCGTCGGCGAGCTCCGGGTGCACCGCCACCACCTGCTCGCGGTAGGTCCGCTCGACCCGCTCGGCCCACCCGGGCGGCAGCGTGAAGACGCACCAGCAGCTGGAGAACGGCATCCGGCAGTAGGCGGCGGTGAGGAAGACCGACTGGAAGCAGGCCGCCTCGAAGTCGATCAGGCGCAGGCCGCCGGGCGTGATCAGGTTGTTGTCGGGGCAGGTGTCGCCGGGGGTGAAAGCCGGGTAGCGCTCGCCGCAGGTGGTGCCGATCCGGTCGAGCTCGGCGGCCAGGCCCGGGGCCGGGGCGACGCCGGCGGCCGCCAGGGCGGCCGGCAGGGCCGCCGCGTTCTGCGCTGCCCAGGGCTCCTCGTGCCAGGCGGGCAGGCCGAGTCGGTAGCGGGACCAGAGTCCGTCGAACTCGGCGCGGCGGGGCGCGGCGGCCACCGCCAGCTCGCCGAGCCCGCGGGCCCAGGCCGACAGGGCCCGCTCGGCGGCGGCCGGGTCGTCGCCGAGCAGCAGGTCGGCCAGGGTGGGGGCGGTGCCGAGGTCGGCCACCACGAGTAGCCGCTGCTCCGGGTCGACGGCCAGCAGTTCGGGCCCGGCCACCCCGAGTGCGAGGCCGGCCGCCTCGCCGGTGAAGGCCCGGCGCGCCTCGGGGGTCTGCGTGAATGCCTTGACGATCACGCTTCGGCCGCTCGCCGCGCGGGCGCGCAGCACCGTACTGCGACCGCTGCCGCCCAGGTCGGCCGGGTCGGACAGCGGTTCGCCCAGCAGCGCGCCGGCGGCATCGAGGCCCTGGTCCATCCCAGCATCCTCCGGGCGGGCTGAGGCGCGAACAACCGATTATCGATCAGACCTTGGTCGTTTCCGAGTGAGTGATCAAGGGTAACTCCATCAACCTGTCAGCAGATGTTCATACCTGTCCGTAGCGTGGACAGCAGTCCATGCCACCGTCATAGTCGGGCGAATGCCGAACCGAAACCAGCACCGAGTCCCCCAGCCGGCCTGGGCCGGGCGGGACTTCCTGATCCACAGCGCCGCCACCGTGGTCAGCGGCCTCGGCAACGCCGGTGCCCCGATCGCCACCGCGTTCGCGATCCTGCGCCTCGGCGGGGGGGCGGCCGAGATCGGCTGGGTCACCGGTGCCCGGCTGGCCGCCACCGTGCTCTTCCTGCTGGTCGGCGGGGCGCTCGCGGACCGGCTGCCCCGGCACTGCGTGATGGTCGCGGCCAATCTGGGCAACGCGCTGTCGCAGGCGCTGCTCGCGGTGCTGGTGCTGACCGGGCAGGCGCGGCTGTGGCAGATCGTGCTGCTCGCCGCGGCGAACGGGGTCGGCTTGGCCTTCTTCGCACCCGCCTCCGAGGGCATGGTGATGGAGTCGGTGGACCAGCGGCAGGCACCGCGCGCCTTCGCGGTGTTCCGCACCGCGCTGAACTCCTCGCAGATCGTCGGTGCGGCGCTCGGCGGTGCGCTGGTGGCCGCCGTCGGTCCCGGCTGGGTGCTCGCCCTGGACGCCGCCGGGCTGGCCGCGGCCGGTGCGCTGCGGCTCTTCCTGCGCGCCGGGCCGGCGCCGGCGCGGCAGCCGTCCGGTCCCGGGATGCTGGCCGAACTGCGGGAGGGGTGGCGGGAGTTCACCTCGCGGCGGTGGCTCTGGGCGGTGGTGGTTCAGTACGGCGTGGTGAACGCCTGCCTGATCGCGGCGGAGTCGGTGCTGGGGCCGCTGGTGGCGGACGAGCGGCTCGGCGGGCCGCGGCCGTGGGGTCTGGTGAACGCGGCGATGGGCGCGGGGCTGGTGGCCGGCGGACTGCTGATGGTCCGTTGGCAGCCGCGCCGGCTGCTGGTGGCCGGCACCGCGGGGGTGCTGATGTTCGGGCTGCCCGCCGCCACCCTGGCCGCCGGCGCCCCGCTGCCGCTGGTCGGCGCGGCGATGTTCGCCTCCGGGGTCGGCGGCACGGTCTACGGGGTGAGCTGGATGGTCGCGTTGCAGCAGGAGATTCCGGCCGCCCAGTTCTCCCGGGTGGCCGCCTACGACTGGTTCGGCTCGGTGGCGCTGGCCCCGGTCGGCACGGCCGCCGCCGCGCCGCTGGCGGGCGGTCTCGGGCTGGACGACGCGCTGTGGTGCTGCGCCGCGGTGATGACACTGCTGTCACTGGTGGTGCTGGCGGTGCCGGAGGTGCGCGTGCTGGCGCGTCACTCGGCGCCGGCCGGCTCGGGCGCCAAGCGGCTGGAGCCGGTGGCGGCCTGACCGGCGGGCTGAGCGGCGGCCCGGGTAGCCGCTTGGCTGACGGGCTGAGCGGCGGCCTGGGTGGCGGGCTGAGCAGCGGCCTGACCGGCGGGCTGAGCGGCGGCCACCTTCTGCGCGAGGGCCTTCGGGTCCCGCAGCACCCAGGCCAGCGCGGGGGTGATCAGCAGCAGCACGGCGGCGCCACTCACCATGGGTGCGTGCAGCCCCCAGGCGTGCGCGACCAGGCCCGCCAGCATCGCCCCGACGGCCATGCCGCCGTTGGCGACCATCTGGTAGGCCATGCTGATCCGACCGAGCAGCCGCTCCGGCACCAGGTCCTGGCGGATCGACACGGCGGTGACGCCCCAGGCGAGCGTGAGGGCGCCGTAGCAGGTGGTGGCCAGGTCCGCCCAGGGCCAGTCGGAGGTCAGCCCGGCGATGCCGAGGACCAGCCCGGAGCCCGCCAGCGTGACCAGCAGGGTCCGGGTGCTGCCGAACCGCCGGACCAGCCAGGGCGCACCGAGCGAGCCCGCGATCCCGCCGACCGCGAAGGCGCCCACCAGCAGCCCGTAGCCGAGCGGACCCAGGTGCAGCACCTGCCGGGTGTACAGCACGAGCACCGCCGTCACCCCGGCCATCACCAGGTTGACGGCGGTGGCGGTCAGGCAGAGCGCGGTCAGCAGCCGGTGCCGCAGCAGCTTGCGCACCCCCTCGCCCGCGCCGCCGAAGAGGGCCCGCAGCCCGCTCGGGCCGACCGCCCCGCCCGACCCCTCGTCCCGCCGCGGCAGCCCGCCGGGCAGCAGCAGCACCAGCAGCGCGGCGCACGCGAAGGAGGTGGCGTCCACCGCGAACGGCAGCAGTGCGGCCACCGCGAACAGGATGGTGCCGAGCGAGGTGCCGATCAGCGAGTCGGAGACCAGCGCGCCCGCCTGCAGCCGTCCGTTGGCGCGCGGCCGGTCGGCCGGCTCGACCAGGCCGGGCACCACGCCCGACCAGCCCGCGTTGTAGAAGGTCTGGCCGCAGCCGAGCAGGAAGCCCACCACGGCGAGCAGCGGTACGCTGACCGCGCCCAGCGCGACCGCCACCGCGAAGCCCGCGACCAGCAGCGTCCGCGCCGTGTCCACCGTGACCAGCAGGCGGCGCCGGTCGACCCGGTCGGCCAGCGCGCCCGCCGGTAGGCTCAGCAGCAGCCAGGGCAGCTGCTCCATGGTGGCGACCAGGGCCAGGTCGCGCGGATCACCGGAGATCTGCGCGGCGAGCAGCGGTAGCGCGACGAAACGCATCCCGTCGCCGAGGCTCGACACCGTGACCGAGGTCAGCAGCACCAGGAATCGTCGGCCCAGCGGCGCGCCGGCCGCTCCCGTTCCAGGCTCCCTTGTGAAGAACACGAACTAGACTCTGGTTCAGGTTCTGACGCGTTGTCAAGGAGTCCGATGCCCGACGCCGCCCTCCCCCCGCTCCCGGCCGGCGTGCTGCGCGCGCCCCAGCAGCAGCGCAGCCGCGAGAAGGTCAGCCGGATCCTCGCCGCCACCGCACGACTCCTCGAGCGGCACGACCACGAGCAGATCGGCACCAAGCTGATCGCCGCCGAGGCCCAGGTGTCGATCGGCGTGCTGTACCGGTTCTTCCCGGACAAGCACGCCATCTTGAGCAGCCTGCTGGTGCACTGGCTGGACCAGCACCTGGCCGCCATGGAGAGCGTGCTGGCCGCCGAACTCCCGCCCACGCCGAGTGAACTGGGTGCCCGTCTGATCGCCGAGCAGGTGCGGGTGCGACGCGGCGCGCCCGGCTACCGGGGCCTGCGGCTCCACGCCCTGCCGCCTGAACTGCGCGCGTACGACCAGGCGGTGAGCCGCCGGATCGCCGCCGTGATCCACGCGGCCCTGGTCCGCGGCTACGGCTACCCCGACGGCGACGACTTCCGGTTCCGCACCGAACTCGTGGTCACCGCCGCCGCCCAACTACTCATCACCGCCTTCGAGCTCGACCCCGACGGCGACACCCGGGTCCTCGGTGAGGTCCGACTGATGCTGGACGGCTGGCTGTTCGCCCGGCCCTGCGACCCCGGCAGGTGAACCGCGCTCCCTCGGCTGGGGCCGCCCGCACGTGAGCACCCACCTGCCCGATCGCGGGCTACCGGCTAGGAAGCTAGTTTGCTAGCATCGCAGTGTGCCTGACGAGGAAGTGAAGCAGTTCAACGTCTACCTGCCGGTCAGCTTGATCAAGCAGGTCAAAATGCGCGCCGTCGAAACCGGCTCATCGCTGTCGGCCCTGGTGGCCGACGCGCTGCGGTCCTACCTCGACGGCGACACCACCGAAGCACCGCGCCTCGGCAACGATCAGGAGACGAAGTGACCACCAACGGCATCAGCGCGCTCTTCGTGAAGACCCACAACTGGGGCAAGGCCGCCCGCTTCTTCCAGAACCTGGGCTACCAGCTGGAGTTCGAGACCGGCCACAACTCCGGCCAGTTCCGCAACGGGGAGTCCCCCGCCGTCTTCATCGCCGAAGTCCCCGAGGACCAGGCGACCGGCTCCCAGCTCGTCCTCCAGGTCGTCTCGGAGCAGCAGGTCCACGCCAACCCGGACCTGGAGCTGCTCTCCCCCTTCGAGGACACCCACTACGGCACCAGGGAGGCGACCGTGCGCGACCCGGACGGCCACCTGTGGCTCCTCCAGGCGCCCGCGGCCGAGTGAGCGGGGCCATGGTGACCGACCACTCCCCCGCCGTCCCCGACCACACCGCCGTGCGGGTCGCCCTCTGGCGCGCCCTGCACACCGAAGCCGACCCGCCGCCGCACGTCCTGACCGACGAGATCGGCCTGCGCCTGGCCGACCCGCCGCCCGACTGGCGGGCCCGGCCCGACATGGACGTGGCCGGCACCCGCACCTACCGCGCCGGCATCGTCGCCCGGGCCCGGTTCGTCGACGACCTGGTGATCGAGCGGGCCCGGCGCGGCACCGCCCAGTTCGTGGTCCTCGGCGCCGGCCTGGACACCTTCGCCCCGCGGCACCCCGAACTCGCCGCCCGGCTGAGGGTGTTCGAGGTGGACCGCCCGGCGACCCAGGAGTGGAAGCGCCGCCGGCTGCTCGACCTCGGGCTCGGCACCCCGGAGAACCTGGTCTTCGTGCCCAGCGACTTCGAGTCCGAACACGCCTGGTGGGCGCAGCTCGTCGCGGCCGGCTTCGACCCGGGCCGACCCGCCGTGGTGGCCTCGACCGGCGTCAGTGTGTACCTCACCGAGGCCGCCAACACCGCGACCATCCGCCAACTCGCCAAGCTCGCCCCGGAGTCGGCGTTCGCGATGACCTTCCAGCCGCCCCTGGAGCTGCTCGAAGCCGCGCAGCGGCCCGGGCGGCTGATGGTCGAGGAACGGGCCCGGGCCGGCGACACCCCGTTCCTCAGCTTCTTCAGCCCGGACCGCCTGCTCGAACTGGCCCTGGCAGCAGGGTTCCGCGACGCCCGGCACATCTCGGCGGACGTCCTGAACGAGCGCTACTTCGCCGGCCGGGGCGACGGCCTGCGCACCACCAACGCGGAGGAGTTCCTGCTCGCCACCACCTGAGAGCTCGCCACCACCTGAGAGGGAGATCTGTGAGGGCCTGAGCGGGGCCCGCCCCCGGCGGATCGGGGGCGGGCCCGTTTCGGGCGCGGCATTCGTGCTCGACCGATCCGCGGTTCCGGGGCTCGGGTGCTCCGGGCCGTCCCCGTTCCGCTCGCGCTCAGCCGATCAGGTCGAATTCCTCCCACGGGCCGATCGCGGTGCGGTTGGCGATCAGCGAGGAGGCGCCCGCGTTCTCCGCGGTCACGTAGTCGTTGTTCGCGGCGGCGAGGAAGCTCACGCTGCCGTCCGCGTTGCCGATCAGCTGGAAGGTCTCCCACGGGCCGATCGCGGTCCGGTTGGCGATCAGCGGCGACGCGCCCGCGTTCTCCGCCGTCACGTAGCGGTTGTCGGCGTGGGCGCGCAGGGCGATGTTCCCGCCGCCCAGTGTGATCAGGTCGAACTGCTCCCACAGGCCGATCGCGGTCCGGTTGGCGATCAACGGCGAGGCGCCCGCGTTCTCGGCAGTCACGTAGTCGTTGTCGGCGTGCGCCCGCAAGCTGATCACCCGCTGCGGGGCATTGGTGAAGCCGTTGGTCATGTTCGGCGTGCCCAGACCGGTCGGCCCGTCGTAGCCGGCGGCGCCGGAGCACAGGTAGGCCGGCGAGCAGGTCCCGTTGCTGCCGCCGGTCACGTCGTACAGCGCGTAGCTTCGGGCGTAGGGGTAGGAGGCCGGGTAGCTGCCGGCTCCCGGGGTGCCGGCGTCCGCGTAGACGCCCGCGATGATCGGCGCGGCGACGCTGGTGCCGCCGTAGACGGTCCAGCCGGCGTTGCCGTAGCTGTCGTAGACGGCCACGCCGGTGGCCGGGTCGGCGACCGCGGAAACGTCCGCGACGGTCCGGCGGGAACAGCCGCTGTCGGTCTGCCAGGCCGGCTTGCTCTCGTAGGCCGAGCAGCCGGAGCCGGAGCCGCTCCAGGCGGACTCGGTCCAACCCCGGGCGTTGGAGGCGCGACTGAGCGAGGTGCCACCGACCGCGGTGACGTAGGGCGAGGCCGCGGGGTACTCCACGCCGTAGCCGGCGTCACCGGCCGAGACTGTGATCGCGACCCCGGGGTGCTTGTAGTAGGCGAGGTCCCAGGCGGTTTCGGCATTGGACTCGCCGCCGCCGTAGCTGTTGGAGACGTACCCGGCGCCCTGCAGCACGGCCTGGTCGACCGAGGTGCCCAGGTCGTTGATGCTCGCGGTGGTGGCCTCGACCAGCAGGATGTGGGCATTGGGCGCGATCGCTGAGACCATGTCGAGGTCGAGCGATATCTCCGCGCCCCAACCGGTGTTGCCGACCGGGTAGTTGGTGCCGTCGTTCTCGTCGATCTTGCGGAAGCAGCCGTTGCCCGAGGTGCAGGCGGGCAGGCCGTACTGCGCCCGGTAGGTGGCCAGGTCCGCCTCGGCGTTCGGGTCGTCGTAGGCGTCCACGATGGCCACGGTCGCGCCGGCCCCGCCGCCGCCCGGCAGGGTGTAGGCGCTGAGCAGGTCGGCCGGTCCGTAGCCGGCCGGGGTGGCCTGCGGGGAGACGGCGTGCAGGCGCAGCGCCTGCGGCTGGGTGACGTCGGTGCGCCGCAGGGCCTGACAGGCCATCATGCCGGGCCTGGTCGGCGCGGCGCAGGCCCGCTCGGTGGCGGGGGCGGCGGTCGGTGCGGCGCTCGCCGCGTTGGCGGGTGCGGCCAGCGAGAGCCCCCCGGCCAGCAGCCCGGCGGTGCACAGGGCGGTGACCAGCGTGCGGGCGCGGGGCGGGGCGCTTGGGGTGCGGTGGACGACCAAAGCACTGCCTTTCCATCGGGGCGCGCCGACACCGCCCTCCAGGAGCGGGATCGGCATGAGTGCGCACGGGCATGGCGAAGTGGCTGCGCGAGGATGCGTGGGGCGGGTCGTTCTGCTTCAGCTGACGGGTCGCTGCTCGGACTTCGCGTCAGCTGGCACGAGTAGGTACGGTAATCAAGCCCCTATGTCATGACAAGATGCCGACGGCGATTGCCAGTTGACGGGCAGTCAGCGGTAGTCCCGGATCGCCTTGGCAGCTCGGCACCACCTCGTGCACGCACCAGAGCTGAGATCGGAGCCTGCTGCCTCCGGCGGATGGGATCGGGCCGAGTGCCGGGTGGCGCAGCGGACGGCTGCTCCAGGAACCGCAGCGCCACGACCACCCCGGCGGCGAGCTCGCAGGCAGTTGCCGGCCGGAGCGTGCGGGCGTACTCGCTCAGCGCTTGCCGAGGGCGGCTTCCTCCCGGTCCAGGTCGTGCTGGAGCCGGCGCCGGGTGGTGTCGCTGATCAGGTGCTCCTCGTAGAGGCGGTGCAGCTCGCTGTTCTGGACGGCGATCACCTCGTGCCGCAGGCTCCGGTAGGAGTCGTCGGCAGTCGCACCGCCCTCGTCCTCGGTGCGGTCCAGCCGGGCCTCAAGGCCGCGCCGGACCCGGTCGATCGCCACCGGCGGCAAGGCCTCCAGGTCGGAAAGGTGCTCGACATGGTCCAGTGCGGCGCGGTTCAGGGCGTCCCGGGCCCCGTCCTCCTCCCGCGCGGTGTGCTCCGGCTCCAGGGCCAGCCCGGAGCGGTTGACCACCCCGGCCAGCGTCAGCCCCTGCACCACCAGCGTGAACACCACCACCGCCGTGGTCAGCACCAGCACCAGCGCACGCCCGGCCAACGCCCCGCCACCGCCGGCGGCCAGCGGGATCGACAACGCGGCGGCCAACGGCATCACACCCCGAGTACCCGCCCAGGTCACCACCCCGGCCACCCGCCAGGACAACCGCCCCCGGCTCGGCTTGACCGCCCTCGTCAACGGCAGCGTCCACACCACCCGCACCGCGATCAGCACCCCGGCCAGCGCCAGCGCCTGCAACGGCCACCAGCCGCTGCCCTTCGGCAGCCCGCGCACCAGCGCCGGCAGCTCAAGCCCCACGATGGCGAACACCACGCTCTCCAGCAGGAACACCACCACGGCGTACACCGCCTGCACCTGCAACCGGATGTGCGCGTCACTGAGCCGGTGCCCCGAACGGCCCAGCAGCACACCCGCGACCACCACCGAGGTGATCCCGGAGGTGTGCGCCGACTCCGCCAGCACGTACGCCGCGTATGGCGTCACCAGCGCGATCACCGTCTCCAGCACCGGATCGGTGGTACGGCGCCGGATCAGCCACACCACCCCCGCCACCGCCGCCCCGACGAGGCTCCCGCCACCGCCGAGCAGCAGGAACTCCCCGCCCGCCGACACCAGGCTCACCGACCCACCGGCCGCCACCGCGATCCCGATGCCGACCTTGAACAGCACCAGCGAGGTCGCGTCGTTGAACAGGCTCTCCGCCTGCACCAGCACCTGCACTCGCCCCGGCAGCGCCAGACGCCGTCCCAGCGCCGACACCGCCACCGGATCGGTGCTCGCCAGCACCGCCCCCAGGACGAACGCCATCGCCGGCGGCAGCCCGGTCAGCGCGACCGCCGCGAACCCGACCGCCGCCGCGGAGGCGAAGACCAGCCCGAACGCCAGGATCGTGACCGGCCGCCAGACCACCCTTAGATCGCGCAGCGACAACTCCTCCGCCGACGCGTACAGCAGCGGCGGCAGCACCACCAGGGCGATCGCCTGCGGCGGTACGTGCAACGCCGGCACGCCGGGTATCAGCGCCACCCCGATCCCGGCCAACACCAGCAACGACGGGGCGGGAACCCGCCAGCGCCGGGCGAAGGTGGCCACGACAGTGGCCAGAACCACCAGGAAGAGAACGATCCCCACGGCGCGCATCTGCGGAAGCAACTCCATCACAAGAACCGGGGTCACTGCTGCGCGAATGCCGCAGTCGCCCCCCGAGCCGACCAGGCTTCCCGGCACACCGCTGGCAATTTTATCGGAACATTAGCGCCAGGCCGCAGGCGGTACCACAGGCAGCGCGGGCAGCGCCCAGCCCGCCGCCCGCCATCTCCCGCCCGCCGCCTGCCTGCCGCCGCCTGCCTTCCACCGGCGCGAGCATCACAGTGCCGTCCGGTGCTCCCCGGGCTGGCCCACCCCGACGTTGACGGACCCGTCCCACGGCGGGCCGCCGCGCACCACCGTCACCGGGCAGTCGCCAGGTATGCCCTGCCGACCGTCGCCGCCCGACCACTCGCTTCACGGCACCGACGACCCTGCCGCCGACGTCGGTGCGGCGTCGCCACGCGCGGCGGTTCGGCGGACGGCGACGAGTCGTGCCAGGCCCAGCAGCAGGCCCGGCAGCAGCACGTACTGCAGCGGCCATTGGGTGGCTGCCAGGAAGGTGACGACCATCACGGCCCGCTCGCCGGCACCCTCCCGCCAGGCCGCACGGATCTCCGGCGCCCGTCCGACGATCAGCTTGACCCCGATGACGATCAGCAAGGCCCCGATGGCCGGCAGCGGAATCAGCCCCACCCCGTCCCCCAGCCCGCAGAGCAGCAGCGCCAGCACACCGCCGGACGCCACCCCGGCCCAGCGGGTACGGGCCCCCGCACTGATGGACACCGCGGTGCGGGAGAGCGAGCCGCCGGCCGGCAGCGCATGGCAGAACGCGCCGACCGCGTTCGCCGCAGCCTGGGCGAGCATGTCCCGCGCTCGGCCCGCCGCGGGCCCGCCCGGCGCGGACGGACCACCGGGGGCGATCCCGGCAGCCTGGGCGAGCGCGACCAGCGCCACCGAGCAGGCCCCACCCACCAGGCCCGGCATCGCATGCCAGGCGGGCACCGTCAACGGCGGGAGGCCGTCCGGGATCCGGCCGAGCGAGCCGGCCAGCGGCACGGCCACCCCACAGGCGTGCACCAGTGCGGTGGTGGCCACCAGCGCGACCAGCACCGCCGGCGAGTGCGCCCCCGGCAGGGCGTGGGCCAATGCCCAGATCGCGATGGTCAGCACCGCCACCGCGGCGGCCGCCATCGACCAGGCGCCCGGATGCGCGGCCCACACCAGCACGCGGAGCAGTCGGTTGTGGTGGTGGGCCCGGAAGCCGGTCGCGTCGTGCAGGGCTCCGGTGATGATCTGGAGCGCGATGCCCATCGTGAACCCGGTCATCGCCCCGGCCGACACCAGCCGCAGGAGCGAGCCCAGGCGCAGCAGGGCGAAGAGCACCATGGCGAGGGCGACCAGCAGCGTCAACGCCGCGACGTTGCCCGGCAGCGCCGGATCCAGCCGGGCCTGTCGCAGCGCTCCGCGCGAGGTGAGGGCGATGGCGCTGGTCAGTGTGGTGACCATGAGCGGTGTCCGGGCGAGCAGCGAGCCCACCACCGCCGGCCACACTCCGGTGTACAGCCCCGAACCCGGGGGGAAGCCCGCCATCGCCGCGTACGCCATCCCCTCCGGCACGCTGAACAACGCCGTGATCAACCCGGCCACCACATCCACCGGGCTCAGCCCGGGCCACCGCCTGTGCCCACCGGTGGCGGGCTGGACCGGATCGGTTGCCGCCGGGTCGGCAGCGGCCCTCGCCATGGGAATGCTTGCGCCGCCCCCCGCGATCCGCTGAGCGTCGAGATCGTCCACCCGTGCCTCCCACGACCACGGTGCCGAACCCGCCGACCCGTCGGGGTCGGCGGCCTACCGCCCTCCAGGTCACCAGCAGCGACCCGGCGCCGGGAAGGCGGCTGCGCTCGGGGGCGAGCCATCCGGGTGCACACGAACGGCCTGCGGCGTGTCGCCCGCCGACATGCGCTATGCGGCCTGCCCGTGCCGTACAACCGGCCTCTAACACCCGGCATGCTCCCGGAGGCGATCAGCGGGCTGCGCCCTGCCCCGCGCGCGCCGGCGGCGCCGACTGCCGGTGGGGCACCGATTGTTCACCGGGGACCCAGGGCCCCCTCCGCAGAGGTTCAGCGGCACCCGCCGCGCGCCTCGGACAGTCACCACCCGACTGGGTCAACTGGTCTGCGTCCCACGAGGTTTGACCGTACCTTTCCAACGTGGGGGCCACTTCGACGAAAGGCGTCAACTCCCATGGCAGGCAAGTTCGAGCTGTTCACCGACGAGAGCGGCATGCACCGGTTCCGGCTCAAGGCGAGCAACGGGTCAGTGGTCGTGGTCGGTGACGCGCACGAGACCCGTGAGGATCTGCTGAAGAACATCGAGTCGCTGCGCAAGCTCGCACCGTACGCCACGGTGCAGGAAGCGGCGGCC
>NZ_JAJJPA010000035.1 GCF_020907985.1 Kitasatospora humi | reverse complement strand
CCCCGAGGCCAACCGCTGCATCCGCTACCTCACCAAGTACCTGACCAAGAGCGTCGCCGAGCGAGCACCCGGGCCACACCCTCTCGCGTGCTCCGGGCTCAGCTGGTGCGCTTGCCGTCGAAGCGGCGCATCCGGTCGAGCACGGCATCGGCGGTGGGGCCGTGCATCTCGTCGACGATGCTGCCGTCGGCGAGGAAGAGGACGCGGTCGGCGTAGGCGGCGGCGGACGGGTCGTGGGTCACCATGACGATGGTCTGGGCGAGCTCGTCGACCGAGCGGCGCAGGAAGGTGAGCACCTCGGCGCCGGAGCGGGAGTCCAGGTTTCCGGTCGGCTCGTCACCGAAGATGATCTCGGGGCGGGAAGCGAGGGCGCGGGCCACCGCGACGCGCTGCTGTTGGCCGCCGGAGAGCTGGGTCGGCCGGTGCTTGAGGCGGTCGGCCAGGCCGACGGTGGAGACCACCTGGTCCAGCCAGGCCTGGTCGGGCTTGCGGCCGGCGATGTCCATCGGCAGCGTGATGTTCTCGATGGCGTTCAGGGTGGGCAGCAGGTTGAAGGCCTGGAAGATGAAGCCGATCTTGTCCCGGCGCAGTTGGGTGAGCTGCTTGTCCTTGAGTCCGGTGATCTCGGTGTCGCCGATCCAGATCTGGCCCTCGGTCACGGTGTCCAGGCCGGCGAGGCAGTGCATCAGGGTGGACTTGCCGGACCCGGACGGGCCCATGATCGCGGTGAACCGGCCGCGCTGGATGTCCACATCGACCGCGTTGAGCGCCGTGACCCGGGTCTCGTCCGCGCCGTAGGCCTTGGTGACCTGGCGCGCCGAGGCGGCGTTGGCGGACGGGCTGCCGGGGGCTGCTGACCGCGGGGCCGCGGATGCCATTGTCACTGGATGTCTCCTAGGTCTGTGCTCTGGTGCCCGCCTCGCCGCCCTGGGGGCCGGGGCGGGCACCGGAAGAGGTGTGCTGGTGGACTGGCTGTTCGTCAGGTGTTGGGTCAGGAGGCGTTGATGCTGTCGAGGATGTCCATCCGGGCGGCCTGCCGGGCGGGCCAGAGGCCGGCGATGATGCCCACCGCGCCGGCGATGACCAGGAACAGGAGCAGCTCGCCGAAGGGGAGCACCGTGTTGATGTTGGGCAGCTCCACGACCAGGGCGTTGACCTCCGCCCAGGCCAGGTAGCTGCCGAGGACCATGCCGACCACGGCGCCGAAGACCGAGACGACCGCCGATTCGAGGCGGACCATCTGCCTGATGCCGCCCCGGTGCAGGCCGAGTGCGCGCAGCAGGCCGATCTCGCGCTTGCGCTCGAAGACGGACATCGCCATGGTGTTGACCACGCCCAGGGCGGCGACCAGGACGGACATGCCGAGCATGACGTAGAGCAGGTTCATTGCGGACTTCACGGTGGAGCTGAAGTCGGTTGCCATGGCGTGCTTGTCGCGGACTTCGATCACCGGGCTGTCACCGGTGGTGGTGACGATGGCCTGCTTGAGGGCCTGGCTCGGTCCGTTGGCGCCCTTGACCAGGGCCTGGGTGATGAGCGGCTGCGGGTTGTGCTTGGCGATCACGGAGTTGGCGAGCAGGATCGGGGAGAGCACCTGGTTGTCCTTGAAGACACCGCCGACGGTCAGCGTGGCGGCCGCCCCGTCGGGGTAGCTCACGTTGATGGTCGAGCCGGCGATGAGGCTGTTGTTCTGCGCGAAGGTGGTGTCGACCAGTGCCTGCCCCTGCTTCAGCGTGTCGGCGGAGCCGGCGGTCATGGACGGCTTGACCAGCTGTTCGAAGCTGTCGGCGTCCAGGCCCTCGATGGTGCGCCTGGAGCCGTCCACCGTGGTGTTCATCGAGGTGACCGCGCTGACCGCGGCCACTCCCGGCGCCTTGCCGATGTCCGCGGGAAGCTGGCTGGACAGGCCGTGGCCGTTGGTCATGACGACGGCGAAGTCGGCTTTGACCGCGTCGTTCACGGACCGGGTCACCGCGTCGTTCACGGAGCTGCCGATCACGGTCATCGCGGTGACCAGACTCAGGCCGATGGCGATCGCGCCGGCCGTGGCGGCGGTGCGGCGCGGGCTGCGCACCGCGTTCAGCCGGGCCAGCTTGCCCGGGGTGCCGAACAGTCGGGTCATGGACGGGCCGGCCATGGCGATCGCGGGTCGGGAGAGCAGCGGCAGCAGGATCAGGATCCCGACCGTGACGAACAGCGCGCCCGGCCGCAGGTACTGCTGCTTGGAGTTGTCCGACATCACGCCCAGCAGGATCAGGCCGACGCCGAGGGCGGTGACCAGCGTGCCGATGCTGTTGCGGATCAGCAGGCTCTTCTGGGTCGTCGGCTGGTCGCCGCTGCTCATCGCCGCGACCGGCGCGATCCTGGAGGCCCGGATGGCGGGCAGCAGGGCGGAGCCCATGGTGACCAGCACGCCGACCGCCAGGACGGTGATGGCGGTGCTCGGTGAGACGACCAGCGCGCCGGTGGGCATGCCCCTTGCGATCGACTGCAGGCCCGACTGCAGGCCGGCGCCGACGCCGATGCCGGCCAGCAGGCCGGCCGCCGCGGAGAGTAGGCCGATCACCGCGGCCTCGGCCAGCACCGACTTGGTGACCTGGGCGCGGGCGGCGCCGATCGCGCGCAGCAGCGCCAGCTCCTTGGTCCGCTGCGCGATGAGCATGGTGAAGGTGTTGGCGATGATGAAGATGCCGACGAAGAGCGAGATGGCGGCGAAGGTGAGGAGGATCAACTCGAGGCTGTTGGTGCGCTGGGCGACCATGGTGGCCTGCTCGGCCCGCATCTGGTCGGCGGTCCCGACGATGAAGCGCCTGCTGTCGTCGGGCACCACCTTCGCGACCTGGTCGCGCAGGGCCTGGTCGGAGGTGCCGGGCTTGGCGGTCACCTCGATGCTGCTGTACTGACCGGGCGTCAGCAGCATCTTCTGCGCGGTGGCGGTGTCGAGCAGGGTCAGTGAGCCGCCGCCGGCGACCATTGGGTCCTTCGTGGTGAAGATCCCGGTCAGTACGGTCGGCACGGCCGGACCGTTGACGGCGATCCGCACGGTGTCGCCGATCTGGTAGCCGCCCGACCTGGCGGTCTGCTGGTCGAGGGCGATCTCGCCGGCCGCGCGCGGGCCACGTCCCTGGACCATCGGGTAGCGGGGGTCCGTCCCGGAGGCGTCCGGCACGAAGTTCGCGGCCATGTCGCTCCATGCGGGGCCGATCAGCTTGTTCTGCTTGTCGGTGACGCCGGTGAAGTCGCTGACCACCGCCCGCGTCTTCGCCACCCCGGGAAGTGCCGCGATCTGGGCGACCGTGCTCTCGTTCAGCTCGGCGGTGCTCCGCTGGCCCCGGTAGTCGGAAGCGGACGCCGCCATGTCGGCGACCATCACGGACAGGCCGTCGAAACTCCTTGAGTAGCTGTTCTTGGCGGCCTGGTCGATGGTGTCGGAGAAGACCATGCTACCGGCCACGAAGGCGGTCCCGAGCATGATGGCCAGCGCTGTCATCAGCAATCGGCCCTTGTGGGCCAACAAGTTGCGCAGTGCGTTGCGGTACATGGGATCTCTGTCCTGATCGGGATGGGCGGCTGGGAAGTGGCGCGGAAGGCCGCAGTCCCAGCTTGGACCAAGGACGGTGACAGCGCGTCAGTCCATGGAACGATCGGTGCTGTAGCCGTGCGGCGAGCAGCGGTGGTCCGATCCGTCGCCAGGATGACGTCGCGAGGATGAGACCAGGAGGACGCGGACCTGCTGGGTCGAGCCCGTAGGCCGCGGCCCCGGTGCCCGCCGCCGGCAGGAGCGCGGTGGCGGGGCCGATCCGCGACGGCTCTGCGGGGCGGGGCGGGCTCTTCGGGGGTGTGATGGGACGGGGGAGCGTGCTCCAGCGGGTCCGGGCGGAGGCGGATGCCGCCGGGGGGATCGACTGGGACATCTCCGTCGACTCCACCTCGATCCGCGCGCAGCACCATGCGGCCGGAGCCCGCCACGCGCCGCCGGTCCTCAAAAGGGGGCTCCGCGCACGCCGTCGACCTTCCGGGCGGAGCGCGGTGGGAGTCCGGCCAGGGGACGTGCCGGCCGGCTTGCCGACCCCGCCCGTGCGGCGCGGTGCGGGGTCGGCCTGGGTCCCGGCGGGCGCCGGTTGGGAAGACGATCGCCAGTCAGGAAGGAGCGCCCGCTCGGGGAGTGCTTCCGGTCGGCTGACGGGCCGACCCCGCGTCAGACATGCTGTAGCACTATGGTGGCTATTGCAAGCCATGCGCAATAGTGTGTTCGCCGACGCGACCGTCCCTGCCTGAAAGGAGCCGTGTCCTGATGGGCACTTACACGCTGCCTGACCTGCCGTACGACTACTCCGCCCTGGAACGGGCGATGTCCGCGGAGATCCTGGAGCTGCACCACTCCAAGCACCACGCCGCCTACGTCAAGGGCGCCAACGACACCATCGAGCAGCTCGCCGAGGCCCGCGACAAGGAGCAGTTCGGCGGCCTGGTGGGCCTGCAGAAGACCCTCGCCTTCCACCTGTCCGGCCACGTGCTGCACTCGCTCTTCTGGCAGAACCTCTCCCCGGACGGCGGCGACCGGCCCGACGGCGCGCTCGGCGACGCCATCGAGGAGCACTTCGGCGGCTTCGAGGCCTTCAAGAAGCAGCTCACCGCCGCCACCGTCGGCGTCCAGGGTTCCGGCTGGGGCATCCTCTCCTGGGAGCCGCTCGGCAAGCGCCTGATCGTCGAGCAGGTCTACGACCACCACGGCAACGTCGGCCAGGGCACCACGCCGCTGCTCGCCTTCGACGCCTGGGAGCACGCGTACTACCTGCAGTACCGCAACGTCCGCCCCGACTACGTCACCCGCCTCTGGGACGTCGTCAACTGGTCCGACGTCGCCGCCCGCTTCAGCGCCGCCACGAGCGCCTGAGCAGGCCGGCCCGGCGGTCCGGGAGCCGCGTGCTTCCGGGCCGCCGGGCCGCCGGGCCGCCGGGCCGCCGGGCAGCGGGAGCCCGAAGAGGGCGTGGCGTGCCGGCACCGGCCGAGTGGCACTGTCGCGCGTTCTCACGCGGGACGGGTGGTCAGCCCCCGGCGGCTGCTGTGTGGAAGCCGGCCATGATGAGGTCGGCCGCCGCCGTCGCGGTCAGCGTGCCCTCGCGGACCCGTTGCTCCAGGTCGGGGGCGATCCGGCGGACCTCCGGATGCTCGTGCAGCCGGGAGAGCAGCTGGTCGTGGACCATGGCCCAGGTCCAGGCGACCTGCTGGTCACGGCGCTTGGCGGCGAGTCCACCCGTGGCGTCGAGGATCTCGCGGTGCTGCCGGAGCCGTTCCCACAGCGCTTCGAGGCCGCTGCCGTCCCGGCCGCTGCAGGTGAGCACCGGGGGTGTCCAGGCGGCGTCGGGGGCTTGGAGCAGCCGGAGTGCTCCGGCCAGCTCGCGGGCGGCCGCGCGGGCGTCGGTCTCGTGCGGGCCGTCCGCCTTGTTGACCGCCACCAGGTCGGCGAGTTCCAGGACGCCCTTCTTGATGCCCTGGAGCTGGTCGCCGGTGCGGGCCAGCGTCAGCAGCAGGAAGGAGTCGACCATGCCGGCGACCGTGGTCTCCGACTGCCCGACGCCGACCGTCTCGACCAGGACGATGTCGTAGCCGGCGGCTTCCATCACCACCATGGACTCGCGGGTGGCCCGGGCGACCCCGCCCAGGGTGCCCGAGGTGGGGGAGGGCCGCACGAAGGCGTTCGGGTCGACCGCCAGCCTCTCCATCCGGGTCTTGTCGCCCAGGACGGAGCCGCCGGTGAGGCTGGAGGTGGGGTCCACGGCGAGCACCGCGACGCGGTGGCCGCGCGCGGTGAGCATGGTCCCCAGCGCCTCGATGAAGGTGGACTTGCCGACCCCCGGCACGCCGGTGATCCCGATCCGCACCGCCCGGCCGGTGTGCGGCAGCAGCTCGGCGAGCAGCCGCTGGGCGAGCTCCCGGTGGTCGGGACGGGTGGACTCGACCAGCGTGATGGCCCGCGCGATGTAGGCGCGCGAGCCGTCGAGCACGCCGGCCCGGTACTGCTCCAGGTCGATCGTTCGGGCCATCGGGTCAGCGGCTCACAGCTCGTGGCCGAGGTCGGCGGCCAGGGTGGTGAGCAGGTCGAAGGCGGCGTCCGGGATCACCGTGCCCGGCGGGAAGACCGCGGCGGCGCCGGCCTCGTGCAGGGCCTCGAAGTCCTGGGGCGGGATGACTCCGCCGACCACGATGGTGATGTCCTCGCGCCCGGCCTCGGCGAGTTCGGCACGCAGCGCCGGAACCAGCGTCAGGTGTCCGGCGGCGAGCGAGGAGACGCCGACGATGTGCACGTCCGCCTCGACCGCCTGCCGGGCCACCTCGGCGGGGGTCTGGAAGAGCGGGCCGACGTCGACGGTGAAGCCGAGGTCGGCGAAGGCGGTGGCGATCACCTTCTGGCCGCGGTCGTGCCCGTCCTGGCCCATCTTGGCGACCAGGATGCGGGGGCGGCGGCCCTCCGCCCGTTCGAAGCGTTCGACCAGGTCGCGGGTGCGCTGCACGGCGGTGGACGGTCCTGCCTCGTCGCGGTACACACCCGAGATGGTACGGATCTGGCCGGAGTGGCGTCCGTACACCTTCTCCAGTGCGTCGGAGATCTCACCGACGGTCGCCTTGGCGCGGGCCGCGTTCACCGCGAGCGCCAGCAGGTTGCCGTCCAGGCTGCCGCCGCCCGCCGGCCCGCGCTCCGCCGAGGCGGTCAGCGCCCGCAGCGCGTCCTGGCAGGCGGCCTCGTCGCGCTCCGCGCGCAGTCGGCGCAGCTTCTCGATCTGCTGGGCGCGGACCGAGGAGTTGTCGACCTTGAGGACGTCGATCTGCTCGTCGTTGGCCACCCGGTACTTGTTGACGCCGATGACCGGCTGGCGGCCGGAGTCGATCCGGGCCTGGGTGCGGGCCGCGGCCTCCTCGACCCGCAACTTGGGGATGCCCGCGTCGATCGCCTTGGCCATCCCGCCCGCCGCCTCGACCTCCTGGATGTGCTGCCAGGCGCGCGCCGCGAGGTCGTGGGTGAGCTTCTCCACGTAGGCGCTACCGCCCCAGGGATCGATCACCCGGCAGGTGCCGGACTCCTGTTGCAGCATCAGCTGGGTGTTGCGGGCGATCCGCGCCGAGAAGTCGGTCGGTAGTGCCAGCGCCTCGTCGAGGGCGTTGGTGTGCAGCGACTGGGTGTGGCCCTGGGTGGCGGCCATCGCCTCGATGCAGGTGCGGGTGACGTTGTTGAAGACGTCCTGCGCGGTGAGCGACCATCCGGAGGTCTGCGAATGGGTGCGCAGCGACAGCGACTTGGCGTTCTGCGGAGCGAACTGCTTGACCAGCTTGGCCCAGAGCAGCCGGGCCGCGCGCAGCTTGGCGATCTCCATGAAGAAGTTCATGCCGATCGCCCAGAAGAACGACAGCCGTGGTGCGAAGGCGTCCACGCCCAACCCGGCGTCCAGGCCGGCCCGCAGGTACTCGACCCCGTCGGCCAGGGTGTAGGCGAGCTCCAGGTCGGCGGTGGCCCCGGCCTCCTGGATGTGGTAGCCGGAGATGGAGATGGAGTTGTAGCGCGGCATCTTCTGCGAGGTGTACGCGAAGATGTCGGAGATGATCCGCATCGAGGGCTGCGGCGGGTAGATGTAGGTGTTGCGGACCATGAACTCCTTGAGGATGTCGTTCTGGATGGTGCCCGCCAGTTTCTCGGCCGGCACCCCCTGCTCCTCGGCCGCCACGATGTAGAGCGCCAGCACGGGCAGCACCGCGCCGTTCATCGTCATCGACACCGACATCCTGTCCAGCGGGATGCCGTCGAACAACTGGCGCATGTCGTAGATGGAGTCGATGGCCACGCCTGCCATGCCGACGTCGCCGGTCACCCGGGGGTGATCGCTGTCGTAGCCGCGGTGGGTCGGCAGGTCGAAGGCGACCGACAGGCCCTTCTGCCCTGCCGCCAGGTTGCGCCGGTAGAAGGCGTTGGACTCCTCCGCGGTGGAGAAGCCGGCGTACTGGCGGACCGTCCACGGCTGGTTGACGTACATGGTCGGGTACGGGCCGCGCAGGTACGGGGCGACACCCGGGTAGGTGCCGAGGAAGTCCAGGCCCGCGAGGTCCTCGGCAGTGTACAGCGGCTTGACGCCGATGCCCTCCGGGGTCTCCCAGAGCAGCTCCTCGGCCTCCTTGCCGGTGGCCTGCCGCCAGGCGGCCCGCCACTGCTCGTTGGTGACGGGCTCCTCGCCCGTCGTCTGCGCGTCGAGTCCGATCTCCGCGAAGTCGGGAATCACCGGGCCACTCCGATCTCATCGAGGAGCGCGGACAGCAGCGCGACCGCGTCGCCGCCCGCGAACACGAACTCGTCCACCCCGGCCCGTTCGAGGGCCTCCCGCAGCTCGCCGGGGCGGCCCGCCAGCAGCACCCGCCGGGCACCGGCGGCCTTCAGCGCGGCCGCCACCGCCTTGGCGTGCTCCGCGTAGAGCCGGTCGCTGGAGCACAGGCACGCCACGGTCGCGCCACTGGCGGCGAACGCCTCGGCCAGCGCGGCCGGTTCGACGCCTTCGGCCAGCGTGGTCTCGATGCCGCCCGCCTGGAAGAGGTTGCCGGCGAACGAGGACCGCGCGGTGTGGGCGGCCGCCGGCCCGAGCGCGGCCAGGAACAGGCGCGGGCGCGCGCCGTGGCCGGCCAGGTGCGCGTCGGAGCGGGAGCGCAGCGCCTCGAACGCCTCGGCCCGCCGGACCCGGGGCAGCCCGCCGCCGAGCGGCGCGGGTGCCGCCGTGCGGAGCAGCGGCTGCTCGTGGAGGTGGGGGAACTCGCTGACGCCGGTGATGGGTTCGCGGCGGCGGGCGAGGGCGGTGGAGCGCTCGGCCCAGGTGTCGGCGATCCGCTCGCCGACCAGACCGGAGACGAGGGCGGCGCGCTGGCCGCCGGCCCGCTCGAGCTCCTGGAACCACGCCCAGGCGGCCCGGGCCAGTTCGTCGGTGAGCTGCTCGACGTACCAGGAGCCGCCGGCCGGGTCGATGACCCGGGCCAGGTTGGACTCCTCCAGCAGGATCGCCTGGGTGTTGCGGGCGATCCGCCGGGCGAAGGCGTCCGGGAGCCCGACCGCGCTGTCGAAGGGCAGCACGCTGACCGCGTCGGCGCCGCCGACCCCGGCGGCCAGGCAGGCGACCGTGGTGCGCAGCATGTTCACCCACGGGTCGCGCTCGGTCATCATCACGCTGGAGGTGACGGCGTGCTGGCGCTGCGCCGCGGCCTGCGGCGAGGCCCCGCACAGCTGCGCCACCCGGGCCCACAGGCGCCGGGCCGCGCGGAACTTGGCGATGGTCAGGAACTGGTCGCCGTCGGCGGCGTAGCGGAACTCCAGCTGCGCGCAGGCGGCGTCGACCGTCAGCCCGGCGGCGGTGAGTTCGCGCAGGTAGGCGACCGCGGTGGCGAGCGAGCAACCCAGTTCCTGGGCCGGGGAGGCACCGGCCTCGTGGTAGCCGAGGGCGTCGACGGTCAGGGCGCGCAGGCCCGGGTAGCCCTCCGCGCAGCGGCCGGCCAGCGCGGCGGCCTCCAGGAGCTGCGCATCGGTGTCGGCATCCTTGCCGGTCCGGGCGAGCAGGCCGAGCGGGTCCGCGCCGAGGTTGCCGGCCGCAGCCTCGGCAGGCACACCGCGCTCCGCGTACAACCGCAGCAACTGCTCCGCCGCGTCACCGGTTTCGGTGCCGGCGTCGAGGACGACGGCAGCCAGGTCGAGGTAGACGCCCGCAAGGACGTCCGGCAGCGCCGCCACCGGAAGACCGGCTCCGCCCACCTCCAGCCAGAGCGAGGTCACCCCGTTCTCCAGGTCGGCGAGCACGGCCTCGTTGGCCCGTCGGGGGTCCGGGTCGGCGTGGCGCTGGCGCACGTCCCAGCCCGACACCGCCGAGCCCTGAGGCCGGCCGCCCCGGACGAACGGCGGGAAGCCCGGGTAGCCGGGCGCGGCCGAGCTGTCCTCGGCGGTGTACAGCGGGCGGACGCGCAGTCCGTCCTGGAGTTCGGTGGAGAGGGCTTCCTCGGCCTGTACGCCGGCGACGTCCTGCGCGCCGGACTTGCGCAGGACGCCTTCGACGAGGTGCTGCCATCGCTCTCGGGTGGTGTCCGGGAACTCGGCGGCCAGGGGGAGCCCTTGGGGCAGGACCGTCATAGCGGAAGGTTAATGCCCGTCAGCCGGGTTCCTGCAGGCCCTGGGCGTGTGACGTCGAACTCGCTGCACTCCGCGGCGCCCGGAGTGCCCCACGGTCGGGCCTGCGGCGTCACGGCAGCACCCGGAGTGCCCCACGGTCGGACCTGCGGCGTCACGGCAGCACCCGGGTGTCCGCCGGTCGGACCTGCGGCGTCACTGCAGCGCCCGGAGTGCCCGACGGTCGGACCTGCGGCGTCATGGCAGCGCCCGGATGTCCGCCGGCGCCGGGTGCGCCGCCGCCGGGCGTCAGGCCCGACTGCCGCGCAGCGGGGTGACCACGGGGCGGCCGTCGGTGTCCGTGGTCACCGACACCCGGGCCGCGTAGACCCGGGCGATCACGTCCTGGGTGATGACCTCCGCGGGCGTGCCGCTCGCCACGACCCGTCCGCCGTCCAGCAGGACCAGCCGGTCGGCGTACTGGGCGGCGGTGGTCAGGTCGTGCAGGGTGGTGACCACGGTCAGGCGCCGGGAGCCGCGCAGTTCGTCCACCAGGTCCAGGACGTGCTGCTGGTGTCCGAGGTCCAGCGCCGAGGTGGGTTCGTCGAGCAGCAGCAGCCGGGGTTCCTGCGCCAGGGCCCGGGCGAGCGCGGCGCGTTGCCGTTCACCGCCGGAGAGCGCGGCCAGGCGGCGGTCGGCGTAGTGGCCGAGGTCGAGGGCGCCCAGGGTCTTCGCCGCGGCCCGGCGGTCGTGCTCGCCGGGGTTGGCGAGGTAGCCGAGGTGCGGGGTGCGGCCCAGCAGCACGTAATCCCGGACCGTCATGTCCGGTGGCAGGACCGGGGTCTGCGGCACGTAGGCGATCAGGCGGGCCCGGTCGCGGGTGCGCAGGCGGGTGACGTCGGTACCGTCGACGTGCACGGTGCCGCGGTGCGGGAGGAGGCCCGCGATGGCGCGCAGCAGGGTCGACTTGCCGGCGCCGTTGGGGCCGATCAGGGCCAGCCAGCCGCCGGGGGCGACCGCGCAGGAGACCGAGCGGACCACGGGGGTACGGTCCAGGTCGACGTCGAGCCCGGCCACGTCGAGCCCGCTCCCGGTGACGGTTGTCATGTGCGCACCGAGCGGGTGGAGCGCAGGATCCAGATGAACGCCGGTGAGCCGATCAGCGCGGTGACGACGCCGATGGGCAGCTCGGCCGGCGCCACCACGGTGCGGGCGAGCGTGTCGGCGAGCACCAGGAAGCCGGCGCCGAAGAGCATGGAGAGCGGCAGGACCCGCCGGTAGGAGGACCCGGCCAGCCGGCGCACCGCGTGCGGCACGATGATCCCGACGAAGCCGATCAGCCCGCTCACCGCCACGGCACCGGCCGCGGCCAGCGCGCAGCCGGCCACGACGACCAGCCTGATCCGCCCCGGGTGCATGCCCAGGGAACGGGCCTCCTCGTCGCCGACGGACAGCACGTCGAGGTGGCGCCCGTGCAGCAGCACGACGGTGACGGCGACCGCGAGGTAGGGCAGGATCTGCCCGGTCTGGTGCCAGGTGGCGGCGGACAGCGAGCCCAGCAGCCAGGAGTAGACCCGCTGGATGTCCTGGGTGGAGCGCTGCAGCAGGTAGGTCTGGACGGCGGTCAGGAACATCGACACCGCCAGCCCGGCCAGCAGCAGCGTCGAGGTGCCCGGGCCGCCCGCGGCGCCGGCCAGGTAGGCGACGGCGACGCCCGCCAGCGACCCGACGAACGCGGCCACCGGCAAGGCCGCCGGTGACGAGGTGCCCAGGTGGACGATGGCGATCGTGGCGCCGAGTCCGGCACCCGCCGACGAGCCCAGCAGCGAGGAGTCGACCAGGGGGTTGCGGAACACGCCCTGGTAGCCCGCGCCGGCCAGCGACAGCGCCCCGCCGACCAGCGCCCCCAGCACCACGCGCGGCAGCCGGATCTGGAAGAGCACCGCACGGTCCAACGGGCCGAGCCCCGAGGACAGGTGCACGAACGGCAGCCGGTCCAGCAGGGCGGCGGCCGTCCCGAGCGGGTTGAGGTCCGCCGCCCCCGCCATCGCGCCGACCAGCACCGCGGCGGCCAGGAAGGCCACCGCGAAGCCGTAGGCACGCACGGTGCGAGCGCGCGACCGGCCACCGCTCACCACTGGTGTCCGCCGTCCGTCACTGCGCGGGCGCCTTCTCGACCGCCTGAGCTATCTCCTTGACCAGCTCGGGCAGGCGCGGGCCCCAGCGGGAGGCGATGTCGTCGTCCAGGCCGATGACCTGACCGTTCTTCACCGCCGGGATGCCCGCCCAGCCGGGCCGTGCCGCGACGATCGCGGGACTCTGCCCGCCGTCGGAGGCCGCGTTGTCCGAGAGGAAGATCAGTTTCGGCTGCGCCGAGACGATGTACTCCTGGGCCAGCTGGGGGTACCCGCCGTCGGAGGCCTTGTCCGCGGCGTCGGCGATGTTCTTCAGACCGAACAGCGAGACGACCTGTCCGAAGAAGGTCGAGGAGGTCGCCGAGTAGTAGGGGTTGGCGCTCACCTCGTAGAAGTAGTTCAGGTTCGCGTGGGTGGTCCCGGCCTCCTTGACCGTGGCGGCGATCTGCGACTTCATGTCGGACACCGTCTGCGCGGCCTGAGCGGCGTGGCCGGTGGCCTGGCCGATCTGGTCGATCTGCTGGTAGGCGTCGTCGAGCTTGGCCGCCGCGGGCTCGATCAGCACCGGCACGCCGAGCTTGGTGAGTCCGGCGACCAGCCCGCCCGTGTCCTGCGAGGCGATGACCAGGTCCGGGTTGTACTTGACGATCGCCTCGATGTTGGGGGTCAGCCCGCTGAGGCTGGAACTCGGAACACCGGAGGGGTAGTTGGAGGTCGAGTCCACCGCAACGACCTGCTTGCCGGCCCCCACCGCGTACAGGTCCTCGGTCGCCGTCGGGGAGAGCGAGACGATGTGCTGCGGCTGGCTCTTGATGGTGACGCCGCCGTTCGCGGTGCTCACCGTGACCGGGAACGACGCGGCGGCGGCCGACGCGGAGGGCGTGGCGGACGAGGCGCTGCCGCCGGAGCTCTTGGAGCTGCCGCAGCCGGCGAGGACGGCCGTGGCCGCGACGATGGCGGTCGCCGTCGACAGGGCACGGACGAGCGGCGTGCGCCGGAGCGGCCGGAGCTGGTCAGGGTGGTGCGCCATGCGCCACTTCCTCCCGTGAGGGCGGGGCAGGGCCGACCCGTGATCGGCCGGGGCGAGCGCGCACCGACAAAGACGGATCGCCCTTGCCCACGAGGGTCGATGTCGTAACGCGGCAGGAGGCGGCCTGGCTCGGCCCCCGGGACGGGGCCCTCACAGTTGCGGGACAGCGCCGGACTCGCCCGCGTGCACGGGCCCACCGGCTTCGCTGCCTGGCGCGCTGCCGGATACCCGCATGATCGTGCAGGTGTCCGACCGCGGCACCCTAACATGTCGGCCACCTGGGAGCCCGGTGCGGCCGAGTGCTCTTCGGCCCCTTGCACGGGTCGACCGGATCCCGTGGGACCGGGACCGCGCCGTCCGCACTCGGCGGTGCGGACCCGCGGTCCCGGCTGAGTCCTGCGGATCGGCCTCATCGCCTCATCGGCCGCTGGGCCAGCGGCTCTCGACCTTGGCGAGGCGCCAGTACGCGAGTGCGCAGGCCCAGACCACGACGAACAGGCCGACGATGACGAAGCCGACGTTGTTGAGGTCGATGCCGGAGATCCAGTCGGTCACCGGGTCGGTGAGGTCCAGCTGGTCGTGGAACACGCCGATCAGCTCGATGCTGCCGATCAGGAAGGCGACGGCGATGGAGAGCCCGGTGATGGTCAGGTTGTAGTAGACCTTGCGGATGGGGTTGGAGAACGCCCAGTGGTAGGCGAAGTTCATGAAGGTGCCGTCGAGGGTGTCGAACAGGCTCATGCCGGAGGCGAAGAGCAGCGGCAGGCACAGGATCGCGTACCAGGGCAGGCCCGCGGCGGCGCCGGAGCCGGCCATGGCCAGCAGGACCACCTCGGTGGCGGTGTCGAAGCCGAGGCCGAAGAGCAGGCCGATCGGGAACATCTGGCCGGGGCGGGTGATGGACTTGGTGAGCCGGCCGAGGATGCGGTTCAGGAAGCCGCGGTTGTCGAGGTGCTTCTCCAGCTCGTGCTCGTCGAACTGTCCCTGCCGCATGGCCTTGAAGACCCGGTGGATCCCGGCGAGCGAGACCAGGTTGAGCGCGGCGATCAGGTAGAGGAAGCCGCCCGAGACGCTGGTGGAGACCACGCCGAGCACCTGCTTCGTGCTGGAGTTGTCGCTGGTGAGAGTGGTGGCGATGTGCGCGCCGGCTGCGACCAGGCCGGCCAGCAGGCACACGATGGTGGAGTGCCCGAGCGCGAACCAGAAGCCGACCGAGACCGGCCGCTTGCCGTCGGCCATCAGCTTGCGGGTGGTGTTGTCGATCGCGGCGATGTGGTCGGCGTCGAACGCGTGCCGCATGCCCAGGGTGTAGGTGGTGACGCCGAGTCCGAGGCCGAAGACCTGGGTGCCGACGCTGTAGTGGTGCGGGGCGACCATCGTCAGCAGTACGCCGAAGGCGACCACGTGCATGGCCGCGATCACGGCCACCAGGCCGCCGGTGCGGATCCAGTCCCTTCTCTCCCACCGCAGCGACGTGGTGGCCGCACTCGTGGGGGCGGGCGCAGCAGCGGTTTCGGGCATGGTCATCTAAGGCAGCCTCTCCAACACCTCGTGGACAGTTCTCGTGGCTCATGCCGTGGCCGGTCTCCTGGCTGACGGGTCAAGCGTTCCCGCACCCGGCCTTCCCAGACGCACAGCGCCCAGTGACCGCCCGCCGGCACGCGGCGGGGATGGTGCGGAGACTTCCCGATTCACAGTGGCGAGGGCCGCTCCGGACTTGCTGTGCCAAGGCACAGTGCACCGGTCTTCCCGAACACCACGGCGGGAGACACCGTAGGGGCCGCGAGTCCTCGCCCACAAGCCTGCAAAGCTGTGCATGTGTTGGACATCACCGGCGCACGGTGGTGAAGATGGCCCCCATGCACCTGGTACCCGAGGACCGCGCGCACCGGCGCGCCATCGACGAGCACAGCGTCTGTGAGGCGATCGCCGGCATCGGCGACCCGGACACCGTCCGCACCTGGGCCGAGCGGTTCTCGCTACTCGCCGATCCGAACCGGCTGTCCGTGCTGCTGGCGATCCACCGCGCGGGGCCGATCGCCGTCACCGACCTCGCCCTGGCGACCGGCGTCAACGAGTCGGCGGTCTCGCAGATCCTGCGGCTGCTGCGGGTCTCGGGAACCGTCGCCGCGACCAAGGACGGCAGGGTCGTCCGGTACCGGCTGGTCGACCACGACACCGCGACCCTGCTCGAATCCGTCCCCGCGCTGCGTCAGGCCGGGTGAGCAGGGGCAGCGGTGACAGGCTCGCCTCGGCAGTGTCTCTCCAGCGACCCGGTCGGCGTCCCGCCACCGGGGGAGGTGGCGCTGATCGGCCGACGGTATTTGGCCGGTTCTGGTGGCATGGTGCTCGCCGGTGAGCCGAAGGCCTGTCAGCTGAACTCGAAAGTCGTTATCGTGAGCTTCAAGAGCCAGCGCTGGACGGCCGGTTGTGCCGGTGCTGCGCGTAGGGAGTTCTCTCGCGGGGAGGCACGTGCACTTACCGCCGTTGTACCTGGACCCTCGTGTGGAACCGCTGCTCCGATCGGTGCTGCAATCCACCGACTTGCTGCACACCCTGGTGGATGGCCTGGGCTCTCCGCTGAACCTGGTGCTGCCGGAGCAGATCGTGGCGAGCGTGGAGCGGTTCCGTGCCGTCTACCGGCGCCACCACCTATCCGGCGGGATCTTCTTCGCGCACAAGGCGAACCGCTCCAGCGCCCTGGTGCGGCAGCTCGCGGCGACCGAGGCGGGCATCGAGGTCGCCTCGCTGGCTGAGCTGCAGCACGCACTCGGCGCGGGCTTCACGCCGGACCGGATCACGGCCACCGGGCCGAAGAATCCGGAGTTCCTCTGGCTGGCCGCCCGCGCCGGTGCCATCGTCAACGTCGACTCGCGGGCCGAACTGCTGGAGCTGGTTGCGCTGGTCGGCAGGCACGGGCTGCCCCGGGTGCGCGTGATGCTGCGCCTGTCGGCGTTCGAGGCGCCCGGCGTCACGGTGCTCAGCCGGCCGAGCCGGTTCGGCACCCCGGTGGCCGAGGTGGCGGGCCTGCTGGAGGCGGTCGAACGGCACGGCGACGCGGTGGAGCTGATCGGGGTGTCCTACCACCTCGACACCATCGGCCTGGCCGAGAAGGCGGTGGCGCTCGAAGCCTGCGTCAAGGTGATGGACGAGTGCCGGCGTCGCGGACTGCGGCCGCGTGCCATCGACATCGGCGGCGGGTTCGGCGTCGACTACCTCGCCGACGAGGGGCAGTGGCAGCGCTACACGAGCGAGCTCGGCAACGCCGTGCTCGGCCGGCGGCCGGCGTTGACCTGGCAGGGCCACGGCTACGGGCTGCGCGCCGAGGCCGGCACGCTGCGCGGGACGCTGGGCCTGTACCCCGCCCACCGGCCGGTCGCCGCCGCGGACTACCTGGACGAGCTGCTGTCGCTTCCGGCGCCCTCCCTGGGCCGCCCGCTGGCCACGCTGCTATTGGAGAACCTCTACGACCTGCACATCGAGCCGGGCCGCGCCCTGGTCGACCAGTGCGGGGTCACATTGGCGAAGGTCCTCCAGGTGCGGCACACGTCGAGCGGTGAATGCCTGGTGCGCGTCGAGGGGAACGCCGGCGACATCGGCCTGGAGGCTCGCGGGGTGCTGATGGACCCGATCGTCGTCCCCCGGACCGGCGGGCGCCCCGGGCCGACCGAACCGGTCGGCGTGTACCTGGTGGGCAACCTGTGCCTGGAGGCCGATCTGATCACCCGGCGGATGGTCCACCTCCCCGGCGCACCCGCCCCGGGGGACCTGCTGGCCTTCGCCAACACCGCGGGCTACGCCATGGACTTCGACGCCGACCACGCCCAGCAGCAGCCCATCGCCCGCAAGGTCGCCGCCTACCAGGCCAACGGCACCTGGCGCTGGCGGCTCGACCCGCAGTACTGGCCCAACGTTCCCACGGGGGAGGCGCAGTGAGATACGAGAGCATCACCGAAGCGATCGGCGACACCCCGCTGGTCCGGATCAGCCCGCTGGTCCACGGGCTGAAGAACATCGACCTGTACGCCAAGTTGGAGATGCTCAACCCGTTCGGATCGGTGAAGGACCGGGCCGCCTGGAGCATGGCCCGCCCCCGCCTGGACGGCGCGGTCGAGCGCGGTGACACCATCGTGGAGCTGTCGAGCGGCAACACCGCCAAAGCCCTGGCCGTCATCGCCGGAATGCACGGGCTGCCGTTCAGGAGCGTGACGAACCGGATGAGGGTCCCCGAGGTAAAGGACCTGCTCCTGCTGCTCGGCGCACAGATCGAGGAACTGCCGGGGCAGACCGAATGCCTGGACCCCACCAACACCGACGACCCGCTGACCAGGATCCACCGGATGCTCTCCGAGGCGGACAGCGGCTACCTGCACACCGACCAGTACTACAGCCCGCTCAACACCGAGGCGCACCTCACGGGCACCGGGCCGGAGATCCTGCGCGACCTCGACGGCCGGGCCCCCGACTACTTCATCGCCTGCGTCGGCACGGCCGGCTCCTCCACCGGGGTGGCGTCCGTCCTGCGCCGCAGCAACCCGGCGATCGAGGTCGTCGGACTGGTCGCCGACAAGTCGGACTTCATTCCGGGCATCCGCAACATCGACGAGGTCCACGAGGTCGGTCTCTTCGATCCCGACACCTACGACACCATCGACACGGTGACCGCCGACGAGGCGATCGACGGGCTGCTGGTCCTGAACCGTCGCTGCGGCATGCTGGCCGGTCCCACCGGCGGCGGCGCCTACCACGGCGCCCTGCGCCACTTGCGGGCGGTGGACGAGGAGTTGACCGAGCGCAGGACGGCCGTGTTCATCGTCTGCGACCGGATCGAGAGCTACCTGAGCTACGTCCGCCAGCGCCGGCCGGAGCTGCTGAACCAGCCACCGCGACGGAACTCGGTGGCGACGCTGACCGAGGCCGAGCTGGCCGCGGTCACCTCGATCGACGTGGACGCGGCCCGCAAGTGGATCGCCGCGGAACACCCGTTGGTGGTCGACCTCCGCGGCTCCTTCGCGTATGCCGCGCTGCACATCGAGGACTCGATCAACATCGTCGACGAGCTGTTCGAGGAACTCCTGCACGGTGGACTGCCGTTCGGGAAGAAGCAGCCGGTGCTGCTGGCCTGCCCGGTCGGTGAGAAGTCGGTGCGGTACGCGGCCCTGCTCACCCGGATGGGACATCCCGACGTGCGCAGCCTGGCCGGCGGCATCATCGGCTGGCGCGATGCCGGCGCTCCGCTGGTCCGGGACTGAGTGGCGGGCATCATGTCCGTGCTCGACGATCTCCAAGACTGGCAGGCCGAGTTGCGGGCCCAGTTCCCGATCATCACGGCCAACCCGGACCAGGCCTACCTCGACAGCGCGGCGACCTCGCAGAAGCCGCAGGCCGTCCTCGATGCCGTCCACGCCTATCTGACCACGGCCAACGCCAATGCCGGGCGGGGGAGTTACCCCTGGGCCAACGCCACCACCGCGCTGGTCAACCGGACCCGGGAGCGGGTCGCCCGGTTCCTCGGCGACCCGGACCCGAGCCGCTCGGGCGTCCACTTCGTCAGCGGCGCCACCGAAGGACTGCGCACGGTGGCGCTCGACTGGCTGCCCGCCCACCTGCGCGACGGGGACGAGATCATCGTGCCGTTCGCCGACCACCAGGCGAACGCACTGCCCTGGTTGGAGGCGCGGGACCTGCTGGCCCGCCAGGGCGTGCGCATCACGGTGCGCGAACTGCCCTACCAGAAGTCGTCGTTCGACTATGACACGAGGGCGTTGGCCGAGCTGGTCACCGAGCGGACCGCGTTCGTCTCCGCCACCCATGTGCACCACGTCTACGGCGGCAACATGAACGTGCACCGCCTGCGCGCGGCCGTCGGCCCGGACGTGCCGATCTGCCTCGACGCCGCGCAGAGCGTCGGACACCTGCCGGTGGACGTCGCGGCACTCGACGTCGACTTCGTGGTCTTCTCCGGTCACAAGGCGATGGCCCTGCCCGGCAGCGGGGCGATCTGGGCACGGAACCTGCGCGGCCCCCACTTCACGCCCGGCGGCTGGTCCGGCACGCCCAACACCGCCGGAATAGCCGCGCTGGAAGCCGCCCTCGACTGGCTGGACGCGGCCGGCTTGGACCGGATCGAGCAGTGGACGGTCGCGTTGGCCGCCCGCCTCACCGACACCCTGCGCCGGCTGGACGGCTACGAGGTCCTCGGCTGCCAACTGAGCCTGGCCGCCGACTCCGTGGTCCAGCGGCGGGAGGGGATCGTGACGTTCCGCCACCGCGGGATCGGCGCCAGTGACCTGGGCTTCATCCTCGCCGCCCAAGGCTTCATGGTGCGTGCCGACGGACACTGCCAGGGCCGGGCCGGTGAGCGGGACAGCTCCGTGCGGGTGAGTCTGCACGTGTACAACACCGTGGCGGAGATCGACCGCCTGCTCTCCGTCCTGACCACGATGTGACGAGCCTTCCGAACAGGCTCGCGAAATGGTTTTCGTTTCCATTTGATGTACAGTGGGCACCGAAGCCGATCGCAGCGGAATCGCAGTGGAACCGCTGCGGAGAGGAGCCCGCCCGCCATGCCCGAGAACGCCCGCCTGCAACCCGGTGCGCATTCTCCGGCGAGGTCGGGCGACTGGGTCGAGCGCTGGGAGCGTCAGCAGGAGCGGTACGCGGTGGACCGCGAGGAGCGGTTCACCGTGATCGCCGATGTGGTCGAGCACGTGACCCAAGGCCAGGAACGACCCCTGCTGGTCGACCTCGGCAGCGGGCCCGGCTCGCTCTCGGTGCGGCTGGCCGCCCGCCTGCCCCGTGCGCGGATCATCGCGGCGGACATCGACCCGCTGCTGCTGGAACTGGGCCGCTCGCACCACGCGGAAGCGGTCCGCTTCGTCGAGGTGCTGATCGGCCAGCCGGGATGGGTCGACGCCCTGGAGCTGGACCAGCCGCTGGACGCGGCGGTGTCCAGCACCGCCCTGCACTACCCGGAACCGCAGACCCTGCGGGAGATCTACCGGGACCTCGGCGGCGCGCTGCGCCCCGGCGGAGTCCTGGTCAACGGCGACCACCTGGTCCCGGAAGACCCCGTCCTCGCCGGCTTCACCGAGCTGGTCGGCCGCCGCCACCTCGGGCGGCACGGCGTGGCGAGCGCTGAGGACTGGCCGAGCTGGTGGGCCGGCGTGGCGCGCGAACCCGGGTTCGCGGAGCTGCTCACCGCACGCGAGCGGCAACCCGCTCCGGCGGCCGGCGACGGCAACGGCCTGTCGGCGGCCCAGCACGAACGGCTGCTGCGGGAGGCCGGGTTCCGGCATGTCGGGCCGGTCTGGCAGTACGGGAGCAGCTGCGTTCTGGTCGCCGTGCGCTGAGCGTGCGGCGGCAGGCCGGTGGTGCCGTGGGGGCGCCATCGGAGGACGGTCCGGTCGACGGCCGTGGGGGACGACGACCGGACCGTGGCCACGGGGGAGGGCGGTGAGGCAGGCAGCAGCCGGCCTCACCGCCTTCGGTATGGGCCCGCCTCCCGGCCCTCATGGTGCGGCGGGCTGGTCCTGTCCCGGGCCGCCGAGCAGTGGGTCGGGCAGGTCGCGCCAGCAGTCCGGGCCGAGGGCGAGCTCGTGGTCGGCGAGTTGTACGGCGTTCAGGATGGCGTGCAGTCGCACCGGGTCGAGGTCCGCGCCGGTGAAGACGATCTCGTTGCGGCGCTCACCGTAGTAGTCGTCCCAGTACCAGGAGGCGAGGGTCCGCCGCGTCGGCGAGGCGTGCCGCCAGTGCTCGGCGGCACCGTCCTCCAGCCAGTCGCCTGCCGCGCGCAGTTCCAGGTGCCGACCGGCCGATCGCCAGGTCACCACCGTGCCAGGGCGGTTGGCCAGCCACAGGTGACCGCGGCTGCGCGTGACCGACCGCGTCACCTCGGCCAGGCAGCCGGCCAGCCGCTCCGGGTGCAGCGGGCGCCGGGTTCGCCACAGCACCGACGAGATGCCGTGGTCGAGCAGCGGCCGTCGCACGGGCGCGCGGACGGGCTCGAAGGCGTCGGCCAGTGCTGGAGCGGCCTGCCGGGAATGGGGATCGACCAGCGCTCGCCGGACCTCCGCGGCTGCCCGGTGGTCGCGGAGGTCCGGCAGGCGCAGCAGTGTCGCGAACGGGTTGAGATGGGTGAGCAGCGCGCACGCCGCCCGATGGCCGTCCGCATCCGCCTGGGGTGCGACGGGAACGACCAGCCGCCCGGCGGCTTCGACAACACGCGCGGCGGCCTCGGCCACCGTGACCGCCTCGGTCCCGTCGCCGCCGGCCCGGAGCGTGACCGTGCGGTGGGTGCAGCGCAGGTCGCGGAGGAAGTGCCGCGGATCGATGGCGACCGTGACCGGTGCCAGGTCGTAGCGGCGGGACAGGGGCGTTGTGCCGATGGGAGCGCGCCACAGGTCGGCGAGGAACGGCGTGGTCTCCAGGCTGTTCGGAAGCACCAGGACGACGTGGTGACCGGGGAGGGCGCGGGAGATGGCCGCCAGGTCCTGACGGATGATCACTGCCGGGTCGCCGGTGGCCGAGCGGATGACCGCCAGGTCGGCGGGCAGGTCGTGCCCGGAGACGAAGCGTTGCACGGTCGGATAGCGGCCACTGCCGGCCCCCACGGCCACCGCCAGGGCCAGCGTGTCTCGGTTCCCGTGCAGCAGGAGGTCCACCAGGCGCCCGCTGATTCCGGTCGTGTTGCCGCAGACCACGCTCAGCAGGTTGCGCCCGTGGCCGGTGCCGCTGTTCACCGCTGTCTCCCTCGGGGTCGGTCGCCGAGTTCACCGACGAGCACGTGGACGGGAGCCGGCACGCCGGGGAGGCGTGAGGCGTGTCGTCGCGGTCGGTGCGAGGTCAGTGGGCGTGGGCCGGTGCGGTGGGGCAGTACTCGGCCCAGGCCGGGAACTGGTCGTCGTAGGCCGACCAGGCGTCCGGTCCCGCCGTGAGCTCCGCGTCCGTCAGCAGGCACTCGTCCAGTGCGGTGCGTAGCCGCTCCGGGCGCAGTCCGGTGCCGATGAAGACCAGCTCCTGGCCGCGCGCGGCCTCGTCCGAGCCGTCCAGCGGCTCGGGGCGGGAGGCGTGCACGCCGGAGGGTTCGAACCGGGCGACCGCGCCTGCCTGGGACCAGAGGCCGGTGACGGTGGGGCGGGTGGCGAGCTGGAAGAAGCCCTTGGAGCGCAGGACGGTGCCGAATTCACCGGTGTCCAGGCGGTGGCTGACCAGTTCCCAGAGGCTCTCGGGGTGGAACGGCCGGTCGGCGCGGTAGACCAGGCTGGAGATGCCGTACTCCTCGGTTTCGGGCACGTGGTCGCCGTTGAGTTCGGCGACCCAGCCGGGGGCTTCCTGGGCGCGGGCGACGTCGAAGCGGCCGGTGCCGAGGACTTCGGCGGGCGGGATCCGGCCGAAGGTCGAACGGACGATCCGGGCGGCCGGGTTGAGGCGGCTGAGGGTGGCCGAGAGCGTGTCGGCCGCCTGGGGGGTGATCAGGTCGGTCTTGTTGAGGACGATCACGTCCGCGAACTCGACCTGGTCCATCAGGAGGTCGCTGACGGTCCGCTCGTCGTCCTCGTACTGGTCCAGGCCGCGTTCGGCGAGGTCGTACCCGGCGCGCAGCTCGGGCAGGAAGTTGGCGGCGTCGACGACGGTGACCATGGTGTCCAACCGGGCGATGTCGCCGAGGGTCGCGCCGTCGTCGCGGGCGAAGGAGAAGGTGGCCGCGACCGGCATCGGTTCGGAGATGCCGCTGGACTCGATGAGCAGGTAGTCGAAGCGTCCTGCGCGGGCGAGCCGGTCCACTTCCTCCAGCAGGTCGTCGCGCAGGGTGCAGCAGATGCACCCGTTGGTCATCTCGACCAGCCGCTCCTCGGTGCGCGAGAGCGCGCCGCCACCGTCGCGGACCAGGGCCGCATCGATGTTGATCTCGCTCATGTCGTTGACGATGACCGCGACGCGCAGGCCCTCCCGGTTGTGCAGGAGGTGGTTGAGCAGGGTGGTCTTGCCGGCGCCGAGGAAGCCGGACAGGACGGTGACGGGCAGCGGCGTGGCGGGAGTGGCATGCTCCGGCACGAGCGGCTCCTTGCGAAGTGGGCCCCGGCCGGCGTGAGTGCGGGCCGGGGCGGGCGGGTGTCGGTGGGTCAGCTGCGCTTGGTGCCGTAGCGGCGCTGGAAGAGCTCGACGCGTCCGGCGGTGTCCAGGACACGGGCGGTGCCGGTGTAGAAGGGGTGGCTGGCTGCGGAGATCTCGACGTCGATGACGGGGTAGCTGTTGCCGTCCTCCCACTCGATGGTCCGGGTGCTGGTGGCGGTGGAGCGGGTGAGGAAGGCCAGGCCGCCGGCCTTGTCGCGGAAGACGACGGGGCGGTACTCGGGGTGGATGCCGGACTTCATGGGAGTACTCCTTCGGGGCGGTCAGCGCTCTTCGCGGAAGTCGACGTGCCGGCCCACGACCGGGTCGTACTTGCGCAGCACCAGGCGGTCCGGGTCGTTGCGGCGGTTCTTGCGGGTCACGTACGTGTAGCCGGTCCCTGCGGTGGACCGGAGCTTGATGATCGGGCGCAGTTCGTTGCGAGCCATCGGGAACGTCCTTCCAGGATCGGTCGACAACACTATACCGAAATGGAAGTCGTTTTCATCTAATCGCTTCCGCCAGGACGGGCCGTGCGCCCGCGCGCTACGGCGGCACGAGGGCCCTTCTGGTCGCCGGCGGTGACGTCGTGGGCGACACCAGGTCACGCGCACGTGGTGCCCGCGATCCGCGTGATGTCACAGCAGCATCGCCTCGAACTGGAACTGGGGTGCGACCAGTGGTTGTTCGGACCAGATGACCTTGCCGCGGGCCGTGTACCTGGTGCCCCACCGCTCGGCCAGCCGGGCCACCAGGAACAGGCCCCGGCCGCCCTCGTCGGTGAGGGCGGCGTAGCGCAGGTGGGGGGCGGTGCTGCTGCCGTCGGAGACCTCGCAGACCAGGCTGGTGTCGCGCAGCATGCGGACACGGATCGGCTGGGAGCCGTAGCGGAGGGCGTTGGTGATCAGTTCGCTGAGGATCAGTTCGCTGGTGAAGGCCAGTTCCTCCAGGCCCCAGGCGGTCAGCTTGTCGGTGCACGCGTTTCGGATGCGTGAGACGGCAGTGAGGTCGTCGGGCACGTCCCAGGTGGTCACCTGGTCGGGCTCGAACAGGCGGGCGCGGGCGATGAGGAGTGCGATGTCGTCGCGCGGGCGCGGCGGAACCAGCGCCTCGAACACGGCCTGACAGGTGTCCTGGGGGGATGCATCGACCGGGGTGCCGGCCAGGGTGGCACGCAGTGCGGCGAGTCCGGTGTCCAGGTCGCGGTCGGGGTTGGTGACGAGTCCGTCGGTGTAGAGGACCAGCGTGGTGCCGGGCGCCAGCTGGAGTTCGGTGGTTTCGAAGGGCAGGCCGCCCACGCCGAGCGGCAGTCCGGCGGGCAGGTCGATGAACTCCACGCTGCCGTCGGTGCGGACCAGCGCCGGCGGTGGGTGGCCCGCCCTCGCCATGGTGCAGTGCCCGGAGACCGGATCGTAGATCGCGTACAGGCAGGTGGCGCCCGTCACCGTCCGATCGCCATCGCCATCGCCATCGCCGTCGCTCCCGCTCTCACTCCGGACCGTGACATCGCCGTCCCCTGGGCCCATCTCGCCCTGGTCGAGCCGGGTGACGAGTTCGTCAAGGCGGGCGAGCAACTCGTCCGGGGGCAGGTCGAGGGCGGCGAAGTTGAGAACGGCCGTGCGCAGTCGGCCCATGGTGGCCGCGGAGTGCAGGCCGTGGCCGACGACGTCGCCGACGACCAGTGCCACGCGGAAGCCGGGCAGTGGGATGACGTCGAACCAGTCCCCGCCGACCGTGTGCAGTGCCGGCAGGTAGCGGCGGGCCACGTCCATGGCGTTCTGCTCGGGCAGTCCATGGGGCAGCAGGCTGCGCTGCAGCGTCTCGGCCATCCGGTGTTCGCGGGTGTAGCGGCGGGCGTTGTCGACGGTGATCGCCGCGCGGGCGACCAGTTCCTCGGCGAAGGCGACGTCCTCCTCCCCGAACGGCGCGGACCGCTCCGCGCGCCAGAAGCTGACCGTGCCCAGGATCAGACCGCGCGCTCGTAGTGGCGCGGAGATCAGCGAGTGGATCCCGAAGGCGAGGATCCGGCCGGTGGTCCGCGGGTCACGTGCCCGCCAGGCGTGTGCCTGGTGCAGATCGGCGGCCAGCGTGGCGCGCCCGGTCTCCAGGGTGGTGGCCTCCGGGGTGCCGGGCAGCGGACTGATCTGCGAGCCCATCGGGTAGAACGGCCACTCCTCGCTGATGCCGCTGGCGGCCGCGCGGAGGATCCGCTGGCCCTGCCCGATGCCCAGGAGGTCGGCGAGCGGCTCTTCACCGCGGAGCACCGGCTCCGCCAGTTCGACCGTGGCGAAGTCCGCGAACCGAGGCACCGCCACGTCCGCCAGTTCCTGCACGGTCCGCGCCACATCCAGGGTGGTGCCGACCCGTAGCCCGGCGTCGTACAGCAACTCCAGCCGGGCCCGCGCCGCCTCGGCCTGCCCGGTCAGCGCCCGCAGCTCGGTGGTGTCCCGGACCGTCGCGACACTGCCGGACTCGCCGCCGAACGGCGCGGTCGGTCGGTTGCTGACGGCGAGCAGCCGCTCTCCGGCCGGGTGCACCTCGTCGGTGGCGGCCTGCCCCGAGGCCAGCAGCTCCGCCAACCCCGGATCGAGCCCCAACTCGGCGACCGGCCGTCCATCCGCCTCGGGCGGCAGCTCCAGCAACCGCCGCGCTTCGTCGTTCGCCAGCACCACCCGACCGTCGCCATCGACGATCAGCACACCCTCCCGGACCGCGTGCAGCACCGCGTCATGGTGTTCGTACATCCGTGCCATCTCGGCCGGGCCCAATCCGCGCGTCTGGCGGCGCAGCCGCCGCCCCACCAGCGCCGCCCCGCCCAGGCCCGCGGCGAGGGCGGCGGCCGTGCCACCGATCAGCACCGGCAGCTGCCGGCTCACCGCGCTGCCCGTGTGCGCGACGGTGTAGCCCACGGTCACCAGGCCGGCGACCGAGCCGTCCGGCCTGGTGACCGGCGCGACGGTGTCCGTGTCGTGTCCCAGTGGGGTGACCTCCTGGTAGCTGAACGGCCCCTTCAGGGCTTGCTGATAACCGCCGTAGACGTGCTGTCCGATCAGCTCGGGGTGGTCGGTGGAGGCGTAGCGGATCCCGTCGGTGCTGAAGAACACGATGTAGTCGAAGCCACCGCGCCGCTGCACGTCCACGGCCAGCGGTTGCAGCACCGCGGTCGGATGGGCGCTGTCCATGGCGGCCGCCACCCCGGGAGACTGCGACAACGTGATGGCCGCGGCGCGCGTGCGGTTCTCGGCCTCGCTCGTGGCGTGGTTGCGGGCCTGCAGGATGAGCGCGGTCAGCGCCGCGCCGGCCAGCAGCACCACCACGAGCAACAGGCAGAGGAACACCTGTCCGGCGACGCTGCGCACCCGCAGCCGCGAGCGCAGCCGACTCCACGTGGACCGGCGGTCCCCCGGTCCACCGGCTTCCGCGCCCCCTGGGGCGTGGTCGTCCCCTGCGTGCATCCAGGCCGTCCCCGCGCATCCGAGTGTCGACTCCTCCTCCACGCTGCCACCTGGCTCGAAGATGCGCATGCCTGAACCCCCGGATGACCGCACACACGGGCCGGTGGTGGGGGTGGGGCGTCCCGAACGGACCGCACCATGGCGGGACCTGCTCGACGCCGTCACCCGGCCTCTTCGACAGCAGAGCACGCGGTCCTGCGTGACCCGCTCGGAGCAGCCCGTCAACTCGTGGTACGGCTCGGGCCGGCGACGCACGCATTCGCGGGCCCGAGCCGGACCGGTGGCTCAGCTGTGCCCGGCCTTGCGCAGGCCGCTCTGGACGTCATCGAGGTTCATCACCGGGATGAACTCCACCTTGGCGCCGAGCTCCACGAAGAAGGTCTCGGCGATCGTGGGGATGTCGGACGGTTCCTTCAGGTCGAAGACGATGAAGGCGGTGCGTTGCCCGTTCTTCGCGCCGAAGTAGGAGGCCTCCGGGCGAAGCGGCTCCAGCGCCGTTCGCATGAGTCCACCCAGCCTGTTCTCCTGGATCGCCTTGTTCGCCTTCTCGGTGTCCATCTCGACGGTCAGCAGCATCCTCATGGCTTCCTGCCTTTCGTTGGCGTCCGGCACCCTGTGCCTGTCCGCCATCGTGGCGAGAACCGGGCGGCGGTGCCGCCGGGGTGGGCCATCAGGGGCTGCGGGTGACGGTGACGGTGCTGCTGTGCCACTTCGGCCGGCAGCATTCCCACCGGGAGGGCCGGCGGCGCCGTGGAGGGTTGCGCCGTCGGCGGGGGTGTCAGCCCGTGGTGTCCTGCCGCCGGGCGGTGATGAGCCAGGTGCCGGAGTCGAAGAGCACTCCGGAACGGGTCGCGTGGGCGTCGATCGTGGTCCGCAGGTCGGCCAGGGCCCGGTTGCGGTCGGCGTCGTCGAGGTCGGTGAGCATCCAGCCGAGGAGTCCGGTGACGAACCGGTGCGCCTGGTCGGCGTCGGGGCCGAAGTGCATGGGTGCGCTGACGGCCTCGAAGGTCGGTTCGTCGAATCCGGCGGTGGTGAGGAGGGCGCGGACCCGGTCGGGGTCGGCCAGGGAGAAGGGCCCCGGTGCGTCCGGTGGCGGAGCCGGTAGCGTGCGGCCGGCGGCCAGGGCGGAGGTCAACTCCGTGAACCACGGGTTGTGCGACGGTGCTTGCCATACGAGTTGCACCAGACGGCCGCCGGGGCGCAGGGCCCGGGCGGTGTTGCGGAAGGCCGCAGCGGGATCGGCGAAGAACATGGTGCCGGTGCGGCTGATCGCCGCGTCGAACGGCTCGGCGCCGAAGTCGTGGATCTGGGCGTCGGCCTGCGTGAAGTGGACGTTGCGCACGCCCTCGTGTGCGGCCGTGCGCCGGGCCACGGTGAGCATCTTCGCGGACAGGTCGACTCCGAGGGCCGCGCCGTCGACGGCGCGGCGGGCCGCGTCGAGGGTCGTCCGGCCGGTTCCGCAGCCGATGTCGAGGACCCGCTCCGCAGGGCCGATGGCGGCCGTGTCCAGGAAGCGGGTGTGGTGGCCGCCGACGGCCGCGTCGAACTGCGCGGCGTTCGCGGCCCAGAAGCTGCCCTCGTCGCCGTCCCAGGCGCGTGCCTGCTCCGCGTTCGAGGGGTCCACCAGAAGGGTCTTCGTACTCATCGAACTCGCCTTGCTTACTCCCCAAGGGACTATGATGTCTGATATGTCCGGAATACTCCCCTGGGGAGCAAGATGTCAAGGGCTTCGGAACTCACCACCACCTCCTACGCCATCCTCGGCCTGCTCGCCGTGCAGCCCTGGAGCACCTACGAACTGGCCAGGCAGATGGACCGGAGCCTGGGACGGATCTGGCCCAGGGCCCAGAGCAAGCTCTATGAGGAGCCGAAGAAGCTGGTCCGCCACGGCCTCGCGGAAGCGACCAGGGAATCGGTGGGTCGCCGCCCCCGCACCGTCTACTCGATCACCGATGACGGCCGGCGCGCGCTCGCCCAGTGGCTGCACGAGCCCGGAACGGGACCGGTGCTGGAGTGCGATCAGCTCCTCAAGATCTTCTTCGCGGAGAACGGATCCCGCGATGACGCGCTGGCCACCCTTCGTGCGGCCAGGGCCTGGGCCGCCGACCGCAACCGCGAGAACCTCGCCGTCGCCCGCGCCCACCTGGCCGGCCGGGCCCCGTTCCCCGAGCGCGCCGCGCAGACCCAGCTCGTGGGCCGCTTCCTCACCGACTACTACCGCATGGTGGACACCTGGGCCCAGTGGGCGATCGAGCTCGTCGAACAATGGCCGGCCGACCCGAGGAACGCGACGCCCGACCCCGACGCGATCAGGGAGACCGTCCGGCGCGCCGGCTGGAGCGAAGCCCCCGGCTCGGACGACGCCGGCTCCCGCAGGCCCTGAACCCGGCTCGCCGCCCCGCCGGAAAGTCGGCGGCGGCGCTCGCCTCCCGGCCCACGACCGGACGTGCGAGGCGGGAGGGGCCGGTACTCGCGGCCGGTCACCCCGGCGCCGGCGCGAAGGCGCAGACCTCCGGCAGTCCGCGCCGGCGAGTGCGGCCGGGGCGGCTTCGGGGGAGACGAGGGGCGAGGGGGAGGAGGGTTTCCCTGGTCTGGGCGTGCATGCGGGCCCGGACCAGGGCGGGCTGGTCCCAGGACCAGGGCGGGCCGGTCCTGGACGTGGGCGGGCCGGTCGGGGATGTCGCGCCGGCGGTCCTGCTCGGGGTCGGTGTCAGGCGCGCCGTCGGTTGCTGTCGTTGCGGAGTTGGTCGGTGCGGCGGGTGAGGTCGTCCAAGCGGGCGGCCAGGGCGGGGTGGTCGGCGCCGAGGTGGGGGCGCATGCCGGCCAGGGGTGCGATGAGGTCGGCGGCGTCGGCTGCGGCCAGCGCGGTGTGCACGGCGTTCTGGGCCGGGCGGGCCCCGGGCGCCAGGCCCGTGAGCGCGCACAGCTGGGCGGCGACGACGCGCAGGTCGGCGGCGTTGGCGCGGGCCCAGGCGGTGACGGCGCGCTCGGCCGCACGGCGGTCGCGCACGGCCTTGACCCGTTCGGCGCCGGTGGGTGCCGACTCGGTTTGGGGCGTGCTGCGGGTGGGCCGCAGGCGCAGGTAGCGGTTCTCGGCGGCCTGGCGGCTGGCGACGCCCATGGGCTGGGCGAGGTCGGCCCAGGTGGCGCCGGCGGCTCGGGCGCTCTCCACCAGGCCTGCCTCCCAACCGGCGAGTTCGGCGCGGACCTCGCGCAACAGCATCAGGGCGGCCAGGGCCGACTCGCGTCCGGGCACTGACTCGGGGCCCGTCGTCCGGCCGGGCGCCGGGGTGCGGGCTGTGCGCACGACGTCGTCTATGGCGGCCAGGGCCGCGGCGGCGGCGAGGAAGGGGACCGGCTCGGAGGGCACGGTCGGGCTGTTCGGCGGCTGGGCGGGTGTCTCAGGCATCGATGTCACTCTCTAGGCGACGGGGCAAGTTGTCATCGGATGGATGACATGTTAGAACGGATTCAGACGAAGCGCACTGGCACCCGTCAAGTACTGGAGGTGTTTCGCGATGCTGATGCGCACTGACCCGTTCCGCGAGCTGGACCGGCTCACCCAGCAGTTCCTCGGTGCGACCGGCACCTGGTCGCGCCCGGCCCCGATGCCGCTGGACGCCTACCGGACCGGGAACGAGTACGTGATCTGCTTCGACCTGCCCGGCGTGGACCCGCAGGCGATCGACATCGACGTCGAGCGGAACATGCTGACCGTCAAGGCCGAGCGCCGCCCGCGCCACGAGGGCGAGGACGTGAAGTGGGAGATGGTCGAGCGCCCGCTGGGGGTCTTCTCCCGCCAGATCATGCTCTCCGACACCCTCGACCCGGAGGGCATCAGCGCCGACTACGACGCCGGCGTGCTGACCCTGAAGATCCCGGTCGCCGAGAAGGCCAAGCCCCGCAAGATCGCGATCAGCCACAGCGGCGACCGCAAGCAGATCCGCGCCTGAGCGCCCCAGTCGTTCCGCGCCGCCTCGTCCACCCCCGGGGGCGGCGCGGAACACACTTTCAAGCCGGCCTCGCGCCCCACGGCCGCCACCCCATCGCAGTCGCTCCGCGGCCATCGCCCCATGACTCGGCCTCCGCCGCCCGCTTTCCGGCTGCCCGGGCTTTGCGGCTGCGCTGGCCGGCGAGGTGCCGCTCCGATGATCGGGCCACCACTAACGCAGTCAACTGCATTGCTGTCATGACTCATTGAGGCCGCGTTAGTAGGATCGCACGGTTGCCGTGGGAATCCCCCTATGCCGGTCGTCTCCTGGAGTGCGAAGCCGTTCCGGGACGACCAGCCCAAAGGCTGGGCAAGCCCACACGTTTGATGTCCTGTCACGGAGCCTGCGCCCATGTATACACACGAGGTATACATGGTGTGTATAGTCCCTTGGCATGTCACTGGGTCACACCATCCTGGGGCTGCTGGAGTCCCAACCGCGCCACGGCTACGACCTCAAACGGGCCTACGACGAGCGCTTCGGCCACACCCGCGCCCTGCACTACGGGCAGGTCTACGCGACCCTGTCACGGTTGCTGAAGAACGGCCTGGTCGAGGTCGACGGCACCGAGCCGGGCGACGGCCCCGAACGCAAGCGCTACGTCATCACCGACGCCGGGATCACCGATGTCACGCAGTGGCTCGCCACGCCGGAGAGCCCGCAGAGCCACGTGCAGAGCACCCTCTACACCAAGGTCGTACTCGCCCTGCTCACCGGCCGCCCGGCCGCGGAGGTGCTGGAGGCCCAGCGTGCCGAACACCTCCAGTACATGCGCGAACTGACCCGGCGCAAGCTCTCCGGCGACCTCGCCGACCAACTGCTGTGCGACCACGCGCTCTTCCACCTCGAGGCCGACCTGCGCTGGCTGGCGTTGACCGCGCAGCGCCTCGACGAACTCGCCCGGAAGGTGCGCGCCTGATGCCCGTCTCCCCGATCGAACCCGCCACCGCCGCCCACCCGGCCGCCGCGCCCGACCCGCAGGCGATCCTCACGGCCACCGGGCTGCGCAAGACCTTCGGTCCCACCCCCGCGCTGGACGGCGCCGAACTCGCCGTCAGCCCCGGCGAGTTGGTCGCCGTGATGGGCGCCTCCGGCTCCGGCAAGTCCACCCTGCTGCACTGCCTGGCCGGGCTGACCAGGCCCGACGAGGGAGCCGTGCACTACCGTGGCCAGGACCTCGCGGAGCTGTCCGACGCGGCGCGCAGCGCGCTGCGCCGCTCCGACTTCGGCTTCGTGTTCCAGTTCGGCCAGTTGGTCCCCGAACTCAGCTGCCTGGCCAACGTCGCACTGCCGCTGCGGCTGAACGGGCTGCGCCGAAAGGCCGCCGAGGAGCGGGCCGAGCAGTGGCTGGCACAGCTCGACGTGGCGCAGCTGGCGGCCAAGCGGCCCGGCGAGATATCCGGCGGCCAGGGCCAGCGGGTGGCGATCGCCCGCGCCCTGGCCACCGAGCCCGCCGTGCTCTTCGCCGACGAGCCGACCGGCGCGCTGGACTCCCTGCACGGCGAACGGGTGATGGCGCTGCTCACCGCGGCCGCCCGGGAGAGCGGCGCCGCGGTGGTGCTGGTCACCCACGAGATGCGGGTGGCGGCGTACGCGGACCGCGAGGTGGTCCTGCGCGACGGGCGCACCGAGCAGTCGGGAGCGGCATGGTGAGCGGGCGTCGGTTCTTCGTCCGCTGGGCGGGCGATCTCGCGCTGGGCCTGCGGCTGTCCGTCACCGGCGGCCGGGAGAGCCGGCTGCGCACCGTGCTGATCGCCTTCGGCGTCGGCTGCGGGGTGGCGACACTGCTGCTCGCCTCCGCCTTCCCGGCCGTGCGGCACCACCGGGACGACCGGCTGCACCTGCAGAACGGCGCGCTGTTCGACGTCGAACCCATCGACCGCTCGGCACACAGCCTGCTGATGGTCGACATCAGCACCGACTTCCACAGCCGGCACGTGGTCGGCCGGGCCGTCCGGCCCGAGGGGCCGCAGGCGCCGCTGCCGCCGGGCCTGAGCACCTTCCCGGCTCCCGGCACGATGGCCGTCTCACCCGCGCTGGCCGCGCTGCTGCACACCCCGGGCGCGGACCTGCTGCGCGAGCGGTTGAACCATCCGATCAGCGGGACGATCGGCCAGGCGGGCCTGGTCGGGCCCGGCGACTACGCCTTCTACCTGGGCAGCGACCAGCTGACCACCCAGACCGGCGCGACGCGGATCGACCACTTCGGGGGCGAGCTGCCCACCAAGCCGCTCGACCCGCTGCTGGTGCTGCTGACCGTGGCGGGCTTGGTCATCCTGCTGACCCCGGTGGGTGTCTTCGTCGCCGCGGCGGTGCGCTTCGGCGGCGAGGCCCGTGACCGGCGGCTGGCCGCGCTGCGGCTGGCCGGCGCCGACCGGGCGGCCACCGCGCGGATCGCGGCCGGCGAGTCGCTGGCCGGCGCGCTGCTCGGCCTGGGCGTGGGAACGGTGTTCTTCCTGATCGGCCGCCGACTGATCGAGCGGGTGACCGTGCAGGGCCTGAGCGTCTACTCCGCCGACGTGCGGCCGCAGCCGGCGCTGGCCGCCCTGGCACTGGCCGCCGTCCCCGTGCTCGCCGTCCTGGTCACCGTGCTGACGATGCGTCGGGTCGCCGCCGAACCGCTCGGCGTGGTGCGCGGCGCCACCACCCGGGCACGCCGGCTCGGGTGGCGGATCGCGCTGCCGCTGGCCGGCGCCGCCCTGCTGGTCAGCCAGCGTGACCGGCTGGCCGAAGTCGGCAGCACCCGCAGCCTGGTGGTGCTCGTGGGCGGCCTGCTCCTGCTCCTGGTCGGCGCCACCCTGCTGCTGCCACCGCTGCTCGACCTGGCCGGGCGCGCGCTCAGCCGGCGCGGCGGCCCCCCGGCCTGGCAGCTGGCGGTGGGGCGGATCCACACCAACCCGGAAAGCGCGGGACGTCCGGTGGCCGGCATCACGGTCACGGTGGCCGGCGCGATCGCCCTGCAAACCCTGCTCGGCGCGATGAACACCTCCTACACCACCATGCCGGCGGCCCCGCGCCCGACCGAACCCGGCGTGATCACCGTCAGCGTCCCGACCGCCGGCGACCGGGCCGCGGTGCTCGCCGACCGGCTGCGGCAGGCTCCGGGCGTGCGGTCCGCGGTCGGCCTCACCGCGCTGCTCGCCAGCGTGGGCGGCCCCGAGCACGGACTGCCGCTCCGGGTGGGTGACTGCGCGGCGCTGCGCACCATCGCCCTGATCCCCGACTGCGCGAACGGTGATGCCTTCGCCGTCGGCGGTGCCGGCACGCCGGTCCCGGCGGCGGGCACCCCGATCAGCATCCTGCAGGTGTCCGGTGGCACCGCCGAATGGCCCGCCCCGACGATCCGCGCCACGGTGACCGCGCAACACGACGACCCCTTGCTGCCCGGCTCGATCGGCGGGGACGGCCGCACCGTCCTGCTGGCCACCCCCGGCGCGCTCCCGCCCGGGCTGCTGCGGCCCGAGTTCGCGGACATCACCCTGCACACCGTGCCGGGCGCCCCGGACGAGCTGGAGCAGATCCGCACCGCGGCCACCCTGCTCGACCCGCGGGCCGGCGTCCACGTGCCCGGATCCCCGCTGACCGACGCCTACTTCACCGGCATCCGGCGCGCCCTGAGCGCCGGCACGGTGGCCGTGCTCACCCTGATCGGCGCGAGCATGCTGGTGACCTTGCTGGAGCAGTTGCGCGACCGCCGCCGCACGCTGGCCGTGCTGGCCGCCTTCGGCACCCGCCGCCGCACCCTGGCGCTGGCCGTGCTGTACCAGAGCGCCGTGCCGATCCTCTTCGGCCTGGCGCTGGCGGTGGCCACCGGGGTCGCCCTGGCGCTGGCGCTGCTGGCCCTGGCCCACCTGCCGGTCTCCCTCGCCTGGCCGCAGATCCTCACCCTGGTCGGCACCGGCGGCGCGGCGCTGCTGGCGATCACCGCCCTGAGCCTGCCCGCCCTGTGGTCCAGCAGCGCCGCCACCAACCTGCGCTACGAGTAGCCGCCCCGGCACGCCCCGGCACGCCCCGGAACGCGGCGGACGCGGCGGACCTGACCCGCGGCGTCCGCCGCCCGCTGCCGCCCACGCCGGCCGGCTCCCGGGCAACCGAGGCCCGGCGGCGCCCGATGGTGCCGGGCCGAACTGATGGAAGGGGCAGCCCGATTGGGCTGAGCGGATTTTACCGAACGGTCGACCAACGCGGGCGTCCAAGCGGATAGCGTGCGGAGCATCCACGAAGACGGGCCCGAGAAGGGGGCATTGCCATGCGCGTGATCGATCTGGCGGCGAGGGCGGCCGAGTTGCCGCAGGTCTGGACGTCCGACCTGGCGGCCCGGGTGGGCTCCGGCGAGATCCGGGTGCTGCGCATGGACGGCGCCGAACTGCCGTGGGAGGTCCACGAGTCGGACGAGGCGCTGGTCGTGCTGGCGGGCCGGTTGAACCTGGAGCTGGCCGATCGGGCGGTACCGGTGACGACCGGCCGGCTGGTGGTGGTGCCGGCGGGCACCGAACACCGGGTGGCGGCGGGCAGTTGGGGCACCCTGGTGCTGGTTCCGGCCCCGGTCGCCGTGGCCCCGGATCCGGGAGCCGGGCCACGGCGGTGACGTCGGTCGTGGTCACTCCCGCCGGTTCACTGGGCCCACGGCGGCGCGATGGTGACCCCGCCGGCGGTCGCCTTCGTGCCGGCGCTGGTCACGGCCGTGAGCCTGGCGGGGTTGCGCGGGCACGGGGCCGCCGGCCGCATCCCCGCCGCCCTCACGCACCAGGTCCTGACTCGACGGCACGGCATCCTCGACGGGCTCGCCGGCCGTCTCCGCGGCCCGCCCGATCCTCTTGCGCATCCAGCCCCAGGCGAACTGCGACTCGTAACAGGTCCACCAGCCGAAGCCGAACGAGAACAGGCCGAGCAGGCCGCCCAGGCCGACGTACTCGGCCAGTGCGTCCGACTTCTCGCTCATCACGTGCAGCGACACCGGATCGACCCGGGCCGTCACCGTCCGGTCGTCCTTGTACTCGTCGTCCGTCTCGTGCCGTTCGGCGATCACCTGGCCATTGACCGTGACGTGCTCGACACAGCTGTAGCTCGGGTCGTCCCCGAAGCTCTCCTGCCGGCAGTCGGTCACCACGGCCCGGGTCACCGGGTACTTGCGCTCGTAGTCGTGCTCTTCGCGCAGTCCCGCCCGGATCAGCACCAGCGACCCGGCTGCCGTGGCGAGCACCAGCAGCCAGCGGGCCAGCGTGGGCCGGAAGTCGCCCCGGCCGACTTTCCGAACACCCAAGGCGGACAGCAGCATGGCCAGCAGTCCGCAGGCCAGCACGGGCAGCCCCACCACCCACAGCGCCGACCGGCGCCCCGGGTCCGGCCACCACGTGACGACCACACCCACCGCCGCCAGGCCCGCCCCCGGCCACCAAGCATCCAGTGCGGCCCTGGACCGCCCCTCCCGATAATGTGTCACGCCGGGATCCTGCCACCGATCGCCGGGTACGAAGCACCATCTGACGATTGGTCAATTGTGCCTTCCTGCCGGAGCCGGTCGCCGGGTCCGGGCGCCGAGCAGGGGCCGAGCGGCGGTCAACCGGTCGTGGGGGCCGGGCTGGGGTCGGCGGGGGCCTTCTCGTGCTCTGCACGGACGGCGGCCGCGTGCGGAGAGGTGCGGTGGTCGTAGCGGAGCAGGCTGGGCAGTGACGCGGTGACGGCGAGCACGGCGACGACGCAGCCCAGGCCGCCGCTCCAGACGGCGGCGCGGACGCCGACCACGCCTGCCATGGTGCCGGCCCGGACCTGGCCGAGCTGCGGGCCGACGGAGTAGCTGAGCAGTTCGACGCCTGCCATCCGGCCGCGGACCTCGTCCGGGATGGACTGGTTCCACATGGTCGAGCGGGCGATCCCGCTGATCTCGTCGGCACCGCCGGCCAGCGCCAGCCCGAGCAGCACCAGCCAGGCGCTGCCGGCCAGGCCCGCCAGCGCCATCGCCGCACCCCAGCCGAGGGCGGCGGCGACCAGCAGACGGCCGTGCCGGTGGACCCGGGATGTCCAGCCGCTGGTCGCCCCGACCAGCAGGGCGCCCGCCGCGGAGGCCGCGTACATCGGGCCGAGTGCCCAGTTGGCGCCCAACTCCGATGCGAGGAAGGGGAAGACGGCCACTGGGTAGGCGAACAGCATCGCGCAGGTGTCGATCGCGTACGTGCCGAGCAGGTCCTTGCGGCTCCACGCGTACCGGACGCCGATGAGGACGGCCCGTACGGACGGCCGCTCGGCGCCGGTCGGCGGCGGCACCGCCCGGATCCGGGCGAGCAGCAGCAGCGAGCCGACGAAGGTGAGCACATCCAGCGCGTACGCGGTCTGCACCCCGGAGAACGCCACGACGACGCCCGCCAGCGCCGGGCCGGCCACCGAAGCGACGTTGCGGTACAGGGAGTTGAGGGCGAACGCGGCGGTCAGCTGGTGGTGCGCCACGATCCGCGGGACGAGCGATTCCAACGCCGGGCGCTGGAGGCCGTCGGCGGCGGCGACCAGCGCGGAGACCAGGTAGACCGGCCAGAGCAGCGGGGTCGGCAGCAGCGCGTTGAGCAGCAGCAGGCAGGCCAGCAGGCCCAGTCCGGCCTCGGAGAACAGCACCAGCCTGCGACGGTCCAGGGCGTCGGCGAGGGCGCCGCCCCAGAGGCCGAAGACGACCAGCGGAACCAGTTCGAAGGCGCCGACCAGGCCGACCGCGAAGGAGGAGCCGGTGATGTCCTTGATCTGCATCGGTACGGCGACGTACGTGAGGAAGCTTCCGAAGCTGGTCACGCAGCCGGACAGCCAGAGCAGCCGGAAGTCGCGCGAGGAGCGCCAGGGCGCCAGGTCGGGGCGCAGCGAGCGCAGGAGCGCGCGCAGTCGCCCGGTATGGGATGGGTCGGAGTCGCTCACGGGCCACCATCCTCGAACGGCCCTTCCGGGCCTCGCAACGGGTTTTCCGTCACCCGGGCGAAGAGCCGATCGAGCCGCGGTGGAACCGCGGCTCGGTCGTGCCTGCGCTGCCCGACGGTCAGCTATCCGCTGCAGGACCTGACACCCGGGCGATCCACTCCTCCACTTCGTGGGAACCGCGCGGCATCGCGGCGGACAGGTTCTCGTAGCCGTCCTCGGTCACCAGCACGTCGTCCTCGATGCGCACCCCGATGCCGCGGAACTCCTCCGGCGCCAGCAGGTCGTCCGCCTTGAAGTACAGGCCCGGCTCGACCGTGAGGACCATGCCCGGCTTCAGCTCGCCGTCCATGTAGTCCTCGCGCAGCAGCAGTTGGCAGTCGTGCACGTCCATGCCCAGGTGGTGCGAGGTCCCGTGGACCATCCAGCGGCGGTGCCAGCCGCCGCGCTCCGGATCGAGGGTCTGCTCGAGCGTGACCCCCTCCGGCAGCAGCCCCCACTCGTGCAGGTGGCGGGCGATGACCTCGTTCGCGGCGGCGTGGATGTCGCTGAACTTGTTGCCGGGCCGCACCGCTTCCATGCCGGCCTGCTGCGCCGCGTGGACCGCGTCGTAGATCTTGCGCTGGACGTCGGTGAAGCGGCCGCTCACCGGCAGGGTGCGGGTGATGTCGGCGGTGAACAGGGAGTCGATCTCGATCCCGGCGTCGACCAGGATCAGGTCACCCTCGCGGACCTCGCCGGTGTTCTTCGTCCAGTGGATGGTGTTCGCATGGTCGCCGGCCGCGCAGATCGACTCGTATCCGATTCCGTTGCCCTCGTGCCGCGCGTACAGGCCGAAGACGCCCTCGACCCATCGCTCACCGCGGCCCTTGCGCACGGCCTCCGGCAGGGTGGCGATGATCGCGTCGAATCCCTTGTGGGTGGCGGCGATCGCCTTGCGCATCTCGCCGATCTCCCACTCGTCCTTGACGATCCGCATCCCGGACAGCTCGCGGGCCAGTTCCTCGTCGGCCTCCTGCTGCTGCTCAGCGGTCAGGGACGTGCCCGCCTGGGTGCGGGTGGTGTCGACGAGCTCGGCGAGCTTGGGGTCGGCCGACCGGACCACGCGCAGCCGGGAAGCGGCGTCGTCCTTCGCCAAGTCATCGGCGAGCGAGTCGATGTGGCGGCCCGTGAGCCCGAGCTCCGACTCGACGTCGGCGATGGTCGGGCGGTAGCCGACCCAGAACTCCCCGTACCGCGAGTCGGCGTAGAACTCCTCGGTGTCCCGCGGGGCCGGCGGGCGGAAGTACAGGACGGCTTCGTGTCCGCCCCCGGCGCGGGGCTCCAGGACGAGGACGCTGTCGGGCTCGGCTTGCGAACCGAGCCCGGACAGGTGGGCGAACGCGGTGTGCGGCCGGAAGGTGTAGTCGGTGTCGTTGCTGCGCACCTTCAGGCCGCCGCCGGGGATGACGAGCCGCTCGCCGGGGAACCGCTGGGACAGGGCCGCCCGTCGGCGCGCCGCGTGATCGGCCACCTCGGCGCGGGGCGCGGGCGGACGGTCGTCGGCCGCCCATCCGGAGGCCATGAACTCGCGGAACTCGGTGCTGACGGGAATGTCGCGGTGGCCGGCCTTGGGCTGATTCTCGCTGGTCATGTCAAACATCCTGTCATATCGAACAATCGTGCAAATCGCTGATGAGAGCTCAAGACCCTGCGGTGGAAGGGGCGTCGAAAACGGCGTCCGCGGCCGCGGATCGTCGGTCATCCGCAGGATCGACCGCCTCGCGGCAGCGCACCATGAACGACCGCTCGAAGACGATGACGACCTCTCCCGTCGACTTGGTGCCCGTCGTCTCCACCGTGATGATCCCCTGCCCCGGTCGGGACCGGGACAGCCGCTTGTCGAGGATCCGGCTCGTCGCGTAGAGGGTGTCGCCGACGAAGACGGGCGCCTTCAGGCGGACCCTGTCCCAGCCCAGGTTGGCCACCGCCCGCGCCGACAGCGCCTGCACGGTCATCCCGCCGACCAGGCACAGGGTGATGCCGCTGTTCACCAGGACCTTCCCGTACTCGGCGCCGGCGCCGTAGTGCTGGTCGAAGTGGAGCGGGTGCTGGTTCATGGTCAGCAGGGTCAGCCAGGTGTTGTCGGCCTCGGAGAGGGTGCGGCCCGGCCAGTGCCGGATCACCATGCCCGGTTCGAAGTCCTCGAAGTCCCCGCCGTGTTCCTCGACGTACTCGTTGGCTTTGACCTGACGCAGCGTCATATCGATTACTCTCCGGTGTGGTTGCTGGAAGGGGGCGGTGCTTGGCGCGGGCGGCGCGCCGGTACGAAGGGCGGAGTGCGAGCGGTGCCGCGGTCAGATCGCCACCATCACGTTGTCGGAGCTGCTCGTCCCCCCTCGGACGCTGACGATCCCGGCGGAACCGTCGCCGAAGAACCGGCAGAACAACCCGGCCGGGCGACCGCCGAACAGCAGGGGGCCCAGCACCGGGGCGACATCGACGTCATGCGGTTCGTCGGAACCGTCGGCGATCAGCGCGACCCTGCAGGTCTGCGGCCGCACGAACTCCTGCACCACGCTGGTGCCGCCGACGGCGGCCTCACCGACGGCGGCCTCCCATCCGGCCTGGTCGACCTCGCGGCCGATGACCACCTGCTTCCCGCTCTCCCCGAGGCCGGCCTTGAGCACCAGCAGGTCCCGGTTCGCCAGCACGAACGGGAGCAGGTCGACCTGCTGACCCCGGCGGTCGGTCCTGCGCTCCGCGAGGATCCGGGTCCACGGCAGGTACCGCTCGACGAGCCTGCGGTCGCCCTCGGTCATCCAGGGCCGCCCCTCCGACAGCAGGCCCATGGTGAGCTTGCTGTGCAGGAACGTCGACGTCTGGGTGCCCACCAGCACGCAGCCGTTGTCCAGCGCGTCCTGGACCGGCGTGGTGTCGAGGCCCACCTCCAGCCAGTCGGGAATGGTGAAGTTCCGCAGTCCGATCGGATGGCGCAGGTGCGGCGCGCAGTCCCAGGCCTGGTGCAGCTCCTCGGGCTCGAAGAAGCGCGCGGTCAGTCCGTGGCTGTTGTAGTAGTCGGTCTCCATCTCGAAGTACCGCCGCTCCACGCCGATCACCCGGGAGCTGCCGACCACGGCCACGCGCGGTGCCAGCGCCAACTCCGCGCTGAGCGAACGGAACATCTCGGCGCGCACGGCGAGCGGGCTCGGCGAACGGTACGGGGTGCGGCCCTCCTCGTCGGCGTGGAGCCTGTTCCACACCGCCAGACGGCTCTGCGTCTCCACCACGCCACCGAGCGCGCCGCTGACGTTGAACTCCAGGAACTGCGGGCCGTTCGGCCCGATGACCAGGTCCGGACGGACCACGCTGTCGGCGTACCGCTCCTCGATGAAGGGGTCGTCCATCCACAGCCGGTCCTCCTCGGCGGGCATGGCGTAGGCCCTCAGCCGGTCGGCGGTGGTGCGCCCGGTCTCCAGGGCGGTGCGGCGCAGCAGCTCGATCAGTGCGGCGCTCACTCGGAAGACCTCGGCGTAGGCCGCGCGCGGGATGGCCATCGGTGCCGCGGGAAGGACCCGCTGGTACGGCCAACCGGTGTCCCGGAGCTCGTGCCGCAGCATCTGCCGGATCGTGCCGGCCGACGCGGCGGGCCTCAGCCGGTGCCCCCCGAACCACGGGTGCCCGCTTCCCGTACCGAGGTCCTCATGCGTGTCCATCCGGCGCTCCCTCCCTTGTTGGCGCAACGACCGACGGGTCGCCCGGTCCCTGCGTGGCCGCCCGATGCTGGTCGAACAGCGCCACCGCGGCGGCGGTGTCCTCGATGGCCATGCCGACCGTGCGCAGGACCGAGGTCCGGCCGGCGACGGCGACCTCGCCGCCCACCAGCCCGCCCAGCTCGTGAAGGTCCTCGGCCTTGATCAGGCCGCCGGCCAGCGCTGCCCGGATCTCACCGGCGCCGTCCAGCGCCGCGGTCCGGTCCTCGACGATGGTCACGGCGTCGGCCAGCAGGGCCGGGTCGAGTTCGACGGCGTCCGGATGGGTGCCACCGATCACGTTCACATGTGCCCCGGATGCCACCCAGCCCGCCTCCACCACGGGTGTGCCGTCACCGGTGGAGGTGGCCGTGCAGATGATCGCCGCATCGGTGACGGCAGCCCTCGCGGTGTCGCAGACCGTCGCGCGGACGGGTCGGGGCGCGGTGTCCCGGACCCAGTGCGCGAGCTCCTCGGCGCCGGCCCGCGTGCGGGAGTGGATCCGGACGGTGCGGATCGGGCGCACCGCCGACACCGCCCTGATCAGGGCACGCGCCTGCGCCCCCGCGCCGATCACCGCCAAGTCGTCGGCGTCGTCGGGAGTGCACCAGCGGGTCGCCAGGGCGGCGACCGCTCCGGTGCGGACGGCGGTGAGCTCGGCGCCGTCCAGCAGGGCGGTGATCCGCCCCGTCTCCAGGTCGGTGAGCGCGACGATCCCGTGGATCAGGGGCAGCCCGCGGGCCGGGTTGTCCGGGGTGAGCGTGGTGACCTTGACGCTGCCCACCCCGCGCTGCTCCCAGACGGCGGGACTGGCCAGGAGGACGCGCCGGTCACCGTGCTCGACGACGGTACGGGCCGGGGACCGGGTCCGGCCGGCGGCCAGGTCCACGAACATCTCGCCGAGCACGTCGATCACGCGGGTCATCGCCAGGGTGCCGGACATGTCGGCGGCCAGGACCATCCGCGGTGCGGCGGTCATGCCGCTCCGCCGTCTCCGCCGGCTCCGGCGTCGCGGCCGAACCGACTCGTCCAGGCGTCCTCGCGCGCGACCGTGTCGCGCGCCAGCCGGGCGAACGGCGGCCCGACCATGTTGCCGTCCAGCACGGCGATCCCGCCGTTGGCCGCGGTCACGGCCTGCGCCACCCGGCGCGCCAGTGCCACTTCGTCGGGCCGGGGGCGCAGGATGCGGTTGATCACGTCGAGTTCGCGCGGGTGCACCGTCGCCTTGCCGTGGAAGCCGAGCGCCCGCACCCGGGTGGTCTCCTCGGCGAGCACCGCGGGTTCGGCGAGCCGGTAGTTGGCCGTGTCGATGCACGCCGTACCGAACCGGGCGCAGGCCATCGCCATCGCCTGGCGGGCCGCCTGCATGGCCTCCCACGTGATGTCGACCCCGAGGGTGGCGGCCAGATCGGCCGAGCCGAACACCAGGCCGTCGGCGGAGCGTGCGATGGAGTCGATGCGGGTGACCGCCTCCACCGTCTCCACCGTCACGTAGACCTCCGGATGCGCGCCCGCCGATGCCAGCATCCGGCGCAGCAGGTCGACCTCCTCCGCCGAGGTCACCATCGTCATCAGGACGATGCCGGGCTTCACCTGACTGTCGGTCAGCATCAGTACGTCGTGCACCGCGGCGAGGCTACCGAGCTCGTTGATGCGCACGGCGACGTTCACCGGCCGCGGCGACTCCTCCAGCGCGGCCCGGCAGACCGTGCGGGCGGCCGGCTTGTCGGCGGGCGGTACGGAGTCCTCGAGATCGATCAGGTGGACGTCCGCGTCGTACGACCAGGCCTTCACCACCCGCTCCAGCGACAGGGCCGGCGTGTACAGGATGCTGCGCGGTACCGCCCTGGCCACGCCGGTCACTCGGCCACCGCCCCGGGCCGCGCGGCCGCCGGACGCGCTCCGGCCTGGATGAGTGCGCGGGCCAGGAGCCTGATCTGCTCCTCGGTCTGACCGGCCCGCAGCATCACGCGCAGTCCGGCGGTGCCGCGGGCGACGATCGGGAAGAACACCGGCGAGGTGTAGAAACCGGCCGCGAAGACCTGCCTGGCGGCGTCGACGACCGTCTCGTCGGTCATCGGCACCAGGCGGATCGGGAAGGTGCTCCCGGCCTGCTCGGTCGAGACCAGTGAGTCGAACAGCGCGATGTTGGCCCGCAGGCGCCCCTGCAGCCGGGTCAGTTCCTCGGTGCGGTGGATCTCGGCCGAGGCGATCGCCGCACCGACCGCGGCGGCGTTCATCTTCTGCGAGTAGCCCAGCGGGCCGGCGAAGCGTTCGATGAGCCGCCGGGTCTCCTGGGAGTAGCCGTCGAGCAGGATCGCCGTGCCGCCGGCGCCGAATCCCTTGGTCAGGGTGGCCACGGTGATGGTCCGCTCGTCCAGCACCGGGGAGTGCGAGCGGACGTAGCCGATGCCGCGCTCGCCGTACGCGGACAGCGAGTGCGAGTCGTCGTAGAAGACCAGGAGGTTGTACTTCTCCTGCAGTTCGGCCAACTCGCGGACGGGCGCGTAGCCGCCGAGGCTGTCCGAGCCGTCGACCACGTAGCAGACGCGTTCGTAGGTGCGGCACATGTCCTCGAGGAAGTCGAGGTCATGGTGACCGCTGGTCACGACCTCGGTCTCGTCGGCGCAACTCGGCTTGGCGTTGGCCATCGAGACGTGGGCGTTCTTGTCGAAGACCATCAACGGCCGGGTGCCGTTGCCGAGGTGCCCCGACGCGATCAGCGGGAGCAGGCCGGTGCTGGCCGCCGCGGTGGAGAGCGCACTGATCACCATCGAGCCGAACAGCTCGCCGAGCGACTCCTCCAGCTCCAGCAGGACGGTCGTCTGGACGCGGGTGCGCGGGATGCAGTGGTCCAGCACGCCGAAGCGGCGCAGTGAGTCGACCGCGCCGTCGATGACCTTGGGGTGGGTGTCCAGGTCCAGGTAGGAGCAGACCGTGAAGTTGACGAACTCGTGCCCGTCGGGCATGTGGAACACGCCGTCCCGCAGGTCGCCCACGATGCCGGCGACCCCGTTCTCGTAGGACGTGTTCCAGAAGGCGTTGCCGATCCCGATGAGCTTGTCGTTGTTGCGGTACAGGTGGGTGGGAGTGATGGACTTGCGCTCGCTCATCAGGAGTTCACCTCGGTGGGTCTGTAGCTGTAGACGCCCTTGAGCCTCCGGTAGGCGTACGTGTACAGCGCGACGCCGAGCACGTGCGGCCTGCGGAGGATCTTCTTGGACTTCAGCCAGAAGTTGACGTTGATGTTCATGTCGTCCAGCGACTCGGCCTGGTGCCACCAGCCGAGCGGCAGGTAGAGCATGTGGCCGGGTTCGAGGACGAAGTCACGGCGTTGCGCGAGCTTGGCCGCCAGCCTCGGGTAGCGCTCCAGGTCGACGTCGTCGAGGTCGACCACCTGCGACTTGTCCCCGAACCCCCGCAGGATCGACCGCGGGTAGTAGTCCCGCACGCCGGGTGGAGCGATGATGAACCGCTTGCGGCCTTCGAGCGCGATGTTGAAGTTCTCGAACTCGTCGAAGTGGCTCTTGGTGAACACGCCCCGGTGGCTGATCCACAGGTTGGCCGCGTACAGCGCGTTGCCGTAGCCGAAGAGCTCCTCGGCGTCGAACCCGATCACGGCGTTCACATCGGCCGGACTGCTGCGTATGTTCGACACCACCCGGTGCCAGGTGTCCGAGCCGGTGAGGTGCCGCTCGTCCGCGAAGAACTCGCGGAGCTTGATGTCCCGCGTCTCCCAGCGTCCCGGGTAGTTCTTGTCGCCCGGTTCGGTGAACAGGGTGACGGTCATCTCGGCCAGGCGCGCCGCCACTTCGTCCCGGCCGAGGCCCTGCACGCTGCTCGGGAGCTCGATCACCGCGGGACGGTCCGCCTTGTACAGTCCCTGGGGACCCACGGCCATGAACTCGTCGAACGACATGCGGGTGACTTCCACACCCGCCGTCCGCGTCGACCCGGGCACGGTTTCCGGTACTGCCATGTCGTCTGTCCTCCTTCTCTGGAGCCGGGTCAGCTGCCGTCGTCAGCCGTCGGCCTGCGGCTGCCCAGCTCCGCCACCACGTCCACGATCAGGTCCTCCTGGCCGGCGATGGCCTGCCGCCGACCGAGTTCGAAGAAGACGTCGCGCGGGTCCACACCGGCGGCCGCGGAGAGCTCGACGACCCGGTGCTTGAAGCCGGAGAACACTCCCGCCAGGCCGCTGACGATGCTCATCGAGGCGGTCACCGGTGGCGCGGGCATGAGTTCGCGTTCGGCGAGCTCGGCGGCGTCGAGCAGGGCGTACAGGTCGATGCCCGTGGCGTACCCGCTCCGCTCCAGCACCGGGACCAGCACTTCGAGCTGGGTGTTGCCGGCTCCGGCGCCGAAGCCGCGGGCGCAGCCGTCGATGATCAGGGCGCCGGCGTCGGCCGCGGCCACCGAGTTGGCCACGGCCATGCCGAGGTTGTCGTGTCCGTGGAAGGCCACCGGGACGGTGCCGACCGCCTCGACGATCGCACCGATCCGCGCGGTGACGTCCGCAGGGAGGAAGTGGCCCGCGGAGTCCATGATCCCCACGCCCTGCGCCCCGTACCCGACGGCCCGGGCGGCTTGCTCGGCCAGCTCGCCGGGGGAGGCCATGTGACTCATCATCAGCAGGCAGTGGGCCTCGGCACCGGCATCCCGCAGGAAGCCCAGGTGGCGCTCGGCCAGTGACGCCTCCGTGGCGTGCACGCCGATCCGGAAGACGTCGACCCCGTGGGCGATCGCCCGCCGGAGGTCGTCGCAGGTGCCCCAGCCGGGCAGCATGAAGACACCCATCCGGCTGTGGCCCAGCGCCTCGCGGACGGTCGACAGCATCTCGTCGTCACTCACCGCGGCCTGCCCGACCTGCAGTGAGGAGGCGCCCAGACCGTTGCCGTGGCCGACTTCCACCACCGGAACCCGCGCGGCGTCCGCCGCTCGCGCGTAACGGCTCAGCGCGGTGAGCCCGAGCTGGTGCCGGACCGCGTGCTGGCCGTCCCGCAACGTCGGGTCGTGGATCACCACGGGCTTCCCGGGGCCGTTGTGCTTCATGAAGTGACTCCCGTCCGGCACGCCCGGTCCGGCCGGGTCGCGTACTGCTCGGCGACCATGACGGCGGCGGAGTTGATGATGTCGAGGTTCCCGGCGTACGGCGGCAGCACGTCGCTGTGCGCCGTGACCTGGAGGGTGATCGTCACCAGGTCGTCGACCGCCGTGCAGGCGATGACCTCGTACCCGGGAGCGAACGACCGCACCTGCTCGGCCGCCCGGTCGACCACCGCGCGCACCGCCACCGGGTCGGCGCCGGCCGTGCGGGCGTGGATGGCCGTCCGGAAGGTCGCCGGTGGCACCGCCGGACTGATGTTGAGGATCGCCTTGACGTCGGTCACGCCGGAGAAGGCCGTCACGGCGTTGCCGGTGGTCGCCACGTACTCGTCGAGGTTCAGCCTGGTCGCGCGGCCGGCGACGTCACTGGCCACGGTGGAGACGACCTCGAAGTACGTCACCGGGAAGTGGGCGGCGAGCGCGTGCACGACCGGGACGGACGCCTGGCCGCCGCAGCTGATCAGATTGACGTTGCGTCCGGTGGCCGGCGAGACCCCGGTCACGGTGGGCGCCACCATCTGCCCGACCTTGCTGGGCGTCAGGTCGATCACCAGTGTCCCGAGCGGTTCGAGCAGTGGCCAGTGGTCCCGGTGGGACGCGGCGCTGGTGGCGTCGAAGACGACGTCGAACGGGCGAGGGGCCGACAGTACGGCCTCGATGCCGCCGGCGGTGGTGGCAAGGCCGAGGCTCTCGGCGTACCGCAGGCCCGCCGACTCCGGATTGCGTCCGGCCACCAGTCGGCAGTCCAACGCCGGCGACCGGTCGATCTTGCTCACCAGGTCCCGGCCGATCGCCCCCGTGCCGATGACGGCGACCGTCACCGGTTCGGCGACCTCGGGACGGGCGCTCCTCAGACCCGCCGCGGGACTCAAGGTCTGCCTCCGGGGGACTCGGGGTGGCAGGTCCGCGGATGACCTAAGGGGCAACGGCGAGTGGTGTCGGTGTCCGGCGCCGCATCCGATGCGTAGGTTCCCATGAACGTTGCCCTCATCCTTCGATGTGCGCGGCTGCTCCGTGGCAACCCTGATTGCAGAGGCTCAGGTGACTCGTCGGGGTGTGCTCGGTTGCCGGACCGTGCGTCGACGCGGTTCGTTCACGCCGCCCCTGGCGCAGCCGACAGCCGGCCGTCACTACCGGCGAACCATCGCGAGGTGGGCATGAGGACGAGGAAGTCGACGTGTGGTCTGGTTCGGAGAACGGAGACGACTCGAAATCGGCCGCCGGTCGTCGCGCCGGATCAATCGGGCGCGAGCACGAACCGCGGGTCAAGAGGCAGTGTACGAAAGCCCGGTTACCGGCATGCCCTCCCATAACATGCACGTTGGCGCCACCGATTCAGCACCCAGCGGCCGCGAACATATCAGAAGACCGCAGGGCACGGGCCTCCTCCGACGCAGGGAATTCGATCTTCTTCGGAGGCGTCCGGCCGGTTCGGTCGATGGGCCCGATCTTTCCCTCGACGCCGCCGCGGACGCCGACTATTGTCGGCATCCGCGTGCTCCTGACCGTCCCGGCCGCGGCGGCCGACGACGGACGGATGGGGCGTCAACTACGGTGCGCCGTCTCGGCGGGGAGAAACCAATGGACCGTCGGCCGGACTGCCGCGCAGGGTCATGAGCACATCGACGATGGAGAAGTCCGGCTCGCAACGGCTGCGCCTGGGCGGTGACTTCTCCCGGCTGTGGTGGTCCGCCGCCGTCTCCTCGCTCGGTGACGGGGCCACGATCGCCGCCAGCCCCCTGCTGGCCTCCCGGCTGACCGACGACCCCCGCCTGATCGGCGCGGCCTCGGTCGCCTTCACCGTGCCGTTCGTCCTGTTCGGCATCCCGGCCGGGCTGCTGGGCGACCGCCTCGACATCCGGAAGATGATGGTGCGCGTCGACATCGTCCGGGCCGGCGTCCTCGCGGTGCTCACCGTCGGGATCCTCGGCGGCTGGGGCGGGTTGCCGCTGCTGTACGGGTGCATGTTCCTGCTCGGTGTCGGTGAGGTCCTCAGCCGCAACGCCGCGCAGGTGCTCGTCCCGTTCATCACTCCCAAGGCCGGGCTCTCCATCGCCAACGCCCGCATCATGGCCGCGCAGGAGGCGGGCACCGGTTTCGTCGGCCCGCTCCTCGGCGCGCTGATGTTCGGTGTGGTGGTGGTCCTTCCCTTCGGCGTGGACGCGACCACCTTCCTGTGCTCGGCCGTCCTGGTCAGCCGCATCCGCCGCACCCGGCCGATCGAGCCCGGACCGGGCAGGGCCGGCGTGATGTCGGAGATGACGGCCGGCGCCAGGTGGCTGTTCTCGCACCACCTGTTGCGCAGTCTCGCCCTGGTGTCCTGCCTCATCAACATCGCCGGGAACGCGATGCTCGCCGTGCTCGTGGTGTACAGCGGGAAGGTGCTCCACCTGGGCCCGTTCGGGTACGGCGTCCTGCTCGCCTGCCAAGCCGCGGGAGCCGTCCTGGCCGCACGGTTCGCCCCCGCCCTGACGGGACCTCTCGGTCGGGAAGGGGCGCTGGTCGCCACCGCCGTCCTGATCACCGCGAGCGAGACGGTGCTGGCCGCCGTGCCCTCGGTGTACGCGGCCGGCGCGGCCCTGATGATCTTCGCGTGCGGAACGGTGACGTGGAACGTCGTCGTGGTCGTCCTGCGGCAGACCATGGTGCCGCAGCACCTGCTCGGACGGGCGAACAGCGTGTACCGGCTCGTCGCCTGGGGCGGACTGCCCGTCGGTGCGGCGGCCGGCGGCTTCGTCGCCGCCGAGGCCGGCACCCGCGCCGTGTTCGGCGCCGGCGCGGTCGTCATGGCGGTCGTCGCGGTGGCGCTCTTCGTGGGCGCGCGCCGCCAGTGGATCACCCGCGCCGAGCAGGGCGCCGAGCAGGCTCCGACACCCACGTATGAAACGAACTGAGCGAACAGCCGGCCGACGCCCGGCACTGCGGTGCGCGTCGGCCCGCCGCGTCCTACTGGCCGTTCGCGGCACCGGTGAACCAGCGAATCAGGACATGCGATGACGACCACGAGCCTGCCGAAGCCCCCCAGATCGCGACTGGGCCACGTGTACGGGGAGCAGTTGGCGCAGCACGCGTCGACGGGCGGCGAGCATCCCACGGCCGCCGCCCGGGAGTCGGCCACCCTCACGCTGGCGTACCGGGACCGGTTCCTGAACGGCCCGGCCTTCCTCGGCGGGGCCGAGCGCCGCACCGTCGTCGAAGACCTCCACGCGGTCTACGGGTTGCTGCGCTCACTGCCGGAGCGGGTGTTCGGTGGAAGCCTCACCGCGCTGGCGGCGGCGGTCGGCATGGACCCCCTGCAATCGGCGCTGATCACGCGGAGTGCCCGGACCGGGACCCTGCTGCCGCTGGGGCGGGCCGATCTCTACCACGACGGTTCGGGGTTCAAGCTCCTCGAGTTCAATCTCACCAGCGCGCTCGGCGGCTTCGAGAACGCCGACATCAACCGGGCGATGCTGGCGTACCCGCCGCTCGAGGAGTTCGTGCGGCGGCACGGGCTCCGCTACCGGGACACGCTGGGCCACATGGTGCGGACCATGCGCGCCGAGTGCGCCGCGAACCTCCCCACCGACCGGGCACCCGTCGTCGCCGTGGTGGACACGGTGGCCAACTTCGCCGTCGTGGGACCCCGGCTGCGGGTGTTCGCCGCGAAGCTGGCCGACCACGGAGCCGAGGGGATCGCCTGCGACCTCGGCGAGCTCACCTACCCCAACGGCCGTCCGACGGTCTCCGGCCGAGCCGTCGACGTCGTCTTCCGGTACTTCCTGCCCGAGGACCTCACCGACCCTGCCTCGGCGGCCCAGCTGGAGCCGCTGCTGGTCGCGGTCGAGCAGGGCAAGGTGGGCCTCTTCAGCAGGCTGGATGCCGAACTGTACGGCAACAAGGGCACCCTGGCGATGCTCTCCGACGAGCAGCACCGGGAGCTGTTCGACCCCGCCGAACTGGCGTGCATCGACCGGCTCCTGCCGTGGACGCGGTACGTGCGCCCGCGCACCACGGACCCCGGCGGCTCCAGGGTCGACACGCTCGCCCATGCCCTGGCCCATCAGCAGGAGCTGATCCTCAAGCCGACCCTGCTGCACGGCGGAAACGGAATCACCGCCGGCTGGCAGGTGACCGCGGCGGAGTGGGAGCACCAGGTCACCTCGGCCATGGACGGTCCGTTCGTGCTCCAGCACCGGGTGCGTCCCGCCGCCGAGCCGTTTCCGGACGGCGTCGGCGGCGTGCAGGACCTCTTCCTCAACTGGGGCCTCTACCTGGGTGCACGGGGCGCCGACGACGACGGGTACGGCGGGGGCTTCGTACGGGCCAGCGCCGATCCGGCCGTCGGGGTGGTCAGCATGGGCAGTGGCGCCGCGGTCGGTTGCGTCTTCCACGGGGATGACTGAAGTCGCGCGCAGCGGGCGCCTACCACCGGATGAACGTCATCTGCCGGACGCCTGCGGGAAGTTACCAGCCCGGTCAGTGGTGAGTCGGTTCCGCCTCCGGCTCCTTGGGGTGGGAGGCGGACCCGCGTTCCAGCCGTGCCGTGGGCCCGGCAGCGCACGAGCCCGAGCACCGGGCAGCGCGCTGACGGCACGCCCCTCGGTGTCGCGCCCCAGGGAAGGCAGGGGTGGTGGCCCGACCGTGGCCGATCCGGCGGGTCGGGCCATGGCCGCGAGGGGTCCCGCTGTGCGGTGGCCAGGGGATCGGCGCACTCTGGAATCGTGCTCACCCGGCGGCTGGCCATCGCCGCTCGGCAGCTGTGGAAGCCGAGCCACGCGCTGCTGGCGTTTCCTCTGGTGCTCATCGTGGCGATCACCGCGGCGGACCTCGTGGTGCCGGCCGACGTCCACCTCGGCCCGCTGCTGGTGATCGCCCCCGCGATCACCGCTTCGTTCGCGGGTCCGAGGCTGACCGGGCTGGTCGGACTGCTGGCCATCGCGGCACAGGCGTTCATCGGCTTGCACTACGGCGTGCTGTTCTCCCGCAACGTGCTGGTGCAGATCCTCGCCCTGGTGGTGCTGTCGACCCTGGTGGTGATCTTCTGCGCGGCGCGCGAGCGGCGCGGTGTGGAGCTGGCCCGGGTCCGCTCGGTGGCCGAGGCCGCCCAGCAGGTGCTGCTGTGGCCGCTGCCGGAGCGGATCGGCTCACTGGAGGTCTCAAGCTTGTACCTGGCGGCCGAAGCCGAGGCCCATGTCGGCGGCGACCTGTACGCGGTGGCCCGTACCGACGGCGCGGTCCGCCTGCTGATCGGCGATGTCCGCGGCAAGGGCCTGGCCGCCATCGGTGAGGCCGCCATGCTGCTGGGGGCCTTCCGGGAGGCGGCGCACCACCACACCACCCTGCCCGACCTCGCCGCCGCCCTCGAACAGAGCACCACACGCTACCTGGCCGACTTCGAACCCGCCGAGGAGGCCGGTGAGCGCTTCACCACCAGCCTGTTCCTCGAAGTCCCGGACCACGAGGCGATCAGCATGATCACCAGCTGCGGACACCCCGCGCCGCTGTTGCTGCACGCGAACGGCACGGTCACCACGCCGTGCCTGCACCCGGCACCGCCGCTGGGAGTCGGCCTGCCGGCCGCGGACGGACACACCGTGGACGTGCTCGCCTTCCGGCCCGGTGACACGCTGCTGCTGTACACCGACGGCGTCATCGAGGCCCGCGACGCCTCCGGCCGCTTCTACCCGCTCCCCGAGCGGGTCGGCCGCTGGGCGGCGTGCAGCCCCGAGGACCTCCTGCAGAAGATCCGGCGCGACCTGCTCACCTACGTCGGGGGACACCTCACGGATGACGCGGCACTCGTGGCGCTCCAGCGAAAGCCCCGGTGAAGCCGCCGAGGGCCCGACCGCGACCGCTGCGCGGAGCCGGGCCGCCGGGAGGACACTTGAGCCGATGGCCGAGTCCGGCCGTCCGAAGAGGTGAGTGACCGTGTCCCACCAGCCCCACGCGGCCCTGCGCGGCACGGCACGGCTACGCAGCCGGCTGCCCTCGATCGCCAGGCACGCGGCTGCGTACGTGTCCGGCCGCCTGCGCGGATTGAGCGATCTGGCATGGCTCGACGAGGCGGGCACGGCCATCGGCACCACCCTCGACCTGGAGCGCACGGCGCAGGAGCTCGCCGACTTCACCGTTCCCCGCCTCGCCGGCTACGCCGCCGTCGACATGCTGGAGTCCGTACTGAGCGGCGAGGAGGGTTCCGGGGCCGCCACCTTTCCGCTCACCCGGGCCGTGGCGGTGGCCTTCGTCGACGAGCTGCGCGCCTTGGAGCCCACTCCCATCGGAGAGCCCGTCTCCACGGAGGCGCTGTACATCCAGAAGTGCATCGCCAGTCACGAGCCCGTGCTGGTCCCCCGGATCCGGCGCTGGGAGTACCCGCTGATCGCCCCCACCCCGCATGCGGGGGAGGTGCTGCGCTCGGCCGGAGTGCACAGCTACCTGGCGGTCCCGCTGATCTCCCGAGGCGTCCTGATCGGCACCGCCGACTTCGTCCGGGGAAGGAACCAGCCGCCGTTCACCCGCCGGGACCTGGCCCTGGCGCTCCAGCTCGCCTCCAAGGCCGCGGTCTTCGTGGACAACGCACGGCTCTACGGACGCGAGCGGGAACGGGTGGTGACCCTCCAGCGCAGCCTGCTGCCGCGCAGCACCCCCAGCACCCCCGGACTGGACGTCTCCACCACCTACACCCCGCCGACGGACCCCGGCGGGGTGGGCGGGGACTGGTTCGACGTGATAGCCCTGCCCGGCGGCCGGACCGCGCTGCTCGTCGGGGACGTGATGGCCCACGGCCTGCCCGCGGCGGCCACCATGGGGCGGCTGCGGGCGGTCGCCCGCACGCTGATGGCCCTGGACATCGCGCCCGAGCGGCTGCTCGCCAGGCTCGACCTGGCCGCCCGCGACCTGGAGGAGGACCAGATCGCGACATGCCTGTGCGCGGTCCACGACCCCGCGGACGGCAGCTACACCGTGGCCAGTGCCGGCCACCCACCGCCCCTGCTGATCGGCCCCGACGGCGTCGCCGGCTACCCGGACGTGCCCACGGGCGCGCCGCTCGGAGCCGGTGTCATCCCGTACGACGCGGTCCGGCTGCCGGCCGCCGCAGGGAGCCGCCTGGTGCTCTACACCGACGGACTGATCAAGACCCGCGCCGACGACGTCGACGTCCAGCTGGCGTGGCTGCGCCGGAACGCCGAGCAACTGACCCCCGACCTTGAACACCTGGTCGACGCCAAACTCGACGGCGCGAACCGCTTCGACGACGCGGTGCTCCTGGTCACGGCCGCCCGCCCGGCGGACCGCACCGTCCGGATCGTGCAGTGGGACCCGCCGCCGGAGGACTCGGCCGCGGCCCTGGCGCGGCGACTGGTCCGGGAGCGGCTGGCCGACTGGCACCTGGAGGACCTCGGCGCCACCGCTGAGCTCGTGACCAGTGAGTTCATCGGCAACGCCCTGCGCTACGGCAACGGCCCCGGACGGCTGCGCCTGCTGTGCGCCGACCGCCTGGTGATCGAGCTCTCCGACACGGGCCCGGACCTCCCGCAGATCCAGCACGCCACCCTTTCGGACGAAGGCGGCCGGGGCCTGCAACTGGTCAACATGCTCTGCCGCCGCTGGGGCTCCTGCCGCACCGCCGCCGGCAAGATCGTCTGGGCCGAGCTCGACATCCCCGACCAGCCGGAGAAGCGGCCGGCACAAGCCGCGGGAACCGGCGGGGGAGACGCTGACCGCCGGTGCGGATGACGGCCGACCGACGGCACGCCGACCGTCCGTCTCCGGGGCGATCGGTCATCGGGCCGCTGTGCCGTGCGCCTGCCGGTGGCTGGCGCGGCAGGCGGCGTCCGCCCCACGCAGCGGATCCCGTGATCCGGCATCGCAAAACAGGAATCCGGGTTCATACTTGTGGTGTGCCAGACAGGCCGGAGCCGCGGACGAGCTGGACGTTCCTGACGCACCACGCCCGGGTGCTGCTGATGATCTCGCGTGACGCCGAGGTGCGCCTACGGGATCTCGCCGCGATGTGCGGGATAACCGAACGCGCCGTGCGCGCGATCGTCGCGGACCTGGAGAAGGCCGGCTACCTGACCCACACCCGGCACGGACGCCGCAACCACTACCACGTCATGCACGGCACCTTCTTCCGCCACCCCGCCGAAGCCCACCACGAGATCACCGGGTTGTTGGCCCTGTTCGCCGACCTCGGTCCCCGCACCCACCCATCGCCCGCGACCCTCACCGGTGAGCACCATGCTGAGCATTCGTGATCCCGCGCCAGACCGCCCCCCGGACCGTACCGTGCCCTGCCCCCGCCGCGGCCGGCCGCGCGGCCGGGCACACGGACTCATTGACACGCCCGCCGGGCGGTGAGTCCGATGCACGACCGGCAGGACCGCACCGACACCCCGTGGGTCCTGGCACCGCGCCTGAGGATCACCACCACGACGGCCCCCGGGACGGCGGTGATCGTCCGCCTCGACGGCGAGGCCGACCAGGACGACCGCCACGAGCTGGAGGACACGTTCGACCGGGCGGTCCGGGCCCGTCCGCCCAGGCTGATCGTCGATCTGACCGGCCTGACCTTCTGTTACTCGGTGTGCCTCAACGTCCTGTTGGCCGCCCGCCTGGACGCGAAGGCCGCGGGCGTCGAGATGGTGCTGGCCGCCCCGCCGCGCCAGACCCTGCGGCTGCTGGAGATCACCGGCACCGCCGAGCTCTTCACCTGCTACGCCGGCGTCCGCGCCGCCCTCGCGGCGCCGCTGCCCGCCGGTACGTCGGGCGGGTAGGGGCCCGATCCCATGGTGCTCAGTCGCGCCGAGAGCCCCTGACATCGGCGGCGTCACCGAGTACGCCAAGGGCCGGTGGGGCGTGCACCAGGCCCGCGCCCGAGGCGTCGCGGTCGCCGCCCTCGACGAGAGCACGTCGGAAGAGGAGTCGACATGGAGATGCTGCGATCCGGACCGAAGCACTGCCTGGTGACCGGCGCGAGTGGCTACATCGGCGGCCGTCTGGTCCCCGAGCTGCTCGCCCGCGGACACGCCGTCCGCTGCCTGGCGCGCAACCCGGGAAAGCTGCGGGACCAGCCCTGGCGGGCCGACGTCGACGTCGCCGCCGGCGACGTGAGCCGGCCCGAAACCCTCGCCGGGGCCTTCGACGGCATCGACGTCGCCTACTACCTCGTGCACTCGCTCGGCACCGGACCCGCGTTCGAGGCCACCGACCGTGCGGCCGCGCGCGCCTTCGCCGCCGCCGCCGCGTCCGCCGGCGTCGCACGCATCGTCTACCTGGGCGGCCTCGTCCCCGCCGGGGTGCCCGAGGCACGCCTCTCTCCCCACCTGCGGTCGCGCGCCGAGGTCGGACGCATCCTGCGCGCCGGCGCCGTCCCCACCGCCGAGCTGCGCGCCGCGGTGATCATCGGCTCCGGCAGCGCCTCCTTCGAGATGCTCCGCTACCTCACCGAACGGCTGCCCGCGATGGTCACCCCCCGCTGGGTCTCCACCCGGATCCAGCCGATCGCCGTCCGGGACGTGCTGCGCTACCTCGCCTGCGCCGCCGAGCTGCCGTCCGAGGTGAACCGCACCTTCGACATCGGCGGGCCCGACGTCCTCACCTACCAGCAGATGATGCAGCGCTACGCCCGAACCGCGGGACTGCGCCGGCGCGTCATCGTCCCGGTGCCGGTGCTCACACCGAGCCTCTCCAGCCAATGGGTCGGTCTGGTGACCCCGGTACCCAACTCCATCGCCCGCCCGCTCGTCGAGTCACTGCGCCACGAGGTCGTCTGCGGCGAGCACGACATCGCCCGCTGGGTGCCCGACCCACCGACCGGTCTGACCGGCTTCGACCAGGCCGTCACGCTCGCCCTGCGCCGGATCAAGGACGCCGACGTCGCCACCCGCTGGTCCTCCGCCTCCCTGCCCGGCGCTCCCAGCGACCCGCTGCCGAGCGACCCCGACTGGGCCGGCGGCAGCCTCTACCAGGACGTCCAGCGACGCACCGTGACCGCGTCACCCGACGCCGTCTGGCGGGTGATCGAAGGCATCGGCGGCGACAACGGCTGGTACTCCTTCCCGCTCGCCTGGGCCCTGCGCGGCTGGCTCGACCGCCTGGTCGGCGGCGTCGGCCTGCGCCGGGGCCGCCGCGACCCCGCCCGACTGCGGGTCGGCGACTCCCTCGACTTCTGGCGCGTCGAGGAGATCGAGCCGGGCCGGCTGCTACGGCTGCGGGCCGAGATGCGGCTGCCCGGCCTGGCTTGGCTCGAGCTGTCCGTCGCACCCGACGGTGACCACGGAACGTGCTACCGGCAGCGGGCGGTGTTCCATCCGCGCGGCCTGGCCGGCCACGCGTACTGGTGGGCCGTCGCACCCTTCCACACCGTGGTGTTCGGCGGAATGGCCCGCAACATCACCGAACGCGCCCGCCAGGAAGCATGATTCGGCTCGGCGTCGGGGCGGTCGGATCGCCACGCCGTGCCGCCGGACAGCACGCGCACCGGCAGCGGCGGCGGAATCGACGGTGACCCGCACGCCGGTCCTCCCGTGCGGCACGGACGGCCCCGGGGCGGTCGGCGCGATCGGCGGCCATCCGCGGAAATACGGCGCCATGTATCGTCAACACCCGCTCCCACCAGGCGAGATGGTGTTTGACAGCCCGCCTGGCGGCTCGCCAGCATGGGTCAGCACCTGATCGCAGCCGAGACTCGAAGGAGGGGCGACGACCGCCATGTGCCTTGCCGCGTGCCCCTCCTGTCGCCGCGCCTCCTGACGCTCCTTCCCGCGCTCCGCCGTCGGCCGCGCAGAGGCCTCCGCCCGCGCAGAAGCCTCCGCCTGCGCAGAGGCCTCCGCCCGCGCCGCCCACTCCTCCCGCACGACTTCCGAGGGACAGCCATGACCACTGCCACCACTGAACTGCGTCTCACCCCGGCCGCCGGCCGGATCGGCGCGGTCGTCCACGACGTGCGCCTCGGCGGCGACCTGCCCGCCGGGACCGTCACCGCGATCGAGACCGCCCTGTACCGGCACAAGGTGCTGTTCTTCCGGAGCCAGCAGCACCTGGACGACGCCGAGCACGAGGCCTTCGCCCGACTGCTCGGCCAGCCGGTGGACCATCCGACCGTGCCGAGTGCCGACGGCCGGTACATCTTCGAACTCGACGCCACCAAGGGCGTGCGCGCCAACAACTGGCACACCGACGTGACCTTCGTGCCCTCGTACCCGAAGGCGTCGATCCTGCGCGCGCTGGAGCTGCCGGAGGCCGGCGGATCCACGGTGTGGGCCAACACCGCGGCCGCCTACCAGGACCTGCCCGCGCCGCTGAAGACACTGGCGGAGAGCCTGCGCGCCGTGCACACCAACGACTACGACTACGCCGCCACCCTGGCCCTGACGCCCGAACTGGCGGAGAATCCGCAGGTCGCCAAGCTGTTCCGGCAGGTCTTCGTCTCGACGGCGTTCAAGACCGAGCACCCGGTGGTCCGGGTCCACCCGGTGACCGGTGAGCGCAGCCTGCTGCTCGGCGCCTTCGCCCAGCGGATCCAGGGGGTCCCGAGCGCCGACAGCAAGGCGCTGATCGCGCTGTTCCAGCGGTACGTCGAGCGCCTGGAGAACACCGTCCGCTGGGCGTGGCAGGTCGGCGACGTGGCGCTCTGGGACAACCGCGCCACCCAGCACTACGCCGTCAACGACTACGGCGACCAGCCGCGCCTGGTCCGCCGGATCACCCTGGACGGCGACCTGCCGGTCGGTGTGGACGGCACCCCGAGCAGGCTGCTGGAGCCCACCGAGCCGCCGGCGGTGGCCGGACTCGTGCCGGCCGAGCAGCTCGAGGAAGCCCGGCTCGGCGCCTGAGTCCACCGTGCCGACAGCTCCGCGCTGCCCGTGCAGGAAACGCCGGACAGCCGCGGCCCCGCCCGCCGCGAGCCGCTCACCGGTACGAGGTGCCGACGGGGCGGCTGCCGGAACGCGCGGGCGGGGCAGCCGGGGCGGGCAGCGCCGCCCACCCCGGCGTGCCCCGAGGGGCTGAGCCGGTGGCGCGGGTGGGCGTCATGCGACCTGCCGCCCGGGCGTGCCGATGCACCGACCGGCAGTCGGTCCAGTAGACGGCGGTGGGCTCCGGGGCCCGCCTCACGTCGTTCAACTGCCGTGCCCCTGACGGGGATCGCACCGCCGGTCGGCCGTGGCCACCCCGGGATCCGTTCAGGCGCGCGGGTGCTGCCAGTTGAACAAGCCACCGGATCTTCCGTTCGCGGTCGGTGAGCCATCCGGTGTCATGTACCGTCATCTGGAAGTGACGCTCCCAGAGGAAGATCAGGCTGGAGACATGACGGATGACAGGTCGTCAAGCGGTCACCGTGCCGAGGGCGTGTCCGCGCAGGACATCCGGGCTTCGCACGCCGACCGGGACGAGGTCGTCGAGATCCTCCGCGACGCCGCGGTGGACGGCCGGCTCACGGCCGAGGAACTCGACGAGCGCCTCACGGCGGCGCTGAACGCCCGCACCTTCGGTGAACTGGCCGCTCTCACCCGCGACCTGCCGGTCTCCCCCCTTCCCGCACCCACTCCCGTTCCCCGCGCCGGGGCGGTCGGGCCGGGCAAGGACGTGGTGGAGATCAACCAGCGGTTCGGCACCCTGCGGCGGATCGGACCCTGGGAGGTCCCGCGCCGGCTGGACATCCGGATGCACGGGGGCGACGTCAAGCTCGACTTCACCCAGGCGGTGATCCGCCACGCCATCCTCGACCTCGACGTCTACCTGAGCATCGGCGGCGACATGGTCATCGTGGTCAGGCCGGGCATCGTGGTGGCGACCCACGACCTCGCCGTCGGTGGCGACCTCAAGGTCCGGGTGCCCAAACCCGGCCCGCACGAGCCGGTCGAGCTGCGGGTGAACCTGACCGGCCGGATCCGGGGCGGCGGCGACGTGGTGGTCAGGTACCCGCGGCGGACGCTCGGGCAGTGGATGCGCGGAGAGAGCGCGCTCTGAGACCCGGGCCGGACGGGATCCGGCGCAAGTGCAGCACGGAGGGCGGTGGCCGGCTCGCGGGAGCCGGCCACCGCCCTCCGCGTTGCGGCGGGCGTCGCGGCAGCGAGCCGGGGAGCGGGTGGCAGCCGCTGGACGGGCCGTTGTATCCGAATAGCCGGCCGTGGTATTCAATGCTGTCCGGCACCGGTGCGGTCCGGTGGCTCGAGTGACGATTCCTCGATTTCCCTCCGCGGCCCAGTGGTTCAACTGTTCAACTGCCACGTTTGCGGCGCCCGCCAGGGGTGGATACGTTCCTGTTGCTGGTGGGCTCGGTGCTTTTCAGGCATTGGGGAGTCCCCGATTTTGCGTAATTCCCCGCGGTAATCCCGCACCGCGGCTGTGCAGATCAGAATTGGCATATCCTCGGCAAGCAGGGGTGGCAGAATTAAATGGCCAACGAAGACAGGCTCCGCGATTATCTGAAGCTCGTGACGGCTAATCTGCGTCAGGTCCGCCGTCGACTGGCTGAGGTCGAGGAGCGGAGCCAGGAGCCGATCGCGATCGTCGGCATGGGCTGCCGGTTCCCCGGCGGGGTACGGAACCCCGAGGAACTGTGGAAGCTGCTCGCCGACGGGACCGACGCGATCGGCCCGTTCCCGCAGGACCGCGGCTGGGACCTGGAGAACCTGTACGATCCGGACCCTGACCACCCGGGCACCTCGTACGCGCGGCACGGCGGATTCATGTACGACGCCACCGAGTTCGACGCCGGCTTCTTCGGGATCAGCCCGCGCGAGGCGGTCACCATGGACCCGCAGCAGCGCCTGCTGCTCGAGGTGTCCTGGGAGGCGCTGGAGCAGGCGGGCATCGACGCCGCCTCGCTGCGCGGCAGCCGGACCGGCGTGTTCGCCGGCGCCTACAGCCAGGGCTACGGCGCCGACCCGGCGGTGCAGACCGGAGGGTCGGAGGGCCACCTCCTCACCGGCATCGCGACGAGCGTCACCTCGGGACGCGTGGCATTCACCCTCGGCCTGGAGGGCCCGGCCGTCACCATCGACACCGCGTGCTCGTCGTCCCTGGTGGCGCTGCACCTGGCCGCCCAGTCGCTGCGCTCCGGCGAGTGCTCGCTGGCGCTGGTCGGCGGCGCGACGGTGATCTCCAGCCCGTCCGTCTTCGTGGGATTCTCCCGGCAGCGCGGCACGTCGGTGGACGGGCGCTGCAAGTCGTTCGCCGCGGCGGCGGACGGCTCCGGATGGGCCGAGGGCGTCGGCGTCCTCGTGGTGGAGCGGCTGTCGGACGCCCGGCGCAACGGGCACAGGATCCTGGCCGTGATGCGTGGTTCGGCGGCCAACCAGGACGGTGCGTCCAACGGCCTGACCGCCCCGAACGGCCCGTCGCAGCAGCGGGTGATCCGCGCGGCGCTGGCGAACGCCGGGGTGCGCGCCGACGAGGTCGACGTGGTGGAGGCGCACGGTTCGGCGACCACGCTCGGCGACCCGATCGAGGCCGAGGCGCTGATCGCGACCTACGGTCAGGAGCGGCCGGAGGGCAGGCCGCTGTGGCTGGGCTCGGTGAAGTCCAACATCGGGCACACCCAGGCGGCCGCCGGTGTGGCCGGTGTGATGAAGATGGTGCTGGCGCTGCAGCACGAGCAGTTGCCCGCCACGCTCCACGCGGACCAGCCGACTCCGCACGTGGAGTGGGCGGCCGGCGACGTCAAGCTGCTGAACGAGGCGGCGGCGTGGCCCAGCGGGGAACGGGTGCGGCGCGGTGGTGTGTCGTCGTTCGGGATGAGCGGCACCAACGTCCACATCATTCTGGAGGAGGCTCCGAGCGGGGACGGCGAGGCTGCGGGGGTGGACGGGCCTGCCGGTGAGGGTGCGGACGGGGACGCGGGCGAGGCTGTGGCCGCCGCTGAGGTCGGGGCGGCTGCCGTTGCTCCCGTGGTGGTGGAGGGGGCGCCGGCGGCGTGGTTGGTGTCGGCGCGTTCGGCTGAGGGGTTGGTGGCGCAGGCGGGCCGGTTGCGGGAGTGGGTGGTGGCGCGGCCGGAGTTGGCGTCGGGGGATGTGGCGTGGTCGTTGGCGTCGACGCGGTCGGTGTTCGAGCACCGGGCCGTGGTGGTCGGTGGTGACCGTGAGGCGCTGCTGTCGGGGCTGGGTGGTGTGGTTGACGGGTCGCGTTCGGGTGCGGTGGTGTCGGGGGTTGCGCGTTCTGGTGGGCGGACGGCGTTCGTGTTCGCGGGTCAGGGTGCGCAGTGGGTCGGTATGGGCCGGGAGTTGGTGGGGTCGAGTCCGGTGTTCGCGGCGCGGCTGGCGGAGTGTGAGCGGGCGTTGGCGCCGCATGTGCCGTGGTCGCTGGGTGAGGTGATCGCCGGTGTGGCGGGGGCTCCTGGGCTGGATTCGGCGGATGTGGTGCAGCCGGTGCTGTGGGCGCTGATGGTGTCTTTGGCGGCGGTGTGGGAGGCCGCGGGTGTGGTGCCGGATGCGGTCGTCGGTCATTCGCAGGGTGAGATCGCGGCGGCCACGGTGGCGGGGATGCTCTCCCTGGAGGACGCCGCCCGGGTGGTGGCGGTTCGGGCCAGGGCGCTGTCGGGCTTGTCCATCCAGGGTTCGATGGTGTCGGTGGTGATGCCGTCGCCGGCGGTGCGGGAGATCGTTGAGGGTTGGGGTGAGCGGTTGTCGGTGGCGGCGGTGAACGGGCCTGCGGCGGTGGTGGTTTCGGGGGAGCCGGAGGCGTTGTCGGAGTTCGAGCGGGAGTTGGCGGCGCGCAAGGTGTTGCGGTGGCGGATTCCGGCGACGGATTTCGTGGCGCACTCGCCGGCGGTGGAGCCGTTGGAGGCGTTGCTGGCTGAGGAGTTGGCCGGGATCGCGCCGCGGGTGGGTCGGGTGCCGATGATTTCCACGGTGACGGGTGAGTGGTTGTCCGGTGGTGAGGTGGATGCCGGTTACTGGTATGCGAACTTGCGGCGGATGGTTCGTTTCGAGGAGGCCGTGCGTACGCTCCTGGGTGCCGGTTTTGGCGCGTTCGTGGAGGTGTCGACGCATCCGGTGCTGACCGCTGCTGTCGCGGAGACGGCTGAGGATGCGGGTGTTGCCGATGTGTTGAGCGTGGGCACGGTGGAGCGTGACAACGCGGGTGCCGCGCGTCTGGTGACGGCGTTCGCGCAGGCTCATGTCGGTGGTCTGCCGGTGGATTGGAAGGCCGTGTTGCCCGCCGCCGACCGGGTGGAGCTGCCGACGTATGCGTTCCAGCGTCAGCGGTTCTGGTTGGAGCCCTCGGCCGCGGCGGCGTCCCCGGTGGGTGGTGACGGTGCGAGTACCGAGGCGGAGGCCCGGTTCTGGGCCGCCGTCGAGGGCGGCGACCTGGCCCGGATCGCGGACACGCTGGCGATCGAGGACCAGGAACAACTCAGCGCCGTGCTGCCCGCGTTGGCGTCCTGGCGGCGCCGTGAGCGGGACCGCTCGGTGACCGACGGCTGGCGCTACCGCGTGACCTGGACACCGGTGACCGAGCTGCCCTCGGCCGCGCCGTCCGGGAGTTGGCTGGTCGTCATCCCGGCGGGCCGGGCCGACACCGGCCTTGCCCGGCAGTGCGCGGCGGCGCTGACCGCCCATGGAGCCGAGGCCGTGTTCGTCGAGGTCCCGGCGGGAACGGTCGACCGCGCGGACATGGCCGGGCTGCTCACCGCGGCACCGCAGGCCCCCGAGGCGGTGTCCGGCGTGCTGTCGCTGCTCGCGGCCGACGAGTCGCGCCTGCCCGCCCACCCGTCCGTCTCCGGTGGCCTCGGCGCGACCCTCGCCCTCGTGCAGGCGCTGGGCGACACCGGCGTGGCCGCCCCGCTGTGGGTCGTCACCCGCGGCGCCGTGGCGGCCACGCCGGGCGAGGCGCCGGCCGGCCCGGTGCAGTCCCAGGTGTGGGGCCTCGGTCGCGTCATCGCACTTGAACACCCGGACCGCTGGGGCGGGTTGATCGACCTGCCCGAGACGGCCGACGAGCGGGTGGGCGAGCGGCTGGCCGCCGTCCTGGCCGGCTGCGGCGAGGACCAGGTCGCCATTCGCCGGACCGGCCTCCTGGCCCGCCGGTTGACCCGCGCCCCGCAGCCCAAGGAGGGCCGGCCCTGGAAGCCGCGCGGCACCGTGCTCGTCACCGGCGGCACCGACGCGATCGGCGGGCACGTCGCCCGCTGGCTGGCCGGTCAGGGCGCGCCCCGACTGGTGCTGACCGGTACCACCGGCCCCGCCGCCCCCGGGATCGCGGCGCAGGCGGCCCAACTCGCCGCGCAGGGCGCCCATGTGGAGGTCGTCGCCTGCGACGCCGGGCAGCGGGCCGAGCTGGCCGGGCTGCTCGGCCGCATCGCGAGCACCGGCCCCGCGCTGTCGTCCGTCCTGCACCTCGCCGAGGTCATCGACAACAAGCCGATCGACGACCTCGACCTCGCGGAGTTCGCCGCGGTCCTCGCGGCCAAGGCGGACGCGGCGGCCTGGCTGGACGAGCTGACCGCCGGCCTGGACCTCGACGCCTTCGTGCTGTTCTCCTCGGTGGCCGCCGTCTGGGGCGGCGGTCAGCAGCCCGGCTTCTCCGCGGCCAACGCCCACCTGGACGCCCTGGCCGAGAGCCGCGCGGCCCGGGGCCTGGCCGCCACCTCCGTGGCCTGGGGGCCGTGGAGCGTCGGCGCGATGGGCGCCGGGGCCGACGGAGCCCAACTGGAGCGGCGCGGGCTGCGGCTGATGAGCCCCGACCTGGCCACGCGCACCCTCGGGCAGATCCTGGACGGCGGGGAGGCGCTGACCACGGTCGTCGACGTGGACTGGGCGCGGTTCGCCCCGCCGTTCACCCTGCGCCGGCGCAGCCCGCTGATCGAGAGCCTGCCCGAGGTCGCCGCGGCCCTGGCCGGCGACGGGCCCGACCAGGCCGTCGACCAGGACGCCGGCACGCCCCTGCGCCGGCAACTGGCCGGCCTGCCGGCCGCCGAGCAGGACCGCACCCTGGTCAACCTGGTCAGGGCCGAGGCCGCCGCCGTGCTCGAGTACTCCTCGGCGGAGGCGGTCGGCAGCAGCCGGGCCTTCAGCGAGCTGGGCTTCGACTCCCTGACCGCCGTGGAACTGCGCAACCGGTTGGGCGCCGCCACCGGCCTGAAGCTGCCCGCCACGCTGCTCTTCGACTACCCGAACCCGACGGTGCTGGCCGGCTACCTGCGGTCCGAGCTGCTGGGCGACCGGACGGCGAACGCCGGCGGGGTCGTCGTGGCGAGCACGGCACCGCTGGACGACGATCCGGTGGTGATCGTGGGCATGGGCTGCCGCTTCCCCGGCGGGGTGCGCAGCCCGGAGGAGCTGTGGGAGCTCCTGGATTCGCGCACGGACGCGATCGGCGCGTTCCCGCAGGACCGCGGCTGGGACCTGGACGCCCTCTACGACCCGGACCCGGACAACCCCGGCACGGCGTACGTGCGCCAGGGCGGATTCGTCTACAACGCGGCCGAGTTCGACGCCGGCTTCTTCGGCATCAGCCCCCGCGAGGCGCTGGCCATGGACCCGCAGCAGCGGCTCCTGCTGGAGACCTCCTGGGAGGCCCTGGAGCGAGCGGGCATCGCCCAGTCGACGCTGCGCGGCAGCCGGACCGGCGTGTTCACCGGCGCGAGCTACGCGGGGTACGGCCTGGTCGGGCCGGACGCCTCGGAGGGCCTCGAGGCCCACATGCTGACCGGCACCACGACCAGCGTGCTCTCCGGTCGGGTGGCCTACACCTTCGGCCTGGAGGGCCCGGCGGTGACCGTCGACACGGCCTGCTCGTCGGCGCTGGTGGCGGTCAACCTGGCCAGCCAGGCGCTGCGTTCGGGCGAGTGCTCGCTCGCCCTGGCCGGTGGCGCGTTCATCGCCTCCGCCCCGGACCTCTTCGTCTGGGTGAGCAAGCAGCGGGGGCTGTCCCCCGACGGCCGGTCGAAGTCGTTCTCGGCCGCGGCGGACGGCATGGGCGTCGCCGAGGGCGCGGGCATGGTGGTGCTGGAGCGCCTGTCGGACGCCCGCCGCAACGGCCACCCGGTGCTGGCCGTGGTGCGGGGCTCCGCGGTGAACCAGGACGGTGCGTCCAACGGCCTGACGGCGCCCAACGGCCCGTCGCAGCAGCGGGTGATCCGGGCGGCCCTGGCCGACGCCGGACTGACGACCGCCGACGTCGACGTGGTGGAGGCGCACGGGTCCGGCACGGTGCTGGGTGACCCGATCGAGGCGCAGGCGGTGATCGCCACCTACGGCCAGGACCGGCCGGAGGGGCGGCCGCTGTGGCTGGGGTCGGTGAAGTCCAACATCGGTCACACCCAGGGCGCGGCCGGTATCAGCGGCCTGATGAAGATGGTGCTGGCCCTGCAGCACAAGAACCTGCCGGCCACGCTGCACGCGGACGAGCCCTCGCCGCACGTGGACTGGTCGGCCGGCGACGTCCGCCTGCTCACGGAGTCGCGGCCGTGGCAGACGGACGGACGCCCGCGCCGGGCCGGGGTGTCCTCGTTCGGGGTCAGTGGCACCAACGCCCACGTGATCCTCGAGGAGGCCCCCGACCCGGCGGACGTCGAGGCGGCCGCGGCGGACGGCGGCGTCGGCGCGCCGCGGGTCCCCGCGGTCCTGGACGCCGCCGGTGCCGGTGCCTGGGTGGTGTCGGGGCGGACGGCGGACGGCCTGCGCCGCCAGGCGGCCCGGCTGGCCGAGTACCTGGCGACGCGGCCGGAACTGGACCCGGTGGACGTGGCCTGGTCGCTGGCGGCGACCCGGTCGGTGTACGAGTACCGGGCCGTGGTGACCGGGACCGGCCGGGAGGAGCTGGCCGCGGGCCTGGCCGCGGTGGCGGCCGGGGAACGGGCTCCCGGGGTGGTCGCCGGCACGTCGGCTGCCGCCGAGGCGAGCGAGGCGGTGTTCGTCTTCCCCGGCCAGGGTGCCCAGTGGGCCGGCATGGGGCGGGAGATGCTGGCGGCCTCGCCGGTCTTCGCGGCCCGGCTCGCCGAATGCGCGCAGGCCCTGGAACCGTACGTGGACTGGTCGTTGACCGACGTGCTGGCCGGCGCCGACGGCGCACCCGCGCTGGAGCGCGCCGACGTGGTCCAGCCGGCGCTGTGGGCGGTGATGGTGTCCCTGGCCGCCGTCTGGGAGGCCGCGGGCGTCGTGCCGGGCGCCGTGGTTGGCCACTCCCAGGGCGAGATCGCGGCGGCCACGGTGGCCGGGATCCTGTCGCTCCAGGACGCGGCCAAGATCGTGGCGGTCCGCAGCCAGGCGCTGTCCGGGCTCGGCACCGGCGGCGGGATGCTGTCGGTCGTCATGCCCGCCGCGGCGGTGCGCGAGCTGCTCGAACCCTGGGGTGACCGGCTGGCGGTCGCGGCCGTGAACGGGCCGGCCGCCACCGTGGTGTCCGGCGAGACGGAGGCGCTGGCCGAGTTCGGCGCCGAACTGGCCGCCCGCAAGGTCATGCGCTGGCCGATCCCGGTGACCGACTTCGTGGCGCACTCGGCCGGGGTGTCCGAACTGGAGGGCGTGCTGACCGAGCGGCTGGCGGGGATCCGGCCGGGCGCCGGACGCGTGCCGCTGTTCTCCACGGTCGAGTGCCGGTGGATGAACGGCCCGGAGCTGGACGCCGAGTACTGGTTCGCCAACGTCCGCCGGACCGTCCGCTTCGACGAGGCGGTCCGGGAGCTGGCCGCGGCCGGGAACCGGACGTTCATCGAGGTCTCCCCGCAGCCGGTGCTGACCGGGGGGATCGCCGAGACCATCGAGGACCTGGGCACCGCCGGTGCCCCGGTGGTCACGGGGACGCTGGACCGCGAGAACAGCGGCCCCGCGCGACTGCTGCAGGCCCTCGCCCAGGTGCACGTGGCCGGCCCCGCCGTCGACTGGCAGCAGGTGCTGCCGGCCGGGCGGCGCACGGACCTGCCCACCTACGCCTTCCAGCACCAGCGGTACTGGCTCACCGGCTCCCGCCTGGCCGTGCCGGCGGCGGCCGGCGGGGACGGCGCGTCCTCGGAGGCCGAGGCCCGGTTCTGGGCGGCCGTCGAAGGCGGCGACCTGACGCAGCTCGCCGACACGCTCGCCGTGGACGGACAGCGGTCCTTCGGCGAGGTGCTCCCCGCGCTGGCGTCCTGGCGCCGGCGCGAACGGGACCGGGACGTCACCGGGAACTGGCGCTACCGGGTCGGTTGGGCGCCCGTCACCGACCCGGCGCCGGCCAAGCCGGCCGGCACCTGGCTGGTGGCGGTCCCGGCGGACCGGTCCGGCAGCGCCGCGGAGCTGGTCCAGGCCTGCGTCCGCGCGCTGACCGCCCGGGGCGCCCAGGTCGCGGTCGTCGAGGTCGATCCCGGCACGGCGCGGCGCGAGCAACTGGCCGCCGACCTCACCCGGGCCCTGCCGGCCGGCGCCGACCAGGACACCCCGGCGCGCGTCACCGCGGTGGTGTCGCTGCTCGGCCTGGACGAGACGCCGCTCGCCGACCGGCCCGTGGTGCCCGCCGGCCTGGCCGGCACCCTGACCCTGATCCAGGCGCTGACCGACGCCGCGATCACCGCTCCGCTGTGGACGCTCACCTCCGGGGCGATCGCCACCGGCCCGGGCGACCCGCTGACCAACCCGGTGCAGGCGCAGACCTGGGGCCTCGGCCGGGTCGTCTTCCTGGAGCAGCCGGACCGCTGGGGCGGTCTGATCGACCTGCCCGCCGTGCTCGACGACCGGGCCGCGAGCCGCCTGTGCACGGTGCTCGCCGGCGGCGGTGAGAACGAGGTGGCGATCCGGCCCGCCGGCATCCTGGGCCGCCGCCTGACCCGCGCCCCGCAGCCCAAGGCGGGCCGGGACTGGGTGCCGCGCGGCACCGTGCTGATCACCGGCGGGACCGGTGCGGTCGGCGGGCACGTGGCCCGCTGGCTGGCCGGCCGCGCGGAGCGGCTCGTCCTCGCCAGCCGGTCCGGCGTCACCGCCCCGGGTGCCGTGGCGCTGGCCGCGAGCCTGGCGGCCGCCGGAACCGACGTCGAGATCAGCAGCTGCGACAGTGCGAGCCGCGCCGACCTCGCCGGAGTCATCGACCGCATCGGTGCGGGCGGCCCGCCGCTCACCACGGTCATGCACACCGCCGGCGTGCTCGACGACGGTGTGCTGGACAGCCTCGACCACGACCGGCTGGCGAGTGCCCTCGCCCCCAAGGCCGCCGGTGCCGTCCACCTCGACGAGCTGACCGCGGGCCTCGACCTCGACGCCTTCGTGCTGTTCTCCTCGGCCGCGTCCACCTTCGGCGGCGCCGGCCAGGCCAACTACTCGGCCGCCAACGCCTTCCTGGACGCCCTGGCGGAGAACCGGCGCTCCCGCGGCCTGCCCGCCCTCTCGGTGGCCTGGGGCCCCTGGGCCGGCGAGGGCGTGTCCGGGGGCACCGAGGCCGCCCGCCAGCGACTGCGCCGCAACCGCTGGGAGGTCCTGATGGACCCCGAGATGGCGGTCAAGGCCCTGGGCGGCGCGATGGCCGGCCCGGACACCGTCCTGACCGTCATGGACCTCGACTGGCCCGCCTTCGCGGCCGCTCCCGGCCAGGCGCAGATCCTGGACGTCCCGTTCCTGCGCGACCTGCCGGACGCCCTGCGGCTGAAGGCGGCGCAGCGGACCGAGACCGGCGGCGGGCGGCAGGCCGAGGGCGAGCTGGCCCGGCGCCTGGCCGGCCTGTCGCGGGCGGAGCAGGAGCGGATCCTGGTGGACACCGTCCGCGAGGAGGCCGCCGCCGTCCTCAACCACGCGAGCTCCGACGAGGTGGAAGCCGGCCGTGCCTTCAGCGAGTTGGGCTTCGACTCGCTGACCTCGGTCGAGCTGCGGAACCGGATCGCCACGGCGACCGGGCTGCGCCTGCCGGCGACGCTCATGTTCGACTACCCCACCCCGACGGTGCTGGCCGAGTACCTGCGGACGGAGTTGCTCGGTGCCTTGGCCGACAACGGGACCGCGCCGGTCGTGCCGACCGCCGTGGTGACCGACGACGAGCCGGTCGCCATCGTCGCGATGAGCTGCCGCTTCCCCGGCGGGCTGAACACCCCCGAGGAGCTCTGGCAGCTGCTCGCCGCGGGCGGAGAGGGCATCTCCGGCTTCCCGCAGGACCGCGGCTGGGACACGGCCGCCCTGTTCGACCCCGATCCCGCCCACGCCGGGACGACCTATGCGCGTGAGGGCGGCTTCCTCCACCAGGCGGGCCGGTTCGACGCGGGCTTCTTCGGGATCAGCCCCCGTGAGGCGCTGGCGATGGACCCGCAGCAGCGGCTGATGCTCGAACTGTCGTGGGAGGCGCTGGAGTCCACCGGTGTCGACCCGACGTCCCTGGGCGGCTCGCGCACCGGCGTGTTCATCGGCGGGTACTCGTCGAACTACGCGCTGGTCAGCATGCAGCTCGGCGGCCAGGACGGCGCCGGGCAGGTGGAGGGCCACCTGGTGACCGGGAACGCGACCAGCATCATCTCCGGCCGGGTGGCGTACCTGCTGGGCCTGGAGGGCCCGGCAATCACGATCGACACGGCGTGCTCGTCCTCGCTGGTGGCGCTGCACACGGCCGCCCAGTCGGTGCGGTCGGGCGAGTGCTCGCTGGCACTGGTCGGCGGTGTCGCGGTCATGGCGACGCCGTGGGAGATGGTCGGCTTCGCCCGGCAGCGCGGGCTGGCGGCGGACGGACGGTCCAAGGCCTTCTCGGCCGCGGCCGACGGCATGGGCATGGGTGAAGGCGCCGGCATGGTGGTGCTGGAGCGGCTCTCCGACGCCCGGCGCAACGGGCACCGGGTGCTCGCGGTGGTGCGCGGTTCGGCGATCAACCAGGACGGCGCGTCCAACGGCCTGACGGCGCCCAACGGTCCGTCCCAGCAGCGGGTGATCCGGGCGGCGCTGGCCAGCGGTCGGCTGACCGCCGCCGATGTGGACGTGGTCGAGGCGCACGGGACGGGCACCCCGCTCGGGGACCCGATCGAGGCGCAGGCGCTGCTCGCCACCTACGGCCAGGAGCGCGGCGAGCGCGCGCCGTTGTGGCTGGGATCGGTGAAGTCCAACATCGGGCACACCCAGGCGGCGGCCGGCATGGCTGGTGTGATCAAGATGGTGCTGGCGCTGCAGCACGAGCAGTTGCCGCGCACCCTGCACGTGGACGAGCCGTCGCCGCACGTGGATTGGGCGTCGGGCGAGGTGCGGTTGCTGGCGGAGTCGGTGCCGTGGCCCGCGGGTGAGCGTCCGCGTCGGGCGGGTGTCTCGGCGTTCGGGATCAGCGGCACCAATGCGCACGTCATCGTGGAGGAGGCGCCGGCGGTCGAGGATGTCGAGGCTGTGCAGGCTCCGGCCGTGGTGCCGGTGGTGTCGGGTGCGGGTGCGTGGGTGGTGTCTGGGCGGTCGGCCGAGGGGCTGGTTGCTCAGGCGGGTCGGTTGCGTGAATGGGTGGTGGCGCGGCCGGAGTTGGAGCCGGTGGATGTGGCGTGGTCGCTGGCCACGACGCGGTCGGTGTTCGAGCACCGTGCTGTGGTGGTGGGCACCGAGCGTGCCGAACTGGTCGGCGGTGTGGAGAGTCTGGCCGCTGGGGTCTCCTCGGGTTCGGTGGTGTCGGGGGTGGCGCGGCCGGGTGCGCGGGTGGGG
>NZ_JAJJPA010000034.1 GCF_020907985.1 Kitasatospora humi | reverse complement strand
CGACCCCTCGATTGCCCGCCGGAAGGCCGTCTGTGTCACCTGCTACCTCCGACCAGTCCGCACCCGCGGTCGACACCGTCCTGGTCGTCGACTTCGGTGCCCAGTACGCCCAGCTCATCGCCCGTCGGGTGCGTGAGGCGCGGGTCTACAGCGAGATCGTGCCGAGCACCATGCCGGTCGCCGAGATGCTCGCCAAGAACCCGAAGGCCATCATCCTCTCCGGCGGCCCCTCCTCGGTCTACGAGGCCGGCGCACCCCGCCTGGACCGCGCGATCTTCGAGGCCGGTGTCCCGGTCTTCGGCATGTGCTACGGCTTCCAGCTGATGGCGATCACGCTCGGCGGCACCGTCGACAACACCGGCGCCCGGGAGTACGGCCGCACCCCGCTGTACGTCAGCAAGCCCGGCTCGACCCTGTTCGAGGGCACCCCCACCGAGCAGTCGGTCTGGATGTCGCACGGGGACGCCTGCTCCGCCGCCCCCGAGGGCTTCACCGTTACCGGGTCCACCGACGTGGTCCCGGTCGCCGCCTTCGAGAACGACGAGGCCAAGCTCTACGGCGTCCAGTACCACCCCGAGGTGCTGCACTCCACGCACGGCCAGCAGATCCTGGAGCACTTCCTCTACCGCGGCGCCGGCCTCGCGCCGACCTGGACCACCCACAACGTGGTCGACGAACAGGTCGCGCTGATCAAGGCCCAGGTGGGCGACAAGCGCGCGATCTGCGGCCTGTCCGGCGGCGTCGACTCCGCGGTCGCGGCCGCGCTGGTGGCCAAGGCCATCGGCGACCAGCTGACCTGCGTCTACGTCGACCACGGCCTGATGCGCAAGGGCGAGACCGAGCAGGTCGAGAAGGACTTCGTGGCCGCCACCGGGGTCAAACTCAAGGTGGTGGACGCCGAGGAGCGGTTCCTGACCGCACTCAAGGGCGTCACCGACCCGGAGGAGAAGCGCAAGATCATCGGCCGGGAGTTCATCCGGGTCTTCGAGCAGGCGCAGGCCGAGATCATCGCGGACGAGGGCCCGGCGGTGGAGTTCCTGGTGCAGGGCACCCTGTACCCGGACGTGGTGGAGTCCGGCGGCGGCACCGGCACCGCCAACATCAAGTCCCACCACAACGTCGGCGGCCTGCCCGAGGACCTCGAGTTCCAGCTGGTCGAGCCGCTGCGCAAGCTGTTCAAGGACGAGGTCCGGATGGTCGGCCAGGAGCTCGGCCTGCCGGAGGAGATCGTCCAGCGCCAGCCGTTCCCCGGCCCCGGCCTGGGCATCCGGATCGTCGGTGAGGTCACCAAGGAGCGCCTGGACCTGCTGCGCGAGGCCGACGCGATCGCCCGCGAGGAGTTGACCGCCGCCGGTCTGGACCGCGAGATCTGGCAGTGCCCGGTGGTGCTGCTGGCGGACGTCCGCAGCGTCGGCGTGCAGGGCGACGGCCGCACCTACGGCCACCCGATCGTGCTGCGCCCGGTCTCCTCCGAGGACGCCATGACCGCCGACTGGTCGCGGCTGCCCTACGACGTGCTGGCCCGGATCTCCACCCGGATCACCAACGAGGTGCGCGAGGTGAACCGCGTGGTGCTGGACGTCACCAGCAAGCCGCCGGGCACCATCGAGTGGGAGTGATTCCTCCCGCAGGCGTTTGAACGGCCGCACCGCCGCCCACGTACCGATGGGTGGCGGTGCGGCCGTTCGCGTCAGTTCCGGCCGGGTCGCGGGTGCGGTCGGGACTGGCACCGGGGGTGACCGGTTACCGTCGAAACGCCGCCCGACCGGGCAGAATGCGGTGCGGAGCGGCAACGAGCCGACGTGGCGAACCGGAAGGTGGCGTGATGATCGAGGGCACCCGGGACTCGCTGGAGTCCGACGGCTCCGGCAACGAGCAGCCCCCGGTGCCCGCCGGGGGCTCCGGGCGCACGGCGGCCTGGAAGGCGCTGGCCGGCCGGTACGCGCTGCTGCCGCTGCGGCTCTTCCTCGGTCTCACCTTCAGCTACGCCGCCCTGGACAAGCTGGCGGACGGCCACTACCTGGCCGGCCCGGGCGACCCGCAGTCCTTCTACTCCCAGACGCTGGCCGCCAAGCCGCACAGCCCGGTGGGCGCGCTGCTCGAACCGGCGCTGCACGCCCCGGCGTTCTTCGCGCTGCTGATCGCCTTCGGCGAGCTGGCGGTCGGCCTCGGCACCCTCTTCGGCCTCTGGGGGCGCCTCGCCGCGCTCGGCGGCGCGCTGCTCAGCCTGACGCTCTTCCTGACCGTCAGCTTCAACGTCACCCCCTACTACCTGGGCAACGACCTGCCCTACCTGATGGGCTGGACGGCGATGCTGCTGGCCGGCACCCCGTACCTGTCGGTGGACGGGTACCTGGCCGGGCGGGCCGGGCGGGACCGGGCCCGGGGGCTGACCGAGGACGCGGTGCGCCGGCGGACCCTCGTGGACGGCTCGATCGCGGCGGTCGCGCTGGGCGGGGCCGGGCTGCTGCTCGGCTCGCTCACCGCCACCTTCGTCCGCAGGAAGCCGGCGCCGAGCGCCGGCCCGACCGGCGCCGCCCCGACCGCCTCCACCCCGACCGGCGCCGCCCCGACGGGCTCCGCCCCCAGCACCGGCAAGGTCTCGGTCGCCGCCGCCGACGTGCCGGTCGGCGGCTCCGCCACGGTCACCGACCCGGCCACCGGCGACGCCGTCTACATCGTGCAGCCGAAGGCCGGCCGGTACACCGGGCTCTCCTCGATCTGCACCCACGCCGGCTGCACGGTCGACCCGCCGAAGGGCGGGCAGCTCAGCTGCCCCTGCCACGGTTCCCGGTTCGACGCCGCCACCGGCGCGGTGCTGACCGGGCCCGCCGTCAAGCCGCTGCCCCGGTACGCCGTCAGCAAGGACGGCGACCGGCTGGACCTCGGCCCGCGGCAGGGCTGACCGGCCTCAGTCGTCCCTGCCGCGGCGGGACACCGCGGCGGCCACCGCGCCGGCCAGCCCCGCCGCGCCGAGCACGATCAGGGTGACCGGCACCACGATCCGGCCGTTGACCCGGGTGTGGTTCAGCGAGGCCAGCAGGTAGAGCACGGCGAGCACCGTGAACAGGCCGCCGGACAGGAACGAGAAGAGGTCGAACCTATGCCGCTTCATCACCGCACCACCTGAACGTCGCCGAGGCCGACCTCCACGGTGAGGTCGACGGTCCCCTTGGCGGCCGCGCCGTCCGCCGCGTCGAAGTGCACCGTGCGGTGCGCGCCGATCCCGTCGGAGTCGCTGGGCGAACCGTCCGGGAGCTGGAGCTGGCCGGCTACGGTCCGCAGTGTCAGATCCGCGGCCAGGTCCGGCGGCAGCACCACCACGGCGTTGCCGGCACCGAGTCTGATGGTACTGGTCACGGTGGTGCCGCGCGGGTCGAGCGACGACAGGTCGAGGTGCAGGTCACCGGCGCCGAGCAGATAGCTGCGCCGCACGTCCTGGGCGTTCACCGGGGCGTAGCTGCGGTGGCCGATGGCGTCGCCGGTCACCGCGGGAGTGCGGCCGAGGCCGGCCAGGGCCAGCGTGGTCAGCAGCGCCGGAACCGCCAGTCTGCGGGCCCGGCCCCAGCGCGAGCCGACCAGCAAGGTCAGGCCGAGCACCAGCAGGCCGGTGGCCAGCACGGTGGAGAGCAGCACGGGGGAGCGCCCGCCGGTGCTCCAGACCGCCCAGGCCGCGCCGACCGCGATCAGCAGGCCGCACAGCCCCAGCACCGAGCGCTCCCCCTCCCGGCGGGGCCGCGCCGGGGCGGGCGGCACCGGCGGGACGCTCTTGCGCAGCGGGTCGCCCTGGGGCAGGTCGGTCCGCTGCCACCAGGCCTGCGCGGGCATCCCGGGTGGCGGGGTGGCGGCGGCCCCCCAGGGGTCGCGGTCCGGGTGGCGCGGGTCCCACAGGTAGCCGGTACGGCCGGTCGGCGGGGTGTCGGCGGGCGGGGCGTCGGTGACGGTGGTGGTGGCGGCGACGGCCTCCTCGGCGAGGCCGACCCGGGGCTGGAACCCGCTCTCGGGGGTCGTCCACCGGGTGTGGAGATCCAGCCGCCGGCGCTGCCGGTCGGCCGGCGGCGATCCGTCGGCGCCGCCCGGCTGGCCGCCGCCCGGCTCGGCGGCGGCCCGGTCGTACGGGCCGGCGGGACGCGGCGGGGCGCCGGCGCCGCGGGCCCGGCGCCGCCGCTCCGGGTCGTACCGGACGGCGAAGAACACCATGGCACCGAGCAGCAGCAGCGGCATCACGGAGTCGCCGCTGCCGATCCAGGAGAAGAACACCCCGGTGCCGATCACCGTCATCAGCACCGCGCCGATCGACTGCCCGTCGACCCGCCCGGTCAGCAGCCGCTGCAGCTCGGTCCGCCCGTGCTTGGCGTCGCCCTCCTCGCTGGGCACGATCAGCCAGGCCAGGCCGTACAGGAAGAGACCGAGGCCCCCGGTCAGGCAGAGCACCGCCGTGACCACCCGGAACACCACCGGGTCGATGTCCAGGTGCCGCCCGAGGCCGGCGCAGACGCCGCCCACCACCCGGTGGTCCTCGCTGCGGGCCAGCGGCGGCCGCTGGGCCCCCGGCTCGTCGTGGCCGCCCGGATCGGTGGGCGCTGTGCTCTGCTCCTCGGTCATGCCCCTATCCTGCGGGTTGCGCGGGACCGGCGGGACCGGGAGAGCCCCCGGTGGGACCCTGAACTGTCCCTGAGGGGGCTCAGGGACAGGCGTTCACCGGCAGCTGCGACTTCGGCTCCTGCGGGGCGGCGGGCCGGGCGTCGGTGATCTGCGCCTTGGCCGCCTGCGGGCCGTCGAGTTCGCCGTTGAGCTCCTGGAAGTAGGCCTCGGCCATCCTGGCGTAGCCAAGGTCGTTGGGGTGCAGGGAGTCGGCGAACTCGGTCGGCGCCAGCGCGGGCGCATCGATGTAGTCGAACTGCCGGTGCCGCCGGGACTCGACCGGCTCCAGCTGCCGGGCCCGCTGGTTGAACGCGTGAACCGCGCCCTGCAGCCCCGGGGTCGTCGGGATGAGGCCTTGCAGGACCACCGTCACGTCCGGCGCGTCGGTGTAGATGCGGTCCAGCAGGGCGGCCAGCCGGTCGGGGGCGTGCGCGACGTCCACGTTGCGGTTCAGGTCGTTGATGCCGATGTGCAGGAGGATCACGTCGGGGGGATTGGCGGCCAGCCACTGGTCGACATGGGCGTCGATGTCACCGATCAACCAGCCGCTGTGGCCCTCGTGCCACGGCTGGGCGAAGTCGCCGTCGCGCTGCGATCCGACGAACTGCGCGCTGTAGCGGGACTGTCCGCTGATCAGGTTCCACAGCGGCATGCGGTAGCCCGCCTTGGTGCTGCTGCCGACTCCGGCGGTGATCGAGTCACCCAGTGGCATCACCCGCACCACCGGGATCGAGTGCTCCCCGGAGGCCTCCTGGGCCGCGGCCGGGGTGGCCAGCAGGCAGAGCGCTCCGCAGGCCGTGCTGAGCAGTGCGGCCAGGGCGCGAGGGAAGAGTCGTGGCACGGTGGGTCCTCCTGGACGTCGGGTGACTGCCCGTCAGCGGACGGTGTGGCAGGCAGGCAGAGATCGTGCCAGCGGAAGCGGTGCCGGGCCGGGTCGAAACAGCCTGTCGCCGAGCGTCTTCAGCACCTAGGGGGACGACCCTGATGCATTCGGACCTGCGACCGTGTGACCATCTCTCCCGTGGCAAGCCCAGCTCCCGAACCCGCAGTCTCCGCGACCGCCGTCCCCGCTCCGGCCGCCGACCGAACCTCCGCCGACGGGCCGGAGGGGCCCGGGGCCGGCGGCGCCGGCCACAGCGCCGCGGCCGCCGACGGGCCGGACGGGCCCAAGCCGGGGTCGGCCCGCCCGCCGTACCGCAAGCTCCACCGCAGCCCGCACTCGCGGATGCTGGGCGGTGTGGCGCACGGCCTCGCGGTGCACCTCGGGCTGCCGGTCACCTGGGTGCGGGCCGCCTTCGTGCTGCTCTTCTTCGCCAACGGCATCGGGGTGCTGCTCTACGCGGCGTTCTGGTTCGTGGTGCCGATCGGCATCGGCGAGCCGGCCCCGGGCGCAGGCTGGGTGTGGGCCGGCGGGCAGTTCGTGCCGGCCGGCGCCTGGGTGACCCCCGACCCGCTGCGCAAGGCCGGGCGCGGCCGCCTCGGCCGGCTGCGGGACCTGCTGCAGGGCACCTTCCAGGGTGAGCCGGTGATCGCCGCGCAGGCCGTGCCAGGCGAGCCGTCCGCCGCCGCCAGCCGCCGCAACGCCGGCCAGCTGGCCGCTCTGCTGATGCTGGTGGTCGGCGTGATGTGGCTGCTCAACGCGCTGCACCTGCAGTCCTCGCAGCCCTACGCCTGGCCGCTGCTGGCGATCGGCGTGGGTGTGGCGCTGGTCTGGCGGCAGGCCGACGACGCCCGCTGGGCGCGCTGGTTCGGGCTGGCCGGCGCCCGGCGGCGCAGTGCGGTGGCCCGGGTCGGTGCCGGGGTGCTGCTGGTGGCGGCCGGCATCATCGGCTTCCTGGTGGTGGAGGGCACCGGCAACGGGGTGGGCGCGGTGCTGGAGGCGTCGCTCGCGGTGCTGGCCGGGGTGCTGGTGCTGGTGGGCCCGTACGCGCTGCGGCTGTGGCAGGACCTCGGGGCCGAGCGCACCGCCCGGATCCGGGCCCAGGAACGGGCCGAGATAGCCGCGCACATCCATGACTCGGTGCTCCACACGCTGACGCTGATCCAGCGGCGGTCCGAGGACCCGAAGGAGGTGCAGCGGCTGGCCCGCGCCCAGGAGCGCGAGCTGCGGCTGTGGCTCTACCGTCCGGAGGCCGCCGCCGAGGCCGCTCCCGATACCCTGGCCGAACGGATCCGCCAGGTGGTCGCCGAGGTCGAGGACCGGCACGGCGTGCCGATCGAGCTGGTCTGCGTCGGTGACTGCCCGATGGACGAGCGGATCGCCGCGCAGATGCAGGCCGCGCGGGAAGCCATGGTGAACGCCGCCAAGTACGGTGGCGGGGGACCGGTGCAGGTCTACGCCGAGGTGGAGGGGAGGACGGTGCTGGTGTTCGTGCGCGACCACGGCCCCGGCTTCGACCCGGACACCGTGCCGGAGGACCGGATGGGCGTACGGGAGTCGATCATCGGCCGGATGAAGCGCAACGGCGGCACGGCCCGGCTGCGGCCCGCGCCGGACGGCGGCACCGAGGTCGAGCTGGAGATGGAGAGAGCTGCTGATGAATGACGTTGTGCCCAGCACACCGGGGAGGACCGCACGGGTGGTGCTGGTGGACGACCACCGGATGTTCCGCACCGGGGTGCGGGCCGAGATCGGCCGCACCGAGAGCACCGGGATCGACGTGGTGGGCGAGGCCGATGACGTCGAGTCGGCGGTCCGGGTGGTCGCCGAGACCCGACCGGACGTGGTGCTGCTCGACGTCCACCTCCCCGGCGGCGGCGGGGTCGAGGTGTTGCGCCGTTCGGCCGGGGTGATGGGTGAGCCCGGCGGTGTGAAATTCCTGGCGCTGTCGGTCTCGGACGCGGCCGAGGACGTGATCGGGGTGATCCGCGGCGGTGCCCGCGGCTACGTCACCAAGACCATCACCGGCACCGACCTGGTCGACGCCGTCTTCCGGATCGCCGACGGCGACGCGGTCTTCTCGCCCCGGCTGGCCGGCTTCGTGCTGGACGCGTTCGCCGCCACCGACACGCCCCCGGTGGACGAGGACCTGGACCGGCTGACCCAGCGCGAGCGCGAGGTGCTGCGGCTGATCGCCCGCGGCTACGCGTACAAGGAGATCGCGAAGCAGCTGTTCATCTCGGTGAAGACGGTGGAGAGCCACGTCTCCGCGGTGCTGCGCAAGCTCCAGCTGAGCAACCGTCACGAGCTGACCCGCTGGGCGACGGCGCGCCGCCTGGTGTGACGGAACGGGCCGGGAGCCGGGTCCGCGGGCGGGCAGGCCCCGGAACGCCCGAATGGATAGCCCAGTCGTCAAGGCGATATGGTCGGCCCAACGCGTGCCCGGACCGGTGTGGTGCGTACCCCGTCCCAGAGTCGAGAGCTTGGTCTGATGGCCCATACTCCCACTGTCACCGCTCCGGAGCGTCCGGCTGCCGAGGATTCCGAGCGGGATCCGGCGGCCGCGAAGGCCAGGGTCAAGCGCCCGCGGCTCTACGTGCTGGACGGCATGCGGTTGGTCGCCGCCCTGGGCGTGGTCCTCTGGCACTGGGCCGGGGTGCAGACGTTCACCGGTGTCTGGAACGGCCAGACCGCCAAGCTGCTGCCGCTGCTGCACAAGCCGGCCCAGTACGGCTGGGTCGGTGTCGAGCTCTTCTTCCTGATCAGCGGCTTCGTGATCTGCATGTCCTGCTGGGGCAAGTCGGTGGGCGACTTCGCCGCGTCCCGGGTGGCCCGGCTCTTCCCCGCCTACTGGTTCAGCGTGCTGCTCACCTCGGCGGTGCTGTACTTCTCGCACACCATATGGGGCGCCAACACCCAGCACCCGACGCCCAGCCGGGTGCTGAGCAACCTCACCATGCTCAACGACCCGTTGAACGTCGACCCGATAGACCCGGTCTACTGGACCCTCTGGGCCGAGCTGCGGTTCTACATCATGTTCGGCCTCCTGATGGCGACCGGGCTGACCTACCGCAAGGTGGTCGCGTTCTGCGGCCTGTGGATGGTCGCGGCCGCGATCACCCCCAAGGCCAACATGCCGATCCTGGAGACGCTCTTCCAGGCCACCTACTCCTGGTACTTCATCGCCGGCGTGCTGATGTACCTGATCTACCGGTTCGGGCCGAACCTGATGCTCTTCGGCATGATCGGGATCTGCTGGATGATGGCGCAGGAACGCATCAAGTGGGTGATCGACGCCAACCACTACGCGACCTGGAAGCACATGTCCTGGACCGTGGTGTTCGGCCTGATCACGATCGCCTTCGTGGCGGTGCTGGGGGCCGCGCTCGGCTGGTTCAACCGGATTCAGTGGAAGTGGCTCTCCGTCGCCGGCGCGCTCACCTACCCGGTCTACCTGATCCACCAGGAGATCGGCTTCGAGCTCATCCACAAGCTGCGCCACCACTCGTTCACGCCGTACGCGGCGCTCTGCACCGCGCTCGTCGTCATGCTGATCGCCGCCTGGCTGGTGCACCGGCTGGTGGAACGTCCGCTGGCGCCGCTCCTGACGAACGCCATGAAGAAGTCCTTCGACCAGGTCCGGCAGGCGGCCGAGCCGCGGCGGAGCTGACGCACGGCACCGCGGGCCGCCGCCGCGGCCGCGTGCCCGGCCGCCGTCCTTCTTCCGACAGACGTTGCGACACACAGGGTGGGTTTCCCATGAGAACATCTGCAGGTCCTGACATCGGGCCGTGGTTGCGGACCCGGGCGTCGCTCCCGGCCCTCGGCGCCGCGGTGGCGATGTTCTGGATCACCGTCTACGGGGGGACCCTCAGCGGCATCGACATGATGGACGACTCCATCGTGGTGAAGGCCGCGAAGACCTTCGTGAACGGCGGCTCGCCGTACGCCGACAAGCGGTTCCTCTACTTCCCGAGCTCGGTGCTGATCGCGGTCCCGCAGACCTGGGTGTCCCACCACACCCTCAGCTGGCTGGTTCCGCTCTCCACCGCCGGCATGGTGCTGGTCGGCTGGTTCTTCGCGCTGCGGATCTTCCGGGTCTCGGTGATCAGCCGGCTGTCCGTGATCGGCGTCCTGCTGCTCTGCTTCCTCAGCCCGTTCCGGAACCTGGTGCAGCTGGGCAACTGGACCAGCTACTCCGCGCTGGCCCTGCCGCTGGCGCTGCTGCTGGCGCACCGCTCCAGGTGGGTCTGGGCGGGTGTCGTGGTCGGTCTGGCCATCGCCACCAAGCCGATGCTGGTGCCGCTGGCGCTGCTGTTCCTCATCGCCCGGCGCTGGGGGGCGTTCGCCGCGGCCGCCGTGGTGCCGAGCGTGCTGGCGATCGGCGCGGCCGCGCTGATGCCGCACCCCGGCCTGTTCTTCACCAAGACGCTGCCGTTCCTGCTGCACGGTCAGGACCAGTTCGCCCGGCCCTACGACGCCTCGCTGGGCACCCTGCTGCCGCGGCTCGGCGTGCCGGACGGGCTGGCGTTCGGGATCGGCGCGGCGCTGGCCCTGGCCCTGCTGGTCGGTGCCTGGTGGCGCTGGCGGGCCGGCGGTGACGAGGCGCTGCGGCTGGTCGAGACCGGCACCATGCTGATGGTCGCCGCGCTGGTGATCAGCCGGCCGTCCTTCGACCACTACGTCTTCATCATCCTGCCGGTGCTGCTGGCCTCGGTGGTCCGCCGCGGCGCGGCCGCCCGTTCGGCGTGGATCTGGGTGGCGCTGGTGCCGCGACTGTCCGGCTTCAACCATCCCAAGCTGGACCCCGTGCAGAATTGGGCCTACTCCGTGGCGGCGGTCAACGTCACGGTCGCACTGGTGCTGTTGTACCGTGCCTTCTTCGGGGGAAGTCCGTCGCAGGGCCCGGAACCGGACGAGCTGGAGCACGACCAGGCCTCCGGAACCGGTCGGGAGGGCCAGCTGTCGGCGACCGCGTGACCTCCTCAGGAGACACGTCCAAGCTGACGATTGAGAGCCGGAAGGTCTGACGATGAGCAGCAGCGCCGTCGCGCACGAGGCCGCGGCACCCGCCGACGACGCCCAGGACGGCAGTCCGGGGACCGAGCGCCTGTGGAAGGAGGCTCGCAAGCAGCTGCCGAGGACCTTCTGGCTCTGGCCCGCACTGCTGACCCTCGGGCTGGGCGTGCGCGGCAGCTGGCGTCCCGAGCTGTGGCGCGACGAGTTGGCGACCTGGAGCGCGGCGACCCGGAGCACCGGTCAGCTGATCGCGGTACTGCACCACGTGGACGCCGTCTCGGGCGCCTACTACCTGCTGATGCACTACTGGGTCTCGGCGTTCGGCGACTCGCCGACGGTGTTCCGACTTCCGTCCGCACTGGCCATGGCCGGCGCCGCCGCCCTGGTGGCGCTGACCGCCCGCAAGCAGTTCGGCGTCCCGGCCGGACTGGTCGCCGGCCTGCTCTTCGCGGTGCTGCCGAGCGTCTCCCGGTTCGCCCAGGAGGCGCGCTCCTACGCCTTCGCCGTGCTCGCGGTGGCGGCGGCCACCTACTTGCTGCTGCGCGCGCTGGAGCGGCCCGACTGGCAGCGCTGGCTGCCGTACGGGGCGGCGGTGGCCGCCGCGGGGCTGTTCCACATGGTGTCGCTCAGCGTGCTGGCGCCGCACGCCGTGGTGGCGGGGATGCGCTGGTGGCGGCAGCGCCGGCGGGCCCTGCTGATCGGGTTCCCGGCCACCGTGGCCGCCGCGCTGCTGCCGGTCGTGCCGCTGGTGATCCTCGGCCACCGCCAGGTCGGGCGGCAGATCTCCTGGCTGCAGTCGCCGACCTTCCAGCAGTTCTCCGCCGTGTGGCACGGGCTGTTCCAGTCGTCCCTGGTCGGCGGGTGCGTCCTGTGCCTGGTGGCGCTGCCGGCCGCCTGGCCCAAGGGCCGCCGGGCGGCCTTCGAGATCGGTCTCGTCGCGGCTCTGCCGATCGTGCTGATCTGGTACGTCTCGCAGGGCCACACCGCCTACTTCCTCGACCGCTACCTGCTCTTCACCGTGCCGGCCTGGGCGGTGCTGGCGGGCGCCGGGCTGACCGCGCTGCGCCCGCGGGCGCTGATCGCGATCGGCCTGGTCGGCACCGCCTGGATCGGGCTTCAGGACCAGCAGCACCTCCGCGAGCGGAACTCCCACGAGCTGGCCGACGAGCGGGGCGCGGCGCGGATCATCGCCCAGGGCTACCGGCCGGGCGACGGCATGGCGCCGGTGCGCGGCGACCAGTCGTACATGATGCTGAACTTCGCGATCGAGTACTACCTCCCCCGGTCGGTGCAGCCCAAGGACGTCTTCGCCGAGGAGAGCCCGGTGCAGCACAAGGACCTGTACGCGGTCGAGTGCCCGCAGCCGGCCGCGTGCGCCGCCGGCGTGCCGCGCATCTGGGTGGTCGACTACACCGACCCGGACCAGCCGTTCAAGGGATTCTCGAAGGCTCAGCAGCAAGTCCTGGAGACCGAGTACACCAAGGTCGAGAGCAAGCACGTGTCGGGCATCACGGTGACCCTCCTCCAGCGGCAGCATTAGGCCGACAGGAGCGTCGGCCGGACGGACGTTCCGGAGTCGGCGTCTCGCGACGGGACGTCAGCAGCCAGCCGTCCGTAGGAGTCAGCGTGACATCGCAGCCGCTCGTCGCCGCTCCCGGCCGCGCCCCGGCCACGGTCGCCTCGGCGGCGGTCGGCCGGGCGGGGCACCGGTTCAGGAGGGAGCTGCGGTTCGCCGCACCGGCCCTGCTCGCCTATCTGGGCACCCGGGTGGTCGGCGTACTGATCCTGGTGGCTTGGGGGGAGCGGCACGGCGTCAACGCGCTGTACCGGCTGAGCACCCTGTGGGACGCCGGCTTCTACCAGCGGATCGCCGAGCTCGGGTACGGCCGGGTCCCGCTGGTGCCCGGCCCGAACGGCCCGTACCAGTCGTACGCCTTCTTCCCGATGTACCCGGCGGCCATCCGGGCACTCGCCTGGGCGACCCCGCTGGCCTACAACGTGGCCGCACTGGCCATCGCCTGGGCCGCCTCCCTGGTCGCGGCCTGGGGCATGTTCGCGGTCGCCGCACGGCTGTACGGGCGGCGGATGGGCGTGCTGACCGCGACCCTCTGGGGCTCGGTGCCGGTCGCGGTGGTGGAGAGCCTGGCCTACTCCGAGCTGCTCTTCACGGCCTTCTCGGTCTGGGCGGTGCACCAGGCGGTGGCCCGGCGGTGGGTCTCGGCGGGCGTGCTGGCCTCGCTGGCCGGGCTGACCCGCCCGACCGGCCTCGCGGTCGCGGTCGCGGTCGTCGGCGCCGCGCTGCCGGAGCTGGTGCGCGGTCACCGGGACGGCGGGCCGGCGCGGTGGCGACCGGCGCTCGCGGTGCTGCTCGCGCCGGTGGGCTTCGTCGGCTTCATCGGCTGGGTCGGGCTGGTCAAGGGACGCTGGGACGCCTACTTCAAGGTGCAGGAGGCCTGGAACTCCCACTTCGACTTCGGCCGGAACACCCTTCACGCGATCGTCGAGCTGCTCAGCAGCGCGCACCCCGTCTGGCTGACCCAGGCGGTGGTCGCCGCGGTGCTGATCGCCAGTGTGGTGCTGATGGGCGTCTCGGTGCTGCAGCGCCAGCCGGCGGCGGTGGTGCTGCTGAGCGCGGCCACCCTGGTGCTGGCGCTGGGCGACGCCGCGTACTTCACGTCACGGGCCCGGTTCCTGCTCGGCGCGTTCGGGCTGCTGCTGCCGGTCGCCGCCGGCCTGGCCCGGACCAGGAACAGGGCCACCCTGGCGCTGGTGCTGGTCGCCGCCGCGCTGGTCTCCGGCCTGTACGGCGGCTTCCTGGTCTACGTGTTCCCCGACGCGCCCTGAGCGGCGCCCGGCCTCCCCGGGTACCCGGGAGCCCTCGTGATCGTCCCGGGGCTCCCGGCGCGCCGCGGTGCTCCGCCCGGGTCAGCGCAGTTCGTAGATGGCGATCCGGCCGTTGTCGTAGACCTTGTCGGTCAGTGTGCCCAGCTGCGGGGCCTCGGGGCCGACCCGCCGGTTCACGAACAGGTAGCGCACGTGGTGCCGGTCGTGCAGCTCGCTGAGCAGGGGTGCGGTCGGGTGGTAGACGGCGTCGTCGTTCATCCGCAGCAGGGCCGGGTCCCAGAACTCGGGCGAGGTACCGGCCATCACGCGGGGCGCGAAGGCCCACCCCTCGACCAGGACCGAGCGCTCCGAGTAGGCGCTCAGCGTGAAGTCCCGGTAGTCGGTGCACGGGGACCCGGGGTGCTGGAAGTCGTCGGGCGACCAGCAGTGCTCGTTGGTGGCGATCACGTCGGTGGGCCGGCTGTGGTCGCGCAACCAGCGGGCGGCGTCGATCTTTCCGGCGGGCAGCGGGAACGACGACCAGACGGTCATGTCCCAGGTGGGCTTCGGCAGGTCGATGACCAGCGCCGGGGCGCCCGCCAGCAGCGCGGCGGTGAGCAGCACGATCCCGCCGCGCCGCCGCATCGGCTTGACCACCCGGCCGAGAGCCCACCACAGCACGCCGCAGACCGCGGCGATCGCGCACAGCGCGAGACCGGCGGACACGATCGGCAGTAGTCCCGCCGCCGAGCCGTTGCCATCGGGGTTGCCGGAGAGGAAGGCCCGCAGGAACCCGGAGCGGGTCGGGTGCCAGCCCTTCACGGTGGTCGTCACCCAGGTCTGCCAGTCGCCGGCGTGGTAGTAGACGCCCCAGACGATCAGGCCGGTGAACGCGGCGGCGAAGGCACCGAGCGCCGTCCTGGCCCAGGGGGACAGGGCCGCCCGTTCGAAGGCCTCGCAGTAGCCCCAGGCGGAGAGCAGCACGCCGAAGGCCAGACCGGCATGGGTGAAGTAGCTGGAGTTCCAGCCGTTGAGGGCCAGGTAGATGGCGGGGCCGGCCACGGTGCCGCCGACCAGGAACCACAGCGTCGGGTCCGGCTTCAGCCGGCTGCGCCACAGCAGCGGGAGCGCGCCGGCCACCCGCAGCTGGGTGTTGATGAGGAAGGCGAACCAGACCAGCGCCACCACGACCAGCTGGCTGGTGGCGGTGCGGGCGTGGTGCGGGTCGGCCCAGCTGCCCTGGAGGTTGGAGAGCGGCTCGACGGCCAGCCCGTAGCTCTTGAAGGCGAAGATGACCGCGGTGGAGAACAGCTGCGCGGCGGCCACGATGGCGCCGAGCCCCACCACCGTCCACGGGATCCGCCGGGTGGTGAGCAGGCCGAGCAGACCGGTCAGGGCGAGGGCGGCGAGCGTGACCGGCAGCGACGTGGCCTTGGCGGCACTGGAAGCGAAGGCGAAGAAGGCGGCGAGCGCGTAGCACCCGCGGCCCAGCGCGGGGACCGGGTTCCCGCCGGTGCCGGTGCCGGGCCTGCGAAGACCGTCACCGACGGCTCCGACCAGCGCCAGCAGCAGCGGCTGACTGTACGTCATCGAGACGCTCGCCCAGGACATCAGCGTGGTCTCCGGCGAACCGAACGGCGTCATGGCGTGCGACGCGTTGAACTCCCCGACGGCGAACAGCAGGAGGCCCGCGATGGGACCGGCCCAGGCGCGCCCGGACAGTCGCCAGGCGACCACCGCGGCGACCACCATGGTGAGCGCGCAGAGCGCCGGGATCATCAGCCGGAGCTGGACGACGGGCAGATCGAGGTGACCGACCAGGCTCGTCATGGCCTCGTGCGCGAAGGCGAACCAGTGGTACTGCAGCGGCTCGCCGGCGACCTGGGGGAGGGTCACGGGAAAGGAGTGCTTGGCGTTGCCGGCCAGGGACATCTGGTACGAGAGGTCGACGAACTGCCGTGACCGGTCGTCAGGCGGCAGGATCGGCGTGCGCACCAGGTAGACCTGGTAGAGGTAGCCGCTGGTGATGGCGACGGTGGCGGCGAGCGACCACGACCAGCCGAGCGGGACCCGGTGGTACCCGCGCACCCACCAGTGCCGGCGCAGCCGGGGCACGGCGGCGAAGGGTATGACGACCAGCAGGGGCCAGAGCGTGACGACCGACTGGAGGTGGAGCGGAACGAACACGGCCCAGGCGGCCAGCTCGAGCGCCAGGCCGGTCACGGCGCCCATCGCCAGGTCCTCGACCAGGGTGTGCGGCGTGCGCCGCAGTGACCGGTACACCAGCGTGCCCGGGAGGAGCACCCCCCAGGCGACGTAACCGGCGTACCGGGCGATGGAGTTGACCGGAGTGTCGGAAGCCGACAGGGTAGTGAGGAGCACCGCCAGGGCAGCGGCCGCCGGCAGGAAGCGCCAGACGGCGCCGAGGACGGCCCCGCCCGCCTCGCCGCGACGGGCGCCTGCGGCCCCGCCCGCCGTGCCGGGTCCGGTCCGGGCGCCTGATCGGAACGAGGTGTTGTGAGTCGTGCCCATCAGGCTCTCTTCTCCCGGGGAGTCGGTTCGCTCACGCAGCTGACGGCCGCACGTACCGCAGCGAGATGATGGGCATCGATGCCTCGTCGAGGGGACAGCTTGAATGGCGAGCCGGCGGCGTTGCACGGCGCACCGGCGCCGGTAAGGTGCTGAAACGGCTGTCTCGAACCAGCTCGGGCTCAAACACCTCGAACATGTTGTGTCTAAGGTGCTGCGCGAGCTCCCAGGCTAGCAGGCGGTCGAACACCGTACCCAGGGCGTTCCTGGCGGCCCTTCAGCAGGGGTCGGGCCCTTGGCTCCCCGGTCCCGGCCCCCCGGGGAGCAGACTCCACCGCGCGTCCAGCGCGGCCATCGTCCAGTGGTCCTCGCGTGAGGGCTTGCGGAGATCCTGTTGTTAGGATTCGCCCGGCTAAATCGAACTGGACCACTCTCAGGCGGGGAACCAATGTCGGCTGCATCAGCCACGACGACCTTGTCGGTCGTCATTCCGATGTACAACGAGGAGGCCGCCCTGCCGGCCCTCGTCGCACGGCTCCGTCCCGCGCTGGACGGCACGCAGGTTTCCTACGAGGTCGTCGCGGTGGACGACGGCAGCGCCGACCGGACCGCCGAGCTGTTGGAGGAAATCCGGCTGACCTGGCCGGAGTTGCGCATCGTCAAGCTGCGGCGCAACTCCGGGCACCAGGCTGCGCTGACGGCGGGTCTGCACAGCTCGGTGGGTGCCTACGTGGCGAGCATCGACGCCGACCTGCAGGACCCGCCGGAGAAGATCCCGGAGATGCTGGACCTGGCGCGGGCTCAGCACCTGGACATCGTCTACGGCGTCCGCTCGGACCGGAGCACCGACACCGGGTTCAAGCGCTGGACGGCCGGCGCCTACTACTGGCTGATGCGCCGGATGGTCGGCAAGCGGGTGCCGTCCCAGGCGGGCGACTTCCGGCTGCTCAGCCGGGACGCCGTCGAGGCGCTCAAGGCGCTGCCGGACCAGCAGCAGGTCTACCGGCTGCTGGTGCCGTGGCTGGGCTTCCCGAGCGGGCAGGTCAGCTACTTCCGCGAGGAGCGGGTCGCGGGTGAGACCAAGTACCCGCTGAGCAAGATGGTCCGGCTGGCCGTCGACAGCATCACCAACTTCTCGGCGGCGCCGCTGCGGATCGCCACCTGGCTGGGGATCGCGAGCTTCTTCGGCTGCTTCGGCATGCTCGCCGCGACCCTGGGGATCTACATCGCCGGCCACACCGTGCCCGGCTGGACCTCGCTGTTCGTCGCGATGCTGTTCCTCGGGGGCATCCAGCTGATCTGCGTCGGTCTGCTCGGCGAGTACATAGGCCGGATCTACACCGCGGTGCAGAAGCGCCCGACCTTCTTCATCGGCTACGACTCGGCGAAGCAGGAGCAGGCCTCCTCGGTCGGCGTTCGCGGCTGAGACACGCACTCGGGCGGCCCGTGCTGTCGGCGCCGGGCCATAGACTCGAAGGGCCATGAGTAGCCTCTTTGACGACCTCCCGCTGCCCGGCTTCGAGCCCTTCGAGGCCAAGCCGGCGCCCGCCGACGCGGTGACCTTCGACTTCGCGGTGGAGCCGCCGCCTCCCGAGGAGGAGTACGGCGGCCATGGCTACGAGGAGGAGATCCCGGCCGACCTCTTCCAGACCGACTACGCGGCCCAGGCGGAGCGCGACGCCTACCACCGCAACGGGGCGCACCGCACCGTGGTCGATCCGGCGCAGCTGCTGGAGGGGATGAACGACCCGCAGCGCGAGGCGGTGCTGCACGCCGGCTCCCCGCTGCTCATCGTGGCCGGCGCCGGCTCCGGCAAGACCCGGGTGCTCACCCACCGGATCGCCCACCTGCTCGCCGCCCGCGGCGCGCACCCGGGGGAGATCCTGGCGATCACCTTCACCAACAAGGCGGCCGGCGAGATGCGCGAGCGCGTCGAGCAGCTGGTCGGCCCGCGGGCCCGGTCGATGTGGGTGGCCACCTTCCACAGCGCCTGCGTGCGGATCCTGCGCCGGGAGAGCAAGCGGCTGGGCTTCACCTCCAGCTTCTCGATCTACGACTCGGCCGACTCCCAGCGCCTGATGTCCCTGGTCTGCCGGGACCTCGACCTCGATCCGAAGCAGTTCCCGCCGAAGTCCTTCAGCGCCAAGGTCTCCAACCTCAAGAACGAGCTGATCGACCACGAGAGCTACGCGGCCCAGGCGGCCAACCCGATGGAGCGCAAGCTCGCCGAGGCGTACGCGCTCTACCAGGCCCGGCTGCGCGAGGCCAACGCGCTGGACTTCGACGACATCATCATGACGACGGTCAACCTGCTGCAGGCCTTCCCGGACGCGGCGGAGCACTACCGGCGGCGGTTCCGGCACATCCTGGTGGACGAGTACCAGGACACCAACCACGCCCAGTACATGCTGATCCGCGAGCTGACCGGCGGCGCGGCCGGCAGCGCGCCCAGGCGCACCGCGGACGGCGACTTCGTCAACCCGGCGCAGGCCGGGCTCGCCGAGCTGCCGCCGGCCGAGCTGTGCGTGGTGGGTGACGCCGACCAGTCGATCTACGCCTTCCGCGGCGCCACCATCCGCAACATCCTCCAGTTCGAGGAGGACTACCCGGACGCCACCACCATCCTGCTGGAGCAGAACTACCGCTCCACCCAGACCATCCTGTCCGCCGCCAACGCGGTGATCGAGCGCAACGCCAACCGCCGCGAGAAGAAGCTCTGGACGGCCGGCGAGCACGGCGAGAAGGTGGTCGGCTACGTCGCCGACGACGAGCACGGCGAGGCCCAGTTCATCGCCGACGAGATCGACCGGCTCACCGACTCGGGCGCGGCCCGACCCGGCGACGTGGCGGTCTTCTACCGCACCAACGCGCAGTCCCGGGTCTTCGAGGAGGTGTTCATCCGGGTCGGCCTGCCGTACAAGGTGGTCGGCGGGGTGCGCTTCTACGAGCGCAAGGAGGTCCGCGACGTGCTGGCCTACCTGCGGGTGCTGGCCAACCCGGAGGACACCGTGCCGCTGCGCCGGATCCTCAACGTGCCCAAGCGCGGCATCGGTGACCGGGCCGAGGCGATGGTCGAGGCGCTGGCCGCCCGGGAGCGGATCTCCTTCGCCCAGGCGCTGCTGCGGGTCGACGAGGCGTACGGGATGGCCGCGCGGTCCGCCAACGCGGTGAAGAAGTTCAACGCGCTGCTGGCCTCGCTGCGCGAGGTGGTGGAGTCCGGCGCCGGGCCCGCCGCGATCCTGGAGGCCGTCCTCGAGGAGACCGGCTACCTGGCCGAGCTGCAGGCGTCCACCGATCCGCAGGACGAGACCCGGATCGAGAACCTCCAGGAGCTGGCCTCGGTCGCCCTGGAGTACGAGCAGGACCCGGGGGAGCGGCCGGACGCCGACGAGGAGGGCGCGCCGCCGGTCGGCTCGCTGGCCGACTTCCTGGAGCGGGTGGCGCTGGTCGCCGACTCCGATCAGATCCCGGACGACGAGGAGGGGCAGGGCGTCATCACCATGATGACCCTGCACACCGCCAAGGGCCTGGAGTTCCCGGTGGTCTTCCTCACCGGCATGGAGGACGGGATCTTCCCGCACATGCGGGCGCTCAGCCAGGTCAAGGAGCTGGAGGAGGAGCGGCGACTGGCCTACGTCGGCCTGACCCGGGCCCGCAACCGGCTCTACCTGACCCGCTCGGTGCTGCGCAGCGCCTGGGGCCAGCCCGCCTACAACCCGGCCTCCCGGTTCCTGGAGGAGATCCCGGCCGAGCTGGTGGAGTGGAAGCGCACCGGCGCGGCCGCCGTACCGCCCGCCCGCGGCCTCTCCACGAGCGGCTCGCGCAGTGGCTCGGGCGGCTCCGGCGGCCTGAGCAGCACGGCCGGGCCGAAGGCCGGCTGGGGCCGGTCGGCGCGCACCATGACCGAGCGCGAGGTGGTCGGCCTGGCCGTCGGCGACCGGGTCAGCCACGACAAGTTCGGCCTCGGCACGGTCGCCGAGGTGGCCGGCAGCGGCGACCGGGCCAAGGCCACCATCGACTTCGGCTCGGCCGGCCGCAAGGTGCTGCTGCTGCGCTACGCACCGGTGGAGAAGCTGTGACCCGTCGGAGCTGACACCGCGGCACGCACCACGCACGGCCCAGGACTCGTCCGCCGGTCCTGGGCTGTGATTTTCTCATCACTTTGGCTCGGGGACGGTGGACCCGGGGGCACGGGCGCTAACCTCCCCTCAGGTCGGTTATTGCTGGTTAACGTGGAGGCAGTGATGGGTGTGTCTGGCCCGATCCGGGTCGTGGTCGCCAAGCCGGGGCTCGACGGCCACGACCGGGGCGCCAAGGTGATCGCTCGCGCACTGCGCGACGCCGGCATGGAGGTGATCTACACCGGCCTGCACCAGACGCCCGAGCAGGTCGTGGACACCGCGATCCAGGAGGACGCGGACGGCATCGGCCTGTCCATCCTCTCCGGTGCCCACATGACGCTCTGCGCCCGGGTGATCGAGCTGCTCAAGGAGCGCGACGCGGCCGACATCAAGGTGTTCTGCGGCGGGATCATCCCGGACGCGGACATCGCCGAGCTGAAGGCGATGGGCGTGGCGGACATCTTCACCCCCGGTACGCCCACCAGCGACGTGGTCGCCTGGGTCGAGGCCAACCTGCGTCACGCCGGCTGAGTCACCCACCAGCGGCGTGGTCGCCTGGGTCGAGGCCGACCTGCGTCACGCCGGCTGAGTCACCCACCAGCGGCGTGGTCGCCTGGGTCGAGGCCAACCTGCGTCACGCCGGCTGAGTCACCCGCGCCGGGTCGGTCCCGGCCGGGTGTCACCCCGGTGCCGCCGGGCCGGCCAGTTCCGCGAGCATCGCGGCCCGGAACCGCAGGGTCCGGGCCAGCCGGTCGAAGGTCTCGGCCCAGGCGGTGTCGGGGGCGGCGTCGGCCGCCAGCGCCGCCACGGCCGGCGCGGTGGCCGGCGCCAAGGAGCGCTCGGTCAGGCCGAGCACCCCGCTGTGGCTCCACGGGTAGGCGCCGGAGGCCGCGGCCCGCTCCAGCGCCGCCACCACCGCGGTGGACAGCGGCGGCGTCCACGGGGTGGCGCAGGCACCGAGCAGCTGGAAGGCGTCCCCCAGCCCGTGGCCGCGCAGGAACGCGGCCGTCCAGCCGGCCCGCTCGGCGGGCGGCAGCACCGCGAGCAGCTTGGCCGGCGCACCGGCCCCGCGCACCGGCCGGCCGTCCCTCGGCGCCGGACCGAGCAGCACCCGGGCCCAGCCGGTGTCGCGCTGGCGCACCGCGGCCCGGGCCCACGCCTCGTGCAGCTCCTCGCGCCACAGCGCCCCGCCGTCCGCGGCGTCGGCCACCGGCAGCGCCAGCAGCTGAGCCGGCGTCAAGCCGAAGGTGCCGGTCCAGGTGTCGAGCGGAGTGGCGGCCAGCACCTCGCCCAGCCGCCAGGCCTGCTCGCCGCGCCCGGTCGGGGAGTCGGGCGCCACGCCGTCGCGCCGCATCCGGGCCGTGACCTCGCCCGGCGGGGTGACCAGCAGCCGGCTGCCGTCCGCGGCCAACTCCACGGCGGCCAGCGCCCGCCGGGCCATCCGGCGGCCCAGCGCGGAGCCCGGCAGACCGGCCAGCAGCTCGGCGGCGGTGGCCCGCACGTTCTTGCTGCGATCGTCCAACGCGGCCTCCAGGAACGGCTCGTCGGCCAGGCTCAGACCCTCCTGCAGCGCGTCCAGGAAGAGCAGCCGGTCCTCGGCCCGCTCCCGCGCCCAACTGCCGGTCAGCAGCGCCAGCCCAGCGGCCGGATCGCGACGGCGCAGCCTGGTCAGATGGGTGACCCGCTCGGCGAACAGCCCCTCCTGCCAGATCCGGTCGGCCTCGGTGGGCGACTCGGCGGCGGTGGTGCGCAGCACGAACCGCCACTGCGGGTTCCGCTCGGCCAGCCAGCGGCCGAGCGGTCCGGCCAGCGCCACCGCGTCCGCCCGCACCTCGTTCCTGGCCCGCGCCGCCTCCAGCAGCCCGGGCACCAACGCGGCGGGCGGCCGGTAGCCGCGACTGCGGGCCTCGACCAGCCACTGCGGCAGCAACTCGGCGAGGTTGGCGGGGCCGCCACCGCCCCGGCCGGCCAGCAGCACGGTGAGCCGGCGGGCGGCGGCCTGGGGCAGCTCGGGGCGGGGGTCGGGTGCGGCGGGCACGGGCGCCCCGGTCGGGGCGGGCAGCGGCAGCAGACCGGCCCGGCGGCGCACGGTGGCCAGCGCCGCCTGCTCCAGCAGGGCGGTGGCGTGGTCCGGGCCGGCCAGCTCGGCGGCCGCCGCGCGGTAGGCGGGCGGGCCGGCGGGGGGCGGCAGGGGCCGGCGGTCGGTGCCGAGCAGGGCGGTGCCGAGCAGGGCGGACCAGTGGTCGGCAGCGGTGTCGGCGGTCATGCGGCTGCTCCCGTCGCCGGGGTGACGCTGCTCGGCCGGCCGGTGCCGTCCCACACCGTGACCGGACGGAACCCCTGGTGGCCGCACTCGCCGAAGACGGTCACCGGGTGGCCCCCGGAGACCGCCGCGAGCAGCCAGCGGGCGGCCTCGGGGGTGTCCGGGTGCAGCGGCAGGGCGTGTTGACCGCCGGACAGCAGCCAGCCGTCCGGCCCGGGCACCACGGCCACCTCCGACAGCACCACCGGCCAGGCGGTCTGCCACGGGTCGGCGGCGACCGCCTCGCCGTAGTCGGCGGCGGCATCGGCGGGGCCGCAGCCGGGCGGCGGGTCGAGCGGGCCGGGCTCGGGCACCCCGTAGGACGCACCGAGCACCGCGCGCAGCGGGGCGGCGGCCGGGTAGTAGGCCAGCTCCGCCTCCAGCACCCGGCCGACGGGCAGCGCGAGTTCGGGCAGCCGGCCGGGCGGGGCGTAGCACAGCAGCAGGGCGGGACGGCCGGTCTTGGTGCCGTGCAGCCAGATCCGGCGCTGCGTCAGCCGGTCGTCGGGCAGGTCCTGGCTGCCGAGCACCAGCCAGCGGTCGCGGACCGTGCGGCCGGCCAACAGCTCGGCGGAGTCGGTGGTGAAGCCGACCCGGGTGCGCACGGTGGCGGCCAGCGGCTCGGGCAGCTCGTCGACCCGCTGGTAGGCGGCGGCCAGCAGGTCCAGCAGGGCGATGCCGGCCAGCTGCTGGTCGCCCGTCAGCCCGGCCAGCTCGCGGGCGCCGGCGGCCAGTCCGGGGGCCTGCGCGTCGACCATCCGGGCCGCCACCTCTCCCCAGCCGCCCGCGGTGCCCGGATCGGCCAGGCCGCGCCGGATCCGGTCGGCCAGCCGCAGCCGCAGCTCCTGGGCGCCGGCCGCCACCCGGGCGGCGCGCCGCTCGGCCCGGCGGGCGGCGGCCGGGTCGGCCGGGGCGGTGCCGTGCGCGGTGCCCTCCAGCGGGCTCGGCACCCGCTCGGCCAGCCAGGAAGCCGCCCAGCCGGGCGGTTCGGTGCTGCCGGGCACCGCCTCGGGGCTCGCGGCCCACAGCAGCAGCAGGCCCAGCACGTGCCGGCAGGGGCGCTGCCGACCGGCGCACCCGCACTGCCAGTCGGGCCCGGCCGGCTCGACCACCACCCGGTACGGCGCCCTCCCGCCGCCCCGGCACAGCCCCCAGACCGCCCCCCGGCCGGCCCCGGCCAGCGCCCAGGGCGCCGGCTCGGCCAGCCGCTCGGCGGCCCGCAGCACGGCGCTGTCGGACGTCAGCGCGCGGACCCGGTCGGTGCTCCAACGTTCGTCCATGGAGGGAACGTTAGGGCGGGGGACTGACAGCGGGTCAGCGCGGCGGCTTGGGCGGGTAGACCTTGAAGGCGGAGGTGTCGAGGGGGAACGCGAACGGCTCGGGCAGCTCGATGGGTTCCCCGAACTCGCCGCGCTCGACGATCCGGTAGTCGCCGCCCCGGGCACCGGAGTGCAGCTCCCAGACACCGTCGTTCGGGTCGATGATCACGTAGAGCGGGACGCCGCTGATGGCGTACCAGAAGCGCTTCTTGGCGTAGTCGCCGTCGCGGTCGGTGGAGACGATCTCCACGGTGATGGCGGCGCGCTCGGCGGGGAACGGATTGAGGTTGTCGGCGGCCAACTCATGGGTGGTGACGGCGATGTCCGGCTTCGGCTCGAACGAGGCCTCCGGGGACACCAGGGCCTGCTCGGTCATGGCCCACCAGCCGCGTTGGATGAACTGACTCGCGGCATTGGCTTGGATGAAGTTGTGGAACGGGGCGGCGGACGGGAGCATCACGATCTTTCCGTCGATGAGCTCGACGCGGTAGGCGTCCAGCTCGGGGATCGATTCGAGCAGGCGCACCAGATCGTGTGCGTTGGTCGTCGCCATGGCGGTCATCTCCGCGCCTCCTCCAGCTCATCTTCATCGTAGCCGCGGCACCCTCCGACACCGGTGACTTGTCAGTCCCTGGGTGCAGAGTGGTTCCCGCAAGCCGGTCGCGGCGACCGCGCCGACGCCTGCCACCTGCAGTGATGCTCCCAGCCACCCACCGACCCCGGGCACCGTGCCCGCCGTGTCGGGCGACGAGGAGGAGCCCTCGAATGAGCGATGAGAAGACCACCGCACCGGTCCTGCGCGCCCACGCGGAGGAGGCGTTCGCCGGGGAGCTGGCGGCGCTGGCCGCGTCGGACGACCGGCCGCGCCCGCCGGGGTGGCGGCTGTCGCCGTGGGCGGTGGCCGCGTACCTGCTGGGCACCCGGCTGCCGGACGGCACCGTGATCACGCCGAAGTACGTGGGGCCGCGGCGGATCGTCGAGGTGGCGGTGAGCACGCTGGCCACCGACCGGGCGCTGCTGCTGCTCGGGGTGCCGGGGACGGCCAAGACCTGGGTGTCCGAGCACCTTGCGGCCGCGATCAGCGGCGACTCCACGCTGCTGGTCCAGGGCACCGCGGGCACCGCGGAGGAGGCCGTGCGGTACGGCTGGAACTACGCCCAGCTGCTGGCGAACGGTCCCAGCCGGGCCGCCCTGGTGCCCTCGCCGGTGCTCCGCGCGATGGCCGACGGCAAGATCGTCAGGGTCGAGGAGCTCACCCGGATGCCCTCCGACGTGCAGGACGCCCTGATCACCGTGCTGTCGGAAAAGACGTTGCCGATACCGGAGTTGAGCAGCGAGACTCAGGCTGTCCGCGGGTTCAACCTGATCGCCACCGCCAACGATCGCGACCGCGGAGTGCATGACGTCTCCAGTGCGCTGCGCCGCCGTTTCAACACGGTGGTCCTGCCGCTGCCGGCGACGCTCGACGACGAGGTCGAGATCGTCAGCCGACGGGTCGGGCAGCTGGGCCGCGCCCTGGAACTGCCCGAGCTGCCGGGCGGTGCGCAGGAGATCAGACGGGTGGTGACGGTCTTCCGCGAGCTGCGCGACGGCCTGACCATCGACGGCCGGACCAAGGTCCGGACCCCGACCGGCACCCTCTCCACCGCCGAGGCGATCTCGGTGGTCACCAACGGACTCGCGCTCGCCGCGCACTTCGGTGACGGCGTGCTGCGTCCGGCCGACGTGGCAACCGGCGTGCTGGGCGCGGTCGTTCGGGATCGGACGAGCGACCCGGCGGTGTGGCGCGAGTACCTGGAGGGGGTGCTGCGCGACCGGGACGGCTGGCAGGACTTCTACCGGGCGGCCCACGAACTGGCCGACTGAGCCAGGCGGTCGAAGGACGGCCGGGGCTCCGGCCGAGCAACGAAAAACAGGGGGAGAGGAACACGAAGATGACTGGCGAGGTGACCCTGCTGGGAGTGCGCCACCACGGGCCCGGTTCGGCCCGCGCGGTGGTCGCGGCACTGGCCGCGCTGCGGCCGGACGCGGTGCTGGTGGAGGGGCCCCCGGAGGCGGATCCGATCATCGCCCTGGCGGGGCGGGAGGAGATGGTGCCGCCGGTCGCGCTGCTGGCGCACGCGGTGGACGAACCGGCGCGCGCGGCGTTCTGGCCGTTCGCGGCGTTCTCGCCGGAGTGGGTGGCGATCCGCCACGCGCTGGACGCCGGCGTCCCGGTCCGGTTCATCGACCTGCCGGCCGCCACCGGCTTCGCCCTGGACCGGGCGGAATCCGCGCCAAGTCACGGTGACGGCAGGGGAATCGATCCGATCGTCCGACTGGCCGCGGTGGCCGGCCGGGCCGACGCGGAGGCCTGGTGGGAGGACGTGGTCGAGCACCGGGCCCCGGGGGAGGACCCGCTCGCCTGCTTCCACGCGGTGGCCGAGGCGATGGCCGCCCTGCGGTTCGACGATCCGGTGGGGACCCCGGGCTCGCCCGGGGTCGCCCCTGCCGGGCGGCGCGAGCAGCTGCGCGAGGCGTTCATGCGCCGGCAGCTGCGCGCCGCCCGGCGGGCGGGCCACCGGCGGATCGCGGTGGTCTGCGGCGCCTGGCACGTGCCGGCCCTGGCCACCGCGAGCGCCCCCGGCAGCGCGACCGCCGACCGGGAGCTGCTGGCCGGGCTGCCGAAGAAGGTGCGGACCGAGGTCACCTGGGTGCCGTGGACCCACCGCCGGCTGGCCCAGCACACCGGCTACGGCGCCGGCGTCGAGTCCCCCGGCTGGTACCAGCACCTGTTCGAGACCGCCGGGAGCCGGCCGGCGCGCGCCGTGGCCGGCTGGCTGGCCCGTGCCGCCGAGCTGCTGCGGGCCGCCGACCACCCGGTCTCCCCGGCCCAGGTGATCGAGGCGGTCCGGCTCGCCGAGACCCTGGCCGCCCTGCGCGGTCGGCCCCTCGCCGGGCCGGCCGAGACCATGGAGGCCGTGCGGGCGGTGCTCTGCGACGGTTCCGAGGTGGCCCTGGCCCTGGTGCACGACCGGCTGGTGGTGGGCGAGGCGCTCGGCACGGTGCCGCCCGACACCCCGACCGTGCCGCTGCAGCGCGACCTCACCCGGCTGCAGCGGTCGCTGCGGCTGCGCCCGGAGCCCGAGGAGCGCGAGCTCGTCCTGGACCTGCGCAAGGAGCTGGACGCCGACCGCTCCCGGCTGCTGCACCGGCTCCGGCTGCTCGGCCTGGGCTGGGGCACCGAGACCACCGGCCCGGGCCGCTCCACCGGCACCTTCCGGGAGAGCTGGCGGCTGCGCTGGGAGCCGGAGTTCGCGGTCCGGCTGGTGGAGGCCGCCGCCTGGGGCACCACCGTGGCCGCGGCGGCGACCGCCAAGGTGACCGAGCGGGCGGCGCGGGCCGAGCGGCTCGCCGACCTCACCCGGCTGGCCGAGCGGTGCCTGGTCGCCGCCCTGCCCGACGCCCTGCCCGCCGTGCTGCGCGCGCTCGCCGACCGCGCCGCCCTGGACACCGACACCGCACAACTGGCCGACGCCCTGCCGGCCCTGGTCCGCGCCCTGCGCTACGGCGACGTGCGCGGCACCGACGCCCGCGCCCTGCACGGTGTGGCCCGGAGTCTGGCTGACCGGATCCGCGTCGGCCTGGCCCCCGCCTGCACCGGACTGGACGCCGAGGGCGCCGCCGCCATGCGCCGGCGGATCGACGCCGTGCACACCGCCATCGGGCTGCTCGCCGAACCGGCCGACCGGTCGGTGGCGGACCGCTGGGCCGCCGCGCTGGCCGGGATCAGCCGGTGCGAGCCGGCCGCCGGGGCGGCCACCGGCGTGCCGGGCCTGCTGCGCGGCCGCGCGGTGCGGCTGCTGCTGGACGACGGGCGGCTGGACCCGGCCGCGGCCGGGCAGCGGCTGCGGCTCGCGCTCTCCCGGGCGAGCGCCCCGAGCGACGCCGCGGGCTGGGTGGAGGGCTTCCTGGCCGGCGGCGGCGCCCTGCTGCTGCACGATCCGCGGTTGCTCGCGCTGCTGGACGCCTGGCTGGCCGAGGTGCCCGAGGACGCGTTCATCGAGCTGCTCCCGCTGCTGCGGCGCACCTTCGCCGGCCTGGAGGCGGGCGTCCGGCGCGCCGTCGGGGCCAGGGTCGCCGCCGGCCCGCTCGGCGGCGCGGCACCGGCGCCGCCCGCCCCGCCCGTGGACGAGCGGCGCGCCGCCGCCGGCACGGCCACGGTGCTGCGGCTGCTCCGGCCCCACCCCGACGCCCCGAGCACCCCGACGCCGCCCGTCCGTCCGTGGATCCCCCGGCAGAGCGACCGCCGCGCCGCCTGACAGGAGCACCCGCATGACCAGTCCCACCCCCGCACCCGGCGGCGAACTGTCCGACGACGAGCGGCGGCTGCGCCGCTGGCGGCTGGTGCTCGGCGCGGAGGCGGAGAGCACCGGATGGACACCGACCGGCCGGGACGCCGCCGTCGACCGCGCCCTGGCCGCCGTCTACCGCGGCGAGCCGTCGACCGCCGGCGAGCCCGGGGGCCGCCGCACCGCCGGTCTGGGCGGCAGCGCTCCGCAGGTGGTCCGCTGGCTGGGCGACATCCGCAGCTACTTCCCGACCGGCGTGGTGCGGCTGCTCCAGCAGGACGCGATCACCAGGCTGGGCCTGGACCGGCTGCTGCTGGAGCCGGAGGTGCTGGCCGCCGTCGAGCCGGACGTCCGGTTGGTCGCCACCCTGCTGACGCTGAGGCAGGCGCTGCCGGAGAGCACCCGCCGCAGCGCCCGGGAGGTGGTCGCCGCGGTGGTGGCCGAGCTGGAGCGGCGGCTGGCCGACCGGACCAGGGCAGTGCTGACCGGCGCGCTGGACCGCAGTGCCCGCGGTGCCCGCCCGCGTCCGCACGACATCGACTGGGACCGCACCGTTCGGGCCAACCTGAAGCACTACCTGCCCGAGCGGCGCACAGTGGTGCCCGAGCGCCTGGTCGGCTACGCCCGGGCCCGGCGCGCCGCCGCCAAGGAGGTGGTGCTCTGCGTCGACCAGTCCGGTTCGATGGCCCCTTCGGTGGTCCACGCGGCCGTGTTCGGCGCGGTGCTGGCCTCGATGCCGGCCCTGGCCACCCGGTTGGTGGTGTTCGACACCTCGGTGGTCGATCTGACCGAGCACCTCGCCGACCCGGTCGACGTGCTGTTCGCGACCCGGCTCGGCGGCGGCACCGACATCGACCGGGCGCTGGCCTACTGCCAGTCCAGGATCACCCGTCCGGCGGACACCGTGCTGGTGCTGATCAGTGATCTCTACGAGGGCGGCGCCCGGGACGGGATGCTCGGCCGGGTGGCGGAGCTGACCGCGGCGGGCGTGCGGGTGGTGGTGCTGCTCGCGCTCTCCGACGAGGGCGCCCCCGCCCACGACCACGGACGGGCCGCCGCGCTGGCCGCGCTCGGGGTGACGGCCTTCGCCTGCACCCCGGACGCGTTCCCCGAGGTGATGGCCGCCGCCCTGGAGGATCGGGGGTACGGCGAGTGACACTCGTTGTGACGGTTCTCACCATGCACGGAACCGTCCCGGGTGAAGGAGTCCCGTCCCACGGGGATAACCTGCCAGACGGACGTGACGCGCGTGTTGATTGACGTGTGCGCCCGTGGCTGTGTGGGCCGCAAGGCCGTATCTTCTGCGTACCCGCACCGCCCCGACGACCCGCAGCGAAGATCCTGCCGTGGCACGCTCGTAGAGACACAATCCGCGACCACGAACAAGGACGAACACACGTGGACCTGTTCGAGTACCAGGCGAGGGACCTCTTCGCCAAGCACGGCGTGCCCGTGCTGGACGGCGAGGTCATCGAGAAGGCCGAGGACGCTGCCGCGATCGCCGAGCGCTTCGGCGGCCGCGCCGTCGTCAAGGCTCAGGTGAAGGTCGGTGGCCGTGGCAAGGCCGGTGGCGTCAAGCTCGCCGCCGACCCGGCCGACGCCGTCGCCAAGGCCGGGGCCATCCTCGGTATGGACATCAAGGGCCACACCGTCCACAAGGTGATGCTGGCCCAGACCGCGGACATCAAGGAGGAGTACTACGTCTCCTTCCTGCTGGACCGCGCCAACCGCACCTTCCTGGCGATGGCCAGCAAGGAGGGCGGCGTCGAGATCGAGGTCGTCGCCGAGGAGAACCCCGAGGCGCTCGCCAAGATCGCTGTCGACGCGAACGAGGGCTGCACCGAGGCCAAGGCCCGCGAGATCGTCGCGGCCGCCAAGTTCCCGGCCGAGATCGCGGACCAGGTCGTCGAGGTGCTGCAGAAGCTGTGGACCGTCTTCATCAAGGAGGACGCCACCCTCGTCGAGGTCAACCCGCTGGTCAAGACCGGTGACGGCACGATCATCGCGCTGGACGGCAAGGTCTCGCTGGACGAGAACGCCGACTTCCGCCAGCCGGAGCACGAGGCGCTGGTCGACCACGCCGCGGCCAACCCGCTGGAGGCCAAGGCCAAGGCCAAGGGCCTCAACTACGTCAAGCTGGACGGCGAGGTCGGCATCATCGGCAACGGCGCCGGTCTCGTGATGAGCACCCTGGACGTCGTCGCCTACGCCGGTGAGAACCACGGTGGCGTCAAGCCGGCCAACTTCCTCGACATCGGTGGCGGCGCCTCCGCCGAGGTGATGGCCAACGGCCTGGAGATCATCCTGGGCGACGCCGACGTCAAGTCGGTCTTCGTCAACGTCTTCGGTGGCATCACCGCCTGTGACGCGGTCGCCAACGGCATCGTGCAGGCCCTGGAGCTGCTGGAGGCCAAGGGCGAGGCCGTCACCAAGCCGCTGGTCGTCCGCCTGGACGGCAACAACGCGGAGCTGGGTCGCAAGATCCTCACCGACCGCAACCACCCGCTGGTGCAGCAGGTGGACACCATGGACGGCGCCGCCGAGCGCGCCGCCGAGCTGGCCAACAAGTAAGGAAGGGGACTTACAACCATGGCTATCTTCCTTACCGAGGACAGCAAGGTCATCGTCCAGGGCATGACCGGCTCCGAGGGCATGAAGCACACCCGCCGCATGCTCGCCTCCGGCACCAAGATCGTCGGTGGCGTGAACCCGCGCAAGGCCGGCACCACCGTTGACGTGGACGGCACCGAGGTGCCGGTGTTCGGCGGCGTCGCCGAGGCCATGGAGAAGACCGGTGCCGACGTCACCGTCATCTTCGTGCCGCCGGCGTTCACCAAGAGCGCCGTGGTCGAGGCGATCGACGCCGAGATCCCGCTCGCCGTGGTGATCACCGAGGGCGTCCCGGTGCACGACAGCGCCTCGTTCTGGGCCTACGCCGGCGAGAAGGGCAACAAGACCCAGATCATCGGCCCGAACTGCCCCGGCCTGATCTCCCCGGAGAAGTCGAACGCGGGCATCATCCCGGCCGACATCACCAAGTCGGGCCCGATCGGCCTGGTCTCCAAGTCCGGCACGCTGACCTACCAGCTCATGTACGAGCTGCGCGACCTGGGCTTCTCGTCCGCCGTCGGCATCGGTGGCGACCCGGTCATCGGCACCACCCACATCGACGCGCTGCGCGCGTTCGAGGCCGACCCGGAGACCAAGCTGATCGTCATGATCGGTGAGATCGGTGGCGACGCCGAGGAGCGGGCCGCGGCCTTCATCAAGGAGAACGTGACCAAGCCGGTCGTCGGCTACGTCGCGGGCTTCACCGCCCCCGAGGGCAAGACCATGGGCCACGCCGGCGCCATCGTCTCCGGCTCCTCGGGCACCGCGGCCGCCAAGAAGGAGGCCTTGGAGGCCGCCGGTGTCGCGGTCGGCAAGACCCCGTCCGAGACCGCGCGCCTGGCGCGCGAGCTCTACGGCAAGCTCGCCGGCTGATCCGCACCAGCTGACGCACCGGCAGTGCGCCCCGGACCGGTTGGTCCGGGGCGCACTGCCGTCCGGGGCCGGTCGAGCCTTTGACGGATCATCGGACCTACTGGGACACGACGGCCGGTGCGCGCAGTGGCGCGGGCGCCGGGTGGACCATGGCGGCATGACGCACCATCTGACCGGCCGTCAACCCCTGTTCCCGGCCACCCGGCCGGGCCGCGGGCCGGCGGCGGCCGGGGCCAAGGCGGCGCTGCTCGGGCTCGCGGTCACCGGCGTCCCGGTGCTGTGCTGCTGGCTGCTCTCGGCCCCGCCGCAGGACGGCGTCACGGACGCGGCGCGGCTGACCGGCGCGGTGTGGCTGCTGGCCCACGGCGGGCCGCTGGTCCGGGAACCGGGCGGCGCGCCGCTCTCGGTCACCCCGCTGACCCTCACCGCGCTCTGCGTGCTGCTGATCGCGCAGGCCGCCGCCCGGGTCGCCGCCCAGGCGCCGCCCGGTCGCACGGCGGCGGCCTGCGGGGCGCTCTGCGCGGGCTACCTCGCGGTCGCGTTGCCGGTCGCGCTCGGCTGCCGTGGCGCCGGGGCGCTGCGCGCCCAGCCGCTGCCCGACCTGCTGGCCGCCGCCGCGCTCGCCGGGTCGGCCGCCTGCCTGGGCGCCCGCCGGGGGACCGCCTGGTGGCGGGCCGGGCGACGGCGCCTGGCGGCCTGGCTGCGGCGCGGACCGCTGGTGCCCGCGCCGGCGGTGGACGGGGAGCCGCAGGAGGCGTCGCCGCGCCGGCTGCGGGCCTGGCTGGAGCACTGCCGGCCGCTGCCGGCGGGGGTGCTGCTGCCGACGGCCGGTGCCGGGCTGCTGGTGCTGCTGGCCGGCGGTGCGCTGCTGCTGGCCGCCGCCGCCGCGGTGCACTCGGTCGCCATCCAGGTGGTGGTGCGCGAGGTGGCCGCGGATAGCCTCGCCGGGCAGCTGGGACTGCTGCTCTGCTGCCTGCTGGTGCTGCCCAACGCGGCGCTCTGGGCGGTCGGCTACGCGCTCGGCCCGGGCTTCTGGCTGGGCGGCGACAGCCTGGTGGCCGCCGGTCGGGCGCACCCCGGCCCGGTGCCCGACTTCCCGCTGCTGGTGCTCACCCCCGAGTCCGGGTCGGCCTGGCAGCACCTGACCCAGGCGGTGCCGGTGCTGGCCGCCCTGACGGTGGCCGCGCTGCTGGGGCGGGCCGCCGCGGCGGGCGGAACGGCGCCGGACGGCGCCGGCGACCCGGACTCCGACCCGGACGGGCCCTGGTCGAACGCCACCACCGCCCGCACCGCGGCGGCGGTCGCGCTGCTGCTGGCCGCCGGGGTGGCGGTGGCCGGCTGGCTGGCCGGCGGCGCACTGGGCGCGGGCCGGATGGCGCGGCTCGGCCCGGCCGCCGGCTGCGGCCCGGCCGCCGCCGCGTGGTGCCTGCTGCTCGCCGTCCCCGGGGCGCCGGTGGTGCGCTGGTGGTTGCTGCGCCGGGCCCGCGCGGGGGAGGCGGACGGTGAGTGGGCGACGGCGGGGCGGTGACGGGATGCCGCCGCCGACCGGCGCCGGCTCAGTTCTGCTGGTCGGTCGCGCTCACCAGCCAGGCCGGGGCCAGGTTGTCGCAGCTCTGGGTGGCCTGCACGGTCAGCGCGTCGTTCACACAGGTGTAGTAGGGCCGGTAGGCCAGCTGCAGCAGGAAGGAGCCCAGCACCAGGGCCACCGCCACACCGCCGGTGAGCAGACCGCCCAGCGCGGCCGGCACCTGCGGGCGGCTGCGCTGGGCGTAGGGCCAGCCGGCCGGCGCAGTGGCGGTCGGGTTGCCCGGCTCGCCGGCGGCCGGCTCCCGGGTGCCGGTGCGGCGCAGCGCGCTGATGCCCCAGTAGAGCGCCAGCGCCCCGAACAGCAGGGCCAGCTCCTGCAAGCCGTAGAGGCCGCTGAACAGCGCCGCCATGCCGCTGGTCAGGCCGTACCGGGCGCGCCGGTGCACCGGGTCGGTGGGGTCGAACTTCGGCTGCGGCGGCCCCTGCGGCGGAGCCGGCCATCCGGGACCGCCACCGCCCTGCCAGTTGGGGCTCCACGGGTGCGGCGGCGGCACCGGAGGGCGGCCCGGCCCGCTGTCCGGCTGCTCCCCGCCGTCCTCGCCGTCACCGTCGGCCCGACCGCCTCCGGAGTTGCCCGCCTGCTGCGGGAGGCGCGGCTGCCACGGCTGCTCCGGGGCGTCCTGGGGCGGCGGCGCGAAGGGGTTGCGCTCGTCGCTGCTGTTGCCGCTGCTCATGTCGGTCCGGGTCCTCATCGTCGGGGGGCGTCACCGCCCGTCTGGTGGCCCCCGCGCGCGGGCGCCGCGACCCATGATCCCGCAGCCGTCCACACCCGTGCGGTCGGCCTGCCGTTGACCGGGGTCGGACCGGGGCAGCGGGGTGCTCGGAACGGTCGGCCGGGCCGGACGGGGCCCCGGCAGCGCCGACGCCGTTCGTCTACGCGCGTCAAGCAAATCCCAGGTACAACCCGCGTTCAACCAGCCGTTATCGTGGTGACGGTCAGCAGCTCACCCAGGTTCCCGGGCCTCGCAGCGCCGCGTGCGCACCGGCATCCTCCCCGGCCTTGGGCCGGGGGCCCCGACGACCGCCGACCTCCCGCCTGTCCGCAGTGGCCCCACCACCGGGTGGATGTACCAGCGGACGGCACCCGACATACGGAGACCCGCGCCCGTGGCCGCCGCACCCTCGCCCGTCTTCCCGCCCCCGTCCGGCCGTCCGGCCCGGCTGGTCGTCCTGGTGTCCGGTTCCGGCACCAACCTGCAGGCCCTGATCGACGCCGCGGCCGATCCGGCGTACGGCGCCGAGATCGTGGCGGTGGGCGCCGACCGGGGGTCGATCGCCGGACTGGAGCGGGCCGAGCGGGCGGGCATCGCCACCTTCGTCCACCGGGTCAAGGACTACGCGGACCGGGACGACTGGGACGCCGCGCTGACCGCCTCCGTCGCCGAGCGGCAGCCGGACCTGGTGGTCTCGGCCGGCTTCATGAAGATCCTCGGGCCGCGGTTCCTCGCCGCCTTCGGCGGCCGGATCGTCAACACCCACCCCGCGCTGCTGCCCGCCTTCCCCGGTGCCCACGGCGTCACCGACGCCCTCGCCTACGGGGTGAAGGTCACCGGCTGCACCGTCCACCTGGTCGACGCCGGCGTGGACACCGGGCCGATCATCGCGCAGGGCGTCGTCGAGGTGCTCGACGCCGACCACGCCGATGGCGGCGAAGCACTGCACGAGCGCATCAAGACCGTCGAGCGCCAGCTGCTCGTCGACGTCGTGGGCCGCCTGGCCCGCGAAGGTCACCGCATCGAAGACCGAAAGGTATGGATCCCGGCACATGAGTGAGCGCAGCGAACGGAACATCAGAAGGTGCGCGTTGCGCGAAGCGCCCGCCGAGCGCAGCGAGGTGGGAGCATGAGTGCCACCCACGCCACCCCTCCCGTCTCCGAGAACGTCCGCCCGATCCGTCGCGCCCTGATCAGCGTGTACGACAAGACCGGGCTGGAGGAGCTGGCCCAGGGCCTGCACGCCGCCGGGGTGGCGATCGTCTCCACCGGATCCACGGCCGGCCGGATCGCCGCCGCCGGGGTGCCGGTGACCGAGGTCTCCGAGCTGACCGGCTTCCCGGAGTGCCTGGACGGCCGGGTCAAGACCCTGCACCCGCGGGTGCACGCCGGCGTCCTCGCCGACCTGCGCCTGGAGTCGCACCGCGCGCAGCTGGCCGAGCTCGGTGTCGAGCCGTTCGACCTGGTCGTGGTGAACCTCTACCCGTTCACCGCCACCGTGGCCTCCGGCGCCACCCCGGACGAGTGCGTGGAGCAGATCGACATCGGCGGTCCGTCGATGGTCCGCGCCGCCGCCAAGAACCACCCGTCGGTGGCCGTGGTGGTCGACCCGGCCCGCTACTCGGACGTGCTCGAGGCGGTCAACGGGGGCGGCTTCGACCTGCTGACCCGCAAGCGCCTGGCGGCCGCCGCGTTCGCCCACACCGCCGCCTACGACGTCGCGGTGGCCCGGTGGTTCGAGACCTCCGGCTACACCGAGTCCGAGGAGTCGTTCCCCGCCTTCCTCGGCGCCACCTGGGACCGCGCCGACGTGCTGCGCTACGGCGAGAACCCGCACCAGAAGGCCGCGCTCTACGTCGACGGCACCGGCGGCCTGGCCGGCGCCGAGCAGCTGCACGGCAAGGAGATGTCCTACAACAACTACATGGACACCGACGCGGCCCGCCGGGCCGCGTACGACCACGCCGAGCCCGCCGTCGCCATCATCAAGCACGCCAACCCGTGCGGCATCGCCACCGGCCAGGACGTGGTCGAGGCGCACCGCAAGGCGCACGAGTGCGACCCGGTCTCGGCCTACGGCGGCGTGATCGCGGTCAACCGCACGGTCACCGCGGCGCTGGCCGAGCAGATCGCCCCGATCTTCACCGAGGTGCTGGTCGCCCCCGACTACGAGGACGGCGCCCTGGAGGTGCTGACCAAGAAGAAGAACCTGCGCATCCTGCGCGCCCCCGAGGCGCCCTGCGAGCGGCTGGAGGCCCGCCGGATCAGCGGCGGCGTGCTGCTGCAGCAGGTCGACAAGGTGGACGCGCCCGGTGACGACCCGTCGACCTGGACGCTGGCCGCCGGCGAGGCGCTGGACGAGGCCGAGCTGGCCGAGCTGGCCTTCGCCTGGCGGGCCTGCCGGTCCGTCAAGTCCAACGCCATCCTGCTGGCCAAGGACGGTGCCTCGGTGGGCGTCGGCATGGGCCAGGTCAACCGGGTGGATTCCTGCAAGCTCGCGGTGGAGCGCGCGGGGGAGCGGGCCGCCGGGTCGTACGCGGCCTCGGACGCCTTCTTCCCGTTCCCGGACGGCCCGGAGGTCCTGATCGCCGCCGGCGTCCGGGCGATCGTGCAGCCGGGCGGGTCTATCCGTGACGAGCTGGTGGTCGAGGCGGCCAAGGCGGCCGGCGTGACCATGTACTTCACCGGGACCCGGCACTTCTTCCACTGACCGGACCCGAGGAGGACCGAAGGGCCTCGGGATCGCCGATCCCGAGGCCCTTCGGGCTGAACCGCCCCGCGCTTACTGGACCTTGATGACCACGCTGCTGACCAGCTTGTCGGCGAAGGTCTGCCGCTTCTCGTCCCACAGCGGCCACAGGTAGCCGATGAAGCAGGCGATGGCGTCCAGCAGGTGCAGGATGCGCCGGCCTATGCCCAGGCCGGCGCCGAGCACGGTGCCGTCGGCGAGCTTCACGGTGCGCAGCCCGACCACCATCTTGCCCGGGGTCTGGCCGCGGGTGCCCTCCAGGAAGCCGAAGACGACCAGGACGATCAACTCGACCACGTAGCCGAGGGCCTGGCCGGCCAGGCTGGCGATCCCGGCCAGCACCGCGGTGATGACGAGGTCGACCAGGCCGGACGCGAACCGCAGCGGCCAGCCGGCCAGCACCGGGGCCGGGGGCTGCGGGGTGTAGACGTAATTGGGGTCGAGGTTCGGCTGGTACGGGTTGCTCATGGTGTTCCCCTGCGCATGAACGGTGGAATGGTGCGGATGCCGGGCGCCGGCGGTGCGGCCCCGGAGACGTGGGGCGCGGTCAGGCGCGGATCACCAGGCTGTTGGTGACCTTGTCGGCGAAGCACTGGCTCTTGTCGTCCCAGAGCGGCCACAGGAAGCCCAGGCCGCACAGGAAGCTGTCCAGGACGTGCGCGAGCTTGCGGACGAACGCCATGCCGAAGCCCAGCGTGCGGCCGTCGTGCTCGCGGACCAGACGGATGTTGAGCGCCTTCTTGCCCAGGGTCTGGCCGGTGCTGCCCTCGTTGACCAGCTGCCAGATGAGCAGCCCGAGGCTGATCAGCCAGCCGACGCCCATGATCGCCAGGCCGCCGCCGCTGAGCCCGCTGGAGGCGGTGGTGTGGAACGTGGGGATGCAGGGCACCGAGTTCGGGTCGCTCGGGTCGTAGGTCGGGCAGTCGCCGGTGCTGGTGGCGGTGTGGATGGACGTCACGACCATGGCGGCGCCGATGAAGTAGCAGATCATCCCGGGCAGTCCCGTGACCAGGGCGTCGATGAACCAGGCACCCACCCGGGAGCCCCAGCCCGCCAGCACCGGCGGCGGCACCGGCGCGTAGCCGTACGCCGGTTGCGGCTGCGCATAGCCGTAGGCCGGCGCCGCCTGCTGCTGCGGGTAGCCGTAGCCCGGAGGCTGCGCGTACGGCTGCTGCGGCACGCCGTACGGCTGCTGCTGCTGTCCGTAGGGATTGTTGGGGTCGGGCGGGTAGGACACGGTGAAGCCTCCGGGCAGACGTGCACGTCGGTGGTACGGGGACGGTGGGACAGCGGGTGACACTAGCGGAGCGTCATGACAGGTGGACGCCCAGCCGATTGAGCTGCCAGACCCAGGCGACGACCAGGGCGGTGGCGATCACCGCCGAGCGCCGACGGCTCGTCAGCGCCCACCAGCGGGCGCCTGAGCCGAGCGGCGCGGTGAGCAGCCCGAGCACCGCGATCACGGTGACCGGATTGGCCGTCAGGGCGGCCGACCAGTGCGCGTGGCCGGCCTCGATGAAGACCGTGGTGCTGCCGCAGGCCGGGCACGGGATCCCCGTGAAGCGGCGCAACGGGCAGAGCACCCCGGGGTCGTGCACGTCGTGCAGGACAGCGACCCCGACGGCCGCGGTGGCGGCCAGCAGGCAGCGCAGCGCGGTGCGGGCGAGACGGACGCGGAGCGGCCCCGGCGCGGGCCGGGCGGTCTGGACCGGCGCGGTCACGGGCTTTGCTGCTGGTACGGATCGCTCACGGTCTCTTCCCCCCTGGTCAGTGCTAGCGCCTATGGTCGATCGCAGGAACGGCGGTGTCCAGCAGATTGACGCGGTGCGGACGCAACTGTGGCGCAACCGCAACCGGGTCAACACGTTCCGTTTCGATCGGGGCTTATGCTACGCGCGTGGATCCGGAGCAGCCCCGATGATCCGGGAGGATGGGGCCATGACTGCCCATACTCTCGACGGCCAGGCCAGCGCAGCAGGGAAGAGCAGATGAGCGCGGTACGAACGAGCAGGTCCACCCGCCGGCGGCCGTCCGCCACCACCGGGACGCTCCCGCCCGAGGGATCCCGCGCGGCGCTGGACCGCGGCCACCCGCTGCCGATCCGGCAGTGGCCGGTGACGCTGGTGACCGCCGTGGTCGGCGCCGGCCTGCTGATCACCTGGGCGGCGGACTTCCGCTACGGCCTGCTGGTGGTGGGCGCCGGGTTCGTGCTCGGCGCCGGCCTGCGACTGCTGGTGCCGGAGGTCGGCCTGCTCGCGGTGCGCAGCCGGTTCACCGATGTGGCGGTGCTGCTCTTCTTCGGCCTGGTGATCCTGCTGCTGGCCCTGATGGCCCCGCAGAACCCGTGGCTGCGGCTGCCCGCGCTGGACGACCTCGGCCGGTGGATCGGCGGCAAGCGGTGACAGCGGCGGCGGGCGGGGGCGAACGGTCCGTCGTCGCGTACGGCGGGTTGTGACGCACCAGCCACGCCGCCAAGCACCGCCGTCGGCCGGCCTTGCGATAACCTGACGCCGGTTCTCTCGATGTCGAGAGAAAACATCCTCGGCTCCAGCGCCGGCGTGCCTGGGGCATGCCAGCGATCCTGGAGAAGGAAACCATGACTCGCACCCCCGTCAACGTCACCGTCACCGGCGCGGCCGGCCAGATCGGCTACGCGCTGCTGTTCCGCATCGCCTCGGGCCACCTGCTGGGTGCGGACGTGCCGGTGAACCTGCGTCTGCTGGAGATCACGCCGGCGCTCAAGGCGGCCGAGGGCGTCGCGATGGAGCTGGACGACTGCGCCTTCCCGCTGCTGCGCGACATCACCATCACCGACCAGCTGAACACCGCCTTCGACGGCACCAACGTGGCCCTGCTGGTCGGCGCCCGCCCGCGCACCGCCGGCATGGAGCGCGGCGACCTGCTCGCGGCCAACGGCGGCATCTTCGGTCCGCAGGGCAAGGCCATCAACGAGAACGCCGCGGACGACATCAAGGTCCTGGTGGTCGGCAACCCGGCCAACACCAACGCCCTGATCGCCCAGCGCAACGCGCCCGACGTGCCGGCCGACCGCTTCACCGCGATGACCCGCCTGGACCACAACCGCGCGGTCGCCCAGCTGGCCAAGAAGGCCGGCGTGACCGTCGACCAGGTCAAGAAGGTCACCATCTGGGGTAACCACTCCGCCACCCAGTACCCGGACGTGTTCCACGCCGAGATCGCCGGCAAGAACGGCTTCGAGGCCGTCGGCTCGGACCAGGCCTGGCTCGAGGACTTCTTCATCCCGAAGGTCGCCAAGCGCGGCGCCGAGATCATCGAGGTCCGTGGCGCCTCCTCGGCCGCCTCGGCCGCCAACGCCGCCATCGACCACGTCCACACCTGGGTCAACGGCACCGCCGAGGGCGACTGGACCTCGATGGGCATCGTCTCCGACGGCTCCTACGGCGTGCCGGAGGGCATCATCTCCTCCTTCCCGGTCACCACCAAGGACGGCAAGTTCGAGATCGTCCAGGGCCTGGAGATCTCCGACTTCTCCCGCGGCAAGATCGACGCCTCGGTCGCCGAGCTGGTCGCCGAGCGCGACGAGGTCACCAAGCTCGGCCTGATCTGAGCCGACGCCGCCCGAGGGCCCGGCGCTCCCCACCCGGAGCGCCGGGCCCTCGGCCGTCCCAGCGGGCCGTTTACACTGGCCGACCGTGACCGAAACCCTCCAGGACGCGGCTCTCGTCCTGGTCTTCATCGTGCTGGGCGGCCTGTTCAACATCGCCGAGATCTCGCTGATCTCGCTGCGCGAGGGGCAGATCCGGGCCCTGGCCGAGCGCGGCACCAAGCGTGCCTCGCGGGCTGCCCACCTGGCCGCCGACCCCAACCGCTTCCTGGCCGCGGTGCAGGTCGGGGTGACCTGCATGGGGTTCCTGTCGGCGGCGTTCGGCGCCGACACGCTGGCCGGCAAACTCTCCCCGGTGTTCGTGCGGATGGGTCTGTCCAAGGAGGTCGCGGACCCGGTGGCGCTGGTCGGGCTGACCCTGCTGATCTCCTACATCTCGCTCGTGCTGGGCGAGTTGACGCCCAAGCGGATCGGCCTGCAGCGCGCCGAGTCGCTCGCGCTGCTGGCCGCGCCGGTGGTCGACGTGATGTCGGTGGTGCTGCGGCCGGTGATCTGGCTGCTCGGCCGCTCCACCAACCTGATGGTCCGGCTGCTCGGCGGCGACCCCAAGGCCGGGCGCGGCAGCATGAGTTCCGAGGAGCTGCGCGGCCTGGTCGCGGCCAACACCGAACTGGGCAGCGACGAGCGGGCGTTGATCGCCGACGTGTTCGCGGCCGGGGAGCGCCAGCTGCGCGAGGTGATGGTGCCGCGCACCGAGGTGACGTTCCTCGACGCCGACCAGCCGCTCACCGAGGTCCGGGAGGAGACCAGCACCTCGCCGCACTCCCGCTACCCGGTGGTGGACGGCTCCTACGACTCGGTGGTCGGCTTCGTGCACGTCCGCGACCTGTACCGGGCGCGCGGTGAGCAGGCGCTGCGGGTGCGCGAGATCGCCCGCCCGGTGAAGCTGCTGCCGGCCACCAAGAAGGTGCTGGAGGCGATGAGCGAGATGCGCCGGGAGGGCCACCACCTGGCGATCGTGGTGGACGAGTACGGCGGCACCGCCGGGATCGTCACCCTGGAGGACCTGGTCGAGGAGGTGATCGGGGAGATCCGGGACGAGTACGACGCCCAGGAGACCACCGCCACCCGGCGCCTCGCCGGCGGCGGCATGGAGGTCAACGGCCTGCTCAACCTTCCCGACTTCACCGAGGAGACCGGGGTCACCCTCCCGGAGGGCCCGTACGAGACGGTGGCCGGCTTCGTGGTGGCCGAGCTGGGCGCGCTGCCGGAGCTCGGCGACGTGGTGCGCACCTCGAACGGGCTGCTGCTCACGGTGGCCGGGCTGGACGGCCGCAGGATCGCCCGGATCCGGGTCACCGCACCGCCCGCGGCGCAGCCGCCCGCCGACGGGTCGGCCGGGATCGGGTCCTGACTGTCGCCGGAAGCTGGAACAATGGGGGCCATGGTCAACGACGCGCGCATCACCGAGGAGAAGGCTCGGCCCCGGGTGCTCTCCGGCATCCAGCCCACCTCCGGCTCCTTCCACCTGGGCAACTACCTCGGCGCGGTGCGCCAGTGGGTGGACCTCCAGAAGGACAACGACGCCTTCTACATGGTCGTCGACCTGCATGCGATCACGGTCCCGCAGGACCCGGCGGCGCTGCGTGAGAACAGCCGGGTCTCGGTCGCCCAGCTGCTCGGCGCCGGCGTCGACCCGGAGCACTGCACCCTCTTCCTCCAGTCGCACGTGCCCGAGCACGCCGAGCTCGCCTGGGTGATGAACTGCCTCACCGGCTTCGGCGAGGCCGCCCGGATGACCCAGTTCAAGGACAAGTCCGCCAAGCAGGGCAGCGACACCACCACGGTCGGCCTGTTCACCTACCCGGTCCTGATGGTCGCCGACGTGCTGCTCTACCAGGCCGACGCGGTGCCGGTCGGCGAGGACCAGCGCCAGCACCTGGAGCTCACCCGGGACTTGGCCGAGCGCTTCAACACCCGGTTCCAGCCGACCTTCACGATCCCCAAGCCGTACATCCTCAAGGAGACGGCGAAGATCATGGACCTCCAGGACCCGGCCGCCAAGATGAGCAAGTCGGCCGCCAGCCCCAAGGGCCTGATCAGCCTGCTGGACGACCCGAAGGTGAGTGCCAAGAAGTTCAAGAGCGCGGTCACCGACACCGACACGGTCGTCTCCTACGACGAGGAGAAGAAGGCGGGCGTCTCCAACCTGCTGCGGATCCACTCGGCGCTGAGCGGCCAGAGCATCGAGCAGCTGGTGGCGCACTTCGAGGGCAAGATGTACGGCGCCCTCAAGACCGAGCTGGCCGAGCTGTTCACCGAGTGGGTGGGCCCGTTCCAGCAGCGCACCCGCGAGTTCCTGGACGACCCGGCCGAGCTGGACCGGGTGCTCGCGGTCGGCGCCGCCAAGGCCCGCGAGGTCGCCGCGGTGACGCTGGAGACGGTCTACGACCGCATGGGCTTCGTGCCCGCAGCGAAGCGATAGATGGGGGAGCCTGGGCTGATGGCGGCGCTCGGGCCTGCCGACGGCGCCGACCGGTCACCGGCCGGCGCCACCGGTTCCGCACTGACCATCGGGGTGGCGGTCACCGTTCCGGAGCCGTTCGGTTCCGCGATCCAGGACGCCCGCGCCGGGCACGGCGATCCGCAGGCCCGGGCGATACCCACCCACGTCACGCTGCTGCCGCCGACCGAGGTGGCCGCCGACCGGCTGCCCGAGGTGCGTGCGCACCTCGCGGCGGTGGCGGCCGCGCGGCGGCCGTTCCGCATGCTGCTGCACGGCAGCGACACCTTCCGCCCGGTCTCCCCGGTGGTCTTCATCCGGGTCGAGGAGGGCGCCCAGCAGTGCCGGGAGTTGGAGGCGGCGATCCGTTCCGGCCCGCTCGCCCGGGAGCTGGCGTTCCCCTACCACCCGCACGTGACGGTCGCGCACAACCTGCCGGACCTGGTGCTCGACCAGGCGCTCGCCGACGCCCGGACCTTCCACGCGGCCTTCACGGTGCCGGGTTTCACGCTGTCCCGGTTCGGTGCGGACGAGGTCTGGCGGCCGTGGCACGGATACGCCTTTGGTGCACACTGATTACTCGCGCCATTCTGTTAATAGCGATTCCCAGGGTTCTCACAGGATTCCCGAGGCCATGGACTTTCATTACTGAGCCATTCACTGCGCCGTGTGCTGAACGTTATACTCGGCCCTCAATGGCCACGGGGGGCCTGGTAGGCCAGAATGCACACCGTCCTGGAGTGATGATGCGCTGTCCCCGTACGGCCCGGCAGCTACTGCGTGCTGTGGCCCGCCGGGTTCGACGGGTCGGTTTGCTACCGACCGTAATCGTACCCAGGCAGCGGACCGCCCCGGAATCGGAGCACGTGGCGGTGCCCGAAGCGGCGCCCGAGCCCGAGCCGGCGCCGCCCACACCCGAGGAGCTGCGTGCCGCCCGGGAGGCGCAGCTGCTCCAGGCATCGCCCCAACTGGTGCGCGCCAAGGGCCGGTTGGCCGAAGTGCGGGACGACCTGCTGTCCGGTGACGCCTACCTGCGCAACTTCACCGAGGTCGCTCGGCTGCTGACCGGGGCCGGGGTGCGGTTCGCTCCGATCGGCGGCCGGTGGACCCGCCAGTGGGTGGCGATCGCGCCCGGCCAGCGGGAGGCGGTGCTGGCCGCCTGCGCCGAGGCGTTCGAGGGGCTGCCGGTCTACGCGGACCTGCTGGGCCACGACGTGACGCTCGGTTCGGTGCTGGCCGAGGAGCTGCCGGCCGCCGTCGCCGCCCTGGAGTGGCCCGACGGGCTGCCCGGGGAGCCCTCGGACCGGCAGTCCGACGGACCGTCGGACGAACGGGCCGCCGCGGAGACCGCCGACGACCAGGCCGGGCAGGCGCCGGACGACGAGCCGGCCGAGCCCCGGGTGCGGGTCAAGGGCGTGCGGATCTACCGGCCGGTGACGACCAGTGGCGGGACCCTGGTCTACGGCGCCGAGCACGGCTGCGACCTGGACTTCTGGGATGCCGACGGAGACGGCCGTGGCGGGGTCGCGGCGATCCACGAGCCGCCGTTCGGCTGGTGGGTGCCGTCGTTGGAGGCCGACGCGGTGGCGCGGATCGGCGGCAGCGACTACCCGGTGCCGCAGGCCTTCGTCCAGCCGCGGCTGGACGACGTGACCTTCCCGGTGGACGCCGTGATCACCTGGGTCGACGACACCGATCCGGCCTGGCGGGAGCGCCGGGCGGAGCGGCTGGCCGCGATGTCCGTCCGCCCGGCCACCGGGGACGGCGTCGAACGCTTCCGCAACCGGGACGAGCTGCGTTACTGCCTGCGGTCGATCGCGATGTACGCGCCGTGGATCCGCCGGATCCACCTGGTGACGGACGGTCAGTGCCCCGACTGGCTGGCGACCGAGCACCCGGACGTCACCGTGGTCGCCCACCAGCAGTTGTTCGCCGATACGACGATATTGCCGGTATTCAACTCGCACGCCATCGAGACCCAGATCCATCGAATTCCGGACCTCACCGAACATTTCCTCTATTTCAATGACGACATGTTCCTCGGTCGACCGGTCCGGCCGGAGCAGTTCTTCCAGGGCAACGGCGTGCCGCTGGTCAACCTCGACTCACGGGTGATCCCGCCCGGCCCGGTGACGGCGGACGACGACGAGTACGTCGCACCGCAGAAGAACACCCGGGCGCTGATCCGGCGCGAGCACGGCCGGGAGACCAGCCAGGTGCTCAGCCACACCCCGTACCCGCTGACCCGCTCGCTGCTGACCGACTGCGCCGAGCTCTTCGCGACCGAGCTGGCCGCCACCGCACGCTCGCCGTTCCGCTCCCGCTCGGACGTGGCACCGATCACCCTGGCGGTCGGCCACGGCTACCTGACCGGCCGCGTCGCCTGGGGCCGGCTCGACCACCGCTACCTGGACGTCGACCGGTACTCCGAGCTGGAGCGGCTGCCGGAGCTGCTGCGGTGGCGCGACACGGACAGCTTCTGCCTCAACGACGGTGATCTGGACGGAGTGCCGCCCGAGGAGCAGGACCGGCAGGTCACCGTCTTCCTCCAGGACTACTTCCCGGTGAGCGGCCCGCTTGAGCGCACCCCGCCGGTGCCGGCCGCGCGCGTCCCGCTGGTCGTGGCCGAGCCGGAGCAGGAGGCTGCCGAGGAGTCGGCCGAGCCGGAGCAGGAGGCTGCCGAGGAGTCGGCCGAGCCGGCCGAGGCGGAGCACCAGACGGTCTGACCGGCCGGGCACGACCGAGCCCGTGGGGCCCGCACATCGCGGGCCCCACGGGCTCACTGCCGTCCGCGACCGGTCAGCCGAGCAGGCCGTCCACCACCCGGGCGGCGGCGTGGCCGTCGTCCAGGTCGCAGTACTCGGACCGGAACCGGTCATAGGCCTCGCGGTACTCCTTCGCCACCTCGTCGACCCGGCCCAGCGCCTCGACCACCTCCTGGGAGGTGCGCAGCAGCGGACCGGGTGCCTGCTCGGCGAAGTCGAAGGTGAAGCCGCACAGGTTGTCCCGGTAGTGCTCCAGGTCGTAGGTGAAGAACAGCACCGGGCGGCCGGTGTTCACGAAGTCGAACACCGAGGCCGAGTAGTCGGTCACCAGCACGTCGGCGATCAGCAGCAGGTCGGCCATGTCGGGGTAGCGCGAGACGTCCCAGACGTAGCCGTTGCCGGCCTCCGGCACCGGGCCGAAGCAGTTGTGGTGCGGGCGGACCAGCAGCACCTGGTCCTCACCGAGCGCCTCCCGGGCCGCGGCGACGTCCAGGCGCAGGTCGACCTGGTAGCCGCCCTGCGGGCGCCTGCGGTCCTCCCGGTAGGTCGGCGCGTACAGCACCACCTTCTTGCCCTCCGGCAGGCCGAGCCGGCGGCGCACCTCGGTGGCCCGCTTCTCCCGGTCGGGGGAGAACAGGATGTCGTTGTGCGGGTAGCCGGTCTCCAGCAGCTCGCCCTTGAACCCGAAGGCGCGGCGCAGCACCGGGGAGGCGAACGAGGCCCCCGAGACGAGCTTGGTCCAGTTCGGCACCTCGCGGTCCAGGTGCTTGAGGTAGTTGCTGTCGATGAACCAGATCTTCTCGAAGTCGTGGCCGATCCGCTTCAGCGGGCTGCCCACCCAGGTCTGCAGCACCACCTGGCCCGGCCGGCTCGTCACGAAGTCGGGCAGCTGGGCGCTGGTGACCACGTACTTGGCGGTGGCCAGCGCCTCGAACCACTCGGGGCTCCACTGGCGCAGCGCGCGGGCGCTCTGCGGCAGCTCGGCCTGGCCGTCGTCCACCGTCCACAGGTGCTCCAGCGGCAGGCCGCGGCGGACCAGCTCCTCGTGGATGGCGCGCGGCGAGCCCGCGTACTGGCCGCCGCCCGCCACGTTGTAGACCACCGCGTCGCGCAGCGGCTTCTGCTGGCCGGCGGGGTAGATCTCCTTGCGCAGCAGGCGCTGCCGGTAACCGCTGCGCTCGTGCGGGCCCAGGTTGGAGTGCGACTCCAGCGACAGGATGTCGAAGAAGCGGCGCTCCAGGGCCACCTCCTTGCCGCGGGAACGGATCCGCATCGGCAGCCGGTCGTGGGCTTCCAACCCCACCAGCACATTGGGCCAGGTGACGTCCGGGTCGCCGCCGACCGGGCGGAAGAACAGGTCCCAGGTGCCCTTGAGCAGCGGCACCCGGCCGGTGTGGGCGCCCAGCGGCACGGCCGGCAGCCGCACCTCGAACCGGCCGTCCTCGACCACCAGCGGGTGCAGGAACTCCTCCTCGCGCCAGTTGTGCCGCAGCACCAGGTCGTAGCGGTGCTCGCCGGGCAGCGGGAACCGGCCGGACAGCGTGAAGCCGTCCTCGTCGGCCGCGGTCAGGCCGGTGACCACGGGCTGCACCAGCTGGTCGACGAACTGCAGGTGGCCGGTCTCGGTGGGCTTGGAGACCAAGGTGCGGGCGGTGCCCAGCGGGGCCTCGGGGTTGAGCGGCAGGTCGAGGTGGTCCAGCGGCACCCGGTCGTCCACCATCAGCTTCAGCACGTCGCCGTTGGCCAGCAGCAGGCCGGCGTCCCAGTGGTCGCTGGTGCGCTCCTCGGCCGCCGGGTCCAGGTTCTGCCAGCGGTCGCGCACCTCGGCCAGCGAGGTCAGCGGGATCCGCGCGGTGAACGGCACGGGGCGGCCGGCCGGGGTGCCGAACTCCACGGGGAAGTCGACCTTGATGCCGGACTCGGTGTGGTGCAGCTGCAACCGCATCCCGGCCAGCTCGGAGGCGCTGCGCACGGCGCCGGTCAGCTCGATCGCGCCGTCGCCCGCCTTGATCGAGCCGACCGCGGCGCGCAGCCTCTCGACCACCAGGTGAAGGAAGCCGTCCTTCAGCCGGGGGACCACCCGGGTGGTGGCGTCCACCCAGTGGATCGGGTAGCTCTGCGCGCTGTCGGCCCAGCCGCCGCAGACCCGGCCCTTGTAGACGCCCGCCTTGCCGGCACCGGCGACCAGCACCCGCCAGGTGCCGTCCTGCCACTGGCCGTGCTTCTTCAGCTTGGCCGGGTCGATCAGCACGGAGAAGCCGGACCAGTCGCAGCTGTACAGGTCGTGCGGCGACGAGGCGGTGGCCTCCGGGGAGTACATGGTCTTGGTGGAGAAGGTGACGAACCGCTTCCCCTTGGCCTCGCGCAGCACGATCATCTTGACCAGGTCGTGCTTGCCCTCGGCACCCAGGTGCTCGGGGAAGGCGTGCCCGGTCAGCTTGAGCTTGCCGCCCTCCCAGGACGACTCGTAGACCCGGCTGCGCATCACCAGCGCATTGTCCAGCCGCAGCACGTCGGCCGGCACGCTCTTGCGCCCGCCGCGCAGGAACGGGTAGTCGGCGTACGGGCGCAGCAGGCCGCGGGCCGGGGCGGCGCCGTTGCTCTCCGACTCGAAGCGCATCTGCTCGACGAACTCGTCGATCCGGCCCTGCAGCGTCAGGTAGTACTTCAGCCGCAGCGGGGCCCGCAGCTTCTTGACGTGCTCCGGACCGATCGCCCGGAGCAGCCGGCCCACGCACTGCACGTAGGCGTCGCGGTAGTCCTGCTCGCCGTCGACCACCGACCAGAAGAACATCGGGATCTCCTCGACGAGGTTGTTCTCGTCGTAGGAGTGCAGGTAGTCGCGGTACTTGGGCTCGGGCTGCTTGCCCAGCCAGGCGCGGACCAGCTCCATCGAGGTGACCCGGTCGATCAGGCCCTTGGGGTTGGTGCGCATCTGAGTGATCGACATCTCGCCGACCTCGCGCTCGCGCCAGTGGTAGATCGGGTCGGCCAGCACGTCCACGCGCTTGGCCATGTAGTGGTGCGGCACGCTGACCGGAGCGTCCTCGTAGAGGATGCCCTCGGGGTAGAGCAGGCCCGCCCTGTCCCAGAACGACCGGCGGTACACCTTGTTCCACGCGGTCCGGTCGGTGACCAGCTCCGGGCGCTCGGTGATGTGGGTCTTCAGCACGGTCTCGCGGAACGGCTTGGCGTGGCCGCCCGACTGGTAGTAGCCGACCGCGCGGAAGCGCAGCACGTTGCCGGTGCAGAAGTCGGAGCCGGTCTTGTCCAGCGTGCTGATCATCAGCTCGTAGGCGCTGGGCGGCAGGGTGTCGTCACTGTCGACGAAGGCCAGGAACTCGGTGCCCTCGGTCAGGTGCAGCAAGCCGGTGTTGCGGGCCGCCCCCAGGCCCGCGTTCTGCTTGCGGACCAGCCGGAAACGGGAGTCCCGGGCGGCGAAGGCCTCGGCGATGGCGGCACTGCCGTCCTTGGAGCCGTCGTCGACCATGATGCACTCGAGGTCGCCCATGGTCTGGGCGGCGATCGATTCCAGACATTCCTGCAGGTACCGCTCGACGTTGTAGATCGGAACAACGACGGAGAGACGGGGGGCCATCAGCTGTGCAGGCCTTTCATCGGCGGATGGAGACGACCAGCCGGCCTGTGGCCCGGGGCCCGGCACAGCGGCTCTACCGCGATCCTATCGTTTGGTCCAAGCCATCCTCCGGCTCGCAATCCGCGCGGCCGGGCGACGGAACTGCCAGGCTGGCCCGCATGGGATTCCTCAGCAAGCTGCCGGTGGTCGGGCCGGTGGTCGCTGCGGTGCAGCGCAGCCGCCCGTACCGGGTGTTCCGGCACTTCTCGGCGGTCCGGGGCGACCGGCTGGCCGGCGCGGTCACCTTCTACGGCTTCCTGGCGCTGTTCCCGCTGTTGACGGTGGTCCTGGCGGTCGCGGTCTCCACCCTCACCCCGAGCCAGGTGGAGTCGCTCAAGCACCGGATCGCCGAGCAGGTGCCGGGGCTGGCCGACGCGCTGGGGCTGGACTCACTGATCGCCAACGCAGCCACCGTCGGGGTGATCAGTGGTCTGGTCCTGGTGGTCTCCGGCCTCGGCTGGGTGGACACCATGCGCGGCTCGATCCGGGAGATCTGGCAGTTGCCCGAGGACGGCCGCAACGTGGTGCTGCGCAGGCTCTCCGACTGCCTGGTGCTGGTCGGCCTCGGCGGCGTCTCGATCGTCTCGCTGGGCGCCTCGGTGCTGGCCACCCGGTTGGCCGGGCAGCTGGCCGGGGCGCTGGGCCTGGCCGGGTCGGGGCCCGGGCACTGGCTGCTGGCGGTGGCCGGCTTCGTCATCGCGGTCGGCTCCGACCTGCTGCTCTTCCTCTACCTGCTGGCGCCGTTCCCCGGCATCGAGGGGCAGCACCGGCGCGACCTGCTGACCGCCGCGCTGATCGGCGCGGTGGGTTTCGAGGTGCTGAAGCTGGCGCTCTCCTCCTACCTGGGCTACGTGGCGGGCCGGAGCCTCTACGGCGCCTTCGGGGTGCCGGTGGCGCTGCTGCTGTGGATCAACTCCCTCTGCCGGCTGCTGATGTACTGCGTCTCCTGGACCGCGGTGGCCGACCCGGAGCAGGCCTCCGCCCGGGCACTGGCCAGGGCGGAGGCCGCCTACCGGGCGGTGGTCGGCCCGGCGCCCGGCCGCTAGCGGCGGCCCATGGCGGTCGAGCCGCCGGCCGCCGGCGGTTCGTCGGGGGGCGGGGCGTCGCCGGGGACCGACTGCAGGGCGGCCCGGCGCCGGCGCCGGTTCAGCAGCCAGCCCGCCGCGGCGGCGCAGAGCGTGACCGCGCCGACCGCCGCCCAGTCCGCGGCACCGACCCCCCGGACGTTGGAGGTCGACGCCTGCACGGTGGGCACCCGGCCGGCCGCCGCCGGGGAGGCCGACCGGGGGGCCGCGGACGGCGTCGGGGTGGGCCGGGGGGCCACCAGGGTGCCGATCGGACGGGCCTGCTTCCCCGCCGCGAAGCCCCAGTCCAGCAGCGCGGCGGCCTCCTCGTAGACCTTCATGTAGGTGTCCGGGTGCATCACCGCGACCAGCAGGGTGCGGCCGTCGCGCTGCGCGGCGCCGACGAAGGTGGAGCCGGCGTTGCTGGTGTAGCCGTTCTTGACCCCGATCAGTCCGGGGTACTTGCCGAGCAGCCGGTCGGTGTTCTGGATCCCGAAGGTGGCGCGCTGCCCGGTGGTCTTGTCGACCGCGCCGGGGAACTGGGCGTCCTTGGTGCCGCAGTAGGAGCGGAAGTCGGCGTTGCGCAGGCCCTCGCGGGCGAAGAGCGTCAGGTCGTAGGCCGAGCTCAGCTGGCCGTCCTCGTCGTAGCCGTCGGGGGAGACGACCTGGGTGTCGGTGGCGCCGAGCGCCCGGGCCTTCTCGTTCATCTCCCGGACGGTCTTGTCGACCCCGCCGTTCATGTGGGCCAGCACGTGCACCGCGTCGTTGCCGGAGGGCAGGAAGACGCCCCGCCACAGGTCCTCGACCGTGTAGTCCAGGTCCTCCTTGACACCGACCAGGCTGCTGCCCGGACCCATGCCCGCCAGGTCCTCCGGCACCACCCGGTGCACGACGTTGCGCGGGAACTTGGGCAGCACGGTGTCCGCGAAGAGCATCTTCAGGGTGCTGGCCGGGGGCAGCCGCAGATGCGGCCGGTAGGCGGCGAGCACGTCACCGGTGTCGGCGTCCGCTACCAGCCAGGACATCCCGGTCAGCCCCTCGGGCAGCTTGGGCGCCTCGGGGGAGACCTGCACCCCGGACTCGCCCAGCCGATCGCCGCCGACCACGTGGCCGGACGGCTCGCCGCCGGCCACCTGGCCGGACGGCGACGGATCGGCGGAGGTGCCCCGCACTCCGGACTCGCCCAGCCGCTCGCCGCCGGCCACAAGGCCGGACGGCTCGCCGCCGACCACCTGGGCGGACGGCGACGGATCGGCGGCGGCGCTGCCGGCGGTGGCCAGCACCAGGGCGGTGGCCAGCGCTGCCGCCAGCCGACCAGTACGACTCATCAGTTGATCATTCGAATACACACGAGGTCTCTACCCGCCGGGACGGCCCGGTGTCCGGCAGTGCCACGAGCGTCGCTCCAACCGGGGACCCCCGACTGGGCCGAACGGCCGCGCGCCCATACTGGACGGACAGGCTCGACCCCTCCCGAAGGACTCACCGCCATGACGCTCAGCCGCCGCACCTCCTGGTTCCTCACCGCCTTCGGCGTCTGGTCGGTGATCATCTGGACGACTTTCGTCAAGAACCTCTGGGCCGACTCCGGCCACCAAGCCTTCACCAACGGCGACCACTCCCACCCCACCGCCTTCTTCTGGATCCACCTGACCCTCGCCATCACCTCCTTCGCCCTCGGCGTCTTGGTCGGCCTGGTCGGCGTCCGCGGGCTGCGCCCGGCCAACACCGCAGCCTGACGGACCGTCGGCCGCAGCGGCCGCGGACGGCCGCAGAACGCCCGAGGGCCCGCCCGGTACGCACCGGGCGGGCCCTCGGGGGTTGCTGGGCAGGCGTCAGAAGCGGCGCGTCACCAGGGCGCGCTTGACTTCCTGGATGGCCTTGGTGACCTCGATGCCACGCGGGCAGGCCTCCGAGCAGTTGAAGGTGGTGCGGCAGCGCCACACGCCCTCGCGGTCGTTGAGGATCTCCAGGCGCTGCTCGGCGCCCTCGTCACGCGAGTCGAAGATGAACCGGTGCGCGTTGACGATGGCGGCCGGGCCGAAGTACTGGCCGTCGTTCCAGAAGACCGGGCAGGACGAGGTGCACGCGGCGCACAGGATGCACTTGGTGGTGTCGTCGAAGCGCTCGCGGTCCTCGGCGGACTGCAGGCGCTCCCGGGTCGGCTCGTTCCCCTTGGTGATGAGGAACGGCATCACGTCCTTGTAGGCCTGGAAGAACGGGTCCATGTCGACCACCAGGTCCTTGAGGACGGTGAGGCCCTTTATGGCCTCGATGGTGATCGGCTTCTCCGGGTTGACGTCCTTGAGGAGCGTCTTGCAGGCGAGCCGGTTGCGGCCGTTGATCCGCATGGCGTCGGAGCCGCAGATGCCGTGCGCGCAGGAGCGGCGGTAGGTGAGGGTGCCGTCCTGCTCCCACTTGACCTTGTTGAGGGCGTCGAGGACGCGCTCCTTCGGGTCCATCAGGAGCTGGTAGTCGACCCACACCGGGTCCGGGTGCTCCTCCGGGTTGAACCGGCGGATCCGCAGGGTGACGGTGATCAGCTGGGACGCGCCGTTCTCGGCCGCGTCCAGGGCCGCCGAGTGCGGGGCGTCCATCGTGGGGGCGCTCATCAGTACTTACGCTCCATCGGCTGGTAGCGGGTCGTGACGACCGGCTTGTAGTCGAGGCGGATCGAGGTGGTGCCGTCCTCGGCAACCTCCTGGTACGCCATGGTGTGCTGCATGAACTTCACGTCGTCACGGGTCGGGAAGTCCTCGCGGAAGTGGCCACCGCGCGACTCCTCGCGGGCCAGCGCGGAGACGACCAGCACCTCGGCCAGGTCGAGCAGGTTGCCCAGCTCCACGGCCTCCAGCAGGTCGGTGTTGTAGCGGAAGCCCTTGTCCTGGATCGCCACGTTCTTGTAGCGCTCGCGCAGCGCCGCGATGTCCTCGCGGGCCTGCTTCAGGGTGGCGCCGGTGCGGTAGACCATGGCGTTGACGTCCATGGTCTCCTGCAGCTCCTTGCGGATCTGCGCGACCGACTCGGTGCCGGCGGACTCGCGCAGGCCGTCGACCAGGGCCTGCACCTTCTCAGCCGGGTTGGCCGGCAGCGGCACGAAGTCGGCCTTGTTGGCGTAGTCCGCGGCGGCGATGCCCGCGCGGCGGCCGAACACGTTGATGTCCAGCAGCGAGTTGGTGCCCAGGCGGTTGGCGCCGTGCACCGACACGCAGGCGACCTCGCCGGCCGCGTACAGGCCCGGGACGATGTCGGTGTTGTTGCGCAGCACCTCACCCTCGACGTTGGTCGGGATGCCGCCCATCGCGTAGTGCGCGGTGGGCTGGATCGGAATCGGGTCCGTGTAGGGCTCGATGCCGAGGTAGGTGCGGGCGAACTCGGTGATGTCCGGCAGCTTGGCGTCCAGCTGCTCCGGCGGCAGGTGGGTCAGGTCCAGGTAGACGTGGTCGCCGTCGGGGCCGCAGCCGCGACCCTCGCGGATCTCGGTGTAGATCGCGCGGGAGCAGACGTCACGGGAGGCCAGGTCCTTCATGACCGGCGCGTAGCGCTCCATGAAGCGCTCGCCGTCCTTGTTGCGCAGGATGCCGCCCTCGCCGCGGGCGCCCTCGGTGAGCAGGATGCCCATGCGCCAGATGCCCGTCGGGTGGAACTGGAAGAACTCCATGTCCTCCAGCGGCAGGCCGCGGCGGTAGACCAGCGCCTGACCGTCACCGGTGAGGGTGTGGGCGTTGGAGGTCACCTTGTAGAACTTGCCGGTGCCACCGGAGGCGAAGACCACGGCCTTGGCCTGGAAGACGTGGATCTCGCCGGTGGCCAGCTCGTAGGCCACGACGCCCGCGGTCTTGCCCTCGTTGAGCAGCAGGTCGAGGACGTAGAACTCGTTGAAGAACTCCACGCCCTCCTTGACGCAGTTCTGGAACAGCGTCTGGAGGATCATGTGACCGGTGCGGTCGGCCGCGTAGCAGGAGCGGCGCACCGCGGCCTCGCCGTGGTTGCGGGTGTGACCGCCGAACCGGCGCTGGTCGATCCGGCCGGCCTCGGTGCGGGAGAAGGGCAGGCCCATCTTCTCCAGGTCGAGGACCGCGTCGATGGCCTCCTTGCACATGATCTCGGCGGCGTCCTGGTCGACCAGGTAGTCACCACCCTTGACCGTGTCGAAGGTGTGCCACTCCCAGTTGTCCTCCTCGACGTTGGCGAGGGCGGCGCACATGCCGCCCTGGGCCGCGCCGGTGTGGGACCGGGTGGGGTAGAGCTTGGTCAGCACCGCGGTGCGGCTGCGCTTGGTCGACTCGATGGCCGCGCGCATGCCGGCGCCGCCGGCGCCGACGATGACGGTGTCGTACTGGTGAATCTGCATGAGTGTTGACTCGCCTCTGGTCCTGCGCCGATTAGATGTTCGGGTCGAAGGTGAAGATCACCAGGGTGCCGAGCAGGACCGTGAAGACGGTCGCGGCGCCCATCAGACCCTTCAGCCACATCCGGGTGGAGTCCTTCTCGGCGTAGTCGTTGATGACCGTGCGCATGCCGTTGGCGCCGTGCAGCATGGCGAGCCAGAGCATCAGCAGGTCCCAGCCCTGCCAGAAGGGGGAGGCCCAGCGGCCGGCCACGAAGGCGAAGTTGATCTTCGAGACGCCGCCGTCGAGGGTCAGCATGATGATCAGGTGGCCCAGGATCAGGACCACCAGCACGATGCCGGACAGGCGCATGAAGAGCCAGGCGAGCATCTCGAAGTTGGTCCGGGTGCGGCGCGGGGTCTTCTTGGTGCGGACCCGGGGCGGCTCGATCACGAAGGCGTCGGCGGGGTTGCCGGTGCCCAGGCCCTTGCCGGTGTGGGCCTGCGAGGAGGCGACCAGTTCGAGGTCGGTGGTGTCAGTCGACATGCCGGATCACTTCCCGAACCAGGTGAGCAGGGTGTGCTGGAGAATCGGGTAGAACGCGCCCGCCATCAGGACCACCCAGACGCCGACGACGCTCCACAGCATCTGCTTCTGGTACTTGGGGCCCTTGGACCAGAAGTCGACCGCGACGACCCGCAGGCCGTTGAGCGCGTGGAACAGGATGGCCGCCGTCAGGGCGTACTCCATCAGGTTCACCAGCGGGGTCTTGTAGGTCTGGATGGTCGAGTCGTACGCGTGGGGCGAGACCCGGACGAGTGCGGTGTCGAGAACGTGGACGAGAAGGAAGAAGAAGATGAGGACGCCGGTGACTCGATGAGCCACCCAGGACCACATGCCTTCGCGGCCGCGGTACAGCGTTCCAGCCGGCACGGGAAACCCTCCGGGTGCGGTTGAAGGGCTCGGCCGGCTTCGGTGTCGGTCAGCCCGGCCGGGTACGGTCCACCGGCCGCGGACATCCTATCGACGCCTTCACGGGAACCGCCTTCGGGGGGTTTGAGTGTGATCAATCAGGCACGCCGGGCGCAATAATTCACCCCGCCGGGTGATGGCGGGGTGGGGAGGTTGACCTGTCGGTGGCCGGGGCGGGGGCGTCAGGAGCTGCCGCTGGCGACCAGGTGCTCCAGCCGGTGCAGCGCGATCCGGCGCAGCTGCTCGGCCGCGACCAGCCGCTCCTCGTCCGGCTCGTTGGCCAGCCGGGTGCGTATCGAGCTGAGCACGGTGTCCAGCATCTCCTCCGGTTCGACCCCGTCCAGGCAGACCACGAAGACATGGCCGAAGCGGGCCTCGTAGGCGGCGTGCGCGGCCCGCAGCGCGGTGTGCGCGGCCTGGCTGCCGGGCGCCCGCATGCCGAGCAGCGGCTGCGGCATCCAGCTCTCGTCCGCCAGCGCCTCGGCCAGGTCGCTGGGGCGCAGGTCGTAGGAGGCCTCGCTGGCTGCGGCGAGTAAGGACTCCAGGTCGGGGTAGGGGCGGTGGGCGGTCAGCCGCAGGGCCCAGCGGTGGCTGCCGCAGCAGGCGAGCAACGCCTCCTCGGCCGCACCGGGGTCGGCCTCGTTGAACCGGTGCAGTCCGACGGCCGGCGGCTCGGGGCGGCCGGTGGCGCCGGCGGTGGCGGTGGGGCGGGGCGTGGGGATGCCGACCTGATCGTGAGCGCGATCAGGAGGGGTGTCGCTGGCCAGCGGGTCCTCCTCGGGAGGGCAAGAGGGCGTCAGGGTGGCGGTGAGGTCGTCGTAACCAGCATGGATCACGGCACGGCGCGGACGAGGTCACCCACGCGGGGCCGTGCTCCTCCCGGGCAGCGGCACCACGGTAGTTGAGCGCTCATCAGTTGGGGAGGGGACGGGTCGAATTCACCCCGGCGAGCTATCAAGTTGTGACCGGTGGGCTACCGGGTTGTCCGGCCGCGCGCAGCGGGTCCGGTCCGGCCGCCCGGCCGCGCGGACCGGACCGCTCCGATCACTGGGGACAGCTGGTCCCCCGGGCCGGCACCGTGCCGCTGACCAGGTAGCCGTCCAGCGCCCGGTCCACACACGGGTTGCCGCTGCCGAAGGCCGCGTGTCCCTCGCCCTGCCGGGTCAGCAGGGTGGCGTTGGCGAAGCCCTTGGCCAGGTTGACGGCCTGCTGGTAGGGGGTGGCCGGGTCGTCGGTGGTGCCGATCACCAGAATGGGTGCGCTGCCGTCGGCCCGGACGGTGTGCGGCTGCTCGGTGGTCCGGTACGGCCAGTCGGCGCAGGCCGGGGTCGACAGGTCGGCGGCGGTGGTGTCCCGGTTGAGCAGCGGGGCCTGCTGCTTGAGCTCGGCCAGCACCCGCCGCACCTGGTCCGGCGAGGGCGTCACGCTCGGCGTGTCGGCGCAGCTGATCGCGGTCTGGGCGTCGTCCGAGGCGGTGTAGTGGCCGTTCTGGCGGCCGTTGTAGGCGTCCGCGGCGGACAGCAGGGCCGAGCCGTCGCCCAGCTTCATCGCGGTGAACAGCGCCTCTCGCAGCTGCCGCCAGCCGGTGTCCTGGTCGCCGTAGAGGAAGAGCAGAGTGCCGGTCCAGCCCAGGTTCGAGGTGAGCCTTCGGTTGCCGGGGTCGCCGGTGGGCAGCGGCTTGTCGCGCAGGCCGTCCAGGAAGGCGGCGGCCTGCTCGCCGGCTGCGGCCGGGTCGTCCCCCAGCGGGCACTCGTCGCGGTGGTTGGTCACGCAGTCGGTGGCGAACCGCTCCAGCGACTTCTCGAAGCCGATCTGCTGCTGCACGTCGGCGTCCAGCCGGTCGGCGGCCGGGTCGACCGCGCCGTCCAGCACCAGCCGCCCGGTGTTGTGCGGGAACTGCTCGGCGTAGAGCGCCCCCAGGTAGGTGCCGTAGGACACGCCCAGGTAGTTCAGCTTGGCGTCGCCGAGCGCCTGGCGCAGCGCGTCCATGTCGCGGGCGGTGTTGCGGGTGCCGACGAACGGCAGCAGCTTGCCGGCCGCCCGCTCGCAGGCCGCCGCGTAGTCCTTGGCCTGCTGGGCCCGCTTGGCGGCGCGGGCCGCGGGGTCCGCCGGGTCGTCCTGCTGGTCCTGGGCGTCCCGCTGCCGGTCGGTCAGGCAGTGGATCGGCGAGCTGTCGCCGGTGCCGCGCGGGTCGAAACCGACGATGTCGAAGTGGTCGTGCAGCGGACCGTCGAACCGGGCGGTGGAGTCCTTCACCATGGCGACGCCGGACTCGCCCGGGCCGCCCGGGTTGACGACCAGCGAGCCGACCCGGGCGGCCGGGTCGCGGGCCGGCTCCCGGATCAGCGCCAGCTGGAGGCTGTCGCCGTCCGGGTGGGCGTAGTCCAGCGGCACCCGCAGCTTGCCGCACTGCAGGCCCGACCCGCAGGAGGTCCAGTGGATCGGGCCGCCCGTCCGGGCCGGCGCGGGTGTGCCGGGGCTGCCGGAGCAGCCGGCCAGCAGCACCGCGCCGAGCGCGGCGGCCACCGCGAGGCGTCGCATCAGTCCCGGTGCACCTTGTAGTTGGAGGCCTGGGCGCGCGGCCGCACCACCAGCAGGTCGATGTTGACGTGCGAGGGCCGGGTGACCGCCCAGGCCACCGTGTCGGCGATGTCCTCCGAGGTGAGCGGGTGCGACACGCCCTGGTAGACGGCGGCCGCCTTGGCCTCGTCGCCGCGGAACCGGGTGACCGCGAAGCCCTCCGACTTGACCATGCCCGGAGCGATCTCGATCACCCGGATCGGCTCGCCGACCAGCTCCAGCCGCAGCGTGGCGGCGATGGTGTGCGCGGCGTGCTTGGCCGCGACGTAGCCGCCGCCGCCCTCGTAGGCGGCCAGCGCGGCGGTGGAGGAGAGGATCAGCACGGTGCCGTCGCCGCCGGCCCGCAGCGCCGGCAGCAGCGCCTGCGTCATGTGCAGCACGCCCAGCACGTTCACCTGGTACATCGCCAGCCAGTCGGCCGGGTCGCCCTGCTCCACCGAGTCGGCGCCGAACGCCCCGCCGGCGTTGTTGACCAGGACGTCGACCCGGCCGACCTCCCGGGCGAAGGCGTCGACCGCGGTGCGATCGGTGACGTCCAGGGTGACCGCGGTCGCGGTGCCGCCGCGCGCCTCGATCTCCTTGGCGAGCTCCTCGATCCGCTCGGTCCGACGGGCGGTCAGCACCACCGAGAAGCCCTCCGCGGCCAGCCGCCGCGCCGTCGCCGCGCCGATCCCGCTGCTCGCCCCGGTGACCACCGCGACCTTCTGCCCAGCGCTGCCCATTGCCGTCCTCTCGTCGTACCCGTGTACGGGCCCAATGATGGCAGGCGGCTGTGAGGAAGGTCCCAGAATGGAAGCCTGTCATCCTGCGAGCAGCGGCCCCTACAGTCCGTAACGACAGCTGAACTGTGATCAGCATGATCCGGAGGTTCCTCCCATGGCGCCCGAACCACGCCGTACCGAGTCCGGCTTCTTGATCGACCCCCTCTACGGTCCCGAGCAGCCGATCGAGCGGCTCGGCGTGCCCGGGGAGTACCCCTTCACCCGCGGCGTCTACCCGTCGATGTACACCGGACGGCCGTGGACCATGCGCCAGTACGCCGGCTTCGGCACCGCGGCGGAGTCCAACGCGCGCTACAAGCAGCTCATCGCCAACGGCACCACGGGCCTGTCGGTCGCCTTCGACCTGCCGACCCAGATGGGGTACGACTCGGACGCGCCGGTCGCGGCCGGCGAGGTCGGCAAGGTCGGCGTGGCGATCGACAGCATCGAGGACATGGGCGTGCTCTTCGATGGCATCCCGCTGGGTGAGGTCTCCACCTCGATGACCATCAACGCGCCCGGCTCGCTGCTGCTGCTGCTCTACCAGCTGGTCGGCGAGTCGCAGGGGGTGCCGTCGAACAAGCTCACCGGCACCATCCAGAACGACGTGCTCAAGGAGTACATCGCCCGCGGCACCTACATCTTCCCGCCCAAGCCGAGCCTGCGGCTGATCGCGGACGTCTTCCAGTACTGCCGGGCCGAGATCCCCAAGTGGAACACCATCTCCATCTCCGGCTACCACATGGCCGAGGCCGGGGCGAACCCCGCGCAGGAGATCGCCTTCACGCTGGCCAACGGCATCGAGTACGTGCGCACCGCGGTGGCCGCCGGAATGGACGTGGACGACTTCGCGCCGCGGCTGTCGTTCTTCTTCGTCTCGCGCACCACGCTGCTCGAGGAGGTCGCCAAGTTCCGTGCCGCACGGCGGATCTGGGCCCGGCTGATGCGTGACACCTTCGGCGCCAAGAACCCCAAGTCGCAGATGCTGCGGTTCCACACCCAGACCGCCGGCGTCCAACTCACCGCCCAGCAGCCCGAGGTGAACCTGGTCCGGGTCTCCGTCCAGGCGCTCGCCGCGGTGCTCGGCGGCACCCAGTCGCTGCACACCAACAGTTTCGACGAGGCCATCGCGCTGCCCACCGAGAAGTCGGCCCGACTGGCGCTGCGCACCCAGCAGGTGCTCGCCTACGAGACCGACATCACCGCCACCGTCGACCCGTTCGCCGGCTCCTACGTGGTGGAGGCGATGACCGACCAGCTCGAGGCCGCCGCCGTCGAACTCATCGAGAAGGTCGAGGAGATGGGCGGTGCGGTGGCCGCCATCGAGAACGGCTACCAGAAGTCGGAGATCGAGCGCACCGCCTACCGGGTCCAGCAGGAGACCGACTCCGGCGAGCGCACCGTGGTCGGCGTCAACCGCTTCCAGCTGGACGCCGAGGAGCCCTACGAGCCGCTGCGGGTCGACCCGGCGATCGAGGCGCAGCAGGCCGAGCGGCTGGCCCGGCTGCGGGCCGAGCGCGACTCCTCGGCGGTGGACCGCGCCCTGACCGCGCTGCGCAAGGCGGCCGGGGGCAGCGACAACGTGCTCTACCCGATGAAGGAGGCGCTGGCCGCCAAGGCCACCGTCGGCGAGGTCAGCGACGCGCTGCGGGAGATCTGGGGCACCTACACCCCGGTCGACCGGTTCTGACCCGCGGTCGCAGCGATGCGACGGGGCCCGCGACCGGATCGGTCGCGGGCCCCGCCCGTCAGGTCAACCGGCCTTACTGCTGGTCACCCTGGTTGTCGTCGTCCTGGCCCAGGGCGTTGCCGTGCCGCAGGCTGAAGGACTTGAAGAACCCGGCACCCGGGGAGCCGACACCGGTCGCGGTGTCGTAGCCCTTGGCGGCCGCCAGGCCCTGGTCGGCGCCGATCTTGTACAGGCGCACCTTGAGCACGCCGCCCACGGTGCCCAGGTCCACCACGTTGCCGCGCGCGGTGTGCACCGCGGCGTCGTTGACGTCGTTGAAGGCGCGGGTGCCGGCCCGGTCGTAGAGCGAGGGGTTGGCGAAGCCGACCGGACGGCCGCCGCGGGCCTGGATCGCGTCGGCCATCATCGCCGCGAACTCCGGCGAGGAGACCGAGGTGCCGCCGTAGCCGCCCTCGCTGTAGGCGCCGCCGGCCGGGGTGTAGCCGACCAGGGTGGCCGCCACCAGGTCACCGCTCATCGCGACGTCCGGGGTGGCGCGCAGCGGGGTGGCCGACTTGGTGCCGTCCGCCGCCACGGTGGAGATGTTGTTCGGGACGACGCCCTGCTGGTACCACGGCTGCGGGAAGTCCTTGGAGACACCGCCGCCGCCGCCGAAGTAGAAGTTGCCGGGGAACGGGGTCCAGGACTGCTGGTCGGTCGAGAGCACCGAGCGGCGGTCGCCCATCGAGACCTCGTGGCCGTAGCTGCCGGACTTGTCCTTCAGCTCCAGGGCGGTGCCGCCGACGCCGGTGATCCACGGCGAGGCCGAGGGCCACTGGGTCTGCGCCTGGTTGGTGTCGGCCTGGCAGTTGACGCCGGTCGCGGCGGCGGTCGGCGAGTTGTCGCCGCAGTCGCCGGCGGAGGCCATGAAGGTGATGCCCTCGGCCGCGCCGCGCTCCAGCGCCTGGTTGTCGGCCGCGATCACACCCGGGTCCAGGTCACCGCTCTTGCCGTGCATGATCTCGCCCCAGGAGTTGGAGACGATGTCGGCGAGGTGGTTGTCCACGATCTTGTTCAGCGCGGCGGTCAGGTCCTGGTCGTAGCAGGAGTTGGCACCGACGTAGACCACGTTGGCGTCCGGCGCCAGGCCGTGCACCATCTCGACGTCCAGCGCCTCCTCGCCCGACCAGTCGCCGCAGTCGGCCTGGTGCTGCCACTGGTCCGGGGTGACGACCTCGGAGTACTGGCCCGGCGCGAACGGCTTGTCGCCGTGGGCGGCGGAGAAGTGGTCGGCGTCCGCCTCCATGGTGCCCAGCCCGTAGGCGTCGACGATGGCGACCCGGGCGCCCTTGCCGGTCAGGCCGGACTTGGTGACGCCGTAGGCCTTGCGGAGCTGGCTCGGCACGTAGGAGCAGGGGGCGAAGGGCTCGTTCTTCTCGTAGCCCTGCGGCGCGCCGTAGGCGATCTTGGAGCCGAAGCCGTTGTCCGAGCAGGTCGGGTCGGTCGGCAGCGAGGTCTGCCGGCCGGCGGTCGCGGCCTTGGCACCGGACTGGCCGGCGGACTCGGCGGCGGACTGCGAGACGGCGTTCGAGGTGGCCTTCTGCACCGAGTCGGCCAGGCCAGAGACGCCCGCCACGTCGGCGGCGACCTGGGCCGGGACCACCGCGTCGGCGGCCGGGGCCTTGTGCACGCCGTCCGGGGTGCGGTAGTTGCGGAACTGGGTGCCCAGCGCCCGGGTCAGCTGGTCGGTGGTGCCGCTGACCTGGATGTAGTGCTGGTTGGTCTCGGTGATGCTCAGGCCGGCGCCGGTCAGCCACTGGCTGACGGCCTTGACCTGCTCCGGGCTGGTGCCGAACCGGGACTGCACCTGGTCGGCCGAGAGGAACTGGCCGTACTGCGGCGAGTTCGGGTCGGAAACGGCCTTGGCGAAGGCGTCCAGACCGGCCTGGTCACGGCCGGCCAGGTAGATCCGGGCGGTGGCGGCGGTGCCCGCGGGCACCGCGCCCGTGTCGGCCTGCGGGGTGGCCCAGTCCGGGTGGGTGCCCGGCAGTGCCTTGGCGGTGACGGGCCCCGACGGGTTGGAGTCGGCGATCGCCGGGGTGGCGACGGCGATCGTTCCCAGGACGAGGGCGGCGGCGGCCGGGGCCGCCACGGTTATCCGGGAGAGCCGGCTGCGATTGGCTGGCACGTGGGTTCCCCACTCTCACTTGGGTCACCTCGACTGCGGGGCAGCGGGTGACTGCGCCGTGGCCGCACTTTGTAGGCGCTGCCGGGACGCGGGCAGGACGGATCGCCCCGGCGACCGGGCTCCTGAGGGAGGGTCGGCGGTGCGGAGTATGACTGTGCGGACGTTGTCTATTGGTTCGAATGGCCGAAGCTCAAGACTTCGCCTGAATTCTTTGCCAGTACATGACCTGGCCGTCCGCATGCCGATACGCGCCGGTCACCATCGCGTGGCAGGCCCGCCACCCGGTGCCGCCGGGCCCGGTTGACCAGCCGTTACCTGCGGCGGCCCGCCTCGTTGCACAGGTTCATCACCCGGGCGTCCGCGTGGGAAGGAGGCGGCTGAAACGTGACGTCATACCCACCTGCCGGCCGCGTATGCGCCGAATCGGGGCGGGATTCGGCCGAAGTCCGGCCAAACTCGGCTCGGCGCCATAGTCTTGTTGAGGTGAACGTTCCTCAGACAATGACGCTCCGCTCGCGGGTGGCGGCGCTGGAGGCCGAGCTGGTGGCCTTCCGCCGCGATCTGCACCGCCATCCCGAGCTGGGCCGTCAGGAGTTCCGCACCACCGGCAAGTTGATCGACCGTCTGGTCGCGGCTGGTCTCACACCCCGGGTGCTGCCCGGCGGCACCGGGCTGATCGTCGACCTGGTCCCGCCCACCGCCGACCCCGGCGCCCCGATGATCGCCTTCCGCGCCGACATCGACGCGCTGCCCATCGAGGACGCCAAGAGCGAGGCGCCGTACCGCTCCACCGTCCCCGGGGTGACCCATGCCTGCGGGCACGACGTGCACACCACGGTGCTGCTCGGCACCGCGCTGGTGCTGGCCGAGGCGCTGCGGGACGGGCGGCTGACCCGGCCGGTGCGGCTGATCTTCCAGCCCGCCGAGGAGGTGATGCCCGGCGGCGCGTTGGACGTGATCGCGGCCGGCGGGATGGCCGGGGTCGGGCGGATCTTCGCGGTGCACTGCGACCCCAAGGTGACGGTCGGTCGGATCGCCCTGCGCACCGGCGCCATCACCTCGGCCGCCGACGCCGTGCTGCTGCGGCTGGACGGCCCCGGCGGCCACACCGCCCGCCCGCACCTGACCACCGATCTGGTCACCGCGGTCGCCCGGCTGGCCGCCGACCTGCCCGGCGCGTTGGCCCGTCGGATGGACCCTCGTTGGGGCGTCTCGCTGGTCTGGGGCCGGATCGAGTCCGGCTCGGCTCCCAACGTGATCCCGCAGCACGCCGAGCTGGAGGGCACGGTGCGCTGCCTGGAGCTGGCCGGCTGGCACGAGGCGCCGGACCTGCTGCACGAGTTGGTCACCAAGATGGCCGAGACCTATCTGGCGAAGGTGAGCCTGGACTACCGGCGCGGTGTCCCGCCGGTGGTGAACGAAGCGGCGTCCATCACCCAGCTGGAAACGGCGATGACGCGGCAGTTCGGTGTGCGGGGTGAAGAAGTCGTGGAGCCGACCGAGCAGTCGCTCGGCGGTGAGGACTTCTCCTGGTACCTGGAGCACGCGCCGGGCGCGCTGGCCCGGCTCGGAGTCAGGGCGCCGGACGAGACCCAGGTGCGCGACCTGCACCAGGGCCGGTTCGACGTGGACGAGCGGGCGATCGGGATCGGGGTGGAGCTGTTCGGCTCGCTGGCCCTGGAGCACGCGGAGGTGTAGGCGCCGGCCGGGCCTGACCGCCCGGCCCGCCGGTGGGGGAGGGCCGCCGCTCGCCCGGTGGCCGGCGGCGCGCCTTCAGCGCCTTTATTAAGGGGGCGCCTTTCCGGACGCAGGGGTCCGGGAACCGTTGGGCAACCGGGGGGGCGAACTCCCCGGGCGTTGTGTGGGAGACTCGGCGATCGGTTGGCGCCCGGTGTGTCCGCTGGGCGTCGCGCCACGTTTTGATAACAACCCGAGTGGCGTCCCGCTCCGTGACACAACCGTGTTCTACGCGCGTTACGGTGGCGTCCGATCACGCCAAACGGGTGTGTAGAAGGAGATATTCCCTTGCGCCGTTCAGTAAAGCTCGCCGCGGTGGTGCTCTCGGGCTCCCTGGGCATCGCCTCGCTCGCCGCTTGCGGCGCAAAGAGCACCAGCACCTCTTCTTCCGCCGCCGGTGGCTCCGGCCTCAAGGTCGGCATGGCCTACGACGTCGGCGGCCGTGGCGACCAGGGCTTCAACGACTCGGCCGCGGCCGGTCTGGACAAGGCCAAGAGCCAGTTCAACATCACCACCAACGAGGCCGAGGCCAAGCCGGGCGAGTCCGACTCGGACAAGCAGAGCCGCCTGGAGCAGCTGGTCAACGCCGGCTACAACCCGGTCATCGCGGTCGGCTTCGTCTACCAGAGCGCGGTGGAGAAGGTCGCCAAGGAGCACCCGAACACCAAGTTCGCGATCATCGACTCCGACTCGCCGACCCAGCCGTCCAACGTGACCTCGCTGGAGTTCACCGAGCAGCAGAGCTCCTACCTGGCCGGTATCGCCGCCGCCCTCAAGACCCAGAAGAAGCAGGTCGGCTTCATCGGCGGTGTGCAGTCCGAGCTGATCAAGAAGTTCGAGGCCGGCTACCGGGCCGGTGTGGCCTCCGTCGACCCGAACATCAAGGTCGACGTGACCTACCTGACCACCCCGCCGGACTTCACCGGCTTCAGCGACCCGGCCAAGGGCAAGTCCGCGGCCCAGGGCCAGCTGGACAAGGGCGATGACGTGATCTACGCCGCCGCCGGCGCCTCCGGCACCGGTGCGATCCAGGCCGTGGCCGCCAAGCAGGGCGCCTGGGTGATCGGTGTCGACTCCGACCAGGCCAAGCAGACCGCGCTGTCCGCGTACAAGAACTCCATCCTGACCTCCGCGGTGAAGAACGTGGACACCGCGGTGTTCTCGTACATCCAGAGCGTCAAGAACGGCACGCCGGAGACCGGCGTCCAGCGCTTCGACCTGAAGTCGGGCGGTGTTGGCCTGGCCACCACCGGCGGCCACATCGACGACATCAAGGCCAAGCTGGACGCCGCCACCCAGCAGATCGTCTCCGGCGCGACCCAGATCCCGACCGCTCCGCCGGCCGGCTGATCCGGATCCGCCACAGCAGTAGCACCGAGCAGTAGGTAGCAAGGGAGGGGCCCGGTGGGTCGCGCGCGAGCGCACTCCGCCGGGCCCCTCCCGTCTCCGCCACCCCCCGCGCCGCCCCTCCCCGTCGGCCGCGCACCACACCCCCCGGCCCTCCCCGGCGCAAGGACGCGCCCGCCACCACCAGGAGACCGCCATCAGCGCATCCACCCCCTCCCTGCGCAAGGGAGGTAACCCCGGCGCGGGGGCCGCGGCCGTCGAGCTGCGCGGCATCACCAAGCGCTTCCCCGGAGTCGTGGCCAACCACGACATCAACCTGACCGTGCGCACCGGCACCGTGCACGCCCTGATGGGTGAGAACGGCGCCGGCAAGTCGACCCTGATGAAGATCCTCTACGGCATGCAGAAGCCGGACGAGGGCACCATCACCATCAACGGTGAGCAGGTCGAGTTCGCCACCCCCGGCGACGCCATCACCCGCGGCATCGGCATGGTCCACCAGCACTTCATGCTGGCCGACAACCTGACCGTGCTGGAGAACGTGGTCCTCGGCAGCGAGAAGCTGTACGGCATCGGTGCCAGGGCCAAGGCGAAGATCAAGGAGATCTCCGACCAGTACGGCCTCGGAGTCCGCCCGGACGCCCTGGTCGAGGACCTGGGCGTGGCCGACCGGCAGCGCGTCGAGATCCTCAAGGTGCTCTACCGCGGCGCCCGGATCCTCATCCTGGACGAGCCCACCGCGGTGCTGGTGCCGCAGGAGGTGGACGCGCTCTTCGACAACCTGCGGGACCTCAAGTCCGAGGGCGTCACCGTCATCTTCATCTCGCACAAGCTGCACGAGGTCCTCTCGGTGGCCGACGCGATCTCGGTGATCCGCCGCGGCACCACGGTCGGCGACGCCGACCCCGGCAGCGTCACGGCCCGCGAGCTCGCCGAGCTGATGGTCGGCAGCGAGCTGCCCAGCCCGGAGAGCCGCGAGTCCACGGTCACCGACGTCGAGATGCTCAAGGTCGAGGGCCTGCGGATCGCCAAGGCGGATGCCGAGGGCATCGAGCGCGTGGTGCTGGACGACGTCTCGCTGACCATCCGCAAGGGCGAGATCCTCGGCGTCGCCGGGGTCGAGGGCAACGGCCAGGCGGAACTGGTCGAGGCCATCATGGGCATGCTGCCGCTGGACGCCGGCACCGTGGTGCTGGACGGCCAGGACCTGACCGGCAAGCTCACCCGGGCCCGCCGCGAGGCCGGCATCGGCTACGTCCCGGAGGACCGGCACCGGCACGGCCTGCTGCTGGAGGCCCCGCTCTGGGAGAACCGGATCCTGGGCCACGTCACCGAGACGCCCAACTCCAAGGGCTTCGTGCTGGACCCGGCCGCGGCCCGCCGCGACACCGAGCGGATCGTGCGCGAGTACGACGTCCGCACCCCGGGCATCGAGGTCACCGCGGCCTCGCTCTCCGGCGGCAACCAGCAGAAGCTGATCGTCGGCCGCGAGATGAGCCACAACCCCAAGCTGCTGATCGCCGCCCACCCGACCCGCGGTGTGGACGTCGGCGCCCAGGCGCAGATCTGGGGCCAGATCCGTGCGGCGCAGCAGGAGGGGCTGGCGGTGCTGCTGATCTCCGCCGACCTGGACGAGCTGATCGGCCTCTCCGACACCATCCGGGTGATCTACCGCGGCCGGCTGGTCGCGGACGCCGACCCGGCCACCGTCACCGCCGAGGACCTCGGCACCGCGATGACCGGTGCGGCCGCCGGCCGCATCGAGTCCGCCGATGAGGCGCTCGCCGAGGCGGCGGTCGTCGCCGAGGCCGCCGCCGTGGTCGAGGACGCGGCTGCGGCCGAGGCTGCCGTCGCGGCCGAGGGTGCGGCTGTGACCGAGGCTGCGGCCGTGACCGAGGACGCGGGCACGGCCGAGGCTGCCGTCGCGGCCGAGGGTGCGGCCGTGACCGAGGGTGCGGCTGCGACTGCGGCTGTGACCGAGGATGCCGTCGTGGCCGAGGACGTGCCCGGCGAGGACGCCACCACCACCGACACCGCCGGCGACGACGCTCAGGCGGGGGAGTGACCGACATGACCACTTCGACCGAACCCTCCCCCGGCCTCGGGCTGGGAGGCGCCCCCAGGCGCGGCCGGTTCCAGCGGATCGACCGCGAGCGACTGCTGCTGGCCATCGCGGCACCCGTGCTGGCCGTCGTCATCGCGTTCGCGATCAGCTCGCTGCTGCTGGCCATCTCCGGCAAGGACCCGTTCCAGGCGTTCAGCCTGATGGGCAACTACGGCCTCGGCACCTCCGACGGGCAGGTGGCCGTCCTCAACAAGGCGACCACCTACTACATCGCGGGTGTCGCGGTGGCCTTCGGCTTCCGGATGAACCTGTTCAACATCGGTGCCGACGGCCAGTACCGGCTGGCCGCGCTCTTCGCCGCCTTCGTCGGCGGCGCGGTCAACCTGCCGTCGTTCATCGAGATCCCGCTGGTGCTGATCACCGCCATGCTGGTCGGCGGCCTGTGGGCGGCCATCGCCGGTGTCCTCAAGGTCACCCGCGGGGTCAGCGAGGTGATCTCGACGATCATGCTGAACGCGATCACCACCGGCGTCATCGGCCTGCTGCTGGTGCCGGGCCGCTTCGTGCCGAGCGTCGGCGGCGGCGGCAGCAGCAACAGCGTCCAGACCAAGATGATGGCGCCGTCCAGCGACTTCTTCACCCTCAACACCCAGGGCGGACAGCTCTACGGCTTCATCATCGTCGCGGTGCTGATCGGTGTGCTGTTCCAGCTGGTGCTGAGCCGCACCCGGTTCGGCTTCGACCTGCGGGCCACCGGTCGCTCCGAGGAAGCGGCCGGCGCCAGCGGTGTCAACGTCAAGCGCATGGTGCTGACCAGCATGTGCATCTCCGGTGCGCTGGCCGGTCTGATCGGCATGCCGGACCTGCTGTCCGCGGACACCGGCCACTACTTCGGCCAGAGCTTCCAGGCCGGCGTCGGCTTCACCGGCATCGCGATCGCCCTGCTCGGTCGCAACACCCCGGTCGGGATCGCCTTCGCGGCCCTGCTCTGGGCGTTCCTGGACGCCACCAACGGGCAGCTGTCGACGAACAACTACCCGCCGGAGATCGCCAACGTCATGCAGGGCACCATCGTCATCTGCGTGGTCGTCGCCTACGAGCTGGTCCGCCGCTTCGGTCTGAAGCGCCAGCAGCAGAAGGTCGGCGCCCAGCTCGCCGCTCAGGCCGCCGCGGCGGCGAAGAAGGAGGTGGCGGCATGACCGACCTCACGAACTACACCGAACGAATCCGCAAGTCGGCGTTCCCCGGCACGAAGCCGACCAAGAAGAAGCTCACCTGGCCGATGGTGCTGCTGCTGTCGGCCGGTGCCCTGGTGCTGTTCTCGGTGGTCGGCATGATCACCGGCAACCACAGCCTGACCTCCTCCGGCCAGGTCTCCGCCGCCCTCGGTGCCGCGGTGCCGATCGGCATGGCCGGCCTCGGCGGCCTCTGGTCCGAGCGGGCCGGCGTGGTCAACATCGGCCTCGAAGGCATGATGGTGGCCGGCACCTTCGCCGGCGCCTGGACCGGCTACCTGGTCAACCCCTGGGTCGGCCTGCTGGCAGGCATGGCGGCGGGCGCCCTCGGCGGTCTGCTGCACGCGGTGATCACGGTCGGCTTCGGCGTCGACCACATCGTCTCCGGTGTCGGCATCAACCTGCTGATCCCGGGCATCTGCCTGTACGTCAACCGGATCTACTACACGGACTACGTGAGCGCCGGCGCCGGTGCCTCCAAGTCCCCGCCGACCGCCGCGCTGCCGACCATCACCGTGCAGCACCTGTCGCAGTGGCTGGACGGCATCGAGAAGCACCACTGGTTCGTGGTCTCCGACCTGGCCGGTGTGCTCGGCGGTCTGGTCACCGAGCTCTCGGTGGTGACGCTGATCGCGGTCGCCATGCTGGTCGCCAGCTACTTCGTGCTCTGGCGGACCTCCTTCGGCCTGCGGCTGCGCTCCTGCGGTGAGAACCCGACCGCGGCCGAGTCGCTGGGCGTCAACGTCTACAAGTACAAGTACATCGCGGTGATCGTCTCCGGTGCCTTCGCCGGTCTGGGCGGCACCTACCTGTCGATGGTCGCGGCCAACGTCTACCAGGACGGGCAGACCGGCGGCCGCGGCTACATCGGTCTGGCCGCGATGATCTTCGGCAACTGGCTGCCCGGCGGGCTGGCCACCGGTGCGGGCCTGTTCGGCTTCACCGACAGCCTGCAGCTGCGCGACCCGAGCTCGGTGCACGTGCTGCTGCTGGTCCTGGCGATCGTCCTGGCGCTGCTGGGGCTGTGGAACCTGTACCGGCGCAAGTGGGTCGGTGCCGCGGCCACCCTGGTGGCCTCGGGTGCGCTCGCCCTCTGGTACGCGACCACCAGTACCGTGGAGCGTCCGCTGATCGTCGCCTCGCCGTACATCATCACCCTGGTGGTGCTGACGCTCTCGGCCCAGCGGCTGCGGATGCCGAAGGCGGACGGCCAGATCTACCGGAAGGGCCAGGGCAAGTGACGGTGCCCCAGGAGGCGGCGATCGACTGGGAGCGGCTGCGGGTCGCGGCCCGGGACGCGATGTCCCGGGCGTACGCCCCCTACAGCAAGTACCCGGTCGGCGCGGCGGCGCTGGTCGACGACGGCCGGGTGGTGACCGGCTGCAACGTGGAGAACGCCTCCTACGGCCTCGGCCTGTGCGCCGAGTGCGGGCTGGTCTCCGCGCTGTACGCGTCCGGCGGCGGCCGACTGGTCGCGTTCACCTGCGTGGACGGCGCCGGACAGCTGCTGATGCCGTGCGGCCGCTGCCGCCAGCTGCTCTGGGAGCACGGCGGTCCGGAGCTGCTGGTCGAGCTGCCCAGCGGGATCAAGCCGATGACCGAGGTGCTGCCCGACGCCTTCGGTCCGGAGCGGCTGTAGCCGGTGACACGCCGGAGTGGCCGCAGTCGGCAGTACTGCGGAACACCTGTAGTCAGCAGTACTGTGACGCGCGTAGAGTGACGCGTGGGGCGGCCGAGCAGTGGCCGCCCCACGCGTTCCTCGCTTTTTACGGGGTCCCGGCGGGCCCCCTTCCTTCCCCTGGAGCCAAGCCATGGACGTCATCTCCGTCATCCGCGCCAAGCGTGACCGCCAGGAGCTGACCGATGATCAGATCGACTGGGTGATCGACGCCTACACCCGCGGTGTCGTGGCGGACGAGCAGATGTCCGCACTGGCCATGGCGATCCTGCTGAACGGGATGAACCTGCGCGAGATCAGCCGCTGGACCGACGCGATGATCCGCTCCGGAGTCCGGATGGACTTCTCCGGGCTCAGCCTGCCCACCAGCGACAAGCACTCCACCGGTGGCGTCGGCGACAAGATCACCCTGCCGCTGGCCCCGCTGGTCGCCGCCTGCGGTGCCGCCGTGCCGCAGCTCTCCGGGCGCGGCCTCGGCCACACCGGCGGCACCCTGGACAAGCTGGAGTCGATCCCCGGCTGGCGGGCGCTGCTCTCCAACGAGGAGATGCTCCAGGTGCTGGAGGACACCGGCGCGGTGATCTGCGCGGCCGGTGACGGGCTGGCCCCCGCCGACAAGAAGCTCTACGCGCTGCGGGACGTCACCGGCACCGTCGAGGCGATCCCGCTGATCGCCTCCTCGATCATGTCTAAGAAGATCGCCGAGGGCACCGGCGCGCTGGTGCTGGACGTCAAGGTCGGCTCCGGCGCCTTCATGAAGAACCTGGCGGACGCCCAGGAGCTGGCCCGCACCATGGTCGGCCTGGGCCGCGGGGCCGGGGTGAACACGGTGGCGCTGCTCACCGACATGTCCACCCCGCTCGGCCTGACCGCCGGCAACGCGCTGGAGGTCCGCGAGTCGGTCGAGGTGCTGGCCGGCGGCGGTCCCGCCGACGTGGTCGAGCTGACGGTCGCGCTGGCCCGGGAGATGCTGGCCGCCGCCGGGGTGCAGGGCAAGGACCCCGCCGACGCCCTGCGGGACGGCTCGGCGATGGACCACTGGCGCCGCATGATCAGCGCACAGGGCGGCGACGTGGACGCGCCGCTGCCGGTCGCCAAGGAGCGGCACGTGATCCCGGCCCCGGCCACCGGTGTGCTGACCGCCCTCGACGCCTACGCGGTGGGCGTCTGCGCCTGGCGCCTCGGCGCCGGCCGGGCCCGCAAGGAGGACCCGGTGCAGGCCGGCGCGGGCGTCGAGATGCACGCCAAGCCGGGCGACACCGTGACCGCCGGCCAGCCCCTGCTCACCCTGCACACCGACACCCCCGAGCGCTTCGACTACGCCATCGAGGCGCTGGCCGGCGGCATCGAGGTCTCCCCGGTCGGCACGGAGTACACCCGCACGCCGCTGATCCTCGACCGGATCGGCTGAGGCGGAACCTCGGCGTTCGGTCGGCGGCTGCCGGCCGAACGCCGCCGGGGTCAGTTGCGGCCAGCGCCGTACGTCATCAGCTCGCCGGTGTCGATCGTCCACGGGCCGACGCTGATCCGGTCGCCGAAGGTGAACTTCTCCGGCGCGGTGTAGTCGGGCTGGGAGTGCACGATCCCGGTGCCGTCGCGCGGATCGACCAGGAGGTAGTGCGGGATGCCCGTGGCGGCGTAGTCGCGGACCTTGCCGTGGTAGTCGTTCTCCGGGTTCGACTGGGAGACGACCTCGACGACCAGGAGCACCTCGGGTGGCAGCAGCGCCGGGGTTTCGAGGTCCAGGGCAGCCTCGGCGAAGACCATCAGATCCGGGCGGCGCAGACCCAGGCCGGCATCCTCAAGATCGGCACCAGGATGCGCGATGAACCCCGGGTGAGTCGTCGGTAGTTGGGCGTTCAACTGCCGGGCGATCTGCAGGACGGCCCGTTCATGTCGCCGGACCGGAGACGTCATCATGACGATCTCCCCGTCAGCGATCTCGACCTTCCCCATCCCGGGGAACTGCGGAAGCATGTCAGCGATCTCGCGGAGCCTGGCGAACGTCGCGGCCTCCATGCTCATACCGGAAGCGTACCCACGGCCGCCGACCGCCGGGCCGCAATCGCCCGCCGCGTCGCGTAGAGGGTGACGCCCGCCGCGAGGGCCATCGCGGTGAGGCCGACCGCCGCCGAGCCGGGCCAGCCGACGGCGTGGTAGGCGTCGGCGCCCAGGGTGCCGCCGAGGCTGTTGCCCAGGTAGTAGGCGATCAGGTAGAGGGCGGAGGCCTGGGCGCGGCCGTGGGTGGCGGTGCGACCGACGGCGGAGGATGCGGTGGCGTGGCCGGCGAAGAAGCCGGCCGTGATCAGCACCAGGCCGAGCAGGGCGCCGGGCAGCGAGTCGGTGAGGGAGAGCAGCAGGCCCGCGGTGGTGCAGCCGATCGCGGTGTAGAGCGCACCGCGGCGGCCCAGGCGGGCGACCAGTCGGCCGGCGCCGGCCGAGGACGCGGTGCCGACCAGGTAGACCACGAAGATCGAGGCCGCCACCGACTGCGGCAGGTGGAAGGGCGCGGCGATCAGCCGGAAGCCGACGGTGTTGTACACCGCGCCGAAGACCGCCATGAAGAGCAGGCCCAGGCCGTAGAGCCGCAGCAGCAGCGGGTTGCGCAGATGGGAGCCGACGGTGCGGCGCAGCGCCCGGGCGTCCACCGGGGTGCGGCGGAAGTGCCGCGCAGGCGGGATCAGCAGCCGGAAGGCCACGGTGGCGGCCAGGGCCAGCAGGGCCGAGGCGACCAGGCCCCAGCGCCAGCCCCAGACGGCGGCGGACCAGCCGGCGACCAGCCGTCCGCCCATGCCGCCGATGCTGTTGCCGGCTACGTAGAGCCCCATCGCGGAGGCCAGGGCACTGGGGTGCACCTCCTCGGCCAGGTACGCCATCGCGGTGGCGGGCAGCCCGGCCAGCGCCGCGCCCTGGACGGCGCGCAGGGCGACCAGGGTGGTGAGGCCGGGTGCGAACGGCAGCGCGACGGCGATCAGCGAGGCGGCCACCATCGAGCCGGTCATCACCGCGGTGCGGCCGAAACGGTCGGAGAGCGCGCTGGCCGGCAGCAGGCCGAGCGCCAAACCCAGGGTGGCGGCGGAGGCGGTCCAGCTGGCCTGACCGGGCGTCAGCGAGAGGTCGGCGGCGAGCAGCGGCAGCAGGCCCTGGGTGGAGTAGAGCAGTACGAAGGTGGCGATACCGGCCGCGAAGAGCGCCAGGTTGGAGCGGCGGAAGTCGCGCTGTCCGGGCAGGAGGCGGGCGTCGGCCTGGGGGCGTGGGTCGGCCTGAGGGTGGGGGTCGGCCGGCGTTGCGGATCACCTGGA
>NZ_JAJJPA010000033.1 GCF_020907985.1 Kitasatospora humi | reverse complement strand
CTGCCGTCCGCAAGCGGTCACCGGCAGGTGATCCACCGTCAGGGCCGGTCCACGGTCCGGGAGCAGAAACAGGAGGTGGGCCCATGGCTGTCACCGCGTTCACCGCTGCCCCGCGCAGCACTCGCCCCCACCTCCACCTCCTCCCGGCTGCCGGCTGACGATTCGCTCAGCCCCGGGAAAACCACAGCTCCCGAAGGGCTCATCCGCGTTGTTCGACGCACTTTCCACCTCTGAAGACCTGCCCGTCTCCTCCGAGGACCTGCCCGTCCCCTCCGAGGACCTGCTCGCCGCCTACGGCTGGACCGAGCGGCAGACCGAGCAGTTCGCCCCACTCGCCGAGGCCGGCCTGGTCGCCGGCCGCCTGGTCCGGGTCGACCGCGGCCAGGCCGACGCGGTGATCGCCGACCCTGGCACCGGCGCCCTCACCACCGTGCGCGCCGACACCCGCCCGGTCAGCGGCGCCGAGACCCTCGACAACCCGTGCACCGGCGACTGGGTGGCGGTCGATCCGTACGCCGAGCCGATGACGGCCGTCGCCGCCGTGCTGCCGCGGGCCACCGCGATCGTCCGCAAGGGCGCCGGCAAGCGCTCCGAGGGCCAGGTGCTCGCCGCCAACGTCGACACCGTGGTGATCGCCGTCTCGCTCGCCGCCGAGCCCGACCTCGGCCGGGTCGAACGGTTCCTCGCCCTCGCCCACGAGAGCGGGGCCGAGCCGCTGATCGCGCTCACCAAGGCCGACCTGGTGGACGACGCCGAGTACATCCGGGCGGACGTCGAGCAGATCGCCCCCGGTGCCACCGTGCTGGTGGTCAGCGCCGAGACCGGCGAAGGCCTCGACGTGCTGCGCGCCTGCCTGGGCGGCACCACCGCGCTGATCGGCCAGTCCGGCGCCGGCAAGTCCACCCTGACCAACGCCCTGCTGGGCAGCGAGGTGATGGCCGTCCAGCGGACCCGCGACAGCGACAACAAGGGCCGCCACACCACGACCACCCGCGAGATGTTCGTGCTGCCCGGCGGCGGCGTACTGATCGACACCCCCGGTCTGCGCGGCGTCGGCCTCTACGGCGGCGAAGGGCTCCAGCAGGCGTTCGCCGAGATCGAGGAGCTGGCCGAGGCCTGCCGGTTCCCGGACTGCTCGCACCGCACCGAACCCGGCTGCGCCGTCCGGGCGGCGCTCGCGGACGGCACGCTGGCGCACCGGCGCTGGGACAGCTACCTCAAGCTGCAGCGCGAGAACGAGTGGATCGCCTCGCGCTCCGATGCGCGGCTGGCCGCCGAGCGGGAGCGCACCTGGAAGGCGCGCTCCAAGAACGCCCGGGGGAACATCCGCCCGTGGCACGGCAGTCGCGCGCCGAAGTAGCCACCGCGCTCCTCCTGGCTCCCGGGCGGGCGGACCGGGGGTACGTACGGGCCCGACGGACGGGTGGGGCGGACGGGCCGGACGGTGATGTCCGATTCCCGCCAGTCCGACCCGCCCGGGAGGCGCAGACTGGAGGACGTGATCGACGACGAGACCCGCTACCGGGCAGTGGACAGCCGGGACGCCAGATTCGACGGCGTGTTCTTCACGGCCGTCACCACCACCGGCATCTACTGCCGCCCGAGCTGCCCCGCAGTCACCCCCAAGCGGGTCAACTGCACCTTCTACCCGACCGCGGCGGCCGCCCAGGGCGCCGGGTTCCGGGCCTGCCGCCGCTGCCGCCCCGACTCGGTGCCGGGCTCGCCGGAGTGGAACCACCGCGCCGACCTGGTCGGCCGCGCGATGCGGCTGATCGGCGACGGCGTGGTGGACCGCGAGGGCGTCGCCGGCCTCGCCACCCGACTCGGCTACAGCGCCCGCCAGTTGCAGCGCCAGCTCACCGCGGAGCTCGGCGCGGGCCCGATCGCGCTGGCCCGCGCCCAACGGGCCCAGGCCGCTAGGCTGTTGCTGCAGACCACTCAACTGCCCGTCACCGAGGTCGCGTTCGCGGCCGGCTTCGCCTCCGTGCGGCAGTTCAACGACACCGTCCGCGAGGTGTACGACCGCACACCGAGCGCGCTGCGCACCGAGAGCGGCACCAAGCTCGCCACCACCGCCACCGCCGGCGCACTCAGCCTGCGCCTCGCCTACCGGGGCGCGATCGACGCCGAACACCTGATGGACTTCCTCGCCCTGCGTGCCGTCCCCGGCGTGGAGGAGGTGGTGCCCGGCAAGCGCGGCATCCGCACCTACCGGCGGACCCTCGCGCTGCCGCACGGTCCGGCCGTCGCCGAGGTCGACTCCCCCGCTTCGAGCGGTTCGGTCACCCGCGGCTGGCTGGACTGCCGGCTTCGGCTGGCCGACCTGCGCGACCTGACCACCGCCGTGCACCGGCTGCGCGCGCTCTTCGACCTGGACGCCGACCCGGAGGCGGTCGCCGAGCAGCTCGGTGCCGACCCGCTGCTCGGACCCGCCGTGGCCGCGCGCCCCGGACTGCGCTCGCCCGGCCACGTCGACCCGCACGAACTGGCGGTCCGGGCCGTGCTCGGCCAGCAGGTCACCGTCGCCGCCGCCCGCACCCTGGCCGGCCGGCTCGCCGCCCGCTACGGCACCCCGCTGCCCGAACCGAGCGGCGGCCTGACCGTGCTCTTCCCGACCGCAGCCGCCCTCGCCGAGGCCGACCCGGCCGACCTCGCGATGCCCACCGCCCGGCAGAACGCGCTGCGCGGCCTGTGCGCCGCCCTCGCGGACGGCAGCGTCCGGTTGGACGCCGGGGTCGACCGCGAACAGGCGGCCGAACAGCTGCTGGCGTTGCGCGGGATCGGCCCCTGGACGGTCGGCTACCTGCGGATGCGGGCGCTCGGCGACCCGGACGTCTTCCTGGCCGGCGACATCGGCGTCCGCCACGGCTTGCGACGGCTCGGCGCCGCCGGCGACCCCAAGGCCGCCGCCGGGGCGGCCCGCGCCTGGGCACCGTGGCGGTCCTACGCGGTGCACCAGCTGTGGGCGCTGGCGGCGGCGGGCTGACGGGGGCCGGCAGCGGAGGCGGGACGGCAGCGAAGCGGGCAGAGAAGGGGGGGGCCAGCGGCCGCCAAGCCGGGACACGGTCGGCGTCCAGCTCACGAATGGATGCGACGACGGCCGCACCCGCGCGCACATCGGGCTCCGGATTGTTGAACCGGAACGGTCCGGCTCCAGCGTGCTCGGCAGAATCGAATTCCACGGTCCAGGGCGTGGTACGGATCCAGTGACAGCAGCAACGGTGGGAACGCCTTGCGGCCTCAGGGTTCCCGCTGCCCGTTGCCGGCGAGCGCCTTGGCGAGCTGCTCCAGGCCGGGCAGGGCCGCCATCACCGCGTCGTGGTCGGCGGGGGAGAGGGTGGCCAGCGCGGCGGCTATCCGGCGCTCGTGGGCGTGCTGCCAGTCGGCCAGCTGCTGGTGACCGGCCTCCGTGAGCGCGATCCGCGCGGTGCGGCGGTCGCCGGGATCGGCCTGCCGGTCGACGAAACCCGCCTCCAGCAGCTTGCCGACCAGCCCGCTGACCGTGTTCGGCGCCAGCCGTTGGCGGGCGGCCAACTCACCCACCCGCAGCGGCGCGATCGCCAGCGTCTGCAGCAGCTCCACCTGCGCCATCGGCAGCGACTCCCAGGGGTAGTCGGTGCGGATGCTGCTGCGCAGGGCCCGGCGCAGCCGGGTGACCACGTCGGTCAGCCGCTGGGCGCGCTCGAACGCGAGCGCCTCGCCGGCGGCACCGGCCGAGTCGGGGGCTTCTTTGGGCGTGCGGGGGGACGCGGCTGACATGGCCGACAGCGTATCCGGTGAACGGACGGGGTCTCAGCCGGCGTTCCGCCTGCTGAGACCCCGTCTCACGACCACGGTCCGGTGATCACGGAGTGGACGCTCACATGTTGGTCGAGTCCGGGAGCGGCTTGGCCCCGCGCTCGGCCAGCATGTCCGTCATCAGCTGGATCTCCGAGCTCTGCGCCGTCACCATGGACTGTGCGAGCCGCTTCTCGGCCGCGTTCTGCGCGAGGTCCACGTAGCCCTGGGCCATCTCGACCCCGCCCTTGTGGTGCTGGATCATCAGCTGCAGGTAGAGGATCTCCGCGTCCTTGCCGCTGAGCGAACGCAGCTGGTCCATCTGGGCGTTGGTCGCCATGCCGGGCATCAGCGAGCCGTCGTGCGCCTGGTAGCTCATCGGCATCTTCATCCAGGCCATCGGCTGGGCCGCGGAGTTCTGGGTCAGACCCCACTGGTCCAGCCAACCCATCATCATGCCGCGCTGGTTGGCCTGGGTGTTGATGATGTCGAACGCGAAGTTGCGCACCTCGTCGTTGCCGGTGCGGTCCCGGACGATGAACGACAGGTCGATCGCCTGCTGGTGGTGCGTCGCCATGTCACGGGCGAAGCCGGCCTCGGGGGAGTCGGTGGCCGGCGCCGCCGCCACCGTGCCGGAGGCCGAGGAGCCGCCGACCACCAGCGCCGGCACCCCCAGGCAGAGCGCGACCACCGCCGCCAGCGCGGCCGGCCACCAGAGCGTGCGGCGCCGCTTGACGGGCGCCGCCGGCTCGTCGAACTCCGCGAGCTCTTCGGGCGTCAGGTCGTCGTCGCTCATCACATCTGCCCGTCGCTGCAGGACGCGCCGGGCTCCTGGGTCTGCGGGCCCTGCACGTACTTGGTGAAGAACTCGTTGACCCGAGGGTCGGTGGCGCTGTCCACCACCAGCTGGGTGCCCCAGGCGCTGAGCGTGATGGTGCCCGATTCGGTCGGGTAGGGGCTCATCATCGAGTACTGGGTCGCCTTGACCTTGTCCGAGAGGATCTTGATGTCGGCGGCGGTGGCCTTGTTGTTGTACGTCACCCAGACCGCGCCGTGCTCCAGCGAGTGCACCGCGTGCTCGTTCTGGAGCGGCTGGGTGTAGACGTTGCCCATGCAGGTCTGCCAGACCGGGTTGTGGTCACCGCCGACCGGCGGGGTCATCGGGTAGTTCACCGTGCCCTGCACGTGGTTGCGACTCAGGTTGTTCCAGGTCTTCACACCCGGGATCGGTGCCTTGGCGGCCTCCGCCTTGGCGTGCTGCTTGTTCTGCGCGTCGATGATGATGTACGCGCCGCCGGCTATGGTGCCCGCGACCAGCACGCCGGCGACCGAGAAGGCGATGATCTTCATCCGCTTCTCGCGGCGCTGCTCCTCGGCACGCAGCTTGGCGATCCGCTCGCGGCGGTCCGCTGCGGCCTGCTTGCCGGGTCGCACCTTGTTGGAACCGGACGAGTTGGTCTGCTGGGAGGCGGAACCCACGGAAATCTTCCTTGTCCCCGCCGGCGGTAGGGCGCGCGGCGGCATGAGAGGTAAACAGGGCAGGGCGGGACCGCGGACCAGCCGTGTGGGCCGGGGCGCCGACGGGAGCCGGTGCCACGGCCGTGCGGGCCGGCTGCGGGGGTTCCGCTCAGGGTCGATTGACCTGGAGCAGGTGCAGATCAGGGGTGGGGGCCGGCCAGGCCACCGCGACCGCAGGCACCGTCACGGGCGCGGGGCGGGGCGGGGCGGGGCGGGGCAGCGCGGCCCCGACCGGCTGCGGCGGGGCGTTCGGCAGCTGCGCCTGCCGGTCGAACCACGAATCGCCTGAGCAGCCGTGGCCCGGGCCGGGCGGCGGGGCCTCCGAGGAGCACCAGGCCTGGTCGAACGGCACGGAGAGGGTTCGCGCCGGAGCGGTGGAGGGGGTGCTCCGGGCGGCGTCGCCGAGGGCGGTCCCGCTGTTCGCGGTGCGGGGCCCGGTGCTCGCCGGGGCGGTGCCGGCGGGGAGGCCCCCGGCGGACGGCACGGCGGCCATGGCCGAGCCCGCGCAGGGGAGCGCCACCAGCAGGGCGACCAGCAGACCGATCAGCGACAGGGCCCACGTCCCATCACCCGGACGGCGTGCGACAGCAGCGCTCCCCGGGGCGGGTTCGACAGGTCCTGGCGCGGTCATGCGCACATATTAGTCAGCCGTATGGGTGAAATGGTCCCCCTGTTGGGGGCCCAGTTTCGGTTTAATCCGGCCTTCCGACTGTTGGCCTGATCCCTGCGAAACCCCGGACAGCGTGCCCGCCGGTGGGCAGAATGACGACTGGCCCGCCACCCGCAGACCGTGAGGAGTCGCCAGATGACCGAGCAGGGTGGTGCCGCCTCGACCAGCTCGGCGGACGCCTGGTGGGGGCGGGTCTACGAGGGGCCGGCCGGCCGGCTGCCCGACACCCCCGAGGCGGAGGGCGGGAACGGGAGCGTCGACGAGTGGTTCGACTCGATCGCCTCCGTCGTCGGACTGGTCGGCCGTCAGCCCGATCGCGAACCGGTCGAACGCACCGGGCCGGCCGAATCCGCCGCACCCGAGCCGCCGGCTCCCGTAACTGAGCACCCGTCTGCCGCCGCGCCCGAGCCTGCGGCTCCCGTCGTCGAGTCCCCGGCTCCCGCTGCTGATCCCGCTGCCCGGGTCTCCCTCGCCAAACGACCGCGGCGACCGCAGCCACCCCAGTCACCGCGGCCACTGCGGTCGCCGCAGTCACCGCGGCCCCTGCGGGTCCCCGAGGAGCCGGCGCCCGTCCCCGGGCCCGCTGCCACCCCGTCACTCGGCACCGCGCCACCCGCGCCACCCGCGCCGCCCGTGCCACCCGCGCCACCCGAGCCGCCCGCCCGGCCCCCGGCACCCGAGCCGCCCGCCACCGCCCCGCACGTCGGTTCCCGCCCGCCCACCTACAGCCCGGAACCCACCCTGCTGCCCGCCGCCCCCGAGCAGCTGACCGCCGTCGTCCCGGACACCGCCCTGGACGGCGCCCAGTACCCGGGACTCACCGTGCGCGCGGCCTCGATCCGCGGCGACTCCGCCCGCTACCGGGGCGAACCCCGCACCGACGCACTGCTGCTCACCCGGTTCGGCGACGGCCCCGACGGCCTGCTGCTCGCCGTCCTCGGCAGCCGGGCCCGCCCGCCGGCGGCCGTCGACCCGCGCACCGCGCCGCCGGCCGGTGCCGAACCCGACCCCTGCCCCGGCGCCGCCGCGGCCTCCCGGGCCGTGCAGGAGGCCGTCACCCACCTCGCCGGGGCGATCGGACGCAGCCGCGCCGAACTCGCCGCCGACCTGCGCGCCGGCGCCCGCGACCGGCTCCGCTACGGCCTGCAGCGCCTCACCGCCGGGGCCGCGGCCGGCCTGCGCACCGCGGCCCCGGACACCGCCGGCGCGCTGCACTGCCTGCTGATCCCCCTCGACCCGGAGGCCGGCCACCGAGCCGCCTTCGGCCTCGGCCCGGGCGGCCTCTACCTGCTGCGTTCCGGCCACTGGATCGACGCCTACGCCGCCCGGCTGCTGCACCGCCCTGCCGGGGAGGAAGACGCGGCGCCCGCGCCGCCGCACGAGGCCCGGCCGTTCCGGTTCCGCCTGGTCCCGGCCGCCCCCGGGGACATCCTGCTGCTCTGCTCCTCGGGCCTGGCCGATCCCGTCGCCCAGGAGCCCGCAGTGGGCCACTTCCTGGCCACCCACTGGTCGCACCCCCACCCGCCGGGCACCGTGGACTTCCTGCGCCAGATCCAGGTCCGCGCCAAGGGCTTCGCGGACGACCGCACGGCCGTGGCCCTCTGGACCGACTGACCGCAGGTCAACTACCGTTCGCCGCACCGAGGAGCGCCGCCGCCACCGCCCGCACCCGGCTCAGCGACTGCTCCCGGTCCACGCCCGGCAGCCCGATCGCGAGCGGCACCGAGTACCCGTCCAGCACCGCGCGCACCTGCTCGGCCCGCTCCGCCGCCGTCCCGCCCCGGAACTCGCCGGCCGCCGCCCCCTCCTCGATCAGCGCCTCCAGATCGGCCTGCCACGGCGCCTCGATCTCCAACTGCCCGGTGCGCAGCTCCGCGCTCCCGGGCGACCGTCCCCACACCTCGACCCACAGGATCCACCGCGGATCCCCCGGTCCGTCCGCCAGGTACAGATCCGCGTACGCCCCGAACCGCTCCCAGGCGCTCACCCCGGGCCGCCCGAGCGCCGCCCGCCGCCGCTCGCCGAGCTGCTCCTCGCTCCACCGCAAGGTCTCCAGCAGCAACTGGTCCTTGCTGCCGAAGTAGTACAGCAGGTGCCCCGCGCTCATCCCGACCTGCTTGCCCAGCCCCGCCATGGTCAGCTTGGCCAGCCCGTGCTCCGCGATCGCCGCCATGGCCACGGCCAGCACCTCCTCCCGCGGTTTCGCGGGCCGCCGAAGACGTGGCGCGGTCATGTGGGGGCTCCTCGGGGGTGGATCTGTGGGGGCTGCCCAGCTTACGGCCCGGGCTTCGGGCCCCCGTTTCGACTTCCTGCGAAAGGGCGGCACCCGTTCGGCTTAACGTTGCGGCAAGCAGGCTCGGGATGTCGGCGGTTCGGCTTACCTTGCTGATGGAACCTGGTGGCCCGTCAGGGGAGGAGGCTTCCATGAAACTGGTGACCCGTGCCGAATGGGGCGCCCGGCCGCCCAAGCAGTCCTGGACGTATGTCGCGAGCACTCAAGGCGTGAAGGTCCACTACGAGGGTGATCCGGTGCCTGCGGACCTGGTGAGCCATCACGAGTGGTGCGCGGGCAGGGTGCGCGACATCCAAGCGGCGCACATGGCTGACACCAGCCAGGGTTGGATCGACATCGCATACAACTGCGTGGTTTGTCCCCATGCATATGTCTTCGAGGGGCGCGGTCTGCACCATGAGACCGGGGCCAACGGCAACCAGCCGCTCAATGTCGCCCACTACGCGGTCTGCGGCATGGTGGGCAACTCCGGCCTGACCCAGCCGACCAACGACATGCTCAACGGCATCCGCGACGCCATCGAGTGGCTGCAACAGCAGGGCGGTGCCGGGCCCGAGATCAAGGGGCATCGGGACGGCTATCCGACGGACTGCCCGGGCGACCCGCTCTACGCATGGGTCCAGCGCGGGGCTCCGCGGCCCGGCGGCGGTTCTCGTGGCGGTTCCGCGGGCGGGTCGGCCGCGCCGCCGTGGCCGGGGGAGTACCTGCGGCTGCAGGACCCGTTGCTGAACGACGCCAACGTCCGCGACTGGCAGCAGCGGATGGCGGACCGCGGCTGGCCGATCACCGTGGACGGCTGGTACGGCTCGGAGAGCCGGAGCATCTGCGAGCAGTTCCAGCAGGACAGCACCGCCCACGGCTGGCCGCTCACGGTGGACGGCATCGTGGGGGAGCAGACCTGGAACGCGACCTGGCAGCGCCCGGTGTCCTGAACCGCTCGCCAGGAGCAGGAGGTGCCGATGCATTGCCGCCAGGGGAGCTGACGTCCCGTGGGTGTGTCAGTGGCCCGCCGTAGGGTGCCGCCATGTCCAACGCACCTGTTCACAGTGTCGAACTCCAGCCCTGGAGTGAAGGCGACTTCTGGCTGCTCCAGCGCAACAACACCCCCGAGATGACCGAGCACCTGGGCGGTCCGGAGACCGCGGAGCAGCTGGTCGCCCGGCATCAGCGGTACCTCGCGCTCGGCGAGCGGGGGCGGATCTACCGGGTGGTGCTGCCCGAAACGGGGGAGACCGCCGGATCGATCGGCTTCTGGGAGCACGAATGGAACGGGGTGATGGTCTGGGAGGCCGGTTGGTCGGTGCTGCCCGAGTTCCAGGGGCGGGGTGTCGCCGCCGCTGCTGCCCGCGCCGCCGCCGATGCGGCGCGCGCCTTGGGGACGCACCGCTGTCTGCACGCCTTTCCGAGCGTCGACCACGCGGCGTCGAACGCGGTCTGCCGCAAGGCCGGGTTCGAGCTGGTGGAAGCAGTCAAGTTCGAGTACCCGAAGGGTCGTTGGATCACCTCCAACGACTGGCGGCTGGATTTGCTGGGGGAGTGAGTCGCCGGGTGCTAGCCCTTGGCCCGCGGCCTCGCCTGGGTCAGGGCCGCGCCCGCCAGGACGATCACCGCGCCGATCGGGGTCGACCAGCTCATGGATTCGCCCAGGATGGCGACGCCCGCGACGGCGGCGATGACCGGGATGAAGTAGGTGACCATCTGGCCGGTCGTCGGGCCGACTTCGGCGACCAGGCCGTACTGGACGAGGACGGCTACGCCGGTGCCGAGCGTGCCGAGGGCGGCGACGGCCAGCAGTGGCAGCAGCCTGAAGTGGCTGGGCATCGTGGTGAACAGCGGTGTGACGATGGCCAGTTGGATGGTGGCGAGGAGCAGCTGGGTGCCGGTCAGACAGAGATGGGAGTGGCTGGAGCCGGCCAGGGTGCGGCGCACGTAGATCCAGCCGACCGGGTAGCTGAGCGAGGCCAGCAGCGCCAGTGCCGTGCCCGTGGCGTTCAGGCCGTGGAAGCCCTGCCAGGCGCCGAGCACGGTCAGGACGCCGAGGAAGCCCAGGCCGAGGCCGGCCACCCGCACCCGCGTCGGCCGGTCCTCGGAGAGGGCGACCAGGGACAGGGCCATGCCCCACAGGGGTGAGGCGGCGTTGCAGATGCCCGCCAGCGTGGACGGGATCGTCAGCTCCGAGTAGGCGAAGAGGGAGAACGGCAGCGCGTTCAGCAGGAACGCGGCGACCGCGAGGTGGGCCCAGGTGCGGATGCCGCGCGGGAGCCGCTCGCGCTTCACCGCCATGGTGGCCGCCAGCACGGCGGTGCCGAAGAACAGCCGCCCGAGCGCCACCTGGAGGGGCGCGAACCCCTCGGTGCCGAGCTTGATGAGCAGGAAGCTGAAGCCCCAGATCAGCGAGAGCAGGCCGAAGCGCAGGCGCCAGTCGAGGCGCGGACGGCTGTCGGGGCCTGCGGCGACCTCGACCTGGGGGCGGGTGGTGGTGGTGCTCATACCGGCAACCATGCTTGAGGCGATCTCGTAGCACAAGCGAGAATGCGCACGCAGTACCTCGTAGTATTGCTTACCTGTTGTGTGGCGCCGAAGCGAACCGGGAGCGGACATGTTGAACCTCGAACGGCTGCGCACCCTCGATGCCCTCGCCCGGCACGGCTCGGTGAGCGGTGCGGCGGACGCGCTGCACGTCACGACGTCGGCAGTGTCGCAGCAGATGTCCAAGCTGGAGCGCGAGGTGGGGCAGCAGCTGCTGGCCAAGAACGGGCGGGGCGTGCGGCTCACCGATGCCGGGCGGCTGCTGGCCGAGCACTCGGCGCGCATCCTCTCCCAGGTGGAGCTGGCCGAGTCGGAGCTGGAGGCGCACCGCGGCCAGGTCATCGGGGAGCTGCGCCTGTCCGCGTTCCCGACGGCCGCCCGCGGCCTGCTCCCCAGCGCGCTGGCCGCGTTGCGCGCCCGGCACCCGGCGCTGCGGGTCCGCTCCTGCGAGTTGGAGCCGGAGGCGGGCATCGCCGGTGTCGTCCGCGGCGACCTGGACCTCGCGGTCGTGCTCGACTGGTACAACAAGCCGATGCCGCTGCCCGACGGCCTGGTGAAGGCGCCGCTCCTGGACGACCCGGCCGACGTGGCCGTCTACGCGGACCATCCGCTCGCCGGCCGTGACGAGGTGGACCTGGGCGACTTCTGCGACGACGAGTGGATCACCTGGGGGGAGGGCGAGTTCTGCCACGAGTGGCTGCTGTTCACGCTGCGCTCGCGGGGCGTGGAGCCGGTCATCGGTCACCGCGCCGCCGAGACGCACACCCAGCTCGGACTGGTCGCGGCCGGGCTCGGGGTGTGCATCGCGCCGGTGCTGGGGCGCCGGCCGATCCCGCCGGGCGTGGTCACCGTCCCGCTCAAGCAGCACGTCCGCCGACACGTCTACGTGATCTGGCGCGCGGACGCCGACCGCCGCCCGTCGATCCGTGCGGCGGTCGAGGCGCTGCAGGTGGCGGCGGAGCACGTTCCCGCCAGCTAGCCGCCCCACTGCCGCCGGAGCGGCTCGAACGCGGGGTGAGCGCCTGGTGGCGATCCGTCAACCGGTCGGCCGGGCAAGGCGTGGCGGGCTCATCATGGTGTCCGGCCGGCCGTACGGAGAAGGGGATGGAGCGCCATGAGCAAGACCCCGTCAGCCGCTTCCGCCGGTCCGTCCTGGCCCGGCGGGCGGCGCGGTTCGCGGGGGCCGACCCGCCGGCCGCAGCGGCCGCGCCCGCCGTTCCGGCATCCGCCGCCGACGATCCCCGAGGCCGGCCGGTCGGGCGATCCGCAGCAGGAGGACGATCAGACCATGAGCCCGCAGAAGGAGCCCTCCGGGAGCCCGACCAAGCTGCCCGGCGTGCCGCCCCCGCCGCCCGGGCCCCGCAACCCGCCGGCGCCGGGCGGCAACCCGCATCTGCCGTCCGAACCACCGAAGAGACGGCGGGAGTCGAAGCAGCCGTCCGTCATGGACCGAGGAGCCCTGGAAGAGGCATGAGCGCATAACATCACCGTCCTGACCACCACCGACTCGGCCGAGCGGGCCGAGCAGCTCGCCCGCGCCGGGGTCGACGCGCGGGTCGCGGCCTGCGCGCAGATCGACGGTCCCATCACGTCGGTCTACCGCTGGGAGGGTGAAGTCCGCGCGGACCAGGAGTGGCGGGTGCTGTACAAGCTCCCGGCCCATCGGTTCGCCGAGCTGGCGGCGCTGATCGAGGCGAACCACAGCTACGACGTCCCGGAGGTCATCGCCGCCGACATCACCCATGGCAGCGACCGGTACCTGCGCTGGATCGACGCCGAGACCACGGGCTGACCGGGGACCACCGGCGGGGGGGGCGAGCCCGGCGAGCGGACCCGAGCCGCCCCTAGCGGCTCGCACAGCCCCGTTCTGACCAGGGATGACGCGGCGGACCGCCGTGTCAGGGGCCGTGTCAGCACTGTGTCAGGCGGGTGACAGCCCCGGCCGGGACAGTGGTCGGCATGAAGAGTTCAGCGATCGCGGTCTCCGGACTGCGGAAGACACACGGGAACAAGCTCGTGCTCGACGGCATCGGCTTCGAGGTCCCCGCCGGATCGGTCTTCTCCATGCTCGGCCCGAACGGCGCGGGCAAGACCACCACGGTGAACGTCCTGACGACCCTGACGAAGGCGGACGCCGGCACGGTGCGCATCGCCGGTCACGACGTGGCGACCGCGACCAGGCAGGTGCGCAAGGTCATCGGCGTGACCGGTCAGTTCGCGGCGGTGGACGAGCTGCTGACGGGCCGGGAGAACCTGCGGCTGATGGCGGACCTGAAGCGGGTGCGCTCCGGCGACCGGCTGGTCACGCGGCTGCTGGAGCGGTTCGACCTCGTGGAGTCCGCCGACAAGATGGCGGCGACCTACTCCGGCGGCATGCGCCGCAAACTGGACCTGGCGATGACGCTGGTCGGCGATCCGCAGATCATCTTCCTGGACGAGCCGACCACGGGCCTGGACCCGCGCAGCAGGCGCACCATGTGGCAGATCGTCCGCGAGCTGGTCGCCGAGGGCACCACCATCTTCCTCACCACCCAGTACCTGGAGGAGGCGGACCAGCTCGCCGACCGGATCGCGGTCCTGGACCAGGGCCACCTCGTCGCCCAGGGCACGCCCGAGGAGCTCAAGCGCCAAGTCCCCGGCAGCCACGTCCGGCTCCGCTTCGCCGACCTCTTCGAACTCGACCAGGCTGCGCGGGTGCTGACCGGCGCCACCCGGGACGACCAGGAGCTGACCCTGCGGGTGCCCGGCGACGGCGGACCCAGGTCGCTGCGGGCCCTGCTCGACCTGCTCGACGAACACCTGATCAACGCCGAGGAGTTCTCCGTGCACACGCCGGACCTCGACGACGTCTTCTTTGCCCTGACCGGTCAGACCACCACGGAGGCGATCGCACGATGAGCACTCTCACCACCTCGTTCGGCGACTCGGCGATCATGATGCGCCGCAACCTCAAGCACACGCTCCGGAACCTGGTCACGGTGTTCCAGGCGGTCCTGTTCCCCCTCGTGATGATGCTGATGTTCGTCTACGTCTTCGGCGGCGCCTTCAAGGTCCAGGGCAAGTACATCGACTACGCGGTGCCGGGGCTGCTCGTCATGGCCATCACCTACGGCCTGGGCCCGACCGCGGCGGCCGTCAACGGCGACATGACGAAGGGCATCATCAACCGGTTCAAGGCCATGGACGTCCCGCACGGTGCCGTGCTGGCCGGTCACGTCGTCTCCACGACGCTGCGCAGCCTGATCGCCGACGCGGCCATCATCGGCGTCGGCTTCGCGATGGGGTTCCGCCCGCACGCGAGCCCGCTCCAGTGGCTCGCCGCGATCGGCATCATGCTGCTGCTGGCCTTCGCCACCAGCTGGCTCACCGTCGCCATGGGCCTGGGCGCGAAGACCGTGGAGTCGGCGGGCATGGCCACCGTGCCGCTGATCATGCTGCCCTTCCTGAGCAGCGCGTTCGTTCCCGCCGACACGATGGGCCCCGGCATCCGGCAGTTCGCGCAGTACCAGCCGTTCACCCCGATCATCGAGACGCTGCGCGGCCTGCTCACCGGCCACCCGCAGACCGGCACCGCGCTCACCGCCCTCGCCTGGTGCGTCGGGCTCACGATCGCCGGCTACCTGTGGGCGGTGGCCACGTTCAGGAAGCGAGCGTGACCGCGACCAGCTCGGACCAGCTGGTCCGCTCCCCCTCCCGGGCCGCCTCGGCGAACTTCGCGTCGCCGAGGCGGCGGCGTGCGGTCCGCGTGATCCGAGCCACGTCCGGGTGGGAGCGGTCCGGCAGACCGCGCACGCCGACGCTCGCCGCGAGCAGCCGCGCGGCCTGCGCGTACTGGTCGCGGCGCACCGCCAGGTCCGCGACCCCGACGATCGCCTCCGCGATCAGCGGCGCATAGCCCGCCTCCGCCGCCGCCTCGCAGGCAGCCGCGCGGTGCGCCCGCGCCTCGTCGAGGTCATCGGCGAGGTAGCCGAGCAGCAGGTGCCGAAGCGCGCGGACGTGCACCCCCTCCGCCTCGTCGCCCAACAGGGCCGTGGCTACCCCGAGTTGCCGACGCGCCTGGTCGGCGTCACCGCCCCAGCGGGCGAGTTCCGCCCGCGCGAGGGCCAGCTCGGCCAGCGCGTTCGGCCAGGCGACCCGCTCCGCGTACCGCTGCGCCTCGGCGATGGCGGCCGCGCCGGCGTCCTCGTCGCCCAGCAGCCAGTACAGCTGCGCCTGCCGCGACCGCATCCGGATGACGTCCTCGGTGGCACCGACCTCGGTGACCACCGCGACCGCCTGCTCGTACAGCTCGCACGCCTGGGCCAACTCACCGCGCACGGTGATCCGGTCCGCCAGTTCCGTCAGGGCGAACGAGATGCCGAACCGTTCGCCGATCGCCCGGAATTCGGCGAGCGCCGCCTCCAGGTGGGCGTCCGCCTCGCGCCCCGCCTCACCGAGGAGGATCCGCATCTTCCCCATCTGCAGCCGGGCCAGTGCGCGCACCCAGGGATCCTCGTCGTCCAGCAGCGGTTCGAAGGCGGACGGCCCCGCGTCGGGGGCCTGGAGCATCCGCTCCAGCGGGACGACGAGCCTCATCGCCGGGTGGCGGCCCCGACTGTTCCGGCTGAACCGGTACGCCTGCTGGATCCACTCCGCGACCTGGTACTGGTCGCCCCGCCCGGCGCTGCCGAACATCACGATCAGGCCGTACACCGTGGCCCGGACCTCATCGGTCACCTCACCGGGCAGCCCGGTGGCCGCGGTGAGCAGCTCCAGGCCCTCGGCCCGGTGCCCGCCGAGCCACCAGTACCAGCCGCAGCCCGCCGCGAGCCGCATCGCCGCCTGCGCCCCGCCGGCCGCCAGCGCGCCCCGCATCGCGGCACCGAGGTTGTCGTGCTCGGCCGCCAGCACGGCCAGCCACTCCAACTGATCGGCCCGGCGCAGGTGCGGCTCCGCGGTCTCGGCGAGCTCGGTGAAGTGGGCGAGGTGCGCCTGGCGAGCCGCCTCCGCCTCCCCCGCCTCCGCGAGCCGCCGGCCGGCGTACTCCTTGATGGTGCCGATCATCCGGTAGCGCGGTGCTGCGTCGTCCGCCGCGAGCAGCAGCGACTTCTCGACCAGCGAGGTGAGCAGCTCCAGCACCTCCTCCGGCTCCACGCCGTCGCCCGCGCAGACCCGCTCGGCGGCCTCCAGGCCCGCCCCGCCCGCGAACACCGAGAGCCTGCGCAGCACCGCCCGTTCGGCGTCGGTGAGCAGCTCCCAGCTCCAGTCGACCACCGCACGCAGCGTCTTGTGCCGGGGCAGCGCGGTGCGGCTGCCGGAGGTCAGCAGGCGGAACCGGTCGTCGAGCCGGTTGGCGAGCTGGTCGACGGACATGGTGCGGAGCCGGGCCGCGGCCAGTTCGATCGCCAGCGGCATCCCGTCCAGGGCGCGGCAGACGCGCGCCATCGTCTCCAGCGTGCCGGCGTCGACCGCGAGGTCCTTGCGCACGGCGCTCGCCCGGTCGCGCAGCAGTCGGACGGCGGGGGAGGACTCCAGCGCGGTGGCGTCGGCGTACGCGTCGGGCAGGGCCAGCGGCTCGACCAGCCACAGCGCCTCGCCGGTGATGCCGAGCGGTTCCCGGCTGGTCGCCAGGATCCGCAGCCGCCGGCACTCCCCGAGCACCCGGTGGGCGAAGACCGCCGCCGACTCGATCAGGTGCTCGCAGTTGTCCAGGACCAGCAGCGCCTCCCGCTCGCGGATCGCGGCGATCAGACGGCCCGTCAGCTCCGCGTTCGGGGCGTCACCGAGCAGGGCGTCCCGCAGGCCGAGAGCGGCCAGCGCCGGCTGCGCCACGTCGGCGTCCGCGCCGGTGGCGGCGAGCTCCACCAGCCAGGCCCCGTCCGGCAGCTCGCCGAGCATCGCGCGCGCGGTCTCGGTGGCCAACCGGGTCTTGCCCGAGCCGCCCGGCCCGACCAGGGTGGTGAGCCGGTGCCCGGCGATGAGCTCGCGGACGGCGGCGACGTCGGCGTCCTTGCCGACGAAGCTGGTCAGCTCGGCCCGCAGATTGGTCCTGGGGCTCTCCTCGCGCCGCCCCAACTCGCCGCGCAGCAGGGCGACGTGCAGCGCGGACAGCTCCGGCGAGGGATCGGCGCCCAGCTCGTCGGCCAGGGCCTCCCGGGCGCGCTGGTACACCTGCAGCGCCTCGCTGTCGCGGCCGGCCGCGACCAGGGCGCGCATCAGCGCGGCGACCAGCCGCTCGCGCACCGGGTAGGCGGCCACCAGGTCGGTCAGTTCGGTGACCAGCTCCGCACCGCCCCCGAGGGCGACCTCCGCGTCGAACCGCTCCTCCCTGGCGGTCAGCCGCAGCCCTTCGAGCCGGACCACCGCCGCGTCCAACGCCTCGCTCTCCTGCAGACCGACGTCCTGCATGGCCGCACCGCGCCACAGCCCCAGCGCCTCGCGCAGCAGCCGCACCCGCTCCGAACCGTCCTCGGCACCGGCCTGAGCGGCGCCGACGAGGCGCTCGAACCGCACGGCGTCGACGGCATCGGGCGCCACCGCCAACCGGTAGCCGTCCGGCCGGCCATCGACCACCCCGTCCGGCAGCACCTTGCGCAGTCGGGAGACCAGGCGCTGCAGCGCGTTCGTCGCATCGGCCGGCGGGTGCTCCCCCCAGATCCAGTCGACCAGCGCCGACTTCGGCACCACGCGGCCCGGCCTGAGCGCCAGCGCCACCAGCAGCCCGCGCAACCGCGCGCCCGGCACGTCGGTCAGCCCCCCGTCGTCCGTGCGAATCTCCAATGGCCCCAGCATCTTGATCTGCACCCGCTGATACTGCCACGGGGGTTCGACGGGCATCCAGTTGGTGACGTGCCGGCAGTTGGCGAGGTGCGACCGCGGCGAGTGCCGCCAGCCGGCGACCGGCGACCGGCTCACCCAGGGACTGCCGCTCCCCGGATGCGCCGGTCCTGCCACCGGGCGCCGGAACCGGGCAGTCTGGTGCCATGACGAACCCCGACATCCGCACCCTGGGCCGCACCGGCCCCGCCGTCACCTCACCCGGGCTGGGCTGCATGGGCCTGTCCGGCGTCTACGGCGCCACCGACGACGACGAGAGCGTCCGCGTCATCCGCGCCTACCTCGACGGCGGCGGCACCCTCCTCGACACCGCCGACTTCTACGGCGCCGGCCACAACGAGATGCTGATCAGCCGGGCGCTGCGCGACCGCAGGCGCGAGGACGTCGTGCTCTCGGTGAAGTTCGGCGCGCTGGTCACGCTGGAGGGGATGCCGGTCGGCTTCGACGCGCGTCCGGCGGCGGTCCAGTCCTCGCTGGCGTACTCGCTGCGGCGGTTGGGCACCGACTACGTCGACGTCTACCGGCCGGCCCGACTCGATCCCGCGGTGCCGATCGAGGAGACCGTCGGGGCCGTCGCCGAGCTGCAGCAGAAGGGCTACGTGCGCCACATCGGGCTCAGCGAGGTCAGCGCCGACACCATCCGCCGGGCGGCCGCCGTCGCCCCGATCAGCGACCTCCAGATCGAGTACTCCCTGCTCAGCCGGGGCATCGAGGGCAACCGGATCCTGCAGACCTGCCGCGAACTGGGCATCGGCATCACCGCGTACGGCGTCCTGTCCAAGGGACTGATCGGCGGCAGCGGGACCGCCGGGGGCGGGCTGTCGCACTTCCCGCGGTTCCAGGACGGCAACCGCGAGTACAACCAGTCCCTGGTGGCCCCCCTGCGGGAGATCGCGGACGCGCACGGGGCCACGCTGGCGCAGCTCGCGATCGCCTGGGTCGCGGCGCAGGGCGAGGACATCGTCCCGGTCGTCGGAGCCCGGCGGCTCCAGCAGGTTGAGAGCCTCCTCGGCAGCGCCCAACTCCGGCTCGACGCCGAGGACCTGGCCCGGATCGAGCGCCTGCTGCCCCCCGGATCGGTCCGCGGCGACCGCTACCCGGCCCCCGCCATGACCCAACTCGACAGCGAGCGCTGACACCCGGCGACCCTGCAGGTGACCCGGAGGACCAGCCGCTGGGCCGGGCGGCTGGGTGCCGCGTAGCGCCCGGCGCTCTGTCGCGTGCCTGGCGCTACGGGCGCACGGCACGACCGATCAGCGTGCCGATGTGTCCCGGGGTGGGGGCGTGGAGCACGCTCACGTCCACGTGGACGAAGCCGGCCTCGGCGAGGAACCGCGCCCAGTCCTGCGGCTCGTAGCTGTAGCGGTAGGTGTACATTGCCGGTCCGGCGAAACCGCCCTTGTACATGCCCTGCGGCCCGTACGCTCCGGGGATCGCCGGCGGCTGCGAGAAGGCGAAGACGCCGCCCGGGTTCAAATGAGCGGCGACCAGGGGGAAAAGCCGCTCAGGGGCAGTGAACCAGGCCGCGCCGAAGACGGAGTACACGGCATCGAACCGCTGTCCGATGCTGTTCAGGTAGCCGAGAACGTCCGCCTGGACGAACTCCACGCCCAGCGGCTCCCACTGCGCGGCGGCGCGTTCGACCATCACCGGGGAGAGGTCGACGCCGGTGCCCTTGACGCCCTGTTGCGTCAGGTAGGCCAGGGCGCGGCCGGTGCCGCAGCCGATCTCCAGCGCCGTCCCGGGGCCGCCCAGCAGTTCCGGACCAGGGGCGCCAGGGTGGTCGTGGTACTGCGTCCAGCGGAATGCCGGTTCCAGGCAAGCCTTGAACACCGACTCGGCGTAGGCGTCCCAGAGCTGCCGTTCGTGGTCCAGGTCATGCGGGGCGATCGGCATCGGGACGTCCTCACTTGGTTTGGCCGGAACGGGAGGGACCCCGCCGTGGTGCACCGGCGGAGCCCCCACCTTAGAACGGCCCGTCAGCCGTCAGTGGCTGTCGGGGACCTTGCTGTCGCACGGGGAGCAATTGGCCCCATCGCGGGCCCAGAGCTCCTCATCGGGATCGAATCCGATCGAGCGCAGGAACTCGGCGGTGCTGATGACGGTGCCATCGTTGCGGCGCTGGATGAACGGAGCGTGGTGCTTGTAGATACCGCCGTTGTAGAGCTCGCAGAGGGCGAAGTAGACGGGGGTGTCGAGGATGACCTGGTGCACGCCGATGTCGACGACCTTGCCCACGCCCAGGTGGACGTCGGGGTGTTCCATGGACGCGATCACATACATCACGGCGTTGCCGAGGATCCGCTCGGCGAGGTCCTGGACCATGACCTCGTCGCGGAGCAACAGCGCGACCTCGCGATCCCAGATGGTCATACCGGAGTCGAGGATGTTGACGCTCAGGTGCTGGATGCGCGGCTGCACGGCGTTCAGCAGCTCACGGGGGTCCCGGGTGCGTGTGGTGCCGGGGCTGTGAAGGGTGAGGGTCACGACGGGGGTCCTCTCGGAGTGTTCGTGGTTCATGTCGGTGGTGCTGGAACAGGCAGTCGGACTGGCAAGCCTGTGGCCGGAGGTGCTCCGCCCGGAGCGCCGGGTGGTGACAAGGGGGCGCCAGGGTGACAGGTACCGACGCGTTGGCAGTGATCAGCCCTGTAGGTGGCCGAAGCTGCTGAGGTCGGCGTGGATGACCTTGCCGAGGGGCAGCAGCTCGGCGGCCCAGTGGCCGTGGGTGAGATGGTTGACCAAAGCAAGCCCGCGGCCGCCTTCAGCGTCGTCGCGGCTGCGGTCCTGGATGAGGACGGGCATCGCTCGCGAACCGTCGCGGACCGAGATCCTGACGCTGGCCTCGGCGGTGCGATGGATGGCGACCGTCATGTGTTGCCGGCAGCCGGTCTTGACCGCGTTGCCAACCAGCTCGCTGACGATCAATTCAGCCGAATCAAGCAGGTCGGCCAAGCCCCATTGACGCAGCGCGGATCGCACAAGGTGGCGAGCGGCACGGGCGGACTGCGGCTCGTAGGGCAGCTGAACGCGGGTGTGGTCCGCAGCAGGTGCTGCGGCCAGGGCCGTAGGAGGCGTCAGGGCGTCCGGATCACACGACAGCGTCCCGGGCCGCCCAGTCACTCGCCGCTCCCAGACCGGGCCCTGAAGATCACAGTGCAAGGCCACATCGTGTCGCAGCGGTGGCACCGCCCGTCGGCATTGGGACGTTCCTCCAGGAGCATCCGGTGCATGGCGGCGGCCGCCGGCTGGGGCACCAGGCGGCGCGGGAAGAACGGGAACTTGCGAGGATCCCCTGGAGGCGCGGCGCCGTTCTTGGACCAGGGACGCGGTGGGCGGATGGAATCGGCACTGTGCACCAGGGACTCCGGACGACGGAACGAGTTGGGCGAGGCGACGGATCGCCATGGGAAGCCGCCCTGAAGGCCGTGGGTCGGACTTCGGACTCACTCCTTCGGGGCTTCGCAGTGACCAGTGAACAACAATCAGTTACCGTGGCCCAGAGCAGAGTTGGAGCGCATCTCGGGCATTTCCAGCGCATTCCGGTCTTGGCCTGGGCTTTCGCATCCCCGGACGGAGGCAGCATGGCGTCGAGGCGTGACCGACTAGCGGAACGGCGCATCGCGCTGGGCTACAGTCAGGAAGGCTTCGCAGATGGATGCGGAGTCGCTACCTCAACGGTTGTGCGATGGGAGGCAGGCAGGGCCACTCCGCATCCCCACCAGCGGCCCAAAATGGCTCGGCTGCTTGAGCTGACCCCCGAGGAGCTGGACACAGTCCTGGCAGTCACTTCGGAGAGCACCGTCGCGCCGGAACAGCACCTCTCCCTCTCCGTAGACGGTGACACTGACGACATGCTCCGACGAGAAGTTCTGGCCCTCATCGCCGCCACCGGCGCTGTGATCTCTGTTCCTTCCGAACTTGCAGCCTCGGCCGGATCCCGCCCGGAAACGTCGTCCGATGCGGGGCAGTTCCTCTGGCAGCAATTCCGATCGGCCGGGTCGAAGCGGGACGCGATGACGCTCGTGCGGCAACGGATCTCTCGACTGGCGGATGGGCTGACCGGGCCGAACACAGAAGCTGAGCAGGCCTTCTTGTGCCAGCAGGTCGCGGATCTGTACCAGTTGGCTGGAGAGATCCTCTTCGACATGAATAGGTACGCGGATGCGGCGCAGTGCTACACACTCGCTGCTTCTGCCGCACGAGAGGTCAAGGCCCACGACTTGTGGGCCTGCTCGCTCACCCGTCAGGCCTTCACCCACCTCTACGGTCGGCGGCCGGCCACCGCGCTTCCCCTGTTGGGGGCTGCTGCCCGGGTCGCAGCTCGGGGCGATCCGCAGCTCTCCACACGCTACTGGGTGGCGTCGGTTCAGGCGGAGGCGTACGCAGGCCTCGGAGATGTGGATGCGTGCACAAGGGCGCTCGACCACGCCGAGCGCGTTCACGACTTGGTCGGTGAGGTCCATAACGGCGGGTGGTTGCGATTCGATGGCTCCCGACTTGCTGAACAGCGGGGGCTGTGTCACCTGGCCCTTGGGCAGACTGACGTGGCGGAGCGGTACCTGTCGACGGCCGTTCGCCAAGGCCTGTCTGCTCGGCGGCAAGGCGCGGTACTCGCGGATCTGGCGGAGCTGGGAGCTCGTCATCGCGATGTGGACGGCGTGGTGCACTACGGTTCAGCCGCGCTCGCCTTGGCGGAGCGAACCCGCTCCGGCTACATCGCGCGCAGACTGGAAGGGCTGCGTGGCACCCTTGCGCCGCTCATGTCGGACCCACGAATCTCGAATCTCACCGAGCAGATCACTTACCGAGGAGCATCATGAGCGAGACGACCGCGTTGGAGCCAGGCGAGTTCTTCCGTGAGGCGTGGGTGGCCGGGGTGAAGAAGTACTTTCCTGGCGAGCCGAAGGCCGGTTATGTGGCTGCGTGGGCGCAGACTCCGGAGTGGGAGCGGCAGGCTGCCGGGGCGGTGTACCAACAGGTTGCCGACTTCGTCCGCGTCTCGGGCGGCAGCACCGCGAAGCTCTCCCGGGAGCAGAAGGGGCGTTTCGTCGCGCTGTGCTGGATCGCCCAGATCTTCAAGCATTTTGACAGCCCGAAGGCGAGCTATGTGGCGGACTGGGACGAACTGCCGCAGTGGCAGCGGGAGACGGACAGCGACATCTTCGAGCGGATCGAGCAGTCGCTCTGAGTCCTGACTCCTGGGTCAGGGACGGAGGTGGCGGAGGGTGAACTCCGGCTCCGCGTAGGGGCCGGCCTGGGGGGAGTCGGGATCGGGCGGAGTGGTGGCGCCCGGGATGTCGGCTGCGTGGGCCTCGGCGTCGTCGACGGGGGTGTAGGCGAGGACATCGGGGGTGGGGAGTTCCCAGAAGCGGCGGGAGTTGGCGGAGACGGCGTAGGCGGTGGCGAACCGGGTCGACGCCGGGGCGGTCAGCGCGGCCTCGACGAACCCGATCGCGTCGCGAGGGCTCAACCAGGTGGCCAGGTGGCGAGGTTCGCTGGGGGCCGGTTCGAAGCTGCCGATCCGCAGACAGATGACGGACAGCCCGAACTTGTCCGCGTAGAGCCGCCCCAGCGCCTCCACCGCCACCTTGCTCACCCCGTACAGTCCGTCCGGACGCACCGGTTCCGCCGGGCCGGTGCGGTGACCGGTGGCGTAGAAGCCCGTGACCCGGTTGCTGCTGGCCAGCACCACCCGGCGGATCCCGCAGCGGCGGGCGGCCTCGAGGACGTTGTGGGTGCCGAGCACGTTGGCGTCCAACAGGTCGGGCAGCGGGGCCTCGTCGGGGATGCCGCCCAGGTGGAGGACGGCGTCGACTCCCGCGAGCGCTGACTCCACGGCGGCCGCGTCGCGCAGGTCGACGGTGTGCACCGTCTCGTCCGCGTGCTCGGCAAGGAGCGGAACGCGGTCGAGCAGCACCAGCCGCGTTGCCCTTCCGCGCAGTGCCGTGCGGATCACCCGCCCGATCGTCCCCGCCGCACCGGTGACCGCGACTGCTCCCAGTGTCATCGCTCCCCCTACCGCTGAACTGCATTGACGCCCCGACCGATCCACTGGCAGCGTAACGGGCGTGACCGGCTCGGCGCAGCGCCCGCTGCTCTTCCTCGACGTCGACGGCCCTCTGATCCCGTTCGGGGGTGACTCCCGGGCGTATCCGAGCCACCCGGATTCCGCCAGGGTCGCGGCTGCCATCGGGCACCCGTTGCTGGCCCGGCTGGACCCGGCGCACGGGCCCCGGCTGTCCGCGCTGCCCTGCGAGTTGGTGTGGGCTACCACGTGGCAGGGGGAGGCGAACGAGTGCCTGGCTCCACTGCTCGGCCTGCCGGTGCTGCCCGTCGTGGAGTGGCCGGACGGCCTGCCGGCGGTTCCGGGGGCGCACTGGAAGACGGTGGCCCTGGTGTCCTGGGCCACCGGACGGCCGTTCGCGTGGGTGGACGACGAGATCAGCGACGCCGACCGGGTGTGGGTGGCGGCGCATCATCCCGGTCGTGCGCTGTTGCACCGGGTGGATCCGGAAGTCGGCCTGGCCGACTTTGACTACCGGATCATCGCCTCCTGGCTGGGACAACGCTGATCGTCGGACCAATGTGGGCGGGTGGAGTTTGCCCCTGGTGGTGGCCGGTCAGAACGTGGGTGTCCGGCGGGCAGAGGGTCGGGAACGCCTTCACGCCGCACGCTCCGGCCCTCCTCGCCACCCTCACGAAAGAGGACTCCTGATGGGCATCTTCGGACAGGACTGGGCGTCCTACCAGTCGGCCAACCCGGACACCACGGGACTCAGCTTCGCGTTCATCAAGGTCACCGAGGGCCTGACGTACACCAACCCGGGGTGGGCCGGCCAGCGCAACGCGGCGCGCAACGCCGGGCTGGTGGTCGGCTACTACCACTACCCGGACATGCGGAACTCGGCGCAGACGGAGGCGGACCACTTCCTCTCGGTCGCGCAGCCGGCCGCCGGCGAGCTGCTCTGCCTGGACTGGGAGGGCTACGACACGGCCAACTCGGGTGTCTCGCACCCGGACCAACTGGCGTACAAGGAGGCCTTCCTGCGGCACTTGAAGACCTCGGCCCCGCACCAGCCGGTCGGCATGTACTGCAACGCCGACTACTGGAACAACGTCGACACCACCGGCTACTTCCAGGACTTCCTGTGGATCGCCACCGAAGGCCGGCCGGCCGGGCAGCCGGGTGTCAACGCGAACTGGCTGTTCCACCAGTACAGCAGCGGCGGCGGTGTCGACCAGGACTTCTGCCACCTCGGCAGCACCGCCGAACTGCGCTCCTGGGCCCAGAGCTTCGGGTCGGCCGCCCCGCCGTGGCCCGGTTACGACTTCCAGCTCCAGGCGAACGAGATGCACGACGGCAACATCCGCACCTGGCAGCAGCAGATGCACGACCGCGGCTGGCAGATCACCGTGGACGGCTGGTACGGCCCCGCGTCGGCGAGCATCTGCCGGCAGTTCCAGCAGGACAGCACCAACCACGGTTGGCCGCTGACCGTGGACGGCATCGTCGGCCAGGCGACCTGGCGGGCGACCTGGGAGCGGCCGGTCAGCTGACGGGCGGGGCGGTGCGGGCGCGGCCGGTGCCGGCTCAAGAAGCGGGCCGGTGCCCGCGAACGGGCACGACGACCACCGCCTGACGCCCGTCACCGGCCTCGGGACCGCAGCACGCCCAACCCGACAGTCGCCACCACGGACACCGCGAGCACCACCAGAGCGGGTCCCAACCCCTCGCCGTCGACCACGGCCAGAACCACCACCCGCAACCCCGAACTGATCAATCGCACCCGCGCACCATACCGGCCGCCCACCGCGGCGGCGTCCGCCGGCCGCGCCGCCACGGCCCCGGGTCGGCGAGCGTCTGCCGGCAGTTCCAGCAGGACGGCACCAACCGCGGCTGGCCGCTGACCGTGGACGGCATCGTCGGCCCGGCCACCTGCCGGCCACCTGGCGGGCGACCTGGGAGCGGCCGGTCAGCTGAGGAGCACGGGCGCGGGCCGGGGTTCCGTGGGACCCGACTGAGCGTCAGGACTCCGTGATCAAACGGTCGTCGACTGTCCTAGGGTGAATCACAGCAGGACCACCGTCCTGACACATTTCGGCGGAAGTGACACCCATGACCGACGCTCACGCGAGCACCCCCGCGGACCTCATAGCCTTCGCCCGCGCCCACTCGCCCTTCTACCGTGACCTCTACGCACACCTCCCCGCGGACGTCGCCGACCTGGCCTCCGTCCCGCTCATCGACCACACGGCCTTCTGGCAGGCCCACACCGTCGCGGACAGCAAGCTGCTGACCGGCCCGCACACCGACGGCATCGTGTTCAAGACCGGCGGCACCACCGGGATGCCGCGGATCTCGTTCTACACGCGGTCCGAGTGGCGGGCGATGGCACGGCGGTTCAGCGCCGGACTGCCCGCGGCCGGGGTGCGGCCCGGGGACCGGGTGGCGAACCTGTTCTATGCCGGGGAGTTGTACTCCAGCTTCGTCTTCACGCTCAACCTGTTCCAGGAAGCCCAGGTGCCGACCGTGCAGTTGCCGATCGGTGGGGCGGCCGCGCCGGACCAGGTGGTGGCGACGATGCGGGACTTCTCCGCCACCGTGATCGCCGCGCTGCCGACCTCGCTCTCCCGGCTGGCGAGCGAAGTGGTGGACACGGTGGGCAGCATGCCGCTGATCCGGTTGGCGCTGTTCAGCGGCGAGGCGTTCCACGATGACCAACTGCCCTTGATCAAGCAGGCGTTCCCCAACATCACGGTCCGATCGATCGGTTACGCGAGCGTGGACGCCGGGGTGCTGGCTGCCCCCGTGGCCGGAGAGTCCGACAGCCGGGTGCACCAAGTACTCACCCCGGAAAAGGTGGTGGAGCTGCTGGACCCGGTCACCGGCGAGCCGATCGAGGAGCCGGGGCGGCCCGGGCGGGTGGTGGCCACCGACCTGGTGCGGCGGCTGACGCCGGTGATCCGCTACCCGGTGGGCGACCTGGCCGAGTGGGTGGACTTTCCCAGCCGCACCTTCCGGCTGTTGGGCCGCGCCGAGGAGGGCGCCCGCGTCGGACCGGTGAGCATCTTCCTGGAGGACCTGCGGGCCCTGGTGGCCGACACCGACACCGACGGCCGGATCGGCGGCCTCCAGGTGGTGGTGCGCCACTTCGACGGGCGCGACCAGATGACCCTGCGGCTGGCCGACAGCACCCCGCAGGCCGCCGGCCGGGACGCGCTGGAAGCTGCCATCACCGGCCAACTCGCCGTGCGCAGGCCGCTCTTCGCCGACCAGGTGGCGCGCGGGGCGATCCACCCGGTGGCCGTGGAGTGGGTCGGGCCGACCGGCCTGGCCGTCAATCCGCGCAGCGGCAAGGCGATCCGGCTGCTGGACGAGCGGATCGGCTGACCGCGGGCCGCGGCACCGGGGGTGACGGCGGCCGCCGTCACCCCCGGTGCACGGGGACGTCAGCCGACCCGCAGGTCGACCACCTCGCGGAGCTTGCCGCTCGCGCCGGTCCGGGCCAAGGCGTCCACCGGCGCCGCCTCGACCCGCAGCTCGACCACGCGGTCGCGGACGACGTCGGCAGCCAGCTGCGGGTACTCGGCCAGGTACGCCTCCGCCGGCCGCGCGGCGTCACGGTCACCGGCCTCGAAGCCGCCCAGTAGGACGGTCAGGGTGGTGACGGCCGACCCGGCGCCTTCCTCCACCACCAGCTGGACCGGGCCCACGTGGTCCAGGGCCTCCTCCGCGATCGCCACGAAACGGCGGTAGTTGAGGAAGTGCCCGCCGGCCCGGAAGACGTCACCGAAGCGGCCGAGCAGTTCGAACCGCGGGGTGCGCCGCCCGCACGGGCAGTCGCCCTCGACCCAGCGGCCGAGGTCGCCGATCTCGTACCGGTCCAGCCGCTGGCCGCGCCGGGTGTGGGCGGTGAAGACCAGTCGGCCGGCCCCGCCCGGGGCCACCGGGCGGTCCTCGGCGCGGTCCAGGATCTCCAGCGTCTGCACGCCGCTGAACAGGTGGTGCACCCGGTCACCGGCGTGCGCGCACTGGTAGCCGAGCGGTCCGGCGTCCACGCTTCCGTAGGCCGCCGAGCGGATCAGCTCCACGCCGAACTCCTCGCGCAGCCAGTCCTGCCGGCGCCGCGGGAAGTGCTCGCCGCCGAAGAAGACCTTCCGCACGCCCCGGTAGGCGCGCAGCGTCGCCGCGCCCTCGGTGAAGACCTGCAGCAGGTAGTTCGGCATCCCGAACAAGGTGTCCACCCGGTTGTCGACGATCGCACGGGCGACCATCGCATGGTCCTCCTGCCCCGCCATCGGGAACTGCACGGCCTGCATGGTCTCCAGCACCGAGTGGAAGCTGAGGAAACCGCCGGCCAGCTGCCCGGCGAAGAACAGGTTCATCGACCGGTCGGTGCGCGGGTCGAACCCCGCCGCCAGCAGGCCCTCAGCCCCCGAGCGCATGTGCTCGTGGTAGTCGTCCCAGGCGAAGGCGGAGAGCTTGGGGGCGCCCGAGCTGCCACCGCTGCGGAAGAACACCTCGGCCCGGCTCACGTCGCCCTGCAACCGGTCGAACTCGTCCTTGCCGGTGACCGGGACCTGGGGGACCGGCAGGTCCCGCACGCCCACCAGGTCGTCGAGGCAGGCGTCGGAGCGGAACCGCTCGTCGAGCTGGACGTCCACCCGGCGGCTGTAACGCTGCAACGCGTAGACGCCGTCGTGCGGTTCGCCGTTGTAGCTGTCCAGCATCCCGCCCGGGACGGTGACGCGCTGGGCACCGGCGGTCAGCACCAGGCCGGCCAGCACGGCGGTGTCGGCCCGGTCGGCGCCGAGTCCCACCGTCTGCAGGTAGCGGCGCATCGGGCGCAGCACCTCCACGATCCGGGTGCGCGGCAGCGGCTTGACCCACACGGTGCGGTGCAGCGGGGAGGCACGCAGCGCGCTGCGCAGGTCGGCGAGGACGTGCCAGTTGCCGCCAGGGTCGGAGTGCACCCGGGTCAGCCCCAGGTGCTCCTCCAGGCCGGCCACCAGCACGGTGTTGCTGATCTCGGCGCTCTCCAGCAGCGCACGCTCGCGCAGGTCGAGTCGGCCCACCGCATCGGCCAACACGGCGGCCAAGCGCTCGGCGAAGGCGAACACCTGCTCCTCGTCCTCGGTGTCCAGGTAGACGACCTGCGGGCTGGAGCACGCCTGCTGGTCGAGCCGGCAGATGTCGGCGGCGATCCCGCGCAGCGTGGTCGGATCCGCCCAGCACTCCTCGGTGAGGTAGGCGAAGGAGAGCTTCGGCCCCCAGTCGACCAGCCGGCAGCCGGCCGGCACCAGTTCGCCCACTCCGGCCAGCGCCTCCTCGCCGCCCCAGGCGGCCACCGCGTCCGCGGGGGCGCAGAGCCGCTCCAGCCAGTCGGTGCGGCTGGAGGGGAAAGCCAGCACGATCACCCGGCGGGCGATCGCGCCGCTCGGGTCGAGTGCGGCGAGCTGGGCCAGCAGCTGCTGGGTGAAGCGCGACCCGCCACTGGTCTTGGCGGCGTTGACGTTCCCGGCCAACAGGCCCTCGATCACGCTCAACGCGCCGGCAGCGGGCGCGTTGCCCGGCGTGACGTGCACCAGCAGGCCGACCGGCAGCCAGCCCTCGAAGATCTCCCGGCGGAAGTCGAAGCGGGCCAGGCGGCCGGGGTCGGTGCCGCCGAGCTCGCGCATCAGCTTGGTCTCCAGCGCCTCGCGTTCCAGCGCCCCGGCGATGTCGCGCAGGGTGCGCTCGGCCTCGGTCCGGTCGACCCGGGCCGCGGCCAACTCCTCGGCCAGCAGTTTGCGCTGGGCACTGGCCGGGTCGCGCAGCGCGGCGGACAGCAGGTCGCAGGCGGCCAGGACGGTCAGCGGGCTGAGCCGCGGCTCGGCAAGGACCGAGCGGACGTCGGCGTCCAGCTCGTCCAGGCGGCGGCCGGCCTCGGCATCGTCGATGAACTCGCCCTGCCAGTAGTGCGGCCGGTCATCAGCGAGCGTTTGCGGTGCGGCGGTCACGACTTCCCCTTGAGCAGTTCGGCGGCGGCGATGGCGCAGCTGCGGTTACGGCTGAGTGCGGCCCGCCCGTGCACGGTGAACCAGGGCGTGGGCAGCCCGCAGCCGCACTCCTCGGGCGCGTGCTGCGAGACCAGGTCGGCCATCAGGACGGACTGGGCGGGCACCGAGGTGATGTAGGGCGAGATGAACTGGGCGTAGCCGCGTTCGCCGTAGCCCAGCGGCCGCAGGGTCCGCACGTCGCGCACCAGCATGCGCGACCAGGTGGGCACGTGCAGGTGGTGGTGGGCGCACTCCATGTAGAGCACGGAGTGCTCGACCGCGCCGAACCCGTCCCTGATCCGCTCGTCCGGAATGCCCAGTTGCTCGTGGATGCGCCGGTACAACTCCGGCTTGGCCACCTGGCGGTCGGCGTTGGCCTTCCAGCCGCCGCCGAAGACCACCAGTGATTTCGGGTGCAACTCGATCGGCGGCAGGCCGAGTTCGCGCATCCGGTCGAGGGTGAAGGACAGGAAGGAGGGGAACCCGAGGATGCGCACCGGGGCGCCCTCCTCGGCGAACCGCAGCAGTGCGCGCACGCAGCCGAACGGGTCGAACTCATGGCCGCTGCCGGTGTGCTTCAGCGCGTACTCGGCCGAGCGGACCGGTGCGAAGTGGGCCAGGTACTCGTCGGTGAACGAGGTACCGAGGTTCAGACCCGGACGCGGCTGGTAGTTCGTCAGCAGGTAGTTGACCGGCTCCTGCTCGCCGAGCCAGCCGTAGCGGTCGAAGATCCGGGCGACGATCCGCTGCCCGTTGCGCAGCGTCCAGTCGTCGAAGAACATCTGCGACTTCTGCCCGGTCGTGCCCGAGGAGGTCAGACGTATCGTCACGTCCTGCTCGGGTATCGACACCACCTCGTGCGCCTTGAAGAAGTTGGCGTGCACGAAGGGCAGCCGGGCCAGGTCGGCGGCCGACTCCAGTGGCCGCTCGGCGGCGGGGCTGGACGCCCAGAGCCTGCCGAAGAACGGCGAGCGGGCGGCGTGCCAGGCGTTCGACTCGTTCATCGCCCGGGCGAAGAGCTCGTCGAGTTCGGGGCCGGCGAGGTAGGGCTCGGCCACGTCGAAGAGCTGCTGGACGTGTCCGAGCGCGGCCGGGTCGGGGACCTGGACCGGTTCGAGGTAGCGGCTCGCCAGGTCCACCGGGGTGGTTGCACTCACTGGAACACCTCGTGCGTGTTGAGGTACTGCTGCTTCCACAGCTCGATGTACTGCTCGGTGAACGGCTGGAAGGCCGCGTCGATGGACAGGCCGCGGAAGTCCAGCGGCTGCAGGCTGCGCGTCATCACCACGTAGTCGCGGAACCCCTCGTCCTGCCGGCGCATCGCCGGGTAGGCGGCGGCGGGCAGGAAGCCGTGCGCGAGCAGCAGCCGCAGGTCCTCGTAGCGGTCAAGCGGCAGCAGCGCCTCGATGTGCGAGGCGCCTCCCGCGGCCAGCCGGGCGATCAGGGCCTCGAAGACGGGGGACAGCGTCGCGAAACCACCGCCGGCGGTGCCGATCAGCGCGCAGTAGCCGTCGGTGCGGTTCAGCTGGGCGTAGACCTCGTGGGCGCCGTCCGCCGAGGAGAGCATCACGTTGGGCGTGTGGAAGGGGTAGAAGCGCTGCTCCGGATCGGCCAGCACCTCGGCGGTGCGGCGGGCCACGAACCGCGGGGCGTCGACGAACTCCACCTCGACGTCCACGGACCGCCGCCGGCGCTCCGGCAGCGGCTCGTGGTCGATCACGGGCAGCGGCTGCTCCGGCAGGCCGACTGCCTGGTGCAGCGCGCGGACCAGATCGGCCAGGCCGGCAGGCACCCGCTCCACCGGCAGCCGCCGGGTCAGGACTCCCGGGCGGTGCTTGGCCAGCAGCACCATGGTCTCGTGCTCGTCGGCCTTGCGCAGGTTGGGGAAGATGCCCAGCGCGCGGAAACCGGCGCTCAGGCAGACGCGCTGCGGCGCGGTCGAGTTGGTGCGTGCGGTGGCGTAGACCGAGTCGGCGGGCGGCCGGACGCCGTCACCCGTCAGCAGTGATTCGGCGAGCCGGCGCACCGCCTGGTGTGCCAGACCGGCGCCCCGGGCATCGGGATGGATCACCAGCCCCTGGAGCTTGCCGAGCCGCTCGCGGGGATCGAGGGTGCCGATGATCGTCCCGACGATCCGGCCGCTGCCCGGCTCCCGGGCCGCCAGCCAGGTGGTGTTCGGGTCGGCGATCTCCCGTGCCATCACGGCGGGATCAGTGCCGATCGGCAGCGCGTAGCCGCTGCCGTAGACCTGTCGATAGAGTGCTAACAGTTCGTTGATGTCGCTCTGCTGAACGGCAGAGAACTGCTGATTCAAAATACCTCCCCAGTCTTGCCGACGCACCGACGGGTCGCGGCGGTACGCCAGGGTGGGCAGTCCTCGTGTTCGAATGCGCGGCCCTGGTGGGGTCGGGTGGCATACGGGAGTCCGCGTAGGGCGGGTCACCGTGCCGCAATTCCGCCGGAGTGGGGTGCCCGGCGGCCTGCCGGCCGAAAGGAGGAGACGGCCGCGCAATCGCGCGGTCGATGCCCTCATGGTAGTCCGGGTCAAACGGAGTTGACCACGCGTCACCTCGTTGACCTGCACAGATGGACACCAGGTGCGACTGAGATCACAGGATGTCCATGTCCCGGCGCTCCGCTCAGTGGCAAACCGGCCGCAGTTGGACCACTTTTCGGACAAGTGCCCGCTGGTCTCCCGGAGCTCGGGAGGTGCGCGTACTTTTGCCATGGTGGCAAGGGGCGCTGCTCGACATTCCAGTGAACTCCGTGGAAACGCAACGGCATTCCCGGTGGAATGCGCACCGGAGCCGGGTGGCGGGTCATGGAACAGCGGCTCATCGGCGTGCTCCAACGGAGTCCGGGAGTTGGAGGAACGCGCCCGGGTCGCGCCTTCCCCCAGTGGCAGGGGGCGACAGGGTGCCCCGCGGGGCTCCGGGCGGAGGAGTGGGGTGCGGGGGTCTGCGGCGCCGGCGTGGACCCGAGCACCAGGACGGGCCGGGGCGATGCGTGAGGTGCTGCCGGCGATCCGGCGTACCGACCAGTACTTGACGCAGCCGGCACGGGAGGTGACGACGCATGAGGCGCTCCAGGGGTTGTGGTGGAGCTGTGCCCAGCCGTTGCCGGGATCCTGCGTCTGCCGCCAGTGGACGTGCGCCACCCGGCCGGTGTGGGGTCGCCGCTGCCGGCTGAGCAGAGCGGGCTGCCAAGCGCCCTCGACGCGCACGATCACGATCCGCCACGCGTCCGTGCTCGGGCTCTGGCCGGGTCCGGCCATTCCGGCGGGGTCGGGCGGTCGGGCGTCGGCGGGGCAGGTCGGGCTGTACAAGCTGCCGTTACCGCGCATGTGTTCTATTAACCGCTCGCGAGCCCTCCACTACGCTGCCCGTATGACGATCAAGGCTGTGGTGTTCGACGTCGGCGAGTGCCTGGTGGATGAGACTCGGGAATACGGCACCTGGGCCGACTGGCTCGGTGTGCCCCGACACACGTTCGTCGCCCAGTTCGGCGCAACCATCGCGCAGGGCAAGGACTACCGCGAGACATTCCAGGTCTTCAGGGCCGGGTTCGACCTGTACCAGGAGCGCGAGAAGCGCGCCCAGGCTGGCCAGCCGGAGACCTTCGGCGAGGAGGACCTTTACCCCGACGTGCGACCCGCGCTCGCGCAACTTCGTGCGGACGGTCTGTGGCTGGCCATCGCCGGTAATCAGACGGTGCGCGCCGGCAGGATCCTGCGTGGGCTGTTTTCCAGCGACGTGGATCTGATCGGCACCTCGGACGACTGGGGTGCGAGCAAGCCCGATCTGCTCTTCTTCGATCGTGTCGCTGCGCTGACGCCTGCCGAGCCCGGCGAGATCCTCTACGTTGGCGACCGCATCGAGAACGACATCCTGCCTGCCGCCGAAGCCGGGATGCGCACGGCACTCATCCGCCGTGGCCCGTGGGGCTGGATTCAGCAGCACGACCCTGCGAACAAGCAGGCCACGTTCCGAATCGATTCGCTGGCTGAACTCCCTGCGCTGATCGCGAAGTTCAACGCTGAAGGGAACTGAGCGTCGCGCTCCAGGAGTACAGGCGGTCGTCCACGCGCTGGACGGCTGGTAGGTCCTCCCACGGAGTGAGCGCCCGCCGAGCCTCCCGGACCCGCTCCATACCGGTCGCGTACCAGGTGGTAGATAGCTGATCGAGGGCCTGCTCCAAGAGGGCGCAGGCCTCGTCCGGCCGCCGGGCAGCAGCCTCCACTGCGGCGAGGTCGCCCAACACGACGACCCGTTGCTTGCCGTCGGTCTCAGGGAGTTCGGCGAGCGTCTGCTCCAACGTCGTCCGCGCTTGCGGGATCAGTCCGGCCGCCAACTCCGTGTTGCCGCGGAACGCATGCAGGCGGACGGGGGAGAACCAGGTGAACCAGTCCGGCGAGGCGTGCTCGTTGCCGGCGGCTAGTACGTCCTCGGCGCGCCGCAGTAGTCCGAGGGCACCGCGCTGGTCTCCGCATAGGGTGAGGCATTCTGCCTCGACTGCGTTCAGCCAGGCGAGCAACTCGGCGGACGCGGGACCGCGGCGGGCGTATGTGCGGGCGGCCGCCATGCGCTCGGTCGCGTCCTCTCTGCGGCCGGCCCATCCGGGGATGAACGCACTGTGGGCGAGCACGGCGGCGCCGAGCAGCGAGTCATCGGCTTCGCCGGCCGCCTGGAGCGCGCGGAGGTAGGTGGGTTCGGCCTGGGTCGGCTGTCGCAGGTCGAAGAACTGGATGCGGCCGGCCAGTAGCAGCGACTCGGCGAGGCTGGCGGCCAGGAGCCGGCGTGCAACTCCGGTGGTCTCAGCGAGCAGAGCTGTGCCGAGGTCTGTATGCCCAGAGACGGCCTGGTACAGGGTCGCTGGCGCGACGCTCCAGTAGAGGCGTCGGTGTGCCTCGGTGACTACTGCATAGTCTGCGCCGATGGTGGCAGGCTGTGAGCCGGTAGTGCTGGCCGGCCGGGGCAGTGGGGCTCGCAGTGCTGGTGCCGCATAGGGTGCGGCGGCAACTGGGGACGGCAGGGCAGGGCTCGTCGGGGTTGATCGGCCCCACGGGGGCGTGAACCCGAGCGCTTCGACCGGAAGGTGCAGTACGTGGACCAGGAGTCGCTGGTAGTCGTCCTGTGGCCAGCCGGGCGTGGCGGATTCCCACCGTCGGATCTGGCGGATGCTCACCTCGACTCCGCCCATGCCGAGCTGACGTGCGGCAGTTGAGAGGGCAGCGGCGAAGGCTGGCTGGCTGGAGAGGCCAACGGCCTGGCGTGCCGCTTTCAGCGCGGCGTTGCCGATCGGTCGAGCCATGGGAGTCCCCCATCTGATGGTCACTCAACTGTACGGCTCAGGGGACACGCAGGGGACTCCTCGTGCATGCGCCGAGCATGGATGGCATCTCAATGGCCTGTAGATGTCCTCTTCGCGGCCTATTGATGTCCCCTTGATAGGTCGACGATGTAGCCATCGGAACGCGGCGAAGCGGCGCGGAAACTCACGATAGCGCAGGGGGGAGCCCATGCCCGGGTTAGGACCATCGGCAACTCCACCGTCGAGCTCGCTCATGAGGCGCCCGGATCAGTCCCCCTGCGACTGCGGTAACCCGGACGCGCCGTTCCGCGGTGAGGCCCGGACCGTGCCGGCCCCGCCTGGGGCGGTGCGAGATATGCGGGTCTGGCGGTGCGCGTCCTGTCAGCTCGCACGCCACGACGACCAGGGGCACGACTGATGGCCCTGACGAATACCGCCGCCGAGCTCCGCGCCGAGATGCGGTCGCGGGCCCGGCGGGGCGGCAACCCCCTCGACGACTACGACCCCGGGTACCTAGATCGCATGGGTGTCCGAGGTGGCAGTGCGGTAGTCGTACGCGGCATCCCGGCTGGCTGGTCACCATGCGAGTGCGGCGGGACGACCTGCCCCGACCGGGAGGTGGAGCGCTGATGAGCGGTGGGAAGCCTGCCGTTCTGGCCGTCCTGGCGGAGGAGTCCGCGAGGGAGCCGGGTTCATCCGCCGTGGCCGAGGCCCGGGACTGCAACACGTGCCGCTGCCTGGACACCATGGCGTCCCGCGCGTGGGTGTCGGACGAGACCGGCACCTACCGGCATGAGTCGGCCCTGTCCGACGTACGGGTGCGGCGCCGCCGCCACCGGGCCGAGGGCGAGTGCAGCTGCTTGCGGGAGACCTGGGGCGGCGAGCCCGCGGCCGACCAGGGCAGCGCCGAGCGAACCGTCCACCCGGAGGCCCTGAAGCCTGTCGAGGAGTCCGCGACGCTTCGGAAGCTCCGAGCCGCGATGTGGCCGGACCCCGTTCGCTGAGAACTTCTGACCGGCGCTGACGTGCCGACAAGCTCCCGCACCGCCCGGTGCGGGTCTTTCCCCACCAATGAAAGGTGGAACAACCATGTCCGACCTGTACGAAGCCAAGGTCGTTGGGCCGTACACGGCCCTCTGTGGTGGCAGCACCGACAACGACGGCTCGGCGGAGGACTGCATGAAGGTCGCCGAGCTGGAGGGCGGCATCGGCTACGCGGTGGGTGACACGAAGCTCGGGGAGGGCAGCCCGGCCCTGCACTACACCAAGGCCGAGCTGGTGAACGGCGCCAAGCAGATCCTCGCCATGTTCGGTGAGGACGCCTCCGCGGCTGTCGCCTGATCGCCTGAGTAGCACCCGCGTGGGCCGTCCCCGCCTGAATCGGGGGCGGCCCACTGCTCGCAGCGTACCGGCTACCTGATCAAGGAGTACCGATGAGCCTGTCTCTACTGCTGGACGACCCGGCGGAAATCCTCACCGCTCTGCCAACCGAACCGAAGCTCTACCAGCACGGCCCCGAACGCTTCCGCCCACTGCTGACGCGCGAGGAGGTGGACGCGATGATCGATTCGGGCACGCTCTCCATGAAGAACATCGTCCTGTTGAAGGACGGGACCGCCGTAGACCCCCGCATCTACGACGATCACGGAATGCCCCAGGCCGGATACGTCCGACGCCACCTGAACGAGGCGGGAACTCTCTCCTTGCGTGGGCTGGACCGAATGCGGCCCGTCATCGCCGATCTGGCCAAGTCGCTCGCTCACCAGACCGGATATCAGGTCCACGTGAACGGGTACTACACCCCGGCCGGCGGCCACGGACTCAGGTACCACTACGACCGGTATGTGACCCTCATCGTTCAGATCAGCGGCCAGAAGGCGTGGCCGCTGCATCCGCCGTTCGTGGAGTATCCCCTCGCTGAGTACGGCAACTTCACCTCGCGCGGCTTCACCGATGACGAGCGCCACTACCTGGAGTTCACTCCACCGACGCAGACCTACACCCTGAACCCGGGAGACGTGTTCTGGCTTCCGCGCGGGTACATCCACTCACCTCACACGGTGGGAGACGAGCCGTCGCTGCACCTCACCATCGCGCTGCACGAGCGCACCGGGCAGTGGGTGGCCGCAGAGGTAGCCAACCAGATCCTTCGCCAGGCCCTGTCCGACCCGGCCATGCGCGCCGGACTCGCACCGGCCGTGTTGGGCCAGCCGGGTGATGCTGTGGAAGAAGCCCGAGCGTACCTGGTCGGCGCACTCGCCAAGGCCGACTTGGGTGAGCTGACTGCGGCCGTGCGCCGCGCCGCCTTCCCGCCGGCCTAACGGCCGCGTACCGCCCCTCCCGACTGTGGCAGGCTTCGGCCACTCACCAACTCGCCTGCCGAAAGGTGCTGTTGCTGTCCCATGGAACCGATCAACTGGCATGAGTACCTGGAGGGTGATCCCGTCCCGGGCCTGCACTTCCACGGGTTCCTGTGGAGAGGCGCGGGGGGCCTGCTGGAGAGCTACAAGCAGCAGATCAACCGGAACCCCGGCCGGCCGGAGTTCATGGCGTCCGACCTTCCTCCGGAGGCAGTACGGCACTACCTGCTCAAGGCGAACCGGGTTGCCGGCACATTCCGCTCGGCGGAGGAGGCCGCTGCATGGATGCGTGAGCAGTGGGACGAACAGGCTCCCCGCGTCACGCACGAGGATCCGGACAACACCCGGGGGTATCACGAGGTGGTGCTGTCGCACGGCCGGGAAACCGTGTGGGCGTGGTGGTACCCGGACTCCAGCAGCAACACCAAGGTGCACGTCACGGCCGTTCCCTGCCCGTTCCATTGGCCAGAGGACCCAGCGCCGATGCCGTGTCCGCAGCCCCCGGCCTGGTAGCGCGCGTTGCGGCTCTCGTGTTCCCTTCCTCCGACGTAGGGGGAGGCCTGGGCGTGGCTGGCGCGTCTCGTGAGCGCGCCAGCCGCTCAGCTGAGCAGGTCGTCCGGGAGGGGCCGGAGTAGGGCGTCCGGCTGGATGCCGAGTGTGTCGGCGATGGCGACCAGGTCGGGCGCCCCCAAGTGCAAGGCCGCCCGGCCTCGCCGGTCACCCGCCTGACCTGGCGGGATCTCACGCCCTCGGCTGCTGCTGGGTGATGCAGTGGATGCCGCCGCCGTTGGCGAAGATCTCGCGGGCGTCGACCAGTTCCACGGTGCGGCCCGGGTAGGCCTTCTCCAGGATGGCGGCGGCCACCGCGTCGCGCGGGTCGTCGAAGGCGCAGAGGATCACCGCGCCGTTGGCGACGTAGTGGTTGATGTAGGAGTAGTCGACCGGTTCGCCGTCCTCGTCGAGGATCACGGTGGGGGCGGGGACCTCGATCACCTCGAGGGGGCGGCCGGCGGCGTCCGTGGAGGCGCGCAGCAGGTCGACCAGCTCCTGGCAGACGGCGTGGTCCGGGTGGGCGGGGTCGGGCTGGACGTGGGCCAGGACGACGCCCGGGCGGACGAAGGCGGCGACGATGTCGATGTGGCCGCGGGTGCCGAACTCGTCGTAGTCGCGGGTGAGTCCGCGCGGCAGCCAGATGGCCTTGGTGGTGCCCAGGTGGGCGTGGAGCTCGGCTTCGACCTCCTCCTTGGTCCAGTCGGCGTTGCGCCCCTCGCCGAGCTGGACGGTCTCGGTGACCAGCACGGTGCCCTCGCCGTCGACGTGGATGCCGCCGCCCTCGTTGATCAGGCGGGAGGCGAACCGCTTGGCCCCGGTGAGGTCCGAGACGTGCTCGGCGACGTGCTGGTCGTTCTCCCAGCGGGCCCAGGACTGCGCGCCCCAGCCGTTGAAGATCCAGTCGGCGGCGCCGAGTTGACCCTCGGGGCCGAGCAGGAAGGTGGGGCCGATGTCCCGCATCCAGGCGTCGTCCAGCGGGCGCTCGACGATAGTGACGTCGGCGCGGACGTAGTCGCGCGCGGCCTCGGCCTCGCCCACGTTGACGACCAGGGTAACGGGCTCGTAGCGGACGATGGTGTTGGCCACCTCGCCCCAGGCGAGCCGGGCCGCGTGCAGCTCCGCCGGCGAGGAGAAGGTCGGATTGTCGGTGGGGAAGGCCATCCAGGTGCGCTCGTGCGGGTGCCATTCGGCGGGCATCGAGTAGCCGAGCGAGGCGGGGGTGGTCATGGCGTCAAGTCCTAAACAGCGAGGGGAGTCAGAGGAAGTAGAGGCGGCTGAGCGAGACGCTCTCGGAGGGTTCGGAGCGCAGCGGGGTGCCGTCGAGGGAGACCAGGCCGCTGGTGGCGTCCACCCCGACCTGGCCGGTGCGGGCATTGCGCACCATGTCGCGCGGGCCGATGCCGCGGGTGCCGCGCACGCCCACCCGCCGTCGCCGGGTGGGGAGTTGGTCGCCGTTCTGCACGGCGGCCGCAGCGACGAACGCCACCGAGAGGTCGGCGGCGGTGGCCCCGTGGGCGCCGAACTGCGGGCCGAGGACTAGCGGTTCGCAGCGATCGGTGGAGGCGTTGGGGTCGCCGACCACGCCGTAGGCGGGGAAGCCGGCCTTGAGGACCAACTGCGGCTTGGCGCCGAAGTGGTCGGGACGCCAGAGCACGATGTCGCCCAGCTTGCCCACCTCGATCGAGCCGACCTCGTGAGAAAGCCCGTGCGCGATGGCCGGGTTGATGGTCAGCTTGGCGATGTACCGGAGCACCCGCTCGTTGTCGTCGCCGCCCTCCAGGGTGCCGTAGCCGCCGTCGGGGCCGTCCAGCGGGCCGCGTTCGGCCTTCATCTTGCCGGCCATGGCGAAGGTGCGGCGCACGGTCTCGCCGGCCCGGCCCATGCCTTGGGCGTCGGACGAGGTGATGCCGATCAGTCCGAGGTCGTGCAGCACGCCCTCGGCGCCCATGGTGCCGTGCCGGATCCGGTCCCGGGCCATGGCGGCGTCGCCGGGCAGGTCGAGCTTGAGGTCGTGGGCCGAGACGATCATGCCGGCGGCCTCGGCCAGCGCGTCCCGGCCGAACGGCAGGGTCGGGTTGGTGGAGGAGCCGATGACGTTGGCGACGCCGGCCATCTTCAGCACGTTGGGCACGTGGCCGCCGCCGCAGCCCTCGATGTGGAAGGCGTGGATGGTGCGGCCTTCCAGTACCGCCAGGGTGTCCTCGACCGACAGGCACTCGTTCAGCCCGTCGGTGTGCAGGGCGACCTGGACGTCGTACTCCTCCGCGACCCGGAGGGCGGTGTCCAGCGCGCGGGTGTGCGCGCCCATGTCCTCGTGCACCTTGAAGCCGCTGGCGCCGCCCTCGGCGAGCGCCTCCACCAGCGGGCCCGGGTCGGAGGACGAACCGCGGCCCAGGAAGCCGATGTTGACCGGCCAGGCGTCGAACGCGTTGAACGCGTGCCGCAGCGCCCAGGGGGAGTTGACGCCGACGCCCCAGACCGGGCCGAACTCCTGGCCGATGATGGTGGTCACCCCGGAGGCCAGCGAGGCCTCCATGATCCGCGGCGAGAGCAGGTGGACGTGGGTGTCGATGGCGCCGGCGGTGGCGATCAGGCCCTCACCGGAGACGATGGTGGTGCCGGTGCCGACCACCACGTCGACGCCGTCCATGGTGTCCGGGTTGCCCGCCCGGCCGATCGCGGCGATCCGACCGTTGACCAGGCCGATCGAGGTCTTGACGATGCCCTGGACGGCGTCGATCACCAGCACGTTGCTGATCACCACGTCGCAGGTGTCGCGCACGGCGGCGGCCTTGAGGTGCAGGCCGTCGCGGGCCGTCTTGCCGAAGCCGGCCAGGAACTCGTCGCCGGGTGCCTGGGAGTCGTGCTCGACCCGGACGATCAGGCCGGAGTCGCCGAGCCGGATCCGGTCGCCGGCCCGGGGGCCGTGCACGGAGATGTAGTCGTGCGGAGAGATCGCAGTCACGATTCCACCTCCGTGTCGTCGAAGTTGATCAGGTAGCCGGTGGCGCGGGCCTTCTCCAGGGCGGCCTCCCGGGCGCCGGGCGCGTCCAGCGGGCCGTCCACCAGCCCGGCGAAGCCGATCGCCACCCGGTCGCCGCCGATCGGGACGAGGCCGACCTCGACCACCGCGCCCGGGTCGAACCGGACCGAGGAGCCGGCCGGGACGGCCAGCCGGGTGCCGTAGGCGGCGGCGCGGTCGAACGCCAGGCGCGGGTTGACCTCGAAGAAGTGGTAGTGCGAGGTGATCGAGATCGGCACCGGCGAAGTGTTGTGGACCGGCAGCACCACGGTCTCCTCGACCGGGTCGTAGCCCGCGCCGGAGCCGGGCAGGGCGGCCCCCGGAGCCTCCTCGCCGAGCGAACCGGCGCCCTGGAACGGATCGTGGACCACGGCCAGTCGGGTGCCGTCGTCGAAGACGGCCTCCACCTGGATGACGGTGACCACGTCGGGTACGCCGGGCAGCACGTCGGCGGCGGTCAGCACGGACCGGCCGGCCTCGATCGCCTCGGCCAGCCGCTTGCCGTCCCGGGCGGCCTCGCAGACGGTGTCGGCGATCAGCGCGGTGGCCTCGGGCACGTTGAGCCTGAGGCCCCGGGCGCGCCGGGCCCGGGCCAGTTCGGCGGCTGTGAAGATCAGCAGCCGGTCCCGTTCGGTGGGGGTGAGTCGCACGGTGCCTCACTGGGGTCGAGAACAGGTCGGGGGACGGGGAGTGGGTCGGAGCGATGTTTAGAACGGCGTTCAAACGGTAGTGCTGGCCATTGAACCCGGAACGGGTCGCGGTGTCCAGCCTTGCCCGGTGCGGCCGGTTCCGCCCGCTGCGATGACCGCTCGGCGTGTCGGCCGCCCCCGGCCGGGGTCCACCCGTGCCACCCGGTCCGCCCCGCCGGCCGGCTCCGCCGGGCAGCCGCGAGGAGCCGGGCACGCGAGGGGCCGGGCACGCGAGGAGCCGGCCCCCGGGAGGTGGCCCCGCGAGGAGCCGGTCCCGGGGAGGTGGCCCCGCGAAAAGGGGCGGCGCGCGGGGAGGCCGCCCCGCGAGGAGGCGGGCGCGGTGGAGATCGCAGAGGGGCGTAGTTGACGAACTGTCAGCAGTACGTCACCTCGCGAGCCCCCGCACGCACCGTTGCGGCCCGCGGCGGCGGCGCTCACGATGGACGGGTTACGAACAGGGCGTAGCTGGGGGGCGTGCCTGATGGAACGTCAGCAGAAGTGGGACATCCCGCGCACCGCACACGCGCTCCGATGCGCCGTGGCCCCCGCCGACCTGGCCGCACTGGCCCCGCTGCGCGCCCGGCTGCGTGCGGCGCTCGCCGACTGGGGCCTGGCCGAGCTGGCCGACACCGCCGAACTGCTCGCCAGTGAACTGCTCACCAACGCCCTGCTGCACAGCGGGACCGGCGCCGACCTGGCAGCCGTCGTCACCCCCGAGCACCGGCTGCGGATCGAGGTCAGCGACGGCGGCACCGGTCTGCCCCGGCCCCGGGCGGCCGACGCGGACGCCACCGGTGGGCGCGGGCTGCTGCTGGTCGACGCGCTGGCCGACGACTGGGGGGTGCGGCTGCGCGCCAGCGGCAAGGTGACCTGGTTCGAGCTGGGCGGTCAGCGGGCCACCGCCCGGTGACCGCCCGGTGACCGCCTGGTGACTGCCGGGCGTCGCGGCCGCTGCGCCGAACAGCTGCCGGTCGCCATTGCTCCCGCGCCGAACATTCGACAGGATAGTGAGAATGTGTGCTCGGACTTGGCGTCCCGCACCACCACCACTGGACCTGGCAGGGGCAGGAGAACCATGGCGACTGAGCCCGAGCCGCAAGGGCCCGCACGTCGTCCGATCGGCCCGCCGGCCCAGGGCGGCCGCCGCCCGGGCCCCCGAGGCGCCGGCCAGACCGCGGGCCTGAGCACCGTGCCGACCGCACTGCCGGCCGTGCAGCCGCTCCCGACCAAGGGCGGCGACTCCACCCCGGAGTGGCTGGAACCGGCGATGGCCGCCAACGGGATCGGCTCGTTCGACTGGGACATCCGGCGCGACCTGATCGAGGCCGACCATCGCGCCGCCACCATCCTCGGCTTGGCGGGCCCCACGCTCAGCCTGAGCGCCGAGGCCTTCCTCGCGCTGCTCCACCCCGAGGACGCGCCGGTGGTGCGCCGCCGGGTCGAGCGCGCGGTCGCCGAGCTCGGCCAGTGCGGCGCCTACTACCGCACCGTCGTCCCGGGCGGCGCGCTGCACGCCGTCCGGTTCCGGGGCCGGGTGCTCGCCGACGCGTTCGGCCGGCCGTCCCGGATGGTCGGCTTCATCTGGGACGCCACCGCCGAGCTGCACAAGCGCGAGGACGCCGACCGGCTCGCCGCGCTGCGCGAGGAGCGCTCACGGTTCATCAAGGAGGCCGCCCGCGCACTCTCCGAGGCCGTGACGGTGCGCGACGTGGCGCGGGTCTTCGCCGAACTGCCGCTGCCCGGCCTGCCACCGGACGGCCTGGTGCTGGCCGCCTTCGAGACCGGCCGCCTGCAGGTGCTGGGCGCCACCGGGTACTCGCGGGAGACGGTCGCCAACTACGACCGGATGCCGCTGGAGCCCTTCCAGCCGGCCGCCGAGGCGATCCGCAGCCGCCTGCCGATCTTCCTGTCCAGCCGCGCCGAGTACCAGGAGCGCTACCCGCAGGCCTGGCCCAAGGTGGCCGCCGCCGGCCGCAGCGCCTGGGCCTTCCTGCCGCTGGTGGCCAGCGGGCGCACCATCGGCCTCTGCGTGATCAGCTTCGACGAGGCCCGCGAACTGGACGCCGACGAGCGCACCCTGCTCTCCACCCTGGGCGGCCTGGTCGCCCAGTCGCTGGCCCGCGCCCGGCTGCACGACGCCGAGCACGAGCTGGCCGCCGGACTGCAGCGGGTGATGCTGCCCCGCACCGTGCCCAGCGTCCCCGGCGTGACCACGGCCGTGCGCTACCTGCCCGCCGGCTCCGGGCTGCAGATCGGCGGCGACTGGTACGACGTGGTGCCGCTGCCCGGCGGTCACGTCGGCCTGGTGATCGGCGACGTGCAGGGCCACGACGTGCACGCGGCCGGGATCATGGGCCAGTTGCGGATCGCGCTGCGCGCCTACGCCGCCGAGGGCCACCCGCCGGCCGCCGTGATGGCCCGCGCCTCCCGCTTCCTGGCCGACCTGGACACCGACCACTTCGCCACCTGCACCTACGCGGAGGTCAACGTCGACTACGGCGTGGTCTACGCCGTCCGGGCCGGCCACCTGGACCCGGTGGTGCGCCGCGCGGATGGCACCAGCGCCGTGCAGAGCGTGGTCGGCGGGCTGCCGCTCGGCCTCTCCGCCGATCAGGAGTACCAGGTCACCCGGTTCAGCCTGGACCCGGGCGAGACCGTGGTGCTCTGCACCGACGGGCTGGTGGAGTCCCGCTCGATGGACCTGGACACCGGGATGAACCGGCTGTGCGGCACGGTGGCCGGGGACCTGCCGTTCGGCGGCGGCGACCCGATCGAGGCGCTGGCCGACCGGATCGCGGCCCGCGCCGCCGACTCCGCCGAGCGCGAGGACGACATCGCGCTGCTGCTGCTGCGCTGGGACGGCCCCGAGGGCGGGCTCGCGGCCCAGCAGCTGCGCCGCCGGATCGGGCAGGCCGACCTGGCCCGGGTCGCCGAGCTGCGCGGCGAGTTGCGGGACGCGCTGCGCCGCTGGGGCGTCGCCGAGTTGGTCGACACCGCGGAGCTGCTCGCCTCCGAACTGGTCACCAATGCGATCCGGCACACCGACCGGGACGCGATGTTCACCGCCCGCCTCTACCGGGAGGACGGCCGCGAGCCGCGGCTGCGGATCGAGGTCGAGGACGAGTCGGACCTGTGGCCCAAGCGCCGCACGCCCGGTGAGCAGGCCTCCTCGGGGCGCGGCCTGATGCTGGTCGAGGCGCTGGCCGACTGCTGGGGCGTGGAACCGCGCGGCTCGGGCAAGCGGATGTGGTTCGAGCTGACGGCGGACGGCGAGCAGCCCTGACCGCCGGGGCCGGCTCGCGCCGGGTCAGCGGCAGGTGCGCGGGCAGCCGGCGCAGGGCTGGTCCGGGCGCAACGTGTAGAAGAGGCAGCAGCTCACCCGGGTGCGCCGCAGTCCCGTGCCGTCGGCGCGGAAGTCGGCCGCGCCGGTGAAGGGTTCGGCGGGCAGCAGCTCGCTGAGCGCGGCCACCGCCCGCGCCTCCTCGCCCAGCAGCCCGGCGGCGAACCAAAGCCCCTCCACCAGCTCGTCGGTGGCCAGCCCCCACAGGGTGCGCGGGCCGCGCCGCAGCTCCGGGCCGAACGCACGGAAGAGCGGCCCGAGTTGGGCCGCGACGACGCGGCGCAGGGTCGCGTCCAACGCGCCCTGGCCGGGCAGCACCAGAGCGCCCGGGCTGTCGGCCGCCGGATCGTCCGACAGGCAGGCGAAGCCGGTCGAGCAGCTCTCAAGCAGGGACAACTCGGCTGGTCCGCCCAGGGGTTGGTGACGGCAGGCCAGTTGCTCGGGTCCGAGCAGCGGCACCCGGCGCTGCAGCAGCCAGGGCAGGGTGAACAGCAGGCAGACGGGCCAGGCGTACCGGTGCAGCCAGAAACCGGCCGCCACATCGGGGCGCGGCGCACGGCCGTAGCGGCGCTCGGCGCCGCGCTGCTCGGCGGCGATCAGCCGGGCTCGCAGCGCGCGGGAGGCCGGCAGCCGGCTGACGGCCACCCAGTCCCGCCCCACCTGCCCGTCCAGTCGCACCCGCAGCTGGGGGAAGACCCGGGCGAACGCCTGGTAGGCCGTCGCCCAGGGCGCGGGCGGGGCGGCGCTGAGCACGGTCATGGGCGGGGCTCCCAACGGTCGGCCGGTGCTCGGCGGGAGCCCGGGTGCGGCGGAAAGCCGATCGGGTGAGGCGCGCACGCCTCACCCGATCAAGTAAGCCTCACCTTAGCTGACGCGGCGTCCGGTCTCCGCCGGGCCTGCTCCGTCCGAGTGGCCATCAGCCGGCCCCGCGGCCCCGCGACCGCGCGGCACGCCGGGGCGGGGCCGGGGCGGCGCGCCCAGCGGCGCACCCGGTGGGCCGCTGGGGGGAGGGGCGCTGTCGCCGAGCCGACCGACCAGCCAGACCGGCACCCCGCCCAGCGACTGGACCAGCCGCCCGGCCTCGGCGCGCAGCTGCTGCGCCTCGTCCGGCTCGCTGACCTCGGCGAGCGCCGCCAGCGCCGGTGCCACCCCGACCATGAAACCCAGCTCCTCACGCAGCCGCAGTGAGGCGGTGAACCCCTCGCGGGCCCGCACCCGGTCGCCGCCGGCCAGCGCCAGCGCGGCCAGGTGCCGCCAGGTCGAGGAGGCCAGCAGGGTGTCGCCGCGGGCCAGTGCGCCGTCATGGGCCCGGCGGTAGGCGATCCAGGCGGCGGTCTGGTCGCGCAGCAGGTTCTCCGCGACCAGCCCGCGTCTGAAGTCCAGCAGTGGCCGCCCGGCCGCGTGCGGCGGCAGCAGCGCCGAGGTGCGGCCGAGCGCGGCCTGCGCCTCGTCCAGCCGGTCGCGCGGGCCGAGCACACTGCCCAGGTAGGCCAGGAATCCCCGGGCGCAGGCGGCCGCCGCCCGCTGCTCGGTGGTGGTCACCCCGGCCTCGGCCAGCCGCAGGGCGGCCTCCGCCTGCTCCCAGTGGTCGGCGGTGAACAGGCATTGCTCGATGAGGAGTTCGGCTCGGCATAACGCCGCCCTCGGATCGTGGTCGGCGCTCGGCGTCAGTAGTTCGGCGGCCTCCTGCCAGCAGGCGCGGGACCGCAGCCGCCAGACCGTGCCGCTGGTGATCTCGTCCAGGTGGCCGGCCGTGCCCGGATGCAGCCCCCCACCGTGCGGTGGCACTCCCGGCGGGCCGTGGTGCCCCGCCCCGGTGCCCCTTCCGCGCGTCCCCCCGCCCAGCGGGGCCGTTCCGTGCTCCGACAACGCCACCTCCTTGTGCGCGTGTCCCACGGGCCTGCGGTGCGCCACGGCACGGCCGTGGAGCACCGCAATTCAACACGGGGCCGAGCTTGTGCACCAGATCACGAGCGCGACGGATTTTTCCCCGGCTCGCGGGTGCAACGGCGTTCGTTGAGGTGAGAGGCGTGCGGTGGGGCACGAGTGGCGGAGGTCAGGACGTCCAGCCGGTCTCCAGCAGCGCCTCGGCGGCGCCGTTGACCGGGTGCGGCACCCCGCCCTCGTCCAGGCTGAAGAGGGCGACCAGCAGTTGCTCGCCGCGGACGGTGGCCTGCTGGGAGTAGCCGGCCATGGTGAACATGGCGGCGGCCATCTCCTCGGCGTGCAGCGTCTGCAGCCACAGGCACTCCACCGAGCGCAGGTCGGCCTGCTCGGGCCAGGTGTCCACCTGGGCCACCATGCGGTCGGTGAGCAGCGTGACGGCCTCGCGCTCGGTGCCCTCGGCCAGCTCGACCTCGCCGAAGCCGAGCCACTCCAGGTAGCGGGCGGCGGCCAGCACGGCGTCCTGGTCGGAGCGGATCGGATGCGGGCGGAACGGCTGGCGCTGCTGGCGCCGCTCCCGCGAGCCGCCCGCGACCCCGGGGTGGGAGGGCGGATGCCGGTGCGCCCCGGCAGTCCGGCCGGGTTGCGGACCGTCGGCGTAGAAGGGCGCGGCCGGGGCGTCGGGACGGGGACTGCCGAGCGGGCGGGAGGCCGCACCGCGGCGGGGTGCGCGGTCCACCGGCAGCCGGACCGTGGCACCGCAGTTGCAGGTGAACTCGGGCTGCGGCCACTGGTCGGAGCGGCCGCACTGCGGGCAGCGCATGCTCAACCAGGAGTCCTCCCAGGAGCGGAACCGCACCTGCACCGGCACCCCGCCGCGCAGCAGCGGCACCTTGAGCGCCGCTCCGCACGGGCACGGGAAGGTCGGCGGCTCGTAGAGGTGCTCCCGGCGGCAGGCCGGGCACCGGATCGCTCGCGCGGCGGACGGGCTGGTGGCCGCCTCGGGCAGGTCCGGGGTGCCGGAACCGGTGAAGTCGTCGGGCAGTTGGTGACCGGACAAGGCACGCACCGTCCGTTCTGGTGGAGTGGGCGGGTCACCTCCATCGTCTCCGATCCGGGCCCGCCGCGGGCAGTGATTGACGTAATGATCAGGGTGCAATCAGGGTCAAACAGCCCAGGTCTCCAGGGTCGAACAGCCCGGGTGTCCACCGGTGGGGTGGGCACCCGGCAGGGTCGCGGTCCGCGGTCGGCGGTTCGTCAGCCGACGCCCCAGCGTGCCAGGTCCCCGGGCGTGTCGAGGTCGTCCGGGACGGCGACGTCGCCGCACTCGACCAGCCGCAGCTCGGCCCGGTGGGCGGTCAGCAGGGCACGGGCCCCGGCGTCGCCGGTGGCCCCGGCGGCGGCCTCGGCGAAGTGGCGGGCACCGATCAGCACGGGGTGGCCGCGGCGGCCCGCGTAGCCGGCGGCGGCCAGCTGGGCGCCGTCCCGGTGGGCGGCCAGCAGCCGGGCCACCGCGGCCGGGGTGACGCCCGGGGTGTCGACCAGGGTCACCAGCACGGCCGGACTGCCGGACGGCAGGGCGGCCAGGCCGGCGCGCAGCGAACCGCCCAGGCCGGCGGCCCAGTCGGGGTTGGCGACCACCGTGCAGCCGGTCAGGTCGGCAGTGGCCGCCACCTGGTCGCGGGCGGCGCCGAGCACCACCAGCACCGGCGCGCAGCCGCCCTCCCGGACCACGCGCACGGCGTGTTCGACCAGCGGCCGACCGTGCAGGCCGAGCAGTGCCTTGGGACGGCCGCCGAGCCGCCGACCGCCGCCGGCGGCCAGCACCAGGGCGGGGACGGTGGGTGGTGCGTCGCCGGGTCCGGGCATGCCCCTACTGTGCCGCATCCCGGTGGTTGGGGGCGCGGTGGGTGTGTCGCATCGTGCCGGGCCGGGGGCGCGGTGGGTGTGTCGCCCGGTTCGGCGGTCCGGTTACTGCGCCGCATCGTGCTGGGCCAGGTAGTCCTCGTAGCAGTGGACCTTGTGGGTGATCACGTCCATGCAGCGGCCCAGCTCGGCCAGTTGGTCGCGCAGCCGCTGCTGGTGCGCCCGCAGCAGCTCCAGGCGCGCCGGTTCGGTGCCGGCGCCGCTGCGGGCCAGTTCGGTGTAGCGGCGGATCTCCGGCAGCGGCATGCCCGAACCGCGCAGCACCACGCAGAGGTTGAGCCACTCCACGTCGTGCTCGGCGTAGAGCCGGTGGCCGCCCGCGGCGCGGCGCGGCGGCCTGGCCAGCACGCCTTCCTTCTCGTAGAAGCGCAGGGTGTGCACGCTCAGCCCGGTGCGTTCGGCCACCTGTCCGATGGTCAGATCCATGCAGGTCAGGATAGGGGGCTTGTGCTAGAGCCGACTCTAGTTCCTACAGTTCCCGAGCAGTGGGCGACACCAGCGAGCAAGGGGACACCAGCATGCGTTACCGCAGCCTCGGCGGCACCGGGATCCAGGTCAGCAGCTACTGCCTGGGCACCATGATGTTCGGGTACATCGGCAACGGCGACCACCAGGAGTGCGCCCGGATCGTGCACACCGCGCTGGACGCGGGGATCAACTTCGTGGACACCGCGGACATGTACTCGGCCGGGGAGTCGGAGGAGATCGTCGGCAAGGCGCTGCGCGGGCGGCGGGACGACGTGGTGCTGGCCACCAAGGTGCACTTCCCGCTGACCGAGGGCCCCAACCGGGGCGGCAACTCGCGCCGCTGGATCACCCGGGCGGTGGAGGACAGCCTGCGCCGGCTGGACACCGACTGGATCGACCTCTACCAGGTGCACCGGCCGGACCACACCACGGACGTCGAGGAGACCCTGGGGGTGCTCGGCGACCTGGTGCGGGCCGGCAAGATCCGGGCGTTCGGCCACTCCACCTTCCCGGCGGAGCAGATCGTCGAGGCGCAGCACGTCGCGGAGCGCCGGGCGCTGCCCCGGTTCCGCACCGAGCAGCCGCCCTACTCGCTGCTGGCGCGCGGCATCGAGGCCTCGGTGCTGCCGGTCTGCCGGCGGTACGGGCTGGGGGTGATGACGTGGAGTCCGCTCGCCTCCGGGTTCCTGACCGGCCGTTACCGGATGGATCAGCCGATCGATCTGTCCCAGGGGCGGGCCGCGCTCAACCCGGCCCGGTTCGATCCCGAACTGGCCACCACCGCGAACAAGTTGGCGGCGGTAGAGCAACTGGTCGAGTTGGCGGACGATTTGGGGTGCACGCTGCCGGAGCTGGCGATCGCCTTCCCGCTGGCGCACCCCGCCGTGACCTCGGTGATCGTCGGTCCGCGCACCCACGAGCAGCTGGAGGCGCTGCTCAAGGGCGCCGAACTGGAGCTGGACGACGACGCGTTGGACCGGATCGACGAGATCGTGCCGCCCGGCACCGATCTCTACCACCCGGACGGCGCCTGGACCCACCCCGCGCTGACCGACCCGGCGCAGCGGCGCAGGCTGCCGGGTCGGCGCGCGGCCGCCTGAGGCCGGGCCACCGCGGATTCCTCCTGGTGCTACCGGCTCCCTAGGTGAAAGAGTGTTCGAAGTGACGGAACAAACCACTTCGGGCGGCTCCCTGACCCTGGTCCAGGGCACCGCCATGTACGTCGGCGCGGTGCTCGGCACCGGCGTGATCGCCCTGCCCGCACTGGCCGCCAAGGTCGCCGGCCCGGCCTCGCTGCTCGCCTGGCTGGCCCTGGTGGTGCTCTCCGCGCCACTGGCGGCGGTCTTCGCCGCGCTCGGCTCCCGCTACCCGGACGCGGGCGGCGTCTCCTACTACGCCCGGCTGGCGTTCGGGCCGCGCGCCGCCGCGGTGACCGGCTGGTGCTTCTACTTCGCCATCCCGTGCGGCGCGGCGGCGGCCGGCCTGTTCGGCGGCGCCTACGTGGCCGCCGCGGTGGGCGGCGGGCAGCTGACCACCGGGGTGACCGCGGCCGTGCTGATGCTGCTCGTCGGGCTCGGCAACACCTATGGCGTCAAGGTCTCCGGGAGGTTCCAGCTCGGCCTGGCCGGCCTCCTGGTGGCGCTGCTGGTGGCGGCCGTGGCCACCTCGCTGCCGCACGCCCGGATGAGCCGGCTGCACCCGTTCGCACCGCACGGCTGGGGTGCGGTCGGCTCGGCGGCGGCGCTGCTGGTGTGGAGCTTCGCCGGCTGGGAGGCGATCACCCACCTGGCCGGAGAGTTCCGCTCGCCGCGCCGCGACCTGCCCCGGGCCACCGGGCTCGCGGTGGTGATCGTCGGCGTGCTCTACCTGGTGCTGGCCTTCGCGGTGATCGTGGTGCTCGGGCCGGGCGCCGCCGACTCGACGGCACCGCTGGGCGATCTGATGGCCACCGGCCTGGGCGGCAACGCCCGCTGGCTGGCGGCCGGGGCGGCGCTGCTGCTCACCCTGGGGGCGATGAACGCCTACTGGGCGGGCGGCGCGAAGCTCGGCGCGGCGCTCGGCCGGGACGGACAGCTGCCGGCCGGGCTGGCCCGGGGGAGTGTGGCGGGAGAGGTGCCGCGCCGCAGCCTGGCGGTGATCACGGTGCTCTCCGGGGTGTCCCTGGCCGTGGCCGAGTCGACCGGGCTGGGCCCGCAGCCGGTGGTGCTGCTGACGACCGGCTGCTTCACCGCGGTCTACGTGATGGGGGTGGCGGCGGCCGTGCGGCTGCTGCCGCGCGGGAGCGTGGCCTGGGTGCTGGCACTGGTGGCGTTGGCCGCGGTGGCCGTGCTGCTGGTGATGTCGGGTCGCTACCTGCTGTGGCCGGTGCTGCTGGCGGCCGGCGCGCTGGGCTACCAGCGGTACCGGGAGCGGGAGATCAAGCCGGGAGCCCGGGAACTCGCGTAAGTACGGCCAGGCGCGCGGCCGCGGCCGCCGGCAGGGCGGCCGACCTGCTACGACGGGGAGATGAGCGGATCACAACTCGTCGCGGCCGCCCCGCCCCTGGCGCCGATCGGCGCCCACTCGATGCTCGTGCTGCTGCTCCAACTCGCCGCGCTGCTGGGCCTCGCGCTGCTGCTCGGCCGACTCGCGGTGCGCCTCGGCTGGCCTGCGGTGGTGGGCGAACTGGCCGCCGGGGTGCTGCTCGGCCCCTCGTTGCTCGGCGCGCTGGCGCCCGGGGTGGCCGGCTGGCTCTTCCCGCAGCACAGCGAACAGGTCCACATGCTCGACGCGGTGGCCCAGTTGGGCGTGATCCTGCTGGTCGGGATCAGCGGCAGCCACCTGGACGTCGAGCTGGTGCGCCACCAGGGCGGCACCGCGCTGCGGGTGAGCCTGTTCGGGCTGACGCTGCCGCTGGTCCTCGGCGTCGGCCTGGGGCTGCTGCTGCCCGCGGGCGGCCGCACCGACCACGCCGTCCAGGCGGCCTTCCTGGGCGTGGCGATGTGCGTCAGCGCCATCCCGGTGATCGCCAAGACCCTGCTGGACATGGACCTGCTCCACCGCGACATCGGCCAACTCACCCTCACCGCCGGGATGATGGACGACGCGGTGGGCTGGGTGCTGCTCTCCCTGGTGACCGCGATGGCCACCACCGGCGTGACCGGCGGCGCCGTGCTGCACGCCGTGCTCGCGCTGCTGGTGGTGCTGGCCGCCGTGCCGCCGCTGGCCCGCTGGGTGATCCCGCCGCTGTTCCGCCGGGCCGAACGGGCGGGCGGCGCGGGCGTGTTGTCGGCGACCGCCACCGTGCTGATGCTGCTGGCCGCCGCCGGCACGCAGGCACTCGGCCTGGAGCCGATCTTCGGCGCCTTCGTGGCGGGCGTGGCGATCGCCGCCTCCCGCTCGGTCGGGCCGATGGCGCTGGCACCGCTGCGCACCGTGGTCACCGCGGTACTGGCGCCGCTCTTCCTGGCTTCGGCCGGGCTGCGGATGGACCTGACGGCGCTGGGGCGCCCGATGGTCGCGCTGACCGCCGCGTGCGCCCTGCTGGTCGCGGTGGCGGGCAAGTTCGGCGGGGCCTTCCTGGGCGCCAGGGCCAGCCGGCTGAACCGCTGGGAGGCGCTCGCCCTGGGGGCCGGGATGAACGCGCGCGGGGTGGTGCAGGTGGTGATCGCCATGGTCGGGCTGCGGCTCGGGGTGCTGGACCCGGCCGGCTACACGGTGATCGTGCTGGTCGCCGTGGTCACCTCCACCATGGCGCCGCCGGTGCTGCGCGCCGCGATGGCCAGGATCGTCCAGACGCCCGCCGAACTGCGGCGCCGGGAGCAGCAGTTCGGGCAGGCGAAGGTGGTGGGGCGGGTGTAGTCCCGGTCCCCGGGGGCCGGGTGGGCGCTGCTCGGAACGCGGCCGGGCGCGCTGTCAGATGCCGTCAGGCCGGCCGTCGCGGTCGGTCAGGCCGTCGCGGTCGGACCGGCCGGCACGGTCAGCTGGTGGCCCAGCCACTCCAGGGCCGGCGGGATCTCCCGGGACCAGGTGTGGAAGTTGTGGCCGCCGCTGTTCAGCGTGATCGTGGAGAGCTTGGTGGGCGCCTTGAACGCGGCCACCATCTGCTGCGTGGCCTTGTAGTCGTCCTCGTTGTAGCTGGTCGCCAGCAGCAGCGAGACGGGGGCCGGCGGCGCGTTGTGCAGCCGCCAGAGCAGGTCGTTCTCCTGCTTCAGCTGGGCGCTGCCGCCGAACAGGTCGCCGGTGGTCGGATCGTCGCTGACCGCGTAGTCGGCGGAGAGCGAGACGGCCGCGCCGTAGGCGTCCGGCTTGCGCAACGCGAACTTCAGCGCGCAGTAGCCGCCGGTGGAGTCGCCCATCGCGGCGTGCGCGGAGGCGGCCGGCAGGATCCGGTAGCCCGTGGCCAGTGCCTTGGGCAGGTCCTCGGTGAAGAAGGTCTCCACCTGCGGGCCGTGCGGCACGTCCATGCACTCGGTGTCCCGGTTGCCCACCAGGGTCGGCTTCATCATCACCAGCACGGTCGGCGGCAGCTTCTTGTCCTGGATCGCCTGGAGCGTGCTGGTCGGCCACTGCATCAGCGTGATCAGCTTCTCCGCCGAACCCGGGTAGCCGCTGAGCACCAGGGCCATCGGGAACTTCTGGCCGGCGTAACCGGGCTGGAAGTACTGCGGCGGCAGGTAGACGTAGCCCGAGCTGCTCAGACCGGACCGCGCGCCGGTCAGGTCGACCTTCTGGATCAGCCCGGAGCGCTCCGGGGCCGAACCCTGGGAGCTGAAGACCTTCTGCTCGCCGGTGACCGACAGGGCGTTGCTCGGCTTGTGGTCCACCACGGTGCCGGGCCCGCCGGCGGTGCCGAGCAGGTCGGTCCAGGAGGTGTAGAAGCCGAAGTAGGAGTTGGCGATCAGGCCCATCGCGACCAGCACCAGCAGCTGGGTGCCGAAGAACGCGCCGAGCCGGCCGAGCAGCGCCTTCCAGCCCCGGCCGCTCAGCTTCGGCCACAGCCACATGGTGGCGACGAAGGCCAGGACGGCGAGCACGCAGGCAATGATCTGCAGCGGGGTTCCGGTCAGCGCGAGCACCCGGCGATCCTAGTTGACCTACCACCCGGCCTCTCGCGCCGCCCTCGTCGGTGCTCGAGCCGGACCGGCCGACCAGCCGTGTTGACCGGCCGAACCGGACTGCGGGAGGCTGACCGCGCACGCGCACGCGAGGGCTGCGCACGCGAGGAGCTTCTGGGGGGCTGCTTTGCCCGGTTCACACCTGTTCCGTTCACACGTGTCCCGTTCACAACCGTCCCGTTCACTGCCGTCCCGTTCACTGCCGCACGCCGCGCTGCTGGTGGGCGCGGCGCTGCTGGTGTCGGCGTGCAGTTCCACGCCCGGTCCGCAGCCGCAGCACAGCGGCTCCGGCGGCGACGCGATCGGCACCATCACCTCGCCGAGCCCCGATCCCTACGGCTCGACCCTGACCACCTACGTCGGCCCGGTCAACGACGCACTGGCCAAGCTGACCTCGGCCGGCAGCATGGACGACCTGAACACCGCGCTCGGCTCCCTGCAGAAGGCGGCGGACAGCGGCGCCACCGGACTGCAGTCCGCCTCGGTGCCGCCCGCGGTCAGCGACTCCAACCAGCGGCTCGCCGGTGCGCTGACCACCCTGAGCACCAACGTCGGCGACGTGCAGGGCGACATGCAGAGCAGCAAGGTCTGCGCGACCTCCTCCGCGTTGGCCGAGGTGGGCGGCATGCAGGGCCTCAAGGACGTGCAGTCGGCGCTGCAGACCATCTCCGGCGCCGGCTACAGCTTCACCTTCACCGTGCCGCAGACCCCCAGTCAGCAGCACCGCGCCCTGGACAACGGCACCGCCATCCGCCAGGGCCAGAACGACGGCAGCGGCGAGCTGACCGTCGACAACGGCAACGGCGACGGGGACGCCGTGCTGACGCTCGCGAAGGACGGCCAGGCCGCCTACTCGTTCTACGTGCAGAAGGGCCAGACCGCGAAGATGAACGGCATCCGCGACGGCCACTACGACATCTACTTCGCGGGTGGCGTCGACTGGGACTCGGGCAGCAAGAAGTTCACCCAGAACTGCAGCTACACCAAGTTCGACCAGGGTGCCGACTTCACCACCACCGACACCACCTACTCGACGCTCACCCTCACCCTGAAGGCCACCGTCGGCGGCAACGCCACCACCAGCGACGTACCGCCGGACCAGTACCCGCAGCCGTAGCGACCTGCCCTGGCGGCGTGCCGTAGCCCCCTGCACGCCGCCAGGGCAGGTCGCCGGTGCCCGGTCGGCCCGGACGCCCTCGCGGTCCACGCGCCCGCACGGGTCCGCACGCCCCCGCCGTCCACGCACCGCCGTCAGCCGCCGGTGCGCGGGATCCGCCGCTCCCAGTCGCGCTCGAAGAGCACCGCCCCGCCCTCCCAGGCGGTGAGCCGGCTGCGCGCCGTGAAGGCGTCGGCGTCGCAGTCCAGTTCGGTGCCGGCCCGCACGGTGACGTCCCAACCCAGCTCCGGCCGCTCCAGCCGGACGCTCCAGTCGCAGTGCACGGCGGCGGCCAGCGGGTCGTTCTGCTGGATCCGGTAGTACTCCCGGGCCTCCTCGGTGCGCACCAGGCCGTCCGGCAGGGTCACGGCGCTGCCCTGGTGCGGCGCCAGCTCCGCCCGCCACTGCCCGGTCGCCACGAACTGCTTCAGCACCCGCTCGGGGCGCGGCGCGACCGGGCTGGTGCGCCGGACGGGCGGCGGCGCGGCCTGCTCGGGCTCGGCGAAGACCACCGGGGGCCGGCCGACGTCGGCGGCCAGGTGGCGCACCGGCAGGGTGAGCACGCTGTGACCAGGGTCGACCAGCACGCCCTGGGCGGCCGGCTGCGGCCAGACCAGCGGCCAGTAGGCCGAGGAGAGGGCGAGCCGGAGCCGGTGGCCGACCGCGAGGGCGTGCCCGGTGGCGGCGAGCTCGAAGGCCACCTCCTCGACCGCGTCCGGCGGCCACGCCACCGCGAGGTCGGGCCCGCGCCGCGCCGAGAGGTTGAGCACGCCCCGGGTGATCGGCAGCGACGTGCCGTCCGGTGCCACATCGCACAGCCGGGCGGCGAGCTGGCCGCCGGTGACGCCGTCGGGCAGCCGCACCCGCAGCCGCACGGCGGGCCGGCCCAGCAGCACCAGCGGCTCGGAGAGCGGTGAGCTGTCGAAGCAGACCGAGCGGCCGTCCTCGGCCCGCTGGTCGACGGGCCGGCCGTTCGACGGCGCGTCGACGCCGGTCTGCTGGGGTGAGCGGACGGTGACGAAGCGCTCGCCGGCGGGGGTGCCGGCGGTCCGCAGCGCCTCGGTCAGGTCGTAGTGGATCTCCCGGACGTCGTCGGAGGGCCAGGACTCGTCACCGATCCAGCGGCCCGTGCCGCCGCCGTCCGCCCCGGCGGGCTCGGCCAGCCAGCTGCGCAGCCGGGGCTCGGCGAGCATGCCGGTGTCCTGCCGCCGCAGCCAGTGGTCCCACCAGCGCAGGGTCTCCTGGAGGAACCCGATCGCCGGCCCCGGGCGACCCTGGTCGGGGTAGCCGGGGCCCCACGGGCCGATGATGCCGAACGCCGGTGCGGTCAGCCGCTCCAGCAGCCGCAGCACGGCATCGGCGCCGGGGCCGGTCCAGCCGGCGACGGCCAGCACCGGAGCGGTGATCGCGGTGAGCGGCGGACCGCTCCAGAAGGCGTCCCGGGTCTGGTGGGCCAGCCGGCCGTGCAGCGGCGGCTGCAGCTCGGCCAGCCGGTCCAGCCACTGGCGGCGCCAGTCGTCGCCGACCCGGACCGGGTCGGGCGGGCAGGCGGCGGCGACCAGCCGGGCGGTGGCCGCCGCCGGGAGGCGGCCGGCCCGCACCGAGCCGCCCAGGTAGTGCTCGTCGTACCGGTCGTCGCCGGGGCAGACGGCGACCACGGCGCCCACCGCGGCCGGCCCCTGGGCGGCCAGTCGCAGGGCGGTGGCGGCGCCCTCGCCCAGCCCGAGCAGACCGATCCGTCCGTCGCACCACGGCTGGGCGGTCAGCCAGTCGAGCACCGCCAGCCCGTCGGCCGGCTCGGTCTCGGTGCCCTCGGGACCGGGCACCCCGCCGGAGCTGCCCCAGCCGCGGGCGTCCACCCGCAGCGCCGCGTAGCCGTGCCCCGCGTACCAGGGATGGCGCTGGGCGTCGCGCTCCACCGTGGCGTCGTCGAGCCGGTCGGCGCAGTACTCCAGCAGGGTCGGCACCGGCTGCTCGGTCACCGGGCGCCAGAGCCGGCCGGACAGCTCCACCCCTTCCGGCAGCGGGATCCGCACGTCCGCGCGGGTGACCTGGTGGGGGTAGGAGGCGGGGTGGTGCACGGCGGCCTCTCTTCGTCGTCGACGGTGTCGAAGGTGTCCTCTCCGGTGTCGAAGGGCCTGGATGCGCACGGCGGTAAGCCGACCATAGCGGACATACCCCCTCATCACCTGACGAATCGGTAGCCGTGGTCGGCCTGCTTATTGCGAGCCACTTGCAATTGCGTATTGCTCGGGGAAGGATGGGCCGGTCTGTCGAGCCGAACCCGGTCGGTCGAGCCGAACCCGGTCGGTCGAGCCGAACCCGGTCGGTCGAGCCGAACCCGGTGGGTCGAGCCGGACCCGGTCCGTCGACCCGGACCCGGTCCTTGACCCGCCCCGAACAGAGAGCAGAGGCCCGCGCCGATGAGCAGCGCACCCCGTTGGACCGCCCGGCTGACCAGGCAGGAGTGGCTGCGCCTGGGCGGCATGGGTGGCTTCATCCTGGCCCTGCACGTGATCGGCTGGTTCGTCCTGCTCGCGGTGATCGCCCCGCACCACTACCACGTGGGCACCGAGGTGTTCGGCGCCGGCATGGGCCTGACCGCCTACACCCTGGGCATGCGGCACGCCTTCGACGCCGACCACATCGCGGCCATCGACAACACCACCCGCAAGCTGATGGGCCAGGGCAAGCGGCCGCTCTCGGTGGGCTTCTGGTTCTCGCTCGGCCACTCCTCGATCGTCTTCGGCCTCTGCGCGCTGCTCGCCTTCGGCATCCGCTCGCTGGCCGGGTCGGTGGAGGACGACGGCTCTTCCCTGCACCGGACGACCTCGTTGGTCGGCACCGGGGTCTCCGGCACCTTCCTGCTGCTGATCGGCCTGATCAACCTGGGCGCCTTCAACGGGATCCTGCGGGTGTTCCGGAAGATGCGCACCGGCGAGTTCGACGAGGCCGAGCTGGAGGAGCAGCTCGACAAGCGCGGCCTGCTCAACCGGATCCTCGGGCGCGCCACCCGGGCGGTCACCAAGCCCTGGCACATGTACCTGGTGGGCCTGCTCTTCGGCCTCGGCTTCGACACCGCCACCGAGGTCTCGCTGCTGGTGCTGGCCGGCGGCGCGGCGGCCTTCTCGCTGCCCTGGTACGCGCTGCTGGTGCTGCCCGTGCTGTTCGCGGCCGGGATGAGCCTGCTGGACACCATCGACGGCTCGTTCATGAACTTCGCCTACGAGTGGGCGTTCTCCCGCCCGGTCCGCAAGATCTACTACAACCTCACGGTGACCGGCCTTTCGGTGCTGGTCGCGCTGGTGATCGGCCTGATCGAGCTGATCGGGCTGCTGGCCGACAGGTTCGGCGTCACCGGCGGCCCGATCGGGTGGATCGCGGCGCTGGACCTGAACAACGTGGGCTTCGCGATCGTCGGCCTGTTCGTGCTCACCTGGGCCGGGGCGCTGGCCTTCTGGAAGTTCGGCAAGGTGGAGCAGAAGTGGGGCGCCGGACTGCGCGAGCGGACCGTGCCGGAGGCCGTCGAGGTGTCGACCTCCGGCAGCTGAGGCCCGGCTAGCGCAGGGCGCCCAGCACGGCCTGGGCCATGACCTGCTCGCCGGTCGCGTTCGGATGGAACGGGACGGCCGGCGAGCCGGGCAGCGCCCCCTCGATCCAGCGGTCGGCGGAGCAGACGTCATGCCCGGCGGTCGGGGCCTGGGTGTCCACGTAGGTGGCGCCGTTGGCGGCCGCGGTATCGGCCAGCATGGCGTTCAACTTGCCCAGGATGCCGTGCAGGTAGGACACGTCGCCCATCGTCACCGGCTGCTTCCCGGCGCAGCTCGCCGCGTCGGCCGGCAGCACCGACGGGTAACCGACCAGCAGCACGCGGGCCTTGGGCGACTTTGCGTGTATCTGCTGGAGCGCGGCGGCCAGTTGGGGAGCGGCCCCGTTGATCCGGTCGACCAGGTCGTCCCCGCTGTAGGTCCACTGCCAGCGCAGCGAGGACCAGTCCCAGGCCCAATGTCCGTGCTCGTACACGTCCTTGCACGGGGTGCCGGTCGGGTTCACCACCGCGCCGGCGATGCAGGTGGCGATCACGTCGGCGATGCCGAGCGAGGAGGTGCCCAGGTCGTTGCCGCCGATCCCCAGGGTGACCAGCGTGGTGTCGGGGGAGAGGGCGTCGAACTGCGGGCCGTTGACCGGGATTCCGAAGTCGGTCTGGGTGCCGCTCAGGTCCTTGACCTTGGCGGCCGAGCAGGTCACGTCGGTGTAGGAGGCGGCGCCGAGGGCCGCGGCCACCAGATGGCCGTAGTTGTGGTCGGAGCGCAGGCAGAGCCCGGCCGACTGGCCGGGCACCCCGGCGCCGGCCGCGTAGGAGTCGCCGAGCGCCACGTAGGACGGGCCGGTGGCCGCGCCGGCGGGGGTGACGGTGACCGTGGTGGTCAGGGCGGTGGCCAACAGCAGGCCGCAGGCGAGTCTTTGGGCGTGCCGCGGCTTTCGGGCAGGGCGGAGCACGGTTCCTCCTGGGGGAGAGAAACGGGGTCGGTGGGGGTGTGCGGAGCCGCGCTGCTACCGCAAAGTAAGTTACCGCCAGGTTTCCAGACCGTCTACAGAACGGCGCACGGCATCTACTATCGGAGCACCCGCGAGCCTGGAGGACGCCAGATGGCACTGGACGCCGACGTGATCGTGATCGGGGCCGGCCTGGCCGGACTGGTCGCCACCGCCGAACTGGCCGACGCCGGACGCAAGGTGATCCTGCTCGACCAGGAGCCCGCGGGCTCGCTCGGCGGCCAGGCGCACTGGTCGTTCGGCGGTCTCTTCCTGGTCGACTCGCCCGAGCAGCGCCGGATGCGGATCCGCGACTCACACCAACTCGCCTGGCAGGACTGGCTCGGCACGGCCGGTTTCGACCGCCCCGAGGACCGCTGGCCGCGCGCCTGGGCCGAAGCCTATGTGGACTTCGCCGCCGGCGAGAAGCGCGCCTGGCTGCGGGCCCAGGGCGTGCGGTTCTTCCCGGTGGTCGGCTGGGCCGAGCGCGGCGGGCTGCTGGCCGACGGGCCGGGCAACTCCGTGCCCCGCTTCCACATCACCTGGGGCACCGGGCCCGGCCTGGTCGAACCGTTCGCCCGCCGGGTGCGCATCGCCGCCGCAAAGGGCCTGGTGGAGCTGCGGTTCCGGCACCGGGTCACAGAACTCGCGGCCACCGCGGGTCACTTGGACACCGTGCGCGGTGAGCTGCTGGCACCCGGCGCCGTGCAGCGCGGCCAGGCCGGCTCGCGCGTCGTCGTCGGCGCCTTCGAACTGCGCGCCCAGGCCGTGATCACCGCCTCCGGCGGCATCGGCGGCAACCACGAACTGGTCCGCAAGGCCTGGCCGGCCCGGCTCGGCACCCCGCCCACCCGGCTGCTCAGCGGCGTGCCCGCGCACGTCGACGGGCTGATGCAGCAGGTGGCCGGCGCGGCCGGCGGCCACCTGATCAACGGCGACCGGATGTGGCACTACACCGAGGGCATCGAGAACTGGAACCCGATCTGGGAGCGGCACGGCATCCGCATCCTGCCCGGCCCGTCCTCGCTCTGGCTGGACGCCCGCGGCAACCGGCTGCCGGTGCCGCTCTTCCCCGGCTTCGACACCCTGGGCACCCTGGAGCACATCATGCGCACCGGGCACCAGCACACCTGGTTCGTGCTCACCCAGAAGATCATCGAGAAGGAGTTCGCCCTCTCCGGCTCCGAGCAGAACCCGGACCTGACCGGCCGTGACGTCCGCCAGGTGCTCGGCCGCGCGCTGCCCGGCGCACCCGCTCCCGTGGAGGCCTTCAAGAAGTACGGCCCCGACTTCGTGGTCGCCGACCGGCTCGACGACCTGGTCGCCGGCATGAACCGGCTGACCGGCGGGGAGCCGCTGATCGACCTCGGCGCGCTGCGCCGTCAGATCGAGGACCGCGACCGGGAGCTGGCCAACCCGTTCAGCAAGGACCTCCAGGTCACCGCGATCCACGGAGCCCGCCGCTACCTGGGCGACCGCCTGGTGCGCACCGCCGCCCCGCACCGGCTGCTCGACCCCAAGGCCGGTCCGCTGATCGCGGTGCGGCTGCACATCCTCACCCGCAAGTCGCTCGGCGGCCTGGAGACCGACCTGTCGGCCCGGGTGCTGCGGGCCGACGGCTCGGTGCTGGACGGGCTCTACGCGGCCGGCGAGGTGGCCGGCTTCGGCGGCGGCGGGGTGCACGGCTACCGCTCCCTGGAGGGCACCTTCCTCGGCGGCTGCCTGTTCTCGGGGCGCGCGGCGGGGCGGGCGGCGGCCGCGGCCACGGGCTGACGGGTCGGGACCGCTGCGGGTGCGCGGCCGGCCTGATGCGCCGTGACCCGCTGCGGCGGAACGGCCCTGACGCGTCGTGGGCGGCCCCTCGGGAGAGAATCGTCCCGGAGGCCGTTCGGGCTCCATCCGTTCGAGAAAGGTCAGGGCCGCATGTCACAGCAGGTCAGGGGCGTCATCGCGCCGGGCAAGGGCGAGCCGGTACGGGTCGAGACCATCGTGGTGCCCGACCCGGGGCCGGGCGAGGCGGTGGTCCGGGTGCAGGCCTGCGGTGTCTGCCACACCGACCTGCACTACCGCGAGGGCGGGATCAACGACGACTTCCCGTTCCTGCTCGGGCACGAGGCCGCGGGCATCGTCGAGCAGGTCGGCGAGGGCGTCACCGAGGTCGCGCCCGGCGACTTCGTGATCCTCAACTGGCGTGCCGTCTGCGGGCAGTGCCGCGCCTGCCGGCGCGGCCGGCCGCAGTACTGCTTCGCCACCCACAACGCCAAGCAGCCGATGACCCTGCTGGACGGCACCGAGCTGTCACCGGCCCTGGGGATCGGCGCGTTCGCCGAGAAGACCCTGGTCGCCGCCGGCCAGTGCACCAAGGTCGACCCGGCCGCCTCCCCAGCCGCCGCCGGCCTGCTCGGCTGCGGCGTGATGGCCGGCCTCGGCGCCGCCGTCAACACCGGTGCGGTCGGCCGCGGCGACAGCGTCGCGGTGATCGGCTGCGGCGGGGTCGGCAACGCCGCGGTGCTGGGCGCCCGGCTGGCCGGCGCCAACAAGATCATCGCCGTCGACCTGGACCCCCGCAAGCTGGAGCGCGCCCGCGGCCTCGGCGCCACCCACACCCTGGACGCCCGTGACGGCGACGTGGTGGAGGCGGTCCGCGAGCTGACCGGCGGCTTCGGCGCCGACGTGGTGATCGACGCGGTCGGCCGCCCCGAGACCTACAAGCAGGCCTTCTACGCCCGCGACCTGGCCGGCACCGTCGTCCTGGTCGGCGTGCCCACCCCCGAGATGACCCTCGAACTGCCGCTGCTCGACGTCTTCGGCCGCGGCGGCGCGCTCAAGTCCTCCTGGTACGGCGACTGCCTGCCGTCCCGCGACTTCCCGATGCTGATCGACCTCTACCTGCAGGGCCGCCTCGACCTGGACGCCTTCGTCACCGAGACCATCGGCCTGGACGACGTCGAGGCCGCCTTCGAGCAGATGCACGGCGGCGACGTGCTGCGTTCGGTGGTGCTGTTCTGATGCGCCAGCTGCCCCCCGAGCCCGAGATCGAGCACCTCGTCACCGCCGGCACCTTCGAACTGGACGGCGGCAGCTGGGAGGTGGAGAACAACGTCTGGATCATCGCCAACGAGGACGAGGCCGTGGTGATCGACCCCGCCCACGACCCCGTCGCCATCGCCGACGTCCTCGGCGAGCGCCAGGTGCTGGCCATCATCTGCACCCACGCCCACAACGACCACGTCAACGCGGCGCCCGAACTGGCCGCCATCACCGGTGCGCCGATCTACCTGCACCCCGACGACCTGCCGCTGTGGAAGATGGCCCACCCCGACGACAGCCCGGACGAGGAGCTGACGGACGGTCAGCGCATCGTCGTCGGCGGCCTCTACCTGCACATCCGCCACACCCCCGGCCACACCCCGGGCGGCGTGAGCGTCTACGTCCCGGCCCTGGACGCGGTGTTCACGGGTGACACCCTCTTCCAGGGCGGCCCTGGCGCCACGGGTCGCTCGTTCTCCGACTTCCCGACGATCATCCGGTCCATCGAGACCCGGCTCTTCGACCTGCCGGCCGAGACGGTCGTGCACACCGGCCACGGGCCGACCACCACCATCGGCGAGGAGCGCCCGCACCTGGGGGAGTGGGTCGCGCGGGGGCACTGAGCGGTTCCGCTGCCGGGCCGTCGGGAGGACGCCTTGCCGACGGCCCGGCTCGGGCGGGGAACGCCCGCTGGTCCCACCAGGACCACCAGGGGTCCCGGCCCACCAGGCGGGCGGCGTACTGGCGGAACGGCGTCGGCGGCTGGTCGATGGTGTTGCCGGCCGTCGACAGCACGTGCTCAAGCGCCGGCAGCTCCGCCTGCCGTCAGGGGCGACGGCCGGCGCCAGGCCGCCGCAGCACACCCGGGGCCCTCACGGCCGGATCACCGTCAGGTGGAACGGGCCGCCGTTGGCCGCGGCGAAGGCGATGGCGCCATTGGCCTCGTCCAGGGGGAACTCGGTGACCTCGAAGGCGTTCAGGTCCAGCAGCCCCGACCTGAGCAGCTCGACCATGCGGACGTTCGCCTCGCGCGGGTACATGAACTGGCCGCGCAGAGTGATGTTGTTGTTCATGAGCCAGGCGTAGGGCAGCGTCAGGTCGTTGCGGATGCCGCCCATGAGCACCACGCGCCCCGAGTTGCGCACGGCCATTGCCGCGGCCCGCACCTGGCTGGTGGCGGCCGTCGGGGGCATGATGTCGAGCACGCAGTCGATCGGCCCGGGCGCCGCCTGCCGCATCCGCTCGCGGTCCTCGTCCTCGTCGCCGGTCAGCACCACCGTGCGGACCCGGGAACCGAAGCGGCGCGCCCGTCGTCGGTGGCGCCGCCCCGGGTCTCGTACCCCGGGGTGCTGCCGCCGTAGACCCCGCCGCACGACAGCGGGGTGCTCACGAGGCCCAGCCCGTAGCGGGCACCGGGCGCGAACGGGGTGCCCGGCCGGGACGGTGGTGCGCATCTGGGCGAGTTGGGCCGCTGGCAGGAGGCGGCCGGCCAGGAGGGCGGTGAGGAACCGGTCGAGGTCGGAGTCGATGGAGAACATCTGGCCTGCCGTCCACGCTCGGCGTACCGGGGCCCTGAGGGGATGTCAGGGTGGGCAGGACGGAAGACCTGGTGAAGGACATCCCGGGAATCCTTCATGGACTACGCGCAGAATCCTTGCGGGCCGCCAAGCCCGACGTGCACAAGCCCTCTGGTCGCGCCACGGCTCCGCGCGGATCGAGCTGCACGCGACGGAGTACGGACGGCAGCCCCCAAAGCATGTCAGACGCCGTAGCTGTACCCGATCGTCAGCCTGGTCGGCAGGCACCACTCCGAGTACTGGATCAGTCCCGTGTCATCACCCCACCGGGTGGCCCCGGCAAGGATCGCCGCGCCGACTTCGAGCCCGAGTGCGGCCGCCTCGCGCGCATCGGCCGGGCGCCCGTGCATGTCATCGCGGGCCGTGGTGACCATACGGGCCGTTGCTTCGCAAATGCGAGCCGTGATGCCGTCGTTCTTGGCCGGCGCGGTGCTGAGTAGCTCGGGCACCAGCACCGCGAACGTCGCCGGGAACCAGTCCACGGCGAACAGCGTCCGCACGCTGCTCCGGCCTGCCACGTACTCCCGGCGCACCACTTGATCTCCGTGGTCGAGGTCGAACAGATCGGCGACGTAGACGGGAGGAACGACGAGCTGAGCGGCCGTCACAATGCTGGTTTCGCCGTCCATGAAGGTCCGCATGCTGCTCCGTACGGCGGAGAGCCGGTCGGCCGGGCTCGCGGCGGCCGGTGCCTCGTCGGCGACGAAGGTGCCGCGCGGGCTGGTGCGGATCAGCTTCTCGACCTGGAGCTGGGAGAGCGCCTTGCGCACCGTCTCCACCGCCACGCCCCACTTGACGGCAAGTTCCTTGTTGCTGGGGAGCCTGGAGCCCGCAGGGAGCGCGCCGGTGAGGATCTGCCGGCGATAGTGATCAGTAATTCGAGTGAATGTCTTTTCGGCAGACATGGAATCTCCGCAGGTGACGCTGTCCGCTGTCAATGCGGAGCGTACTAGTTGGCCGGAAGTGGTAGCGATGCAACCTAGGTTGCTGCCATAGTGACATAGGTCACTAGCTGACGGTATGTCAGCTGACGGCGATACACGTTAGGGGACTTGCTTCCCGACGCGGGCCAATGGGAGCAGACCCGTGCCCGGTTCCCGTCTCTCGCAACGCTGTTAGGGAGAAGCGTCATGCCTGAAACGTTCGACGGACCGCGACGGGAACTCGGTGCGACCGAGGGCTGGCTGGATTGCAGCCAGAACGCACCGGGCCTGGCCCGAAAGGCATTGCGACACATGCTGCGGCCGGTCGTGGTCGGGTCGCGATTCGCTGAAGACGGTCAGCTGCTGGTCAGCGAGCTGACGTACCATCAAACTACCATTTATACATGGCAGTTGATACGAGCAGGAAGCCCCGACGGGTAGGCGTCTACGTGCGGATCTCGGATGACCCGACCGAGGCCGAGAAGGGTGTGACGCGGCAGCGGGAGGACGTGGAAGCACTCGCCGCCCGTCTTGGATGGACGATCGCGAAGGTCTACACGGAGAACGACACCAGCGCGTACAAGCGCAGTCGCATCCGCAAGCCGGACGGGCGGAGCGTGTGGCGGGTGATCCGGCCGGAGTTCCGGCAGATGCTCCAGGACTACGAGGACGGGGTGATCGACGCGATCATCGTCTATGACCTTGACCGGTTGGCCCGGCAGCCCCGTGATCTTGAGGACTTGATCGATCTCGTTGATCACTTCAAGCGGCGGCGCGTTCGCGCCGCCGGCGGCCCCTGCGCGCTGGCCGGGCATGCGGCCTGGCGGCCGGTCCCGGCCGCGCGCCGGGCCGCCGTGCGAACACCACCACCCGCAGCACCCGAAGCACGACGCCACCGGACAGCAACCAGCACCCAGCACGCCATCCATGCCCACACGGAGCCGATCCCCCAAACGCCGAGCCAGCAAGCCACCACGCACCAGGGCCACCCTCCGTGCTGCTGCGGACGCCCCTCACGGCCGAACCACCCAGCCCCCACCGCCTGTTCAGCCGATCCGGCGCCACTGCCGTCCCCCCGGTTCACAACGCAACGGCCCGACCACCCGCAATCGGGGTGATCGGGCCGCAACATGGGCAGGCGCCTCTACGCCGTGATGCCTGCCGCATCCCACTAGCTACTGGTAGCTGATTCCCTGATAGGTGATGCCATGGACGTGCGCCAGGTGGTTGCGCCACAGCACCCGAGCATCCGCCTCAGCAGATCCATCCCCTGCCTCCGTGGCAATCTGACGCCCCTTCTGAAACTCCCGGCACTCATCACACCCGGGGTGCGCCTCCGGCGCGGGCAACTTGCCGAACAGGGCGGCAACGAACGAGGCGGTCTCGTCGGACATGCACTCTCCTCATGGTTCGGCGCCGTTGGTGCCCACCTCCAGCGATGACACGCCGACGCCAGATCTCGAACTTCGATGTCAGTTACTGCTGCGGGCCCAGGTCACACACTCGGCCCCAGAACCGCCCAGATCCGTTTGCCGCCACCACCGCACGGCTCATGACCCCACTCCAGGGCCAGCTGATCCACCAGCCACAGCCCCCGCCCGGACTCGTCCTCGATGCCCGCCGGACGCTGGCTCGGCAGCTTGCTACTCGCGTCGTGCACCTCAACCAGCAGCCGACCCGGCACCCACCGGAAACGCACGAAGACCCGCCGATCCGACTGCGCGCTCCCGTGCACGACCGCATTGGAGACCAGCTCACTCAGCACCAACTCGGCGTCAGCGCAGTAGAGTTCACCGCCCTCGTGACCCGCCAGATACTCCCGCAGCATCGCGCGAGCCCGCCCCACCGACCTCTCATGGGGATCCAGCCACGCCGAACACTCAACAGCCACCACGGACGGCCCGTCCGAACAGCCAGGCCCCGTGACCGCTTCCATGCACGGGACGGTAAAATCCTGCATGTCGACCTGCTTTCGTCAGGTTGGCCACGCCCCCGGACCGGTCACGCGGTCGCGGGGGTTTTGCATGGGGTGGGTGGCGGAGAGTGCCAAGGCAAAGCGATGCCCGACTGACGGGCCATCATGATCACAATCCGTACGGCCACCCCAACTGCGTGTAGTCTGCGCCTCGCTAGCCGCAAAGTGCAAGCCGTTGTAGGTGAAAGCCCTCATTCGTTGGACAAGCACAGTTCGAACCTCTCGAACAGCATGCGACCTTGCACTTTGAATGCGCGAGTGCTTTCATTTCAGATGCTGGACAGCCCCGCCGTGGGGCAAGGAGGGGTGGCTTGTGACGGACAGTCCGATTGGATCAACCGTGCCGCGCCGGCAGCTGGGTCGGCACCTACAACGGCTGCGAAACGACGCGGGATACACGGTCCGTCGTGCCGCGACCGTGTTCGAGATGTCGGAGGCGAAGCTGTGGCGAATTGAGACTGGCCGCACCTCTGTGCGAGCACTCGAAGTCGAGGGTATGTGCCGCGTTTACGGCGCCGCGCCAGATGTCAGCCAGGCTCTCACTGACCTTGCCAGGGAGACGAAGAATCGTGACTGGTGGTACAGCTTCAAGGATGTAATTCCTGAAGGCTTCGACCTCTATATCGGACTGGAGCAGGCCGCTTCAGAGATCAAGACCTATCAAACGGGTCTGATTCCCGGTCTCTTGCAGACAGAGGGTTACGCGCAGGCAATCATCCGAGCCGGTCGACCCGGTGATGAGGATGGCGAGATCGAGCGCCGCGCTCGGCTCCGTGTGGCGCGCCAGGCAATTCTGAACCGCGCCGTTGGCGCGCCGACCTTGAGGATTGCACTCAGTGAAGCGGCGCTCAGTCGACAAATTGGATCCCGTGAGGTGATGGCCGAGCAGCTTGCTCGGCTGCTGGACGCCTCGCGGCACGTTGACCTCCGGGTTGTCCCGTTCAAGGCCGGGCTCCACCTCGGGGTTCTGTCTGGTGCCTTCAGCATCCTTCGCTTTCCTCGCACGCCGGAAGGCGAGGAAAGCGAGCCGCCGACTGTATACGCAGACGGCTACGCCGGAGACATCTACTTGGATAAGCCAAAAGAGGTCGACCTCTACGAGGCGACATTCAATAGCATTTGGGATGCAGCTCTCGACAAAGAGCAGTCGAGTAGCTTTATTTCTGACGCAGCAAGGAGCCTGGGTAATGCATGATCTGGTAGAGGTGAGCTGGTTCAAGTCCAGCTACAGCAACGCTAACTCCGAATGCGTCGAGGTTGCCCACGCCGCAGGTGTAGCCGTTCCAGTTCGTGACAGCAAGGACCCTAGCGGACCCTCACTCGTGTTCCCCGAGAACTCCTGGGGCGCGTTCATCGGCGAGATCAAGGCCGGGAATTTGCAGAACGTCTAAACACACATCATAAGTGGGCGGCCCCGAGGTATGGACACCGTACCCTCGGGGTCGCCGCATTGTGGCTGGCGCCGTCGAGGGAAGCTTTACGCACCTCCCCGTGGTGGAACCCGAGTCGGGCAAGGCCGGGGGGCCACTCGGCCAACTTGCGGTCAGGCCCAGAAGCCCTGACCGAGCCGCAGCAGCTTACGGCCCCCCGGCCATGCCCGACCCCACCACCGGCAGGACACCGCCCAAAGCTTCCCTCGCCTCTTGCCGACCGCTGACGGGAGTCGGAGCCGCCGCCTACCCCCGCCCCACTCACCAAGATCATCTGACGGCGAGCATAGGTGAGTTCTGGGATTAGCTTGCGAGCTGGTGACCAACGCCTTGAAGCACGGTTCGCGGCCTGGAGCGCGCATCTGGTACGGCTTCAGGTTGTACGACGACTTCCTCTACGTTGCGATCGAGGATGCCAGCGCCATGGTCCCGATCCCGCGCCAGGCGACGGACCAGCAGGAGACGGGGCGCGGTTTGCAACTGATCGAGGCGCTGGCGGCGGAATGGGGGGTGAGTCCGGGCAGCGGAATCGGCAAGCGCGTGTGGGCCAAATACCGGCCCGGCGAACCGAGTTGATGTCCCCCGTGGATGCCGATGGCACGGACACCCTTGTCGGGCCCTGGTGCCGCCGTTCGGGTGGCACGTGGGGGCGCTCGGCATGGCTCGCATCCCGTCCTGGAACACCTGCCGGTGAATCCGCCCCCCAGCCTCCGGTAGGTCATCATGCCTGACGACGAGCTCACCCGCTTCCTCGCCGCTCTCAGCCCCGCCAGTCTCGAAAGGGTGCGGGCGCAATCTCCGGAGAAGCAGGCCCAGCTGGCCGAGGCCTGGGAGACGGAGCTGATCGAGGACACCGATCTGGACACACTGAGCGAGGTGTCCCCGGTCGCCGCGGAGGAGGAGGCGGCCGAGCGGGTGGTGCGGCAGAGCTTCGAGGAGTGACCCGGGGCCGTCCCCGTGCGCAGCTGCCCGTAGCCTCTGGATCCTCGTCGGAGGGAAGTCGGAGGGTGCGGGCAGTGCGTGGTGTGGAAGCCGTCGTCGCGTTGGTCCGGCTGCTGCGGGAGCATCCCGACAGCTGCCGGTGGACCCGTGGGCTCGGCCCCGCGGACCTCGCCCGGGCCGAGCGGGAACTCGACGCCGCGTTCCCGCCCTCCTACCGCTACTTCCTCGCGGAGCTCGGCAGTTGCGAGGCCGACGGGATGGACTTCCCCGGCATCTACCGGACGGCGGCCATGGGCGACGCCCTCCTCGGCACGGTCGGGGCGACCCTCGACGCCCGCACCGACGAGCGCTTTCCGCGCGAACTCCTGGTCATCCAGTACGACGGCATGGGTGGGCTGGTGTCACTCGACACCGCGTGGCGCGACGCCGACGGCGAACACCCGGTCGTCGTCTGGGATCCGGGCTCGGCCGTTCGCGGCGGCCCCGAGCGGCTCGCCGACGACTTCGGCAGCTATGCGCTGCGGCAGTGCTCCAGGGCCTTGCACCTCGGGTGACCAGGCTGTCGCGGTGCCGAGGATGACGGCCGTCGCGCCGGATCGCCCTGATCGACGGGCTGACGCGGGCCTCAGGCGCGCAGCGCCGCCAGCTGCGCGGTCAGGGTGTCGGTCTGCTGGAAGGTGAGGCCGGCCAGGGCGATGTGGCGCCACCGCACGGTGCCGTCGGCGTCGAGGATGAAGACGGACCGGCGCAGGCCGAGGCCGGGAACGGCGATGCCGTACGCCTTGGCGACGGTGCGCTCGGGGTCGGCGAGGAGGGGGAAGCGCAGGTCGTACTGGCGGGCGAAGGCCTCGTGGCTCTCCAGGCCCTGCGGGCTGATGCCCCAGACGGTGGCGCCGAGGTCGCGGAACCGGTCCAGGTCGGAGGTGTAGGAGCAGAGCTGCTTGGTGCAGACGGGGGTGTTGTCGCCGGGGTAGAAGACCAGCACCAGCGGGCTGCCCTTGGCGTCGGCGAGGTGGTAGTCGCGGCGCTCGGCGGCGCCTTCACCGGTGAGCAGCAGGCCGGGGAGGGTGAAGTCCGGGGCCGGGGAACCGAGTTCGGGGGACTTGGCCATCGAGGGTCCTCGTCTGTAGCCGGAAGGGAGGCAGAACGTTCGTTCTCCCAGCGCATCGTAGTACGGTCGCAGCTGTGAGTACACCGTCCCCCGCCCGTGAGCGCCTCCTCGCCACCGCCACCCGTCTGTTCTACGCCGAGGGGATCCACACGGTCGGAGTGGACCGGATCGTGACCGAGGCAGGGGTCACCCGGGCCACCTTCTACCGGCACTTCCCGAGCAAGGAGGACTTGGTCCGCAGCTACATCCAGGCGTGGGACGCCGGGGTGCGGGCCGAGGCCGCGGCGGCGACGGCCGGCGGCCTGACGGGGGAGCAGGGGCTGGCGCTGCTGGTGAGCCGACTGGGGCAGGAGATGTGCGGTCCGGGGTTCCGCGGGTGTCCGTTCGTCAACGCGGCGGCAGAGTACCCGGATCCGGCGCACCCGGTGGCGCGGGCGATCGCGGAGCACCGGGAGTGGCTGCTCGGGCTGTTCGAGGAGTGGCTGCGGACGGCCGGGGTGCCGGAGCCGGAGCAGCGGGCCGGGGTGCTGATGCTGCTGCGGGACGGCGCGATGGTGGGCGCGGCGCTCGGGGAGCCGGAGGCGGTCGCGGCGCAACTGGCGGCGGGGGTGCGGGCACTGGTCGCCGGAGACTGACACCTGGAGTACCGGACCTGGAGTACCGGACCTGGAGGATCAGGCTGCCGTCGACGCGTCCCGGTAGAGCACGGTGCGGAAGATTCCGGAGACCGTCGCCCCCACCAGAAGCGCACCCACCAAGAGCAGCACGGCGACCAGTCCACCCGCGGCGGCGGGCGCGACGTCGTTCGACTCCACGCCGAGCATGAACGCCACGAATCCGAGGAGCACCGAGAGGACCAGGGGCAGCGCGATCCAGAGCGAGCCGTACACCCGCCGGGAGAAGGTCTCGCGCGCCATCCGCGCCGACCGACGGGTTCCCTCCACCACTCCGAGGCCGTCGATCATCATGGCCGGCAGCGCCAGGTAGGTGGCGACGGTCCATCCGGCACCGAACAGTTCGTCCATCATCCAGCCGACGAACGGGATCCGCTCCAACTGTCGGACGAGCAGCAGAACCGTGGTGCTGAGCAGGCTCCACGCCAGCAGCCGCCGCCAGTGCCGCAGGGCCCGCCGGCAGTGCACGCCGATCCGGGCGGGCTCTCCCCGCAGCACGGCATCGACCGCGCAGATCATCGCCGCACTGCACAGGGTGAGTACGAATCCCGACAGGAGATAGCCGACTCCCAGGGAGACCGCATCGGAGGTGGACGGCCACGGTTCGGCCCGGTCCCGAAGGAGCGTCGGCACCGCCGCGCCACCGGAGGCCAGTGCGAACGCGGCACCGCTGAGGAGCGGGAACACCAGCAGGCGGCGGTTGTTCCGTAGCACCCCGAACGACACCCGAACGGGCTGAACGGTACTCATGAGTGGTGTCCCCCACGGGTGATCATCCTTCGCCGACGCGCCACAGACTAGTGCCGGCCGTCAGTGCCGCTCAGCAGGGGTGGCACCGTGGCACCCCGGTACGGCCGACGGTCAGCGCGTGGGCCGCGACTGGGCTGGAGCCGGCCGCAGGTCAGCGGCGCGGTCCGTACATGATGACGGCGACCCCGGCCAGGCAGATCGCGGCGCCGATCAGGTCGTAGCGGCTCGGCCGGAAGCCGTCGGCGACCACGCCCCAGGCGAGCGAGCCGGCCACGAAGACGCCGCCGTACGCGGCCAGCACCCGGCCGAAGTGGCTGTCCGGCTGCAGGGTGGCGACGAAGCCGTACGCCCCGAGCGCCACCACGCCGGCCCCGATCCAGGCCCAGCCCCGGTGCTCCCGGACGCCCTGCCAGACCAGCCAGGCGCCGCCGATCTCCAACACGGCAGAGAGCAGGAACAAGAGGATCGAGCGGGTCACGGTCATGAGCTGGGAGTTTACGGTTCGCCGGGGGCCGGGGCGGCGCAGCGGTGTGCCCGGGCGGACGGCCGGCCGGCCGGGCGGCATCCGGACGGTCTCGCCAACGGCTCAGGACCGGTCGTCCGCCACCTGATGCCGCACAACAGCAGCGCGCCGGTGGCCGTGGTTCCGCGCCGTCGCACTCCGGTCACCCCTCCGGAAGAGCCTCGCCGTCAACGACAGCCACCACCACGGCCGCGGCGGCCGGTACCCGCGCGGCAACCTGCGACTGTTGGGCCGAGGGCGCCCCGTGATGCTGCCCGCCGCATGCCCCCACGGGCTGCGGGCCGGGCTCACCGCGCATAGCCTCGATTGGTGGGTCCCGTCGGAGGACCTGCCCGATCCGGACCCCGGGTCGCCCCGGCGCCGCCGGCCAGACCAAGCTGCGTCGGGAGCCGGCCATCCTGCGTGCGCACCGCGAGCTACCGCGGGCCGCGCGCCGAATGCCGCTCCGAGCCGGTTGTCCGCCAGTGGCCGCCCGCCGGACGGGCATCGACGCGACCGGTCACCAGTGCGGCACCACGGACGCCGGGCCGGACGAGGCACGCTCGGTGCCCGATCCGTTCTGCCGCAGTCACCAGCTGCGCAACCGCTACCGGGTGGACGGCGGCTTCGTCCCGTCCTCCGCTGTCCCCCACCGACCCTGACCATCGCGGCCCAGGCGCTGCGCACCGCCCGACCGGGCGGGCCGAGGGGCTGATCGGCGGTCAAATCAACGCCTGCGCAAGAGGAATGAGTCGAACAAGGGAGAGCCATGTCGACCGCAACCGCAACCGCAACCGCAACCGCTGCCATCGCCCGGTCCGCCGGTCAGGCGTTCGGCCTGGAGCCGATCCAGCTCGACGATCCCCGCCCGCACGAGGTGCTGGTGGAGCTGGAGGCCGTCGGCATCTGCCACACCGACCTGAGCGGGCGGGCCGGTCACACTCCGTTCCCGTTGCCCGGCGTGCTCGGTCACGAGGGCGTCGGTACGGTCGCCGCTGTCGGCGACGCCGTCACCACGACCACCCGCGGTGAGCGGGTGCTGCTCAGCTTCGACTCCTGTGGCGCCTGCCCGGCCTGCCGGGAGCTGAGCCCGGTGCAGTGCGTGCACTGGCAGGCGCTCAACCTGTTCGGCGGCCGCCGCCTGGACGGCTCGCCGGTGCTCTGGGACGACGCCGGGCGGTCGCTGCACGGCAAGTTCTTCGGGCAGTCGTCCTTCGCCACCCTGGCGCTGGCCTCGGACCGCAATGTGGTGCCGGTGCCCCGAGGCCTGCCCGCCGAAGCGCTGGCCCCCCTCGGCTGCGGAGTGCAGACCGGCGCCGGCGCGGTGCTGAACGTGCTGCGCCCCGAGCCGGGGCACACACTGGTCGTCTTCGGGGCCGACGGGGTCGGCCTGGCGGCCGTGATGGCCGCCAGGCTCACCCCGGCCACCCGGATCATCGCCGTCGACCTCCACCCGGCCCGGCTGGAACTGGCCCGCGAACTGGGCGCCACCGACGTCGTCGACGCCAGTGAGCAGGACGCCGTGGCGGCCGTCGAGGAGCTGACCGACGGCCATGGCGCCGACCGGGCGCTGGAGGCCGGCGGCGTGGTGGCGGCGCTGCGGAAAGCGGTCACCGTGCTGGCAGTCGGCGGTGTGCTGGGCGTGGCCGGCGCACCGCCGCGGGGCACCGAGGTCGGGATCGACGTCCCGCAACTGTTGGAACGAGGCCCGCGGATCGTCGGCATCAACCAGGGTGCCAGCGTGCCGCAGCGGTTCCTGCCCGCCCTGGTGGAGCTGTTCCGCGGTGGCCGCCTGCCCGTGGACAAGCTGGTCCGCCGCTACCCCTTCGACGAGATCGAACGCGCCGCTGAGGACGCGCTGGCCGGGGAGGTCGTCCAACCCGTGCTGGTGATGCGCGGATAGTTGCCTCTCTTCGTTACCGATGGTGCTCGGTCGTGGACGGTTCGCACGGAAACAGCGGTCGGGCGAGCAGCGCCCGGGCGGCACCGCCCGGGCGCTG
>NZ_JAJJPA010000032.1 GCF_020907985.1 Kitasatospora humi | reverse complement strand
CGGGGTGGCCGACCCGGCCTGTCTGCGTTCGCTGTCGACTGTCGCAGGAGCGAGGTATGGTGATCACCGCTGTAACGCTCACGGGCCGCACAGCGATGAACACCCCGAGGTCCACGGTTCGGCCGGGCCTTGACGAACGGCGGCGGGCGCGCGATTCTCAAGGCGCGTGCCGACACCCGCGCTGATGGCGCTCTGCGGTCGGCCGTTAGTTCGAGTGGCCCTGGATGCATAACCCGGGGCCGTGGCGGGAACTCACTCAAGGGTGAGACGCGGTGCCGGCCTCCTCGGTGAGGTGTGGCGCCGCTGCGGTGCGCAGCAGGACTGGCAGTACGCAACGGAGGGAGCGTCCGATTCGGTCTCCGAATCAGGACTGGACAGCAGTGTCGCCTTTGGCTACACTGTCCCTTTGCGCTGCCTGTTAGCTGCTCCGTGACTCGTCGCCCGGAGTCGGCGCTGCCCTGACCTGGGATTTCTCCGTTGGATGAACCCCTCGGCAAGGCCCGGCCGGTATGCGCGTAGTGAGCTCCGAGCCCTCGGAAGGACCCCCCTCTTGGCCGCGCCGCGCAACGCCTCGAACAATTCCGCCGCATCCACCGCCCCGCTCCGGGTCTCGTTCGCGAAGATCAAGGAGCCCCTCGAGGTCCCCAACCTCCTGGCCCTGCAGACCGAGAGCTTTGACTGGCTGCTCGGCAACGCGGCCTGGAAGTCCCGGGTCGAGGAGGCGCTGGAGTCTGGTCTGGACGTCCCCACCAAGTCCGGTCTGGAGGAGATCTTCGAAGAGATCTCCCCGATCGAGGACTTCAGTGGGTCGATGTCGCTGACCTTCCGCGACCACCGTTTCGAGCCGCCGAAGAACTCCATTGACGAGTGCAAGGACCGCGACTTCACCTACGCGGCCCCGCTCTTCGTCACGGCCGAGTTCACCAACAACGAGACCGGTGAGATCAAGTCTCAGACGGTCTTCATGGGCGACTTCCCGCTCATGACCCACAAGGGCACGTTCGTGATCAACGGCACCGAGCGTGTCGTCGTCTCCCAGCTGGTCCGCTCGCCGGGTGTCTACTTCGACTCGACCCTCGACAAGGTGTCCGACAAGGACATCTACTCCGCCAAGATCATCCCCTCCCGCGGTGCCTGGCTGGAGATGGAGATCGACAAGCGCGACATGGTCGGTGTCCGCATCGACCGCAAGCGCAAGCAGTCGGTCACCGTGCTGCTCAAGGCCCTCGGCTGGACCAACGAGATGATCCTCGAGGAGTTCGGCGAGTACGAGTCGATGCGCGCCACCCTGGAGAAGGACCACACCCAGGGCCAGGACGACGCGCTGCTCGACATCTACCGCAAGCTGCGTCCGGGCGAGCCGCCGACGCGCGAGGCCGCGCAGACGCTGCTGGAGAACCTCTACTTCAACCCGAAGCGCTACGACCTGGCCAAGGTCGGCCGCTACAAGGTCAACCGCAAGCTGGGCAACGCCGAGTCGCTGGACTCCGGTGTGCTCACCGAGCCCGACATCATCGGCACCATCAAGTACCTGGTGAAGCTGCACGCGGGCGAGACCGAGTGGCGTGACGACGAGGGCCGCGACATCGTGGTCGAGGTCGACGACATCGACCACTTCGGCAACCGCCGCCTGCGCAACGTCGGCGAGCTGATCCAGAACCAGGTCCGCACCGGTCTGGCCCGCATGGAGCGCGTCGTCCGCGAGCGCATGACCACCCAGGACGTCGAGGCGATCACGCCGCAGACCCTGATCAACATCCGGCCGGTCGTCGCCTCCATCAAGGAGTTCTTCGGCACCAGCCAGCTGTCCCAGTTCATGGACCAGACCAACCCGCTGTCGGGCCTGACCCACAAGCGCCGTCTGTCCGCGCTGGGTCCCGGTGGTCTGTCCCGTGAGCGGGCCGGCTTCGAGGTCCGTGACGTGCACCCCTCGCACTACGGCCGCATGTGTCCGATCGAGACCCCTGAAGGCCCGAACATCGGTCTGATCGGGTCGCTGGCCTCGTACGGCCGGGTGAACGCCTTCGGCTTCATCGAGACCCCGTACCGCAAGGTCGACGAGAACGGCGTGGTCACCACCCACGTCGACTACCTGACCGCCGACGAAGAGGACCGCTACGTCATCGCGCAGGCCAACGCGCCGCTGACGGAGGACAACCACTTCGCCGAGCCCCGCGTCCTGGTCCGCCGCCGTGGCGGCGAGATCGACTACGTGCCGGGCACCGAGGTCGACTACATGGACGTCTCGCCGCGCCAGATGGTGTCGGTCGCGACCGCCATGATCCCCTTCCTCGAGCACGACGACGCCAACCGCGCGCTCATGGGCTCGAACATGATGCGCCAGGCGGTGCCGCTGCTGAAGAGCGAGGCCCCGCTGGTCGGTACCGGCATGGAGTACCGCTGCGCCGTCGACGCCCAGGACGTCATCACCGCCGAGAAGGCCGGTGTGGTCCAGGAGGTCTCGGCCGACTACGTCACCGTGGCCAACGACGACGGCACCTACAACACCTACCGGGCCGCCAAGTTCACCCGCTCCAACCAGGGCACCTCCTTCAACCAGAAGGTGCTCGTGGACGAGGGCGCCCGGGTCGAGGCCGGCCAGGTGCTGGCCGACGGCCCCTGCACCGATGCCGGTGAGATGGCGCTGGGCAAGAACCTCCTCGTGGCGTTCATGTCCTGGGAGGGCCACAACTACGAGGACGCGATCATCCTGTCGCAGCGCCTCGTGCAGGACGACGTGCTCTCCTCGATCCACATCGAGGAGCACGAGGTCGACGCCCGCGACACCAAGCTGGGCCCCGAGGAGATCACCCGGGACATCCCGAACGTCTCCGAGGAGGTGCTCGCCGACCTCGACGAGCGCGGCATCATCCGGATCGGCGCGGACGTCGTCACCGGCGACATCCTGGTCGGCAAGGTCACCCCGAAGGGCGAGACCGAGCTGACCCCGGAGGAGCGCCTGCTCCGCGCGATCTTCGGTGAGAAGGCCCGTGAGGTCCGCGACACCTCGCTGAAGGTGCCGCACGGTGAGTCCGGCAAGGTCATCGGCGTCCGCGTGTTCGACCGCGAGGAGGGCGACGAGCTTCCCCCGGGTGTGAACCAGCTGGTCCGCGTCTACGTGGCCCAGAAGCGCAAGATCACCAACGGTGACAAGCTCGCCGGCCGCCACGGCAACAAGGGTGTCATCTCCAAGATCCTGCCGGTCGAGGACATGCCGTTCCTCGCCGACGGCACCCCGGTCGACATCATCCTCAACCCGCTGGGCGTCCCGTCCCGGATGAACCCGGGACAGGTCCTGGAGATCCACCTCGGCTGGCTCGCCAAGCAGGGCTGGGACGTCTCCGGCCTGGCCGACGAGTGGGCCCGCCGCCTGCAGGCGATCGGCGCCGACACGGTCGAGGGCGGCACCAACCTCGCCACCCCGGTCTTCGACGGCGCCCGCGAGGACGAGATCACCGGTCTGCTGGACAACACCACGCTCACCCGCGACGGCGAGCGCCTGGTGAACTCCACCGGCAAGGCCCAGCTGTTCGACGGCCGCTCCGGCGAGCCGTTCCCGATGCCGATCTCGGTCGGCTACATGTACATCCTCAAGCTGCACCACCTGGTCGACGACAAGCTGCACGCCCGTTCGACCGGTCCGTACTCGATGATCACCCAGCAGCCGCTCGGTGGTAAGGCGCAGTTCGGTGGTCAGCGCTTCGGTGAGATGGAGGTGTGGGCCCTTGAGGCGTACGGCGCGGCCTACGCGCTGCAGGAGCTGCTCACCATCAAGTCCGACGACGTCCTGGGCCGCGTGAAGGTCTACGAGGCGATCGTCAAGGGCGAGAACATCCCCGAGCCCGGCATTCCCGAGTCCTTCAAGGTCCTCATCAAGGAAATGCAGTCGCTCTGCCTCAACGTGGAGGTGCTGTCCTCGGACGGTTCCAACATCGAGCTGCGGGACTCCGACGAGGACGTGTTCCGCGCTGCCGAGGAGCTCGGCATCGACCTGTCCCGGCGCGAGCCGAGCAGCGTCGAAGAGGTCTGACGGAGGTTGGGCCGGCCTGCTGTTCCCGATGGAACGGGTTCAGGTCGGGCCGGCCCGCCCCCAGGCCCCCCTCAGACCACAGACAAACTCTCGAATGACGAAAGAGGGCTTGACGACCAGTGCTTGACGTCAACTTCTTCGACGAGCTCCGCATCGGCCTGGCCACGGCTGACGACATCCGCCAGTGGTCCCACGGCGAGGTCAAGAAGCCGGAGACCATCAACTACCGCACCCTGAAGCCCGAAAAGGACGGCCTCTTCTGCGAGAAGATCTTCGGCCCGACCCGGGACTGGGAGTGCTACTGCGGTAAGTACAAGCGCGTCCGCTTCAAGGGCATCATCTGCGAGCGCTGCGGCGTCGAGGTGACCCGCGCCAAGGTGCGCCGTGAGCGGATGGGCCACATCGAGCTCGCCGCCCCGGTCACCCACATCTGGTACTTCAAGGGCGTGCCGTCCCGCCTGGGCTACCTGCTTGACCTGGCGCCGAAGGACCTGGAGAAGGTCATCTACTTCGCCGCCTACATGATCACCTGGGTGGACGAGGAGCGCCGTCAGCGCGACCTGCCCTCCCTGGAGGCGCACGTCTCGGTCGAGCGCCAGCAGATCGAGAACCGCCGCGACGCCGACCTCGAGGCCCGCGCCAAGAAGGCCGAGAGCGACCTGGCCGAGCTGGAGGCCGAGGGCGCCAAGGCGGACGTGCGCCGCAAGGTGCGCGAGGGCGCCGAGCGCGAGATGAAGCAGCTGCGCGACCGCGCGCAGCGCGAGATCGACCGCCTGGACGAGGTCTGGGCCCGGTTCAAGAACCTCAAGGTCCAGGACCTCGAGGGCGACGAGCTGCTCTACCGCGAGCTGCGCGACCGGTTCGGCACCTACTTCCAGGGCTCGATGGGCGCCGCGGCCCTCAAGGACCGCCTGGAGACCTTCGACCTGACCGCCGAGGCCGAGCGCCTGCGCGAGATCATCCGCACCGGCAAGGGCCAGAAGAAGACCCGTGCGCTCAAGCGCCTCAAGGTCGTCTCCGCCTTCCTGCAGACCAGCAACAAGCCGCACGGCATGGTGCTCGACTGCGTCCCGGTGATCCCGCCGGACCTGCGTCCGATGGTGCAGCTGGACGGTGGCCGCTTCGCGACCTCCGACCTGAACGACCTGTACCGCCGTGTCATCAACCGCAACAACCGCCTGAAGCGGCTCCTCGACCTCGGCGCGCCCGAGATCATCGTCAACAACGAGAAGCGCATGCTCCAGGAGGCGGTCGACGCCCTCTTCGACAACGGCCGCCGCGGCCGCCCGGTGACGGGCCCCGGCAACCGTCCGCTGAAGTCCCTCAGCGACATGCTGAAGGGCAAGCAGGGTCGTTTCCGTCAGAACCTGCTCGGCAAGCGCGTCGACTACTCGGCCCGTTCGGTCATCGTCGTCGGCCCGCAGCTCAAGCTGCACCAGTGCGGTCTGCCCAAGGCCATGGCGCTGGAGCTCTTCAAGCCGTTCGTGATGAAGCGCCTGGTCGACCTGAACCACGCGCAGAACATCAAGTCGGCCAAGCGCATGGTCGAGCGCGCCCGCCCGGTGGTGTGGGACGTCCTCGAAGAGGTCATCGCCGAGCACCCGGTGCTGCTGAACCGTGCGCCCACCCTGCACCGCCTGGGCATCCAGGCCTTCGAGCCGCAGCTGGTCGAGGGCAAGGCCATCCAGATCCACCCGCTCGTCTGCACCGCGTTCAACGCGGACTTCGACGGTGACCAGATGGCCGTGCACCTGCCGCTGAGCGCGGAGGCCCAGGCCGAGGCCCGCATCCTGATGCTGTCCTCGAACAACATCCTGAAGCCGGCCGACGGTCGCCCCGTCACCATGCCGACCCAGGACATGGTGCTCGGTCTGTTCTTCCTGACCTCGGACCGCGACAACGTGAAGGGCGCCGGCCGCTCCTTCTCGTCCACCGCCGAGGCGATCATGGCCTTCGACGCCCGCGAGCTGGACGTCCAGGCCCCGATCAACCTGCGGCTGCCGATCGGCACCGTGCCGCCGCGGGGCTGGACCCCGTCGGTCGACCCCGAGTGGGCCGACAGCGAGGCGGCGCAGTGGACCGAGGGCGAGTCCTTCCGGCTCACCACGACCCTGGGTCGGGCGCTCTTCAACGAGCTGCTGCCGGACGACTACCCGTTCGTCGACTACGAGGTGGGCAAGAAGCAGCTCTCCGCGATCGTCAACGACCTGGCCGAGCGGTACCCCAAGGTCGTCGTGGCGGCGACCCTGGACAACCTGAAGGCGGCCGGCTTCTACTGGTCGACCCGTTCCGGTGTCACCGTCTCGATCTCGGACGTCGTGGTCCCGCCGAGCAAGCCCCAGATCCTCGAGGGCTACGAGGCGCAGGCCGAGAAGGTCCAGAAGAACTACGAGCGCGGTCTGATGACCAACGACGAGCGCAAGCAGGAGCTCGTCAACATCTGGACCAAGGCGACCAACGAGGTCGCCGAGGCGATGAACGCGAACTTCCCGAAGACCAACCCCATCTTCATGATGGTCGACTCGGGTGCTCGCGGAAACATGATGCAGATGCGTCAGATCGCCGGTATGCGTGGTCTGGTGTCGAACGCCAAGAACGAGACCATCCCGCGCCCCATCAAGGCCTCGTTCCGTGAGGGCCTGTCCGTGCTGGAGTACTTCATCTCCACCCACGGTGCCCGTAAGGGTCTGGCCGACACCGCGCTGCGCACCGCCGACTCGGGCTACCTGACCCGTCGTCTGGTGGACGTCTCGCAGGACGTGATCATCCGCGAGGAGGACTGCGGCACCGAGCGCGGCCTCAAGCTGGCGATCGGCTCGTTCGGCGAGGACGGCGTGCTGCGCAAGGCGGAGGACGTCGAGACCAGCGTCTACGCCCGCATGCTGGCCGAGGACATCACCGTCGACGGCAAGCTCATCGCGACCGCCAACACCGACCTCGGTGACGTGCTGATCGACGAGCTGATCCGCCACGGCATCGCCGAGGTCAAGGTCCGCTCGATCCTGACCTGTGAGTCGGCGGTCGGCACCTGCGCCATGTGCTACGGCCGCTCGCTGGCCACCGGCAAGCTGGTCGACATCGGTGAGGCGGTCGGCATCATCGCCGCCCAGTCCATCGGTGAGCCCGGTACCCAGCTGACCATGCGTACCTTCCACACCGGTGGTGTGGCCGGTGACGACATCACCCAGGGTCTGCCGCGTGTCGTCGAGCTCTTCGAGGCCCGTACCCCGAAGGGTGTGGCTCCGATCTCCGAGGCCTCCGGCCGGGCGCGGATCGAGGACACCGAGAAGACCCGCAAGATCGTCATCACTCCGGACGACGGCACCGACGAGATCGCCTACCCGGTCTCCAAGCGTGTCAAGCTGCTGGTCAGCGAGGGCGAGCAGGTCGAGGTCGGCCAGAAGCTGACCATGGGTGCCACCAACCCGCACGACGTGCTGCGGATCATGGGCCAGCGTGCCGTCCAGGTCCACCTGGTGGCCGAGGTCCAGAAGGTCTACAACTCGCAGGGTGTGTCGATCCACGACAAGCACATCGAGATCATCATCCGGCAGATGCTCCGCCGCGTGACGATCATCGAGTCGGGCGACGCCGAGCTGCTGCCGGGCGAGCTGGTCGAGCGCGGCCGGTTCGAGCAGGAGAACCGTCGCGTGGTCTCCGAGGGCGGTCACCCCGCCTCCGGCCGTCCGCAGCTGATGGGTATCACCAAGGCCTCGCTGGCCACCGAGTCCTGGCTGTCGGCCGCCTCCTTCCAGGAGACGACCCGGGTGCTCACCGACGCGGCGATCCACGCCAAGTCGGACCCGCTGCTGGGCCTCAAGGAGAACGTCATCCTCGGTAAGCTCATCCCGGCCGGTACGGGCCTGCCCCGCTACCGCAACATCCGGGTCGAGCCGACCGAGGAGGCCAAGGCCGCGATGTACTCGGCCGTCGGCTACGACGACTACGACCTGTCGCCCTTCGGCGCCGGCTCCGGCCAGGCGGTCCCGCTGGACGACTACGACTACGGCCCGTACACCGGCTGAGTCAACGGTTGAACCGACCGCAGGGCGGTCATCCCTCCGAGGGATGGCCGCCCTGCGGCGTTCCAGGGGGAGACTCAGCCGCAAGGGGGAGGCGGGAAACCCGTCGGCCGGGCGATCCGCGACGACGGGTCCGGCGGGCAGGCTTCGGGGTGTCGGCTTCGGAGGGTCCGAGCCGGCGACCCGAGGGGGAGCCAGACCATGAACCACCCTGTGACCCGAGCGCTGGTCTACGCCGCGATCACCGCCGTCGTGCTCATCGGCATGACCGCCTGCGACTGGCGGGGGCAGACCAAGCACAGCGACGTCGGCTACGGCATCGGCCAGCCGGTGCGGACCCTGGTGGTGCAGGGGGAGACCGGCAGCATCAACGTGGTCGGCGGCGGCGACGCGGTCACCGTCACCGAGCACCAGGACTACCGCGACCAGCAGCCGGCCACCACCCACCAGCTGAGCGCCGACGGCACCCTCACCCTGGCCTACCACTGCCACGAGTGCGGCGTCGGCTACGACATCCGGGTGCCGGCCGGCACCGTGGTCAAGCTGACCGAGCAGACCGGCGAGGTGGACCTGACCGGACTGACCGCCGACGTGCAGGCCGGCACCGGGACCGGCCGGATCCGGGCGGTCGGGCTGGCCGGCGCCAAGGCCGAGCTGCACACCGGGACCGGCAGCGTCTCCGCCTCCTTCACCGGCACCCCCGCCGTCGTGGACACCCGCACCGGGACCGGCTCGATCGACATCACCGTGCCCAAGGGCGCCGGCTACACCGTCCAGGCCGGCGCGCAGACCGGCGCGGTCAAGGTGACGGTTCCGCAGGACGCCGCCGCCGGGCGGACCATCGACGCCCGCGCCGAGACCGGCAGCGTCACCGTCGGCGATGCCTGAGGGCGGGTATCCCCTGGTGAGCTGGGCCGCTAGGCTTCCGGTTACCGGGGGAGGGGCGGGGACAGCGGTGGAGAGCGCGCACTGGCAGGGCCGGTTGATCCGGTCCGTGGCGGCCAGGCCATTCCTGGTCGACTGCGTGCTGGCCTCCGTCGCCGGGGCGATCTCGGTCTGGGCGGTCTTCTTCGACGCCCGCACCTGGCCGGCCTGGACCTTCGTGCTGGCCGCCGCCACCGCCGCGCCGCTGCCCTGGCGGCGCCGGGCGCCGTTCACCGTCTTCCTCCTCTCCAGCCTCTTCTCGCTGGGCATGAGCCTGTTCGCGCACTCCGCGCAGCCGCAGATCATGCTGCACGCGATCCTGGCCGGCTACACCCTGGCCGACCGGGGCAGGGAGTGGCAGCGCTGGCTGAGCCTGGCGGTGCTGGTGCCCTACAACGTGTTCGGCACCCACTCGCCGAACGGGCTGATCTTCAGCGAGCTGACCGCCGTCGGGTCCTTCATCCTCGGCTCGATCGCGCGCCAGCTGCGCACGCAGGCCGAGACCGAGAAGCGGCGGGCGCACGAGGCCGGGGCCCGGGCGGTCAGCGAGGCGGCCCGGGCGGTCAGCGAGGCGGCCCGGGCGGTGGCCGAGGAACGGGCCAGGATCGCCCGGGAGATGCACGACATCCTGGCGCACGCCGTCTCGCTGATGGTCATCACGGCCGAGGCCGGACCGCTGGTGGTGCACCGCGACCCGGAGAAGGCGATCCGGGCGTTCGACACCATCGCCGACTCCGGGCGGGACGCCATGGTGCAGCTGCGCCGGGTGCTCGGAGTGCTCAAGGAGGACGGCGCAGCGCCCCAACTCGCGCCCCAGCCGAAGCTCCCGGAGCTCGCCGCGGTGGCCGAGCGGGTGCGCGCGGCGGGCGTGCGGGTGGAGCTGGCGCTGCCGGAGCCGGCGCCGGCGCTGCCCGCCGACGTGGAGGCGGCGGCCTACCGGATCGTCCAGGAGGCGCTGACCAATGTGCTCAAGCACTCCGGGGCCGACCGGGCGGAGGTGGCCGTGGTGGAGCGGGCCGAGCGGCTGGAGCTGACCGTCCAGGACAACGGCCGCGGCCCGGGCGGCACGGCGGCGGTCGGCACGGCCGGCTGGTCCGGCGGCCGCGGACTGCTGGGCATCCGCGAGCGGGCGGCGGCCTGCGGTGGACGGGCGGAGGCCGGGCCCGGGCCGGGCGGGCAGGGCTTCCGGGTCCGTGCCGACCTGCCCTTGGTCTGATTCGCTGTCGAGACGTCAGGCACGGTGAGGAGCGCAACGTGATACGCGTGGTGGTGGCCGACGACCAGGAGCTGGTCCGGGCCGGGTTCGGGATGATCCTGGACGCCCAGCCGGACATCGAGGTGGTGGCCGAGGCGGCCGACGGGCTGCAGGCGATCGAGGCGGTCGCCGCGCACCGGCCCGATGTGCTGCTGCTCGACGTCCGGATGCCGGTCATGGACGGGCTGGAGGCGGCCCGCCGGGTCTGCGTCGAGTACCCGGACACCAAGGTGCTGATGCTCACCACCTTCGACATCGACGACTACGTCTACGACGCGCTGCACGCGGGTGCCAGCGGATTCCTGCTCAAGGACGTCCGTCGGGACGACCTGGCGCACGGCGTCCGGCTGGTGGCCGCTGGCGAGGCCCTGCTCGCGCCGTCCGTGACCAAGCGCCTGATCAGCGAGTTCGCGGCCCGGCGCCCCGGCGCGTCCCGTCGACCGCACCGGCTGCTGGACCAGCTGACGGCCCGCGAGCAGGAGACCCTGCGGCTGCTGGCCCGGGGGCTGTCGAACGCCGAGATCGCCGCCGAGCTGACCGTCAGCGAGCACACCGTCAAGACCCATGTCTCCAACCTGCTGAGCAAGCTCCAGCTGCGCGACCGGGTGCACGCGGTGGTCTTCGCCTACGAGGCCGGCGCGGTGGTGGCGGGCGAGGCCTGAAACCCGGGTGCGGTCGGCCCCGGGCGGGCCCTACCGTCGGGGCATGAGCAGCCGCACCCTCGTCGCCGTGCTGACCGGCGCCGGCGTCTCCACCGACTCCGGCATCCCCGACTACCGCGGCCCGCAAGGGCTCTGGCAGCGCGACCCGAGCGCGCAGGACCTGGTCACCATCGGCCCCTACCTGGCTTCCTCGGACGTCCGGCGGCGTGCCTGGCTGATGCGCCGGGACGCGGGCGCGCTGCGGGCCGAGCCGAACGCCGGGCACCGGGCGCTGGTCGAGCTGGACCGGGCGCTGCCGCTGCGGGTGCTCACCCAGAACGTGGACGGCCTGCACCAGAAGGCCGGGCTGCGCGAGAACCACGTGCTGGAGCTGCACGGCACGGCGACGCGGGTGTGGTGCACGGGCTGCAGGCGCCGCAGCGGCATGGACGAGGCGCTGGAGCGGGTCGCGGCCGGTGAGCCCGACCCCGCCTGCCGGGAGTGCGGCGGCATCCTGCGGCCGGCCACCGTGATGTTCGGCGAGCCGCTGGACCCGGTGGTGCTGGAGAAGGCGGCCGGGATCGCCCAGGCGTGCGAGCTCTTCATCGCCGTCGGCAGCAGCCTGCAGGTGCACCCGGCGGCCGGACTGGTGGAGGTGGCGGTCCAGGCCGGGGCCCGGCTGGTCGTGGTCAACGCCGAGCCGACCCCGTACGACGGGCTGGCCCAGGAGGTGATCCGGGAGCCCATCTCCACGGCACTGCCGGCCCTGGTCGCTAGGCTGACCGGGTGACGACGCGTTTCGATCCCCGGTCGGCGGAGTTCATCGCCCACCCGTACGACGCCTACGCCGAACTGCGGGCCGACGCCCCGGTGGTCTTCCACGAGGCCACCGGGCAGTGGCTCGTCCCGCGGTACGCGGACGTCAGCGCGCTGCTGCGGGACCGGCGGCTGGGACGCACCTACACCCACCGGTTCGGCCACGAGGAGTTCGGACAGGCCCCGCCGGACCCGGCGCACGAGCCGTTCCACACCCTCAACGGCAACGGCCTGCTGGACCTGGAGGGCCCCGACCACACCCGGATCCGCCGGCTGGTCGCCAAGGCCTTCACCCCGCGGATGGTCGAGGCGCTGCGGCCCACCGTGGCACGGCTGGCCGACGAGCTGGTCACCGCGCTGCTCGCGGAGGGCGGCGGCGACCTGATCTCGGCCGTCGCCGAACCGCTGCCGGTGGCCGTGATCGCCGAGATGCTCGGCGTGCCCGCCGCCGACCGGCACCTGCTGCGGCCCTGGTCGGCCGCGATCACCGGGATGTTCGAGCTCAACCCGAGCGTCGAGACCGCCGAGCGGGCCGTGCGGGCCTGCGTCGAGTTCTCCGACTACCTGCGCGCGCTGATCCGCGAGCGCCGGGCCGTACCGGGCGACGACCTGCTCTCCGCGCTGATCGCCGCGCAGGAGGACGGCGACGCGCTCAGCGAGCAGGAGCTGGTCTCCACCTGCGTGCTGCTGCTGAACGCCGGCCACGAGGCGACCGTCAACACCACCGGCAACGGCTGGTGGGCGCTGCTGCGCAACCCCGGGCAGCTGGCCCTGCTCCGCTCCGATGTCGACGCCCACCTCCCCACCGCCATCGAGGAGTTGATGCGGTTCGACACACCGCTGCAGATGTTCGAGCGGTGGGTGCTGGAGGACATCGAGGTGGCCGGCGTGCCCATCCCGCGCGGCAGCGAACTGGCCCTGCTGTTCGGCTCGGCCAACCGGGACGAGGCGCGGTTCGCCGACCCCGACCGGCTGGACGTCACCCGGGCCGACAACCCGCACATCTCCTTCGGCGCGGGCATCCACTACTGCCTCGGTGCTCCGCTGGCCAGGCTCGAACTCACCGAGTCCTTCGGCGCGTTGCTGCGCCGGGCACCCAACCTGACGCTGCTGCGGGAGCCGGCCTGGCAGCCCGGCTACGTGATCCGCGGCCTGACCGAACTCCTGGTGACCACATGACGCGTGCTACCGGTGCCCTGCTCGGCCTGGCGCTGGGTGACGCGCTCGGCGCCCCGACCGAGTTCCAGTCGCTGGAGAACCTCGCCCGCGGCTGCCCTGACTGGCGTCAACTGCCGCTGCGCCAGGTGGCGTTGATCACCGACGACACCCAGATGACGCTCTCCGTGGCCCGCGCGCTGCGCACCGCGCTGGCCGACGGCCCGCTGACCGCCGAGCGGTTCACCGCGCCGCTGCGGGCCGAGTACGTCGAGTGGTGGCGCTCGCCGGAGAACAACCGGGCGCCCGGCGTCACCTGCCTGAGCGCCTGCCAGGAGCTCAGTCACCGCGGGGTGCGCTGGCAGGAGGCCAGCCGGATCGGCTCCAAGGGCTGCGGCGCCAACATGCGGGTGGCCCCACTGGGCCTGGTGCCCGGACTGACGATGGACCAACTCGCGGGCGGCTCCCAGCTGCAGGCCGCGCTGACCCACGGCCACCCGACCGGCCTCGCGGCCAGCGAGCTGACCGCGCTGACCGTCTGGCTGCTCACCCAGGACACCCCGCCGGTCCAGCTGCCCGCGCTGCTGCGGGCCTACGCGGTGGCCAACCGCACCACGTACCGCGAGGACTGGCTGGGGGACCTGTGGACGCAGTCCCACCACCGGACGGCCGAGCTGTTCATCAGTGAGGGCTGGGACCAGTGCCTGGCGGTGCTCGACCGGCTGGACGCGGCGCTGGCCGCGCCGGACCGGGAAGCCGACCCGTGCCTGGCCACGGGGGAGGGCTGGATCGCCGAGGAGGCGTTGGCCACCGCGCTGCTCTGCTTCCTGCTCTTCCCCGACGACCCGGTGGCGGCGATCCGCCGGGCCGCCTACTCCGGCGGCGACTCCGACTCGCTCGCCTGCCTGGCCGGTGCCTTCGCCGGTGCCCGTCACGGTGCGGACGCCTGGCCGGCCGACTGGGTGGAGCGGATCGAGCACCGCGACGAGCTGCTGGCGTTCGGCGCGCTCTGGGACTGAGCCCTGGGCCGAGCCGCTAGCCGCGGCGACCGAGCCGCCGGCGGGGCTGCAGGGCGGCCCGGTCGGCGGCGGCGCGCCCGGCCGCCCAGCCCTCGCCGTCGCTGACCCGCACCCGCTGCGAGGTGAGCTTGGGGAACATCCGCTCGGTCGCGGAGTCCACCTGCTCCTCGCGGGCGGCCAGCGCGGGCAGCAGCCGGGTGTCGGGCAGCCGCTGCTCGGCGGTGCCGTCGTCGTTCAGGTGCCTCCCGGCGGCCGCCTCCCGGGTGGTCCGCTCGGTGGCCTCGGTGAGCCGCTCCCGGATCCGGGCCGCGTAGGAGACCAGGAAGGACTGCCGGAACGCCCGGGTGCGGGAGGCCCCGTCCAGGTGCTGCCGGCTGCCGGCCTGCTGCATCGCCGCGGTCGCCTGCACCAGCAGGGAGGTGTAGAGCAGCTCCACCGCGTCCAGGTCGGGGTCGAAGCCGATGACGGTGCAGAACGAGAACTCCTTGGCCCACACCACCCGGCACCGGTTGGCCGCCGCCACCGCGTCCAGCAGCATCGCCTTGGGGCCCTCGTAGGGGTTCTCCACCCCGATCCGGAGCGCGCCCGGAGCCGCCGCCGCGTCCGGCCGGCCGACCGCGAGCAGCGCTTCGTCTATGGAGTGCTGGGCCATCAGCTGCTGGGCCTTGGCGGTCAGCGCCTCGGCCTCCTGCGGGTACTCGGTCGACTCGGCCTTGGCCAGCAGCGCCCTGATCCGGGAGAGCATCCGGGGCTCGCCGGGCAGCGGGCCGGCCGCCCGGTGCCCGACCCGGTGGTCCCCGCCCGGAGCCGGCCCGACCGGAGTGATCACCGGCAGCCGGGCGAGCAGCGCCAGCAGTTCCAGGGCGGCGGTGGCCAGGGCGAAGCGGTCCAGCCGGTGCCGCTCGGCGAAGCCGGGCAGGAAGCGCTCGTCGCCGTCCCACCAGGCCTCGGCGCCGAGCTCGCGCAGCTGCTCCTGCCAGCGCCGGTCCAGGGTGGCGGGGGAGTGGCGGCGCGCCTCGGCGGCGACCAGGTCGGTCAGCAGCGCCTGGTGCACCGGCGACAGGTCCCGCCGGACCAGCCGGGCCAGGTCGGCCGGGCGCCAGCCGCGGCTCCAGAGCGAGCCCAGGGACCGGTCCGCCAGGCCCAGCAGGCCGCGCCCGTAGGCCGGCCAGCGCTCGGCGGAGGCGGCCAGCAGCGAGGCGCCCCCGTCCAGCACCCGGTCGGCCTGCCTCGCCGGCGCGCCCAGCAGCGCGCCGAGCGCCCGCTCCCACTGTTCGACGGTCGGCTCGCCGTTTTCTCCAGTCACCCGCCCCATGATGCCGGAGCCCGGTCACAGGGCATGATGAGACGGTGAGGCCGACGCGGAACCCGACGGCCGATGCGTTCGTCCTCACAGGGGAGACAGACAGGGGAGGGAGCCCGGATGGGTGACGTGCAGTCGTGGCCCGGCGGTTGGCAGTCCCGGCAGCCGGCCCAGCCCGCGGCGTTCGGCCCGCCGGCTCCCGCCTACGGTGCACCGGTCCCGTACGGGTCGCCGCACGCCGCGATGCGCGCCGCGCACACCGACCGCGAGCGCACCGTCGACGTGCTCAAGGCCGCCTACGCCGAGGGGCGGCTGTCCGCGGCGGAGTACGGCGAGCGGTTCGAGGTGGCGCACAGCGCCCAGACCTACGGCCAGCTGGCCCAGCTGGTGGCCGATCTGCCGGCCGGTCCCGGCCTGGCACCGCCGGTCGCGCCGATGCCGGTGCCGGCCACCTTCATGCCGCCGCCGGCCCGCCCGGCCCCCAACAACAGCATGGCCGTGGCCTCGCTGGTGCTCGGCCTGCTCTGCGTGCCGACCATGGGCGCCCTCGGCCTGCCCGCGGTGATCACCGGTCACGTGGCGCGCGGTCAGATCAGCCGCACCAAGGAGAGCGGTGACGGGATGGCGACGGCCGGGTTGGTCCTGGGTTACCTGTCCGTCGCCGGTTGGGCGATGATGTTCCTCTTCGGCCTGCTGCTCGTCGGCACGCACGGGTAGCGGCCCGGGCCGGGGCGTGCCGGCGGTGCCGCCGCGGCCGGCCCCGGGGCCGCGGCCCGCCGCCCCGGCCGGATCCGCCACGACCTGCGGCGCTCCATTTGTTTTGACCGCGCCCGATGCGCTAGGTACGCTCTGACCTTGTGCCTGGGGTGTCCCCGGGTCCTTGTGCGTGCAAGCACACCGGCCGCCGCAGCGGTGAGGTTCCACCCGCCCTGCCCGCCCGCCGTGGTGCGTAAGCCCATGGGATTCCGCGTGATTCCTCCGTCCGAGGAGGCTCAACACACCCGACCGCGTGGGTCGGCGTGAGCTGGGCAGACCGCTTGGGAACACCACAGGTTAGTTTCACCCAGCCTTGGCACACAGAAAACGGAGAAACGGTGCCTACGATCCAGCAGCTGGTCCGAAAGGGCCGGCAGGACAAGGTCGAGAAGAACAAGACGCCCGCCCTGAAGGGTTCGCCCCAGCGCCGCGGCGTCTGCACGCGTGTGTACACGACCACCCCGAAGAAGCCGAACTCGGCTCTCCGCAAGGTCGCCCGTGTGCGCCTCACCAGCGGGATCGAGGTCACCGCTTACATCCCGGGCGAGGGCCACAACCTGCAGGAGCACTCCATCGTGCTGGTCCGCGGTGGGCGTGTGAAGGACCTTCCTGGTGTCCGCTACAAGATCATCCGCGGCTCGCTCGACACCCAGGGTGTCAAGAACCGCAAGCAGGCCCGCAGCCGCTACGGCGCCAAGAAGGAGAAGTAAGAATGCCTCGTAAGGGCCCCGCCCCGAAGCGCCCGGTCATCGTCGACCCGGTTTACGGCTCCCCGCTGGTGACCTCGCTGGTCAACAAGATCCTGCTGCACGGCAAGCGCTCCACCGCCGAGCGCATCGTGTACGGCGCCCTCGAGGGCGTCCGCGAGAAGACCGGCTCGGACCCCGTCGTGACGCTGAAGCGCGCGCTGGAGAACGTCAAGCCGGCCCTCGAGGTCAAGTCCCGCCGCGTCGGTGGTGCGACCTACCAGGTTCCGGTCGAGGTCCGCCCGGGCCGCGCCAGCACCCTGGCGCTGCGCTGGATGGTCGGCTACTCCCGCGCCCGTCGCGAGAAGACCATGACCGAGCGTCTGATGAACGAGATCCTCGACGCCAGCAACGGCCTGGGCGCTTCCGTGAAGCGTCGCGAGGACACCCACAAGATGGCCGAGTCCAACAAGGCCTTCGCGCACTACCGCTGGTAGTCCGTACCCCGTCACTAGACAGAGAGAGAACGAGCCACCATGGCTGCAACCTCCCTTGACCTCGCCAAGGTCCGCAACATCGGGATCATGGCGCACATCGACGCGGGCAAGACCACCACCACCGAGCGGATCCTGTTCTACACCGGTGTCTCGTACAAGATCGGTGAGGTCCACGATGGCGCTGCCACCATGGACTGGATGGAGCAGGAGCAGGAGCGCGGCATCACGATCACGTCGGCCGCGACGACCTGCCACTGGACGCTCGACGGCGTTGACAACACCATCAACATCATCGACACCCCGGGGCACGTCGACTTCACCGTCGAGGTGGAGCGCTCGCTGCGCGTCCTCGACGGTGGCGTGACGGTGTTCGACGGCGTCGCCGGTGTCGAGCCCCAGTCCGAGACCGTGTGGCGGCAGGCTGACCGCTACGGCGTCCCGCGCATCTGCTTCATCAACAAGCTGGACCGCACGGGTGCCGACTTCTTCTTCTGCGTCCAGACCATCAAGGACCGCCTCGGCGCGAAGCCGCTGGTCATGCAGCTGCCGATCGGCGCCGAGGCCGACTTCACCGGTGTCGTCGACCTGGTGAAGATGAAGGCCCTGGTCTGGTCGGCCGACGCGCCCAAGGGCGAGATGTACGACACCGTCGACATCCCGGCCGACCTGGCGGAGAAGGCCGCGGCCTACCGCACCGAGATGATGGACATCGTCTCGGAGATCAGCGACGAGATCATGGAGCTCGCGCTGATGGAGGAGGAGATCCCCGAGGAGCTCCTCGTCTCGGTGATCCGCAAGGGCACCCTCGAGTCCAAGTTCACCCCGGTCTTCTGCGGCTCCGCGTTCAAGAACAAGGGCGTCCAGCCCCTGCTCGACGCGGTCGTGAAGTACCTGCCGTCGCCCCTCGACATCGAGGGCATCGAGGGCACCAAGCCGGGCAACGACGAGGAGAAGATCGTCCGTCAGGCCTCGGACGACGAGCCGCTCGCCGCGCTCGCGTTCAAGATCATGTCGGACCCGCACCTCGGCAAGCTCACCTTCGTCCGGGTCTACTCGGGCCGCCTGGAGTCCGGCACCTCGGTGCTGAACTCCGTCAAGGGCAAGAAGGAGCGCATCGGCAAGATCTACCGCATGCACGCCAACAAGCGTGAGGAGATCGAGTCGGTGGGCGCCGGCGACATCATCGCCGTCATGGGCCTGAAGCAGACCACCACCGGTGAGACGCTGAGCGACGAGAAGAACCCGGTCATCCTGGAGTCCATGGACTTCCCGGCCCCGGTCATCCGCGTCGCCATCGAGCCCAAGTCCAAGGGTGACCAGGAGAAGCTGGGTGTCGCCATCCAGCGCCTCGCGGAGGAGGACCCCTCCTTCCAGGTCAACACGGACGAGGAGACCGGCCAGACCATCATCGCGGGCATGGGCGAGCTGCACCTCGAGGTGCTGGTCGACCGCATGAAGCGTGAGTTCAAGGTCGAGGCCAACGTCGGCAAGCCGCAGGTCGCGTACCGCGAGACGATCCGCAAGGCCGTCGAGCGCATCGACTACACGCACAAGAAGCAGACCGGTGGCTCCGGCCAGTTCGCCAAGATCCAGATCGCGATCGAGCCTCTGGAGAGCGGCGACGGCTACGAGTTCGTCAACAAGGTCACCGGTGGCCGCGTGCCGAAGGAGTACATCCCCTCGGTCGACGCCGGTTGCCAGGAGGCCATGGAGTTCGGTGTCCTCGCCGGCTACCCGCTGCAGGGTGTCCGCGTGACGCTGCTCGACGGTGCGTCGCACGACGTCGACTCCTCCGAGCTCGCGTTCAAGATCGCCGGTTCGATGGCCTTCAAGGAAGGCGCCAAGAAGGCCGGTCCGGCCCTCCTGGAGCCGATGATGGCCGTCGAGGTCACCACGCCCGAGGACTACATGGGCGAGGTCATCGGCGACATCAACTCTCGCCGTGGCCAGATCCGGTCCATGGACGAGCGTCACGGCGCCCGCGTGGTCAACGCGCTGGTGCCGCTGTCCGAGATGTTCGGCTACGTCGGTGACCTGCGCAGCAAGACCTCTGGCCGCGCGAGCTACTCGATGCAGTTCGACTCGTACGCCGAGGTTCCGCGGAACGTGGCGGACGAAATCATCGCCAAGGCCAAGGGCGAGTAAGACCGGTTTCCCCGGTCCTGGGTCGACCCCGTAAAACGGGACGAACCGGAACCCTTAGCCTGATAGGAGGCGTAACCGGCGGGATCGCACGATCCCGCCGGGCCTCCGCCCCCCATCCGCGGGACGGCATGGGGTGTGTCACAGCACCCCGTACCACAACCCGATCAAAGACCAACTGACGTCGTACGGCGTACAGAACTGTCCTCAGGAGGACTGAAGTGGCGAAGGCGAAGTTCGAGCGGACGAAGCCCCACGTCAACATCGGCACCATTGGTCACATTGACCACGGCAAGACCACGCTGACTGCGGCCATCACCAAGGTGCTGCACGACGCGTACCCGGAGATCAACCCCTTCACGCCGTTCGACCAGATCGACAAGGCGCCGGAGGAGCGTCAGCGCGGTATCACCATCTCGATCGCGCACGTCGAGTACCAGACCGAGGCGCGTCACTACGCCCACGTCGACTGCCCGGGTCACGCCGACTACATCAAGAACATGATCACCGGTGCCGCCCAGATGGACGGCGCCATCCTGGTGGTCGCCGCCACCGACGGCCCGATGCCGCAGACCAAGGAGCACGTCCTCCTGGCCCGCCAGGTCGGCGTCCCCTACATCGTCGTCGCCCTGAACAAGGCCGACATGGTGGACGACGAGGAGATCCTGGAGCTCGTCGAGCTCGAGGTCCGCGAGCTGCTCTCGGAGTACGAGTTCCCGGGTGACGACCTGCCGGTCGTCCGCGTCTCCGCGCTGAAGGCGCTGGAGGGCGACAAGGAGTGGGGCGAGAAGCTCCTCGGCCTGATGCACGCGGTGGACGAGAACATCCCCACCCCGGAGCGCCTGACCGACCAGCCGTTCCTGATGCCGATCGAGGACGTCTTCACGATCACCGGTCGTGGCACCGTCGTCACCGGTCGCATCGAGCGCGGTGTCCTGAAGGTCAACGAGACCGTCGACATCATCGGCATCAAGACCACCAAGACCACCACCACGGTCACCGGTATCGAGATGTTCCGCAAGCTGCTCGACGAGGGCCAGGCCGGTGAGAACGTCGGTCTGCTGCTCCGCGGCATCAAGCGCGAGGACGTCGAGCGCGGCCAGGTCATCATCAAGCCGGGTTCGGTCACGCCGCACACCGACTTCGAGGCCCAGGCCTACATCCTGTCGAAGGACGAGGGTGGTCGCCACACCCCGTTCTTCAACAACTACCGCCCGCAGTTCTACTTCCGCACCACGGACGTGACCGGCGTCGTGACCCTCCCCGAGGGCACCGAGATGGTCATGCCGGGCGACAACACCGCCATGACGGTCGCGCTGATCCAGCCGGTCGCCATGGAGGAGGGCCTGAAGTTCGCCATCCGTGAGGGTGGCCGCACCGTCGGCGCCGGCCAGGTCACCAAGATCCTCAAGTAATTCCCCGAGGCTCTGACCTAGCTGGAAAAGGGCCCCGGAACCCGCTCGTGAGAGCGGGTTCCGGGGCCCTTCCGCGCGTCCGCCGAGGAATTGACGGCGGATCAGCGTGATTACCCCACCGCGATTGGCGTCAAACGCCCCTGATATGGCAAGATAGCCAAGTTGCTCGGTTGAGTGCCGATGCTGCGCGCCTCCCGCCGGGAGGACTGGAAGCGAGTCCCAGGTACTCGTCGTTCCCGTGATGGCCGTTCATATGGTCCGGGCCCGCCCGTCAGGGTGAGCCTGTGGGCCGTAGTGGTGTGTAAGCGACACCGCGGCAGCTGCGGGGCGAAAGTACGGGAATCTTCCGGGAAGCGTGGGCGGGGCCTCGACCCGGCGTCCACGGGTGCAAGACCGGCCCGGACCCTGAGGTGCTGCCGCACTTCTTTCGCAGTTCGAGCGCGACACGCCCGAGCGCGGGGGCCGGAGGGTAACCATCCGGGACGCCACTGGAGAGTCCACCCGGACGAACCGGTTGCAGAAGCAGCAGACGACAGAAGGACTACGAAGTAGCCATGGCGGGACAGAAGATCCGCATCCGGCTCAAGGCCTACGACCACGAGGTCATCGACTCCTCGGCGAAGAAGATCGTCGAGACGGTGATCCGCACTGGTGCGCAGGTCGCGGGCCCGGTGCCGCTGCCCACTGAGAAGAACGTGTACTGCGTCATCCGCTCGCCGCACAAGTACAAGGACTCGCGCGAGCACTTCGAGATGCGTACTCACAAGCGTCTGATCGACATCCTCGACCCCACGCCGAAGACGGTTGACTCGCTGATGCGTCTCGACCTGCCGGCCGGCGTCGACATCGAGATCAAGCTCTGAGAGGCGCACCGAAGATGGCTAAGCAGATTAAGGGCATCCTGGGCGAGAAGCTCGGCATGACCCAGGTCTGGGACGAGAACAACCGGATCGTTCCGGTGACCGTCGTCAAGGCCGGGCCGAATGTCGTGACCCAGGTCCACACCGCCGACAGCCCGGCCGGCTACGACGCCGTCCAGCTCGGCTTCGGCGAGATCGACCCCCGCAAGGTGAACAAGCCCCTCGCGGGCCACTTCGCCAAGGCCGGTGTCACCCCGCGCCGTCACCTGGTCGAGATCCGTACCTCGGACGCCTCCGAGTACACCCTGGGCCAGGAGATCACCGCTGAGCTGTTCGAGGCGGGTGTCAAGGTCGACGTGACCGGCACCTCCAAGGGCAAGGGCTTCGCCGGTGTGATGAAGCGTCACAACTTCAAGGGTCTCGGCGCCGGTCACGGCACCCAGCGCAAGCACCGCTCGCCCGGTTCCATCGGTGGCTGCGCCACCCCGGGCCGCGTGTTCAAGGGCCTGCGCATGGCTGGTCGGATGGGCCACGAGCGTGTGACCACCCAGAACCTGACCGTGCACGCGGTCGACGCGGAGAAGGGCCTGCTGCTCATCAAGGGCGCCGTCCCGGGCCCGAACGGCGGCCTCGTCCTCGTCCGCACCGCGGCGAAGGGGCTGTGAGGAAATGAGCACCATTGACATCCTGTCGCCGGCTGGCGACAAGACCGGCAGCATCGAGCTGCCGGCCGAGATCTTCGACGCGAAGGTCAGCGTTCCGCTGATGCACCAGGTCGTCGTGGCGCAGCTCGCTGCGGCCCGTCAGGGCACCCACAAGACCAAGACTCGCGGCGAGGTCCGCGGTGGCGGCAAGAAGCCGTACCGCCAGAAGGGCACCGGCCGGGCCCGTCAGGGCTCGACCCGCGCGCCGCAGTTCGCCGGCGGTGGCGTTGTGCACGGTCCGGTTCCGCGCGACTACTCGCAGCGGACCCCCAAGAAGATGATCGCCGCCGCCCTCCGCGGTGCGCTCACCGACCGCGCCCGTCACAACCGCATCCACGTCGTCACCGGCGTGACCGCGACCGAGGCGCCGTCGACCAAGGCCGCCAAGGGCCTGTTCGGCAAGATCACCGACCGCAAGAACGTCCTCCTGGTCGTCGAGCGTGCGGACGAGCTGGGCGTCAAGTCCGCTCGCAACCTGCCGAACGTGCACATCCTGGACTTCGGCCAGCTGAACACCTACGACGTGCTCGTCTCCGACGATGTGGTCTTCACCCAGGCCGCCTTCGAGCGTTTCGTGGCCGGTCCGGCCGCGTCCGCCAAGGCCGTTGCCGCTGAGGGCGAGCTCGAAGGGAGCGCCGCCTGATGAGCGACGTCACGAGCAAGACGTTCACGGACCCCCGTGACGTCCTGGTGAAGCCGGTTATCTCCGAGAAGAGCTACGCGCTCCTCGACGAGAACAAGTACACGTTCATCGTGTCGCCGGGCGCCAACAAGACCCAGATCAAGCAGGCCGTCGAGGCGGTCTTCTCGGTCAAGGTCACGGCTGTCAACACTCTGAACCGGCAGGGCAAGCGCAAGCGCTCGCGCACCGGTTTCGGCAAGCGCAAGGACACCAAGCGCGCCATCGTGACGCTGGCCGAGGGCAACCGCATCGACATCTTCGGTGGTCCGGTCTCCTGACCGGGGCCTGACCGTCGATCAAGACGAGGACAGAAATGGGTATCCGCAAGTACAAGCCGACTACGCCGGGCCGTCGTGGCGCCAGCGTGGCCGACTTCGTCGAAATCACGCGGTCCACGCCGGAGAAGTCGCTGGTTCGCCCCCTGCACAGCAAGGGCGGCCGTAACAACGCCGGTCGTGTCACCGCTCGCCACCAGGGTGGCGGTCACAAGCGCGCCTACCGCGTGATCGACTTCCGTCGTCACGACAAGGACGGCGTGCCGGCCAAGGTCGCGCACATCGAGTACGACCCCAACCGCACCGCGCGCATCGCGCTCCTGCACTACGCGGACGGCGAGAAGCGCTACATCATCGCCCCCCGCGGCATCGCGCAGGGTGACCGGATCGAGAACGGCGCTGGCGCCGACATCAAGCCGGGCAACAACCTGCCGCTGCGCAACATCCCGGTCGGTACCACCATCCACGCGGTGGAGCTGCGTCCGGGTGGCGGTGCCAAGCTGGCCCGCTCCGCCGGTTCCGGCATCCAGCTGCTCGCCCGTGAGGGCCGCATGGCGCACCTGCGCATGCCCTCCGGTGAGATCCGCCTGGTCGACGTGCGCTGCCGCGCCACCGTCGGCGAGGTCGGCAACGCCGAGCAGTCGAACATCAACTGGGGTAAGGCCGGCCGTATGCGCTGGAAGGGCGTCCGCCCGACCGTGCGTGGTGTGGCCATGAACCCGATCGACCACCCGCACGGTGGTGGTGAGGGCAAGACCTCTGGTGGTCGCCACCCGGTTTCGCCGTGGGGCCAGAAGGAGGGTCGCACCCGCAAGCCGAACAAGGCTTCGGACGCCCTCATCGTGCGCCGCCGCAAGACCAACAAGAAGCGCTAGGAGCAGGTCAGATGCCGCGCAGTCTTAAGAAGGGCCCCTTCATCGACGGCCACCTCATCAAGAAGGTGGACGCTCAGAACGAGGCGGGTACCCAGAACGTCATCAAGACCTGGTCCCGTCGTTCCGTGATCAGCCCGAGCATGCTCGGCCACACGATCGCGGTTCACGATGGCCGTAAGCACGTCCCGGTGTTCGTCACCGAGTCGATGGTCGGCCACAAGCTCGGCGAGTTCGCTCCGACCCGCACCTTCCGCGGCCACGTCAAGGAAGACCGCAAGTCGAAGCGCCGCTAAGGCCTCCGAGCTTCAGCGCCAGAACGACTAAGTGACTTACTCCATTAAGGGGACAACCATGGAAGCCAGGGCTCAGGCGCGGTACATCCGCGTGACGCCCATGAAGGCCCGCCGCGTGGTGGACCTCATCCGTGGCGTCGACGCCACGGAGGCCCGGGCGATCCTGCGGTTCTCGCCGCAGGCCGCCACCGTGCCCGTTGGCAAGGTGCTCGAGAGCGCCATCGCCAACGCGAAGCACAACTACAACCACTCCAACGAGAACGACCTCGTCATCTCCGAGGCGTACGTTGACGAGGGCCCGACCCTGAAGCGGTTCCGCCCGCGCGCCCAGGGCCGCGCCTACCGGATCCGGAAGCGGACCAGCCACATCACCGTGGTCGTCAGCAGCAAGGAAGGGACCCGGTAATGGGCCAGAAGGTTAACCCGCACGGGTTCCGCCTCGGCATCAGCACGGACTTCAAGTCCCGCTGGTACGCCGACAAGCTGTACAAGGACTACGTCAAGGAAGACGTCGCCATTCGTCGCATGATGACGAAGGGCATGGAGCGGGCCGGCATCTCCAAGGTGGAGATCGAGCGCACCCGCGACCGCGTCCGCGTTGACATCCACACCGCCCGCCCCGGCATCGTGATCGGTCGCCGTGGCACCGAGGCCGACCGCATCCGCGGCGACCTCGAGAAGCTGACCGGCAAGCAGGTCCAGCTGAACATCCTCGAGGTCAAGAACCCCGAGCTGGACGCCCAGCTCGTGGCTCAGGGCGTCGCGGAGCAGCTGTCCTCCCGCGTGTCGTTCCGCCGTGCCATGCGCAAGAGCATGCAGGGCACCATGAAGTCCGGCGCCAAGGGCATCAAGGTCCAGTGCTCCGGTCGTCTCGGCGGCGCCGAGATGAGCCGTTCGGAGTTCTACCGCGAGGGTCGGGTGCCGCTGCACACCCTTCGCGCGAACGTCGACTACGGCTTCTTCGAGGCCAAGACGACCTTCGGCCGCATCGGCGTGAAGGTCTGGATCTACAAGGGCGACGTCAAGAACATCGCCGAGGTCCGCGCTGAGAACGCCGCTGCCCGCTCGGGCAACCGTCCGGCCCGCAACGACGCCCGCCCCGCGCGCGGCGAGCGTGGCGGCCGCGGCGAGCGTGGTGGCGCCCGTGGCGGTCGTCGTCCCGCGAACACCGAGGCCCAGGCCCCGGTCGTGACCGAGACGCCGGCTGCCGAGAGCACCGGAACGGAGGCCTGACCCTCATGCTGATCCCCCGTCGGGTCAAGCACCGCAAGCAGCACCACCCCAAGCGCGGTGGCGCCGCCAAGGGCGGTACGGAGCTGGCGTTCGGCCAGTTCGGCATCCAGGCCGTGACCCCGGCCTACGTGACCAACCGCCAGATCGAGTCCGCTCGTATCGCGATCAACCGTCACATCCGCCGTGGCGGCAAGGTCTGGATCAACATCTACCCGGACCGCCCGCTCACCAAGAAGCCGGCCGAGACCCGCATGGGTTCCGGTAAGGGTTCGCCGGAGTGGTGGATCGCGAACGTGCACCCGGGTCGGGTCATGTTCGAGCTGTCGTACCCGAACGAGAAGGTGGCTCGCGAGGCGCTCACCCGTGCCGCGCACAAGCTGCCGATGAAGTGCCGGATCGTCCGGCGCGAGGACGGTGAGAGCTGATGTCGGCCGGCACCAAGGCTGCTGAGCTGCGCGAGCTGGACAACGAGGCGCTCGTTGCCAAGCTTCGTGAGGCCAAGGAGGAGCTGTTCAACCTCCGCTTCCAGGCGGCGACCGGACAGCTCGACAACCACGGACGGCTTCGCCTCGTCCGTAAGGACATCGCGCGGATCTACACCCTGATGCGCGAGCGCGAGCTGGGCATCGAGACGGTGGAGAACGCCTGATGACTGAGAACACCAACGAGACGCGCGGTTTCCGCAAGACCCGTGAGGGTCTCGTCGTCAGCGACAAGATGGACAAGACCGTCGTCGTCGCCGTCGAGGACCGCGTCAAGCACGCTCTGTACGGCAAGGTCATTCGCCGTACGAACAAGCTGAAGGCGCACGACGAGCAGAACGCGTGCGGCGTGGGCGACCGGGTGCTCCTCGCGGAGACCCGCCCGCTGTCCGCGACGAAGCGCTGGCGCGTCGTCGAGATCCTCGAGAAGGCCAAGTAACGAAGCCGATGAGGTACGGCCGTATGTGCACCAGGTCCGAGGACGCTGGTGTGAGCAGCGGCCGGCCCGTCGACTCTCGTTGACGATCAGGAGAAAGCTGTGATCCAGCAGGAGTCGCGACTGCGTGTCGCCGACAACACGGGTGCCAAGGAGATTCTCTGCATCCGCGTTCTCGGTGGCTCCGGTCGCCGCTACGCCGGTATCGGGGACGTCATCGTCGCCACCGTCAAGGACGCGATCCCCGGTGGTTCGGTGAAGAAGGGCGACGTCGTCAAGTGCGTCGTCGTCCGCACGGTGAAGGAGCGCCGTCGTCCGGACGGTTCCTACATCCGCTTCGACGAGAACGCCGCCGTCGTTCTCAAGAACACCGAGGGTGACCCCCGTGGTACCCGCATCTTCGGCCCGGTGGGCCGCGAGCTGCGTGACAAGAAGTTCATGAAGATCATCTCGCTCGCGCCGGAGGTGCTCTAACCAATGGCGAACAGCATGAAGATCAAGAAGGGTGACCTGGTTCAGGTCATCACCGGCAAGGACAAGGGCAAGCAGGGCAAGGTCATCCAGGCCCTGCCGGCCGAGAACAAGGTCCTCGTCGAGGGTGTGAACCGGGTCAAGAAGCACACCAAGCCCGGCCAGGGCACCGCCGGTGGCATCGTCACCGTCGAGGCCCCGGTGCACGTCTCCAACGTGCAGCTGGTCGTGGAGAAGGACGGCAAGAAGGTCGTCACCCGCGTTGGCTACCGCTTCGACGAGCAGGGCAACAAGATCCGCGTTGCCAAGCGGACCGGTGAGGACATCTGATGTCTGAGACGACTGTTGAGAAGGTGACCCCCCGTCTCAAGGAGCGCTACGCCTCCGAGATCAAGGGTCAGCTGCAGGAGCAGTTCTCGTACGAGAACGTCATGCTGATCCCCGGCCTGGTCAAGGTCGTGGTCAACATGGGTGTCGGCGAGGCCGCTCGTGACAGCAAGCTGATCGAGGGTGCCATCAAGGACCTGACCGCGATCACCGGTCAGAAGCCCGCTGTCACCAAGGCTCGCAAGTCCATCGCGCAGTTCAAGCTGCGCGAGGGCCAGCCGATCGGCACCCACGTCACCCTCCGTGGTGACCGCATGTGGGAGTTCCTGGACCGTCTGGTGACGCTGGCCCTGCCGCGTATCCGTGACTTCCGTGGTCTCTCCCCGAAGCAGTTCGACGGCCGTGGCAACTACACCTTCGGTCTGACCGAGCAGGTCATGTTCCACGAGATCGACCAGGACAAGGTCGACCGTCAGCGCGGTATGGACATCACCGTTGTGACCACCGCCAAGACCGACGATGAGGGCCGGGCGCTCCTTCGCGCTCTCGGCTTCCCGTTCAAGGAGGCGTGAGCCATGGCGAAGAAGTCCCTCATCGCGAAGGCCGAGCGCAAGCCGAAGTTCGGCGTGCGGGCCTACACCCGGTGCCAGCGGTGCGGTCGTCCGCACTCGGTGTACCGCAAGTTCGGCCTCTGCCGTGTCTGCCTTCGTGAGATGGCGCACCGCGGCGAGCTGCCGGGCGTGACCAAGAGCTCCTGGTAATCCAGCGCTCCTGGTGAACGCATAGCGAAGCAGAGGTGCCCGACCCCACAACGCCCGGATTTGGGCGACCATACGGTTTCCCCGTAAGGTAGTGGGGTCGGGCCCCCTGCCGCCGCATCCCCATGGGTGCGTGCGGCTCTTCTCCGAAGGGCTCGCAACCCAGTCTTACTACGTCGCAGGTCCCCTGCGTTTGTGCCCCTGCCGCACCGCTCCGTCGTGTGCGCCGGGGGGACCCTACGCGGAGAAACCACGGCGAGAGAGGCCTGAGGCCACCATGACCATGACCGACCCCATCGCAGACATGCTCACGCGTCTGCGGAACGCCAACTCGGCGTACCACGACACCGTCGTGATGCCTGCCAGCAAGATCAAGGCGCACGTCGCCGAGATCCTGCAGCAGGAGGGGTACATCTCCTCCTACAAGGTTGAGGAGCCGGCTGAGGGCGAGGTGGGCAAGAAGCTCACCATCGAGCTCAAGTTCGGTCCGAACCGCGAGCGTTCCATCGCCGGCATCAAGCGCATCAGCAAGCCGGGTCTGCGTGTTTACGCAAAGTCCACCAACCTGCCGAAGGTTCTCGGCGGCCTGGGCGTGGCGATCATCTCCACGTCCTCCGGCCTCCTGACCGACAAGCAGGCCGCCAAGAAGGGCGTAGGCGGAGAAGTTCTCGCCTACGTCTGGTAATTCGGGAAACGGAGGTACAGCAATGTCGCGCATTGGACGGCTGCCCATCCAGGTTCCCGCTGGTGTGGACGTCACCATCGACGGCCAGACGGTCTCGGTGAAGGGTCCCAAGGGCACCCTCACCCACGTCGTCGCCGCGCCGATCGAGATCGGCAAGGGCGAGGACGGCACTCTGCTCGTCACCCGCCCGAACGACGAGCGTCAGTCGAAGGCCCTCCACGGCCTGACCCGCACGCTGGTGGCGAACATGATCACCGGCGTGACCGCGGGCTACCGCAAGTCGCTGGAGATCAGCGGTGTTGGTTACCGCGTCGCGGCGAAGGGCTCCGACATGGAGTTCTCGCTCGGCTACAGCCACCCGATCCTGGTCCCCGCGCCGGAGGGCATCTCCTTCGTCGTCGAGTCGCCCACCAAGTTCCACGTGGACGGCATCGACAAGCAGAAGGTCGGCGAGGTCGCTGCGAAGATCCGCAAGCTGCGCAAGCCCGACCCGTACAAGGCCAAGGGCGTCAAGTACGCGGGCGAGGTCATCCGCCGCAAGGTCGGAAAGAGTGGTAAGTAAGCGATGAGCGTCTCTGTCAAGATCGGCAAGGGCGACGGCTACAAGAACGCCGCTCGCAAGCGCCGCGCGATTCGCGTTCGCAAGCGTGTCGTCGGCACCGAGGTGCGTCCGCGCCTCGTCGTGACGCGCTCGAACCGTCACATGGTCGCCCAGGTCATCGACGACGCCAAGGGTCACACCCTGGCGTCGGCGTCCACCCTCGACGTGTCCATCAAGGGCACCGAGGGCGACAAGACCGAGCTGGCCAAGAAGGTCGGGAGCCTGGTCGCCGAGCGCGCCAAGGCCGCCGGCATCGAGTCGGTCGTCTTCGACCGCGCGGGCAACCGGTACGCCGGCCGCATCGCCGCCCTGGCGGACGCGGCCCGTGAGGCCGGGCTCGACTTCTAAGCCGCTCGTCGGCTCTGTCGACGGACGTAAACGAGAGAGGTAATTCCAATGGCTGGACCCCAGCGCCGCGACAGCGGCGCCGGTCGCGGCACGGGTGGCGAGCGGCGCGACCGTAAGCGTGACGGTCAGGGCAACGCCCCGGTCGTCGAGAAGACCGCTTACGTCGAGCGCGTCGTCGCGATCAACCGTGTCGCCAAGGTTGTCAAGGGTGGTCGTCGCTTCAGCTTCACCGCGCTGGTCGTGGTGGGCGACGGTGACGGCACCGTGGGTGTCGGTTACGGGAAGGCGAAGGAGGTTCCGGCCGCCATCGCCAAGGGCGTTGAGGAGGCCAAGAAGAACTTCTTCAAGGTTCCCCGCATCCAGGGCACCATCCCGCACCCCGTTCAGGGCGAGAAGGCCGCCGGCGTCGTGCTGCTGAAGCCGGCGTCCCCGGGTACCGGTGTTATCGCCGGTGGTCCGGTGCGTGCCGTCCTGGAGTGCGCCGGCGTCCACGACATCCTGTCGAAGTCGCTCGGCTCGGACAACGCGATCAACATCGTGCACGCCACCGTGGCTGCTCTGAAGGGCCTCGTTCGCCCCGAGGAGATCGCCGCCCGTCGTGGCCTGCCGCTCGAGGACGTGGCTCCGGCCGCCCTGCTGCGCGCCCGCGCCGCCGGGACCGCCGCTGCCGCCGCTCCGGCTGGGGCTGGTGTCTGATGGCGCGCCTGAAGATCACCCAGACCAAGAGCTACATCGGTAGCAAGCAGAACCACCGCGAGACGCTGCGTTCGCTTGGCCTCAAGCGCATGCACGACGTGGTCGTGAAGGAGGACCGTCCCGAGATCCGCGGGATGGCCCAGACCGTGCGTCACCTCGTCACGGTCGAGGAGGTGGACTGATCATGTCTGACAACCCGATCAAGATCCACAACCTGCGTCCCGCCCCCGGTGCCAAGACCGACAAGATCCGCGTGGGTCGTGGTGAAGGCTCCAAGGGCAAGACCGCCGGTCGTGGTACCAAGGGCACCAAGGCCCGCTACCAGGTTCCGCAGCGCTTCGAGGGTGGCCAGATGCCGCTCCACATGCGCCTGCCGAAGCTGAAGGGCTTCAAGAACCCGTTCAAGGTGACCTTCCAGGTCGTCAACCTGGACAAGCTGGCCGAGCTCTACCCGCAGGGTGGCGAGGTCACTGTCGAGGACCTGGTCGCCAAGGGCGCGGTTCGCAAGAACTCCCTCGTCAAGGTGCTCGGCACCGGCGAGGTCTCGGTCGCGCTGCAGGTGACGGTGGACGCCGTCTCCGGCTCCGCCGCCGAGAAGATCAAGGCTGCCGGCGGCACCGTCACCGAGCTGGTCTGACCCGCACCCGGGTGAGCAGCGCGATCTGACGGCGCGTCAGTGCCGAGAGCCCCGTCCCTCCTTCGAGGGACGGGGCTCTTCTCATTCGTGTGCTGATCGCCACGGGTTTCGTGGCCAAGCCCGCTCAAAACCGGGCATCTGGGTCCGGCTTCGGCAAGCCTGGGCGCCGTGCGCTTCTGCCGAGTGGCCACACACTGTTAGAGTCCCTGGAGTTCCCTTGTAGCCAGGCACAGCCGACTGTGTCGACGGGGGGACGGCAACCGACATACACACCCCGTCCGACAGGACCGACCCTTCCGCCGACGACGCGCGGGAGGCGCAGGAGGCACCGTGCTCAGTGCGTTCGCGCGGGCGTTCAAGACGCCCGACCTGCGCAAGAAGCTGCTGTTCACGCTGGGCATCATGGTGATCTTCCGGGTGGGCGCGCACATTCCCGTCCCCGGGGTGAACTTCAAGGCCGTCAACCAGTGCGTGAAGCTGAGCGGCAACGGGCTGTTCGGCCTGGTCAACCTGTTCAGCGGCGGCGCGCTGCTGCAGCTGACGATCTTCGCCCTCGGCATCATGCCGTACATCACCGCCAGCATCATCCTTCAGCTGCTGACCGTCGTGATCCCGCGACTGGAATCGCTGAAGAAGGAGGGCCAGGCCGGCCAGACGAAGATCACCCAGTACACCCGCTACCTGACCATCGCGCTGGCGATCCTCCAGGGCACCGGCATCGTGGCGACCGCGTCCAACGGCGCGCTGTTCTCCAGCTGCCCGGTGGGCAACCAGGTGGTGCCGGACACCGGCGTGTTCCGGATCGCCCTGATGGTCATCACCATGACGGCGGGCACCACGGTCATCATGTGGCTGGGTGAGCTGATCACCGACCGCGGCATCGGCAACGGCATGTCGATCCTGATGTTCACCTCGATCGCGGCCGGCTTCCCGGGCAACGTCTGGACCATCAAGAAGCTCGGCAAGATCGCCGGCGGTTGGTTCGAGTTCTTCGCGGTGATCGCGACCGGCATCGTCGTGATCGTCCTGGTCATCTTCGTGGAGCAGGCCCAGCGCCGGATCCCGGTGCAGTACGCCAAGCGAATGATCGGCCGCCGGGCCTTCGGCGGCACCTCGACCTACATCCCGCTGAAGGTGAACCAGGCCGGCGTCATCCCGGTCATCTTCGCCTCCTCCCTGCTGTACATCCCGTCGCTGGTGGCACAGCTGACCGGCAGCAAGGCGAGCTGGGCGAACTGGGTCAACACGAACTTCACCAAGGGTGACCACCCGATCTACATGATCGCGTACTTCGTGCTGATCGTGTTCTTCGCCTTCTTCTACGTTGCGATCTCCTTCAACCCCGAAGAAGTTGCCGACAATATGAAGAAGTATGGTGGCTTCATTCCGGGTATCCGGGCCGGCCGGCCGACGGCCGAGTACCTGAACTACGTGCTCACCCGCATCACGTGGCCGGGTTCGCTCTACCTGGGCCTGATCGCTCTTATCCCGATGATCGGCCTGGTCGCCCTCAACGCGAGCACCACCATCCCGTTCGGCGGCACCAGCATCCTCATCATCGTCGGCGTCGGACTCGAAACTGTGAAGCAGATCGAGAGCCAGCTCCAGCAGCGTAATTACGAAGGGTTCCTCCGCTGATGCGTATCGTCCTCGTCGGACCTCCCGGGGCCGGGAAGGGTACTCAGGCGCACGTGCTCGCCAAGACCCTGTCCATTCCCCACATCTCGACCGGTGACCTCTTCCGGGCCAACATCAGCCAGGGCACCCCGCTCGGCGTCGAGGCCAAGGGCTACATGGACCAGGGCCTCCTGGTGCCGGACGAGGTGACCATCGGGATGGCCAAGGACCGGCTCCAGCAGCCGGACACCGCGGCCGGGTTCCTGCTCGACGGCTTCCCGCGCAACCTGGAGCAGGCCGAGGCGCTCGACGTCTTCCTGGCCGAGCAGGGCATCGCGCTGGACGGCGTGCTGGACCTGGAGGTCCCCGAGGACGAGGTGGTCAAGCGGATCGCCGGCCGCCGGCTCTGCCGCAACAACGGCGCCCACGTCTTCCACGTGGTCTACAACCCGCCGAAGACCGAGGGCGTCTGCGACGAGTGCGGTGGCGAGCTCTACCAGCGCTCGGACGACACCGAGGAGTCGGTGCGGGTCCGGCTGGACGAGTACCACTCCAAGACCGAGCCGATCATCGGCTTCTACCAGGACAAGAAGCTGGTCACCACGATCTCGGCGCTCGGCAAGGTCGAAGAGGTCACCCAGCGCGCCGTGGACGCGCTGAAGGCCGGCCAGCAGGGCTGATCCAGCCCGCCCCGGCACAGCTGAACAGAGTCCTCCGCGTGCCGCACGGCCGCGGCACCCCGCCCGGGGTGCCGCGGCCGTGCGGCGTCGTACCGTGGGGGAGTGACACGGGCGCCCGGCAAGGACCGGGCGCGATTTCGGACGAAAGGCACTGGCCAGATGGTGCAGATCAAGACCCCCGAGCAGATCGCCAAGATGCGGGTCGCCGGGCTGGTCGTCGCCGAGGCGCTCAAGGCCTGCCGCGCGGCGGTGGCGCCCGGGGTGACCACCCAGGATCTCAACGACATCGCGGACAAGGTGATCACGGAGCACGGCGCCACCTCCAACTTCCGCGCCCACCACGGCGGTCTCTGGTTCCCCGGGGTGATCTGCGCCTCGGTCAACGACGAGGTGGTGCACGGCATCCCGGGGGAGCGGGTGCTGCAGGAGGGCGACATCGTCTCCATCGACTGCGGTGCGATCGTGGACGGCTGGCACGGTGACGCGGCGATCACCGTCGCGGTCGGCGAGGTGGCCCCCGAGGTCGAGATGCTCAGCCGGGTGACCGAGGGCTCGATGTGGGCCGGCATCGCGCAGATGAAGAAGAACAACCGGCTGGTCGACGTCTCCAAGGCGATCGAGGGCTTCATCCGCCGCCAGCCGCTGCCGCCCAAGGGCAAGTGGGGCATCACCGAGGGGTACGGCGGCCACGGCATCGGCACCGCGATGCACATGGAGCCGCACGTGCTGAACTACGTGGAGCGCGGCCGGGGCAAGGGCCCCAAGCTGGTGCCCGGCACCGTGCTGGCGATCGAGCCGATGGTCTCGCTGGGGACCCCGCACACCTCGGTCCTCGAGGACGACTGGACGGTGGTGACCAACGACGGGACCTGGGCCGCGCACTGGGAGCACTCGGTGGCGGTCACCGAGCAGGGCCCGCTGGTGCTCACGGCCTTCGACGGCGGAAAGGCCCAGCTCGCCGCCCTGGGCATCACGGCCGCTCCGGACCCGCTGGGCTGAGCCGGTATCGTCGAGGGCTGCGACCCAGGCGAAACCGGACAACAGGGGTAATTGTGATCAAGGGCTTCCGCGACTTCATGATGCGCGGCAACGTGGTGGACATGGGCGTCGGCATCGTGATCGGTGCCGCCTTCACCGGCGTGGTCAACGGCTTCGTGAAGGCGTTCCTGACGCCGTTGGTCGGCATCGTGACCGGCGCCACGGGCGACTTCAGCAGCAACACCTTCAAGGTGGCGGGCGTGGTCTTCCCGTACGGGGACTTCATCAACACCCTGATCTCGTTCCTGCTGACCGCCGCGGTGCTCTACTTCTGCGTGGTGCTGCCGGTCACCAAGGCCACCGCCCGCTACCTGCCGAAGAAGCCCAAGCCCGCCAAGCGCCCCTGCCCGGAGTGCCTGACCGAGATCCCCGAGGCCGCCGTCCGCTGCTCCGCCTGCACCGCCCCGGTGGAGCCGGTGGCGCTCCCGGCGGCCCGGTGAATTTTTGCGAAGGCCGACCGGTAACGTACGATGGACCGTCGGCTCTCTCGTAGCGTGCCCCGGCACGCCCTCAACGCCCCCGCGGCCTGAGGTGAAGGCTGGTTCGCACGAGCGTTCCGCATACGGTAGCCGGACCCGAAGGGTGGATCTCGCAGTTCATGGCTAAGAAGCAAGGCGCCATTGAGATCGAGGGCACCGTGATCGAGTCTCTTCCGAACGCGATGTTCAAGGTCGAGCTGCAGAACGGTCACAAGGTCCTCGCTCACATCAGCGGCAAGATGCGCATGCACTACATCCGCATCCTTCCGGACGACCGGGTCGTCGTGGAGCTCAGCCCCTACGACCTCACTCGCGGCCGGATCGTCTACCGGTACAAGTAGTAGCAACCCCTCGCTCCGCGAGGGGCCCCGTCAGATCTAGACCCGGAGAACCTGGAACATGAAGGTCAAGCCGAGCGTCAAGAAGATCTGCGACAAGTGCAAGGTGATCCGCCGTCACGGCCGGGTCATGGTGATCTGCGACAACCTGCGCCACAAGCAGCGCCAGGGCTGATCGTCCAGCATTTCTCGTAGTACTTCGCGCGACGCGCACAACGTCATAAGCGGGCCGCCCGATCCGCTCCCGTGTGGAGCGGACTGCCACCCCCGGTTCAGAGGCCGGGGCTCGCACACCGAGAGGTGTCCGGGTAGGCGGCGCGTAAGACCTCTGAGGAACACCACAGGAGCCTTGAATGGCACGCCTCTCCGGCGTTGATCTCCCCCGCGAGAAGCGGATCGAGATCGCCCTCACGTACGTCTACGGCATCGGCCGCACCCGCGCCCAGCAGACGCTGGCCGAGACCGGCGTGAACCCGTCCATCCGCGTCCGCGACATCTCCGAGGACGACCTCGTCGCGCTGCAGCGCTACATCGACGCCAACTTCCGCGTTGAGGGTGACCTCCGCCGCGAGGTTGCCGCCGACATCCGCCGCAAGGTCGAGATCGGTTGCTACGAGGGTCTGCGTCACCGCCGCGGCCTGCCGGTCCGCGGTCAGCGCACCCACACCAACGCGCGTACCCGCAAGGGCCCGCGTCGCGCGATTGCCGGCAAGAAGAAGCCGGGCAAGAAGTAGTCCGCCCGTCAACCGGACATCCCTCCGGCCCGCGGGTTAGCGGACCGACCACCTCAGTAGGAGAACAGACTTATGCCCCCCAAGGGTCGTCAGGCTGCCGGCGCGAAGAAGATCCGCCGCAAGGAAAAGAAGAACGTCGCTCACGGGCACGCTCACATCAAGAGCACGTTCAACAACACCATCGTTTCGATCACCGACCCCTCGGGCAACGTGATCTCCTGGGCCTCCGCCGGCCACGTCGGCTTCAAGGGCTCGCGCAAGTCCACCCCGTTCGCCGCGCAGATGGCCGCCGAGGCCGCTGCCCGTCGCGCGCAGGAGCACGGCATGCGCAAGGTCGACGTCTTCGTGAAGGGTCCGGGCTCCGGCCGCGAGACCGCGATCCGTTCGCTCCAGGCCACCGGCCTGGAGGTCGGCTCGATCCAGGACGTCACCCCCACCCCGCACAACGGCTGCCGTCCGCCGAAGCGCCGCCGCGTCTGACGCAGGCCACCGCTTCAACGGTGTCTTGACCTGGTACGGGGTCCCGTCTCCCACGGGACCCCGTACTCTTGGTGCTGTACGGCGTCAAATAGTGGGCGCCGACAAACTGGAGGAACTGAACATGCTCATCGCTCAGCGCCCCTCGCTGACCGAAGAGGTTGTCGACGAGTACCGCTCGCGGTTCGTCATCGAGCCGCTGGAGCCGGGCTTCGGCTACACCCTCGGCAACTCGCTTCGCCGCACCCTGCTCTCCTCGATCCCGGGCGCCGCTGTCACCAGCATCCGGATCGACGGCGTCCTGCACGAGTTCACCACCGTGCCGGGCGTCAAGGAGGACGTCACCGACCTCATCCTGAACATCAAGCAGCTGGTCGTCTCCTCGGAGCACGACGAGCCGGTCGTGATGTACCTGCGCAAGCAGGGCCCGGGTGTGGTCACCGCCGCCGACATCGCCCCGCCGGCGGGTGTCGAGGTGCACAACCCCGAGCTGGTCCTCGCCACCCTGAACGGCAAGGGCAAGCTGGAGATGGAGCTGACCGTCGAGCGCGGTCGCGGCTACGTCTCCGCGGTCCAGAACAAGGCCTCCGGCCAGGAGATCGGCCGGATCCCGGTCGACTCGATCTACAGCCCGGTGCTGAAGGTCACCTACAAGGTCGAGGCCACCCGTGTCGAGCAGCGGACCGACTTCGACAAGCTGATCGTCGACGTCGAGACCAAGCCCGCCATGCGTCCGCGCGACGCCATGGCCTCGGCCGGCAAGACCCTGGTGGAGCTGTTCGGCCTCGCCCGCGAGCTGAACATCGACGCCGAGGGCATCGACATGGGCCCGTCCCCGACGGACGCCGCCCTGGCCGCCGACCTGGCGCTGCCGATCGAGGAGCTGGAGCTCACCGTCCGCTCCTACAACTGCCTCAAGCGCGAGGGCATCCACACCGTGGGTGAGCTCGTCGCCCGTTCCGAGGCGGACCTGCTCGACATCCGCAACTTCGGCGCGAAGTCGATCGACGAGGTCAAGGCCAAGCTGGCCGGCATGGGCCTGGCCCTCAAGGACAGCCCGCCCGGGTTCGACCCGACCGCGGCCGCCGACGCCTTCGGCGCCGACGACCTGGACGACCAGGGCTACGCCGAGACCGAGCAGTACTAAGAGTTTGGAGCGGGGGCGGCTCCCCTGGAGCCGCCCCCCTTCGATGCAAGTCGTACCGGCAACCGTGCCGGTGCGCCCGCTGCGGTACCTGACACGGCCGCAGTCGGAGAACCAAGGAGCGCACCCATGCCCCGTCCCACCAAGGGCGCCCGCCTCGGCGGCGGCCCGCACCACGAGCCGCTGCTGCTGGCCGGCCTGGCCCGCGAGCTGTTCCAGAACGGCCGCATCACCACCACCGAGGCCAAGGCCCGCCGCCTGCGCCCGCTGGCGGAGAAGCTGATCACCAAGGCCAAGAAGGGCGACCTGCACAACCGTCGCGTGGTCCGCAAGACCATCACCGACGTCGCCGTGCTGCACACCCTCTTCACCGAGATCGCGCCGCGGTACGAGAACCGCCCGGGTGGCTACACCCGCATCACCAAGGTCGGTCCCCGTCGTGGCGACAACGCCCCGATGGCCGTGATCGAGCTGGTCGAGGCCCTGACCGTGGCCCAGACCGCCGTCGGCGAGGCCGAGGCCGCCACCAAGCGTGCCGCCAAGGACGCCGAGGCCGCTCCGGCCGCCGAGACCACCGAGGTCGCCGAGGCTCCGGCCGACGCCGCCCCGGCGGACGAGCAGGCCTGACGCCCGCTCACTCGCAGCACCACGGGCCCGCTCTCACCGCTTCGGCGGGGGAGCGGGCCCGTTCCGTTCCGCTAAGAGAGGCATGTGTGGTGAACGACTGCGCCGAACCGGCCCCGCGCCAGGACGGCCCCGCCGAGGGGTACACCCGGCTGCGGCTGGACCTGTCGTACCAGGGGGCGGAGTTCTCCGGCTGGGCCCGGCAGCGCGGGCGGCGCACCGTGCAGGAGGAGATCGAGAGCGCCCTGCAGGTGGTCACCCGCAGCCAGGAGCCCTTCCCGCTCACCGTGGCCGGCCGCACCGACGCCGGGGTGCACGCCCGTGGCCAGGTGGCCCACGTCGACCTGCCCGACGGGCTCTGGGCGCTGCACGGCGAGAAGCTGCTGCGCCGGCTGGCCGGGCGGCTGCCGGCCGATGTGCGGATCTACCGGGTGGCCGAGGCGCCGGCCGGGTTCGACGCGCGGTTCAGCGCGATCTGGCGGCGGTACGCCTACCGGGTGGCCGACCACCCCGGCGGGGTGGACCCGCTGCTGCGCGGCCACGTGCTCTGGCACGACCGCCCGCTGGACCTGGAGAAGATGAACGCGGCGGCCCGACTGCTGCTCGGCGAGCACGACTTCGCCGCCTACTGCAAGAAGCGCGAGGGCGCGACCACCATCCGCACCCTGCTGGAGCTGCACTGGGACCGGGTGCCGGTGGACCCGTACGCCGCCCAGGAGGGCACCCTGGCGGTGGCCACGGTGCGCGCCGACGCGTTCTGCCACAACATGGTGCGGGCCCTGGTCGGCGCGATGCTGCTGGTCGGGGACGGCCACCGGCCGGTGGAGTTCCCCGGCGAGGTGCTGGCCGGCGGGGTGCGCAACAGCGCGGTCAACGTGATCCGCCCGTACGGCCTGACGCTGGAGGAGGTCGGCTACCCGGCCGACGACCAACTGGCCGAGCGCAGCCGGCAGGCCCGCCGGATGCGGACCCTGCCCGGGCAGGCCCCTTAATCCATTTGGGCGGTGCCCGGCGGACATAGGACAATTCCACCCCATGGGACACGTCGAGATTTCACACCTGGAGTACTACCTGCCGGATGGGCGGGTGCTGTTCGACGACGCGTCCTTCCGGGTCGGCGAGGGCTCCGCGGTCGCGCTGGTGGGCGCCAACGGGGCCGGCAAGACCACCCTGCTGCGCATGATCGCGGGGGACGTGCAGCCGCACGGCGGCAGCGTCACGGTCAGCGGCGGGCTGGGGGTGATGCGCCAGTTCGTCGGCACCACCGGGCGCGAGGACCAGTCGGCCTCGCCCGGTGCGCTGCCCGCCGACGCGTCGGTGCGCGACCTGCTGGTCTCGGTGGCGCCGGCCCGGATCGCCGGGGCGGCCCGGGCGGTGGACGCCGCCGAGCTGGCGATGCTGGCGCAGGACGACGAGAAGTCGCAGCTGGCCTACGCCCAGGCGCTCTCCGACTGGGCCGACGTCGGCGGCTACGACTTCGAGACCGACTGGGACGTCTGCACCATGGCGGCGCTCGGCATGCCGTTCGACCGGGCCCAGTTCCGCGGCCTGAACACCCTCTCCGGCGGCGAGCAGAAGCGCCTGGTGCTGGAGGCGCTGCTGCGCGGCCCCGACGAGGTGCTGCTGCTGGACGAACCGGACAACTACCTGGACGTGCCCGGGAAGCGCTGGCTGGAGGAGGCCATCAAGGCCACCGCCAAGACGGTGCTCTACATCTCGCACGACCGGGAGCTGCTCTCCCGCACCGCCGACAAGATCATCAGCGTCGAGTCCGGCGCGGCCGGCTCCAGCGTCTGGGTGCACGGCGGCGGCTTCGACTCGTTCCACCAGGCCCGCCAGGACCGGTTCGCCCGCTTCGAGGAGCTCGGCCGGCGCTGGGACGAGGAGCACGCCAAGCTGAAGAAGCTGGTGCTGACGCTCCGCCAGGCGGCCTCGGTCAGCCACGACATGGCCTCCCGGTACGCCGCCGCGCAGACCCGGCTGAAGAAGTTCGAGGAGGCCGGCCGCCCGGAGGCCCCGCCGCGCGAGCAGAACATCACCATGCGGCTCAAGGGCGGTCGCACCGGCGTGCGGGCGCTGACCATCGAGCAGCTCGAACTGACCGGCCTGATGCACCCGTTCGACCTGGAGGTGTTCTACGGCGAGCGGGTCGGGGTGCTGGGCTCCAACGGCTCCGGCAAGTCGCACTTCCTGCGGCTGCTGGCCGGCGACGAGACGGTGGCGCACACCGGGGCGTTCCGGCTCGGCGCGCGCGTGGTGCCCGGCCACTTCCGGCAGACCCACGCCCACCCGGAGCTGCTGGGCCGCACGGTCCGCTCGATCATCGAGGAGGAGCACGCGCTGAGCCGCGGCGCCGCGATGGGCGCGCTGCGCCGCTACGAGCTGGACCGGCAGGAGGAGCAGAAGTTCGAGTCGCTCTCCGGTGGCCAGCAGGCCCGGCTGATGATCCTCAAGCTGGAGCTGCAGGGCGTCACCGCGCTGCTGCTCGACGAGCCCACCGACAACCTCGACCTGGAGAGCGCCGAGGCGCTGCAGCAGGCGCTGGAGGCGTTCGACGGCACCGTGCTGTGCGTCACCCACGACCGCTGGTTCGCCAAGACCTTCGACCGGTTCCTGGTGTTCGGCAGCGACGGGCGGGTCTACGAGTCGCCGGAGCCGGTCTGGGACGAGCGGCGGGTCGAACGCGACCGCTGATCGTTTGGCGTCTTCAGCGGCCGACCGGTATCGTTGGCCCTTGTTGTGCGTATTGGCTCGCTCCATCTCACGTGAGAGGTCGGTACGCCGGAGACACCTAGGCCGATGACCAGCGGCTCCTCTTGATTGCGTCCAAGCGGAACCAGGCTGATCCACTCGTTCAGGTGCTCCTGTCAGGACTCACTCACTGAAAAGCGAAGGCTACGACCGTGCGTACGTACAGCCCCAAGCCCGGCGACGTCCAGCGTCAGTGGCACGTCATCGACGCGACCGACGTCGTGCTCGGCCGCCTGGCCTCCCAGGCCGCCAACCTCCTGCGGGGCAAGCACAAGCCCACCTACGCGCCGCACATGGACATGGGTGACTTCGTCATCATCATCAACGCGGACAAGGTGCACCTGTCGGGTAACAAGAAGACCCAGAAGCTGGCGTACCGCCACTCGGGCTTCCCGGGCGGTCTGCGCTCGGTCCGCTACGACGACCTGCTGGCGAACAACCCGGAGAAGGCCGTCGAGAAGGCCATCAAGGGCATGGTTCCGAAGAACAGCCTGGGCCGTCAGATGCTCTCGAAGCTGAAGGTCTACTCGGGCGACCAGCACCCGCACGCTGCCCAGCAGCCGGTGCCGTTCGAGATCACCCAGGTCGCGCAGTAATTCCGGCCACAAGCCCTTAACTAAGAAAAGCTGAGGAACATCGTGGCCGAGAACGCTGCCATCGAGACCACCCTTGACGTCGACTTCGACGAGGAGCTCACCGAGTACACCTCCGAGGAGGAGACCTCGTACTCCACCGAGTCGCTCGCCGGCCGCTTCAGCGAGGCGATCCCCGGCGCCGGCCTCGGCCGTCGCAAGGAGGCGATCGCCCGCGTGCGCATCGTCCCCGGCACCGGCAAGTGGAAGATCAACGGTCGCACCCTTGAGGACTACTTCCCCAACAAGGTGCACCAGCAGACCGTGAACGAGCCCTTCAAGCTCCTCGAGCTGGACGGCCGTTACGACGTCATCGCCCGCATCGCGGGTGGCGGCGTCTCCGGCCAGGCCTACGCGCTGCGCCTCGGCGTGGCCCGTGCCCTGAACGAGGCCGACGTGGACAACAACCGCGGCGCCCTCAAGAAGGCCGGCTTCCTGACCCGTGACGCTCGCGCCGTCGAGCGCAAGAAGGCCGGTCTCAAGAAGGCCCGCAAGGCCCCGCAGTACAGCAAGCGCTAATCACGCCCCGGGGTGCGTACCGCCCTTGGTGCGCACCCCGCAGGTGGGACCCACGCCCCGGAGCACTCTGTGCTTCGGGGCGTTGTGCTCCCTGGACCGGTCAGGCGGCCAGGGACGACGAACCCGGCGGTCGGCTTCCCCCTCGCACCGACCGGCGGCCTCCAGTGAAGGACGGGACTGTGGCACGACTCTTCGGAACCGACGGCGTACGTGGTGTGGCCAACGAGGGCCTGACCGCCGAACTGGCGCTCGGCCTCTCGATGGCCGCCGCGCACGTACTGGGCGATGCGGGCGGCTTCGGCGGCCGGCGTCCGGTCGCGGTGGTCGGCCGCGATCCACGGGCCAGCGGCGAGTTCCTGGAGGCCGCGGTGATCGCCGGCCTGGCGGGCTCCGGCGTGGACGTGCTGCGGGTCGGCGTGCTGCCCACCCCGGCGGTGGCGTACCTGACCGGTGCGCTCGGCGCGGACTTCGGCGTGATGCTCTCCGCCAGCCACAACGCGATGCCGGACAACGGGATCAAGTTCCTGGCCCGCGGCGGCCACAAGCTGGACGACGCGGTCGAGGACGCCATCGAGGCCGACTACCGCAAGAACCAGGACGGCAGCCTGGTGCGGCCGCGCCCGACCGGTGCCGGGGTCGGCCGGGTGCACGAGTACACCGAGGGCTTCGACAAGTACGTCGCCCACCTGGTCGCGGTGCTGCCCAACCGGCTGGACGGCGTCCGGGTGGTCATCGACGGCGCGCACGGCGCGGCCGCCCGGGTGGCCCCGGAGGCGTTCGCCCGGGCCGGCGCCGAGGTGGTCTACACCCTGGGCGCCGAGCCGACCGGTCTGAACATCAACGACGGCGTCGGCTCCACCCACCTGGACGGGCTGCGCCGCGCGATGCGCGAGCACCGGGCCGACCTCGGCATCGCCCTGGACGGCGACGCGGACCGCTGCCTGGCCGCCGACGCCGAGGGCAACGAGGTGGACGGCGACCAGATCATCGCCATCCTGGCGCTGGCCATGCGCGAGGCCGGCACGCTGCGCGGCAACACCGCGGTCGGCACCGTGATGGCCAACCTGGGCTTCAAGCTGGCCATGGAGCGCGAGGGCATCTCCCTGGTGGAGACGGCGGTCGGGGACCGCTACGTGCTGGAGGCGATGAAGGAGCACGGCTACGCGCTGGGCGGCGAGCAGTCCGGCCACGTGATCCTGCTGGACCACGCGACCACCGGCGACGGCACCCTGACCGGCCTGATGCTGGCCGCCCGGTTGGCCGCCACCAAGCGGACGCTGGCCGAGCTGGCCTCCGTGATGACCCGGTTGCCGCAGGTGCTGGTCAACGTCAAGGGCGTGGACAAGAGCCGGGTCGGCGACTGCGCCGAGCTGACGGCGGCGGTCGAGGCGGCCACCGCGGAGCTGGGCAGCACCGGCCGGGTGCTGCTGCGGCCGTCCGGCACCGAGCCGCTGGTGCGGGTGATGGTGGAGGCGGCCGACCAGGAGCAGGCCGGGGCGATCGCCGAGCGGCTGGCCTCGGTCGTCCGGGAGCAGCTGGCGGTCTGAGACGGCTTCACGCCCGTGCGCTGACGGCGGATCGGCGCACGGGGCGTCAGGCGGTGCTCGGAGCTCGCGCGGTCAGGCGCTGCTCAGAGCTTGCGCAGCAGTGCGCGGCGGACCTTGTGGTCGGCACCCTTCTGCAGGATCAGGGTGGCCCGGCCGCGGGTGGGCAGCACGTTCTCCAGCAGGTTGGGCTTGTTGATGGTGCGCCAGACCTGTCGGCCGTACTCCATCGCCTCCTCCTCCGGCACCTCGGTGAACCGGCGGAAGTAGGAGTTGGGGTCCTGGAAGGCGGTGTCCCGGAGCTTCTTGAACCGGGACAGGTACCAGTTCTCGATGTCGTCGGTGCGGGCGTCGACATAGATCGAGAAGTCGAAGTAGTCGGCCACCGCCAGCCGGGTGCGGCCGTCGGTGCCGGGCAGCGCGGGCTGCAGCACGTTGAGGCCCTCGACGATCAGGATGTCGGGGCGCTGCACGGTGAGCCGCTCGTCGGGCACGATGTCGTAGACCAGGTGGGAGTAGACCGGCGCGGTCACCTCCGCCTTGCCGGCCTTCACATCGGCCACGAAGCGCATCAGGGCGCGGCGGTCGTAGGACTCCGGGAAGCCCTTGCGGGCCATCAGGCCGCGCCGGCGCAGCTCGTCGTTGGGCAGCAGGAAGCCGTCGGTGGTGACCAGTTCGACCCGCGGGTGCTCGGGCCAGCGGGCCAGCAGCGCCTGCAGCAGGCGGGCGGTGGTCGACTTGCCGACCGCCACCGAGCCGGCCACCCCGATGATGAACGGGGTGCGGGTGCGCTCGGTGTCGGGGGTGTCCAGGAAGGTGCCCAGGGCGCCGCGCAGTTCGTGGGTGGCGTGGATGTAGAGGTTCAGTAGCCGCGAGAGCGGCAGGTAGACGTCGCGCACCTCGTCCAGGTCGAGCGCCGTGCCGAGGCCCCGCAGCTGCTCGACCTCGTCGGCGGTCAGCGGCAGCGGGGTGCGGTCGCGCAGGGCGCTCCACTCGGCCCGGGACAGGTCGACGTATGGTGACGGCGACGGGCCGGACGCCGACTGGGCGCCCCGGCTACAGAGTTCGGTCAGCACATGGTCCATTGTGAGCCGTCCCGGCGGGGCCGGGACGTGTGGTGTCGGTCACCAGTGGTGGCCCGGCGGCGGGCCGCGGGGCACCGGTCGACGAGCTGCGCCGGGGGTACCGGCCCTTATGCTGACACATATGTGCGGAATCGTTGGTTATGTGGGCTCGCAGAGCGCGCTCGACGTTGTGATCGCCGGCCTGCAGCGCCTGGAGTACCGAGGGTACGACTCGGCGGGCGTGGCCGTTCAGGCGGCGGACTCCCAGGGGCAGTGGAGTCTCGCCACGGACAAGCGGGCCGGAAAGCTCGTCAACCTTGAGAAGTCCCTTGCCGAGAACCCCCTCCCGGCCGGCACCACCGGTATCGGCCACACCCGCTGGGCCACCCACGGCGGGCCCACGGACGCCAATGCCCACCCCCATCTGGACGATGACCGCCGGGTGGCCGTGGTGCACAACGGCATCATCGAGAACTTCGCCCAGCTGCGGGCCGAGCTGGCCGAGCGCGGCCACCAGCTGCGCTCCGAGACCGACACCGAGGTGGTCGCCCACCTGCTCGGCGAGGCGTTCCAGGGCGACCTGGCCGAGGCGATGCGGGCCGTCTGCCGCCAGCTGGACGGCGCGTTCACCCTGGTGGCGGTGCACGCCGACGCTCCCGGCGTGGTGGTCGGCGCCCGCCGCAACTCGCCGCTGGTGGTCGGCCGCGGCGACGGCGAGAACTTCCTGGCCTCGGACGTGGCGGCGTTCATCGCCCACACCCGGGAGGCGGTCGAGCTCGGCCAGGACCAGGTGGTGGAGCTGCGGGCCGATTCGGTGACCGTCACCGACTTCCACGGCGCGCCCGCCGAGGTCCGCGAGTACCACGTGGACTGGGACGCCTCGGCCGCCGAGAAGGGCGGCTACGACTACTTCATGCTCAAGGAGATCGCCGAGCAGCCCAAGGCGGTCGCGGACACCCTGCTGGGCCGGATCGGCACCGACGGCCGGCTCACCCTGGACGAGGTGCGGATCCCCGACTCGGTGCTGCGCGAGATCGACAAGGTCGTGATCGTGGCCTGCGGCACCGCCTTCCACGCCGGCATGATCGCCAAGTACGCGATCGAGCACTGGACCCGGATCCCGTGCGAGGTCGAGGTGGCGTCCGAGTTCCGCTACCGCGACCCGATACTGAACGACCACACGCTGGTGATCGCCATCTCGCAGTCGGGCGAGACCATGGACACCCTGATGGCGCTGCGGCACGCCCGCGAGCAGGGCGCCCGGGTGCTGGCGATCTGCAACACCAACGGCTCCACCATTCCGCGCGAGTCCGACGCGGTGCTCTACACCCACGCCGGGCCCGAGGTGGCGGTGGCCTCCACCAAGGCCTTCCTCACCCAGCTGGTCGCCTGCTACCTGGTGGCGCTCTACCTGGGCCAGGTGCGCGGCACCAAGTGGGGCGACGAGATCTTCACCATCATCCGCGAGCTCGGCGACGCGCCGAAGCAGGTCGAGCAGGTGCTGGGGACGATGGAGCCGGTGCGCGAGCTGGCCCGCTCGCTCGCCGACGCCCGTTCGGTGCTCTTCCTCGGCCGGCACGTCGGCTTCCCGGTGGCGCTGGAGGGTGCGCTCAAGCTCAAGGAGCTGGCGTACATGCACGCCGAGGGCTTCGCGGCGGGCGAGCTGAAGCACGGGCCGATCGCGCTGATCGAGGAGGGGCTGCCGGTGGTGGTGGTCGTGCCGTCGCCGCGCGGGCGGTCGATCCTGCACGACAAGATCGTCTCCAACATCCAGGAGATCCGGGCCCGCGGCGCGCGGACCATCGTGATCGCCGAGGAGGGCGACGAGGCCGTGGTGCCGTACGCCGACCACCTGATCCGGATCCCGGCCACGCCCACCCTGCTGCAGCCGCTGGTCGCCACCGTGCCGCTGCAGGTCTTCGCCTGCGAGCTGGCCACCGCCAAGGGCCACGAGGTGGACCAGCCGCGCAACTTGGCGAAGTCGGTGACCGTGGAGTAGTTCGCGGTAGCGTGACGGGGTGATCATCGCATTGGGCATCGACGTGGCGGGCATCGACCGGTTCGCCGCTGCTGCGGAGCGCACCCCGGCTCTGCTGGACAAGCTCTTCACCCCGGCCGAGCGGGTGCTGCCTTCGGGCGCACCGCGCTCGGCCGCGTCGTTGGCGGCCCGGTTCGCGGCCAAGGAGGCGCTGGCCAAGGCGCTCGGCGCACCGCCGGGCCTGGAGTGGCACGACGCCGAGGTGCGCAGCGAACCGTCGGGCCGGCCGACCCTGCACGTCAGCGGCACGGTGGCGGCCCGGGCCGCGGAACTCGGGGTGCGCTCCTGGCACCTGTCGCTCAGCCACGACGCGGGCGTGGCCACTGCGCTGGTGATAGCGGAGGGGTAGCGTCACCCCATGCGCCACGCTCACACCGTCGAAGAGGTCAGGTCCGCCGAGGCCGCGCTGGCCGGGCAGCCGCTGATGGACCGCGCCGTGGCCGGGCTCGCCGCCACCTGCGCACGGCTGCTGCGCGAACGGCGCGGCCGGGTCTACGGCAGCAGGGTGCTGGTGCTGGCCGGCAGCGGCGACAACGGCGGTGACGCGCTCTTCACCGGCGCCGCGCTGGCCCGCCGCGGCGCGGCCGTCAGCGCGGTGCTGCTCTCACCCGAACGGGCCCATCCGGGCGGCCTGGCGGCCCTGCGGGCGACGGGCGGTCAGGTAACCACCGATCAGAACGTCGGCCTGGCCGACTTCTCGCGCGCGGACCTGATCCTGGACGGCATCGTCGGCATCGGTGGCCGCGGGGGGCTGCGCCCGGCCGCCGCACCGTACGCCGCCGCGCCGCGCCGCGGCGTGCTGGTCGCCGTGGACCTGCCCAGCGGGGTGGCCGCGGACACCGGCGAGGTGCCGGGCGTCGCGCTGCGGGCCGACCTCACCGTGACCTTCGGCACCTACAAGCCCGGCCTGCTGATCGACCCGGGCGCCGGCCACGCGGGCGCGGTGCAGCTGGTGCCGATCGGGCTGCGGCCGCCCACCGCCGCCGTCCAGGCGCTCCAGCACGCCGACCTGGCGGCGCTGCTGCCCCGCCCGGACCGGGAGAGCGACAAGTACCGGCGCGGCGTGGTCGGCGTGCAGGCCGGCTCCGAGCGCTACCCCGGCGCCGCGCTGCTCGCGGTGGCCGGCGCGCTGCACGGCGGCGCGGGCGCGGTGCGCTACCTCGGCCGGCCCGCCGAGCAGGTGGTGCGCCACCACCCCGAGGTGCTGCTGACCAGCGGCCGGGTGCAGTCCTGGGTGGTCGGCCCCGGCTCCGGCGAGGACACCCCCGACGCGCTGGACATCGCCCTGGCCGCCGAGGTGCCGGTGCTGGTGGACGCCGACGGGCTGACCGAACTGGCCCGCCGCGGCCCCGGTGCGCTGGCCGGCCGCACCGCGCCCACCCTGCTCACCCCGCACGCCGGCGAGGCGGCCCGGCTGCTCGGCGGCGAGGTGACGGCGGACCAGGTGGCCGCCGCCCGGCTGCGGTCCGCCCGCGAGCTGGCCGCCCGCTACGGCGCCGTGGTGCTGCTCAAGGGCTCCAGCACCGTGGTCGCCCGACCGGACGGCGCCGTCCGGGTGAACCCGACCGGCACCGGCTGGCTGGCCACCGCCGGCAGCGGCGACGTGCTGGCCGGCCTGGCCGGCGCGCTGCTGGCCGCCGGCCTGCCGCCGTTCGACGCCGCCCCCGCCGCGGCCTATCTGCACGGGCTGGCCGGGCGGCTGGCCGCCGCCGGGAACCGGGGGCCCGGCAGCGGCGTCAACGACACCGTGAGTGACCGGGGCGAGGCCCCCGTCACCGCTCAGGAGGTGGCCGCGGCCCTGCCCGCGGCCTGGCGCGACGTGACCGCGTCGCAGGGGGGCCGGCAGCGGGCGAGCACAGGTCTGGGAGACTGATCGTGATGACAACTGCGAACACGACCGGGACCACCATGCTCGCCGAGGGAGTGCGCGCCGAGGCGGCGATCGACCTCGCCGCGCTGAACGGCAACATCGCCGCCCTGCGCGAGCGGACGCCGACCGCCGACCTGATGGCCGTGGTGAAGGCCGACGGCTACGGCCACGGCGCGCTGCCGTGCGCGCTGGAGGCGCTGGCCGCCGGCGTGCGGTGGCTCGGCACCGCCACCCCGGACGAGGCGCTGGCGCTGCGGGCCGCCGGCATCGGCCCCGAGCAGGCCCGGATCCTCTGCTGGCTGTGGACGCCGGGCGGCCCCTGGGCCCGGGCACTGCGCGACCGGCTGGACATCTCGATCAGCGGCCAGTGGGCGCTGGACGAGCTGCTCGCCGCCGTCCGGGAGACCGGCGTACCGGCCAGGGTCCACCTCAAGGCCGACACCGGCCTGGGCCGCAACGGCTGCCAGCCGCACGACTGGCCCGACCTGGTGGACGCCGCGCGGCGCGCCGAGGCGGCCGGCGAGCTGCGGGTGGTCGGCGTCTGGTCGCACTTCGCCTGCGCCGACGAGCCCGGCCACCCGTCCATCCAGGCCCAGCTGGACGCCTTCACGGTGGCGCTGGCCTACGCCGAGCGGGCCGGCCTGCGGCCCGAGGTGCGGCACATCGCCAACTCGCCCGCCACCCTGCTGCTGCCCGGCGCGCACTACGACCTGGTCCGCACCGGACTGGCGATGTACGGGGTCTCGCCGGTCCCCGAGGTCGGCACCCCGGCCGACTTCGGGCTGCGCCCGGTGATGTCGCTCAGCGCCCGGCTGGCGCTGGTCAAGCAGCTGCCCGGCGGCCACGGGGTCAGCTACGGCCACCGCTACACCACCCCCGGCGAGACCACCGTCGGACTGGTCCCGCTCGGCTACGCCGACGGCGTCCCGCGGCACGCCAGCAGCGCCGGGCCGGTGCAGATCGCCGGGAAGTGGTACACGGTGGCCGGCCGGGTCGCGATGGACCAGTTCGTGGTGGACCTGGGCGGCGACACCCCCGAGGTCGGCGAGGAGGTGCTGCTGTTCGGCAACGGCGAGCGCGGCGAGCCGACCGCCGAGGACTGGGCCCGGGCCAGCGGCACCATCGCCTACGAGATCGTCACCCGGATCGGCGCCCGGGTGCCGCGCCGCTACTTCGGCGCCAGTCACGGGTGAGCCGCGGATGACCGAGGGCGGCGGTGGCAACGCGGTCGGCCGGGCCGGCCTGATCGGCCTGGGCGTGCTGGCCGCCGGCGCCGCCGCGGGCGTCGCGATCGAGCGGCTCACCCTTGGCCGGGCCCGGCGGCGGGCCCGGGAGGAGCTGGACGCCGCCGCCCCGTTCGGCTCGCTGCGCGGTCGGCCCCGCATGGTGGCGGCCGCCGACGGCACCGAGCTGTACGTCGAGGTGGACGAGCCGGAGCAGGCCCTGCCCGGTGCGCCGACCGTGGTCTTCTGCCACGGCTACTGCCTCAACCAGGACAGCTTCCACTTCCAGCGGGCGGTGCTGCGCGGCGGTCTGCGGCTGGTCTTCTGGGACCAGCGCAGCCACGGCCGCTCCGAGCGCTCCCGCTCCTACCTCGGCGGCCGGCCGGCCACCATCGACCAGCTGGGCAGCGACCTCGGGGCCGTCCTCGACGCGGTGGTGCCGACCGGGCCGGTCGTGCTGGTCGGCCACTCGATGGGCGGCATGACCGTGATGGCGCTGGCCGAGCAGCGCCCCGAGCTGTTCGTCGACCGGGTGGCGGCGGTGGCGCTGATCGGCACCACGGCCGGGGACTGGGACTCCATCGACCTGGGCCTGAGCTCGACCGGGATGAAGGTCTGGCGGCGGCTCGGCCCCGGCGTGGTGAGGCTGCTGGGCAGTCAGGTCGGCCTGGTGGAGGCCACCCGGCGGGCCGGGGCCGACATCGCGGCGGTCTTCTACCGCCGGTTCTCGTTCGGCAACGGCGGCAAGGACGTGGACCCGGGCATCGCGCGGTTCGCCGAGCAGCTGCTGGACAGCACGCCGATCGACGTGGTCGCCGAGTTCTACCCGGTGTTCAGCGCGCACGACAAGGCCGGTGCGCTGGCCGCGCTGCCCCCGCTGCCGGTGCTGGTGCTGGCCGGCACCGACGACCTGCTGACGCCCGCCTCGCACAGCGCGGCCATCGCCCGGACGCTGCCGGAGGCCGAACTGGAGCTGCTGCCGGGGGCCGGCCACCTGGTGCTGCTGGAAAGCTCGGACGAGGTGGACCGACAGCTGGCGCGGCTGCTCTGCCGCACCGGGCTGCCGCTGCCGGCGCGGCTGCGGCAGTTGGCGGCGGACGAGGGCTGAGCGGCCCGGGCCCGGCCCCGGGAGCCGGTGCTCACCGGGGAGGATGGTTCCCGGAGCCGGACGGAACGACCGCTCGGTGCGGGCTCGACGGTGAATGTGGCACCGTTGGCTGACAGGCCACCGACCACTTGCAGACAAGAGGAACCATGGGAGCGCACGCCACCATCACCGTCCCGTCGGCCGAGCGGATGACCGCCCTCGGGCGGCGACTGGCCGCACTGCTGCGCCCCGGCGACCTGGTGCTGCTCTCGGGGGAGCTGGGTGCCGGCAAGACCACCCTGACCCGCGGCCTGGGCGAGGGCCTCGGGGTGCGCGGGGCGGTCACCTCGCCGACCTTCGTGATCGCCCGGGTGCATCCCTCGCTGGTCGGCGGACCCGCCCTGGTGCACGTCGACGCCTACCGGCTCGGCGGCGGGCTGGACGAGATGGAGGACCTCGACCTGGACGTCTCGCTGCCCGAGTCGGTGATCGTGGTCGAGTGGGGCGAGGGCAGGGTCGAAGGGCTGTCGGAGAGCCGGCTGGAGGTGCGCATCGAGCGGGCGCTGGGCGGGGACGCGGCGCAGGAGGACGACGCGGATCCCCGGGTGCTCGCGCTGACCGGGTTCGGGCCGCGCTGGGACGGCGTCGACCTGTCCTCGGCGTTGGACTGAACCGGGCGCCGACGGGCCGAACCCGGTGTCGGCGGGACGAACCGCAGCCGACAGGCTGAGGCGGTTGCCGACAGGCTGTCGGCATGGTGTTGCGGCCGGGCTCGTCGCCGTGATGGGATGGTTCTCGCAGTTAGGTGTGCCTAACTAGGGAGTCGCGATGACCAGCAGCCCCGCCGAGCAGCCCGGTCGGTCCACCGAGGCACCGGTCCCGATGAGCCGGTTGCTCGCCTCCTGCGCCGCCGCCGCTGCGGTCTGCACCCCGCCCGCGCCCGCCGACCAGGCCGGCGAGGCTCAGGGCAGCACCAGGACCCGGGTGCCGATCCCCGCGAAGTCCCAGAGCGCCTGACCGTCTTCCCGGGTGGAGCGGATGCCGCCCGTCCTGGTGTTCGGGTCGGCGGCCGGCGTGCTGCCGTCCACCGCCGCGCTGAAGCCGAAGACGGTACCGCCGTGCTCGCCGAACCGGACCACGTGCTCCACCGCCCGGCCGTCGGTGCCGCGGGCGGCGGCCGACCTGGACGAGACCGTGTAGCTGCCCGGAGCCGGGTTCACCGAGCCAGGCTCCACCAGGAAGGCCGCCACGACCTGCGGATCCTTCTTCGGATCGACCAGCCAGACCTGCTTGGCGCCGATCGAGTACACCACCCGCCGGGTGCTGCCGACCGCGGCCGCCGAGGGCAGCGGCTGCGGGGTGGGCGAGGGGGAGGCGGTGGGCGAGGGGGTGGGTGCCGTCACGGTCGCCGTGGCCTGTGGTGCGGGCGCGGCGGTGCGGGCGGTGCCCTCGGCCTGCACGGCGAGCACGGTGACCAGCGCCAGCGCGGCCAGGGTCAGGGCGGCGACCGTGACCGCAGGACCTGTCTTCGCCACCATGCGCTCCCGTCTTCGCGAATGACCGTCCCAAGACCGTCCCATGACCGTCCTATCGTGCCAGGTTCCGGCCCCGGCCCGGAGCAGCTGCGAACGTGTGTTCCGTACCGGTACGAATAGCTCACTCCGGGAACCCTCTAACCTTGGATCCGTGCTGCTGCTCGCGTTCGACACCGCTACCCCCGCCGTCACCGCCGCCGTCCACGACGGCACGGCCGTCCTGGCGCAGACCTACCAGGTCGACGCCCGACGGCACGGCGAACTCCTGCTGCCCGCGATCGGCCGGGTGCTGGCCGAGGCCGGCGTGGACAAGCGGGAGCTGACCGCGATCGCGGTCGGCGTCGGCCCCGGCCCGTACACCGGCCTGCGGGTCGGCCTGGTCACCGCCGCCGCGCTCGGCCACGCGCTCGGCCTGCCGGTGCACGGCGTCTGCTCGCTGGACGCGATCGCCCACCAGGCCCGCACCGAAGGGCTGGCCGGTCCGTTCACCGCCGCCACCGACGCCCGGCGCAAGGAGGTCTACTGGGCCGACTACGACGCCGAGGGCCGCCGGACCGCCGGCCCCGCGGTGGACCGGCCCGGCGACCTGGCGGTGCGCGAGGTCTCGGTGGGCGCGGGTGCGCTGCTCTACCCCGAGGCCTTCCCGGGCGCCCGTGGCCCCGAGCACCTCTCGGCCGGCGCGCTGGCCGACTTCGCGGTCACCGAGCTGGCCGCCGGGCGCGAGCTGCTGCCCAACGCGCCGCTCTACCTGCGCCGCCCGGACGCCCAGGTGCCCGCGGGCTACAAGGCGGTGCTGCCGGCGTGAGTCGTCTCGCGCTGCGCCCGATGCGTTGGTGGGACATCGAGCCGGTGATGGAGCTGGAGCTCCAGCTCTTCCCGGAGGACGCCTGGTCGCGCGGCATGTACTGGTCCGAGCTGGCGGAGGCCCACCCCGGCGGCAGCCGCCACTACACGGTGGCCGTCACCGAGGACGGCGCCATCGCCGGGTACGCCGGCCTGATGGCGGTCGGTGAGGAGGGCGACGTGCAGACCATCGCCGTGGCCGACCACCACCAGGGCCGCGGCCTGGGCGCGCTGCTGCTCACCGATCTGATCACCGAGTCGGCCCGGCGCGGCTGTGCCGAACTGCTGCTGGAGGTGCGGGTGGACAACGTCCGCGCCCAGCACCTGTACGAGCGGCACGGCTTCGTGCCGGTCGGCATCCGGCGCGGCTACTACCAGCCCGCGAACGTCGACGCGCTGGTGATGCGCCTCGACCACCCGACGACGAACCACACCGAGGAAGACCATGGCTGACGAACCGCTCGTCCTGGGCATCGAAACCTCCTGCGACGAGACCGGCGTCGGCATCGTGCGCGGCACCACGCTGCTCGCCGACGCGGTGGCCTCCAGCGTCAACGACCACGCCCGGTTCGGCGGGGTGGTCCCGGAGATCGCCAGCCGGGCGCACCTGGAGGCGATGGTCCCCACCATCCAGCGGGCCCTGGACACCGCCGGGGTCAAGGCGAGCGACCTGGACGGCATCGCGGTCACCGCCGGCCCCGGGCTGGCCGGCGCGCTGCTGGTCGGCGTCTCGGCCGCCAAGGCCTACGCCTGGGCGCTCGACAAGCCGCTGTACGGGGTCAACCACCTCGCCTCGCACATCTGCGTGGACCAGTTGGAGCACGGCCGGCTGCCCGAGCCGACCATGGCGCTGCTGGTCTCCGGCGGCCACTCCTCGCTGCTGCTCACCGGTGACATCACCTCCGACGTGCGACCGCTCGGCGCCACCATCGACGACGCGGCCGGCGAGGCGTTCGACAAGGTGGCCCGGGTGCTCGGCCTGGGCTTCCCCGGCGGACCGGTGGTGGACCGCCGGGCCCGCGAGGGCGACCGCAAGGCGATCCACTTCCCGCGCGGCCTGAGCGGACCGAAGGACCCGGAGTACGACTTCTCGTTCTCCGGCCTGAAGACCGCGGTGGCCCGCTGGGTGGAGGCCAAGCGGCGGGCCGGCGAGGAGGTGCCGATCGCGGACGTCGCGGCCTCCTTCCAGGAGGCGGTCACCGACGTGCTGACCCGCAAGGCGATCAAGGCCTGCAAGGACCACGACGTCGACCACCTGATGATCGGCGGCGGTGTGGCGGCCAACTCCAGGCTGCGCGCCCTGGCCGAGCAGCGCTGCGAGCGGGCCGGCATCCGGCTGCGGGTGCCGCGGCCCGGCCTGTGCACCGACAACGGGGCGATGGTGGCCGCGCTCGGCGCCGAGATGGTCTGGCGCGACCGGGAGCCCTCGGCGTTCGACCTCTCCGCCGACTCCTCGCTGCCGCTCACCGAGGTGTCGGTGCCGGCTCCGGAGCACACGGACGTCCACGGCGAGGCCTACCGGGCGCTCGGGCAGTCGTGAGGGCGGCGATGTGGGAGGCCCGCGCGGCCGACGGGCGCGGGGGCGAACTGCTGGCCTGGGCCCGGGAGCAGGCGGTGCCGGCGCTGGCCGGGGCCGGGGCGGCCCGGACGGAGCTGTTCAGCGCGCCGGGTGAGAGGGTCCTGGTGATCAGCTGGTGGCCGGAGCGGGCCGAACCGGCCGAGGTGCCGCAGCCGCCGGATGGTCTGCTGGCGCGTCCCGTCCACCGCTGGGCGTTCCGCAGCGAGTATGTAGTCTCGGCAGCATCCGACGACTGATCAGAAACCTGGGGAGCCCGGCGCCGTGAAGACGAACACCTGGAGCAGTGCGGCAGCGGCGGCAGGCGCCCTGGCCGTGCTCGTCACGGTCAGCGGCTGCTCCGGCAGCGGCGGCAGTGGGGGCTCCAACGCGGGCGCGGTGCCGGGCGGCGGCGCCACCGCGGCCTCGCCCTCGCTCGTGGGCTCGCCGGCCGCCGCCTCGCCGAGCGCCGTCGCCGGCGCGGTGCCGGCCGCCGACTGGGCGAAGTGGAAGCTCCAGCCGCTCCCCGCGCCCCCCGCGCCGCCGGTCGACAAGCCGATCAAGCTGACCGCGACCGGCAAGGTCCCGGTGATCAGTTCCGTGCCCACCAGCGACAAGGTGGTCTTCGTGACCATCGACGACGGCGAGGAGAAGGACCCCAAGTTCATCGAGATGATGAACGACCTGAAGGTCCCGATCACCATGTTCCTGATGGACGACGCCATCAAGAACGACTACGACTACTTCAAGCCGCTGCAGGCCCTCGGGAACCACATCCAGAACCACACGCTGCACCACCCGGCGATGAGCACCAAGTCGGCCGGGGTGCAGAAGCAGGAGGTCTGCGGCGACCAGGACGTGCTGACCAAGCAGTACGGCACCCCGCCGTTCCTGTTCCGGCCGCCCTACGGCGACGGTGCCAACAGCGCCAACCTCAACAACGCCGTCCAGCAGTGCGGCCCGCGCGCCATCGTGCTGTGGCACGAGACGATGCAGATCCACGACATGCAGTACCAGTCCGGCGACAAGCTGCACCCCGGCGACATCATCCTCGCCCACTTCCGCGGCCCCAAGGACCTCAAGGGCGAGACCATGACCCAGATGTTCGGCGAACTGCTGAGCCGCATCCAGGAGCAGGGCTTCGCGGTGGCGCGGCTGGAGGACTACATCCAGACGCCGGGCTGACGGCGGATCAGAGGCGGAAAGCCGAGGTGTCGAGCGCGGGGTAGGGGGCGGGCAGGGGGAGCTTCTCGCCGAGGGGGGCCTCGTAGCTGCTGCGGTAGCGGCGGGCGGCGGGGTCGGGGTCGAAGTGGGCGTGGGCGCGCTTCTCCTCGCGGTTGACGAGGACGTAGACGGCGACGCCTGCGGAGGCGTAGCTGCGGTACTCGGGGCCGGTGTCGGTCCCTGGGTTGCCGGAGGTGACCTCCCCGGCGAGCGCCAGCATGTTGATCGGGTACCAGCCCTTGTGGACCTTGCGGAACGCGTCGTCCAGTTCGGTCGGCTCCCGATTCAGTACGTAGAAGTCGGGGATGACCAGGGTCTGGACGTCCTCGCCCTCCAGCACGGTCGCGAAGCCGCAGCCGACGCCGACCTGGTGCCAGCCGCCGGCGTGGAGCTGGAGTAGCAGCTGCATCGCACCGTGGTTGTGGTCGTAGTCCGGAGGTGGCGGCATGCATACGGCCCCTTCGATGTACTCGGGTCGAATCGGCACATCGGTGGCCTCTTCGAACGCGATGAGCAGATCGATCGGGTTGGACGACATCAGCGGCTCGGTGGTCGGGTCGGCGGCCATCGCTTCCTCCCTTGGCTGCTCTCAGATTACGCCGGGGCTTCCTGCCCCAGCAGCATCATCGGGGCCGTCCCGATCCGGGTGAGCACGATCACCGCGGAGTTCACCCCTTCGGGGCGGAGCTTCTTCCTCAGCTCGTCCGGCTCCACCGCGAAGCCGCGCTTCTTGATCACCACCGTGCCCACCCGCCGCTCCCGCAGCAGGGCCTTGAGCCTCTTGACGTTGAAGGGCAGCACGTCGGTGATCCGGTAGGGGGTGGCCCAGGGGGTGGGGGTGAGGGTGTCGGAGGTCAGGTAGGCGATGTGCGGGTCGAGCAGGGTGGCGCCGCCCAGCCGTTCGGCCACCTCGGCGACCAGGTGGGCGCGGATCACCGCGCCGTCCGGTTCGTAGAGGTACTCGCGGACCGGGCCGGCGGCGGGGTCGGGGAGCCGGCCGCCGGTGAGGGTGTGGCGGCCGGGCAGCAGGGTGGCGCGGTGCGGCTCGCCGGCGCCGGTGCCGAACCACAGCACCGCCTCCTTCACGTCGCCGTGGTCGGAGACCCACTCGGCCTCGGCGTCCGCGGGCACCGCCTCGTGCGGGATGCCGGGGGCCACCTTGAGCGCGCCGTAGCGGGTGGCGCGGCCGGCCTCGATCGCCCAGGAGAGCGGCGGCGAGTAGGCCTCGGGGTCGAAGATCCGGCCCCGGGCGCCGCGCCGGGCCGGGTCGGTGAAGACCGCGTCGAAGCCGGCGGTGTCGGTGCCGGTGACGTCGGCGCAGCGCACCTCGATCCGGTCGGCCAGGCCGAGGGCCGCCGCGTTGGCGGTGGCGACCGCGCAGGTCAGCGGATCCCGGTCGACGGCCAGCACCGAGATCCCGGCCCGGGCCAGCGCGATCGCGTCGCCGCCGATGCCCCCGCACAGGTCGGCCAGCCGGGCCACGCCGAGGGCGGCGAACCGGGCGGCCCGCCAGTCGGCGACCTCGCGCCTGGTCGCCTGTTCGACTCCGTTGGGCGTGAAGAACATCCGCTCGGCGTCATCGCCGAACTTGGCGCGGGCGCGCTGGCGCAGCCGCTCCTGGCCGATCGCCGCCGACACCAGCTCGGCCGGGTGCGCGCGGCGCAGCCGGGTGGCCGCGGCCAGCTCGTCGGACGGCGTCAACCCCCGGACCTCGTCGAGGAGTCGGCGGCCTTCGCCGGTCAGCAGGGCAGTGAAGGTGTCGGTGTCCACGGCACGATTCTCCCGGTCCGCGGCCCGGCCTCGGATCCCGGGAACCGGTCGGACGCGCCGTTGGCACTCTGGTTGACTGAGTGCTAACCGCGGCCTATGGTCGTTCCTGGCACTCTCCCCAGGGGGAGTGCTAACGCGACGGTACTGGTCTGACCCCCGCGACGGCAGCCCCGCACCTCGCCCCTCTACCTGTTAGACAACCCCGTAATCTCCGAAGGGGAGCTCGGACGTGACCACCAGCAGCAAGGTTGCCATCAAGCCGCTTGAGGACCGCATCGTGGTCCAGCCGCTCGACGCCGAGACCACCACGGCCTCCGGCCTGGTTATCCCGGACACCGCCAAGGAGAAGCCCCAGGAGGGCGTCGTCCTGGCCATCGGCCCGGGCCGCTTCGAGGATGGCCAGCGCCTGCCGCTCGACGTCCAGGTCGGCGACGTCGTCCTGTACTCGAAGTACGGCGGCACCGAGGTGAAGTACCAGGGCGACGAGTACCTCGTCCTCTCGGCCCGCGACGTTCTCGCCATCATCGAGAAGTAAGCGTCCCGGCGGACCAGCGGTCCGTCGACCGGCCCCGCCCCGGATCCGTGTCCGCCAGTGACAGGGGCCCGGGGCGCGGCTGTTTGGCTCCACGCACGTCACGTAACGCAGACATCCCGAGGAAACGGAATCATGGCGAAGATCCTGCAGTTCGACGAGGACGCCCGCCGCTCGCTGGAGCGCGGTGTCAACAAGCTTGCCGACACCGTCAAGGTCACCATCGGCCCCAAGGGCCGCAACGTGGTCATCGACAAGAAGTTCGGTGCCCCGACCATCACCAACGACGGTGTCACCATCGCCCGCGAGGTCGAGCTGGACGACCCGTACGAGAACCTGGGCGCGCAGCTGGTCAAGGAGGTCGCCACCAAGACCAACGACGTCGCGGGTGACGGCACCACCACCGCCACCGTGCTGGCCCAGGCGCTGGTCAACGAGGGCCTGCGCAACGTCGCCGCCGGCGCCGGCCCGGCCGCCCTGAAGAAGGGCATCGACAAGGCCGTCGCCGCCGTCTCCGAGCACTTGCTCTCGGTGGCCCGCGAGATCGAGGGCAAGGACGACGTGGCCGCGGTCGCCACCCTGTCCGCCCAGGACCCGCAGGTCGGCGAGCTGATCGCCGAGGCGATCGACAAGGTCGGCAAGGACGGTGTGATCACCGTCGAGGAGTCCAACACCTTCGGCGTGGAGCTGGACTTCACCGAGGGCATGCAGTTCGACAAGGGCTACCTGTCGCCGTACTTCGTCACCGACCAGGAGCGCCAGGAGGCGGTCCTGGAGGACCCGTACATCCTGATCAACCAGGGCAAGATCTCCTCGATCCAGGAGCTGCTGCCGCTGCTGGAGAAGATCCTGCAGGCCGGCTCCTCCAAGCCGCTGCTGATCATCGCCGAGGACGTGGACGGCGAGGCGCTCTCCACCCTGGTGGTCAACAAGATCCGCGGCACCTTCAACGCGGTCGCCGTCAAGGCCCCGGGCTTCGGTGACCGCCGCAAGGCGATCCTCGGCGACCTGGCCACCCTGACCGGCGGCACCGTGATCTCCGAGGAGGTCGGCCTCAAGCTCGACCAGGCCGGCCTGGACGTGCTCGGCACCGCCCGCCGGGTGACCATCACCAAGGACAACACCACCGTCGTCGACGGTGCCGGCGACGCCGAGGCGGTCGCGGGCCGGGTCGCCCAGATCAAGGCGGAGATCGCCAACACCGACTCCGACTGGGACCGCGAGAAGCTGCAGGAGCGCCTGGCCAAGCTGGCCGGCGGCGTCTGCGTCATCAAGGTCGGCGCCGCCACCGAGGTGGAGCTCAAGGAGCGCAAGCACCGCCTGGAGGACGCCATCTCCGCGACCCGCGCCGCGGTCGAGGAGGGCATCGTGGCCGGCGGTGGCGCCTCGCTGATCCACGCCCAGAAGGTGCTGGACGGCAGCCTGGGCCTGGCCGGCGACGAGGCGACCGGTGTCGCCGTGGTCCGCAAGGCGCTGGCCGAGCCGCTGCGCTGGATCGCCCAGAACGCCGGCCTGGAGGGCTACGTCATCACCTCCAAGGTCGCCGAGCTGGAGCTGGGCCAGGGCTACAACGCCGCCACCGGTGAGTACGGCGACCTGGTGAAGGCCGGCGTCATCGACCCGGTCAAGGTCACCCGCTCCGCCCTGGAGAACGCCGCCTCCATCGCCTCCCTGCTGCTCACCACCGAGACCCTGGTGGTGGAGAAGAAGGAGGAGGAGGCCGAGGCGGGCCACGGCCACTCGCACGGCCACGGCCACTCGCACTGACGCCTCAGCAGTCGGCCCGATGGCCCGGTCACCCCGCTCCGGCGGGGCGGCCGGGCCATCCGCCTTTCCACCGCCGGGGGACGCCACGCGTGGCAGCCGCCCGCCGACGCCACCCGTGGCAACCGCCCGCCGACGCCACCCGTGGCAACCGCGCGCCGATGTCGCCCGTGGCAGCCGCCCGCCGACGCCGCCCGTGGCAGCCGCGCGCCCGCGGGCGTCTACCCTGGGCGCATGATCGAGGCACGCCATCTGAGGGTTCTGCGCGCGGTGGCGCGCACCGGCTCGTTCTCCGCCGCGGCGCGCGAGCTCGGCTGCACCCAGCCGGCGGTCAGCCAGCAGATGAAGGCCCTGGAGAAGGCCGTCGAGCTGCCCCTGGTGGTGCGCTCCGGCCGCGGCATGCAGCTCAGCGAGGCCGGCGAGGTGCTGCTCAAGCACGCTTCCGGGATCCTGGCCGGGCTGAGCGCCGCCGAGCAGGAAGTGGCCGCGATCGCCGGGCTGCGGGCCGGCCGGGTGCGGCTGGTGTCGTTCCCGACCGCCAGCTCCACCCTGGTGCCGTCGGCCGTCGCCCGGCTGCGGGACGCCCATCCGGGGGTGCGCGTGTCGCTGGTGGAGGCCGAGCCGCCCGAGGCGCTGGCGATGCTGCGCGGCGGTGAGTGCGAGATCGCGCTGGCGTTCCGCTACCCGGACGGGGCCGCGGCGCCGGCCACCCCCGCGCACGGCGCCTCGCGGGCGGCCCGGGCCCAGGCGGTGCTCGCGGCGGCCGAATCGGCGGCCGCCTCGGACTGGTCCGACCTGGTGGTGCGCCCGTTGCTCGACGACCCGCTGGTCGGCCTGCTGCCGCCCGGGCACCCGCTGGCCGAGCGGGACGGGGGGAGCCCGGTGACGCTGGCGGAGCTGGCCGGGGAGCAGTGGATCGCGGGCTGCCCGCAGTGCCGCGGCCAGCTGGTGGAGCTCTGCGGCCAGGCCGGGTTCGAGCCGCGGATCGACTTCGCCACCGACGACTACCCGGCGGTGGTCGGCCTGGTGGCGGCCGGGCTCGGGGTGGCGGTGCTGCCGCGGCTGGCGCTGGCGGCGGTGCGGCCGGACACCGTTGCGGCGGTGCCGGTGCACACGGCGGCGGGCGGCCCGGCCCGCCGCGAGGTGGTGGCGCTGACCCTGCCGGACCTGGCCGAGGTGCCGGCGGTCTCGCTCATGCTGGACCGGCTCGCCGGGGCGGCGGCCGACCGCTGAACCCGCGGGCGGCGGGCCCGGACCACCGTTGCAGGAACGTTTCGCCGTTGGCGGCCCGCCGTCTACTGACGGACGGTCAGCGGCACCTCGACCGCCCGGTTGCGCGCCCGCCCCTGGAGTTCCTCGCGCTCGTCCTCGGTCAGACCGCCCCACACTCCGTACGGCTCACGGACCGCCAGCGCGTGCGCCGCGCACTCGGTGCGGACCGGGCAGCGCATGCACACTTCCTTGGCGCTCTGCTCCCGCGAACTGCGTGCGGCCCCGCGCTCGCCCTCGGGGTGGAAGAAGAGCGAACTGTCCACGCCGCGGCAGGCGGCGGAGAGCTGCCAGTCCCACAGGTCCGCGTTGGGACCGGGGAGTCGGGAGAAATCGGCCATGACTCATTCCCTTCGATGAGGGTTGCGTACGGCGAGGCTTCGGGGTGCCGGGCTGGACACCTGGAAATATGACTTACGGCTGTCTATGGGACAAGTCACCCACAGACCGGCACAACAGTCAATGATCGTACAAAAGCCATAAAAACGGACGAAGCGGACAGAAGGAATGTCGACCCGGCTGCGGCAATCGGGTGGCGCCGCACCTGGCGGCGCGCTGGGTTGTGCGCCCTCCGCCGGTGCCGAGCGCAAAAGAGCGGCGTCCACTCCGCGATGCGGTCGATCCGTAATGGGTCGGCCACGTACAGTGGTGGACATGGCCCTGAGGGCCGTAACTCATTCGAGTGACGGTCGTTGGACGTGCGGAGAGTGTTCGTACCAGCCAGGAGGCTCAACGTGACGCGGATCAGCTGCGGAGGACGGTCATGACTTCCGTTCTCGTTTGCGACGATTCACCGCTTGCCCGGGAGGCGCTGCGCCGTGCCGTGGCGACCGTGCCGGGCGTCGACCGGGTGACCACGGCGACCAACGGTGAGGAGGTCCTCCGCCGCTGGGTGGCCGACCGTTCCGACCTCGTCCTGATGGATGTCCGGATGCCCGGCCTGGGCGGGGTGGAGACGGTGCGGCGGCTGCTGTCCGCGGACCCGGGGGCGCGGATCATCATGCTCACCGTCGCCGAGGACCTGGACGGGGTGGCCCTGGCGGTCGCCGCCGGTGCCCGCGGCTACCTGCACAAGGACGCCTCCCGGGCGGAGCTGCGGGCCACCGTGACCCAGGCGCTGGCCGACCCGACCTGGCGGCTCGCCCCGCGCCGGCTGCGCAGCCCCGACATGGGCGCCGCGCCGACCCTGACGGCCCGTGAGATCCAGGTGCTGGAGGGCATGAGCCACGGGCGGAGCAATGCGGAGATCGGCCGCGAGCTCTTCCTCTCCGAGGACACCGTCAAGACCCACGCCCGGCGCCTCTTCAAGAAGCTGGGCGCCTCCGACCGGGCGCACGCGGTGGCGCTGGGATTCCGCTGGGGCCTGGTCCGCTGAGCGGTCGCCGAGCCGGGCCGCGCCCCTTCCTCCGCCGGCCGGAGCAAGGGGCGCGTCGGCTTCTCCGTGGGCGCGGCCTAGGCCCCATGCCGGTGGAGGCTGCACCATGGAGGGGTGGAACGCAATGGCGGCGGGAGCGGGGGTGGGTCGGTGACGGCGACGGACGACGCGGCTGCGGATAACGTTCCGGTGCACAACTCCGGACGCGGTGCGGCGTTTCCCAGGACGACCAGGCACCATGGACCGATGCGTGACGACGAGCCCGGTGACAGCGGCGTGAGCGAGCAGCCACCGGCCGAGGCGGGCCCCCGGAGCGCCGGGCGCGGTCGGCAGGAGGTCCCCGCCGGCACCTCGCCGCTGGTCGCCGAGCTGGTCGCGGCCGCGGTGCGCGGGGAGGGCCCGGCGACTGACGCGCTGTTGGCCTACGTGCACCCGCTGGTGCTGCGCTACTGCCGCGGCCGGCTGGTCCGGCTGCCCGGCGGCGCCCGGCACCACGTGGACGACGTGGCCCAGGAGGTGTGCGTCGCGGTGCTCTGCGCGCTGCCCCGCTACCGGGACGAGGGGCGCCCCTTCGAGGCCTTCGTCTACTCCATCGCGGCGCACAAGATCGCCGACCTGCAGCGGGCCGCGATGCGCGGGCCCGGATCCACCGTGATCCCGCCGGACGACCTCCCCGAGGTGCCGGACGAGGCGCTCGGCCCCGAGGAGCGGGCACTGCTGAGCAGTGACGCCGCGTGGATGCGCGAGCTGCTCTCCAACCTGCCGGCCCGTCAGCGCGAGCTGGTGCTGCTGCGGATCGCCGCCGGGCTGTCCGCCGAGGAGACCGGCGAGATGCTGGGGATGTCGCCGGGGGCCGTGCGGGTGGCCCAGCACCGGGCGCTCAGCCGGCTGCGCGCGCTCGCCGAGGAGTCGGCGTAGCCGTGAGTGTGCGCTCCCTCACCCTTGTCAAGAGGGCGCGACGTGAGAACTTCCGAAGCCAGTACGATGGGGTATCGGCGCCTGGACAGGTCGCCAAAGATCAACCGGGGCGAGTCGCGTCACCTCGTACGTTCGTCCAAAGACCTGGCCTGTGCCGGTGACCACGCCCGGCGACCCTCATACGGGCGTGCAGCGATCGACACGGCCGGCCACGGGAAGGTACCCCCCACCATGTCTCTTAACGCCGCAGGCGTACCCGAGAAGTTCGCCATGCTCGGACTCACGTTCGACGACGTCCTGCTGCTGCCTGGTGAGTCGCATGTGCTGCCGAACCAGGTGGACACCTCTTCCCGGGTCTCGCGCAACGTCCGGATCAACATCCCGCTGCTGTCCGCCGCCATGGACAAGGTCACCGAGTCCCGGATGGCCATCGCGATGGCCCGCCAGGGCGGCGTCGGCGTGCTGCACCGCAACCTGTCCATCGAGGACCAGGCCAACCAGGTCGACCTGGTGAAGCGCTCCGAGTCGGGCATGGTCACCGACCCGATCACCATCGGCCCCGAGGCCACGCTGGCCGAGGCCGACGCGCTCTGCGCCAAGTTCCGGATCAGCGGCGTGCCGGTCGCCGACCCGGCGGGCAAGCTGCTGGGCATCGTGACCAACCGCGACATGGCCTTCGAGACCGACCGCAACCGCCAGGTCCGCGAGATCATGACCCCGATGCCGCTGATCACCGGCAAGGTCGGCATCTCCGGCGAGGACGCGGTGGCGCTGCTGCGCCGTCACAAGATCGAGAAGCTCCCGCTGGTGGACGACCAGGGCCGGATCAAGGGCCTGATCACCGTCAAGGACTTCGTCAAGGCCGAGAAGTACCCGAACGCCGCCAAGGACGCCGAGGGCCGGCTGCTGGTCGGCGCCGCGGTCGGCGCCAGCCCCGAGGCCTTCGACCGGGCCCAGGCCCTGGTCGAGGCGGGCGTGGACTTCCTCGTGGTGGACACCTCGCACGGCCACAGCCACAACGCGCTGGAGTGGATCGCCAAGATCAAGTCGGCCGTTCCGGTCGACGTGGTCGGTGGCAACGTGGCCACCCGGGACGGCGCCCAGGCGCTGATCGACGCGGGTGTGGACGGCGTGAAGGTCGGCGTCGGCCCCGGCTCGATCTGCACCACCCGCGTGGTCGCCGGCATCGGCGTGCCGCAGATCACCGCGATCTACGAGGCCGCGCTGGCCTGCCGGGCGGCCGGGGTGCCGGTGATCGGCGACGGCGGCCTGCAGTACTCCGGTGACATCGGCAAGGCGCTGGCCGCCGGCGCCGACACCGTGATGCTCGGCTCGCTGCTGGCCGGCTGCGAGGAGTCGCCGGGTGAGCTGCTGTTCATCAACGGCAAGCAGTACAAGTCGTACCGCGGCATGGGCTCGCTGGGTGCCATGCAGACCCGCGGCCAGGCGAAGTCCTTCTCCAAGGACCGCTACTTCCAGTCCGACGTGAGCTCCAACGAGAAGCTGATCGCCGAGGGCATCGAGGGCCAGGTGCCCTACCGCGGCCCGCTGGCCGCCGTGCTGTTCCAGCTGGTCGGCGGCCTGCGCCAGACCATGGGCTACGTGGGCGCGGAGAGCGTCGCGGAGATGGAGTCCAAGGGCCGGTTCGTGCGGATCACCGCGGCCGGGCTCAAGGAGAGCCACCCGCACGACATCCAGATGACCGTCGAGGCGCCGAACTACGCCAGCCGCTGAGACGCCCCGACCGAGCGAAGGCCCGCCACCGCCCCGGTGGCGGGCCTTCGCCTGCTTCCGGGGGATACTGGAGGACGTTCGTGAGCAGCAAGCAGAGAGGCTCGAAGTGACTGAGATCGAAATCGGGCGAGGCAAGCGCGGCCGCCGGGCGTACTCCTTCGACGACATCGCCGTCGTCCCCAGCCGCCGCACCCGGGACCCGAAGGAGGTCTCGATCGCCTGGCAGATCGACGCCTACCGCTTCGAGCTGCCGTTCCTGGCGGCCCCCATGGACAGCGTGGTGTCGCCCGCGCAGGCCATCGCCATCGGCAACCTCGGCGGCCTCGGGGTGCTCAACCTGGAGGGTCTGTGGACCCGCTACGAGGACCCGCAGCCGCTGCTCGACGAGATCGCCGCACTGCGTTACGAGTCGGGGGCGGACGAGGTCACCGCGACCCGCCGCCTGCAGGAGATCTACGCCGCGCCGATCCAGGCCGAGCTGATCGGCAAGCGGATCCGCGAGGTGCGCGAGTCCGGCGTGGTGACCGCCGCCGCGCTCTCCCCGCAGCGCACCGCCGAGTTCTCCAAGGCCGTGGTCGACGCCGGGGTGGACGTCTTCGTGATCCGCGGCACCACGGTCTCCGCCGAGCACGTCTCCGGCGCCGCCGAGCCGCTCAACCTCAAGCAGTTCATCTACGAGCTGGACGTCCCGGTGATCGTCGGCGGTTGCGCCACCTACACCGCGGCGCTGCACCTGATGCGCACCGGCGCGGCCGGCGTGCTGGTCGGCTTCGGTGGCGGTGCCGCCCACACCACCCGCAACGTGCTGGGCATCCAGGTGCCGATGGCCACCGCCGTGGCCGACGTGGCCGCCGCCCGCCGCGACTACATGGACGAGTCCGGCGGCCGCTACGTGCACGTGATCGCCGACGGCGGTGTCGGGTACAGCGGCGACATCGCCAAGGCGGTGGCCTGCGGCGCCGACGCGGTGATGATCGGTGCCGCGCTGGCCCGCGCCACCGACGCGCCGGGCAAGGGCTTCCACTGGGGCATGGAGGCGGTGCACGAGGAACTGCCGCGCGGCAAGCGGGTCAACCTGGGTACCGTCGGCACCACCGAGGAGATCCTCACCGGTCCGTCGCACACCCCGGACGGCACCATGAACCTGTTCGGCGCGCTCCGCCGGGCGATGGCCACCACCGGTTACTCGGAGCTCAAGGAGTTCCAGCGGGTCGAGGTGACGGTCAGCCACCGCTGAACGCCGTGCGCTGACGCACCGTCAGAGCGGGGTGCCGTCCGGAGGACGGTGCCCCGCTCGCCTTTTTTGCGGGGTCGAGTGAACAGAAGTGCACGACACAGGGGATGATGGGGGCTCGACCGTCTCGGTTGCCCGGCGCACCGATCCGACGGTCCATCACCCGACCGGCAGCAGCACATGGGGGAACGCCCGAGATGACCCAGTCGCAGGGCACTTCCGGCCGCGTCCTGGCCGACCGCTACCGGCTCGACTCGGTGCTCGGCAGTGGCGGCATGGGAACCGTCTGGAAGGCCGAGGACGAGATGCTCGGCCGCATCGTGGCGGTGAAGGAACTGCGGATGCACGGCGGCGTCGACGACGACGAACGCCACCGGCTGATCGTCCGCACGCTGCGCGAGGCCAAGGCCACCGCCCGGATCCGGCACACCGCGGCCGTGACCGTCTTCGACGTGGTCGAGGAGGACGACCGCCCGTGGATCGTCATGGAGTTGGTGGACGGACGGTCGCTGGCCGAGGTGGTCAAGGAGGACGGTCCGGTCACCCCGCTGCGGGCCGCCGAGATCGGCCTGGAGCTGCTCGGGGTGCTGGGCGCCGCGCACAGCCAGGGCATCCTGCACCGCGACGTCAAGCCGTCCAACGTGCTGATCGGCGAGGACGGCCGAGTGGTGCTGACCGACTTCGGCATCGCCAGCGTGGAGGGCGACAGCTCGGTCACCTCCACCGGGATGCTGGTCGGCGCGCCCTCCTACATCTCCCCGGAGCGGGCCCGCGGCCAGAAGCCCGGACCGCCGGCCGACCTCTGGTCGCTGGGCGGCACGCTGTACGCCGCGCTGGAGGGCAAGCCGCCCTACGACAAGGGCTCGGCGCTGGCCACCCTGACCGCCGTGATGACCGAGGAGCTGCCGCCGCCGGCCAACGCCGGGCCGCTGCGGCCGGTGATCGAGGGCCTGCTGGACAAGGATCCGGCCAAGCGGCTGGACGCCTCGACCACCCGTTCGATGCTCAAGCGGATCGTGGCGGAGTCGACGGCGCGGGCGGAGGCGACCACCAAGACCGAGCTGATGCCGGCCGTCGACGAGGCCTCCGAGGCGGCTGAGGTCTCCGCGGCCTCTGCCACGCCGGAAGTCGGCTCGGCCGACTCTGCGATCCCGGTGGCCAAGGACAAGTCCAACGACAAGGCCGACGACAAGGCCAAGGAGAAGGCCAAGGCCGGCAAGGACAAGAGCAAGGACAAGAGCAGGGACAGGGGCACGGCCAAGCCGAGCGGGCTCGGGCTGAGCAGCGTGCGGGTGGGCAGCGCGGCCCGCGCGGCGGAACCGGCGGCAGCCGAGCCGGCCGCCGCAGCCGCCCCGGCCGCCGCGCAGCCGCCCGCCGGGGACGCCGGGAGCGCCGGGAACGGCGGCTGGACCCGCAGCGCCACCCTGGGCGCCGCCGCCCGCTGGTCGAAGCGGCGTCAACTGCTCGTCGCCGCCCTGGTGCTGGTCCTGCTGGTGGCCGGCGGAGTGTGGCTGGCCGCGGCGCAGTCCTCGGACGGAGGCGGCAGCGGCAAGACGGGCGCGAGCCACCCGACCGGCGCGGGCGCGGTGGCGGGTGCCACGGTGACCTCGTCGGCGCCCGGCAAGTCGGCCCCGAGCAGCCCCGCCGCGAGCAGCCCGGCGCCCGCTTCCGCCCCGCCGAGCAGCGCGGCCCCGAGCAGCGCCGCCCCCGGCTCCGCCACGCCGGGCAGCGCGGCACCGAGCAGCGCGGCACCCAACCCCGCGCCGCCGGCCAACCCGACCCCGGGCGGCGGCCAGCCCCCGTCCGGCTCGGGTGTTCCGGCGGGGTACCAGCTCTACACCGACCCCTCCGGCTTCAAGATCGTGCTGCCGCAGTGGATGACCGACCAGGGCGTGGGCTACCGAGCCACCACTCGGAAGTTCGGCGGTCACGGCTTGTCCCTGCTGGTGGACTGGCAGTCGCCGGCCAACAGCAGCGCGCTCGGCGACTGGCAGAGCTCCGATGCGAACGGCCCGCAGAACTTCCCCGACTACCAGAAGATCCAGGTTGCCGCGGTGACCTACCGTCAGTGGACCAACGCGGCCGACTGGGAGTGGACTTACAGCGGCTCCTCCGGTCGGATGCACTCGCTGAACCGGGGCTTCGTGGTGGACGACGGCAAGTACGGGTACGCGCTGTACTGGACCTCCAGCGATGCCGACTGGAACTCGGCCGACTTCACCGCGGCCCGGCAGACCGCCTTCGACAGCTTCCAGCCGGCGAACTGAGTACGGCGAGAGGGGAACGGCCATGCGAGCTGGCCCCGGCCAGACGGTGGCCGGCAGGTACCAGGTGACGGACCGTCCGGCGGACGCCGGGCCGGGGCTGGACCGGATCGCCGTGGACGGGCGGACCGGTGTGCGGGTGCTGCTGGAGGCGGTCGAACTGCCCGAGCTGCTGGTGCCCGAGCTGACCGGCAGCACCGACTTCGCCGGCAGCCGCTGGCTGGACCCGGCGCCGGTGCTGGCCGAGGTCGCGGCGGTGCTGGCAGCGGTGCCCGACCATCCGAGGCTGCGCCAGTCGTTCGACGCGGTGGCCGAGGACGGCGTGGTCTGGCTCGCCGTCGAGGACCCGACCGCGACCAGGCTGCCCGAGCTGCTGGCGGCCGCACCGCTGTCCCCGCACCGGGTCGCCGAGGTGGCCGCGGATCTGGTGGCGGCGCTGGGCGCGGTGCACCGGGCCGGGCGGGTGCACGGCAACGTGGCGGCCGAACAGGTGCTGGTCTGCGAGGACGGCGCCGCGTTGCTCGGCGGGCTGGCGGTGGGCGCGGCGCAGGAGGCGCTGGCCCGGGAGCTCGGCGGGGGCGACCTGCGGCGCTGGGGCCAGGCCCGGGCGGGGCTGGTCGGCAGCCGGGCCGAGCACTGGCCGCCGGAGCTGCTGGTCGATCTGGCGGCGGTCTCCCCGGCGGCCGACAGCTGGGCGCTGGGCGTGCTGCTGCACCGGGTGCTGACCGGGCGGGGCCCGTTCGACGAGCAGAGCCCCACGGCGCTGTTCGCGGCGGTCCGCTCGGACCGCCGGGTGGACAGCGCCGGGTGCGGGCCGCTGCGGCCGCTGGTCGACCGGCTGCTGGCCGCCGATCCGCGGTCGCGTCCGACGGTGGACGAGGCGCGGGAGTGGCTCGCCGAGCTGCTGGCCGACGCACCGGAGCCCTACCGGGCGGCTCCGCGGGCGGAGGCGCTGCCGGTGCTGCGTCCGCGCCGGCTGCCGGTGCGGCGGGCCCGGCGGCCGGTGGCGGCGCGCGCGGCCGGACCGGCCCCCGGGGCGGCGGAGCACGCACGGCACGCCCGCGGTGCGGGTCGGCCGTCCTGGCTGCTGCCGCTGCTGCTGGTGGGCGGCGTGCTGGTGACGATGGTGCTCGCGTTGACCGCGGTGGTGCTGTTCTCGGGGTGAGCAGCGGCCGCCGGGACGACCACCGGTGCCGACTTGGTCGCCCTGAGAGGCGGGGAACGTGAAGGCACGTCACGACCAGATCACGTGGCCGGGTCGGAATCCGTGTCGCGCGTGGAGCGGCCTAGGCTTGGGGTCTCAAACACAGTCCGAACGGTGATCAGATTCGTGGTGCACCGAAGAGGGGGAACGGTCGCCATGGGCGGACAGGAGCAGGGCGTGGCCGCCACCGGGGCGGGCAGCGGCCCGGAGCGCCGGATGCTGGCCGGGCGCTACGAGTTGGGTGAGCGGTTGGGCCGCGGCGGCATGGGGACCGTGTGGCGGGCCCGGGACCTGATGCTGGACCGCGAGGTGGCGGTCAAGGAGCTGACCGTCGATCACCTGCCGGAGGAGGACCTGGCGATCCTGCACTCCCGGATGAAGCAGGAGGCCAGGGCGGCGGCGCGGATCAAGCACGCCGGCGTGATCACCATCCACGACGTGCTGGAGCAGGACGGCCGGCCGTGGATCGTGATGGAGCTGATCGACGGCCGCTCGCTGGCCGACGTGGTGTCCCAGGACGGCCCGCTGTCGCCGCGCGCCGCCGCCGAGGTCGGCGCCCAGGTGCTGGCCGCGCTGCACCGGGGCCACCAGCTGGGCGTGCTCCACCGGGACGTTAAGCCTGCCAACGTGCTGCTGGAGCACGGCACCGGGCGGGTGGTGCTGCTGGACTTCGGCATCGCCAAGTTCGAAGGCTCCTCGGAGCTGACCCGCCCCGGCGACCTGGTCGGATCGCCGGACTACCTGGCGCCCGAGCGGGCCAGGGGCGAGCGGTTCGGTCCGGCGTCCGACCTGTGGGGCCTGGGTGCCATGCTGTACGCGGCGGTCGAGGGCCGCTCGCCGTTCCGCCGCGACAATCCGCTCTCCACCCTGGCCGCGGTGGTGGACGAGCCGTTGCCCGCGCCGATCAAGGCGGGTGCGCTGGGTCCGGTGCTGGCCGCGCTGATGGCCAAGGCGCCGGAGGACCGGCCGACCGCGGACGAAGCGATGCTCATGCTACGCGCGGTGACCGATGGTCAGACCATCGGCATCGGCCTCCCGGTGCAGCCGCAGCGGGTGCCCACCCAGGCGGTCCCGGTGGTGGACCGGCGGCCGGCGGCCGAGGCGGACGAGCCCGAGCCGCAGGCGCCCGCCACCCCCACCGGGACGGCGCCCACCACGCCGGTGGTACCCGCCCAGGTCGTGGCGGCGGCTCCCGTGACGCCCGGCCCGGTGCCGGCCGCCGGCCCCGCAGCACCCGGCCCGGTGCCGCCCGTCCCCCCGGCGCCCGCCCCCGTCCGGCCGCGCCGCCGACGGCGTGCCCTGCGCCCGGTGCTGGCCGGCCTGGCCGTCGCCGTGCTGGCCGGCGGCACGGCCGTCGCGGTGCAGATGTACGGCCCGCACCACGGCACCCCGGTGGCCGACCCGACGTCCCCCGCCGCGTCCGGCACCGGCGGGCCGAGCTCCGCCACCCTGGGCACCCCGTCGGTGGGTCCCGTCGTGCCCGGCACCGACGCGGCGCCCGGCCCGGCGCCCGTCGGCTACCGCTGGCAGACGGACGAGCTCGGCATGCGCTTCCCGCTGCCGGTGGACGGCGGGACCTGGCGGCGCACCACCAACGACACCAACAACGGCTACTACAGCGCCGACGGCCAGCGGCACCTGATCCAGGTGGCGAAGAACGTGGGCCAGGCGGAGACCCCGCTGCAACACCTGACCGAGCTCTCCACGGAACTGAGCCAGAACCCCACCATCAAGGACTACAAGGTGGAGAGCCTGGCGCAGGCCACCATGAACGGGCACGACGCGGCCCGCTGGGTCTTCACCTTCACCAACCTCAAGGACCCGAACAAGGGCCCGCGCAAGGCGTTCGAGGAGGAGTTCATGAACTCGGACGGCACCGCCTACGCGTTGCTGGTCTCCGGTCCGAGCACCTCGTCCGACGAGACAACGCTCACCGAGCGGCGGTTCATGACGCTCCTCACCTACTTCGCCGTGGTGGCGCCGAGCTGAAACCCCAAGCAGGTGTTACCGACGGGTACACAACACGCGGGCGAAGGCCTAGGCTGCGCACATGACGGACATCACGGCAGAAAACAGCGGCGCCGGCCGCAATCCCGTGGCCCCGGGCGCCGGTCGAACGGTTGCCTCGGCGGTTCCCCAGTCCCTGGTCACCCGCCTGGCCCGGGGCATCACCGCCGCCGGTGACGCCGCGCGGGAGTGGACCGTGGCGCCGCTCACCGGTGAACCGCTGGCCGAGCTGCCCCAGTCCACGGTGGCCGATGTCGAGACCGCCTACCGGCTGGCCCGCGGTGCCCAGCAGGCTTGGGCCGCGCGGCCGGTGCGGGCGCGTGCCGCCGTGCTGCTGCGCTTCCACGACCTGTTGCTCAAGCGGCAGGACGAGGTGCTCGACCTGGTCCAGGCGGAGACCGGCAAGGCCAGGCTGCACGCCTTCGAAGAGGTGCTGGCCGCCGCGATGGCGGCCCGCCACTACGGTCGCGCCGCCGCCGGGTACCTGAAGGACCGCCGCCGCGGCGGCGCCGTCCCGGTGCTCACCCACACCGTGGAGGGCCGCCGGCCGAAGGGCGTGGTCGGTCAGATCTCCCCGTGGAACTACCCGCTGGAGCTTTCCGTCAGTGACGCGCTGCCAGCCCTGGTGGCGGGCAACGCGGTGGTCACCAAGCCCGACACCCAGACCGCGCTGACCGCGCTCTGGGCCCGGGAACTGCTGGTGGAGGCCGGGCTGCCGGCCGAGCTGTGGCAGATCGTGGTGGGCGAGGGCCCGGTGATCGGCCCGGCCGTGGTGGAGCGCGCCGACTACGTCTCGTTCACCGGATCCACCCGCACCGGCCGGGAGGTGGCGCAGCGGGCCGCCGCCCGGCTGGTCGGCGCCTCGCTGGAGCTCGGCGGCAAGAACGCCATGCTGGTGCTGGCCGACGCCGACCTGGACAAGGCCGCCGAGGGCGCGGTGCGGGCCTGCTTCTCCTCCGCCGGTCAGCTGTGCATCTCGATCGAGCGGCTGCTGGTGCACCGCTCGGTCGCCGACGCCTTCCTGGAGCGGTTCGCGGCCCGGACGCGGGCGCTGCGCCTCGGCGGCGGCCTGGCCTACGGCGCCGACATGGGCTCGCTGGTCTCCCAGCGGCAGCTGGACACCGTGACCCGGCACGTCGAGGAGGCGGTCAAGGCCGGTGCCACGGTGCTGGCCGGTGGCCGGGCCCGGCCGGACATCGGCCCGCTCTTCTTCGAGCCGACCATCCTGGACGGGGTGACCGACCAGATGGCGGTCTGCGCCGAGGAGACCTTCGGCCCGGTGGTCTCGGTGTACCGCTTCGACACCGAGGACGAGGCGGTCACGACGGCCAACGCCACCCCGTACGGCCTGAACTCCAGCGTCTGGACCAGGGACCTGCGGCGCGGCCGGGCGGTCGCGGCCCGGCTGCGCACCGGCACGGTCAACGTCAACGAGGCCTATGCCGCGGCCTACGGCTCGGTCGCCTCGCCGATGGGCGGGATGGGCGAATCCGGCCTGGGCCGCCGGCACGGCGCCGAGGGCATCCTGCGCTACACCGAGGCGCAGACCATCGCCAGCCAGCGGGTGATGCCGCTGGCGCCGGCCTTCGGGTTGGACGACGAGAAGTTCGCGGCCCTGTTCACCCGGAGCCTGCGGGCCCTGAAAGCGCTGGGATTCAAGTGACCGACGACAGCAAGGCGTTCGACTACGACGTGATCGTGGTCGGTTCGGGTTTCGGCGGCTCGGTGTCGGCGCTGCGGCTGACCGAGAAGGGCTACCGGGTGGCGGTCCTGGAAGCCGGCCGCAGGTTCCGCCGCGACGAACTGCCCACCACCTCCTGGGACGTGAAGAACTACCTGTGGGCGCCGGCCCTCGGGCTCTACGGCATCCAGCGGATCCACCTGCTGGCCAACGTGCTGGTGCTCGGCGGGGCCGGCGTGGGCGGCGGCTCGCTCAACTACGCCAACACCCTGTACGTGCCGCCGAAGGCCTTCTTCGAGGACCGGCAGTGGCAGCACATCACCGACTGGGAGGCGGAGCTCGCGCCGTTCTACGACCAGGCGCAGCGGATGCTCGGTGTGCGGACCAACCCCACGCTCACCCCCTCGGACGTGCACCTGAAGGGCGCCGCCGAGCGGATGGGCGTCGCCGACAGCTTCCACCTGGCCCCGGTGGGCGTCTTCTTCGGCGACGGGCAGGACGCCGACGGCAGCGCCAAGGCCGCGCCCGGCACGGAGGTCGAGGACCCGTACTTCGGCGGTGCGGGCCCGCGTCGCAAGGCCTGCACGGAGTGCGGGGAGTGCATGACGGGCTGCCGGCACGGCGCCAAGAACACGCTCACCGAGAACTACCTCCACCTGGCCGAGGCCAACGGCGCCGAGATCCACCCGCTGACCACGGTGGCCCGGATCCGCGAGATCGCCGGAGCCGACGGGACCGCGGGCTTCGCCGTCGACGTGCGCCGCACCAACGCCCGCTCGGCGGCGGCCCGCAAGGCCGGCGCCCGCACCCTGACCGCCGCCAAGGTGGTGGTCGCGGCCGGCACCTACGGCACCCAGACCCTGCTGCACCGGATGCGCGAGCAGGGCCGGCTGCCGCGGATCTCGGACAAGCTCGGCGAGCTGACCCGCACCAACTCCGAGGCGCTGGTGGGTGCCCAGACCACCTCGCGGCGCTACGGCGGACCGGTGGACTTCACCAAGGGCGTGGCGATCACCTCGTCGATCCACCCGGACGAGAACACCCACATCGAGCCGGTGCGCTACGGCAAGGGCTCCAACGCCATGGGGTTCCTCTCCATCCTCCAGGTGCCCGGCGGCGGCAAGGGCCCGCGCTGGCTGCGGGCGGGCGCCGAGGCGGTCAAGCACCCGGGACTGTTCGCCCGTTCGCTGAGCAACTACAAGTGGTCGGAACGGACGATCATCGGCCTGGTGATGCAGTCGGTGGACAACTCGATCACCGTCTCGCTCAAGCGGAAGGGACTGGGCAAGGGCAAGCTGACGTCCAGCCAGGGGCACGGCGAGCCCAACCCGACCTGGCTCCCGGCCGCCGAGGAGGGCGCGAAGGCGCTCGCCGCCGAGATCAACGGCTTCGCCGGCAGCACCGTCGGCGAGCTCTTCGACATTCCGATGACCGCGCACTTCATCGGCGGCTGCCCGATCGCCGACGGCCCCGAGCACGGCGTGGTCGACCCGTACCACCGGCTCTACGGCCACCCCGGGATCAGCGTGGTGGACGGGTCGGCGATCTCCGCCAACCTCGGCGTCAACCCGTCGCTGACGATCACCGCGCAGGCCGAGCGGGCCATGTCGATGTGGCCGAACAAGGGCGAGGCGGACCCCCGCCCGGCCCAGGGCGAGGCGTACCGCCGGGTCGCGGCGGTCGCCCCGGTGCGGCCCGCGGTGCCGGCCGGTGCCTTCGGTGAGCTGCTGCTGCCGGTGCCGTCGGTGCCCAGGAAGGCGGCGTCCGAGGGGGCGGCGTCCGAGGGGGCGGCGTCCGACGAGGGGGCGGGGTCCGAGTAGCGGAGCGACCGGGCAAGGCAAAGGGCCCCGCGGGGGAACGGGGCCCTTTGTCGCTCAGCACGCGGCGTCAGGGCAGCGCCGGTGCCGGCTGGGCGGCACCGGGGGAGGAGCACCGCCGCTATTCGGTTGGTTCCACTGCTGCGCCCGCTCCGCCCGCCGGACCGGCGGCGCCCGGAGGTGGCCGGGCGGCGGTTGCGCCGAGTGACATCATCACGGAACGTCAGCAAACACCCACTGTCACCACCGGTGGGCAGGGGCAGCAAGTCATCGGGGTCACCGGCCGGTCCTGGTCACCGGAGAACCTCGTCTCCCTGCATCGTGGTGGACACAGGCCGTGCTCTGCAACCGGTTCGGCGTACTTCGGCACAGTTCGTTTTCTGCCACGGCACTTGTTGACAGGTTGTCAGCGCCCGGCCGTTTCTCTACTCATCGGTAACCCAAAGTA
>NZ_JAJJPA010000031.1 GCF_020907985.1 Kitasatospora humi | reverse complement strand
GGCGGTCTACAGCCGCGGGGCGAGATAGCCGAGCACCGGGCTCCACTGCTCGATCCGGACGCGGCTGAGCACGCCCGCCGTCGTGTACGGGTCGTGATCCACCATCGTCCGTACCTCGGCTTCGTCCTCGGCACGGAAGATGAGCAGCCCGCCGGTGTCACTGGTCAGCGGTCCGCACAAGACGATCCTGCCCGCCTCGGCGAGTCCGGCCAGGTACTCCCGGTGCGTGGGGCGCACCCGCAGATGGCGCTTGTCGGGGCTGAACACGTACTCGACGGCGTAGTAGGCCACGGTGCCCCCCTCAGGCTGTTTCCTCGACCGGTCCAGCCTAGTGGCCGGTCCGCTGCTGCGGGAGGTGCAGGTAGGCGGCCTGGCCGGTGGCCCGTGCGCGGGCGACGGCCTCGACCAGGGCGAGCCGGTTCGGGCTGAGCAGGGTGCGCCACTCGGCGAGCGGGCGGACGGCGAACTCGGTGTGCTCGGCCGGGTCGAGGGCGAGGCCGGCCAACTGTTCGGCGGTGAGGGCACCGCCGTCGAAGACCACGCCGACCTTGAACGGCCAGTCGCCCGCGGCCGCCACGAAGAGCAGGGCGAGCAGGGGCGGAGCGGGCTGCGCCGGCAGCAGCAGACCGGTCTCCTCGCAGACCTCACGGCGGGCGCAGTCCCACGGGTCACTGCCGAACTCCAGGGTGCCGCCCGCGAATTGCCACCCGTCCGGGTCGTAGACGGACTTCAGCAGCAGCGGGTGGCCGTCGGCGTCGGTGAAGTGCACGGCGGCGAACAGGATGCCGTGCGGGATGGTGCGCAGGTAGTCGGCGAGCGGCAGCATGGCCAGTGCGGTTTCCCTTCCGGCAGGTGGTCCGCGTTCAGTCCTTGGAGTGGTCGCCGTCGAGGTAGACCCAGGCGCCGTCGTGGCGGACGAAGCGGCTGTTCTCGTGCAGACTGCCCGCATGGCCGCGCTCGCGGTAGTGCGCGCGGAACTCCACCGTGCCGGTGGTGTGGAACGGGCCGCCGTCGGTGCTGCCCAGGACCTCCAGCCGCTCCCAGCTGAGCCCCGGGTCGAGGTCGAGCTCGGCAGGTCGGGTGTCGGGGTGCCAGCTGCGCAGCAGGTAGGCGATGTCCCGGACCGCGAAAGCGCTGTAGCGCGAGCGCATCAGCTGCTCGGCGGTGGCGGCCTGGGCGAGGCCGCGGTGCAGCTTGCCGCAGCAGTCGTCGTAGGCGGCGGGCAGACCGCAGGGGCAGCTGGAGGGCCGGGCGGCCGGCTTGGCGGTGCCGGTGCGGCGGGTGGCGCGTCGGGACATGACTCCATTGTGACGGCCCGTGGGGAGTGCACCTGCACCGCCCACGGGCCGGCTAGGAACCGCGGGGACCGGGTCAGGGGAACTGGAGGTGCTCGCCCGGGTGGATCAGGTTCGGGTCGGCGCCGACCACGTCGACGTTGTGCTGGTAGAACTCCTGCCAGCCGTCCAGGTGGTGGGTGTAGGCGATCTCCGAGAGGCAGTCACCGGGCTGCACCGTGTAGCTGCCGGTGGCGGCCTGCGCGGGGGCGGGCGTGCCGGGCGGCTGCATGCCGGGAGCCGGGGTGCCGGGGGCCTGGGTGCCGGGGGCCTGGGTGCCGGGCGCGGGCTGCGGGGTGCCGCCGGTCTGCGGGGGCGTGGCGGGTGTGCCCGGCGTGGACGCGGTGGTGGACGGACCGGTGGGAGCCGCCAGGGCGCTGGGGGCGCCGGACTGGGCGGGGGCGCCGGACTGGGCGGGCGTGCCGGGGGCGGCGGTGGTCGTCGTGGTGCCCGGGGTGCTCGGGGCGGCCGCGCTGGGCGCAGCGGGGGCAGCGGGGGCACCGGGTGCGGGGGCGGCCGGGCTCGCGGGCGCACTGGGGTTCGCCGGGACGGGCGGGACCGAGCCGGCACCGGGCAGGCCGGGCGTGGCCGGGGGGATCGGGGTGCCGGCCTGGGCCGGTGCGGCGGGCGTGCTCGGGGCAGTGGCCGGCGCGGGCGTCGTCGACGTGGTCGGCGCACTCGGCGTGGCGGCCGGGCCAGGGGCACCGGGAGTGCCGGAGCCGCCCTGCGGGGTGCCCGGCGCCGTCAGCCCGGCCGTGACCGCGCACTGCCCCCAGGTGCCCGGTCCCTGGTCCGCCAGTACCGCCTCGGCCACCTCGATCTGCTGCTGCTGGGTGGCGTGCGAGGGCTCGGCGCCGTACTCGTCGCCGCCGTAGTGGTCCCACTGGCGCTGGGTGAGGTGCAGACCGCCGTAGTAGCCGTCGCCGGTGTCCGTGGTCCAGTTGCCGCCGGTCTCGCACTGGGCGACGGCCTGCCAGGTGCTGGCCGGGGCGGCGTGCGCGCCGGTGGCGGCGAGCAACGGCAGTGCCAGACCCGCGCCCGCCACGGTGGCGGCCGCGACCACTCGTTCGGCCTGGGACGGGCGGCGGTGTCGGCCGGGGCCGGTGAAGACCATGGGTTTGTTCCTCTCCGCACGCCTGCGAGGTGAGCTGTCGGGTTCGGGCCGGGAGGCTGGCCCGGCCGCCCGACCGGACGGATCCGGTGGGCGGCTTCACCCCTAGCCGCGCGGGACGGCGCTGAACCTGGGTCCCCCGCTCCTGCCCTGACGTGGTGTGGTGGTCCGTTTCCCGGGCACGGTGGGCAGGATTGGGCGTGCCGCGCTCGGGCGCCCGCAGATGCGGACTGGCAGGCAGACTAGACGGATCATCATCGTGGTAACAACCCCGCATCGTGGACATCACGCGCTCATCACGTGGAGTCCTGGCCGCACTGTGCAGGATGTACTGGAGTGGCGGAGATCGCGTGGACGGTTGGTTCCGGAGCCGGCCCGCGAGTCACTGCCGAGTGTACGGCGACGTGCGTGTCGCGCATGTGCCGAGTGCACGGCGACGTGCGTGTCGCGCATGTGCCGAGTGCACGGCGGCGTGCGTGTCGCGCATGAGTCGCGTTCATGTCGAAGAGCGAAGGAGAGGCCGATGGCCGACGAAGCCAGGATGCGTGAGCTGTTCGCGGCGGGGAGGCGCGGTGTGCTGGTCACCATCAAGCGGGACGGGCGCCCGCAGCTGTCCAATGTCTTCTACGTCTACGATCCGGAACGGGACTCGATCAGGGTCTCGGTCACCGCCGATCGCGCCAAGACCAAGAACGCGGCCCGCGACCCGCGCGTCAGCCTCCACACGGCCAGCCCGGACTTCTTCACCTGGGCGGTCGCCGAGGGCACGGCCGAGCTGACGCCGGTGGCCGAGGCACCGGATGACGACACGGTGGCGCAGCTGGTCGACTACTACCGGGACGGCAGCGGTGAGCACCCCGACTGGGCGGAGTACCGCGCCGCGATGGTGCGCGAGCGCCGACAGCTGCTGACGCTGCGGATCGAGCGGCTCTACGGCCAGACGCCCTGACGCGGGCGGAGCCACCGGTGCCGTCGACCGCCTCCCGTGCGCACGGCGGCACCGGCGCGCGGGTCGTGTTCGGCCGCAGCACGGTCTGACGCGGCGTCAGCTCATCGCTGACGCACCGCCGTCGGCGTCCGCCCGAGGCGGCGGGCGTCCCGGCGGGCCAGGCCCGGGGTGGCGCCGACGCCCACCACCCGGTCGTCGCGCACCGCCAGCCAGCAGTCCTCGGGCAGGCCGGGCGCCGCCGTGGCACGCAGCGCCCGCTCGGCCGGGTTGACCGGCGGCGGAGCGGCCTCGCGGGCCCCGGACCGCCACTCGGCCCAGGTGCGCTCCCGGCCCCGGCGCTGCCGCCAGTACAGCTGCTGCGCCACGATCAGCGGGCCGAGTGCGGTGAGCAGCGGGAAGCCGGCGGTCAGCACGTGGGCCGCGAAGAGCGCGCTGACCGAGCTGACCACGGCCAGCCCGACCGCGGCGGCCAGCAGTGCGGCCCGGCGCCCGTACGCCTTGGCGGCGGCGAGCGGGAACAGCACCAGGAGCAGCAGGTCGCCCAGCCCCAGTGAGACCGGCAGCGCACCGCGGGTGAGCGCCAGTTGCGGCGCGAACGGCTGCCCCCGCACCTCGGCGGCGAACCGCAGGGTGACCGAGGTGAGCGTGGTGGCCACCAGGTCGTAGACCGCCAACGCACCCGCCAGCGCGGCGACGTGGGCGGCCCGCATACCGCTCTGCACCCACAGGTTGGTCACCCCGGTCACCGCGATCAGCAGCAGCACGTCGGTGGCGGCGAGCACCCCGGTGGGGGAGGCGTGCAGGGCGAGGGTGGCGCCGATCCCGGCGGCGGCCGCCGGCCACGCCCAGCGGCCGCCGAGCAGCGGGGCGAGGGTGAACTGCACGGCGGTGCCCAGCACCACGCCGAAGACGGTCACCACCACGGGAGTCGGCAGGGCCAGGTCCAGCAGCGGGGCGAGCACCACGCCCACGCAGACCACGGCGACGTCTCCGGCCGTGTGCACGCCGACCGGCGGGCGGGGCATCCGGATCCGGGCCAGGTAGCCCAGGGCGAGGGCGACCGCGAGGGCGGTGACGCCGCTGAGCGCGGCCAGCGCGGTGGTGTTCACGGGCGCCCGGCCAGGCGGGTCGAGTGGCTCGGGCCGAGGTCCGCGAAGCCGTGCTCCCGCAGGTCCGCGCGGAGCGGAACGGTGGGCGGCATGGCGTCCCGGTCGTCGTACGGGCGGATCGCGGCCAGTGGCAGGCCGGCGGCCGTGGCCCGGTCCTCCAGGCGCCCGAGCAGGGTGGTCGAGGGCAGCCGCCGGACCAGCACGTGCAGCACCGCGCCGTCGGGCTCGTCGGTCAGTGCGTACCGGGTGGGCAGTGGCACGTCGGGTTCGGCCTCCAGTAGGTCGAGCAGGTCGCGGGTGGGCAGGGCGGCACTGAGCGGGCCGGTCCAGCGGCCGACGATGTCCGAGGTGGCCGGCAGCTCGGCCATCTCGCAGTCGGGCGGGACGGCGGGCAGCCGGACCAGGTCGCCGGTGGCGTAGCGCAGCAGCAGGGTGCACTCCCGGTACGGCACGAACGGGGTGTGCACCACCATGCCGGTGCCGCCGGGCAGGGTCGGCTCCCAACTCTGCGGATCCAGCACCTCCAGGTGACCGAACTCGGTGCCGTGGTGCAGGTGCCCCTGCGGGCACGGGGCCGCGCCGGCCGGCACCAGTTCGGTCATCAGGTAGGAGTTGGCCACCTGGCCGCCGAGGACGGCGGCGGCCCGCTCCCGCAGCGGCCCGGAGAGCACCTCGCCGCCGACGCTGATCTGCCGCAACCCGAAGTCCTCGCTGCGCCAGCCGCCGCGCTCGGCCTGGGCCACCAGGGCGGCCAAGTAGGAGGCGGAGGTGGTCAGATGGGTGATCTGGGCGGCCTTGCCGGGCAGGCCGAGTGGAGCGGCGAGCCGGTCGAGCGCCGACTCCGGTTCGATGGTGCCCAGTTGGACGAAGCCGGCGCCGATCCGGGTGACCGACTCCTCGGCGTTCAGCAGGGCCAGGGTGGCGCGCGAGCAGCCCGCGTAGGCGACGGTGTGTTCGGGGCGCAGCCCGAGGCTGATGGCCGCCGAGATGGTGCTCAGGGCGGTGAGCAGCTCCAACTCCTCACGGGAGAACCAGACTCCGGTGGGGGCGCCGGTGGTTCCGGTGGTGAGCGCCAACAGCGCGGGTCGGGCCGCGGTGGAGACGAAGGCGGCGGGCAGCGAGCGGAGCGCGCGTTTGGGCGTCACCGGCACCTGGGACCAGCCGGACAGGTCGAGGGTGGCCGGGTTGAGCCCCAACTGGTCGAAGACCTGGCGGTAGTAGGCGGTGTGCCGGACGGCGGCCCGGGCCGTGGCGCGCAGGCTGCGGGCGGTGACGGTGCGGCGCACTGCCGGGTCGACGGCCGCCCGCCGACCCGGCAGCAGCGCGGTGTCGTCGCCGGGTTCGCCGAACTCGGCGAGGGTGGCGAGCAGTTCTCGGGCGATCCGGTCGAGGTCCCGCGGTCGGATCGGACCGTTTCGCAACACGGCGGTGGCGTAGCGCAGTTGACTCAGCGCGCTGGCGAACACGGTGTCTCTCCAGTGGGAGGCTTCGTCCCCGGTGCGGGGTGGCCTGGAGCGGGCGGGGGACCCGACCCAGGCCGGTCCGAGCGGTCGGGCCGGCGTCCTGCGGTGACGTGCGGCTCGACCGGGCGTGACGGCGGCCCGGTCAGGCCATGTGCAGGAACATCGCGGCGCTGAGGGTGCTCAGGGCGTACTTGAGGTAGTGCTTGACCACGGCGGTCTCCTTCCCGGCGGTGAACGGGCCCCTGCGGTGGACGGGCGGCCGGCCATGACCCGGCGGGGCCGCGAACGGCCTGGCCCGGCAGGAGCGAGCAGGAACGAGCCTGGCACGGGCGGCCCGGCCAAGGCAACGGATGTGGACGTAATTCTGATTCCTATTTATCTCAGCGCATGCTGCTAGCCCGGAGGACTGACAGTTGCCGACTGAGCGGCGCGCACCCCTCACCCGACCGGGGATCTGCGGCAGCGTCGGATCAGTTCTGTCACCAGCCGGGGAGGAAAACCCATGGCGTCATCCGTACCCGGGGCCGCCCGCCAGACCGGCGGGCACCACGCGCTGCGCCGCGAGGTCGGGATGATCGGCCTGCTCTGGGCCTCGGTCGGGGCGATCATCGGGTCCGGCTGGCTGTTCGGCGCCGAGAAGGCCGTCCGGGCGGCCGGGCCCGCCTCCCTGATCTCCTGGGGCATCGGAACGGTCGCGATCGTACTGCTCGCCCTGGTACACGCCGAGCTCGGCGGTCTCTTCCCGGTGGCCGGCGGCACCGCCCGCTACCCGCACTACGCGTTCGGCGGCTTCGCCGGCATGAGCTTCGGCTGGTTCACCTGGCTGCAGTCCGCCGCCACCGCCCCCATCGAGGTCCAGGCGATGATCGGCTACGCCCAGCACTGGACGTGGGCCGACGGCCTGCTCAAGAAGAGCAACCAGACCCTCACCGCCGCCGGCTTCGTGGTCGCCGCCGTCCTGCTCGCCATCTTCGTCGCGATCAACTTCCTCGGCGTCAAGTGGCTGGCCCACACCAACAGCGCGGCCACCTACTGGAAGGTCGCCGTCCCGGTGCTCACCATCCTGGTCTTCGCCAGCGCCGAGTTCCACGGCGCCAACTTCCACAGCCACGGTTTCGCCCCCTACGGCGCCCGCGGTGTGCTCGGCGCGATCAGCGGCAGCGGCGTGATCTTCGCGCTGCTCGGCTTCGAGCAGGCGATCCAGTGGGCCGGCGAGTCCAGCAACCCGCACCGCGACATCCCGCGCGCCGTGCTCGGCTCGGTGCTGATCGGCTCGCTGATCTACATCCTGCTCCAGCTGGTCTTCATCGGATCGGTGCCCGCCGACGCCTTCTCCGGCGGCTGGGCCGGACTCACCTACAAGGGCATCAGCGGCCCGTTCGCCGGGCTGGCCGCGTTGATCGGCCTGGGCTGGATGGCCACCATCCTCTACATCGACGCGGTCATCTCGCCGGCCGGCACCGGCCTGGTCTACGTCACCTCCAGCTCCCGGATCAGCTACGGCCTCAGCCGCAACGGCTACGCCCCGCGGACGCTCCAGGCCACCAGCACGCGTGCGGTGCCCTGGCTCGGCCTGCTGGTCGCCTGGATCGCCGGGGTGATCTGCTTCCTGCCGTTCCCCAGCTGGCAGCGGCTGGTCGGGTTCATCACCTCCGCCGTGGTGCTGATGTACGCGGGCGCACCGCTCGCCTTCGGCGTGCTGCGCCGGCGCTTCCCCGGCCTGGAGCGCTCCTACCGCCTGCCGGCCGGCCCGGTCCTCTCGCCGATCGCCTTCGTGATCGCCAGCCTGGTCATCTACTGGTCCGGCTGGGACACCCTGTGGCGGCTCGGGGTCTCCATCCTGATCGGCTACCTGCTGCTCGGCGGCTACGCGGCCTGGGCACGCGCCAAGGGCCTGCCGGGCGCGCCGCGGATGGACTTCCGGGCCGGCCAGTGGCTGCCCGTCTACCTGGTGGGCATGGGGCTCGTCTCCTGGCAGGGCCAGTTCGGCAAGGGTGCCACCGGCAACCTGCCGCTCTGGTGGGACATCCTGGCGGTCGCCGCGTTCGCCCTGATCGTCTACTACTGGGCGCTGGCCGTCGCGCTGCCCGCGGCGGAGATCGAGCGCAACATCGCCGATGTCGAGGTGGTCGAGGCGGGCGGCCACTGACCCGGCCGGTCACCGAGCGCCACCAGCGCTCGGGAGGTCGGGCCGGGCGGGGAGCGCCGGTGTGCCGCCGCCCACGCCCCGGTACAGGATGGAGGGCGGGGCTGTCCCGGGAGAGGTGACGATGTGGACGACTCCCGCTTCCCGTTCCTCGACGGCGTGGCAGGGGTGCTGGTCGACGGGAGCGGCCTGGTGCTCGACTGCACCGCCGCTGCCGAACAGGTCCTCGCGGTACCCGTGCGCGCACTGCGCGGCCGCAAGCTGCGCGACCTCGTGGTGGAGCGTGGCGAGACCCTGCCCCCGGAGGGCGACAACCCCACCGGTTGGGCCGGACGGGTGATCGTGCGCACCGGGGACGGCCGGCCGGTGCCGCTGGAGGTCCGCGTGCTCACGCTGCGCGGCGCGGCCCCCGGCCAGCGCGGTGAGGCCCGCTACATGGTGCTCGGCGCACCGGCCCAGGAGGCCGACCGCTGGCGCCAGGACCAGGCCTTCACCCGCGAGCTCTTCCTGCAGGACAGGGTCGGCCTCGCCGTCTTCGACACCGAGCTGCGGATCGTCCGGACCAACACCCACCTGCTGCCCTACACGGGCGTGCCCAGCACGCTGCCGGGCCGGCGGCTCGCCGACTTCCTGCAGCCCGAGGACGCCGCCGCCATGGAGGTCCACCTGCGCGAGGTGCTGGCCAGCGGGCAGCCGCTGGCGTTCGGCGAGGAACTGGCCCGCACCCTGGTCGACCCGCGCAGCGGCCGGATGATGGCGCTCTCCGCCTTCCGGCTGCAGGCCACCGACGGCACCGTCATCGGCGTCACCGCGCTCTTCACCGACATCACCGAGCAGTACCGGTCACGACGCCGGCTCGCCCTGCTGCACGAGGTGACCGCCGCGGCCGCGCACTCGCTCTCCATCCTGGACAGCGCCCAGCAGATCGCCGACGCCCTGGTGTCCGACTTCGCCCAGGTCGCCGCCGTCGAACTCGCCACCGCCATCTCCACCGGCGAGGAGCCGGTGCCCGGCCCGGACGGGCGACTGCTGCTGCGCCGGGTCGCCGTCGCCGGGCCGGCCGAGACCTGCCCGGCCATCGGGGAGACCGTGCTGGTCGACGAGGACGGGCGGACCGGACCGTCCGATCCCGCCGTCCAGGCCTGGGCCATCACGGCGCCGCTGGTGGCCCGCGGGGTGCTGCTCGGCCGGATCACGCTGCGCCGGACGCGCCGGGAGGACCGCTACGAGGCGGAGGACCGCGCGCTGATGCGGGAGATCGCCGGGCGGGTCGGCCTGGCGTTGGACAACGCCCGCCGCTACACCCGGGAGCACCGCGCCGCGATCGGCCTGCAGCGCAGCCTGCTGCCGCCGGCCGTCCGCTCGGTGGCCGCCGTCTCCACCGCCAGCGTCTACCTGCCCACCGACACCGTCGGCGGCGTGGGCGGCGACTGGTTCGACGTCATCCCGCTCTCGTCGGCCCGGGTGGCGCTGGTGGTGGGCGACGTCACCGGGCACGGCCTGCACGCCTCCGCCACCATGGGCCGGCTGCGCACCGCCGTGCGGACCCTCGCCGACCTGGACCTGGAACCCGACGAGCTGCTGGTCCACCTGGACGACCTGGTGGCCCAACTGCTCGTGGAGTCCGCACTGGTCGCGGACGTGGACGCGGAGAGCTCCGGTACCGGGGACGGGCGGTCCGGGCACGACGCGCGGACCCAGGACGAGACGGCGGAGCCCGGCTCGTTCGGCGGCACCTGCCTCTACGCCGTCTACGACCCGGTCTCCCGGATCTGCACGGTGGCCAGCGCGGGGCATCCGCCGCCCGCCGTCGCCTACCCCGACGGCACCGCGGAGATGCTGCCGGTCTCGCCCGGACCGCCGCTCGGCGTCGGCGGGTTGCCGTTCGAGTCGGCCCGGATCGAGCTGCCCGAGAGCAGCGTGCTGGCCCTCTACACCGACGGCCTGATCGAGCGCGGGGAGGGCGACATCGACGCCGGGATGGCCGAACTGCTGCACCGGCTCAGCGGGGTGCGGAGCCTGGACTGCCCGCTGCGCGAGGCCGGGGAGCGGCTGATCGCCGGACTGCCGCCGACCCGTCTGCGCGACGACGTGACACTGCTGCTGGCCCGTACCAAGGCGGTGCCGCCCGCCGACACGGCGGTCTGGACGGTCGACCTGGACCCGGCCGCGGTGGCCCGGGTGCGCGAGGACGCCATCGCCGTGCTGATGTCCTGGGGACTGGCCGAACTGGCCTTCACCACCGAGCTGGTCCTGAGTGAACTGGTCACCAACGCGATCCGCTACGGCGGCGGTCCCGTGGTGGTGCGGCTGATCCGGGCCGACGCGCTGACTTGCGAAGTCTCCGACGGCAGCAGCACCCAGCCGAGGATGCGGCGCGCCCGGGTCACCGACGAGGGCGGGCGCGGGCTCTACCTGGTGGCGCAGCTGACCAACCGCTGGGGGAGTCGGTACACCACGTCGGGCAAGACCATCTGGACCGAGCAGGAGCTGCCGGAGTGAGCGGCGTGAGGCCAGCGCCGAGGAGGGCGCCGGAGTGAGCGGCGTGAGGAGGGGCGCCGGACAGAGTCAGTCCCCGGTAGGTCCTCTTCGACTTCTCATGTCCTTGCCGTCGCTCAGGACATCGATGTCGTTGATACCTGCCGGGGACCTAGCCAGGCCCTAGACAAGGGAGTCGCTCGGACGGCCGACGAACGTCTTCGCCGGCGGTGCGGCTCTCTCCAGTTGTCTGGTGTACGCACCAGTCTAGACCCGCGCGGGCGGTTTGGAGCCAGCGGATCGAGAGGCGATTTCCGAGGGCCGACGTCCGAGCGGACACGGTTCCGAGGGCCGCTTCCCGAGGCCGCTTCCCGGGGACCGGTTCACGAGCCCAGGGAGCCGGACGGAAACGCCCAGCGGGTCGGGCTGCCGGTGAAATCGCTGTCGTCGAGGCCGAAGACGGACACCGGGGTGACCCGGATGGTCGCGTTCACCGCCGGGTCGAGGAAGTCCGGACCGTAGGCGGTCGCGTACTTCGCGTTGAGCGCGGCCAGGAAGTCGGAGATCTCGTCGGGGTCGGTCACCACGCTCGCGTCGCCGTCCAGGACGACCGGCTGGTGCGGGTCGTCGGTGGTCACCGTGCACGCCGGATTGGCGGCCAGATTGCGGTACTTGCGGGACCGCCGCCCGCTGCTGAACCAGAGCGCCCGCCGCAGCCAGACGCCCCAGACCGGCATCGCATGGGGCCGCCGGTCGGGCCGCACCGTGCAGACCCAGTACTCGTGCGAGTCCGCGAGTCGGCGCTCCGCCCAGAACCACGGCAGCAGGCCGGTGCCCTGGTCGGCCGGCAGGACGCCGTAGCCGGGCATGTGCGGGCGGGACGACGGGATGTCAGGATCCGTTGGCACGAGCTCAGTTGCCGCCCATCGCGGCCTTCGCCCGAGCGGCCATCTCCTGCGGCGGGACGTCCTCGACATGGCTGGCCACCGACCAGCGGTGGCCCCACGGATCCTCGAAGGTGCCGGAGCGGTCACCGTAGAACTGGGTCTTCAGCGGCCGCAGCTCCAGCGCGCCGCCGGCCAGCGCGGCGGCCCAGACCGCGTCGACGTCCGCCACGTAGAGGTTCAGCAGCACCGGTGAGCCGCCCACCGTCCGCGGGCTGCGCGCGCCCACCTCCGGGTGCTCGTCGGCGATCATCAGCACCGAGTCGCCGGTCCGCAGCTCCGCGTGCCCGATCCGCCCGTCCGGCCCGGTCATCCGGTCGCCGCGCTGCTCGAAGCCGAGCACCGAGGTGTAGAACTCGATGGCCTCGGCCGCGCCGCGGACGATGACGTAGGGGCACAGGCGCGGGTAGCCGTCCGGGATCGGCTGGACCTTGGACACGGGGGCTCCTGGGTTGCTCGGCGGCGCGGTCGGGAGGTCGCGGTCAGCGTGGCACGGCACCGGGTGCCCGGGTGGCGCGGCGTGCCGCAGGCTGGGCCGGGTGGGTGAGGGGCAGGTGTCTTGACCGGCTCCTTCGCGCCGTCGGCTCGTTAGATTGGACAGCAGAGGTACGACCGACGACCGTGGTCGCGCGGGCGGGCCGGAGAGCGGGTGAGCCTGATGGGTGTGCCGAGGGAGGCGGATGAGAGCCCGGTCGGCGCGGTCGGCCGGGTCACGGTTCCGATCCCGGCGGACGGGCCCGGTGAGGTGCTGGTGCCGGTGCGCGGTGGCAGCGAGGCGTTCGCCGCCTGGGCGGACCGGCCGATCGCCCGGCACGCGCTGGTGATGGTGGTGGAGCACACCTCGGCGCGCTCGGTCGTGGTCGTACCGTTCCCCGAGTCCTGAGGAGCCAGTGATGTTGTTCTGGTACGTTCCGGCGCCCAACGAGGCGTTGCTGATCTCCGGATCCAAACGGCAGGCCCAGGACACCCAGTTCCGGATCGTCACCGGGCACGGCAGCTTCGTGATGCCGGTCAAGCAGAAGGCGCGGAGGCTGTCGCTGGCGCTGCGGGAGGCGGAGATCGCCGAGGACTGCGTCACCCAGCAGGGCATCCGGCTCAAGGTGCGGGCGGTGACGGTGTTCAAGGTGGGTGACGACCACCTGTCCATCGCCAACGCGGCCCGGCGGTTCCTGACCGAGCAGGCCCGGATGGAGGAGTTGGTCGGCCGGATCTTCGCCGGCCACCTGCGGTCCATCGTCGGCGGGTTGACCGTCGAACAGATCATCCGGGAGCGGGACCGGGTGGCGCAGGAGGTCAAGGCCGGCAGCCACACCGAGATGGAGAAGCTCGGCATCGTGGTCGACGCGCTGCAGATCCAGGAGATCGAGGACGCCACCGGCTACATCACCAACCTGGCCGCCCCGCACGCCGCGGCCGTCGCCAGCCAGGCGCGGATCGCGCAGGCCCGGGCCGACCAGGAAGCCGCCCAGCGGGAGCAGGAGGCGTCCGCGCTCAAGGCCCAGTACGAGCGGGACACCTCGATCAAGCGGGCCGGCTTCGTGGCCGAGACCGAGCAGGCCAACGCCCAGGCGGCGCAAGCCGGGCCGCTGGCGCAGGCCAGGGCCACCCAGGAGGTCATCGAGGAGCAGACCCAGCTGGCCCGCCGTCAGGCCGATCTGGCCGCACAGCGGTTGGAGGCCGAGGTGCGGCGGCCGGCCGACGCCGAGGCCTACAAGCAGCGCACCCTCGCCGAGGCGCAGCGGGACCGCGCCAAGTTCGAGGCCGAGGGCGAGGCCTACCGCCGCACCACGCTGGCCACGGCGGAGGCGCAGGCGGTGCGGGTGCAGGCGGACGGCGCGGCCTACGCCGAGCGGACCACCGCCGAGGCGCAGGCGGCCGCGAACAACGCGCGGGCCGAGTCGCTGCGCGGCGGCGCCCAGGAGCTGATCGCCGCCAACCGGGTGGTGGAGAACCTGCCCGCCCTGGTGGACGCCGCCGCCCGCGGTCTGGCGGGCGCCAACCTCACGGTGCTCAACGGCAGCGAGGGCCTGGCCCAGGTGGCGACCGGGATCGTCAGCCAGGGGCTGGCGATCCTGGACGCGCTCAAGCAGGCCACCCCCCGCGGCGGCGAGGCGGCCAGGGCGGACGCGGGCGAGGGCAGGGGTGAGCCAGGTTAGGCGTTCAGGCGTACTCGCGCAGGGCTTCCTCGACGATCGCGTCCAGCCGGGCGTGGTGGGCGCCGCGCCAGTAGACCTGGCCGCAGTCGGCGCACTGGGCGAACGCGTCGTAGCTGCGCTCGGTGCCGTGCTCCAGCCGCTCCTGCACCGCCGCCTTGGCGGTCTGCTCCAGCAGGCCGTTGCAGGCCGTGCACCTGGTCCACGGGGCGAGGGCGGGCGTGAAACGGGACAGCACGTCGCGCAGCTGCTCGGCCGGGCGGTGGCTGTAGACGTACGCACCGGCCCACAGCTCGCGGCGGCGCAGCAGACCGCGGTCGCGGGAGAGCATCACCCGCTGCTCGGCGGCCGAGCGGGCGGCCAGTGCGGCGTCACCGATGTCGAGGTTCTCGTAGGCCGCGTCCACGCCGAGCAGGCGCAGCCGGCGGGCCAGGGTGCCCAGGTGCACGTCGAGCAGGAACCGGGCCGGGCCGGGCAGCCGCTGCGGCCGCTCGACGGGGCGCACGGCGACCCGCTCACCCTGGGCCGGGATGTGCCCCGGGCGGACCGGCCGGTCGTCCACCAGCAGCTCGCCGACCTCGGTCAGCGGGACGCCCAGCGACTCGACCACGTGGCCGAGCGTGGACACGCCGTCCACCTGGACCACCGACTGCTCGCGGCGCTGGGCGGCCGCGAGGAACAACTGCAGGTCGGCGGCGAAGCCGATGGTGATCTGCGGCTTCGCCACGAGCTCTGGTTTCTCCACCCGGCCAGCATGCCAGGACGGGCCGGTGACCGGCCAATGGTTTCCGGGGTCCACCGGATGACGGGGTGTCAGCCGAGGCGGATCGGCGGGCGCGGCGTAGGCTCCGATCCATGCGCATTGTCATCGCGGGTGGACACGGTCAGATCGCGCGGCGCCTGGAGCGGCTGCTGAGCGCGCGGGGTGACGCGGTCGCTGGGATCGTTCGCAAGCCCGAGCAGGCCGCGGACTTGGTGGCGGCGGGCGCCGAGCCGGTGCTCTGCGACCTGGAGGCGGCCACGGTCGACGAGGTCGCGGGAATCCTGCGCGGGGCGGACGCGGCGGTGTTCGCCGCCGGTGCCGGCCCGGGCAGCGGGGTGGCCCGCAAGGACACGGTGGACCGGGGCGCCTGCGCCCTGTTCGCGGAGGCCGCCGAGGCCGCCGGGGTGCGGCGCTTCCTGGTGGTCTCCTCGATGGGTGCCGATGCGGACGCGCCGGACGGTGCCGATCCGGTCTTCGGCGCCTACCTGCGGGCCAAGGGCGCGGCGGACGACGACGTGCGGGCCCGCGCGCGCCTGGCCTGGACCATCCTGCGCCCCGGCGCGCTGACCGACGAGCCAGGCACCGGCCGGGTGGCGCTCGCCGAGCGGACCGGACGGGGCTCGGTGCCGCGTGACGACGTCGCCGCGGTGCTGGTCGCGCTGCTGGACGAGCCGGGCACGGCCGGACGGACCCTGGAGCTGATCGGCGGCACGGTGCCGGTGGCCGAGGCGGCGCGTCAAGCGGCCGTCGGCTGACGCCGGTTCGCCGGAAGTCGTCCCACCTCCCGGCGAATCCGGTGCGCGGCCCTACTGGTTGGGCAGTTCGGCCAGCTGGGTCAGCCGGACCTGGTTGCCCGACGGATCCCGGAACCCGCAGTCCCGACCGTACGGACGGTCCTCCGGCTTGTCGACGAACTCGACACCTCGGGCGGAGAGTTCGGCATAGGCGGCGTCGCAGTCGTCGGTGCTCAGGAAGACCGCGTTGGCGAAGCCCTTGCCGACCACGTCGAGCACCTGCTCGCGGGTCTGGTCGTCCATGATCGGCTGGCCGGGCACGGCCATCAGGCAGATCGAGATGTCATCCTGGCCGGCCGGTCCGACGGTGAGCCAGCGGAAGTTCCCGAGCTCGGGCAGCGTGACGTCGGCGCGGACCTCGAAGCCCACCTTCTTCGTCCAGAACTCCAGGGCGACCTCCTGGTCGTGCACCCACAGCTGGGCGGTGGCAATCGTGATGGTCATGGGTCCTCTCCACCTTTCCTAGGGATTCGTCCGGGTGGTCGGGGTTCCGCACCGCCCGGACGGCATACCGTCAACCTATGGCCGGGCCCTCGGTGCGGTCTTCTCGAAACGTGCGGTGTTGCGGGCGGCCGTATGCGCGCAGCACGCACGCGGGGACCAGGGCGTAGTCGGCGGCGGGCGGGTAGGCGGCGCGGTAGGCGGCCGGGGAGCGCCCGTACATCCTGGTGAAGCTGGTGGTGAACGAGCCCAGGCTGTTCAGGCCCACGGCGAAGCAGATCTGGGCGATCGAGCGGTCGGTGGTGCGCAGCAGGCTGGCGGCCCGCTCCAGGCGTCTGGTGAGCAGGTAGACGTGCGGTGGCTCGCCGAAGGCCTGCCGGAACGACCGGCTGAAGTGCGCCCGCGACAGGCCGGCCGCCGCCGCCAGATCGGCCACCGTGAGCGGCTCGGCGTACCTGGCGTCGGCGAGGTCCTTGGCCCGCAGCAGGTGGCGGGCGGGCGGGAGAGCAGCCATGAGCCCAGGCTAGGCCGCCGCACCGACAACAGCGGGCCCGCACCGCACGTGCTGCGGTGCGGGCCCGGCGAGCCGGTGCAGGCTCAGGCGTTGGCGAGCTCCGGTGCCGCGCCGCCCTGCGGCGGCAGCTCCGCACCGGCGGCGGTGGTGTCGGCGAGCGCGGTCTCGTCGAACGGCAGGTCGCCGCGGAGCACCAGGCGGGCCCGGCCGTGGTCGAGCTCCTCGGTCCAGTGCCCGATCAGCACGGCGGCGACCGCGTTGCCGGCGAAGTTGGTCAGGGCGCGGGCCTCGGACATGAAGCGGTCGATGCCGACGATCAGGCCGACGCCGTCGACCAGCTCGGGCCGGTGCGACTGGAGGCCGCCGGCCAGCGTGGCCAGGCCCGCCCCGGTGACGCCCGCCGCGCCCTTGCCGGCGATCACCATGAACACCAGCAGCGAGACCTGCTGGCCGAGCGGGAGCGGCTTGTCCATCGCCTGCGAGATGAAGATCGAGGCCATGGTGAGGTAGATCGCGGTGCCGTCCAGGTTGAAGCTGTAGCCGGTCGGGACGGTGATGCCGACCACCGGGCGGCTCACGCCCAGGTGCTCCAGCTTGGCGATCAGGCGCGGCAGCGCACTCTCCGAGGACGAGGTGGAGAGGATCAGCAGGAACTCCCGTCCCAGGTAGCGCAGCAGGGCCAGCACGTTGATGCCGGCCACCAGGCGCAGCAGCAGGCCGAGCACCACGACCACGAAGACGAGGCAGGTGAGGTAGAAGCCGACCATGATCACCGCGAAGCTCTTCAGAGCGGCCACACCGGTCGCCCCGACCAGAGCGGCCATCGCCCCGAAGGCGCCCACCGGGGCCACCCACATGATCATCGACATGATCCTGAAGACCAGCCGCTGCAGGTGCTCGATGCCGCGCAGCACCGGGGCGCCGGTCGGCCCCATCGCCTGCAGGGCGAAGCCGGTGAGCAGCGCCACCAGCAGGGTCTGCAGCACCTGGCCCTCGGTCAGGGCGGAGACCAGGGTGGTCGGGACGATGCCCAGCAGGAAGTCGGTGGTGTGGGTGGCGCCCTGCGCGGCCTGGGTGTGCCCGGCCTTGGCGAGGGCCTGGGTGAGGTGCAGGCCGGAGCCCGGTTCCAGCAGGTTGCCGACCAGCAGGCCGAGCGCCAGCGCGACCGTCGAGGTGATCAGGAAGTAGCCGAGCGCCAGGCCGCCGACCTTGCCCACCTTGGCGGCCTTGCTGACCGAGCCGACCCCCAGCACGATGGTGCAGAAGATCACCGGGCTGATCATCATCTTGATCAGGTTGACGAACCCGGTGCCGACCGGCTTCAGCTGCACCGCGAAACCGGGCGCGGCGAAGCCCAGCACCACGCCGAGCACCACGGCGGCGAGCACCGCCGGATACAGGTACCGGGTGCGGTCGCCGCGTCCGGCCGGTCTGCCGACGGCGGTGGGAGAGGCGGACATGGGTCGGCTCCTTTGCCTGGGTGGGGGATCGCCCTTGGGAGTGGGGGTGCTCTGACTATCGGGGTCACGGTGATGCCCGTCACCCTTGCGTTCATAGAGTTCACACCCGGTGCGGCACACTGTCCGACATGCCTGTTCGTCTCTCGTCCGCACCGCGCCGGGTGCTGCGCAGCCTGGCCGGGCAGCTGTTCGCGGTGCAGGTGGTGATCGTCGCGGTGGTGGTGGCCGGCGGTGCGCTGCTGGCCTACCTGGCCACCGCGGACCAGGCACGGGAGACCGCGCGCCGGCAGGCCACCGCCGTGGCCCGCTCGGTCGCGGACGCCCCCTCGGTCCGCCAGGCGGTGCTCGGTCCGGACCCGACGGCCGTGCTGGAGCCCTACGCGGAGCGGGTGCAGGGCGACACCGGCGTGGACTTCGTGACGGTGATGGACACCCACGGCATCCGCTGGGCGCACCGCGACCCGGCCCAGATCGGCAAGCCCTTCCTGGGCTCCATCGGCCCGGCGCTGCGCGGCCAGACCTTCACCGAGACCTACACCGGCACGCTGGGCCCCTCGGTGCGGGCGGTCACTCCGGTGCTGGACGACCAGGGGCGGGTCGTCGCGCTGGTCAGCGCCGGCATCACGGTGCAGCAGATCAGCCACCGGCTCCAGGGGCCGCTGCTGGCCCTGGTCGGCGTCGCGGGCGGCGCACTGCTGGTCGGCGGCGCCGGCACCTACCTCACCAACGCCAGGCTGCGCCGGCACACCCACGGCATGGGCGCCGCTGAGCTCAGCCACCTCTACGAGTACCACCAGGCCACCCTGCACTCGGTGCGCGAGGGGCTGATCCTGCTGGACCCGGCCGGGCGGGTGGTGCTCTGCAACGACGCGGCCCGTGAGCTGCTGGGTTGTCAGAGTGCTGACGCCGGAGTGGAGTTCGGCTCCCTCGGGCTGCCGCAGTCGCTGGTGGACGCGGTACTGGGGCCCGGGCAGGTGCACGACGAGGTGCACCTGACCCAGGACCGAGTGGTGGTGGTCAACACTTCGGCGATCGGCGACCGGGCTGCGCTCGGTACTGTGGTCACCCTGCGGGACCACACCGAACTCCAGGCGCTGGTCGGTGAACTGGACACCGTGCGCGGCTTCGGTGAGGCCCTCGGTGCCCAGGCGCACGAGGCCGCCAACCGGCTCCACACCGTGGTGTCACTGGTCGAACTGGGCCGCCACCGCGAGGCCGTGGAGTTCGCCACCACCGAACTCGCGCTCGCCCAGCGGCTCACCGACCAGGTGGTGGCCGCGGTCGCTGAACCCGTGCTCTCCGCGCTGCTGTTGGGCAAGGCCGCTCAAGCGGCCGAGAGCGGCGTGGAGTTCCGGTTGACTGGGGACAGCCGGATCGATGACGGCGTGCTGCCGCCCGGGCTGCCGGCCCGCGACCTGGTGACCATCCTCGGCAATCTGATCGACAACGCCCTGGACGCCGCCATCGAGGGCGCGGGAGGCGACGGCGCCGCACCCGAGGTGGTGGTCACCGCCCGTGCCCAGGACGGGGAACTGCTGCTGCGGGTCGCGGACACCGGGCCCGGGATCGCCCCGGACGCGGTCGGCGAGGTCTTCCGGCGGGGCTGGTCCACCAAGCAGCGGACCGGGCGCGGCCTCGGCCTGGCCCTGGTCGCCCAGGCGGCCCGGCGCAACGGCGGCACCGTCGAGGTCGGCCGGGAGCGCGGCGCGGTGCTGACCGTGCGGCTGCCGCTCTGCCGGGCCGTGGTGGCGGGGTGAGCGGGATGATCGAGGTCCTGGTGGTGGAGGACGACCGGGTCGCGGCGGACGCGCACACGCTCTACGTGAACCGGGCGCCCGGCTTCCGCGCGGTGGGCACGGTGCACTCGGCGCGGGACGCGCTGCGGTTCCTGGAGCGGACCCGGGTCGACCTGGTGCTGCTCGATCTGCACCTGCCCGACGGGCACGGCCTCCAGCTCTGCCAGCGGCTGCGCGCCACCGGGAACGAGGTGGACATCATCGCCGTCACCTCCGCCCGCGAGCTGGCCACCGTGCGGCAGGCGGTCGCGGTCGGTGTGGTGCAGTACCTGCTCAAGCCGTTCGGCGCGGCCGCCATCCAGGAGCGGCTGGAGCGTTACGCCCGCTACCGCGCCTCGCTGGACCGGGCCGGGGAGGCGTCCGGACAGGACGAGGTGGACCGCGCCTTCGCCGAGCTGCGCAGCACCGAGCGCAACCCGCTCCCCAAGGGCCTGAGCGCCGAGACCCTGGACGCGGTCGCCCGGGTGCTGCGCGCGGCCGACGCCAGCCTGACGGCCGCGGCGGCGGGCGCGGCGGCCGGGGTCTCCCGGATCACCGCGCGCCGCTACCTGGAACACCTGGTGGACACCGGGCAGGCCGTCCGGGAACCGCGCTACGGGCAGGTCGGGCGACCGGAGCTGTGCTACCGGGCGCGGTGAGCGGCGGTGACCGCGACGGTGGTGTAGGTCGCCGTGAAGGAGCCGCCCAGCTCGTCGATCGCGGTGCCGACGCCGTCCAGCACGGGGGCCAGCTGCTCAGCCGGGAGGCGGGTGAGGACGCCGTGGGTGGGCAGTTGGTCCAGCCACTCGTCACGGGTGTAGCGGCGCTCCCAGTCGAACTGCCACTGCTCGGGCGGGTCGAAGGCGCCCGACTGGTTGATCCCGTCGACGGCCTTGGTGCAGAGCGCCTGGTAGTGCTGCTGGGGCTGCGCGGCGGACCCGGGGAACGGCAGGTCGGGCGCCACCTTCCGGTAGATCGGGCTGACGGCCTGCGCCAACTGCGCCGGCAGGGCGAACGCGTGCCAGAACACCGCCAACCGGCCGCCCGGGCGCAGCACTCGGGCCGCCTTCGCGGCCCCGGCCACCGGATCCACCCAGTGCCAGGCCGTCCCGGCGACGACGGCGTCGAACTCGCGGCCCGCCGGCTCCCAAGCCTCGAAGACGGCCTCTTCGACCGCCAGGCCGTCGCGCCGCGCGAACTCGGCCATCCGCGGGTCGGGTTCGACGCCGAGCACGGTGCAGCCGGCCGCCCGGAACTGGCGGGCCGCGGTGCCGGTGCCGCAGCCGACGTCCAGCACCAGGGGGCCGGGGCTGGCTTCGACGATCCGCCGCACCATGGCCGCCGGGTAGTCGGGGCGGGTGCGGTCGTAGCGGGCGGCGTCCACACCGAAGGACTCCGCGATCGCTCGTTGCCGATGGGGCTCTGACGGTAGAGTGGGCATGCGCCCACTATGAGTGGGCGCATGCCCACTCGTCAACACCCAAGCCGCAGAGGAGTCCGATGCCGACCGGTGTGGCCATCCGCGACGTTCGCGAGCAACTGTTCGACGCCGCCGAGCGCATCCTGCTGAGGGACGGGCCGAGCGCGCTCACCAGTCGCGCCGTCACCGAGGAGGCCGGCTGCGCCAAGGGCGTGCTGCACCGGCACTTCGCGGACTTCGACGCCTTCCTGGCCGAGCTGGTGCGCGACCGGATCGCCCGACTGGACGGTCAGGCCGCCGAGTTGGCCGAGGCCGCCGGTACGGGTGCCGTCATCGACAACCTCGCCGAGGCGCTGACGGCGGTGTTCCAGTCGGTCGCGGTGGCCGTGGTCGCGCTGATCACCTTCCGCGATGAGCTGCGCGCCCGGCTGCGGCAGTCCGGCCGGACCGGCGGAGTGCCGCTGCTGGCGGAGGCCACCGCCATGGTCGCCGACTACCTGGCGGCCGAACGCGACCGCGGCCGGATCGCGGCCGACGCCGATCTCGCCGCCCTCGCTCCCACTCTGATCGGGGCGGGCCACCTGCTGTTCGCCGACCGCACCGCGCCACTCCCGGACGACGAGGCGGTGCGCCGGATGGTGGCCGCGGTGCTGGGCGGTGTGCTGAGTTAGGTGACGCCGGGTCAGATGTCAGGAGCTGAGGGCCGACCAGCGCCAGACGCCGCCGACCCGCACGTACAGCCGGTTGTCCAAGGTGTCCACCGCCATGGTCCCGTCCAGCGGCGGATGGGGGAACGAGGCGTCGCTTACCGGCCCGGCCACCAGCCGCAGCGGCGGGTTGGCCTGGTTGGTGGTGGGCACGCTGCCGCTCGCCTGGCCGCCCTTGGTGCCGTAGCTGTTCTCCACCCGGAAGTCGCCGGTGCTGGCGCGCTCGTAGTAGATGTGGGTACCGGTCGGCTGGCTGGTGTACTGCCCGACGACGTTGCGCAGAACCGCTGTTGAGCCGGAGCCCGAATACAGGTCGACGCCGGAGTTGACGGTCGCGGTGGAGCCGTTGGCGATCAGCACGTTCTCCAGGGCGCTGTGACTCGGTGCCCAGGCGATGATGTTCTGGGGGGTGGCGTAGTTGGCGGCGAAACCGCCCGCGTAGCAGTAGATGTTGGTGGCGTACACGCTCCGGCAGGAGGCGTCCACCTTCAGGTGCGGACCGCCCTGCATGGCCGAGGTCTCGAACTTGCAGTCGGTGAGGTAGATCCCGTTGGGGTTGTTGTAGGCGTAGGTGCCCTGGGTGATCCAGAGCGCGCCGGTGCCGAAGTTCTCCAGTCGGCAGCCGATGAAGTGGATCTGGTTGACGTTGTCCTGACTGAACCCCCAGCTCCCCGCGGTGGCCGAGGAGGAATTGCGCAGCCAGATGTTGGGCTGACCGGAGCTGTCCGGGGTGCCGGTGCTGGACTCGATCACCAGGTTGTAGAACCGCGAGTCCCAGAACTCCACGGCGTCGATGCAGAGATCGTTGTTGCTCGTCATGAAGACGTCGCGGAAGTAGGAGTTGTCGTTGTAGTACAGCTCCAGCAGCGGGCCGGTCCTGCCGTTGCCGTTGAATCCCAGGCTCTCGATCGAGCAGTACCTCACGTGCTTGGCGCCGCTCGGGTCGTTCTGGCCGGACATCCGCAGCAGTAGGCCGTTGCCGCGCTTCACCAGCAGCGCGGACTTGCTGCTCGCGCCCGTCAGTCTGATGCCGTTGCCGGTGACGGCGAGCGCCGGGCCGGTGCTGCCCGGGGTGACCAGGTACGTCCCGGCCGGGAAGTAGACGGTGCCGCCGCCCGCCGCCTGGGCCGCGTTGATCGCGCTCTGGATGGCGGCGGTGTCGTCGGTGACGCCGTCGCCGACCGCCGCGTAGTCCTTGACGCTGTACCAGTCGAGCGCGTCGGCGGTGGCGGCCGATGCCGGCGCGGAGCCCGCGGCGAGTGCGGCGGTGCCGGCGAGCCCGGCGACGGCTCCGGTGAGCAGGGCCCGGCGCCCGTTGCGGTCCCCCGTGATGGACATGGCAGTGATCCTCCGGTCGGTGGCGGTTGGGAAGGCGGTGGTGCCAGCCGTCAAGATCGCAGTTGACCTGACGGGAGGTCAAGCGGTCCTGGCAGGCGGCCGGACACGGGCTGGGCTGATCGCCGTGATCAGGGGCGACGGCGGGCGCGAGCGGCGAGCAGCGCGATGTCGTCCTCGGCGGCCTGCGGGGTGAGGCCGTGCAGGGCGGCGTCGAGCAGCTCGTCCAGGTCGCCCGCGACCGGCAGCCGCAGTGCGGCCAGCCGGGCCAGCGAGGTGTCGATGTCCTCGCCGCGCCGCTCCACCAGCCCGTCGGTGTAGAGCAGCAACACCTGGCCGGGCCGCAGCTCCCGGGTGGTCTGCTCGTAGCCGCCCAGGCCGGTGCCGAGCGGCGGCCCGGTGGGCACCTCCAGCAGCTCGATCGGCCGGCCCTCGCCGAGCAGTGCGGGCGGCAGGTGGCCGGCACTGGAGAGCGTCCAGCGCCGCCGGGCCGGGTCGGCCAGGGCCAGCAGGCAGGTGGCCGGGCGGGCCGACTCGTTCTCCGAGACCAGCGCGTCCAGCTGGCGCAGGATGCGGTGCGGCGGCAGGTCGGTCGAGGCGACGTAGCGCAGCATCGAGCGGTAGTTGCTCATGTCCACGGCCGCCTCCACGCCGTGCCCCATCACGTCGCCCATCACCAGCAGCGTCCGCCCGAACGGCAGCCGCACCGACTCGTACCAGTCGCCGCCCACCACCGAGCTGGTGCCGGACGGCAGGTAGCGGGAGGCCAGCTCCAGGTTGGGGTGCGGACTGCCGGGCTCGGCGAGCAGCGCCCGTTGCAGCTCCAGCGCGATGCCTTGGGAGCGGGTGTAGCGGCGGGCGTTGTCGATGCTCAGGGCCGCCCGCCCGGCCAGGTCCTCGACCAGCACCACGTCGTCGTCGGAGAACCCGGCCGGGGTGCCGGCGGTGCGGGCCAGCGAGAGCATGCCGATCAGCTGGCCGCGTGCGGTCAGCGGCACTTCGAGCAGCGAGTCCACGCCGAGCGCCCGGTAGGCGGCGTGGGTCGCGGGATCGGGGGCGGCGGCGGCCAGCTCCTCTGCGGTGAGCCGGTTGGCGGCCACCGGCTTGCCGGTGGTCAGGCAGCGGGCCGCGGCCGAGCCGGGCCGGTAGCGAACCGATTCGCCCGGCCGGGCCAGCTGGGTGGGCACGCCGCGCAGCTGCGGTGCCTGGGCCATCGCCGTGCGGAGCAACCGGGGCACGCTGCCAACGCTCGCACCCGCGCTTCCGCTCCCGCTTTCGCGCACCGTGGTCTCCGGGGGCAGCGCGTCGATGGTGGCGAGGTCGGCCAACAGGGGGACGGTGAACTCGGCCAGCTCGGTGCAGGTGGTGCCGATGTCCAGGGTGGTGCCGATCCGCTCGGCGGCCGCGTCCAACAGGGTCAGCCGGGTCCGGGCGTGCTCCAGGTCCTGCCGCTCCGGGGTCAGGTCGGCGGTGGTCACCGCCAGCACCACACCGAGGGCCCGCCCGTGCAGCTCCAGGCGCCGGGCCACCACGGCCAGCGGCCGCCGCCAGGAGCGGGGCGGTGGCAGCAGGGCGTGTGCCGCCACCGTGCGGGAGCGGCCGTCGGAGAGCACCCGCTGCAGGGTCTCGGCGGCCCGGCCGCGCACCGCGCTGCCGAGCAGCTGTTCAGCGGGGTGGCCGGTCAGCTGGGCGAGGGCCGGGTTGAGGTGGCACCAGCGGAGTCGGCGGTCCAGCAGCGCGAGCCCGGTCGGTGCCTGGTCGACCACCGCGGCCAGCAGCTCCGCGCCGTCGAGGCCCAGATCGGCGGCGGCCGCGGCGAGCAGCCCGTCGGCGACGTGCCGGTCCGGATCCGCCGGGTCCACCCGCCACCTCCTCGCGCCGCCGGGTCGCCGCGACGTCCGCCCGATTCCAAGATCACGTGAGCGGACGCGGCCTGCCTCCACGTAGAGGACAAGTATGTCCGGTCCGACGGCTCCCGGGCGCATCCGGGAGCCGTCGGCCGCGCCGTCACCCGGCAGTGGAGCGGGCCACCACGTCCGTCTTGGCGGCATTGGCACCGAAGACGCTGACCACCGGGGTCGCGCCCTGCAGGTCGGCCGAGGAGAAGCTCGCCGTCAGCGTCTGCGACTCGCCCGGCCAAAGGGTGGTGTCATTGTCGCCCCAGACCGCCGAGCGCACCTGGTTGTCGCCGGGCAGCTCGTCTCCGGCCGCGGTGCCCCGGCGCAGATCCGCGCGGAGGAAGAACCCCACCGCCGGGGTGGTCGAGGTGTTGGTCACCGTCACGGTGAGCAGCCGGTCCGCCCCGCCCGGCCCTGGCCGGTCGGTGACCTCCGCGGTCGCCGAGACGGTGGCGGCCGGCAGGTTCCGCAGCGCCTTGAGGTCGGCGTAGGACTTCATCACGGCCTGCGGTTGGCCCAGCGTCTTGGACCAGTTGACGACGTCCGGGGTGGTCGAGTTCCAGTAGACGTTGCGGTCCAGCACGGCGCCGTCCCGATGGAGCAGCAGCTCGACGAAGTACACGGTGCCCGCGGCCGTCGGCACGGCCGGTTTCAGCACATTGGTGACCACCTGCTGCGAAGCCAGCGCCAGGGAAGCCGAGTTGCGGTCGTCCAGCAGCTTGCCCGCAGTGTCGTACACCTTGGCCTCGACGGTCAGACCGGACTGGGTGGCGCCGCCGAGGTTGTCGACGGTCACCGTGCCGGTGTCCAGGGCGTAGAGGGCGTGCAGCGGGCGATTGGCCTGCTGGGCGCCGAAGTAGGCGCCGGCCTGATCGCCGTCGTTGTTGTAGAGCGACCAGAGCATGGTCGGCCACCCCTTGTTCAGCTGCCAGTAGATGGTGCCGGTGGCCGGGGCGGCGGAGTCGGTCGAGTGGTCGATGAAGGCCTCGAACTGGGCCCGGGTGGACTCGTAGTTCTGCAGCTGGGCCTCCTCGACGTACTGGGCGAGACTGGTCGCAGCGCCGTAGCGGTTGGTGATGGCGGCATCCAGGTTGAAGTTGGTGCCGAAGGCGTAGCCGGTGTGGCCGGTGCCCTCGTAGTTGTCGTGGTACTGGTTGTCCGCCGGCGCCTTCCAGAGGGCGGTCTGCTCGGCCGGGGAGAGGAAGCGGTTGATCGAGTCGAGCGTCGGGATGGAGTCCCCCGAGCTCTGCTCGCTGTCGAAGCCCCAGGAGCCGCCCGCGTTGGTCTGGGTGGGGTCGCTGGTGCTGTAGTGCGAGGTGTCGTACCAGTAGCTCGGCGGCACCCAGTCGTACGGTCCCTCCTTCTCGCCCGAAGTGCCCAGTTCCGGACTGCTGTTGTACTCGGCGGAGGAGACGAACGGCACGTCGAAGTCGGCCGCCTTGAATCCGTTCAGCGCCAGCGTCTCCTGGGTCGCGGTGGGTGCGTTGTCGCTCCACTGGAAGCTGAACACCGAGGGGTGGTTGCGCAGTTCCTGGCCGAGGGTCTGCGCGGTCAGCTGGTAGAGCGACTGCTGGGCGCCGGTGTAGCCGGTGTTCTCCCAGAAGTCGCAGCACTGGTAGCCGGCGTTGACCAGGATCCCGGCCGCGTCCATCTGCTGGAACCAGTCGGCGGGCATGAAGTGCCCTTCCAGCCGTACGGTGTTGACACCCAGCGACTTCAGCAGGCCGATCTGCCGGGCGGTGTCGGCGGGGTCGTAGCGCAGGAAGAGGTCCGGGTCCCAGCCGCCGCCGCGGATCACCAGCGGGGTGCCGTTCACCGTGAACTGCCGCACACCGCCGGGCGCGCCGGCCGACGGGCCGATCAGTGCCGAATCCACGGTGCGGATGCCGAAGGTGGAGCTGGTGGAGTTGAGAACCACCCCGCTCCGGGAGACCGCGGTGGCGAGCCGGTAGAGCGGCTGGCCGCCCAGCTGGTAGGGCCACCAGATCTGCGGCTTGGCGATCGTGACCACCGGCAGGGTCACCGTCCGGGTGGTGCGGGCCGGTACCGAGACGTCCTGGGTGACCGTCACGGGGTGACCGCCGTCGGGTGCCGTGACGGTGGCCGTGACGGTGCCGCTCTGGGTGGCGGCCGACGTGTTGGTGATGTCGGCCTTCACCGTCAGTGCCGAACTGCTCAGGTCGGCCGCGGTGTTCTGCACCACATGGGCGTTCCCGTCGACCAGCGGGCCACCCGTCTCCAGTTGCACCGGGAACTGGATGCCGGTGTTGTTGTCGGGCGGGATCTGGGTCCAGTCGACGTTGTCGACGCTGAGCATGCTGGTCGGATCGTTCGGATGCAGCTCGATGGCGAGCGAGTTGCCGCCGCCGCGCAGCAGACCGGTGATGTCGAAGACGTGCTGCGCGTACGCGCCGGTGGCGGTCGCGGCGTCGGCCACCCGGGTGCCGTTCACCCAGACGTCGGCCGCGCCCACCACGCCGTTCAGCACCAGCCGGGCGTCCTGCCCGGTGGGCGGGGAGGTGAAGTCCGTGCGGTACCACCAGGGCGCCTTGAACCGGGCCAGGGTCTCCGGGCCGACCGCGGTCAGCCGGCCGTAGCAGCCCTGCATGGTGGTCGAGTAGAAGACGTCGGGGCAGCCGCCGTTCTGCAGCAGCGCGTTGATCTCGGTGCCGGGGGCGCCGCCGCCGTCGTTGGCGACGTTGAGCCAGCCGGTGGTGGCGAATCCCGGGGTGGATATCCGGCTGCCCGACTGGGTGGCGGTGGCGCTGCTCTGCACCTTCCAGCCGTTGCCCGCGCCGAGGTTGACCACGGCCGAGGAACCGGTCGGCGGGTCGGGGAGGTGCGGGCGGACGGCCGCCGGCGGGGCCGGCTCGGCTGCCGCGCCGGCCGTGCCGCCGGGTGGGTGCAGGCCGAGTAGCGCCAGCCCGAGGGTGAAGGCGGCGGTGGTCAGTTTCCTGCCGCGAGCTGCCATGGGAGCTCCTGACTGCCTGAACGGGGGACGGCTCCCGGCCTGGGACCGGGAGCCGTCGGAGGGTGGGATCACTTGGTGGTGAGGGAGGTGTCGTCGACGACGAAGTCGGTGGTGCCGCCGTTGGCGTCGGTCTCGGTGCCGGTGAACTTGACCGTGACGGTCTGGCCGGCGTAGGCGGAGACGTCCACCGTGTGCTGGGTGTAGCCGCTGTTGTGGTCGAGGTTGGAGTAGGAGGCGAGGGTGGTCAGCACCGTGCCCGCGCTGTTGAGGAGTTGGACCTTGAAGGTGTCGGGCTTGGCCGTGCTGGTGTTCTCGGTGGTGTCGGTGTGGAGCCAGTAGCCGAGGCTGGCGGTACAGCCGCTCGGGATGGTGACGGTCTGCGCGATGGTGTCGGTGTCGGCGGTGCTGTTGCCGTCGAACCAGGCGATCCAACTGCCGGAGTGGGCCGGTTCGGCGCTGGTCGCGGCGGTGATCGGGTTGAAGCCGAGCGACGAAGTCGCCGTCCAGGGCGCGTTGTTGCCGCCGCTCTCGAAGCCCGGGTCAGCCACTAGCTGGGTGCCCGTGCAGCCGCCGCCGGGGCTCCCGGCGGCGATGGGCGACCAGTAGTCACCGGCCATCACCAGGTAGACCAGCGTCTTGATGGTCTCGCCGTAGTAGCCGTCACCGAACGGGTTGGTGGCCAGGTACTTCCAGAGGGTGTCGGTCCAGGCCTGGTCGCCGGCCGCCATCGCCGCCGGGCCGACCGCGTCACCGGCCTCCTCCGCCTGGTCGCCGGTGGTGTACGGCGTGCAGTTGAGCTTGGTGTGCGGGTAGACCTTCTGCGGATTGCCGCCGGACTCCTGCTTGGCGCAGGCCTCCTCCTTCTTGGCGGTGGCCAGCGCGGTGGCGCCGCCGTAGAGCAGCGCGTCGGTGCCCAGGTGCCAGGGGACCCGGATCGAGTTGTAGCCGACGATGTTGTCCGGCTGGTCCTCCTGGTAGTTGGCGGGGGCCGGTTGCGGGCTGGTGGTGCCGGCGTTGACCACGAAGTCGGAAAGCAGGCCCGCGCTGGGGGAGTACGCGGTGGTGAACTCGTTGATCAGGGCCTCGGTGCGGGTGATCACCTTGTTCCAGTCGTGCGCGGTGTCGTAGGCCGCGAAGGCCCGCAGGTGGTCCAGCATGTGGTCGCTGGGGCGGGTGTCGGTGTCCGGCCCGTCGTCCTCGCACTTGAGGTGGCCGTCCGGGGCCACGTCATGGGCGTACACGCTCGCCAGCCAGGCCTTGGCGTCGGTGCTGTAGCCACCCCACTGGGCGTCGGCCAGGATCAGGCCGTAGCCGATGTCCAGGTCGCCGTCGGTGGCCGCGTCGGGGGTGCCCGAGGAGTAGTACGTGCAGCTCTTGCCGTCGAGCTGCCACTCCATCAGACCCCACTGGTCCTTGTGGTCCTTGACCAGTTGCCAGAGGCCGTTGAACTCGGTCTGGGCGTTGGCGTCGTAGCCGGCCATCAGGGGCACGATGTTCATGCCGTAGCCCTGGCCCTCGGAGACCGGGCCGTTGTTGGTGGCGTCGCCGTCGCCCTTGGTGGAGACGTAGTACTCGTTGGAGGCGCAACCGTGGACCAGGTAGTTCGCCTTCCAGGAGTCGTACTGCTTCTGGACGGCGGCATCCCGGCCGGCCTGGGAGGTGGACGGCAGCACGCCGACCTTGTAGGTGGTGTGGCTGGGGAACGGATGGCTGACGGCGGCCGCCTGGGCCGGAGCGGCGGCCAGGGCGGTGAGCGGCAGGGTCAGCAGGGCTGACACCACCGTCGAGGCGAGCAGGCGGATTCGCTTGCCGTGGGGGCGCATGCAGGCTCCTGAGCTCTGATTAGTAAAGCTTCCTAACCTGATGGCTCCTTAGGGTCTCCGGCTGAGCGTGGCCCGTCAAGAGGGCGGACGGGCTTCGACCGGAGGGCCGGGGCCGTGGGCGCGCGCCCGTCGCCGCTGCCTCGGCGTGCCGGAGATCGTCCGCGCACCCCCGGCCCGCAGACTGGGAATCATGGAGCCAGTGAGCAGGGGCGACCGGTGACGCCGAAGGTCGGGGGACCGCGGCGGCGTCGGCCGGTCCGCCAGGTCTCGCCCGGCCTGCAACGGTTCGCCGGATACACCTGGCGGCTGCTGGTCGTGGCAGTGGCCGTCTACCTGGTGGTCCAGGTGCTCGGCCGGCTGGTGCTGCCGGTGATCGCCGTCTTCGTCGCCCTGGTGATCACCTCGGTGCTGCGCCCGGCGGCCGACCTGCTGGGCCGTCGGATGCCGCGCTCACTCGCGGTCGCCGCCAGCATCCTGGGCGCCCTGCTGCTCATCGCGGGCCTCCTGGCGGGAATCGGAGCGGCGGTCGCGGAGCGGTGGCACACCCTGGTCAACGAGTTCCGCGGGGGCATCGGGCGGATCGAACGCTGGGTGGAGGGTGCGCCGTTCCACGTCCGCCCGCAGACCGCCGGGGAGCTGCAGGACAAGCTCGGTGACTATCTGTCCAGCCACCGATCCGCGCTGATCAACACCGCGGTCAACCAGGCGGGGCGCGTGGTGGAGGTGGCGACGGGCGCGGCGCTCGCCCTCTTCTGCGCCGTCTTCTTCATCCACTCGGGTGATCGGATGTGGCGCTGGCTGCTGCGGCAGCTGCCGTCCGGGGCCCGGGACACCTGGGACCGGGGCGGGCGGACCGCCTGGCGCACCTTCGCCGGCTACACCCGGGGCATCTTCATCGTGGCGGGCAGCAACGCGGTGCTGGTGGGCATCGGACTGGCGGCGTTGCAGGTGCCGCTGGTGCTGCCGTTGGTGGTGCTGGAGTTCTTCGCCACCCTGATCCCGCTGGTCGGCTCGCCGATCGCGATGGTGATCGCCGCCGTGGTGGCGCTGGCCACGCGCGGCCCGCTCACCGCCCTGATCGTGCTCGGGATGATCGTGATCATCGGGCAGATCGAGGGCCACCTGCTGCATCCGGTGGTGATGAGCTGGGCGGTGCGGATCCACCCGGTGGCCGTGGCGCTCTCGGTGATCGGCGGCGGCATCCTGGCCGGGGTGATCGGGGCAGTGATCGCCGTTCCGGTGGTCTCGGTGATCTGGGCGGTGTACTGCGAGCTGCGGTACGGACCGACCGACGGAGCCTCATGAAGCCTGGTGACTGCGCCTTCTGCGCACTGCTGGCCGATCCCGGGGCGGCGGTCCAGCGGGTCTTCCGCGACGAGGTGGCGCTGGCCTTCCTGGACCACCGGCCGCTCTTCCAGGGCCACCTGCTGGTGGTCCCGATCGCCCATGTGCCGACCCTGCCCGAGTTGCCGACCGAGCTGGTCGGGCCGTTCTTCGAGCGGGTGCGGCGGCTGACCGGGGCGGTGGAGCGCGGCACCGGGGCCCGGGGGTCGTTCGTCGCGATGAACAACCGGATCAGCCAGTCGGTGCCGCACCTGCACGTCCACGTGGTGCCGCGCAACCCCAAGGACGGGCTGCGCGGCTTCTTCTGGCCGCGCACCCGCTACCCGGACGAGGCCACGGCGGAGCGGGTGGCTGCGGCGATCCGGACGGCGCTGGAGCCGGAGGCCTAGGCTGCCGGCGGGACCGCCGGCTCGGGGCGAGTGGGCGCGGCGCGGGGGCGAACAGCCGTTGCTCCGGTAGCCCCGCTTGACGCAGCCGTTGCCTCGCCCGCCGCGAACCGGGCGGAGTTCGCGCTGCAGCGTCTGCTCAGTCCACCTCGACGACCAGGGCGACCGCCCGTCAGGTCACCGTGGCTTCCGCACTCTGTACCGGTCTTGTCGCAAGCGGCTGCACCGGTGCGGACCCGGGCAGAATGACGGCAGCGGAAAGGCCGCGGAAGCGCAGGCCGGCGCCGGGCCGGCAGCAAGGGGGGACGGGATGCAGGCGGACGTCAAGGGCACCACCATGCCGGTGCTGGAGATCCAGCTCGGCCCGGGGGAGCAGGTGGTCTCGGCGCACGGCGAGCTGTCGTGGATGACCGCCAACGTGCAGATGTCGCAGACCACCAGCACCGGCGGGCCGCGCGGTGGCGGGCTGATGGGGACGTTGATGCGGGCGGTCGGCGGCGGTGGACTGTTCCTGACGCGCTACCAGGCGGAGGGCAGTGCCGGGCTGGTGGCGTTCGCGGCCAAGGTGCCCGGGCACATCGTCCCGGTGGACGTGGCGCCCGGGCGCGGAGTCTTGGTGCACCGGCACGGGTGGATCTGCGGCACCCCGGGCATCACGCCGACCATTGCCCTGCAGCAGTCCTTCCGCGGCGGGCTGTGGGGTGGCGACGGCTTCGTGCTGCAGCGCCTCGAGGGCCAGGGGCGGGCCTGGATCGAGCTCTCCGGCGAGCTCAGCCAGTACACCCTGGGCCCCGGGCAGACCATGCTGGTCCACCCCGGACATGTCGGAATGTTCGAGGAGCAGGTGCAGTTCGGCATCACCCGGGTGCCCGGCATCGCCAACAAGATCTTCGGGGGCGACGGCTACCACCTGGTCGCGCTCACCGGACCGGGGCAGATCTGGCTGCAGAGCATGCCGCTGCCCAACCTGGCGCACGCCCTGGAGCCCTACCTGCCCCGGGAGGGTGCGAGGTAGTTCTTCGGGGGCCCCGAGGCTCTGGGGGCGGGTGGCGACCGGAATTCCCCTGTGTCGGACTCTTGTTCGTCCTGTCGGCGGTGCGGGATCATCACGGGATCCGACAGGCGGGGGGCGGGCACGTCATGGGCGCCATGGTGACCGGTGCGAGGGTGGCGGAGGGAGCGGCGCCGGCGGGTCCGCGGCAGCTGGCGGTCTTCCTCACCGCCAAGACGGTGTCGGACATCGGCTACGCCCTCGACTTCATCTGCCTCTCGGTCTTCATCTGGGAGCGGACCCGCTCGGGGGTGGCCACCGGGTTGGTGAGCGTGGCCCTGTACGCGGGCGCGATCGGCGGCGGGCGGCTCGGGCACCGGTACGGGGACCGCTGGGACCGGCGGCGGGTGATGATCGGCGCGGACCTCGTGCGGGCGCTGATGCTGGCGCTACTGGCCGTGCTGCCCGCCGCCGTGCAGCGCTGGTGGCTGTACCCGGCGGTGGTGCTGGTGGGCGCCGGACGCTCGGTGTTCGAGGCGACGATGTCCGCCGCGACCCCGGTGCTGGCCGGGGCACGCACCCAGGCCGTGAACAGTGCGCTCGCCGGCCTCAAGGGGGTCGCCTTCATGCTCGGGATGGGGCTGGCCGCCGTGCTGGCTCCGGCCATCGGCTACCGCGGGGTCTTCGGGCTGGACGCGAGCAGCTACCTGCTCTCCGCACTGGTGCTGCTGGTGCTCCGGCTGCGCATGCGGGAGCCGGGCGGGCGGGCGTCCGGGGCGCGGGAGCGGGAGCGCGCCGGGGCCTGGCCGGTGCTGGTGGGCGCGGGGCTGGCGGGTCTGGTGGTGCTGCGGGTGCTGGACGCCTTCGGCAGTTCGTCCCAGCACGTGGGGCTGCCGATGCTGGGCACGCTGCTGCGGCCGACCGAGCCGGCGGTGGTCTCCGGCGTGGTGTGGGGCAGTTGGGCGGCCGGGCTGCTGCTGGGCAGCTTCGTGCTGCGGCCGCTGGCGCGGCGGCTGCTGGAGCGGGCGGGCGCCCTGGTGTACTGCCTGGCCACCATGGTGATGTCACTGGGCTTCATCGGCGTCTTCTGGCTGGACGGTTGGTGGCCGCGGCTGCTGGCGGCCGGGCTGGCCGGGCTGGGCGACTCGCTGAGCGAGATCACCTACAAGCAGTCGCTGCAGCGGCTGCCCGACGAGCGGCGCGGAAGGGCGTTCGGGCTGTCGCAGATGGCGGTGAACGCGGGCTTCATGGCCGGACTGCTCGTCACCAGCCTCGTGCTGCGACCGGACCGGCTCGCGCCGTGGGTGCTGCTGCTGCACGGCCTGCCGCTGCTGGTGGCCGGCTGGATGGCGGTCGGCGCGGCCCGGTCGATCCGTTCCGCCGGACCGGGGCCGGCCCCGGTGGCGGAGATCGCGAAGGGAACGGCCCGATGACGGGTGAGCCCGCCGGCCCGCGCGCCTACCTCGACCACGCGGGGCTGGGCCGGCTCCGCCCGGGGGCCGTCGCCGCGATGCGGACGGCCCTGGAGGAGGTGCTGCCGCACGGCAGCACCGAGGTCGGCCGCGTCTTCGGGGCACGCACCGCGTCGCGGCGGTCCTTCGCCCGGCTGCTCGACTGCACGCCGGAGGAGATCGCGCTGGTGCCCAACACCTCCACCGGCATCCACCTGGTCGCGGACGGCCTGGACTGGCGCCCGGGGGACCGGGTGGTGCTGTTCGACCGAGACTTCCCGGCGAACGTCCGGCCCTGGCAGCGGCTGCGGCGGCGCGGCGTCGAACTGTCCTGGGTGCCGATGCGCCAGGGCGGCTACCGGATGGCGGACGTCGCCGCGGCGGTGCTCCCGGGTACCCGGTTGATCGCCGTCAGCCACGTCAACTTCGCCACCGGTTTCCGCTGCGACCTGGACCGGATCTGCGAACTGGCCGCCGAGGCGGGGGCACTGGTCTGCGTGGACGCGGTGCAGAGCCTGGGCGTGCTGCCGCTCTCGCTGGCCCGGACACCGGTGGACTTCCTGGCGGCGGGCGCGCACAAGTGGCTGGGCGGCCCGCCGGGCACCGGGGTGTTCTTCTGCCGGGCCGCCCGGCTGGAGTCGCTGCGCACGGTTCCCAGCGGCTGGTTCGGCTACGAGGAGGCGGCCGAGGTGACCCGGGGCCACCCGGGCGGGCTGCGCTACGACCGGCCGCAGCGGGCCACCGCCGCCCGGGTCGAGGGCGGGATGTACGACCTGCTCGGGATGGTCGGTCTGGCCGAGGCGCTGGCCGAGCTGGAGGCGGTCGGGATCGGCGCGGTCGCCGACCGGGTGCTCGCCCTGGGCGACCGGCTGCGGGCCGGGATCAGCGCCCTGGGACACCACCTGGCGATTCCCGACCGGCGCGGGGGGCACTCCGGGATCGTCAGCTTCAGCAGCCCGGAGAAGACGGGTGCACGCATCGCCGGGGAGTTGGCCTCGGCGGGAATCCAGGTATCGGTTCCGGATGGGTTGGTCCGGGTTTCCCCGCATTTCTGGACGACCGATGAAGAAGTCGAGGTATTTCTGTCGGGATTGGGTGTGCAGACGTCTTGACGGCCCTGTGCAACCGCCTCGAGAATTTCTCTCAACCGATCGCCGGTTCACTTCCGAGAACCGGCTAGCTGGCTGAAAGGGGTTGCGAAATGGCTTACGAGAGCTGGGAGTCCCTGGCGGACGAGGTCGAGATCACCACCGGTGCCGCGGACTGCTGGACCTGCCTGGTCGACGACGCCGCCTGATCTCGGCGATTCACCGGCATGCCCTGCCCCCGGTCCCCGGCCGCAGGGCATGCCGGCCATTTTCGAAGGGCGGTCCGAAGGGCGGGTGGAACAGCACGTGAACCGGTGGGAATTCAGTCGCGGAATAGTCGGGGTGAACGCGCCCAGCTGGCTCACCTTCGAGGTGCACCGACCGTATTTCGACGGCGCCGAGTCGCCGGCGACGGTCATTCAGGCGCGTTCTCCGGTACTGGCCGCCCGGCGTTTCGAGCGGCGTGCTCCCACCGCGCTGCGATTCGGCATGACCATGCCCGCGAGCTACCGGCGGCTGCTGGTGGAGGAGTCCCGGCTGGCGGCGTACCGGGCCGCCCGGCCGACCGACCTGCCCGAGGAACTGGCCTCCCCCGCCTGGCGGCGGATGGCCGCGGCCCACCGGCGGCACACCGAGCTGGACCTGGTGGACCGGGCGGGCCTGGCGCACTGGCTGGTCGCCGCCTGCCTGCCCGCGGCCGTCTTCGAGGACGTGCTGCCGGCCGACCTCGACCCGGCCGACTGCCAGGACCCGGTGGCGGCGGGCCTGCAGGCGGCCCGGGCGGTGGCGCTGTTCGCCGCCGAGGGGCTCTCCGAGCGGACCGCGGCCGCCTACCGTCCGCTGGTGGACCGGCCGTCGCCCACCGTCGCCCACGTCCAGGCGCTGGCCGGCTGGGGCTACCTGCTGGCCAGGCACGCCGGTGACGACTCGGCCGCGCCGCTGCTGCTCGACCGGGCCCGCGGTCTGCTGAAGGAGATCGAGGGCGAGCTCACCACCTTCGAACACACCGTGCTGACCGCCCGGTTGGCGCTGCGCGAGGTGATGGCCGCCGAGCGGCACCAGGACTTCGCCGGTGCCCGGGCACTGCTGGCCACCGTCCGGCAGGAGGTGGCCGGGCTGACCGCGCCGGACCAGGACGACGAGCTGGTCCTGCTGGAGACCCGCCGCCGGCTGCTCGACCGCTCGCTGGAGATCGCGGTCCGGCTCGCCGACGGGCCGGCCGAACAGGAAGCCCTCGCCGAGGGGTTGGCGCTCGACCCGTGGGACGTCAAGATCCGGATGCAGGCCGCGCAGGCCCATGAGCGGGTGGGCGAGCACGAGGCCGCGCTCGCCGGCTACCTGCACGCCGCCCGACTCGGCCCGTTCGGCACCGCCTTCGCCCTGCTGCGGGCCGCCGCCTGCGCCCGCACCCTCGGCCACCGGGAGTTCGCCCGGGTGCTGGACGAACGGGCGTTCCGCGCCGCGCCGCGGGCCCGCGCCACCCGGGACGCCCTGCTGGCAGCCTGCCGGCAGGACGGCGACCAGGCCCTCGCCGAACTGGTGGAGCGCACGGCCACCCGCGACCCACAGCGGCCGTACGCCAACAACTGGCACTACCGGATGTACGCCGCCTACTTCAACCTCGGCGACTCCGAGTCGCCCGGCCTCTATGCCAAACTGCCGACGCTGGCCTACGAGTTCGCCGAGCGCGGCGAGCGCCCCGAGGTGAACTGGCAGCGGCTGATGCCACCGGCCTTCCGGGGCAACCTGATCCGCGAGTCCGGCCTCACCGAGTTCGCCGTGGCCCACCCGGCCGACCTGCCGGAACACCTGCGCACCCCGCGCTGGGAGCAACTGTGCGACTGGGTCGCCGACTTCGAGCAGCTGGGCACCGAACAGCAGCACCAGGTCGGGGTGGTGCTCTACCGGATCGGATTCGCCCGGCTGGTCCTGGAGTTGATCCCGGCCCGCCCGGCCGACCAGCTGCGCACCGCGGCCGAACTGCGCCTGCACCACTGGCGTGACGTGGTCCGCTACGTGGCCGCTGTGGGGACGGGCGTGGCCGCCCCGGAGACCTCCTTCGCGATCGCCGACCATCCCGCCTGCCCCACCCAGCTGCGGTTCGTGATCGCCGTGTTCGCGGTGGTGTTCCACGCCCGCGAGACCAAGTCGGTCGCGCAGGCCGAGCGGTGGCGGCAGATCGGGGCCGCCGCGCTGGCCGAGCTGCTGGCCGATCCCGGCTACTCGCCGTTCGAGAAGACGATGATGGAGAGCCGGTTCTACCGCAGCGTCAGCTTCGTGCCGTTCCTGCGCAAGGACCGGGCATGGCTGGCCGACGACATGGACCGGGCGGAGGAGTCGGCCCGGCGGGTGCCGGCCGAGGGGCCCTACCAGGAGTTCCTGAAGCGCGAGAACCTGCGGGCCTGCGTGGAGAGCCGCTCCAAGGAGTGCTACGCCTTCGGCGAGGACGAGCAGGGCGACCGGCTGGTCGCCGAGGCGCTGGAGCTCGACCCCTACGAGCCCAAGACGCACATCGAGGTCGCGGAGAGCCTGCTGCGGCGCGGGCGGCCCCGCGAGGCGGCGGACAGCTACCTGCGCACCGCCCGGCTCGGCCCGGTCTCCACCGCGCTCGGGTACGCGTCCGCGGCCGAGTGCCTGCGCCGGGCGGATGCGCCGGTGCTCGCCGAGGACTGCTACCTGCAGGCACTCCGGCTGGACCCGTTCGCGATCTCGGCCGCGCGCGGGTGGGCGGAGGTCGGCGATGCCGGCGGGATGGGCGAACTGGCCCGCGGCTACCTGGCGGAGCTGGAGGCATGGGGGGCCGAGCGGCGCGCGGGGCGGCAGCCGTGACGGTCGGTTGGGGCCTGCGGAGGGAGCCGGCGGACGACGTCGAGGCCGTGGTGCGGCCGGTGTGGGCGGGCGAGCCGGCGCAGGGGCTGTCGGCGGCGTACCTGTCGGCGACGGGCTTCGCCGGCGAGGTCGGGCAGGTGCTGCAGCTGCCCGGCGACCCGGTGACGGTGCTGCTCGGGGTGGGGCCGCGGGAGGCCGGACCCGCGGGCTCCGCGGCCGTCAGGACGGCCGCGGCCGTGCTGGCCCGGGCCGTCCGACCGTACCGACGCCTGGCGGTCCAGCCACCCGGAGACCATCTCCGGCAGCTGGTGGAGGGCTACCTCCTCGGCGGCTACCAGTTCGACCGGTACCGCAGCAGCCGGTCCCGCGGCACCACCGAGACCCCGCTCCACCAGTGGATCGACCTGCTCACCCCGGACAGCGCCGGGGCGCGGCGCGCCGTGACCGAGGGCCGCCGGGTGGGCGAGGCGGTCCTGCTGGCCCGCGACCTGGTCAACGAACCCGGTGAGGCACTGACCCCGCAGGCCTTCGCCGAGCGGGCGACCGTCGTTGCCGGGCGGGCCGGCCTCAGCTGCGAGGTCTGGGACGCGGAGCGGATCGCCGCCGAGAAGCTGGGCGGGCTGCTGGGGGTCAGCCGCGGTTCGCTGGTGGAGCCGCGGCTGGTGCGGCTCGGCTACCGGCCGGACCGGTGGAGCCGGCGGATCGCCCTGGTCGGCAAGGGCGTCACCTTCGACGCCGGCGGGCTCTCGCTGAAGCCCAATGCGCACCTGGCGGGGATGAAGGCCGACATGGCGGGTGCGGCGGCCGTCCTGGGCGCGATGTCGGCGCTCGGCGCACTGGGCTGCGAAGTGGCGGTCGACGCCTGGCTGCCGCTGACCGAGAACATGCCGAACGGCGATCCGATTCGGATCGGCGACGTGCTGGTGGTGCGTGACGGCACCACGGTGGAGGTCTGCCACGCGGACGCCGAAGGGCGGCTGATCATGGCCGACGCCCTGGTCCTGGCCGCCGAGAGCGCACCCGATGCGATCATCGACCTGGCCACCCTGACGGACGCGGCCGCCATCGCGCTCGGCCGTCGGATCGGCGCGCTGATGGGCACCGACGAGCCCCTGCTGGACCGCCTGCGAGCCGCCGCCACCCGGGCCGGCGAGCCGCTCTGGCCGCTCCCGCTGCCGGACGCCTACCGGCCGCAGCTCCGCTCCAAGGTCGCTGACCTGGTCAACTACACGCTCGGCACCCGGCACGGCACCGCGCTGCTCGCCGGCCTTTTCCTGCGCGAGTTCATCCCGCCCGGCCTGCCCTGGGCGCACCTGGACATCCAGGGCACGGCCCTGTGCGACGCGGACGACGGCGAATGGGTCGCGGGCGGCACCGGCTTCGGGGTGCGCACGTTGATCGAGCTGCTCACGGCCGGCGCGATGAGCCGACCCGGCCCCACCGGGCCGGCACGTTGATCGAGCTGCTCACGGCCGGCGCGGTGAGCCGACCCGGCCCCACCAGGCCGGCACGTTGATCGAGCTGCTCACGGCCGGCGCGGTGAGCCGACCCGGCCCCACCGGGCCCACCGTGGTGAACTGAGCTGACGGAACGTCAGCAAAGGAGGCTCAAACCCGCCGAGCCGGCCCGCGTCGAGGTGAAACACGTCACGGTTCAGACCCCTGCGCCCGCCGCGCCCGGACGTGTAGGTTCCTGCGGCCAAGGGGAGCTCTCTCCCCGATCGCGGATTCCTGTCAACAGCTCCTGCGACGAGAGTGAGCCACGAGAGATGTCTGCACACGGCTCTGCACACCACAAATCCCCGCAGCGCATCGGCGTGGTCGCCGAGTCCGCCCCGGGTGAGACCCGGGTCGCGGCCACCCCGTCGACCGTGCGCGGGCTGCTCGCCCTCGGCTACGAGGTCGTCGTCGAGTCCGACGCCGGCTCGGCCTCCGGCTTCACCGACGCGGCCTACGTCGAGGCGGGCGCGACCATCGGCGACGCCTGGGCGGCCGACACCGTCCTGAAGGTCAACGCGCCGTCGGCCGGGGAGATCGCCCGGCTGAGCGACGGCGCGACCGTGGTCGGCCTGCTCGCCCCGGCACAGCGGCCCGAACTCCTGGAGGCGCTGGCGGCCCGCCCGCTCACGGCCCTGGCGTTGGACGCGGTGCCGCGGATCTCGCGGGCGCAGTCGATGGACGTGCTCAGCTCGATGGCGAACATCGCCGGCTACCGGGCGGTGATCGAGGCGGCCCACGTGTTCGGGCGCTTCTTCACCGGCCAGGTGACGGCCGCGGGCAAGGTTCCCCCGGCGAAGGTCCTGGTGGCCGGCGCCGGTGTGGCCGGGCTCGCCGCCATCGGCGCCGCCTCCAGCCTGGGCGCGATCGTCCGCGCGACCGATCCGCGGCCCGAAGTGGCCGACCAGGTACGGTCATTGGGCGGCGAGTACCTGGCCGTCGACATCGCGCAGGAGGCCAGTGCCGACGGCTACGCCAAGGCCACCACGGCCGACTACGACCGGGCGGCCGCCGAGCTCTACCACGAGCAGGCCGGGGACGTGGACATCGTCGTCACCACCGCGCTGATCCCCGGCCGCCCCGCCCCGCGCCTGCTCACCGCCGAGGACGTGGCGGTGATGAAGCCCGGCAGCGTGATCGTCGACATGGCGGCGGGCCAGGGCGGCAACGTCGAGGGCACCGTACCGGGACGAGCGGTGGTCACCGACAACGGCGTCACCATCATCGGCTACACCGACCTCGCCGCCCGGCTGCCCGCCCAGGCCTCGCAGCTGTTCGGCACCAACCTGGTGAACCTGCTGAAACTGCTGACACCGGGCAGGGACGGCCGGCTGGTCCTCGACTTCGACGACGTGGTCCAGCGCGCGGTGACCGTGGTGCGGGCCGGGGAGGTCACCTGGCCGCCACCGCCGGTGGCCGTGTCGGCCGCCCCCGCCGCGCCACCCGCCACCGCGCCACCGGTCGTGGCGCCGAAACCGTCCCGGCTCTCCCCGGCCGCCCGGTTCGGCCTGATCGGCGCGGGCCTGGCCGCGATGTTCGCCGTCGTCGGCTTCGCCCCGGCCCAACTCGCGGAGAACTTCACGGTGTTCGCGCTCGCCGTGGTGATCGGCCACTACGTCATCGGCAAGGTCCACCACGCCCTGCACACTCCGCTGATGTCGGTGACCAACGCGATCTCGGGGATCGTGGTGATCGGCGCCCTGCTGCAGATCGGGCACGAGAGCGTGGTCGTGACCGTGCTGTCCTGCGCGGCGATCCTGCTGACGAGCGTGAACATCTTCGGCGGCTTCGCCGTCACCCGCCGCATGCTGTCGATGTTCTCGACGTCCCCGAAAGGCGCTGAGCCCCGATGACTTCGATCACAGCTTCGCACGCCGCCGACCTGGTGGCCGCCCTGCTGTTCATCCTCAGCCTGGCCGGGCTGTCCCAGCACCGCACCTCCCGCGCCGGCGTCGGCTACGGCATCGCCGGCATGGCCCTCGCGCTGGTCGCCACCGTGGTGCTGGCGGCGCAGAGCATCACGGCCGGAGCGGTCGCCCTGATCGTCGTCGCGATGGCGCTGGGCGGCGCGATCGGCCTGTGGCGGGCGCGGCGGGTCGAGATGACCCAGATGCCCGAACTCATTGCCGTACTGCACAGTTTCGTCGGCCTGGCCGCGGTGCTGGTCGGCTGGAACAGCTACCTGGAGGTCGAGTCGCACGGTTCGGCGCAGACCCGGATCGGCACAGACCTGCTGGGCATCCACCACGCCGAGGTGTTCATCGGGATCTTCATCGGCGCGGTCACCTTCACCGGGTCCATCGTCGCCTTCCTCAAGCTGTCCGGCCGGATCGCCTCGCGCCCGCTGACGCTGCCCGGCAAGAACGCACTCAACCTCGGTGCGCTCGGCGCGTTCGCGGTGCTGACGGTCTGGTTCACCGTCAGCCCGGACCTCGCCCTGATGACCGCGGTCACGGTGCTCGCGCTCGCGTTGGGCTGGCACCTGGTCGCCTCGATCGGCGGCGGTGACATGCCCGTGGTCGTCTCCATGCTCAACAGTTACTCCGGTTGGGCGGCGGCGGCCGCCGGATTCCTGCTCGACAACAACCTGCTGATCGTCACCGGCGCGCTGGTCGGCTCCTCGGGTGCCTACCTGTCGTACATCATGTGCAAGGCGATGAACCGCTCCTTCCTCTCGGTCATCGCGGGCGGCTTCGGCATCGAAGCCCCGTCGAGCGGGGACGAGGAGCAGGGCGAGCACCGCGAGGTCCGCGCCGGGGAGGTGGCCGAACTGCTCGCCCGGGCCAGGTCGGTGGTGATCACCCCGGGCTACGGCATGGCGGTGGCGCAGGCCCAGCACCCGGTCGCGGAGCTCACCCGGCGGCTGCGCGGACGCGGCGTCGAGGTCCGCTTCGGCGTCCACCCGGTCGCCGGCCGGCTGCCCGGGCACATGAACGTGCTGCTGGCCGAGGCGAAGGTGCCCTACGACATCGTCCTGGAGATGGACGAGATCAACGACGACTTCGCCGGCACGTCGGTGGTGCTCGTCATCGGGGCCAACGACACCGTCAACCCCGCCGCCACCGAGGACCCGGCCAGCCCGATCGCCGGCATGCCGGTGCTGCGGGTCTGGGAGGCGGAGCACGTCGTCGTCTTCAAGCGCTCGATGGCCTCCGGCTACGCGGGAGTCCAGAACCCGCTGTTCTTCCGGGAGAACAGCAGCATGCTCTTCGGCGACGCGAAGCAGAGCGTGGAGGAGATCCTCCAGGCCCTGGGCGGCGGCGGGGGCGCGTCCGACCCGGCGGCCCACCAGACGGCCGCCGCCGGCTGAGCCGAGGCCCCGGGGCTGCCCTCCGGTGCGGCCCGCCCTGTAGGGTCGTACCGAGGCAGTCCACCGGAAGGGAAGAGACCATGGCCATCGAGAAGGCGATCCTCGCCGGCGGCTGTTTCTGGGGCATGGAGGAGCTCTTCCGCCGGCAGCCCGGTGTGGTGTCCACCCGGGTGGGCTACACGGGCGGCGACGTGCCCAACGCCACCTACCGCAACCACGACGGCCACGCCGAGGCCATCGAAGTCCGGTACGACCCGGCCCGGACGGACTACCGGGCGCTGCTGGAGTTCTTCTTCCAGATCCACGACCCCAGCACCAGGAACCGGCAGGGCAACGACATCGGCACCAGCTACCGCTCCGCCATCTTCTACACATCCGACGAGCAGAAGAGGACGGCGGAGGACACCATCGCCGACGTCGACGCCTCGGGCCTGTGGCCGGGCAAGGTCGTCACCGAGGTCAGCCCCGCCGGCGACTTCTGGGAGGCCGAGCCGGAGCACCAGGACTACCTGCAGAAGTTCCCCAACGGCTACACCTGCCACTTTCCCCGCCCCGGCTGGAAGCTGCCGCGCCGGGCCGAGGGCTGACGCGCCGGGCCGAGGGCTGACGCGACAACGCCGCCCGGCCGCCGCGGCGACCGGGCGGTGGGCCAGAACCCCGTCCGGGCCGCCGGACGGGTCGGCGGCGTCTCAGTGCCGGTGGTCGTAGTCGGGCTGGCCAGGGTCGCCCGGGTGCTCCAGGCCGGGCACGAGGGTGAGGCGGTCGGCGCGGGCCTGGTCGAGCCAGCAGACGAAGGCGGTCCGGCGGGCGCAGTCCAGGAGTTCGGTCGACGGGTCGGTGGCGGGCTCGGCGGGCGCGGGGCCGAGCAGGGTGGCGGTCCAGCCACCCGCCGTCACCGGGCAGTTAGGGCCGGCTACGCGCAGGGCGTCGGCCAGGGCGCTGGGGAGGGTGGCCGGGTCGGCGGTGAAGTCGCCGTCCGGGGTGCTCAGTTGCCACTCGGGCGGCGGTGGGTCGGCAGCCGGCGGCCGATCGGTGACCTCGACGTCCGCCGTGACCGCCGCATAGACCGCCCGGACGGCGGCGCTGCCCTCGAAGGCGGCCGCCGTGATCGAGCCCAGCTCCACGGCGGCCCGCTGCTCCAGACGCACCGGTGGCGCGGCCGCGCAGTCCAGGCCCCGGGCGGCGGCCTCGGCGGCGCACAGCTCCTGGGTCAGCAGCACCTGGGCCACCCAGCGGGTGAGCTGGCGGTCCTGCCGGCTGCCCGGGGCGGGGAGTGCCGAGGAGCGCGGGCCGGCGCGCATGGCGGCGAGCCGGACGTCCAGTTCGGTGCGCGGCAGCGGGCGGCCGTCCAGCAGGCCGAGCAGCGGTTCACGGGTGTGCGTCACGGCGCCACCACCCGCAGCTCGACGGTCGGCGCGTACTGGCAGCGGCCGAACCACATCACCTTGGCCACCGCCCAGCAGTGACCCGGCCTGGCATCGGCGGGCACGGCCACCTCGAAGGCGACCGCGGCCAGCTCCCCGGGCGCGACCGTGAAGCCCCGCACCGGTTCGGCGATCAGCTCCCAACTGCCCCAGGGCGACACCAGTTGCACTTCACCGCGGATCTCACCGCGGGTGCGGTTGGCCAGTCGCAGCTCGATCGCCGTGGTGCCACCGGGCGCGGCCCGAACGCTGGTCGAGGTGACGTCGACGGACAGCCCGGTGTCCCGGGCCTTGCCGGCCTTGGTGCCCTGGGTCTGCCGTCCCTCGTCCATCGGCTTCCCGGCCACCGGGAGTTGGCCGTCCGGCACCTTGCCGACCGCGACCGTGGCGACGTCCTCGATCAGCTGACCGTCGTGCTCGGTGCGCACGGCCACGAAGTACAGGCCGGGCTCCGCACGGTGGGCCGGGGTGACGGTGATCGGCAGCCGCAGGTGGCCGTCGACGTCCAGACGGTAGGGGCGGCGGCGGACGGACACCTGCCAGCGGTCCGGCACCAGCACGTCGAGGGCGCCCGTCACCTCGGTGTCGCGCAGCTGGGAGGAGAGCACGGCGGTCAGCTCCACCGGTTCACCGTTGGTGTGGCGCAGCCCGGGGGCGACGCCGACCGAGACGGGGAGGTAGCCGAGCGGCGCCGGGCCCCGGTTGTGCAGCCAGTAGCGGGCGTGCACCGGCTGGGCGCGCTCGGCGACCGGCCCGAGCACCTCGAGGGCGTCCATGGGCCCCGCCGCGGTCGCCACTCCCACCACTGTGGCGATCCGTGCGCCCGTCAGCTCGATCGTGCCGTCGGCCGCCGCCGCTCCCGGACGCTCCAGCAGATCGGCCGTGTGCAGCCCGCGCAGCGCGAGAGCACCCCCGAGACGGGCGGTGCTGCCGAGCCCGGTGGACTCCAGCAGGCGGAGCGTCACCCTGTCCGTGGCGTCGGCGGACCGTCCCGAGCCGTGCGCGATCGGGTTGCCGTACGGCTTGAGCGCGCCCAGCCGTACCGCGCGGGCAGGTTCGACCCGCAGCCAGGACAGCTCGGCGGGCAGCGGCCCGGACTGCGCGGGGGCCACTCGCGAGTACAGGGGATGGTTGAACTCCTGACCCTGCGCGGGCAGTTCCAGGGACCGCCAGTCGCCGTCACCGGAGACCAGGGCATAGCTGAACTCATGTGTCCAGTGCTGTAGTTGGAAGGCACTGCCATCCGGAGCGGTGCGCCGCGGCGGGTCCAGCCAGACGCCGGACGGCCAGCCGGTGCAGGAGCGCATCAGGGACAGGTGCAGCGCGCCGGTCGGGTCGACGGCGAACCCGGGCAGGCCGTGGCTGAGCAGCGCGACCGTGTGGTCGGTCAACCGCTCGCTCCCGTCCAGCCGTTCGGGGCAGACGGCCGAGACGGCGGCATCAGCCAGGTCATCGGCGAGCGCGCTGCCGTCCAGGGCCACCAGCGCCGGCAGCGCCCGCAGGTCGCGCAGGTCGGCGTTGGGCTGCCAGACCTCCCGCAGCGGCCGCTCGGCCGGAATCCACACGCGACCGTGCTCGGCCAGCAGTGCCGCGTACGGCTCGCCGACCCGCGTCAGCAGGTCGCGGACGGCCGGGTTGCGCTCCGGACTGCCGAGCAGGATGCGGAAGTCCGGCAGGTTGGAGTCGACGTCCAGCCAGCCGTAGCGCGACCAGTCGGCGCTCGCGGTGGTCGCGGTGACGCCGACCCGGGCCAGCGCCACCACCAAGTCCCGGGCGTCGGCCGCCTCGTCGAGCGTGGGGACCACCAACTCCGCCACACCCAGGGCGCGTTCACCGAGCTCGCCGCCGTCGGGCGAGAACAGCCGCACGCGTGCCGTCGCGCCCAGGCCGAACCAGGTGTTGGCCGGGTTGTCCAGCGTCCAGGGTGCCTCGGCGACATCGACGTCAGGCAGCGCGAAACCGCGCCCGACCACGGCGTCGGCCACCTCGCTGATCGGCAGGGCGCCGGGCAGATCGGCCGGGAAGCGCACCCGGACCAGGCGGTCGGCGGCCGCGTGGTCGAGGATCCGGGTGCGGCAGTCCACCCGGTCGGCGCCGTGCCACAGGGTGACGGTCTGCTCGTAGCCGATGCCCGCCACCTGACCGGTGGCGACCAGGCGTTCCCCCAGCGGCCCGGTCTCCCGGTGCACCGTGGCGGCGTGCTCCGCGGAGCCGGTGCCCGGCCCCTTGGGCAGCAGGTGCCAGGGGCCCTCGCCGAAGTCGGGGTGCTGCGGGTACTCCTGGTAGACCCGCAGTTCGTTGCCGACCTGGCCGCCGCGCAGCACCTCCCGTCCGCACCGCAGGTCGTACACGCTGGAGAGCGCGCCGCCCCGGGCCGGGTCGGCGGTGACCCGGTAGCGGTGGTTGGTCACCGTCAGACCTTCGGCCCGCTGCCAGAGCGGATCTGACATACCGTCAGTCAGCCGCCAGGTGCGCCAGCCCAGCGACGGCACCCGGTCGGCGGTGAAGTGCAGCACCCCGTCGGCCACCGCGCAGGGCACCGGCTCGCCGTGGTCATCGACGACTCGGGCGTCCGTCAGGCCGTGGGGGAGCCGGAGCGAGACCGGCCCGGAGCGGTCGAAGGAGAGCGTGTTCGCCACCACCACGGCCGGCCCGTGCCCGCTGGTGTCGATCCGGCCCACCAGCGCGTCCAGCGAGCGGTCGCGGACCTCGGTGGCCAGGTCGTACGCCTCCCGCCAGCCGCCGAGCAGGTCCAGGTAGACCTGGTCCGACTCGGAGCCGGTGATCGCGTCGTGGTGGGCGCCGTAGGCCAGGTGCCGCCAGACCTTGTCCAGGGCGGCGTGCGGGTACCGGCCCAGGTTCTGCAGCGTCGCCAGGGTGGCCAGCTTCTCGGCGTCCAGCGCCGCCACCTCGCCCGCTCGCTGGGCCTGCTTGGTGTCGATGTAGGAGACGTCCTTGCCGGTGTAGACCGGGTTCATGTCCCGGCTGATCGGGCTGGGGCGGCGCCCGGAGGCCCGGAGTTCGGCCCGGACGGCGGTCAGGAAGTCGCGCGGGGTGCCGCAGACGAACCGCGGCCAGACGTACTTGGCCGCCCAGGAGCGGTGGATCTCGGTGACCCACTTGTTGGGCGGGGTGTAGTCGGTGCCCACCGGCAGCAGCAGGTTCCGGGTGGCGCCGACCGGCTTCAGCTTCTGGTAGAGCTGGTGGACGGCCTGTTCGGCGGTGGCCAGGTCGGGGGAGGAGTCCATCCACCAACCGGCCGAGTAGTGGTGCGGCATGTAGTGGGTGAGCACCCCGTCGCCCGAGGGGGAGAGCCAGTCGAACTCGCTGGGGAACTGCATCACCCGGGCGTCGTCCTTGGCCACGCGGAAGTTCTTCTGGATCGGTCCCCACTGGTGGAACGGGCCGCGGGCCCAGGCGCTGGCGGTCAGCCCGGCGGCGGCCAGCAGGCCCGGGAACTGCGGGTCGTGGCCGAACACGTCCAGCTGCCAGGCGGTCCGGGGGTCGCCGCCGAGGATGTCCCGCTGGTAGCCGATGCCGTGGACCAGGTTGCGGATGGTGGTCTCGGAGCCGGTGAGGTTGGTGTTGGGCTCGTTGTAGGTGCCGCCGACCAGCTCCACCCGGCCCTCGGCGAGCAGTCGGCGCAGGTCGGCGCGGCGGTGCGGATGCTGGTCGAAGTAGGGCTTGAGGTAGTCGACCTCGGCCAGCACGAACCTGTAGTCCGGATCGCGCAGGGCGAGCGCCAGGTGGGCGTCGACCAGGGCGAAGCCGTTGCGCTCCCAGAGCGGCCGGGTGGTGGCGTCGCCGGAGAGCAGCTCCCACGGGGAGGTGTAGGCGGCCTGGGTGTTCCACCAGACCGGGTCGTAGTGGAAGTGGGAGACCAGGAACATGGTCCACCCCGGCTCGGCGACCAGCACGGTGGCCTCGGCCCGGGAGCGCCGGGCGGTGACGGTGACCGGAAGCTCGGTGCCCGGGGCGGCGCCGGTGATCTCCAGCGGCACCTCGACGGTGCCCGTGCCGACCGCCTCGCCGCGTACGCCGGGGCCGCTGACGGTGACGGTGGTCGACCGGCGGCCGGTCAACCCCACCCGCAGTACCTGGCGCGGGTCCGCTTGCGTGCCCACGAACAGGTCGGTGGACTCCACGGCGGTGATTCTGACCACGGGCGGTGCTCCTCTCTTCGTGGACTGACGTTACGTCAGTTCATGGCGCCGCTCGCCGCGGCGTACCAGGAGGCCGGTCCGCTGCCGCCCACCGGCACGGCGTTGAAGTACTCCCATCCGGCGACCCCGCCGAAACCGGGGTACTCGCCCGTCAGGGCGGTCAGCGTCGAGTCGAGGGTGGCCGGGTCGACGTAGCCGTCGCAGTTGGCCGAGTTGGTCACCGCGCCGGCCACCACCCTGGACGGGGCGAAGCCGTTGGCCACCACCGCCTCGTAGTCGCCGGTGCTGCTCAGATCGCCCCAACCGCAGTAGAACTGGGCGTTGTACCAGGAGATCCGGCTGCCCATGTCCCGGTCCAGCCGGGAGTAGTCGAAACCGCCGGAGAACTCGGAGGAGCCCGAAAGGTCGCTGGCGACGGGTGCCAGGTTGACGATGAAGCCGCTGCCGAAGTCGGCGTGCAGCTGCTTGATCAGGTGTTCGGTGTCGGCGAGCGAGAAGGTCTCCTCGATGTCCAGGTCGACGCCGTTGAAGTGGTGCGCGCGCAGGGTGTCCCGCAGCTGCGGGTAGTAGGTGGCGAAGCTGTCGTGCAGGTCGGCGTAGCTGCCTCGGGCGGCGCCGCCGAGCATCGCCTCGACCTTCAGGCCGCTCTGCTGCAGGGCGGCCAGGTCCTGCCACATCCGGTTGTACTTGGCGGCGGACGGCGGGTCGTCGTTGAGGGTGATGGTGGAGCCCGCGTTGAGGTGGAAGGCGGCCACGTCGACGTCGGTGGCGGCGCCGCGCAGCGGGAGCGGGGAGACGTAGCCGCCGTTGTCGTACTGCGTCTGGTAGTAGGCGACCACGTGGTGGGCCGGGGTGGCGGGCCGCGAGTGGTCGGGCGGTGCGGGACGGGCGCCGGCCGGGGTGGCGGCGATGGCGGCCAGGGCCAGCACACCGGCGGTGAGTGGGACGGAGCCGCGGAGCCGGGGCATGGGGGACCTCCGTGCTGGGGGAGCGGACGCCGATCGGCACCCGCTTCGCCAGGGGACGCTAAAACGCTTTAGCTTTGGGAGTCAATGCCCGTGCAGCAGTGAGAATTGCGGATCGGAACGTCAAAGAATGCGGCCGGTCCGGGAGTTGGTCACCGGCGCGGGACCGCGGTGCTCTCCCGGACGGTCAGCCGGGGCGTCGCGGTCTTCACCTCGAGTCGGCCGAGCGGGTCCTCGACCGCGGCCAGCAGGGTGCGCGCGACCAACTCGCCCAGCGCGAAGGTGTCCCTGGTCAGCGCGGTCAGCGGGGGATGGACGATCCGGGCCAGCACCGAGTCGTCGAAGGAGACCAGCGACAGCTCGCCGGGCACGGCCACCCCCATCTCGGCGGCCACGCCCAGACCCGCCACCGCCATCACGTCGCTGTCGTAGACGATCGCCGTGGGCCGCTCCCGGCGGGCCAGCAGCGCCCGGGTGGCCGCCGCGCCCTCCGCGTCGCTGAAGTCGGTGGGCACCGAGTACGCCTCGACCAGTTCCAGCCGGCGAGCCGCGTCCCGCAGCGCCCGGATCCGCCGCTGGGTGTGCAGGAAGGCCGGCAGCCCGGCCAGGTGGGCGATCCGGCGGTGGCCGAGCGCGGCCAGGTACTCGACGATCGACAGCATCGCCGCCCGGTCGTCGGCCCAGACGGTGGGCAGGCTGCCCTGCCGGCGCGGGCCACCCAGCACCACGGTGGGCGTCCCCAGCTCCTCCAGCACCGCGATCCGCGGGTCGTGCACCTGCAGGTCGACCAGGACGAAGCCGTCCACCCGGTGCTCCGAGGACCAGCGCCGGTAGACCTCGATCTCGGCGGCGGTGTCCTCCACCACCAGCAGCTGGAGCGCCGTGGAGCAGGCCGAGAGTTCGGCCTGCAGCCCGGAGAGCAACTGCGCGAAGAACGGCTCCACCCCGACGGTGCGGGCCGGGCGGGCCAGCACCAGGCCCACGGCTCCGGCCCGGGCCCCGCCCAGCGCCCGCGCCGCGCTGTGCGGGCGCCAGTTCATCTCCTGGGCGACCCGCAGGATCCGCTCCCTGGTCTGCTCGCTCACCCCCGGCCGGCCGTTCAGCGCGAACGACACCGCGCCCTTGGAGACGCCCGCCTGGCGGGCGATGTCGGCGATCGTGGGTCTGCCCATGTGGTGCGCCCTCCCTTGACACCCGTTCCAGCGGCGAGCATAGTCCACCGCATCGCTGTACCGGTTTAGCAAATCGGTGCGAGCTTCGCGGAGCGCTCCCGACCCACCCTCGTCCAGCCGTGCAGGAGCGGAGACCACCCATGCCCAGAATCCGCACGTTACTGGCCCTCGCCACCGCTCTCGCCGCCCTCGCCGGCTGCGGAGTCGGCGGCGGATCGGGCGACGCGGCCAAGCAGACGGTCGCCACCGACAGCCCCCTCAAGGGCGAGATCACCTTCCAGACCTGGTCGCTGAAGAACGACAAGTTCACGCCGTACTTCACCGCCCTGATCAAGGACTTCGAGAACCAGCACCCCGGCACCACGGTCAACTGGGCCGACCAGCCCGGCGACGGCTACGCCGACAAGGTGACCAGCCAGGTGACCGGCGGCTCGCTGCCCGACGTGGTCAACCTGCCGCCCGACATCGCGCACGGCGTGGCCAAGGCCGGCGGCCTGCTCGACCTGGGCCGCAACGTGCCGACCCTCAACCAGGACTACGTGGGCAGCGGCCTGAAGGCCTACACCTACCCCGACTTGGGGTCGGCGACCTACGGCCTGCCCTGGTACCTCGGCACCGACGTGTCGTTCTGGAACAAGGCCATGATGCAGCGCGACGGCCTCGACCCGAGCAAGCCGCCCAGGACCTTCGGCGAACTGGTGGCCGCGGCCAAGGTGATGCACGACAGGTCGGGCGGCAAGGACTACCTGATGAGCCGCCCGCCGGGCCTCAGCGACATCGTCAACTCCGGCACTCGGCTGATGACTCCGGACGGCAAGAAGTTCACCTTCAACACCGACGGCGCCGCCGCGATGCTGGACGAGTACACCGCCGCCTACAAGGCCGGCTACCTGCCGTCGAACGTGCTCACCAGCACCTACGAGGGCAACTCGGCGCTGTTCGTCAAACAGCAGGTCGCGTGGACCACGGCCGGCGGGAACTACATCCAGAGCGTCCAGCAGTCCGATCCCAGCCTGGCCCCGCAGATCGTGCCCTCGCCCGCGCTGGACACCGCTCCGCTCTACGTCCAGGGCGTCTCGGTCGCCGCCAGGAGCAAGAACCTGCCGCTGGCCCTGGCCTTCGCGCAGTTCGTCACCGACAACGCCAACCAGGTGGCCTTCATCAAGCTGGCCCCCGGCTACCTGCCCGGCACCGCGGCCGCCGCCAGTGATCCGGCCTACAGCAAGAGCGACGGCACTGCGCAGGGCGACGCCGCGGTCTACGCCTACCAGGACATGCAGAAGGCGGTGAACTTCACCCCGCCGCAGTGGACCGACGCCATGAACACCGCGCTCAACCAGCAGATCGCGCTCGCCATGACCGGAAAGGAGAGCTCCAGGCAGGCGTTGGAAAACGCCGTCGACCAGGCCGACCGACTGCTCGCCCAGTAGCCCTGGAAGGTCACCCGATGAGATCCCACCGCCCGTACACCCCATGGCTGCTGACAGCGCCGGCGCTGCTCTGGCTCGCGGTCTTCAGCCTGTGGCCCGCGCTCAACACCTCGGTGCTGTCGTTCACCAATGTGCACACGCTCAGCGGTGGCTCCTTCATCGGGCTGCGCAACTACTCGCTGATGTGGCAGGATCCGCACCTGCGCGACGCCATCCTCAACACCCTGGTGTTCATGGCGGTCTGCGTGCCGCTGCTGACCATCCTGCCACTGCTGCTCGCCCTGCTGGTGCAGCGCACCCTGCCGTTCATGGGCTTCTTCCGGACCGTCTTCTACTTCCCGGTGATCGCCTCCGCGGTGGTGGTGGCGATGATCTGGCAGTGGCTGCTGGACGACCGCGGCCTGGTCAACGGCCTTGCCCGGCAAGCCGGTCTGATCCACTCGGCACTGCCCTTCCTCACTGACCGCTGGCTGCTGCTGTTCAGTGCGATCGCGCTGACGGTGTGGAAGGGCCTGGGCTACTACATGGTGCTCTACCTGTCCGCGCTCGGGAACGTGCGCCGGGAACTGCACGAGGCGGCCGCGGTGGACGGCGCGGGCGCGGTCCGCCGGTTCCGGTCGGTCACCGTGCCCGGGGTGCGCGGCACCATGGCGCTGGTGGCGATGCTGGTCGCGGTCAACGCCATGCGGGTGTTCGCCGAGCTCTACGTGCTCGGCGGGCGCACCGGCGGGATCGGCGGCCAGGACGTGTCGTTGGTGATGCTGATCCAGCAGGCGGCCTCCGGCGCCGACGGCCGGCTCGGCTACGCCTCCGCGTTGAGCGTCCTGCTGTTCCTCCTCACCGTCGGACCGCTGCTGCTGCTGGCCCGCTGGAACCGGAGGGAGGACTGATGCCGCGAGAAGCCGGGCGGCGCAGGTCGCCGGTGTTCGACGCCGTCACGCCCCTCGGGCTGACGGCCCGCTACCTCACCCTGCTGGTGGTGCTGGCGATCACCGTGGGGCCCATGCTCTGGGAGCTGTCCACCTCGCTGAAGAGCGCGGCCGAGGACGTCTACACCGCCACTCCGCGGCTGCTCCCCGCGCATCCCACCACGGCCGCCTACGACCAGGTGTCACGGACCGTGCCGATCGCCAGGTTCGCGCTCAACTCGCTGATCGTGGCGGTGTTCTGCGTGGGCGGCAACCTGGCCGGCGCCACCGCCGCCGGCTATGCGCTGGCCCGGCTGGAGTTCCGCGGCCGGCGCCTGGTGCTCGGGCTGTTCCTGGCCACGCTGGTGCTGCCGGGCGAAGTCACGGTGATCTCGCAGTACCAGACGGTCGCCCGGCTGGGCTTCTCCGACTCGCTGGTCGGCGTGGCGCTGCCCTCGATGATCGGCGCGCTGAACGTGCTGCTGATGCGCAACGCCTTCCTGGCGATACCGGTCGAGCTGGAGGACGCGGCGGTGCTGGACGGCGCCAACGTCTGGCAGCGGCTGCGGTACCTGGGGCTGCCGAGCGTCAAGGGCACGCTGAGCGTGATCGCGATCCTCACCTTCATCGGCGCCTGGGACGACTTCCTGTGGCCGCTGCTGGTGTTGCAGAGCCCGGACAAGCTCACCCTGACGGTCGGCCTGTCCTATCTGCACAGCGTCTTCTCGGCCGACCCGCGCACCATGGCGGCCGGAACCATGATCGCGCTGATACCGGTGCTGGTGCTGTTCACGGCGTTGCAGCGGTTCTTCTTCCGGGGTGTCGGCGAAGGGGCGGTGAAAGGTTGACAACGGGCGGCATCACTACGGATCGCCAGGTCCGGTTCGGCGTCAACTACACGCCCAGCCGGGGCTGGTTCCACAACTGGCTCGACTTCGACCTGGACTCGGTGCGCGCCGACCTGGACGGGATCGCCGGGCTCGGGCTGGACCATCTGCGGGTCTTCCCGCTCTGGCCGCTCTTCCAGCCCAACCGCACCCTGATCCGGCCGCGTGCGCTGGAACAGCTGGGCGAGCTGGTCGACGCGGCGGGCGAGCTGGGGCTGGCGGTCGCGGTGGACGGGCTGCAGGGCCACCTCTCCAGTTTCGACTTCCTGCCCGCGTGGACCCGAACCTGGCACCGGCGCAGCCTCTTCACCGACCCGGCGGTGGTCGACGGCCAGGCCGCCTATCTGCGGGCCCTCGGCGCGGCACTGGCCGACCGGCCCAACTTCCTCGGCCTGACCGTCGGCAACGAGTTCAACCAGTTCTCCGGCGAGCCGCACCCGGACCCGGACCGGATCACCCCCGGCCAGGCCGCCGACTGGCTGCGCCGACTACTGGCCGCCTGCGAATCGGGGGCGCCGGGCCGCCTGCACCTGCACGCCGCCTACGACGCCGCCTGGTACCAGGACGACCATCCCTTCACACCCGCGCACGCCGCCACGATCGGCGCGGTGACCGCCGTGCACTCCTGGGTCTTCAACGGCACCGCGCAGCGTTACGGCCCGCACGCCACGGCCACCGCCCAGCACGCCGCCTACCTGGTCGAGCTGGCCAAGGCCTGGGCCGTCGACCCGCACCGGCCGGTCTGGCTGCAGGAGGTCGGCGCGCCCGCGCCGCACATCGCCCCCGAGGACGCCGGCCGCTTCACCGGGGCCACCATGGCGGCGGTGCTGGACTGCCCCGACCTGTGGGGTGTGACCTGGTGGTGCTCGCACGACGTGGACCGGGCGCTGGCCGACTTCCCGGAGCTGGAGTACGGCCTGGGCCTGTTCACCAACGACGGGCAGGTCAAGCCGGCCGGCCGCGCGTTGGCCGAGCTGGTGGCGGCGGCGCGGGCCGAGCCGCCCCGGCCGCGACCGCGTGCCGTCGCCCTGGTGCTCGACCTGCCGGTGGAGGTGAGCAAGCGCTCTGTCAGCGCCCCTGGTGGCGCCTTCTTCGAGGCCTTCATGGAGCTGGCCGCTGCCGGTGGGCGACCTGCCGTGGTGCTGGCCGACCGCGCGTCGGACCGCGACTACCTCGCCGCACGGGGTATCACCGAGCTGATCACCGTCGACACCGCTCACGGCTGACGCCCGCCCACGGCTGACGCCCGCCCACGGCTGACGCCCGCTCACGCCGCTCGACATCCAGTCACCCCTCACCCAGCCACGGATTCGGAGTCCAGCCCATGCACGATGACCGCTCCCTGGTCGAGGCCCGCCTCAAGCGGGTGCTGGACGAGCGGATCCGCCCCGCCATCCACCCCGAGTCGGTGCCGCTCCAGGTCGGCATCTGGACCGCTCCCGGCGAACCCGTCCCGGTCGCGGAGGGCCTGGCCGCCCCGCGCGCCCCGATCGCCGTAGGCCAGGCGTGGGGCGCGCCCTGGAGCACCAGCTGGCTCACCGTCAGCGGCACCGTGCCCGCCGCCTGGGCCGGCCGCACCGTCGAGGCGCTGCTCGACCTCGGCTTCGACGAGAACATGCCCGGCTTCCAGTGCGAGGGCCTGGTGTACCGCTCGGACGGCAGTCCGGTGAAGGGCCTCAACCCGCGCAACCAGTGGGTGCGGATCGCCGACCCGGCAGCCGGCGGTGAACCGGTCGAACTGCACATCGAGGCGGCCGGCAACCCGGTGATCCTCGATTACCACCCGTTCCTCCCCACCGACCTCGGCGACAGGGCGACCGCAGGCAGCACCCCGCAGTACAAGATCACCCGGATGGACCTGGCGGTGTTCGACCCGGTGGTGTACGAGCTGGCACTCGACCTGGAGGTGCTCGGCGAGCTGATGGCCGAGCTGCCTGCCGACGGAGCCCGCCGCTGGGAGCTGCTCCGCGCCGTCGAACGCGCCCTCGACGCGGTCGACCTGCAGGACGTCAACGGCACGGCCGCCGCCGCCCGCGCCGAGCTGGCCGGAGTGCTGGCCGCCCCCGCCGTGCCCTCCGCCCACCGGATCAGCGCCGTCGGCCACGCACACATCGACTCCGCCTGGCTCTGGCCGCTCCGTGAGACCGTCCGCAAGGTGGCCCGGACCTGCGCCAACATGACCGCGCTGATCGCCGACCACCCCGAGTTCGTGTACACCATGTCCCAGGCCCAGCAGTACGCCTGGATCAAGGAACACCGCCCCGAGGTCTACGCCGAGGTCAAGAAGGCCGTCGCCGAGGGGCGGTTCGTACCCGCCGGCGGCATGTGGGTGGAGTCCGACACCAACATGCCAGGCGCGGAGGCGATGGCCCGGCAGTTCGTCCACGGCAAGCGGTTCTTCCTCGACGAGTTCGGCGTGGAGAACGAGGAGGCCTGGCTGCCCGACACCTTCGGCTTCACCGCCGGCCTGCCGCAGATCATCAAGGCCGCAGGCAGCAAGTGGCTGCTCACCCAGAAGATCTCCTGGAGCCAGATCAACGCCTTCCCGCACCACACCTTCTGGTGGGAGGGCATCGACGGCACCCGGATCTTCACCCACTTCCCACCGGTCGACACCTACAACTGCTCCATGAAGGGCAGCGAAATCGCCCACGCCGCCCGCAACTTCAAGGAGAAGGGACGGGCCTCGCGGTCGCTCGCCCCGACCGGGTGGGGCGACGGCGGTGGCGGCACCACCCGCGAGATGATCGGCAAGGCGGCCCGGCTGCGCGACCTGGAGGGCTCGGCCACCGTGCACTGGGAGCGGCCCGCCGAGTTCTTCGCCAGGGCTCAGGAGGAGTACCCCGAGCCTCCGGTCTGGGTCGGCGAGCTCTACCTCGAACTGCACCGGGCCACCCTCACCAGCCAGGCCCGCACCAAGCAGGGCAACCGGCGCAGCGAGAACCTGCTGCGGGAGGCGGAGCTGTGGGCGGCCACGGCCGCGCTGCGGTGCGGACTCCCCTATCCCTACGAGCAGTTGGACCGGATCTGGAAGACCGTGCTGCTGCACCAGTTCCATGACATCCTGCCGGGCTCCTCGATCGCCTGGGTGCACCGGGAGGCGGAGGCGACCTATGCCCGGTTGGCCGACGAGCTCGAAGCGCTGATCGCAACCGCCCAGCGGGCACTTGTAGTTGACGTCACGTCAGGAACCGTCGTCTTCAATGCGGCCCCGCACGAGCGCGGCGGTGTCGCGGCCGGCGGAGCCGCCACGGCCCGGCCGGCCGTGGGGCGTTGCACCGCCGAACCGTCACCCCATGGTGGCTTCACCCTCGCCAACGGCCTGCTGCGCGTCGTGGTGGACGCCCGCGGCCTGGTGGTCTCGCTCTACGACCTGGCGGCCGAACGGGAGACCGTGGCCCCGGGGAGCGCCGCCAACCTGCTGCAACTCCATCCCGACTTCCCCAACATGTGGGACGCCTGGGACGTCGACCAGTTCTACCGCAACACCGGCACCGACCTCACCGACGCCGACTCGGTGGTGCTGACCGCAGACGGACCGCAGGCGGTCAGCGTGGCAGTGCGCCGCTCGTTCGGCACATCCACGGTGCTGCAGACCCTCACGCTGCCCGCCGGAGCCAAGCGGCTGGACCTGGACACCGAAGTGGACTGGCGCGAGACCGAGAAGTTCCTCAAGCTCGCCTTCCCCCTCGACCTGCACACCGACCGCTACGCGGCCGAGACCCAGTTCGGCCATCTGCACCGACCCACCCACACCAACACCAGCTGGGAAGCCGCGAAGTTCGAGGCCTGCAACCACCGCTTCGTCCATCTCACCGAACCGGACTGGGGCGTGGCCCTGGTCACCGCCTCCACCTACGGCCATGACGTGACCCGTACCGTGCGCGCCGACGACCGGGGCACCACGACCACGGTGCGCGCCTCCCTGCTGCGCGCACCGCGCTTCCCCGACCCGCACACCGACCAGGGGCGGCACGTCTTCCACCACGCCCTGCTGCCCGGCGCCACCATCGCGGACGCGGTGCGCGAGGGCTACCGCATCAACCTGCCGGAGCGGCGGGTCACCGGAACCGGCGCGGTGGAGCCGCTGGTCGCGCTCGACCAGGACGCGGTGGTGGTGAGCGCGGTGAAGCTGGCCGACGACCAGAGCGGCGATCTCGTGGTGCGGCTCTACGAGGCGCACGGCGCCCGGTCGCGGGCACGGCTGCGGACGTCCTTCCCCGTTGCCCGGGCGGACGGTTGCGACCTACTGGAACGCCCGCAGCACCAACTGCCGTTGGATGCCGACGGGATCGAGCTGACCCTGCGCCCGTTCGAGCTGGTCACACTGCGGCTGACGCGCGCCACCGCCGGCTGACCGGTCGCCCGTTGAGCTCGCGGTCGCTCAACGGGCAACCGCCGGGCGGGCTGCTCAGGTCCACTGCTGCGAGGGCTTGACGCCCGGGAGGGGCTTGCCGATCAGGGCGAGCGGGATGAAGAAGTTGACCTGGCCGATCGCGAGGGCGAGGGTGACCAGGGCCTTCTCGTCGTAGTGCTCGGCGGCGCGGGCGAAGAGCGCGTCGGGGACCCGCTCGCCGTGAGTGGCGGGCTGGAGCACGGCATCCACCAGGGCCAGCGCCACGGCCTCGCCGTCGGTGAAACAAGGGGCGTCCTGCCAGGTAGCCACCGCGTCGATGCGCTCCTGCGACTCCCCGGCCGCGCGCAGGCTCTTGGTGTGCAGCGCGGTCAGGTAGGTGTTGCCGACGATCTGGCCGGCCCGCAGCTGGATCAGGTCGACGGTGCTCTGCGGCACCGAACCGTTGCCGACGGCCTTGGACAACGCGCCGCCCGCCACGCCCAGTTCGGGAACGAGCTTGGCCGGGTTGGGCAGGCGCGAGGCGGTCCCGGTGCGGCCGGTGGTCTCGGTGCGGACGGTGGTCTCGGTGGTGGCGGTCTCGATCGTCACGGTGGGTTCCTTCGCTCGTCGCGGTTGTCGTTGCCTTCACTGCCTCGACGGACCGCGGCGACCGGATGTGACAGCCGACCGGAGGATTCTTTCGCGAATGGGGTGCCGGGGTACCGGGGCGCCAGGGACGTCAGGGACGTCAGGAGTGCAGGGCCAGCGGCGCCAGGGTCTCCGTCGCGGACCACCGGTGCGGGGTCGTCTGTGCGCCCTGGCGGGCGGCGGCGTGGTCGAGCCCCTGCAACGGCAGCTCGAACCAGACGCGTTTGCCACCCCCCTGCGGGTCGGGCTCGCACCCGTGGGCCGCGGCGAGTTCCGCGACCAGCTGCATGCCGCGGCCGTGCTCGTCGTCGGTGTCGAACGGCCCGAGCACCGGGCGGCCGAGGCCGGGGTCGCTGACCGAGACCCGCAGGCGCCGGGTGTCGTGGTGCACGTCGGCCTCGACGGTGAGCCGCTGGGCCGGATTCCCGCCACCGGCGCCGTGCAGCACGCCGTTGGTCGCCACCTCGGAGACCAGCAGGCGCAGCGTGAAGTCCTCGTCGTCGGAGAGCGGCACGCCGACCGCGCGCAGAGCGGTGGCCAATCTCGCGCGGATCGCGCGGACTTCCGAGCTGGTAGCGGCGGTCGTGAACTTCACCATGGGCATCGCGGTCCTCCCAGGGGCGTACCAGTTGACCCGGGCAGGGTCCGCTGCGGATTCGGCAAGGTTGGCCGGAGCGCGGCCCGCTCGGCAACCGCAAGATATTGGGGGTTTCGCCGCGAAGTTGGGTGTTCTCCTGGTAAGACGTCAAAATCCGCGATTTTCCCGGGATTTGGCATGATCCCTCAGGGCACTTCACTACTCTGGAGAGTCATTCGGTCACACAAGGTGGTGAAGGCGGGTTGGTACACAGCCTGTCCTGCTCCCGGGAGATCCGCCGTCGTGCGGTTGCCGAGGAGTGGGGCGTCGAACGGATCGTCGAAGCGATCGCCGCGTGCTGCGGCACCAGCCGACTGCGCGCGCACCGGCTGGGCCGGGGGTGGACGCTGACCGAGGCGATCAGCGAGCTGCGCGTGCTCTGCCGGGCGGCCGGCCGCTCCGCGCCCGGCACCAACGAGGAGCAGCTGCGGGCCTGGGAGACGTCCTCGCGCCAACCCCGCGCCCGCACGGTCGACCTGCTCTGCCGACTCTACGCCACGGATCCGGTCGGACTGGGCCTGATCGGTGACTACCGGTCCGAGGGTGCCGCGGTCGCACCGGCGGCACTCGACCGCTGCCCGCCACCCGCTCCGCCGCTCGTCACGGCCGTGCCGCCACCGACGGGTGATGCGATCGAGGTGGTGGTGGACGCCGTCCGGCGCTCGGTCGAGCGCACCCTGGCGCTCACCACGGTCAGCGCGACCCAGCTGGAGGTGCTGGACGAACGCCTGCTCGGCCTGCGCCAGGCCTATGTGTTCACACCGCCCACCGAGATGCTCGCCCAACTGCTGAGTGATCTGGAGGAGATCAGGGCGCTCGCCGAGGAGCGGCAGCCGGCGGGCGTGCAGGTGCGCCTGTCGGAGATGACGGCGCTGGTCGCCACCCTGGTCGCGGACGCCTTGATGAAACTCGGACGGGTGCAACAGGCGCAACGGTGGTACGGCACGGCGCGCACCGCGGCCGATGACTCCGGCAACTGGGAGTTGCGCGCCCGCGTGCGCGCCCAGGCGGCCATGCTGCCCTACTACTACGGTCCGCTGGACAGCGCCGTCGACCTGGCCAGGCAGGCCCGGCTGCTCAATCGCAACCGGCCGACCGCGACCGGCGTGCTGGCGGCGGCCGCCGAGGCCCGGGCCCTGGCCCGCCGGGGCAGCGCGGACGAGGCGCGGGCGGCGATCCGCCAGGCGCAGGACCTCTTCGAGCGCTGCCGGAACGGGCCGGTGGACGACGCCTGGGCCTTCCCCGAGCGCCGCCTCTACCTCTACCTGAGCGGCACCTACACCTACCTCGGCGCGGCGGCCCAGGCGCGCGCCGCCCAGCAGCAGGCGCTGCGCCTCTACCCGGGCCAGGCCGGCATCGACCCGGCGCTGCTGCGCCTGGAGGAGGCGATCTGCCTGGCGCAGGAGCGGAGTCTGGCCGAGGCTTGCGAACTCGCCGGCCACACGTACCTCCAGGTCCCCGCCGCACACCGGACGGACATCCTCGGGTCGCGGGCCAACGACGTGATCGAGATGGTTCCACTACAGTTCCGATCTGTTCGGGTGGTGCGGGAGTTGGGCGAGATCCTGATGTTGCCGGCCGGTACGAGGTGACAGTGGAGTGGCTCATCGGCCAGCCTTACCCCCATGAGCGCACTCGCCTCGTTGAGCGCACCGCCCCTGGTGGGCGGTTTCGCCGAGCTCGACGTCCATCGCATCCTCGACGCCGCCTGTCGCCGTGCCGACCTCGACCCAACGGGCGCAACTCTGCTACGCGGTCACACCAACGCGGTCTTCCGACTGCGCACCGCCCCGGTGGTGGTCAAGATCGCACGACGCGGGGCCTGCCCGACCCAGGCCGGACGGACCGTCCAACTGGTCGAGTGGCTGGCCGGATTGGACTTTCCGACCGTGCCGCTCCATCCGGTGCGTCAACCGGTCGTGATCGACGGCCAGCCGACGACCTTCTGGAGGCACCTGCCGCAGCCCGCCCACCCCGTCCGCGCGGAACAACTCGCGGCCCCGCTGCGCACGCTCCACCGTCTCCCGCACCCGCCCTTCCGGATCCCCGAGCTCGACACGGTCGCCGCCATCCGGCGTTCCCTCGACGTGATCACCGTGCTGCCCGCCGGGGACGTGGAGTTCCTCGCCCGCCGGCTCACGCACCTCGAGAAGCAGCTCACCGACCTGGAGTTCGTGCTCCCGCCCGGGCTGCTGCAGGGCGACCCGCAGCACCGCAACGCCCTCCACGACGGCGGTCGGGCCGTCCTGTGCGACTGGGACACCATCTGCTACGGGCCGCCCGAGCTGGACCTGGTGACCATCGAGATCCACTGCCGCCGCTTCGGCTACGGGCGCGCCCACCACGAGGCGTTCGCCAGGGCCTACGGCTTCAACGTCACCCGTTGGGACGGCTACCCGGTCCTGCGGGACCTGCGCGAGCTGCGGATGATCACCACCAATGCCAAACGGGCGGTGACCGGCTCGTTCACCCAGGAGGAGGTGAGCCGGCGGGTTGACGGGCTGCGGCGCGGCGACTACGGGCTCCGCTGGCAGATCCTGTAGCAGTCGTCCCAGCCAGGACCCGGCCCGTCCCCGAGCCAGGATTCCTCAGCACTTCGCCCGATTCTCGTATTGTCCGACAAAAGCTCATCGGTCCATCGGACTATCGGCCGTTTGAATATCTCTGGTCGGCCCGGTGGTGTTCGTGGAAATTATTTCCATGCCGGTGCAACACGCCGATTTTCAGCGGAGCATGACCTTCCGAAGCTGCCATGATGAGGTCAATCCTGAAGTCGGGAAGGTTCATGAGGTCAGTGACAGCACCCGCCGCTGCCGGGCAGGCCGACGGGCGGCACGAGGTCGTGGTGACGCGGCACCAATGGCACGGGCATTCCTATGAGTCGCGGTACGTCCGCGCTGCCTCGGCGCGGACCGCACCCTTGGTGCTGGTGGGTGGCGCGCTCCAGACCAAGGAGGGCTGGGGCCGACTGGAGCGCGAGCTCCTGACCTTCGCCGATGTGCTCGCCGTCGACCTGCCCGGATGGGGGACCAGCCCCGTCCTCCCCGAGTGGTACGGCACCGACTTCCTCTCGGACTCCCTCGGTCAACTCCTCGACGACCTCGAAGTGCCCGAGGTGAACCTGCTCGGCGGCTCCTACGGCAGCGCGGTCGTCTTCCGGCTCGCGCAGCGGCAACCCGAGCGGGTGGCCAAGATGGCGCTGGTCGGCACCATGATGCGGATTCCGGAGCAGGCCTGCGCTCCGATCCGCCGCAGCCTGGACCATCTGGCGGCAGGGGAGATGGACGAGTTCGCCGAGATGGCGCTCGACCTGCTGACCAACCCCGAGACGCTCACCTCGGTGGCCGCCGGCGCCCGTGTCCGGCGCTTCCTGCGACGTCGGCTGCTGAACCTGACGCCCCACGAGAAGGAGCAGTTCATCGCCAACAGCCGGCGCCTCCTCCGGCACCAGGAGCTCGACCTGCGGCAGCCGCCGCCGACGCCCCTGCTCGCGGTGGCCGGCGAACACGACAACTTCACCACACCCGAGCGCTGCCGCGCCCTCGCGCAGGTCTGCCCCGACAGCTTCTTCGCCGTGGTGGCGGAAGCCGACCACATGCTCCCGGTCGAACGGCCGGTTGAACTCGCCGATCTGTTCCGGCGGTTCCTGCTCGGCGAGGCGCTGGGCGAGGTCGACTACTGCCGGACCGTCGAGCGCGTCTGCCCGCTGGTGCTGGTCTGACCGGATGAGGATCCAGATCGTCACGGTGGGCACCACCGGCTCGGTGGCCCCCTACACCGGCCTGGCCCACCGACTGCTGGCCGACGGCCATGACGTCGAACTGGCCACCCACGCCCGGTTCGAGAGCCTGGTGTCCTGCTGCGGGCTGCGCATCCGGCCGATCGGAGCGGATCCGTTCGAGGCACTGCTCGGCGCGCACAGCCGGCGGGGCAGCGGCTTGCGGGCGCTGCGTGAGCTCCGGGGCGCGGGCGCACAGGCCGCGCTCGACCTCGTCGACGGGATCCTCGCCGCCGTCGACCCCAAGGCGGACCTGATCCTGCTGTCGACCCTCGCGGCTCCGATCGGCTCGGTGGCGGCCCGCCACCACCGGATCCCCACGCTCGGCGCGTTCCTGCAACCGGACGTGCCCAGCCGGTGGTTCGCGCCCTGCTCGATGGCCTGGCGAGCACCCGGCCGCGCCAATGTGCCGCGGGCGCGGATCGCGAACGCGGCGTTCGACTCCCTCTACGACGCCGCCGTCCGCGCGGTCCACCGCCGGCTCGGGCTCCCGCCGGTCGGCAGCCGCCGGATGCGGGCGCTCCGGGAACGCGACAACTGGCCGATCTGGCACGGCTACAGTCCCACGGTGCTGCCACGGCCCACGGACTGGCGGTCCGGACTGCGGGTGGCGGGCTACTGGTGGCCGCACGAGTGCCCCCGGTGGCAACCACCCACCCTGCTGGCCGACTTCCTGGCGGCCGGCCCGCCACCCGTGCTGGTCGGCTTCGGCAGCATGATGCCGGGCGACCCGGAGCAACTGAGCAGGCTGGCCGCCGGCGCCCTGCGTCGGGCCGGCTTGCGGGGCATCGTCCAGTCCGGCTGGGTCGGCCTGGACGTGATCGACGACGACATCATCACCGTCGACGCCGTCCCGCACGGCTGGTTGATGCCGCGCACCGCCGCCGTGGTCCACCACGCCGGCGCGGGCACCACGGCCGCCGGCCTGCGCGCCGGGGTGCCGGCCGTGCCAGTGCCGGTGATGACCGACCAACCCTGGTGGGCGGCACGGCTGGTGGAGCTTGGCGTCAGTGAACAGGTCATCTCCTACCGCGAGTTGACCGAGATCCGGTTGGCCGAAGCACTGCTGGCGGCGACCCGGCGCGGAGGACCGCGGCACAGGGCGGCGAGCCTCGCGCGAGCACTGCAACGGGAGGACGGAGCCGGCAGTGTCGCGGACGCCATCGCCCGCCTGGGTTGAGCCGGCCGACGGCACCCGTGCGGCCGAGGCGGAGCCGATGCCGCCACTGGACGCGTGGTTCCACCGGCAGCAGAGCAGCGGCGCGGCCTGCACGACGGTCGGTTACGCGGCCTGGTTCGACGGTCCGCCGCCTGCCCTGGCGCAGTTGCGGACACGGGTGCTCCAACGGCTCGGCGGGTTCCGGCGGTTGCGCGCGGTACCGTTCATCGAAGCCGGCAACTGGCCGCACTGGCATGAGGATCCGGCATTCGAAGGCGATCGGCACGTCACCGCCTCCGGCGAGCTGGGCCCCCTGCTCAGCGAGCCGCTGCCCGCCGGGCAGCCACCATGGCAACTGCACCTGCTCCCGGACGCCGACGGGTTCGCCGTGCTGCTGCGGGCCCACCACGCGCTGCTGGACGGGCAATCGCTCAGCATCATGCTGACCGCACTGCTGGACCCAGCCCCTGAACGCCGACCGCGGTCGCCGGTCTCCCCGCCCTCCCTGCTCCCGCCGGCCTCACTCGCCCGCAAGCTGGCCTGGGCCCTGGACGACCTGCTGCCCAAGTCCCGGCCCCTCCCGTTCCACGGTCAGCTCGGTGCGGGCCGCGACCTCACCTTCACCCGGTTGCCCGGCGAGTTGCTGGCCGCCGCACGCAACGCGCTCGACGGTCCGAGGAGTTCGAACACCGCCGTGCTCCTCGCCGCTGTCGCGGGCGCCCTCCGGGAGCTGGGCCTGTCCGGCTCAGCCGCCTGCGCCATGGTCCCGGTCGACGTCCGCACCGCCGACCAGAGCACCCTGCTCGGCAACCACTACGCCACCGTGCGCCTACCGCTCCCCGCCCACCCCGACCCGCGATTGCGCCTGGCCGCCCTGGACCACCGGATCCGCCGCACCGACCTACGTCAGCGCGCCTCCCTGCAGGCCCAATTGGTCGCATCCCGGGCCCGCCGCCACACCGCCTTCGGCGCCGCGGCCGGCCGCTACGTCGAGTCCCCCCGCTACTCCTCCCTCCTCTGCACCAGCCTCCCGTCCGCATCCGGCCCGTGCGCCACCCTCGGCACCGCCCGCCTCGCCGCCGCCGCCCTCCTGCCGCCCCTCGGCCCCTCCCACCCACTCGCCGTCTCCCTCACCCGCCACCCCAGGGGTGCCGTCCTGACCACCCTCGCCGATCACACCCGCGCCGCCCTGACCGCCCCGCTCAACGCCGCCATCACCGACCACCTGCGGCAGTTGGCGACGCCGCAGCGCTAAGGCTCCGACCAGCAACGTTCAGCGGGTCGGCACGGTGCCCGAACCGGTCGGTCGGGGCAACACCCGACCGCCCGGATCACCCATCCCGATGTCCTGGCTGCCCGGCGCCGGGAGCGGGGCCGCATCCGCAGCGAGGAAGGCTTTCGCGGGGGCGGCCGACCACTCGCGTCGGCAGCATGACCGCACCGCCCCGCACCGTAGCCGCACAACGTCAGGGGCGGAGCGCCACCAGGAGATCTACCACGTAGCTCTCTTCCACCTCCTCGCCCGGAAAGAGCCTGCTCAGCCGCTCACGCTCATCGACGAAGAACGCACGACGGGCGGCCTCCTCAAGGACGAGGAAGGCCGAACGGCTGCCGATGTTGGCGAGATGCACGTCCAGCGAGACGGTGCGGCTCCAGCGCAGCTTCCGGCGCAGAACCCGCAGCCCCGTCAGCCCCGCCAACCGGATGGCGTCGCTGTCCGAAGGGCGCACCGCAGACCTCGGCTTCACCCCGCAGTGGCGCGCGATGCGCCCGTGCTGCTCGCGGATCCACGGCACGTCGAAGGCCGTGGTGTTCCACCAGATCGCCAACGCACCACCCGCACCCAGGACACGCAACGCCTCCGGGACAGACCGGCCGGGATCGGTCCACTGCCAGGACTGCGCATACGTGATGAGGTCACAGGAAGCTGACGCCAAGGGCAGCGCATTACCGTCACCCCTCACGATCGGCAGGCCCGGGAGCGCCAGGCGGAACTCGCCGGCCATGGCCTCACCCGGCTCCACAGCGATCACATCCGCACCCCGCTCCCGCAGTAGCACGCTGGCGATTCCGGTACCCGCGCCGATGTCGGCGACCCGGGCACCCGCCAAACGACGGCCTGCCAACTCCTCGATGGAGTCGAAGAGCTCGGCTGGATAGGAAGGCCGACTCAGCGCGTACTGAGCCGCGGCTACCTCGAAGGACTGGGCGCGAGAACTAGCGGTCACAGCCTCATCATCGCTCCCTCGCCGGACGATCGACCACCGTCGACCCTGCGATCGTTTCCGGCCGCAGCGCCGGCCAGGGCAGTCCCTGCCTGTGATCGACGCGTTCGAGGGGGCGCCCCCGTGGCCCGCACCACCCACTGGCGCGGGTCTGGCGGGGGTGAACTCGACCGCGCCAACCACCCGGGTCAGTGCGCGAACGTCAGGGCTTCTGCTGGCCGATGCCGAACGCAGCCGTCGCGATCCCGTACCAGTACGGCGTCTCGGCACCGTCGAGGCCCGTCGGGTTGACCGAGTAGACCACGGTGCGGGAGAGGTCGCGGGTGGCGAAGACGCCGCTGGTCCAACCGGGGCGGGAGCCGGTCTTGCCCCAGACCACCAGGCCGTTCAGCTCGGCGCGCTCCAGGCCCATGCTCATGCAGGCGCGGCCGGCGGTGGGGCCGGTGTTGCAGTGGCTGCTCTGGTGGTCGGGAACGTCCGGAACGGTGAAGAGCAGCTGCTGCTGGGCGGGCGGGAGCAGGCGCCCGCGGAAGAGCGCGTCGAAGAAGTGGGACAGGTCGGGGGCGCTGGAGATCAGGCCGCCCTCCGCCCACGGCCACGGGCTCTGTTCGGTCACGTCCACCTGGTGCGAGCCGCCGTTCGGGTCCTGGACGGTCAGGTACGGGTGGGCCGCGGCGTCCGGCAGGCGCGGGTCGTCGGCCTTGGGGACGGAGGTGTCGCGCAGGCCGAGCGGCTGGATGATGCGCCGGCGCACCTCCTGGGCGTAGCTGTGGCCGGTGACCTTCTCGATGACCATCCCGGCCACGAAGGTGTTCATGCCGTTGTACTGCTGCGCGGTGCCGGGCTGGAAGCTCATCTGCTCGCCGGCCATCCCGGCGACGATCTGCTGCGGCGTCCAGCTGTCGAACCGGTGGTCGGCGAACCAGTCGGTGCCCCCGTTGCCCCAGCCGACCGAGCCGCCGGGCAACCCGCTGGTGTGGTTGAGCAGTTGACCCACCTCGATCGGCGGGAAGCCGGCCGGCAGCACGCCGGGCAGGTACTGCTGCACGGTGCCGTTCAGGTCGACCCTGCCCTCGGCGGCCAACTGCAGTACCACGGTCGCGGTGAACACCTTGGAGATCGAGCCGATCCGGAACCGGCCGTCCGGGTTGATCCCCTGGCCCGAGGTGCCGGTGAACTTCCCGGCGCTGCCGGTGACCTGGACGAATCCGCCGGAGACGTCCGCCGCCGGGCGGTCCGCCAGGGCCTGCCGGATCGCCGCCGGGTCCAGCGGTGGCACGGTGGTGCTGGACCCGGCGGCGACGGCACCGGCGGCCGCTGGTGCGCCGGCGGTGGTCGCGGCGATCGCCGGCGTGATCGTGCCGACGGCGAGCGCGGCGGTGAGGGCGGCGGCTGCTGCTGCGGTGGTCCAACGAGTACGGGTGGCAGGGCTCTTCACGGCGAGTTCTCTCCGGGTCGGCGGTTCGGGGCCGGTTGCGTTCCGGCTCGTCGAAGAGTCTGCCGACCGGCGGTGCCCCGGCCATCGGGGATCCGCCCTGATCGGACCCCACCTTCAAGATCAGGGTTCTCCCTGAGCAGGCACCTGATCAGGCGTCAGGGACGCTCGGCGCACTCAGAACCGCGAGGCCGCCCGCAGTTCGCCCGCCTCGCCGTGCCAGACGACTCGGCCGCGCTCCAGCACATGGACCAGCGCGCTCGACGGTGCCCAGGAGGGCAGCGTTCGGGCAGTCAACAAGGCAGTGCGCCCGGCGAGTTGCTCATGTAGTCGGGCAGTGACGGAGGGGGCCAGGCCGCGGTCCGGCTCGTCCAGCAGCAGCACGACGGGTTCGGTGAGCAACGCCCGGGCCAGGGCCAGCAGTTGCTGCTGGCCGCCGGAAAGTGCGGTGGCCCGGCGCGGCAGCAGTGGGGCCAACTCCGGGAAGACGTCGAGGATCGGCTGCGGTGGACGACCGGCCAGTGCCAGGGTCTCGGCCACCGTGAGGGTCGGGAAGACCGCGCGGCGGGCCGGCACCAGCACCACGCCGAGGGCGGCCCGCCGGTGCGGGGCCAGCGAGCCGATGTCGCGTCCGTCGAGCAGCACCGTGCCGTCGTGGTGCGGCACCAGCCCGGCCAATGCCTCCAGCACCGCGGTGCGGCCGGAGCCGTTGCGACCGATCAGGAAGCCGAGCCGGTCGGCCGGGCAGCGGATGTCCACTCCGGCGAGGCGCACCACCGGCCCCCGGCGCACGGTGACACCGCGGAGCGCGAGCCGCAGCGGCGTGGTCACCAGAGCCTCCGCACCCGTTCGTCGGCCAGCACCTCGGCGATCGTGCCCGCCGCGACCACCCGGCCGGTGTCCAGCACATATGCGCGGTCCGCGAGCCGGGCCACCAGGGCCAGGTCGTGCTCGACCAGCAGCACCGCGGTGCCCTCGCCCGCCGCCATCGCCAACACCTGCGCCACCCAAGCGACCTGGGTGGCATCCAGGCCAACCGAAACCTCGTCCACCAGCAGCACCCGGGGTCCGCCGGCCAGCGCCCGCCCCAGCTCCACCAGCCGCAGCACCCCGAGCGGCAGCCCGGCGACCGGGTGCGCGGCCAACTCGGCCAGCCCGAGCAGCCGCAGCACACCCGCCACCCGGGCCCGCCCGAGGGGCCCCGAGGCACCGTGCTGCTCCGCCCCGACGAGTACGTTCTGCGCCACGGTCAGCCCTTGGAAGACGGCCACCTGCTGGAAGGTCCGGGCCAGCCCGAGCCTGGCCCGCCAGTGGCAGGGCGCCCGGGTGACCTCCCGCGCACCGAGCAGGATCCGGCCGCCATCGGGCCGGGCCACCCCGCTGAGGCAGTCCAGCAGCACGCTCTTGCCCGCACCGTTGGGCCCGACCAGCGCGGTGACCTGTCCCGGCGTCAGGTCCAGGTCGACACCGTTCACCACGGCGACCCCGCCGAGCCGGCGGGTCAGGGACCGGGCACGCAAGGCGGTCACGACCAGGCCCCCAGTCGGCTGCGCGCCCATCCGGTGAGCCCGCCGGGCAGGTGCCCGGTTGCGGTGGCCAGCGCCCCGACCACCACGGCCGACATGCCGGGCACCGTGGCGGAGTCCAGCGCGACCAGCACGAACGGGGCCAGCACCGCGCCGGCGGCGCTGTCCACCCCGGTCACCACCACCGTCGCGAACCAGACCAGACCCTGTACCGGGTCGAACGTCGCCGGGTCGAACGCGCCGCCCGCCATCGCCAGCAGCACCCCGCCGGCCCCGGCCAGCGCGGCGCCGAGCACGAAGACCAGCAGCTTGAGCCGCGGCACCGCCACCCCTGCCGCCCAGGCGCCCGCCTCGTGGTCGCGGGTGGCCAGCAGGGCCCGGCCCAGCCGCCCCCGGCGCACGGCCGCCACCAGCAGCGCGCCCGCCGCCAGCACCGCCAGCTCGGCCGCGTACAGCGCCCGGTCGCTGTGCAGGAACGAGGGCCGGGCACCTGTCAATCCCGCGGTGGCGTACGGCTGTTGGAAGACGAAGCGGCTCAGCCCGACAGCCAGCGCGAAGGTCACCATGGCCAGCACCAGGCCCCGGCGGTGCACCACCGGCCAGCCGACCAGCACCCCGGCGGCGGCCAGCCCGAGCACGGCCACCACCAGTGCGGCACCGCCCGGCACCTGCCCGGAGACGAGCTGCGCGGTTCCCAGCGCGCCCAGCCCGGCGAACGCGCCCTGGGCCAGCGAGACCAGTCCACCGCTGCCGGTGACCAGCACCACCGAGAGCAGCACCAGCGCGATCCCCGGCACGGTCAGCAGCGCCCGCACCCCGCCACCGCGCAGCGCCAGCGGGGTGAGCAGCACCACCGCGCACAGCAGCGGCGCCCACCCGTCCCGGTGGCGCGGAGCCGCCGGCCCGGCCAGCAGCGCCCCGCCGCCGACCAGCCCCTGCTCCGCCTCCCCCCACGGCACCAGGGCGGCCACCAGCAGGGCCACCGCGAACAGGTTGGACTGGCCGGCGTCCACCACCGGCATCAGCGTGCCGGACGGGTGCAGCCAGGCCAGCTCCGCCTGCACGATGCCCAGCGCCAGCCCGGCGGCCACCGCCACCGGCAGGCTGTGGAACCGGGCGGCCACCGCCACCGCCAGGGTCTCCAGTACCAACAGGGGCAGACCGTAGGGGTCGAGCAGCACCAACGGAGCCAGCAGCACCCCGACCAGACCGGCCGTCAGCGCCCCGAACGCCCAGCCGACCGCGCCGACCGCCTCGGCGTTCACCCCCGCCAGCTCGGCCAGCGCCGGGTCGTCCGCGACCGCCCGGCTGCGCACCCCGAACCGGGTGAACCGGCCCACCGCCCACACCGCGCAGGCCACCACCAGCACCGCACCCAGCTGGGCCACCGTGTCCAGGCGCAGCAGCCGCCCACCCGGGAGCGTGAAGGTGCGCACCGGTACCAGCGACGGCACGTCGGCCAGCGGCGCCGTGCCCCACATGGCCGCCACCAGCCCGATCAGCAGCACCAGCACCCCCACGGACGCCACCACCAGCTCGCCGACCCCGGCCGCCCGCCGCCGGAGCGGCCCGAAGACGCCGAACTGCAGCAGCACCCCGAGCCCGGGCGCGACCAGCAGCAGGCAGACGGCCGCCGCCAACCAGAGCGGCCAGCCGCGCACCACGGCGAGCTCGCGCAGCAGGTACGCGGTGAACACGGCGATCCCGCCCTGCGCCAGATTGAGCACTCCGGTCAGCCGGTAGCAGACCACCAGCCCGACCCCGCTGAGCGCCGCCGCGCTCCCGACGGCCACGCCCGCGAGCGCGAAGTCGATCGCCAGTCCGGGTGCGGCCATCAGGGGGAAGTTCCGGCGGAGGGGAGGATGTCGGGCTCGCACACCGGGCACGGGGCGAGGCCGCGGCGCCGCACCGCGGCGGCGTCGACCGGCGAGGCCTGCTCCTTGCCGGCCACCAGGGGGCAGCCGGGCCGGTGGCAGAGGGTGCCGCCCGGCACCGCGACCAGGCCGCCGCCGAGCACACTGGGCTCTCCGGCCGCCTCGGGCGCCCGCCACTCGACGGCGGCCGCGGGCTGGTCGGCCTCGCCCCCGGGGGCGAGGCGGACGGCCAGCCATACGAGACCGCCGGTGAGCAGCGCGACACCGGGCGCGGTGGCCGACGCCAGATAGGGCAGCTGGCGGGCCGTCACGGACTCGCCGGAGACCGCGTACCAGCCGAGGACGCACAGGGCACCGCCGAACACGGCGAGCAGCCAGCCGGGGCCCGGCCCGGTGAACAGGCGCTCGGCAGGCGACCGGCCGGGCCTGGCTCGGCTCGGGGAGGAGGGGCCCGGGCCGGGGTCGTCCATCCGCTGCCTCCTGTTGCGCGTGGTTCGCCGATCCGCCTTCATGGTCAGTGTTACCCGTGTCCAGCGTTGACGCGCTGTCACCACGACCGAGAACCGGCACCACCAGGCGGAGAGACCCATGCGCAAGGACTTCGTGATCTCAGCGACCGCCGCGGTGCTCGGCGCCGTGCTGCTGGTGAGCTCCTGTTCCAGCAGCACCAAGAGCACCTCGACCGCGAGCCCCACGGCATCGCCCAGCCCCACGGCCTCACCCAGTCCCACGGGTTCTCCGAGTCCCACGGGTTCGCCGAGCCCCTCCGGGAGCCCCACCGGGACCGCGCCCGCCGACGCCGCGGCGGCCACCCAGCAGGTCACCCAGAACTGGCAGAGCTTCTTCTCGCCCGCCACCCCGCTCAGCTCCAAGGCCGCCCTGCTGCAGAACGGCGACCAGTTGATGCCGCTGCTGCAGAGCTTCGCCACCGATCCCCGGGTGGGCCAGGTCAGCGCCCAGGTGACCAATGTGCAGTTCACCTCGGCGACCACCGCGAACGTCACCTACAACCTCTCGCTCCAGGGCCAGACCGTGGTGCCGAACGCCTCCGGCCAGGCGGTGCTGGAGAACGGCACCTGGAAGGTCTCCCGGTCGACGCTCTGCGGCCTGGTCATGCAGAGCGGCGCGACCGCGGCACCCGGGTGCAGCTGACCCGTCGCGCATCCCTCGCCGCAGCCGCCCTGCTCCTGCTGGTCGGCTGCGGCACCCGGCTGCCCGCCAGGGACTTCGCCGCCCCCACCGGGGCCGCGGCCGGCGGCGGCAACACGGCCAGCGACACCGGGGTGACGGCCGGCCAGGTCAAGGTCGGGATCATCACCTCCCTCACCAGCCCGCTGGGCACCGAGGTGCTCTCCGGGCCGCGGTACGGAGCGCTGGCGTTCTTCCAGGCGCTGAACGCCGCCGGTGGGCTGCACGGGCGCACGGTGCAGGTGGTCACCTGCGACGACGGCGGCAGCGGGATCGGCAACGAGGACTGCGTGCACCAACTGATCGATCACGACCAGGTCTTCGCGCTCACGGCGGGCAGCTCGCTGGACTACGCGGGCGCGTCCTACGTGAGCGGCAAGGGGGTGCCGGACGTCGGCGGGCAGCCGATCGGGACGGCGTACGACCGCTGGCCGCACCTGTACGAGATCTACGGCAACAACGCGCCCCGGGACGGCCGCAGCGTCGGCTGGGACGGCACCCTCTACGAGACCACAGAGGTCTACCGGTTCTTCAAGCAGCGCCTCAACGCCGACCGCGCCGCCGTGGTCGCCTACAACCAGGCGGAGTCGCTCTCCTACGCCCACCAGATCGAGGAGGGGCTCGCCGCCGAGGGCTACCACGTGCTGGCCCAGACCGTGGACGTGGCACTGCCCGCCTTCCAGACGGTGGCCACGGCGCTGGCGGCCGACCACACCCAGCTGCTCTTCGACGCCATGGACACCCGGGGCAACACCGCCCTCTGCCAGGCCCTGGACACGGCGGGCGTGAAGCTGACCGCCAAGGTGACCAATGTGCAGAACTGGACCCAGACGGTGGAGCGCGACTACCAGTCGGCGCCCGGCTGCCGCGCGGTGCTGTGGGCGACCTCGTCCAGCCGCAACTACGAGGACACTCAGTACCCGGCCGTCCAGGCCTTCCGCAGTGCCATGCAGCGCTTCTACCCTGAGCGCCAACCCCTGCTCTCCGCGTGGGAGTTGGAGGGATGGGCGGCCGCCCAGTGGCTGACCGACGCGATGGCCTCGTGCGGCGGCGCGCTGACCCGGGCCTGTGTGACGCGCTTCATGGACCGCTCCCAGCCGTATGACGCGCACGGGCTGCTGATCCCCACCGACTTCGTGCGCCGCCCGCGCCCCAGCGGCCCGACCCGCGCCTGCCTGGACGTGGCCCGCTGGCAGGACACCACGGCGGCGGGCGGGCCCGGCTGGGTCACCCAGGTGCCGGACATGGACACCAACTGCTTCGAGGTTCCGCAGCTGCCCTACCAGCCCTGACGGTGGCATCGCCCGAACGGCGGCGAGCTGTTGCCGCTCCCTCGGGTCGCGCGTTGACTGGCTGACATGCTCTCAGCTCGCACTCTGTTCCAGGAGATCCACGCCAATGACGAGGCGTTCGGACTGTTCTGCTCCATCGCCGCCAAGGGGGAGGACCAGGGCGGATGGGAGAACGGCCGGATCGCCGCCCTGGTGGCGGACCAGCACCTCGCCCCCAAGATCGCCCGGCACGGCGCCGACGAGGACAAGCACGGGCGGATCTTCAACGCCCTGATGCACAAACGGGGCCTCACCCCCGTCCCGGTGCCGGACGACACCGACTACACGATGATCCTGGAGCGCCAGGGCATCGGGCTGGCGCACGCCAGGCTGCGCCGCGACGAGCAGCTGACCGAGGCGGACGTGATCACCTATCTGGCGCACAGCCGGGTCACCGAGCAGCGGGCGTCAGAGCAGATGCGGCTGCTCTGCAAGATCTTCGGCGACCACCCGGAGGTCGGCCGCGCGGTGCGCATGATCTCCGCCGACGAGGACAACCACCTCGCCTACTGCCACGAGGAGCTGCTGCGGCTGGCTGCGGCCGGCCACGGGCGGCGGATCCTGGACACCCTGCGGGAGACCGCCAAGGCGGAGATCCGCACCTACCGCGACGTCAGCCTGGCCGTGATGGCGCACATGGGGGCGATCCTGCGGTGGCCGAAGGCCAAGGTGGCGGTGCTGGCCGCGGGCATCCAGGTCGTCTACCTTTACGAGCTGCTGGGCGGCTGGCAGCGGATGACCACCCTGAAGACGCCGGCCAAGCGCAATGCGCTGGGCGGCCCGGCGACGGCCGCGACCTTCGACTGATGGACCCGAGCGAGCCGACCCGGCCGGGCGGGAGACTGGCCCGGCTCGGCCGGTTCTGCTACCGGCGGCGCCGGCTGGTGCTGACCGCCTGGGTGATCGGGCTGCTGGTGCTGCTGCTGGCCGGCTTCCGCTTCAAGGCCCCACCCGACAACGACTTCACCGGCGGGCGCTCCGAATCCGCGTACGCGCAGAACCTGATCAAACAGCACTTCCCGGAGCGCCAGGGCAGCTCGCTGGTCCTGGCGATCCGGGCAGCCCCGGCCGGGCTGGCCGACCCCGGGGTGCGCCGGCGGGTGGACGCCATGGTCACCACCCTGGAGCAGGCGCCGCACATCACCGCCGTCCGTTCGCCGTACGCCGGCCCCGGGCAGATCTCGCAGGACGGCACGGTGGGCTTCGCCACCGCCCAGTCGGACCAGAACCCGATGAACACCGCCGAGGTCAAGCACCTGATCTCGCAGACGAAGGCGGCGAGCGGGTCGGGCGTCACCTTCGCGCTCGGCGGCGCCGACGTGGTCACCGCGGAGACCCCGTACGGCGGCTCCTCGGACGCGATCGGCGGCCTGGCCGCGATGCTGGTGATCCTGATCGCCTTCGGCTCGCTGCTGGCGATGGGGCTGACCATGCTGGCCGCGCTGTTCGGCATCGGCAGCGGACTGGCGCTCATCTTCCTGCTGGGGCATCCCATTCCGGCACCGTCGTTCAGCCCGCTGGTGGCCACCCTGCTCGGCCTGGGGGTCGGCATCGACTACGCCCTCTTCATCGTCACCCGGTACCGGGAGGGGCTGGCCGACGGCCACGAGCCGGAGCGGGTGGTGGTGGTCGCGACCGCCCGGGCCGGCCGCTCGGTGCTGTTCGCGGGCGCCACCGTGGTGATCGCCATGCTCGGTCTCATCGTGGTCCAGCAGCGGCTGTTGAACGCCACCGCGGTGGCCGCCTCGGTGACGGTGCTGATGACCATGATCACTGCCGTCACCCTGCTGCCGGCGCTGCTGGGCTTCGCCGGGCGCGGCATCGACCGGTTCAAGCTGCCCTACCTGGGCCGGACCGGATCCCGCAGCCCGATGGCCGAGCGCTGGGCCCGGGTGATCCAGCGACGGCCGGTCACCGGTCTGGTCGCCGGCGCGTCGATCATGATCCTGCTCACCATTCCCGCCCTGTCGATGCGGCTGAGCTTCGAGGACAACAGCACCGAGCCGCACGGCACCGGTGGCTACCTCGCCTACCGGATCCTGAGCGAGGGCTTCGGGCCGGGCTTCAACGCACCGTTCGTGGTGGTCGCCGAGGTGCCCTCCCCGGGGGCGGCGGCCGCCGTCGGGCCGCTGGTCAGGGCGGTGGCGGGCACCCCCGGGGTGGCGGCGGTCGAGCCGCCGGAGCGCAGCGCGGACGGTGCGGCGGAACTGTTCGTGGCCTATCCCAGCACCGCCCACCAGGACGCGGCGACGCCCGAGCTGCTGGACCGGCTGCGCGGCACGGTGATCCCGGCCTCCGTCGCCGGCACCGGCCTGGTCGTGCACGTCGGCGGGCCGACCGCCGGGGACACCGACTTCGCCTCCGAGGTCGCCGCCCGGCTGCCGTGGCTGATCGCGACGGTGATCGGGCTGGCGCTGATCCTGCTGCTGGTGCTGGTCCGCTCGGTGGCGATCGCGATCAAGGCTGCCGTGATGACGCTGCTGTCGGTGGGCGCCGCGTTCGGCGTGCTGGTGATGATCGTGCAGTGGGGGTGGCTCAACCGGTTCCTCGGCTTCCCGACCACGGCACCGGTGACCGCCTGGGTGCCGCTGTTCATCTTCCCGATCCTGTTCGGCCTCTCCACCGACTACGAGGTCTTCCTGGTCTCCCGGATCCGCGAGGAGTACGACGCCGGCCACGACACCCGGGAAGCGGTGGCCCGCGGTCTCAGCCGGACCGCGCGGGTGATCACCGCGGCGGCGGCGATCATGGTGACGGTCTTCCTCTCGGTGCTCGCCACCCCCGACATCGCGGTCAAGGAGTTCGGGCTCGGCCTGGCGGTCGCGGTCTTCCTGGACGCCACCCTGGTCCGGATGGTGCTGGTACCGGCGATCATGGAGCTGCTCGGCAAGGTCAACTGGTGGCTGCCGAACTGGTTGGACCGGGTGCTGCCGCAGGCCTGACGACCGGTCAGGCCGGGGCGTCCGGCTCCCGGCGGGCCAGCAGCAGCGCCACGTCGTCCGGCCGGTTCGGGGAGCGGTGGGCGGCGGAGAGCAGCCGGTCGGCCAGCAGTTCGAGGTCGGTCGGGTCCGCCTCGGCCAGGGTGTCCCGGAGCCGGGCGATGCCCGGGTCGACGCCGATGCCGGGCTCCTCCACCAGGCCGTCGGTGTACAGGGCGAGCACCGAGCCGACCGGCAGCGACACCGGGACGGCCGGGTAGTCGGCCGGCGTGGCCACCCCGAGCAGCGGCCCGCCCGGCAGCTCCAGCACCTCGGTTCGCCCGTCCGGGTGGCGCAGCAGCGGCGGCACGTGGCCGGCCCGCACCAGCAGGGCCTGCTCGGCGCCCGGGGCCAGCCGCACCAGCAGACAGCTCGCCAGCAGTCCGGGATCCAGCTCCACCAGCAGTTGGTTGGTGCGCGCCAGCACGTCCTGCGGCCGGTCCGAACTGCTGGTGAAGGCCCGAACCACACTGCGCAGCTGGCCCATCGTCGCGGCCGCCGCCACGCTGTGCCCCTCGACGTCGCCGATCACCAGGGTGAGGCTCCGGCCGGTCGTCAGCACGTCGTACCAGTCGCCGCCGATATCCATCCCGCTGGTGCCGGGCAGATAGCGGGTGGCCAGCGCCAAGCCGGCGGGCTGCGGCAGCCGGTGCGGCAGCAGCGCGTGCTGCAGGCCGCGGGCCAGCGCGAACTCGGTGTCGTAGAGCCGGGCCCGCTCCAGCGCCTGGGCGATCAGTCCGCCCAGCGCGGTCAGCACCCCGCGCTCCTCGACGGTGAACCGGCGGGCCTCCTGGAAGCCCAGGACGCAGCTGCCGACCGGGCGTCCGGAGGCGATCAGCGGCAGGAACGCCGAGGCCGAGCGGTCGCCCAGCGGGACCCCCGGATAGGCCTCGGCCAGCTCCCCGGCCGTCTCGAAGAAGATCGGCGAACCGCTGGTCAGGGCGTCCACCCCGGGCAGCCGGGCCCGCAGCTCGCTGCCCTCGAAGCGGTCGAGGATGCCCTCCGGATAGCCGGTCTGCAGCGCCAGGTGCAGCCGGTTGTCGCGGACCACGTAGAGCGCCAACTGCTGCCCGCCGAAGGCCGGCAGGATCTGCTCGGCCACGGTGGCGCAGACCTCGCGCACCGTGACCGCCTGGGTGAGCAGGCCGGCCAGCTGCATCAGGTGGTAGATCGCCCCGGGCTCGCTCGGCGCCGCCGGCGGCGGACCCGGCACCGCCACCGGCCGCCCCTGATCGGCACCGCGGACCGGTGCGCCGGCCGGCACCACGGTGCCGGTCACCCCGTGCGCGTCCGGGTAGAGCGAGAAGGCCAGCCAGTGCTCCGGCGGGCGGCAGGCCAGGAACGAGACCGAGCTCTGGGAGAGCATCGCCGCGCGGTAGCGGTCCGGATAGCCGGGATCGGCCAGCCACGACAGCGCCTCCCACGGCAGACGGCCCAGCAGCTCGCTCCGCCCGGCGCCGAGCAGCAGTTCGGCGGCCCGGTTGAGGTAGGTGAGCCATCCGTCCGGATCAAGTGCGAACACCCCCTGCGGCACCCGCTCCACCGCGCCCGCCGCCGCCGAGTCGGCCGCCGGGAGCACCGCGCCGACCAGGTGGTCCGGCGCGGCCGCCACCAGCCGGCCCCACAGCCGCACCTCGGCAGCCCGTCCGTCCGGCTCGCACGGCGTCAGCCGCAGCCGCAGCGTCAGCGGCCCACGTTGGTGCCCGGGTGCCGCCCGGAGCTGCCGCGCGGCGGTGCGCAGGGCGGCCAGGTCGCCCGGATGCACCCGGGTTGCCAGAGCGGCCCAGGCCGGCTCCCGGTCCGGCGGCAGGCGCAGGATGGCCCGGGCCGCCTCGTCGGCACCGAAAGCGTCGGCGGCCAGGTCCCAGTCGAAGAGCCCCACCGCGGCCACCACTCCGGCAGGCTCCGGCAGGTCAACCAGCAGCGGTTCGCCGTCGGGGGCGGCCGGCTCCTCCCAGCCGGTCGGCGCGGCCAGACCCCCGCCGCGCC
>NZ_JAJJPA010000030.1 GCF_020907985.1 Kitasatospora humi | reverse complement strand
CCCGGATGCTGGTGATCAGCGGGCCGTCGGTGACCTCGGCGAAGAAGTCGTTGCCCTTGTCGTCCACCACGATGAACGCCGGGAAGTCCTCCACCTCGATCCGCCAGACCGCCTCCATGCCCAGCTCGGCGTACTCCAGCACCTCGACCTTCTTGATGCAGTCCTGGGCCAGTCGGGCGGCGGGGCCGCCGATCGAGCCGAGGTAGAAGCCGCCGTGCGTGGCGCAGGCCTGGGTGACCTGCTTGGAGCGGTTGCCCTTGGCGAGCATCACCATGGAGCCGCCGGCCGCCTGGAACTGGTCGACGTAGGAGTCCATCCGGCCCGCGGTGGTGGGGCCGAAGGAGCCGGAGGCGAAGCCCTCGGGGGTCTTCGCGGGGCCGGCGTAGTAGACCGGGTGGTCCTTGAGGTACTGCGGCATGCCCTCGCCCGCGTCCAGGCGCTCCTTGATCTTGGCGTGCGCGATGTCGCGGGCCACCACCAGGGTGCCGGTGAGGGAGAGCCGGGTCTTGACCGGGTGCTTGGACAGCTCGCTGCGGATCTCGGACATCGGCCGGTTCAGGTCGATGCGGACCACGGCGTCGTCCAGGTGGGCGTCGGTGGTGTCCGGCAGGTACTTGGCCGGGTCGGTCTCCAGCTGCTCCAGGAAGACGCCTTCGGCGGTGATCTTGCCGAGCGCCTGGCGGTCGGCGGAGCAGGAGACGGCGATCGCGACCGGCAGCGAGGCGCCGTGCCGCGGCAGGCGGATCACCCGGACGTCGTGGCAGAAGTACTTGCCGCCGAACTGGGCGCCGATGCCGATCTTCTGGGTCAGCTCGAAGACCTTCTGCTCCAGCTCCAGGTCGCGGAAGCCGTGGCCGGTGGCCGCGTCGCCGGAGGTGGGCATGGCGTCGAGGTAGTGCGCCGAGGCGTACTTGGCGGTCTTCAGCGCGAACTCGGCGCTGGTGCCGCCGACCACGATCGCCAGGTGGTACGGCGGGCAGGCCGCGGTGCCCAGCGAGCGGATCTTCTGCTCCAGGAAGGCCAGCATGCTCTTCTCGTTGAGAATCGCCTTGGTCTCCTGGTACAGGTACGACTTGTTGGCGCTGCCGCCGCCCTTGGCCATGAACAGGAACTTGTAGGCGTCCCCGTCGGTGGCGTAGAGCTCGATCTGCGCCGGCAGGTTGGAGCCGGTGTTCTTCTCGTCCCACATGGTCACCGGGGCCATCTGGGAGTAGCGCAGGTTGAGCTTGGTGTAGGCGTCGTAGACGCCGCGGGCGACGGCGGCTTCGTCGTTGCCCGCGGTCAGGACGTTCTGGCCGCGCTTGCCCATGACGATCGCGGTGCCGGTGTCCTGGCACATCGGCAGGATGCCGCCGGCCGAGATGTTGACGTTCTTCAGCAGGTCCAGCGCCACGAAGCGGTCGTTGGGGCTGGCCTCCGGGTCGTCCAGGATGCGGCGCAGCTGGGCCAGGTGGGCCGGGCGCAGGTAGTGCGAGATGTCGTGCATCGCCTCTGCGGTGAGCAGCCGCAGCGCCTCCGGCTCGACCTGCAGGAAGGTCCGGCCACCCGCCTCGAAGGTGCTGACGCCCTCGGAGGTCAGCTTGCGGTAGGGGGTGGGGTCGTCCCCGAGCGGGAGGAGGTCGGAGTAGGAGAAGTCCGGCGTGGGTGCCATGCGAGGTCCTTCAACGAGGTGGTGGTGCTGCGTCGGCGAAGCGCCCTCCAGCGTAGGACTTGGCTCCCGACCGCGTGGCCACACCCCCTAGGCTGTGATCGTGGACACTTCGCCATCGGGTCAGCCCGCACCCCGGCCGGAAGAGCCGGTCCGACCGAGCGGCCGACCGGTGCCGCCGGCCAAGAGCCCGCAGCCGCCCGCGAACCGGGTGGCCGAGGCCGAGCTGCGGGCCTCGGACGCGGACCGGGAGCGGATCGCCGGGCTGCTGCGCGACGCCTACGCGGAGGGCCGGTTGACCGCCGACGAGCACGCCGAGCGGCTCGACGCGGCCTACCGCGCCCGCACGCTGGGCGAGTTGGCGCCACTCACCCGGGACCTGCCGAGCCACCGGCCGCTCACCGGCGAGCAGCCGGCGGCGAGTGCGGTCGCGGCCGGGCAGCCGGTGCCGCGGCCGCCGGTGCGGGACGAACCGGTCAATCTGTGGACGGCGTTCGGCGGGGTCACCCGCAAGGGGCGTTGGCGGGTGGGCTCCCGGATCCGGGCGACCGCGGTCTTCGGCGGGATCGACCTGGACCTCAGCGACGCGGTGTTCGAGTCGCCGGAGGTGCTGATCGTGGCGAACACGTTCTGCGGCGGGATCGACATCAAGGTGCCGGAGAACGTGACCCTGGTGGGCGAGGGCTTCGGGATCCTCGGCGGCTTCGCCGTGCGCGAGCAGACCGCCGCCGATCCGCACGCCCCGGTGGTCCGGGTCAAGGGCTCGGCGGTGCTGGGCGGGGTGGACGCCAAGCCGCGGCGCGGGGCGAGGATCAAGGAGTGGGTGCGGCGCCAGCTGGGGTCCTGAGGGGCGGCCGGGGGGAGTCGCCGACGGAGCCGGCAGACGCTCGGGCTAGGAGCTCGGGCTAGGAGCTCGGGGTAGCGCCCGGACGGGCAGGGAGTGCGCGGGCGCGTGGCCCGGGAGCGGCTGCGACCTGCGCACTCGCGGATTCCGGTGCTGCCCCAACTGCCGGTTCGGCACTCGCCGTTGGTGCGAGTGCAGGCTGTCGCCGGGTGACCACGTTGTGCATGAACCCCAATCGCGCGGGGTAATTCCTGTGGCACATCGTTACTTGAACGGCTGCGGTCAGGCGGCGTGCTGACGCCTCGGGTGCGGCGGCCGGGCGGTGACGCGAGCCCTTGTCCCGAGCAGTGTCAGGAGTCGCCGTGCTGTACCCGATCGAGCCCAGCACCACTGCTGCCGTCCGCGCCGCCGGGTCGCGCGGTCTGCGGGCCGCGCCCCAGGGTGTGTCCGCCGCGGTGCGGCTCGACCCGCTGGACGACAACCCCTGGCACACCGCGGCGGCCTGCCGGCGGGACGAGGCCGCGCTGTTCTTCGCGCCGTCCAAGGAGCCCACGGCCGCGCGGCTGGCCCGCGAGGAGCACGCCAAGCAGGTGTGCGCCGGCTGCCCGGTGCTGCTCTCCTGCCGGGAGCACGCGCTGGCCCAGCCGGAGCCCTACGGGGTGTGGGGCGGGCTGACCGCCGCCGAGCGGCGGGTGGTGCTGGCCCGCCGGCGCCGCCGCACCGCCGAGCTGCGCACCGAGACGCAGCTGCTGCCGGTGCGGCGGGGGCGGCGGATAGCCGGGTGACGCCGGGCGGGGACGCCGTTCGCCCCCGCCCCGAGCAGACCATCAGCCGGCGGGCGGGCCCTCAGCCGGCGGGCGGGCCCTCAGCCGGCGGGGGAGCCTTCAGCCGGCGGGCGGGCCCTCGGCAGCAGGGCGCTCAGTTGGCCCGGTCGAAGTCGATCGCGCTGTACGCCCGCAGCTTGGCGAGCTTGTGGACCGAGTCGATCTGGCGGATCGTGCCGCTCTTGGAGCGCATCACCAGCGAGCTGGTGGTGGCCGTCTCCTGGCGGTAGTGCACCCCGCGCAGCAGCTCTCCGTCGGTGATGCCGGTCGCCACGAAGAACACGTTCTCGCCGCTGACCAGGTCGTCGGTGGTGAGCACCCGGTCCAGGTCGTGCCCGGCGTCCAGCGCCTTCTGGCGCTCGGTCTCGTCCTTGGGCCACAGCCGGCCCTGGATCACGCCGCCCATGCACTTCATGGCGCAGGCCGCGATGATGCCCTCCGGGGTGCCGCCGACGCCCATCAGCAGGTCGATGCCGGTGCCCTCGCGGGCCGCCATGATCGCGCCCGCGACGTCGCCGTCGGAGATGAACTTGATCCGGGCGCCGGCCTCGCGGACCTGCTTGACCAGGCCCTCGTGACGGGGGCGGTCCAGCACCACGACCGTGACGTCCTCGACCGCGCTGCCCTTGGCCTTGGCCACCCGGCGGATGTTCACGGCCGGCGGGGCGGTGATGTCGACGAAGTCGGCGGCCTCCGGGCCGGCGACCAGCTTGTCCATGTAGAAGACCGCGCTCGGGTCGAACATGGTGCCGCGGTCGGCGACGGCCAGCACGGCGATCGCGTTGTTCATGCCCTTGGCGGTCAGCGTGGTGCCGTCCACCGGGTCCACGGCCACGTCGCACTCGGCGCCGGTGCCGTCACCGACCCGCTCGCCGTTGAACAGCATCGGGGCCTCGTCCTTCTCCCCCTCGCCGATGACGACCACGCCGTTCATCGAGACGGTGGAGACCAGGGTGCGCATGGCCTTGACGGCCGCGCCGTCGGCGCCGTTCTTGTCGCCCCGGCCGACCCAGCGGCCGGCGGCCATGGCCGCCGCCTCGGTCACCCGGACGAGCTCCAGTGCCAGGTTGCGGTCCGGCGCCTCCGGGGCGACCTCCAGGGAAGCCGGGAGGTGGGAGGAGTGCTGCGCGGTCATCGTCGTTACCTCTCTGTACGCGACGGCCAGTGAGCGGTCGACTACATGCTGGTCGAGCGCTGCAATGAGGGTCCCCCGATCGTATCCGGGCCCCGGGTCACTGTCTGTGGCGCATGTCCTGCTCACCTGCGGTTCTGCGCCGGTATGGACGGTTTTCGGCCCTTGGGGCCACCCCGGTGGTCGGGGGCCCCTGCGCGATGGGTCACCATGTGGGGGTGGCAGGCAACAGTGGTTCGAGAGGGCGGCAGACCGTACGGGACATGGTCCTGTCGATGGCCGCGGTGATGGGCGTGGCCCTCGTCGCGTACGTGACGATCCCGCACAGCAGCAAGGGCGACCCGGTGCACGTGGTGGACTACAGCGCCGCCTTCGCCTCCGCGAAGCGCGCCGCCCCCTACCCCGTGCTGGCGCCGCAGGGGCTGTCCGACAAGTGGCGGGCCACCTCGGTCAGCTACCAGACCGACGCCGACGGCCACGCCGGCTGGCACCTGGGCTTCGTCACCCCCGACGGCAAGTACGCATCCGTCGAGCAGAGCGACGGGTCGAAGAACGACCTGCTGGGGGCCGTGGTGGCCGGCTACGTGCCGGACGGTGCCTCGACCATCGACGGCCAGTCGTGGGCCCGCTTCCAGGGCGACCACTACCGCTCGGTCACCGAGACCGCCAACGGCGCCACCACGGTGGTGGCGGGCAGTGCCTCGTACGACGAGCTGGACCAGCTGGCGGGAGCGCTCAAGCCGTAGCGCCGGCGGGCCGGGAGCGCGCCGAGGGCCCGCCCCTCCCCACTCGGAGAGGCGGGCCCTCGGCGTCGTCCGGTCGACCGGTCGTCCGGTCGAAGGGGTGCGTCAGACCGTGGTGACGACCTCGTCGTAGGCCAGTCGCGGGCTGCGCGGGAACCAGGCGTCCTCGCCCGGCTTGCCGATGTTCACCACGGCCAGCACCGAGTGCTCGCCGTCGCCGAAGAACTCCTTGTCGATGCCGGCCGCGTCGAAACCGGTCATCGGGCCGGCGGCCAGGCCGGCGGCCCGGACGCCGAGGATGAAGTAGCCGACCTGCAGCGCGCCGTTGAAGCGGGCCGAGCCCTCGCGCACCTCGCGCTCGCTGAAGAACATGTCCTTGGCCTGCGGGAAGTGCGGGAGCTGGGTCGGCAGCTCCTCGTGGAACTCGTTGTCGGCGGCCAGGATGGCGACCAGCGGAGCGCTGGCGGTCTTGGCCTTGTTGCCGTCGGCCATGTGCTCGACCAGGCGGGCCCGGGCCTCGGTGCTGCGCACCAGGACCACCCGCAGCGGCTGCTGGTTGAACGCGGTCGGCGCGTACTTGACCAGTTCGTAGATCGCCTGCACCTGCTCGTCGCTGACGGGCTCGTCGGTGAACGTGTTGGCGGTGCGCGCCTCGCGGAACAGCAGGTCCTGGGCGGCGGTGTCGAGAACCAGGGTCTCGTTGGTGGTCATGCGGGTGCACCTCATGCTGATCGGTGTGAATGGTCCTGCCCGGCTGAGTGCCGTCGCCGGTCCAACGTGAATGAATTTTCAACCATTCCGGAGGACGGTGTGACCTGCATCACGTCCGCGTCATCGCTGGTCAGGCCGGGGCGCCGGCGGCCAGGGAGCCGTCATCCCCCATCGTTCACCGCCGTGCCGTCGGTGCGCTCGGCTGCCTCCTCGGCGGCCAGTGCTGCGTCAAGTCGGGCCCGGGCGCCGTCCAGCCAGCGCTGGCAGACCTTCGCCAGCCGCTCCCCGCGCTCCCACAGCGCGAGCGACTCCTCCAGTCCGGCACCGCCGGCCTCCAGTCGCCGGACCACCTCCAGCAACGCGTCCCGGGCCTCCTCGTAGCCCAACTGGTCGTCGTCACGCCCGGTGGGCGTGGCCCCGGTGTCCTGCGCGTCCTCGTCTGCCATGGGCTCAGGGTAGGGGCTGGGCACGACAGATCCCGCGTCGCTAGGGTCGCTTCCCATGATCAACACGAATGCGCCCGAGGTGCGGCAGGGCACGGCCGAGGACGCCCGCGAGCTCGTCCGGCTGCGGCTGTTGATGTTCGAGGCGATGCACGGCGAGGCCCGCCCCGGCCCGTGGCAGGCCACCGCCGAGGCGGTGCTGCGGGACCGGCTGCGCGACCCGGCGACCACCACCATGGGCGTCTTCGTGGTCGACCACCCCTCGGTGCCCGGCCGGTTGGCCGCCTGCGCGGTCGGCACCCTGGAGCAGCGGCTGCCCGCGCCGGGGCACCCGGACGGCCGGTTCGGCTTCGTCTTCAACATCTGCACCGACCCGGCGATGCGCCGCCGCGGCTACGCCCGGGCCTGCACCGAGGCGCTGGTGGCCTGGTTCGACGCACACCGGGTGACCCGGATCGACCTGCACGCCACCGAGGGCGGCGAGGCGCTCTACCGCAGCCTCGGCTTCGCGGAGCACTCGGTGCCGCTCTCCCGCACCCGGCTGCGCCAGGACTGACAGCGCTGGTACTGCGGCCTCTCCGCTCACTGCGGGTCCTCCGCTTCTCCGCCGGGTCCGAGCCCCCTGGACCGACCGGCTAATCGACGGTCACCTCGAAGCCGCCGCCGGCCACCCGGGCGTGCAGCCGCTCGCCCCGGTCGAGCACCCCGGGGTCGGTCAGCACCTGCCCGTCCGCCCGCTGCAGCACCGCGTAGCCGCGCTCCAGCGTCGCGGCGGGGGAGAGCGAGAGCACCCGCTCGGCCAGGTGGCCGAGGTCGGACTCGGCCCGGTCCAGCCGGTGCCCGAGGCAGCGGCGGGCCCGGTCGACCAGCGCCGTCAGCTCGGCGCCCCGCTCGTCCAGCAGCCGCTGCGGCGCCGCCAGGGCCGGGCGGCTGCGCACCCCGGCCAGGCCGGACTGCTCCCGCCGCACCAGGTCGGTGACCATCCGGCGGGCCCGGTCACGCAACTGGCGCACCCGGGCCTGCTCCTCGCCGACGTCCGGCACCACCCGCTTGGCGGCGTCGGTCGGCGTGGCGGCCCGCAGGTCGGCCACGAAGTCCAGCAGCGGCTGGTCCGGCTCGTGCCCGATCGCGCTCACCACCGGCGTGCCGGCGGCGGCCACGGTGCGGCACAGCTCCTCGTCGGAGAACGGCAGCAGGTCCTCCACGCTGCCGCCGCCGCGGGCCACGATGATCACGTCCACCTCGGGGTGCCCATCCAGCTCGCGCACCGCCCGGGCCACCTGGCCGGCCGCCTGCGGGCCCTGCACCAGCACGTTGCGCACCTCGAACCGGACCGCCGGCCAGCGCCGCCGGGCCACCTCCAGCACGTCCCGCTCGGCCGCCGAGGCCCGCCCGGTGACCAGGCCGACGCAGCCCGGCAGGAACGGCAGCGGGCGCTTGCGCTCGACGGCGAACAGCCCCTCGCCGGCCAGCCGCCGCTTCAACTGCTCCAGCCGGGCCAGCAGTTCGCCGAGCCCGACCAGCCGGATCTCGCTGGCCCGCAGCGACAGGGTGCCGCGACCGGTGTACCACTCGGGCTTGGCGTGCACGATCACCCGGGAGCCCTCGTGCAGCGTGTCGGCCAGCGGCTCCAGCACCGCGCGGAAGCAGGTGACGCTCAACGAGACGTCCTGCTCGGGGTCGCGCAGCGTCAGGAACTGCATGCCGGGCCGCCGGCTCAGCTGGGTGACCTGACCCTCCACCCAGACCGCGCCCAACCGGTCGATCCAGCCGCCGATCAGCTGGGAGACCTTGCCGACCGGCAGCGGGGCTTCGGGGGAGCTGGGATTGGCCATGCGTACGAGGCTATCCGTGCCGGCCGACAAGGCCCACCGCCGTGGACGGCCGGCCTCGGCCGGCGCCCGGTCGGCGGAGCGGGCCCCGGGGGCGCGGACTCCCGGCTCGGCACTCGGGCCCCCTGCGGCGCGCTTACCATGGGAGCCATGTCGACCACCGCTCAGCGCCGCGTCCTGCTCGCCGCCCCCCGGGGCTACTGCGCGGGCGTCGACCGCGCCGTCATCGCCGTGGAGAAGGCCCTGGAGCAGTACGGGGCACCGATCTACGTCCGCAAGCAGATCGTCCACAACAAGTACGTCGTGCAGACCCTGGAGAAGCAGGGCGCGATCTTCGTCGACGAGACGGAGGAGGTGCCGGAGGGCTCGATCGTGGTCTTCTCGGCGCACGGCGTGGCCCCCTCGGTGCACGACGAGGCCAAGGCCGGCAAGCTCGCCACCATCGACGCGACCTGCCCGCTGGTCACCAAGGTGCACAAGGAGGCCGTCCGGTTCGCCGACGAAGGCTTCGACATCCTGCTGGTGGGCCACGAGGGCCACGAGGAGGTGATCGGCACCATGGGCGAGGCCCCGGACCGGATCCACCTGGTGGACGGCGCCGAGGACGTGGCCAACGTCCAGGTGCGCGACGAGTCCAAGGTCGTCTGGCTCTCCCAGACCACCCTTTCGGTGGACGAGACCATGGCGACCGTCGGCGAGCTGCAGAAGCGCTTCCCCGCGCTGGTCTCGCCGCCGAGCGACGACATCTGCTACGCCACCCAGAACCGCCAGGTGGTGGTCAAGCAGATCGCCCCCGAGACCGACCTGCTGATCGTGGTCGGCTCCAAGAACTCCTCCAACTCGGTCCGGCTGGTCGAGGTCGGCCGGGAGTACGGCGCCAAGGCCGCACACCTGGTGGACTTCGCCGAGGAGCTGGACGAGGCCTGGCTGGACGGCGTCAGCACGGTCGGTCTGACCAGTGGCGCCTCGGTGCCGGAGATCCTGGTCCAGGGCGTGCTGGCCTGGCTGGCCGAGCGCGGCTTCGACGACGTCCAGGTGGTGCGCACCGCCGAGGAGACGCTCACCTTCTCACTGCCCAAGGAGCTCCGCCGGGACCTGCGGGCCGAGGCCGCCGGCAAGGTCGCCGAATAGCCTCGTGGTCCACGATGCCCGGTCGGCACCTGATGCCGCCCGGGCGTTGTGGCAGGTTCGGGCTGCTTTCCCCTCCCGGCTCACCTACCGTGAGGAGCCGGGACTCGGAACAGGAGCAGTGACGTGATCACACCCTCTGTGTTCGGCGTGGACATCGGCGGCTCGGGCATCAAGGGCGCCCCGGTCGATGTGGAGCTCGGCGCCCTCGCACAGCCCCGGTACAAGGTGCCCACCCCGCAGCCGGCCAAGCCGGAGGCGGTGGCGGCGGCGGTGCGCGAGGTCGTGGAGCACTTCGAGCACGAGGGTCCGGTGGGCCTGACCTTCCCCGGCGTGGTGGTCGACGGGCACACCCGCACCGCCGCCAACGTCGACCGGAGCTGGCTCGGGCTGGACGCCGGGACGCTGTTCCGGGAGGCGCTGGGCACTCCGGCGGTGCTGCTCAACGACGCCGACGCGGCCGGCCTGGCCGAGATGGCGCACGGGGCCGGGCGGGGCGAGGGCGGCACGGTGCTGGTGCTCACCTTCGGCACCGGCATCGGCAGCGCCCTCTTCGTCGACGGCAACCTGGTGCCCAACACCGAGCTCGGCCACCTGGAGCTGCGCGGCAAGGACGCGGAGCGGCGGGCCTCGTCGGCGGCCAAGGAGCGCCACGAGCTCAGCTGGGCCGAGTGGGCGGTCCGGGTGGACGAGTACCTGGGCCTGGTGGAGCGGCTGCTCTCACCACGGCTGGTCATCATCGGCGGCGGGGTGAGCCGCAAGCACGAGAAGTTCCTGCCGCTGCTCAGCGAACGGGCGGCGCGGGTGGTGCCGGCCGAACTGCGCAACGACGCCGGGATCGTGGGCGCGGCGATGGGGGCGGCCAGGTACGGGCGCTGAGCCCGGCGCGGCCGCGGCTCGCTCAGCCGCGGCCGCGACGGATCCGGCGCTGGGCGACGAACCGGGCGGCCACGATCAGCGCGGCCAGCCCGGTGCCGCCGAACAGCCACCCGGCCCGCAGCGCCAGCCCACTGCACAGCGCCAGCACCTGGCCGACCACGCCGGGCGCCGGGGTGGGCGTCAGCAGGGCCAGCGCCGCCGCGAAGGCGATCGGCCCGCTGATCGGCGCGGCCGGCAGGTCCGCCAGCCGGACCCGCACCGCGGCCTGGAAGCAGACGAAGAGGAAGCCCAGGCCGAACAGCACCCCGAGGTCGCCGAAGAGCAGCCGGTCGGCGCCGCCGACGGCCAGGGTGCCGACCACGGCCAGCAGCCCGGTGCCGATCCCGGTCAGCCGGGTCGGCGGGCCCGTTCGCCGGCCGGCTGACCGGAGCCGGCGCCGCAGCATGGCCGGCACGGTCGGCGCGCCGCTGCTCGCGGGACGCGGTCGGACGGGCCGCACGGCGCCGGCGTCGCGGGGCGCGGCCGGTCCGGGTACGGCGGCCCCGGGGCGCCGACCGCTCGCTGGGGGTCGGGGCCGGGGGCCGGGGGGCTGGGTACGGGTGCTCTGCTCCACACGTCCAACGTACGGTCCGATTAACGTCACCATGGGTAATGAACCGTCAGTAGTCGTCCGTGTCCCACGTTTCGAGACCACGAGGTCGGACATCTGGGGCGGCGCGGGCGGCCCCCGGGCCGTCGAAGGTCCCGGCCGAACGGCCCGAGGCCGCGCGCCGGACCGCGCACCGGAAGCCCCGGACTGCCGGATCACCGCCCCCGGACGGCCGGATCACGGCCGGGGCCCGGTGTCCTGCCGCAGGCCCGTAGACTTGGCGGTCGGCCCGTACGGTGCCGCTCCACGCCCTCCAAGCCCACGGGATCTCGCTTCATGTCGCTCACGATCGGAATCGTCGGCCTGCCCAACGTCGGGAAGTCGACCCTGTTCAACGCCCTGACCAAGAACGACGTCCTGGCGGCCAACTACCCGTTCGCCACCATCGAGCCGAACGTCGGTGTGGTCGGCGTGCCGGACGCGCGGCTCGCCGTGCTCGCCAAGATCTTCGGCTCGGAGCGCGTGCTGCCCGCCACCGTCGACTTCGTGGACATCGCCGGTATCGTCCGCGGCGCCTCCGAGGGCGAGGGCCTGGGCAACAAGTTCCTCGCGAACATCCGCGAGGCCAACGCGATCTGCCAGGTGGTCCGGGCCTTCACCGACCCCGACGTGGTCCACGTGGACGGCAAGGTCTCGCCCAAGGACGACATCGAGACCATCCACACCGAGCTGATCCTGGCCGACCTGCAGACCATCGAGAAGGTGCTGCCGCGCCTGCAGAAGGAGGCCCGGCTCAAGAAGGACACCGCGCCGGTGCTGGCCGCGGCCGAGGCGGCCCAGGCGGTCCTGGAGAGCGGCAAGACCCTGTTCGAGGCCGGCTTCGACACCACCCCGATCCGCGACCTCCACCTGCTGACCGCCAAGCCCTTCCTCTACGTCTTCAACGTGGACGAGGCGGAGCTGGCCGACGAGGACTTCAAGAACGCCCAGCGCGAGCTGGTCGCCCCGGCCGAGGCGATCTTCCTCAACGCCAAGATCGAGTCGGAGCTGATCGAGCTGGACGACGACGAGGCCCTGGAGCTCCTCCAGTCCATGGGTCAGGACGAGCCCGGCCTGGCCACCCTGGCCCGGGTCGGCTTCAACACCCTCGGCCTGCAGACCTACCTCACGGCCGGCCCCAAGGAAACCCGCGCCTGGACCATCAAGAAGGGCGCCACCGCCCCCGAGGCCGCCGGTGTCATCCACACCGACTTCCAGAAGGGCTTCATCAAGGCCGAGGTCATCTCCTTCGACGACCTGGTCGAGACCGGCTCCATCGCCGAGGCCCGCTCCAAGGGCAAGGCCCGCATCGAGGGCAAGGACTACGTCATGCAGGACGGCGACGTGGTGGAGTTCCGCTTCAACGTGTGAGTGTTTGATTACTTCTAGATAGCCAGATCTGTCAAACACGCAGGTCGGCCGGGGTCCGCCTCTCTTGAGGCGGGCTCCGCTCCCTTTCCCGTGCTGACTTGGTGCTGAGTTCTCCAGACCGCCCGATCGTCTCCAGGTGGTACGTTATGTGGTACCAGCCATGGAGGGAGCACGGTCGATGTCGATCACTGCCAGCGAGGCGCGCAAGGCCCTCTTCCCGCTGATCAAGAAGGTCAATGACGATCACGAGGCCATCGAGATCGTTTCCAAGCACGGGAACGCCGTACTCGTGTCGGCCGAGGACTATGCCGCCCTGCGCGAGGGCTCCTACCTTTTGCGCTCGCCGGCGAACGCTCGCCGCTTGCTCAAGGCGTACGAGAATGCCCTTGGCGGCATAGGGCTTTCCGAGCGGGAGCTCATCGACCCTGATGCGGCGGATGTCGAGAAGGGGGCCGCGTGAGGCTCGTCTTCGAAGAGAGTGGCTGGGAGGATTACACGTCCTGGCTCAAGAACGACCGCAAGATGCTCGCTCGGATCAACAAGCTCATCGAGGACGTTCTGCGTGACCCTCCCCCAGACTCCGTCCGGGGGTGCCCCCATGCCGGGATTGGCAAACCTGAGCCGCTGAAGTACCACTTGCCTGGGGCCTGGTCGCGGCGGATCGATGACGAGCACCGCCTCGTCTACTTGGTGACGGACCGGGAGATCATCGTTCTGGCCGCCCGATACCACTACTGACCGCAGGTTGCGGGTCCGCGTCACCGTGCTGGGTCAGTGCTGGACATTCTGACGCCAGTTCATTCGGAGTCAGGTGCCGTAAACGGTGGAGCGATGCCCGACGTGCACCACCCACACCACCAGCTCTCCGTTGTCGATCGTGTAGACGACGCGGTAGTCGCCGACTCGTAGGCGGCGACGATCGGGCTGCGACACGAGTGCGGTGGTGTTGAAGCCGAAGGGATCGCTTTCCAGCTCGGTCAGCTTGGCCAGGATGCGCAGGGCCATGTCGCGAGGGATCTTCCGGAGTTCGGCCTGCGCTTCCGGCCGAAAGACGGTTCGGTATTCACTCACTGCGCGCCAGCGTCTCCCTCATGATGTCCTCGACGGGAATGCCGGGTGCTGGGTTGGCCATGCGCTCGTCGATGATCCGGTTGATCTCGCGCTCTTCCCATTCCTGGTACCTGCGCAACACCTCGATGGACACCACCGCGGCGACTTCCTTGCCTCGGCGTGTGATCACAGTGGGCACATCGTCGCGGTCCGCGCGCTCCACGACTTCAGCCAGGTGCGCGCGCACGTCGCGGATGGACTCTATGGGCAGCGGCTGCGTCATGCGCCCAAGGGTACCGAGTGTCCCATGTGTACACAACGGATGCGCAGGCTCGTGGCGTTCTGTTGCTCGCGCCGGCTGTGCTGGATGGACCCCTGGCGGGCTGGACCGCGTTGCGGACAGTGGACCCCTCACCGTGGTCGTGCGTGCTGGATGCGCCCGGATGAGCCCGCAGGATCGGTGCGAGGTGGCGTCGACCAGTGCGCGCCTTGATTACTTTTTGTCGTTATATGACTACTGTTTGTTGCCGGAGGATGCCCGCGTACGGTACGCGGGCGGCAGGCCGCAGCGGTCGGCGTGCCCGTCCAGGAAGAGGCGACATGGTCCGCAAACTGGCCGTGGAACTGCTGGGAACCGGCCTGCTGGTGTATTTCGCCGTCGGGGTGGCGACCCTGTCGTTCGGCTTCGGCACGGCGGGAAGCAGTTATGCCGCCGGCGTCGTCGCCACCGCACTCGCGTTCGGCCTCGTCCTCCTGGCCCTGGTGTACGTGCTCGGGCCCGTCTCCGGCTGCCACGTGAATCCAGCCGTCACCCTCGGGGCCCTCCTGGTGGGCCGGATCGCGCTGGTCGAAGCGGTCGGCTACCTGCTCGCGCAGTTCGCCGGCGGGATCCTCGGGTCCTTGCTCCTGTGGGGCACCTTTGCCAACTCTCCCGTCTACAGCCGCTCGACCACCGGTCTGGGGGCCGATGGCTGGGGTGCTGCCAGTGCGGTCCACATCGACGCGGGCGGAGCCTTCCTGTTCGAGGTGGTGCTGACCACCCTTTTCGTCTTCGTCGTGCTCGGGGTGACGGGGAAGGCCGGGAACGCCGCGACGGCGGGAGTGGTGATCGGATTCGCGCTCTCGGTGTGCCACCTCCTCGGCATCCCGCTGACCGGCACCTCGGTCAACCCGGCCCGCAGTCTCGGTCCCGCCCTCGTCGTCGGTGGGACGGCGCTGGCCCAGGTCTGGCTCTTCATCGTCGCCCCGCTCGTGGGGGGCGTCCTGGCGGCCGGCCTCCACCTGGCGGTCTTCCCGAAGTCCGCCCGTAGCCTCCGGTGATGGTGATGGTGATGGCCGTTTGCCGAGTGCCGGGGGTGCCGCCTGTCGGCCATGGCCGTCTTCGAGTTGCCGGACCGGGCGGTGGCCCTGCCGCCACCCGCTGCCGCCACTGATCGCCGAACGGGTGGGCGGTATAAAGGGCGGATGGAGCAGCGAGGCGGCGACCGCTCATCGGCCCTGGTCCCTGGTGCGGGCGAGTCGGACTTCGACCGGGCCGTGGACGAGGTCAGCGCGGCGGTGATGGCCGCGTCCCGGCTGCTGGTGGCGATCTCCGCGCGGGCGCTCGCCAGTGTGGCTCCCCAGCTCACGCTGCCGCAGCTGCGGACGCTGGTGGGCCTGGAGGGCGGCGGGCCCGGGAAGCTGGCGGACCTGGCGGCGACGCTGGGCGTCAACCCGTCCACGGCGATGCGTACCGTGGACAAGCTGGAGGCGCTCGGCCTGGTCAGCCGCCGGACCAACCCGGAGAACCGGCGCGAGGTGGTGCTGAGCCTGACCGCCGAGGGGCACCGGCTGGTCGAGCAGGTGCTGGCGCACCGGCACCGGGAGATCGCCGCGATCGTGTCCCGGCTGCCCGCCGACCAGCAGAGCGGGCTGCTCACCTCGCTCACCGCGCTACTGGACGCCGCCGGCGAGCCGGCGTTCGGTCCGACGTCGCCGGTGGACCCGATGGCCCTGCACGGCTGACCGGACGTTTCCCCGACCGCGGTCGGCGCCCTCGTCGAACGGGTGCGCGCCGCCGCGCGTCCGCGCTTCCGCACGCCCTGTCCCACTCCACGAACGCTCCTCTCGCAGAAGTATTGCGCAATGCAATACTTCTGTCATGGTCGAAAAGGTCGGAACATCTGATGGTCGGCCCGGCGTGGCCGGGAGCACGCACGGCGGACGCTCACCGCGTGCGGGGACCCGCGGCGCGCCCCTGGGCGACTTCACCGTCGGTCCGCGCATGCTGCTGATCGCCGCCTGGGCCCTGCTCGTCGGGGGGTTCGGCGCGCTGGCCGCGTTCGGACTGCAGAAGCTCATCGGACTCGTCACCAACCTGGTCTTCTACCAGCGCGTCAGCGGCGCCCTGGTGGCGCCCGGTCAGCACCACCACCCCTGGTGGCTGGTGCTGACCGCGCCCGTCGCCGGCGGCCTGGTCATCGGCCTGATGGCCCGCTACGGCTCGGAGAAGATCCGCGGCCACGGCATGCCGGAGGCCATCGAGGCGATCCTCACCGGCGGCAGCCGGGTGGCTCCCAAGGTCGCGGTGCTCAAGCCGGTCTCCGCGGCGATCAGCATCGGCACCGGCGGCCCGTTCGGCGCCGAGGGGCCGATCATCATGACCGGCGGCGCCATCGGCTCGATGCTCGCCCAGGCGCTCCGCCTGACCGCCGACGAGCGCAAGACGCTGCTGGTCTCCGGTGCGGCCGCGGGCATGGCCGCGACCTTCAACTCCCCGGTCGCCGCTGTGCTCCTCGCCGTGGAGCTGCTGCTCTTCGAGTGGCGGCCGCGCAGCTTCGTGCCGGTGGTCGCCTCCGTCTCGGTGGCCACCGTCGTGCGCGGCCTGCTGATGGGCAACGGCCCGGTGTTCCCCGTCTCCACCGCCGCCCTGCACCTGAACGGCGGCATCACCGGCCTGGCCGCCGTGGTCGGGCTCACCGGGGGCGTCCTCGCGGTGGTGGCCACCTGGCTCGTCTACCGGGCCGAGGACGCCTTCGCCAAGCTCCCCTTCCACTGGATGTGGTGGCCCGCCATCGGCGGCGCGGTGATCGGCGTCGGCGGTCTGGTGGAGCCGCGCGCGCTCGGCGTCGGCTACGACGTCATCGACCAGCTGCTCACCGGCCGGGCCACCACCTCGCTGATCATCGGCATCCTGGTGGTCAAGACCCTGATCTGGTCGCTGTCGCTCGGCTCCGGCACCTCCGGCGGCGTGCTCGCCCCGGTGTTCATGATCGGCGGCGCGCTCGGTGCCCTGGAGGGCTCACTGCTGCCCCAGGTGATGCCGGGCTTCTGGGCGATGATCGGGCTGGCCGCGGTGGTCGGCGGCGTGATGCGCTCTCCGCTCACCGGCGCGGTCTTCACCCTGGAGCTCACCCACGCCTGGCCGACCGCGCTGCCGCTGCTGGCCTCCTCCACCGCCGCATACGCGCTCTCCGCGCTGGTGCTCAAGCGGTCGGTGCTCACCGAGAAGATCGCCCGCCGCGGTCTGCACCTCACCCGCGAGTACTCCACCGACCCGCTGGAGACCTTCTTCGCCGCCGAGGTCATGCGGCGCACTCCCCGCACCCTGGCCGCCGACCAGCCGCTGGACGCCGCCCTGCTGGACGCCCTGCTGGACGAGGCGGTGACCGGCCGCGGCGACCGGCTGCTCCCGGTCACCGGCGCCGACGGCACCCTGGTCGGCACCGCCACCCGGCCGGAGCTGCTCGCGCTCGGCCGCCGTCCGGCCGGCCCGGCCACCGTCCGGCAGGTCGTGGTGACCGTCCACCCGGGCGACACCCTGCGCGACGTCGCCTACCGGTTCGCCGAGCACGGCATCACCAGCGCGCCCGTGGTGGAGCCGACCGCGGCGGGCGCCGGGCGGTTGGTCGGCGTCATCACGGTCAGCGACCTGCTGCACGCCCGGCTGCACGACCTGACCGAGGAGCACCACCGGCAGCGGCTGATCCCGGCGCCGGCCGCCGCAGCGGACCCTGACGGCCCGTCGGACACCGGACGGGTGGACGCCGACGCGCTCGGAGGGCTCGGGCACGTCACAGCGGCGGGGGCCGGTCTGTCAGGGTGAGTGACAGCTGTCCCGAGCAGAGACGGAGTGCCAGAAATGTCCTACCCCGACCCCAGGTACCTCGGCCAGAACGGTGAGACCAACGCGGTGTTCCGGCCCGCCGACCGGGGCCCCGACGCGGTCTCCCCGAGCGGCGACCGGACGCACTTCCTGGCCACCCAGGCCACCACCGGTGGGGAGTTCGGCCTCTACCGGGTGGACCTGGCGCCCCGTTCCAGGGGCGCGGCCACCCACTTCCACCGGACGATCTCCGAGTCCTTCTTCGTGCTCTCCGGCCAGGTCCGCCTCTACGACGGCGACCACTGGACCACCGGGCGCTCCGGCGACTTCCTGCACGTTCCGGTCGGCGGCCTGCACGCCTTCCGCAACGAGTCCGACGATCCGGCCACCATGCTGATGCTGTTCACCCCCGGCGCGCCCCGCGAGGAGTACTTCGAGCGGGTCGGCGAGATGGCCCAGCGCGGCGGCCCGGAGTTCCAGGAGTTCCTGGTGCGGCACGACAGCTTCTTCGTCGACCGGGGCTGAGCCGGCGAGATCCACCGGGCGGGCCGTCGGCCGGAATCGGGCCCGGGCCCGCTCAGACTGTGACCAGCAGCGTGCCGTCGGCACCCGCGGCGACCCGGACGGCGGCGAGGTCCGGCACCCGCGCGGTCGGGTGGTGGGCGGCGGCGCGCGGGCCGACGCCGACCACTCGCATCCCGGCGGCCAGTCCGGCCGCGATGCCGGCCCCGGAGTCCTCGAAGACCAGGCAGTCGGCCGGGTCGACGCCCAGCTCCGCGGCGGCCTTGAGGAAGCCCTCGGGGTCGGGCTTGCCGGCGGTGACCAGCTCGGCGGTTATGGCGAGCTCGGGGTAGGGCAGGCCGGCGGCGGCCATCCGCACCCGGGACAGCCGGCGGTCGGCCGAGGTGACCAGGGCGTGCGGCAGGTCGGCCAGTGCGGCCAGGAAGGCCGGGGCGCCGGGCACCGGCACGACGCCCTCGGTGTCGGCGGCCTCCTCGGCGAGCAACACCCGGTTCTCCGCGAGGTTCTGCTCCATCGGGCGGTCGGGCAGCAGGATCGCCATCGACAGGTGGCCCTGGCGCCCGTGCACCACGCTCATCACCCGGTCACCGTCGAGGCCCTGCCCGGCGGCCCAGCGGCGCCAGCAGCGCTCCACCACCGCGTCCGAGTCGACCAGGGTGCCGTCCATGTCCAGCAGCAGGGCGCGGGCGGTGAGCTCGGTGGCGGTCATGCGGCGACTCCTTCGGGTAAATGTTCCCCTAGGATACAAAAGCCGGATGAACGCCCTCAGTCCAGCAGGTGTCGGTTCGCCGCCCGTGCCTGCTCGGCCAGCTCGGGCAGTTCGACCACCTCGACGCCGGCGGCGCGCAGCCGGTCGACGCCCTCGCAGCCGGTGACGAACAGGTCGGGCTCGCGCCAGGCGATCACCACCCGGGGCACGCCGGCCGCCAGGATCAGGTCGGCGCACGGCCGCGGGCGGGAGGCCCGTCGGCCGCAGGGCTCCAGCGAGCTGTAGACGGTGGCGGTGCGCAGCCGGGGGTCGCCGGCCGGCAGCTTGGCGAGCGCGGACTCCTCGGCGTGCACCGTCGGATCGTCCTCCCGGCTGTACCCCTCGCTCAGCACCGCGCCGTCCGCGCCGACCACCACCGCGCCGACCGAGAAGGCGTGCTCGGCGGGCGGGCAGCGCCGGGAGAGCTCGATGGCGCGCAGCAGGAACGAGCGGTCGGCGGACGGGCGGCCGGTGGCGGTCACACGGACTCCTTGGGGGCGTAGCGGAGCAGGACGACGTCCCCGACGGTACGGGCCTCCAGCAGCCGCAGCCGTCGAGTGCTCCCCCCGGGGAAGTCGGCCGGGTTGACGAACCGCGGCGCCGCGGCGTGCCCGACCAGGAGCGGGGCCACGGCCAGCTGCAGCTCGTCGGCCAGCCCCTCGCTCAGGAACTGGGTGTGCACCGAGCCGCCGCCCTCCACCATCAGCCGCCGCACCCCGCGCCGCCCGAGGTCGTCCAGTACGGCGCCCAGGTGCACCCGGTGGCCCAGCGCGACGACCTCGGCCAGCCCGTCCAGCGCCGCCCGCAGCCGGCCGGCCCCCTGGTCGGTGCTGTAGACCAGCTTGGCCCCGCCGGTGTGCCAGAACCGCAGCTCGGGGGCGAGGTCGCCGCGCCCGCTCAGGGTGACCTTCAGCGGGTGGGCGGCCCGGCCGGCGGCTTCCCGGGCGGCGCGCCGGTCCGGGGCGTTGACCAGCAGCCGGGGGTTGTCGCGGCGCAGCGTGGTGGAGCCGACCAGGATCGCGTCGGACTCCGCGCGCAGCTGGTCCACCCGGTCGAAGTCGGCCGGGTTGGAGAGCAGCAGGCGCTCGGGCGAGGCGTCGTCCAGGAAGCCGTCGAGCGACATCGCGGCGCTGAGGGTCACGTGCGGGCGCTGGGTCACAGCGCCAAGGCTACGGCCGCGGGGGTGCGTTACGAGCGTACGTGCGGGTGCTGGGTCACAGCGCCAGGGCCACGGCCGCGGGGGGGAGCGCTACGGCCGCGGTGGCAGCGGCAGCGGCAGGGCGGGCAAGCCGTCGACGCTGACCCCGACGTGCTCCTTGCCGGCGCAGTACGCGGCGAACTCCGGCTCGCTCTTGCGGGCGAAGTAGTCGGCGTGCAGCGGCCGGTCCTCGCGGTAGTCCATGAACGGCACGGCGAACCCGCAGGAGTCGCTGATCCGTTCGGCGCGGACCAGCACCACGGCGCGCAGCCCGCTGCCGTCGGCGTCCGGCGGGAACCGGCCGACCAGTTCGGCGAACCGCGGATCGTCGCGGAAGACCGGCTCGCCGCGCCCGTGCACCCGCAGCACGGTGGGTGGCCCGGTGAAGGCGCACCACATCAGCGTGATCCGTCCGTTCTCCCGCAGGTGGGCGATGGTCTCCGCGTGGCTGCCGCCGAAGTCCAGGTAGGCGAGGGTGAGTTCGTCCAGCACGGCGAGGGTGCCGGAGCGACCCTTGGGGGACAGGTTGACATGGCCGTCGGCGGCCAGTGGCGCCGTGGCGGTGAAGAAGACCGGCTGGGCCTGGATGAACGAGCGCAGCCGGTCGTCGATTCGCTGATAGCTCTTCCCCATGGCCGCCAGCGTACTGCTCGACCGCGCGGAATCTCAGTCGACAAGACGCATCTTCTTGTCATCTGAGACGGCTGCTAGGTTCAGCAACATGACCGATCATCAGCAACGGCCGCCCGCCGTCTACACCCACGGCCACACCGCGGCGGTGCTGCGCTCGCACCGCAGCCGCACCGCGGCCAACTCGGCCGGCTACCTGCTGCCCGAGCTGGCGGCCGGGCAGCGGGTGCTGGACGTCGGCTGCGGGCCCGGCACCATCACCGCGGATCTGGCCGAACTGGTCGGCCCCGCGGGGCGGGTGGTGGCGGTCGACACCTCTGCCGAGGTGCTCGCGCAGGCCGCCGAGTACGTCGCGGGCCGAGGGTTGGCCAACGTCGGGTTCGCGGTCGCCGATGTCTACGACCTCCCTTGCCCCGACGGGGAGTTCGACGTGGTCCACGCCCACCAGGTGCTCCAGCACCTGGCCGACCCGGTGGACGCGTTGCGCCGGATGCGCCGGGTGCTGGCCCCGGGCGGGGTGCTGGCGGTCCGCGACGCGGACTACGCGGCGATGACCTGGTATCCCGAAATGCCGGAACTGGACGCCTGGTTGGCGCTCTACCGGCGGTGCGCCCGAGCCAACGGCGGCGAGCCGGACGCGGGCCGCCGGCTGCTCGCCTGGGCCCGGGAGGCCGGCTTCACCGAACTGACCGCGAGCAGCGCCACCTGGACGTACGCGTCGCCCGGCGAGCGGCTGTGGTGGGGCGAGTCCTGGGCCGCCCGCACCACCGGCTCCGGCCTGGCCGCCACCGCGCTGGCCCACGGCTTCGCCGACCGGGCCGAGTTGGCCGCCATCGCGGACGCCTGGCGGCGCTGGGCGATGGAGCCGGACGGCTGGTTCGCGGTCCTGCACGGCGAGCTGCTGGCCCGTGGATGAGCCACGGGTGACCGGGAGTTGACACAACGTCAGCATTCGAACCCGAAACCTCGCACAGTAGCGCCCACGGGGCGCCGCCACTGCCCCCCGTTCGCAGTCGACCCGGCCGGGACCTTGCGCCGAGGCGGCCATGGGTTCACCCTGGCGGTAGTCGTACGTGAGGCTCTCGCCCCGGTCACACCGGGCGAGCCGGGGTGCCCTGGTCCTACCGGACCAGCCCAGCCCGGCGGACCTCGCGGCGCGACGGAACGGGGGACGGGGGCACGGGCGCGGAAGCGGCGAGCGGTGCCCGGCACGGCACACGTGTCGGCACGGTCCGCCGGGCGGACCATCAACCGGGTCGGCGGCACGGCCGCCGGCTCCCCTGACGCGGCGCCGATCGGGTCGGCCGAAGGCCTGTGACGTCGCCGAAACCCCGTTCCAACGTCCCGTTGGCGGGCCGTCCCTGGGCTGGGAGGACGGCCGGCACCGTGCGGGCCCGACTCGACCCCCACCGAGCCGGGCCCGCACGGCGCAGTCACGGCGGGGCTCCCGCCGCCGCGCGTGGATCGGCTCGCGGACCCCGTCGGGGGGCATAGGCTGCCGTGGCATGGAGAACCGGATCGTGGTCGGTGGTGCCCTCATCCACCAGGGGCGGGTGCTGGCCGCCAGGCGCAGCGCGCCCGCCGAGGTGGCGGGGCGCTGGGAGTTCCCGGGCGGCAAGACCGAGCCCGGTGAGACGCAGCAGCAGGCGTTGGAGCGCGAGCTCTTCGAGGAGCTGGGGGTGCGGGCCCGGGCGCTGAACCGACTGCCGGGAGAGTGGCCGATCCGGGCCGGCCTGGTGCTGCGGATCTGGGCGGCCGAGCTGGTGGAGGGCGAGCCGCAGCCGCTGGAGGACCACTCGGAGCTGCGCTGGCTGGGCCCCGACGAGCTCTCGGCGGTGGACTGGCTGGAGCACGACCGGGAGGTGCTGCCCGAGGTGGCGCGCCTGCTCGCGGCGGCCTGCTGACGCATCGTCCGGCCGTCCGGGTTGTACGGTTTTCGTCTGGGTATGTCACAGTTTGATATGAACAATGACGTACGGTGAGGCGAGGCAGCGCAGCTTGGAGGCCCGGTCGGTGACCAGTACGGGGAGCGGGAGGCCGCCGCGGACCGGGTGCAGCCGCCCGGGTGGGGCCGCTGCCCGGGCGCGGCTGCGGATGCGCGGCCCGGCCCCGGCGGCCGGACGCCCGGCGCCGCCGGGCCGCCCCCCGGCCGGGCCGTCCGTCCCGGTCTCGCCGCGCGGTGGGCCCGCGGCGCCGTTCCCGAGCGCCGCGGCGTCCGGGGCGGAGCCGGTCGGCGAGCACACCCGCGGCAGCCTGTTCGACGTGGTCAAGGTGGCCGTCGCGATGCTGGACACCGCCGGGCGGGTGGTGCTGTGGAGCCCGGCGGCCGAAGAACTGCTCGGCTGGCCCGGCGAGCTGCTGGTGGGCCGCCGGACCGACGAACTGCTGAGCCGCGACCAGCGGCTGGTCGCCCGCACCCGGGAGGCGATCGCGACCGCCCTGCGCACCGGCAGCTGGCTGGGCCTGGTCGGCCTGCGGCACCGGAACGGGTCGCGGGTGCGAGTGGAGGCCCGGATCTCCCAGCTGGTGGACGGCGACGGCACCCCCTTCCTGCTGGTGGCGCTCGCCGAGGCCGGCACGGTGCGCGCCGTGGAGCGCGACCTGGCCGTGCGCGACGCGCTCTTCGAACAGTCCGCGCTGGGCATCGCGGTGCTGGACACCGAGCTGCGCTACACCGCCGTCAACCAGACCCTGGCCGAGATGAACGGCGTGCCGGCCGCGGCCCATGTCGGCCGCACCGCCGGCGAGACCCTGCCGGACCGGGCCGCCGACGAGATCGCCGTGATCCAGCGTCAGGTGCTGGCCACCGGTGAACCGGTGATCGACGTGACGCTGTCCGCGCCGACGACCGCGCGCCCCGGCGGCTACCGCTCGATCTCCTACAGCCGGCTGACCGACCGGGCCGGCCGGGTGCTCGGGATCTCCGGCACCGTGATGGACGTGACGGAGCGGTACCGGGCGGTGGCCAAGGTCGAGCACGCCCGGCGCCGGCTGGCGCTGCTCAACGAGTTCGGCTCCCGGATCGGCGACCTGCTGGACGCCGGCCGGATCGCCCAGGAGCTGGCCAGTGCCGCGGTGCCGCGGCTGGCCGACTACGCCGCCGCGATCCTGCTGCAGGCGGTGGCGCACGGCGACGACCTGCTGGGGCCCGACCACGACCGGCACACCTCACTGCTGCAGCTCGGTGTGGCGGCCTGCCGGGAGGGCGCGGACGTCGAGACGATGCTCTGCCGCGGGGCTCGGGTGAGCTTCGCCGAGGAGTCCTGCTACGGCCGGGTGCTGCGCACCGGCCTGCCCGAACTGCTGTCCGGTGCTGATGAGTTGGCGCAGGCGTCGGATCCGGACGACCTGCGGACCCGGGCCGCGCTGGCGCTCGGGGTGCACTCGGTGCTGGTGGTGCCGCTGCGCGCCCGGGGGATCGTGATCGGGCTGCTGGTGCTCAGCCGGGCCGGGCGCCGCGAGGGGTTCGACCGCGACGACCTGGCGTTCTCGGTGGAGCTCGCCGACCGGGCCGGCAGTTCGCTGGACAACGCCCGGCTCTACGTCCGCGAGCGCAACGCCGCGCTCACCCTGCAGCGCACCCTGCTGCCGCAGCAGGTGCCGCAGCCCACCGGGGTGGAGGTGGCCTACCGCTACGTGCCCGGCAGCAGCGGCACCGAGGTGGGCGGCGACTGGTTCGACGTGATCCCGCTGCCCGGCGACCGCACCGCGCTGGTGGTCGGCGACGTGATGGGCCACGGACTGCGGGCGGCGGCCACCATGGGCCGGCTGCGCACCGCGGTGCGGGTGCTGGCCGGGCTCGACCTGCCGCCGGCCGTGCTGCTGCGGCACGTCCACGAGCTGGCCGACGACCTGGCCCAGGGGCCGGACGAGGCGTTGCTGGCGACCTGCGTCTACGCCGTCTACGACCCGGGCGCCGGGCGGCTGACGGTGGCCAAGGCGGGGCACATCCCGCCGGTGCTGGTGAGTCCGTCGCGCCCCGGTCCGGCCCGCAGCGGCGGTCCGCTGGCGGGCGGTCAGGGGCGGGTGCTGGAGTTGCCGTCGGGGGCGCCGCTCGGCGTCGGCGGGGTGCCGTTCGAGGCGGTGGAGCTGCAGGTCCCGGAGGGCAGCGTGCTGGCGTTGTGCACGGACGGCCTGGTGGAGGCCCGCGACAAGGACCTCGACGTCGGCCTGGGACGGCTGCTGGGCGTGCTGGAGAAGCCGCACCCGTCGCTCCAGCACGCCTGCGAGGCGGTGCTCGACACCGTGGAGCAGGGGCGCGAACCGGACGACGTGGCGCTGCTGCTGGCCCGGCTGGGTCGCGGCGCGGAGGGCGCCCAGGTGGTCGGTTGGACGCTGCCGGCCGAGCCCGCCGCGGTCTCCCGGGCCCGTCGGCTGGTCCGCGGGGCGCTGCGGGAGTGGGGGGTGGCGGAGCTGGGGGACACCGCCGAGCTGCTGGTGAGCGAGCTGGTGACCAACGCGGTGCGCTACGCCAGCGCCCCGATCGGGGTGCGGCTCACGCTGGGCGGGGTGCTGCTGGTGGAGGTCTCCGATCCGCTGCCGGACCCGCCCCGGGAGCGGCACGCGGCCGACGGCGACGAGGGCGGCCGGGGCCTGGAGTTGGTGCACCGGTTGGCGCTGCGCTGGGGCACCAGGGCCGAGGGAATGGGCAAGGCGGTCTGGTTCGAGCAGGAATTGCCGGGGAAGGAAGCGGACCGGGGATGAATCGAGCGGATTCATCGACCAAGTATTCGAATATTTGCAACTTGTTCATGACACTCCCCTGGCGGGCGCACCGGAGCGGACCGGGGGCGCGAGGGGTGCGTGGTGGTCGTGCGGGGTGGGTGACAAAAACCCCCGCTCGATTTGATGTTGTGATCTCAGGGGCGTGTGCGCTTGCCCCTGGATGATGAATACTCGGTCTTCTCGACATCCGGATGGGCGCGGGTTGGAGGGGTCGGTCCTTGAACAGCATGCCGGCGCGGGAAGCGCTGACTGGCAGCGGCGGCCATGCCGCGGTGCCCGGGCAGTCGGGCGCGCCGGTGTCGCCGCCGGCGCCGGGCCCGTTGCCGCAGGCACGTTGGGGCGAACTCGATCCGGGATCGATCTACGAGTACATCCGGGTCGCGACCTTCGCGATCGGCGCCGACGGGCGGATCGGCCAGTGGAGCGACCGGGCCGCCGACTTCTTCGCGCTGCCGGCCGCCGAGGTGGTCGGCGCCGACCCGGTCACCACCCTGGTGCCGCGCGAGTACTGGCGGCGCGGCCGGGAGCGGCTGGAACGCACCCTGGCGGGCGAGGAGTGGATCGGCACCGCCCCCTACCGCGACCGCGACGGCGGCGAGAGCCTGGCCGAGATCTATCTGATGCCCGCCGCGGGTTCGGAGCGGGCGGCCGGCCCCGCCGGTGCCCTCTGCCTCGCCGTCGACCTCGGCAAGCTGCGCCGGATCGAGACCGACCTGGCCGCATCCGCGGCTGTTTTCGGCCAGACTCCCAGCGGCTTCTTCCTGTTCGACCCGCAGCTGCGGCTGCAGCGGGTCAACCCGGCGTTCGCCGAGGCGGTCGGCCGCAGCGCCGAGCTGCTGGCGGGCCGCACCGCCCACGAACTGTTCGCGCCGGGCGAGGCCGACCGGATGCAGGCGGCGCTGCGCAAGGTGCTGGAGACCGGCGAGCCGATGGTCGACCTGCGGTTCAGCGGCGTGCTGCCGCACGGCGGCGAGTGCCGCTGGGCGATCTCGCTGTACCGGCTGACCGGGCCGGGGGACCGGCCGATCGGCGTCGCCGGGCAGGTCAACGACGTCACCAGCCGGATGGTGGCCGAGCGCGAGGCCGCCGGGGTGCGGCGCAACCTGGCGCTGGTCAACGAGGCCAGCGCGCACATCGGCTCCACCCTCGACCTGGAGACCACCGCCAAGGAACTGCTGGACGTGGTGGTGCCGCAGTTCTGCGACATGGCCACCGTCGACCTCTATTCGGCGCTGCTCTCCGGCGAGAGCGGCCCGGCCCTGGCCCGCGGTGGCGGCGGCGCCTACGACGGCAGCGGCGAGCTGCGCCGGGTCGCGGTCTCCAGCGTGGTGGGCGATCCGACGGCGGTGCTCGGCGGCGACCCGACGGCCTACGACGACCTCGGCTTCAGCAGCCAGTTGGCCGCCGCCGAGGCGGGCGGCACCCTCTGCTACCCGCCGCGTTCCCCGCACGCCCGAGCCCTGCGCACCGGCCGCAGCGCGATCCCCGACCCCGGGCCGAACCCGCTGCTGCGCTCCACCCTGGTGGTCCCGCTGGTGGCGCGGAACGTGGTGCTCGGCCTGGTGCAGCTCTCCCGGGCGATCGGCAGCGAGCCGTTCGACGCCCGCGACGTGGCGATCGCCGAGGAGATCGCGGCCCGGGCGGCGGTCTGCGTGGACAACGCCCGGCTCTACCGGCGCGAGCACGAGCGGGCCCTGATCCTGCAGCGCAGCCTGCTGCCCCCCGGCAACCCGGAGGCCAGCGGGCTGGAGATCGCCTGCCGCTACCGGCCCAGCAGCAACAACACCGAGGTCGGCGGCGACTGGTTCGACGTCATCCCGCTGCCCGGCAACCGGACCGCGCTGGTGATCGGCGACGTCATGGGCCGCGGCCTGCGGGCCGCTGTCGCAATGGGTCAACTCCGCACGGCGGTACGGACCTTGGCGATGCTCGACCTGGAGCCCGCCGAAGTGCTCGGCGCCCTGGACGACATCGCCAGAGGCCTCGGCGACCCCGGCCCCGGCCCGCTGCCCGGCTACGGCGCGACGGCCCGGCCGGTGGACGAGGAGGCCGCCGAGGTCTACCTGGCGACCTGCGTCTACGCGGTCTACGACGCCGTCACCCGGCGCTGCACCTTCGCCAACGCCGGACACCTGCCGCCGGTGCTGCTCAGCCCCGGCGAGCCGGCCCGGATGCTGGACGTGCCGCCCGGCCTGCCGCTCGGCGTGGGCGGAGAGCCGTTCGAGGAGGTCACCCTGGTGCTGCCGGACGGCGCGCTGCTCGGCCTCTACACCGACGGCCTGGTGGAGTCCCGCAAGCACCAGCTGGACGAGGGCCTGCTGGCCTTCCGGACCGCCCTGCAGAACGGCGGCCCGGTCCTGGAGACCCTCTGCGACCAGGTGCTCAACGAGCTCGACCCGCACCACGGCGAGGACGACATCGCACTGCTGATGGCCCGGGTGCGGGCCTTCGACGAGGAGGCGGTCGGCGACTGGCGGCTGCCGCCGGAGCCCACCTCGGTGGCCAAGGCCCGCGAACTGGCCTGCGGCTGGCTGCGGGTGCGCGGCCTGGACGAGCTGGTGGACACCACCGAGCTGCTGGTCAGCGAGCTGGTCACCAACGCGCTGCGGCACGGCCGGGGCGAGATCCGGCTGCGGCTGCTCAAGGACACCGCGGTGGTCTGCGAGGTCTGGGACGACGGCTACGCCCAGCCCCGGCAGCGCCGCGCCCAGGAGACCGACGAGGGCGGCCGCGGCCTCCAGCTGGTCAGCCTGCTGGCCGAACGCTGGGGCAGCCGCCGCACCCCGCACGGGAAGATCGTCTGGTTCGAGCTCTCGCTCTGACCGGACGTCAGTCCTTCGGTCGCCGACCGATCTTCGACCCCAGCCAGACCAGCGGGTCGTACTTGCGGTCGGCCACCCGCTCCTTGAGCGGGATCAGCGCGTTGTCGGTGATCCTGATGTGCTCCGGGCACACCTCCGTGCAGCACTTGGTGATGTTGCAGTAGCCCAGGCCGTGCACCTCCTGCGCGTCCCGCTTGCGGTCCGGAGCGGCGTCCAGCGGGTGCATGTCCAGCTCCGCCAGCCGCATCAGGAACCGGGGCCCGGCGAACGCGCCCTTGTTCTCCTCGTGGTCGCGCACCGCGTGGCAGGTGTCCTGGCAGAGGAAGCACTCGATGCACTTGCGGAACTCCTGCGAGCGCGCCACGTCCTGCTGCGCCATCCGGTACTCGCCCGGCGCCAGCCCCGGCGGCGGCACGAAGGACGGCACCTCGCGCGCCTTGGCGTAGTTGAAGCCGACGTCCGTCACCAGGTCGCGGATCGACGGGAAGGCCCGCAGCGGGGTCAGCACCACCGGCCGGTCGGGCGGCAGCGTGGACATCCGGGTCATGCAGAGCAGCCGCGGCCGCCCGTTCACCTCGGCGCTGCACGAACCGCACTTGCCCGCCTTGCAGTTCCACCGCACCGCCAGGTCCGGCGCCTGGGTGGCCTGCAGCCGGTGCACCAGGTCCAGCACCACCTCGCCGTCGTTGACCTCCACCCGGTAGGAGACGAAGCCGCCCTCGCCCGCCTCGCCGCGCCAGATCCGGAACTCAAGACTGCTCATCGGCCAGCTCCTCCGGGGTGAAGTACTTCGCCAGCTCCGTGCGGTCGAACAGGGCCATCAGGTCGGCCCGCAGCGGCGGCAGCGGCTGCCGCCGCACCTCGATGCCCCCGTCCACCAGGGCGCAGACCAGGTTGCTGCGCCGCCAGTCGCGGTCCATGGCCGGCCAGTCCTCCCGGGTGTGCCCGCCGCGGCTCTCCCGGCGCAGCAGCGCCGCCTTCGCCACGCACTCCGAGACCAGCAGCATGTTGCGCAGGTCCAGGGCCAGGTGCCAGCCGGGGTTGAACTGGCGGTGGCCCTCGACGCCGACCTGCTCGGCCCGCCGCCGCAGCACCGCCAGCCGGTCCTGCGCCTGCTTCATCTCACCGGCCCGGCGGATGATCCCCACCAGGTCGTTCATGGTCTGCTGCAGCTCCTGGTGGAGCGCGTACGGGTGCTCGGTGCCCTCGCCGAACGGGGCCACCGCCTCGGCGCGGGCCGCGTCCAGCTGCTCGGCGGCGGGCTGCGGCCGCTCGGTCAGCGCGGCGGCGTAGCGGGCCGCGTGCAGCCCGGCGCGGCGGCCGAAGACCAGCAGGTCGGAGAGCGAGTTGCCGCCCAGCCGGTTGGCGCCGTGCATCCCGCCGGCCACCTCGCCGGCCGCGTAGAGCCCGGGCACGGCCGGGCTGGCGGCGGTGTCCGGATCCACTTCCACGCCGCCCATCACGTAGTGGCAGGTGGGCCCGACCTCCATCGGCTCCCGGGTGATGTCCACATCGGCCAGCTCCAGGAACTGGTGGTGCATCGACGGCAGCCGGCGGACGATCTCCTCGGCCGGCAGCCGGGACGAGACGTCCAGGTGGACGCCGCCGTGCTCGGTGCCGCGGCCCGCCTTGACCTCGGCGTTGATGGCCCGGGCCACCTCGTCGCGGGGGAGCAGCTCGGGCGGGCGGCGGTTGTGGTCGGGGTCGGTGTACCAGCGGTCGGCCTCCGCCTCGGTCTGCGCGTACTGGGCCCGGAAGACGTCCGGCACGTGGTCGAACATGAACCGGCGGCCCTCGCTGTTGCGCAGCACCCCGCCGTCACCGCGGACCGACTCGGTGACCAGGATCCCCTTCACCGAGGGCGGCCAGACCATGCCGGTCGGGTGGAACTGGATGAACTCCATGTTGAGCAGCCGGGCACCGGCCAGCAGCGCCAGCGCGTGCCCGTCGCCGGTGTACTCCCAGGAGTTGGAGGTCACCTTGAACGACTTGCCGATGCCGCCGGTGGCCAGCACCACGGCGGGCGCGGCGATGGCGAAGAACTCGCCGCTCTCCCGGGCGTAGCCGAACACCCCGGCCACCCGCCCGCCGTCCGCCGCGCCGTGCTCCTTCAGGATGCGGGTGACCGTGTACTCCTGGAAGACCTTCAGGCCCCACTCGTGGTCGCCGGTCTCGCGGTGGTCGGCCTGCTGCAGCGCGACCACCTTCTGCTGCAGGGTGCGGATCAGCTCCAGGCCGGTGCGGTCGCCGACGTGGGCGAGCCTGGGGTACTCGTGGCCGCCGAAGTTGCGCTGCGAGATCCGGCCGTCGGCGGTGCGGTCGAAGAGCGCGCCCCAGGTCTCCAGCTCCCAGACCCGCTCGGGTGCCTCCTTGGCGTGCAGCTCGGCCATCCGCGGGTGGTTGAGGAACTTGCCGCCGCGCATGGTGTCGCGGAAGTGCACCTGCCAGTTGTCGCCGCTGTTGACGTTGCCCATCGAGGCGGCGATGCCGCCCTCGGCCATCACGGTGTGCGCCTTGCCGAACAGCGACTTGCAGACCACCGCGACCCGGGCGCCCTGCTCGCGGGCCTCGATCGCGGCCCGCAGCCCGGCCCCGCCGGCGCCGACCACCACGACGTCGTACTGCTCCATCCAACGCTCCCTCAGAAGAACCGCGGGTCGGCGAAGGTGCCCGACGCGACCAGGTAGACGTAGAGGTCGGCGAGACCGACCGAGAACAACGAGCACCAGGCGAGCTGCATGTGGCGGGCGTTGAGCCGGCCGACCAGCAGCCAGGCCCGGTAGCGCACCGGGTGCCGGGAGAAGTGCTTGAGCCGCCCGCCCACGATGTGCCGGCAGGAGTGGCAGGAGAGGGTGTACGCCCAGATCAGCAGCACGTTCACCAGCAGCACCAGGGTGCCGAGGCCGGCGTGGCCCCAGCGCCCGGCGCCGTCCCTGAAGGCCAGCACGGCGTCGTAGCTGAGGATCCCGGCGACCGGCACGGCCAGGTAGAAGAAGTAGCGGTGCAGGTTCTGCAGCACCAGCGGGAACCGGGACTCGCCGGTGTAGCGGGCGTGCGGCTCGGCCACCGCGCAGGCCGGCGGGGAGGACCAGAAAGCGCGGTAGTACGCCTTGCGGTAGTAGTAGCAGGTCAGCCGGAAGCCGAGCGGGAAGATCAGCACCAGCAGGGCGGGGGAGAGCCGCCACCAGTCGCCGAACACCGCCCAGTCGGCCCCGCCGCGCATCGGCAGGCAGTTCGCCGCCAGGCACGGGGAGTAGAACGGCGAGACGTAGGGCGCCGCGTAGTAGTCGGCGCCGGCGAACGCCCGCCAGGTCGAGTAGCCGACGAAGAGCAGCAGGCCCAGCGCGGTGGCCAGCTGGGGCAGCCACCAGGCATCGGTGCGCAGGGTGCGGTCCGCGATGACCGCACGTTTGGTCATTGTGGCCATTCTGGAAGTGTGACCTTGATCACAAAGTCGCGGAAGGGTTCTGACCGGAGTTCGTTGCGCCGAAGGGGTGTCAGCTTGTCGTGCCGTCAGCTTTTCGATGGCACGGTGGAGTTGAGTGTCCGCATGAAACGTCTGCTCGCCGCGCTGCTGGTGCTCGGCACCCTGACGGGGTGCTCCGGATCGTCGGGTCCGGCCGCGCCGGCGCCGACCGCCGCCGATCTGACCCGGGCCGACCGCAGCGCCGTGCGCGACGGCGGCACCCTGCGCTGGGCGGTCGACGCGGTGCCGGGCGACCTGAACGTCTACAGCGCCGACGCCCCGCCGGACACCGCGCTGATCGCCCACGCGGTGCTGCCGAGCCTCTACCGGCTGGACGAGCACGCCCGCCCGGTGGCCGATCCCGACTACCTGGCCGGCGCCGAGGTGACCGGCCGCACCGTCACCTACCGGCTCAACCCCAAGGCGGTCTGGAGCGACGGCACCCCACTGGGTGCGGCCGACTTCACCGTGCAGTGGAACGCGCTGCGGGCCGGCCAGCCCGGCTACGGCGCCATCGAGTCGATCACGCCGGGCGCCGACCCGCACCAGGTGAAGGTGGTCTTCCGGCGGCCGTACGCCCAGTGGCGGGCGCTCTTCAGCCCGCTCTACCCGGCCGGGGGGCAGGGGAGGACCGCGGGCCCGTTCACCCTCGCCACCCTGGACGCCAAGGGCGGCAGGGCGACCGTGCTGCGCAACCCGCGCTGGTGGGGCGAGCGGCCCAAGGTCGACCGGATCGACTTCCTGGCCACGCCCGACCGGCTGGCCGCCCTGCAGGCCCAGCAGGTCGACGTGGCCGCCCTGGAGGGCACCGTCGACCACCCGCCGACCGCCAGGTCCGCCGACGCCCTCGACTCGGCCACCCAGGCCCTGCGCCGGGCCGAGGCGCTGCCCGGCATCACCCTGCACCGCGCGGCCGCCCCGTCCTTCACCCAGCTCACCCTGAACGGCACCCGCGGCCCGCTGACCGACCTGGCGGTGCGCCGCGCGCTCGCCGCCCTGGTGGACCGCGGCAAGCTGGCCCGGGCGGCGCTGGGCCCGCTGGGCCTGGCCGCGGTGCCGCTCGGCAACCACCTGCTGATGGCCGACCAGGCCGGCTACCGGGACAACGGCACGGTCCTCGGCAGCAGCGTCAAGGCGCTCCACCTCGACCTGGACCTGGTCTACCCGGACGACTCGGCCGCCGCCCGCCGCACGGCCGACGCGCTGACCGCCCAGCTCGCCCCGCACGGCGTGGCGCTGCACGCCAGGGCGCTGCCGGTGGCCGGTTTCGTCCACGACCACCTGGCGGCCGGCGACTGGGACCTGGCGCTGGTCTCCTGGCCGGCCACCGCCTTCCCGGCCGTGGACGAGCGCCCGCTCTACGCCAAGCCGAGCCCGGGCCCGGACGGCCGCCCGCTGCCCGGCCTCAACTACGCGGGCATCGGCACCGACGAGATCGACGGACTGTTCGACAAGGCCGCCGCCGAGCCCGACCAGGCCCGGCAGACCGCCCTGCTCCAGGAGGCCGACGCGCGGATCTGGGAGATCGGCCACTCGGTCCCGCTCTACCAGCGCCCCGAGCTGGTCGCGGTGCGCACCGGGGTGGCCGGCGCCGGAGCGTACGGCTTCGGCTGGCCCCGCTACCAGGATCTCGGCTTCCTGCGCTGAGCGGTGATCATCGCCTGCTGAGCAGTTCGGCACCCCGGCCACGTACCATAGGACAAGCCGTGGCATGTGCCGCCCGGCAGGTGGACCGGTCAGGGAATGCACCGGGGCGCCACAACCCACGACTCCGGGAGAGTTCGCTCCGCATGCCCACGCGCAATGACATCCGCAACGTCGCCATCGTCGCCCACGTCGACCACGGGAAGACGACCCTGGTCGACGCGATGCTCAAGCAGGCCGGCGCCTTCGCGGCTCACCAGCAGCTCGACGACCGCATGATGGACTCCAACGACCTCGAGCGCGAGAAGGGCATCACCATTCTCGCCAAGAACACCGCGGTCAAGTACCACCCCAAGGGCGGTGGCGAGCCCATCACCATCAACATCATCGACACCCCCGGCCACGCCGACTTCGGCGGCGAGGTCGAGCGCGGCCTGTCCATGGTCGACGCGGTGGTGCTGCTGGTGGACGCCTCCGAGGGTCCGCTGCCGCAGACCCGCTTCGTGCTGCGCAAGGCCCTGCAGGCCAAGCTGCCGGTGATCCTCTGCATCAACAAGACCGACCGTCCGGACGCCCGGATCGACGAGGTCGTCAACGAGACCTACGACCTGTTCCTGGACCTGGACGCGGACGAGGACCAGATCGAGTTCCCGATCGTCTACGCCTGCGCCCGTGACGGCATCGCCTCGCTGACCAAGCCGGAGAACGGCACCGTGCCGGCCGACAGCGACAGCCTGGAGCCGTTCTTCTCCACCCTGCTGGAGCACGTCCCGGCCCCCGGCTACGACGAGGACGCCCCGCTGCAGGCCCACGTCACCAACCTGGACGCGGACAACTTCCTCGGCCGCATCGCGCTGCTCCGGGTCGAGCAGGGCTACCTCAAGAAGGGCCAGACGGTCGCCTGGATCAAGCGCGACGGCTCGGTCCAGAACGTCCGGATCAGCGAGCTGCTGATGACCGAGGCGCTCACCCGCAAGCCCGCCGAGCAGGCCGGTCCCGGTGACATCTGCGCCGTCTCCGGCATCGCCGACATCATGATCGGCGAGACCCTGGCCGACCCGGAGAACCCGATCGCGCTGCCGCTGATCACGGTGGACGAGCCGGCCATCTCGATGACCATCGGCACCAACACCTCGCCGCTGGTCGGCAAGGGCGGCTCCGGCAAGGGCGCGGACGCCAAGTCCGGTGCCAAGGTGGACCGCAAGGTGACGGCCCGCCAGGTGAAGGACCGCCTGGACCGCGAGCTGATCGGTAACGTCTCGCTGCGGGTGCTGGACACCGAGCGCCCGGACGCCTGGGAGGTGCAGGGCCGCGGTGAGCTGGCGCTGGCCATCCTGATCGAGACCATGCGCCGCGAGGGCTTCGAGCTGACCGTCGGCAAGCCGCAGGTGGTCACCAAGGAGGTCAACGGCAAGACCCACGAGCCGGTCGAGCGCCTCACCGTGGACGTGCCCGAGGAGCACATGGGTGCCGTCACCCAGATGATGGGCATCCGCAAGGGCCGGATGGACAACATGTCCAACCACGGCTCCGGCTGGGTCCGGATGGAGTTCGTGGTGCCGTCCCGCGGCCTGATCGGGTTCCGCACCGAGTTCCTGACCAACACCCGCGGCACCGGCATCGCCCACTCGATCCACGAGGGCCACGAGCCCTGGTTCGGCACCCTGACCACCCGCAACAACGGCTCGCTGGTCGCGGACCGGGCCGGCGTGGTGACCGCCTTCGCGATGACCAACCTGCAGGAGCGCGGCGTGCTCTTCTGCGAGCCCGGCACCGAGGTCTACGAGGGCATGATCGTCGGTGAGAACTCCCGCTCCGACGACATGGACGTCAACATCACCAAGGAGAAGAAGCTCACCAACATGCGCTCCTCCACGGCCGATGTGGCGGAGTCCATCGTGCCGCCGCGCAAGCTCTCGCTGGAGCAGTCGCTGGAGTTCTGCCGCGAGGACGAGTGCATCGAGGTGACCCCGGAGACGGTCCGCATCCGCAAGGTGGTGCTGGACCAGAAGGAGCGCGGCCGGTCCGCCTCCCGGGCCAAGAAGGCCTGACGCGGCCCAACTGACCACCCGTCAGCCGGTCCCCGTTCCACGGGGGCCGGCTGACGGCTTTTCAGGCATCCGTTCGGCCGTACCGAGGGCTCTTTAGGGGCCGCTGCGGGTGCGCCGCCGCAGTGGGGACCTTCGAATGGGGTGTGATGCACCACACACCCCAGTAGGAGGGACATCCATGCGCGCAGCCAAGCGGATCCGCTGGGCGGTGATCGCCGTCACCTCGGTGGCCGTGGCGGCCACCGGCTGCGGCGGCGGCAGCAGCAGTGGCGGCACGTCGTCCGGTGGCGTCGTCCGGGCCTGGTGGGGCGACCCGCAGAACCCGTTGGAGCCGGCGAACACCAACGAGGTGAACGGCGGCGCGGTGATGAACATGATCTTCGCCGGTCTGGTCCAGTACGACCCCAAGACCAGCGCGCCCAGCAACGCCAACGCCGACTCGATCACCTCCTCCGACCAGCAGAACTGGACGGTGAAGCTGAAGCCGGGGTGGAAGTTCAGCGACGGCACCACGGTCACCGCCTCCTCCTACGTCAACGCCTGGAACTACGGGGCGCTCTCCACCAACAAGCAGGTCAACAGCAGCTTCTTCTCCTACATCCAGGGCTACGACCAGGTGGCGCCGGCCAGCGGTTCGCCGACCGCGCAGACCATGTCCGGCCTCAAGGTGGTCGACGACAACACCTTCACGGTCGCGCTCACCCAGAAGTTCTCCACCTGGCCGGCGACCCTGGGCTACAGCGCCTACTACCCGCTGCCGGCGAGCTTCTTCAGCAACCACGCCGCCTACCTGAACAAGCCGATCGGCAACGGGCCGTACATGATCCAGTCGTACACCCGGAGCCAGCAGATGCAGCTGGTGCCGAACCCGGACTACAGCGGCACCGAGAAGCCGAGGAACGGCGGCATCACGCTCACCGTCTACACCGACCCCAACGCGGCCTACTCCGACCTGCAGTCGGGCGCGCTGGACGTGGACAACACGCTCTCCACCACGGCGCTGAAGACCCTGGCGAGCGGACCAAGCGGCGGCCGCTTCCTGAACACCCCGGCCGGCATCATCCAGACCATCTCGTTCCCGCTCTACCAGCCCCAGTGGAGCACGCCGAACGCCAAGCTGGTCCGCCAGGGCATCTCCATGGCGATCGACCGGCCCACCATCGTGAAGAACATCTTCACCAACACCCGGACCCCGGCCAGCGACTGGACCTCCCCGGTGCTGGGCACGACCGGCGGCTTCAAGGAGGGCCTCTGCGGCCAGCTGTGCACCTACAACCCGACCATGGCCAAGCAGCTGATCCAGCAGGGCGGCGGCATCCCCGGCGGTCAGCTGACCATCAGTTACAACGCCGACGGCGGCAACAAGGACTGGGTCGACGCCACCTGCAACAGCATCAACCAGGTGCTGGGCAACAACAGCGCCTGCGTCGGCAACCCGGTCGGCACCTTCGCGGACTTCCGCAACCAGATCACCGGCAAGAAGATGAACGGCCCCTTCCGGACCGGCTGGCAGATGGACTACCCGCTGATCCAGGACTTCCTGCAGCCGGTGTACACGACGGACGGGTCCTCCAACGACTCGCACTACAACAACCCGGCCTTCGACGCCCAGGTGAACACCGCCAACGCCGAGCCCAACCAGGCCACCGCGGTCACCGACTTCCAGACCGCCGAGAAGATGCTGGTCACCGACGTGCCGGCGATCCCGCTCTGGTACCAGAACGGCACCGTTGCCTGGTCCAGCCACGTGAACAACGTGACGCTCGACCCGTTCAGCGTCCCGGTCTACTGGCAGATCACCGTCAGTTAGTCGGGTGGCGGCGGCCGGCTCCCGGGCGGAGCCGGCCGCCGCGGCTCGCCGACCCAGTGGGAGGTACGCGCATGGGAAGCTACGTCCTGAGGCGCCTGCTCCAGATGATCCCGGTGTTCATCGGGTCCACCTTCCTGATCTTCGTCATGGTGCACGCGCTCGGCGACCCGGTGAACGCGCTCTTCGGCGACCGGGCGCCGGATCCGGCGGTCGCCGCCCAGATCCGGGCCCAGTACAACCTGAACGACCCGCTCTGGAAGCAGTACGTGCTGTACATGGGCCGGCTCTTCCGGTGGGACTTCGGCACCACCTTCACCGGCCAGACCGTCACCTCGCAGCTGGCCGCCGCCTATCCGACCACGCTCAAGCTCACGGCCGTCGCCTTCACCATCGAGGTGATCTTCGGCATCGGTCTCGGGCTGCTCAGCGGCCTGCGCCGGGGACGGCTCGCGGACAGCTCGGTCCTGATCCTCACCCTGGTGGTGATCTCGATCCCGGTCTTCGTCACCGGCTACGTGCTGCAGTACCTGGTCGGGGTGAGGTGGGGGGTGCTGCCGGCCACGGTCGGCTTCGACGTCACCCTGAGGTCGCTGATCCTGCCCGGCATCGTGCTGGCCTCGGTCTCGCTCGCCTACGTCGCCCGGCTGACCCGGACCACGGTCGCGGAGAACTCCCGGGCCGACTTCGTGCGCACCGCGGTGGCCAAGGGCCTGCCGAGGCACCGGGTGGTGGTCAACCACCTGCTGCGCAACTCCCTGATCCCGGTGGTCACCTTCCTCGGCACCGACCTGGGCGCCCTCATGGGCGGTGCCCTGGTCACCGAGCGGATCTTCAACATCCACGGTGTCGGCTACGCCCTCTACCAGGGGATCGTGCGGCAGAGCACCAACACCGTGGTCGGCTTCGTGACCGTCCTGATCATCATCTTCCTGCTGGCCAATCTGCTCGTCGACCTGCTTTACGCGGTCCTGGACCCGAGGATCCGGTATGCCTGATCAGGAGAAGTACAACGAAGCGGATCCGATGGCCGGGGCCGGTACCGAAGAGGAGGAGATGCAGAGTGCGATCGAGAACCGGCAGTTCGACCTCGGGACCATGGAAGGTGAGACGTTAGTCAAGGGCGAACGCCTCGCCGACCATCCGGAGGCGCCGTCGGCCGACGAGCGGGTGGTGCCGCGCAGCCTCTGGCAGGACGCCTGGCGGGACCTGCGGACCAATCCGATCTTCATCGTCTCCAGTCTCCTGATCGTCTTCCTGGTGCTGGTGGCGATCTTCCCGAGCATGATGACCTCGACCAACCCGCTCAACTGCGACCTGTCCAAGTCCCAGCTGGGTCCCACCGGCGGACATCCGTTCGGCTTCGACACCCAGGGCTGCGACGTCTACGCCCGCACTGTCTACGGCGCCCGGGCCTCGATCACGGTCGGCGTCTGCGCCACCGTCGGCGCGGCGCTCGTCGGCACCGTGCTGGGCGGGGTGGCCGGCTTCTTCGGCCGCTGGCCCGACTCGGTGATCTCCAGGGTCGCCGACATCTTCTTCGGCATCCCGATCCTCCTGGGCGGCCTGGTCTTCCTCTCCGTGATCAAGAACAAGTCGATCTGGATCGTGGTGGCCTTCATCGTGGTGCTGGGCTGGCCGCAGCTCGCCCGCATCGGGCGCGGCGCAGTGATCACCGCCAAGGAGCAGGACTACGTGACGGCGGCCCGGGCGCTGGGCGCGAGCAACAACCGCCTGATGCTGCGGCACATCCTGCCCAACGCGGTCGCGCCGATCATCGTGGTCGCCACCATCGCGCTCGGCACCTACATCGCCTTGGAAGCCACCCTGAGCTACCTCGGCGTCGGCCTCAGACCGCCGACCGTCTCCTGGGGCATCGACATCTCGGCGGCCTCCGACTCCTTCAGCGTGGCGCCGCACATGCTGCTCTTCCCGGCCGGCGCGCTCAGCATCACGGTGCTCGCCTTCATCATGCTCGGCGACGCGGTCCGCGACGCCCTCGACCCCAAGCTGCGCTGAGAGAGGGCACCAGCGATGAGCACCAGCAGCACCAGTGCACAGCCGCGTGCGGGCAGGGCGGGCACCGGAACCGGTCCGCTGCTCGAAGTCCGCGACCTCAGGGTGGAGTTCCGCACCAGGGAAGGGGTGGCCAAGGCGGTCAACGGGGTGAACTACTCGGTCTGGGCGGGTGAGACGCTGGCCATCCTGGGCGAGTCGGGCTCCGGCAAGTCGGTCTCCGCGCAGGCCGTGATGGGCATCCTCGACAGTCCGCCCGGTTTCGTGACCGACGGTCAGATCGTCTTCAAGGGGCGCGACCTGCTGACCATGGGGAAGGAGGAGCGCCGCAAGGTCCGTGGTGCCCAGGTCGCGATGATCTTCCAGGACGCGCTCTCCGCGCTCAACCCGGTGCACACCGTCGGCGCCCAGCTGGGCGAGATGTTCCGGGTGCACCACGGGACCTCCCGCAAGGAGGCCAGGGAGAAGGCGGTCGAGCTGATGCAGCGGGTGCGCATCCCGGCCGCCAAGGAGCGGGTCGGCGACTACCCGCACCAGTTCTCCGGCGGCATGCGCCAGCGCATCATGATCGCCATGGCGCTGGCCCTGCAGCCGGACCTGATCATCGCCGACGAGCCGACCACCGCACTGGACGTCACGGTCCAGGCCCAGGTGATGGACCTGCTGGCGGAGCTCCAGGACGAGTACCACATGGGCCTGATCCTGATCACCCACGACCTCGGGGTGGTCGCCGACGTGGCGGACAAGATCGCGGTGATGTACGCGGGACGCATCGTGGAGACCGCCCCGGTGCACGGGCTGTACGCCGGCCCCGCGCACCCGTACACCGAGGGCCTGCTGCAGTCGATCCCGCGGCTGGACCAGAAGGGCCTGGAGCTCTACGCGATCAAGGGCCTGCCGCCCAACCTGCTGCGGATCCCGCCGGGCTGCCCGTTCCACCCGCGCTGCCCCCGGGCCCGGACCATCTGTCGGGAGGTGGATCCGCCGCTCTTCGAGGTGACGGACGAGACGGGCACCCCCGTGCCCGGCCGGGCCAGCGCCTGCCACTTCTGGAAGGAGACGCTCCATGGCGAATGACGGAGCGACCGCGACCGACGCGACCCGGCCGGAGGAGGAGGCGTTCGCCCTGCCGGTCACCGAGGGCGAGCCGATCCTGGAGGTCCGCAACCTGGTCAAGCACTTCCCGCTGACCCAGGGCGTGATCTTCAAGAGGCAGGTCGGCGCGGTGAAGGCGGTGGACGGCGTCTCCTTCGACCTGATGAAGGGTGAGACGCTGGGCGTCGTGGGCGAGTCCGGCTGCGGCAAGTCGACGCTCGCCAAGGTGCTGATGAACCTGGAGCCGGCCACCAGCGGCTCGGTCCGCTACAAGGGCGAGGAGATCTCCCGGCTGACCGGCTCGGCGCTGAAGGCGGTCCGGCGCAACATCCAGATGGTCTTCCAGGACCCGTACACCTCGCTCAACCCGCGGATGACGGTCGGCGACATCATCGGCGAACCGTTCGAGATCCACCCCGAGGTGGCCCCCAAGGGCGACCGCCGCAAGGCCGTGGAGGACCTGTTGGACGTGGTCGGGCTCAACCCGGAGCACATCAACCGGTATCCGCACCAGTTCTCCGGTGGCCAGCGCCAGCGGATCGGCATCGCCCGCGGCCTGGCGCTCAAGCCCGAGGTGATCATCTGCGACGAGCCGGTCTCCGCGCTGGACGTCTCGGTGCAGGCCCAGGTGATCAACCTGCTGGAACAGCTGCAGGGCGAGTTCAACCTCTCGTACATGTTCATCGCCCACGACCTGTCCATCGTGCGGCACATCTCCGACCGGGTCGGCGTGATGTACCTGGGCAAGCTGGTGGAAATGGGCACCGATCTGGAGATCTACGAGCATGCGACCCACCCGTACACCCAGGCGCTGCTCTCCGCCGTGCCCGTCCCCGACCCGGTCGCACGGGAGGCCCGGGACCGGATCGTGCTGGTCGGCGACGTCCCGTCACCCGCCAACCCGCCATCGGGCTGCCGGTTCCGCACCCGCTGCTGGAAGGCCCAGGAGAAGTGCGCCATCGAGGAGCCGCTGCTGGCCCGCCCCTCCTGGCTGACCGGACTGGCCGCGCACGACTCGGCGTGTCACTTCGCAGCAGAGCGCGAGATTGAGCAGAGCGCGGCGGAGCGCGAGATCGAGCAGAGCGCGGCGGAGCGCGAGGTGGAGCAGAGCGCGGCGGAGGGTGAGGTCGAGCAGAGTGCGGTGGAGGGCGAGGTGGAGCAGAGTGCGGCGGAGCGGGAGGTGGAGCAGAGTGCGGCGGAGCGGGAGGTGGAGCAGAGTGCGGCGGAGCGGGAGGTGGAGCAGAGCGCGGTGGAGCGCGAGATTGAGCAGAGTGCGGCGGAGCGGGAGACCGGGGCGCCTCCGATGGAGGAACGTGACACCGGTGCGGGTCCCCCGGAGAAGGGGACCGCTCCTGGGGAGGAGCCGGGCGACGGGCAGAGTTGAAAAGGCGCAGGGCCCTCCCGAGGACGGGAGGGGCCCTGCGCTTCCCTGGCCTGATCAGTCCTCGGACTTCTCGCCCTTGGCCTTGGCGTCGGCCTTGGCGTCGGTCTTGGCCTCAGCCTTGCCCTCGGTCTTGCCCTCAGCCTCGGCCTTGCCCTCAGCCTTGCCCTCGGTCTTGCCCTCAGCCTCGGCCTTGCCCTCAGCCTTGGCACCGGCCTTCGCGGCCTTCGGCGTGCCCTCGGCCTTCGGCGTGCCCTCGGCCTTCGCGGCCTTCGGCTTGAGCTCGGCCGCGTCGCGGGCCTTCGGCACCGAGCTGGCGCCGACGGGCTTGGAGCTGCCGTCCTCCGGGAAGTGGCAGGCGGTCAGGTGGCCTTCGGCGTTGCCGGCCAGCTGGATCAGCGGCGGCTCCTCCGTGGCGCACTTCTCCTGCGCCTTCCAGCAGCGGGTGCGGAACCGGCAGCCGGACGGCGGGTTGAGCGGCGACGGCACGTCGCCGGTGAGCCGGATGCGCTCGGCGGCGGCGTTGTCCGGGTCGGCGTCCGGGGCCGCCGACAGCAGCGCGTGGGTGTACGGGTGGCGCGGGCTGCTGTAGAGCGAGTCGCGGTCGGCGATCTCGACCACCTTGCCCAGGTACATCACCGCGACGCGCTGCGAGAAGTGCCGCACGATCGAGAGGTCGTGGGCGATGAAGACGAACGCGATGCCCAGTTCGCGCTGCAGCCCCTGGAGCAGGTTGACGACCTGCGCCTGGATCGACACGTCGAGCGCGGAGACCGGCTCGTCGGCGACGATCAGCTTCGGGTTGAGCGCGAGCGCGCGGGCGACACCGATGCGCTGGCGCTGACCGCCGGAGAACTCGTGCGGGAACCGGTTGAAGTGCTCCGGGTTGAGACCGACGATCTCCAGGAGCTCCTTGGCCCGGGCGTCCCGGCCACCGGGCGGGTTGATCCCGTTGATCTCCATCGGGTTGGTGATGATGGTGCCGACGGTGTGCCGCGGGTTCAGCGAGGAGTACGGGTCCTGGAAGATCATCTGGATCTCGGACCGGATCGGCGCCAGCTCCTTGCGGCCGGCGTGGGTGATGTCCTGGCCGAGGTACTTGATGCTGCCGCTGGTCGGCTCGTAGAGCCGGGTGACCAGGCGACCGGTGGTCGACTTGCCACAGCCGGACTCACCGACCAGGCCCAGGCTCTCGCCCGCGCCCACGGTGAAGCTCACGTTGTCGACCGCCTGCACCGCGCCGACCTGGCGCTTGAACGGGAAGCCGCCCATCACCGGGAAGTGCTTGGTGAGGCCGGTGACCTCCAGCAGGGGAGAGCCGGAGGCCGCCGGCGTCTCCTTGGCCTTGGTCAGCGAGGTCTGCTCTGCGCTCATGGGATTTCCTTGACTCCGTTACCGAGGATCAGCTGCTCAGCCGGGGCAGGATCTGCTCGGTGAGGATGGACTGCTTCTGCTCATCCGTGAGGTGGCAGGCCGACAGGTGGCCGTTGGCCGGCGCGAGCGGCGGGCGCTCGGTCTCGCACTTGTCACCCGGCACCAGCTCACGGTACGCGCAGCGCGGGTTGAAGGCGCAGCCGGCGGGCGGGTTCAGCAGGGACGGCGGGGTGCCCGGGATCGGCATCAGCGGGATGTCGACCGAGGCGTTGATCCGCGGGATGGAGCTGAGCAGGCCCCAGCCGTACGGGTGCTGGGAGCTCTTGAGGACCTCGCGCATGGTGCCGCGCTCGACGGCCCGACCGGCGTACATCACCAGCACGTCGTCGGCGATCTCGCGGATCACGCCGAGGTCGTGGGTGATGAAGATGATCGAGGTGCCGCTCTCCTGCTGGAGGTCCTTCAGCAGGTCGACGATCTGGGCCTGGACGGTCACGTCCAGCGCGGTGGTGGGCTCGTCGGCGATCAGCAGCTCGGGGTCGCAGACCAGCGCCATGGCGATCATCGCGCGCTGGCGCATACCGCCGGAGAACTGGTGCGGGAAGTCGTCGACCCGGGTCTGCGGCTGCGGGATGCCCACGCGGCGGAGCATCTCGATGGCGCGGTCCCGGCCCTCCTTCTTGCTGGCGCCGGTGTGCTTCATGAACGGCTCGGCGATCTGCCGGCCGATCGTGTAGTACGGCGACAGCGCGGCGAGCGCGTCCTGGAAGATCATCGCCATCTTGTTGCCGCGGAGCTTCTCGAGGTCCTTCTGGGAGGCCCTGAGCAGGTCCTGGCCGTCGAGGGTGATTGAGCCCTCGATGGTGGTGTTGCGCGGGTTGTGCAGGCCCATCACGGCCAGGTTGGACACCGACTTGCCGGAGCCCGACTCACCGACGATGCCGAGGGTCTTGCCCTTCTCCAGGTCGAAGGTGAGGTTGTTGACGGCCTTGACGATGCCGTCCTCGGTGCGGAAGCGGACCTGCAGGTCGTGCACCGAGAGGAACGCGGAGCCGGCCTTGGGTGCGGTGCCGGACTCGGACTTGGTGAGGGTGCTCACGGTCGGATCTCCTCGGGGGCGGGGTGGTGCGGGACGGGCATGGATACGGACGGGGTCATGCCAGCCGCACCCGGGGGTCGAGGAGAGCGTAAGCAGCGTCGACGACGATGTTGAAGAGCAGGATCGCGACCGAGCTGAAGATCAGCACGCCCAGCTCCAGGTACAGGTCGGCGTTGTTGACCGACTTGACGGCGAGGAAGCCCAGGCCCTGGATGCTGAAGGTGTACTCGGTGATGATGGCGCCGGAGAAGACCGAGCCGAGGTCGATGCCGAAGATGGTGATGATCGGGGCCATCGCACCGCGCAGCGCGTAGCGCCACCAGACGTAGCGGTTGGACATGCCCTTGGCGCGGGCGGCCCGGATGTGGTCCTCGGAGAGCTGCTCGAGCATCAGCGAGCGGACCTGGCGGGTGTAGTTGGCCCAGAAGATGATCGACATGACCAGCCACGGCAGCAGCATGCCCGTGAAGCAGCCGACCGGGTCCTGGGTGAACGGCACGTACTTCGGAATGCCCAGCCACTGCAGGTTGTAGACGAAGAGCGCCATGGCCAGCGGGCCGACGAAGTAGATCTGGGTCGACTGGCCGATCAGCGAGATGGAGCTGGCGACCCGGTCCAGCATGGTGCCCTGCTTCCAGGCGGAGAGCATGCCCAGGCCGACACCGATGGCGAGGAAGACGACCGCGCCGCCGATGGCCAGCACGAAGGTGGCCGGGTAGTTGGCGGAGATCTCGTCCCAGACGAACCGCTGGGAGTTGTAGGAGTAGCCGAAGCAGGGAGCGGCGCAGTGGCCGAGCTGCCCGAGGTCCTGGCCGACGAAGAGCCCGCTGAGGTAGTTCCAGAACTGCTGGTAGATCGGCAGGTTGAGGTGCATGTTGGAGCGGATCTGCGCCAGCAGCTCAGGCGTGCACGACTTCGGCGGGCAGGCCAGCTGCGCCGGGTCCACCGCGAGGGAGAAGAAGGCGAAGTACGTGAGGCAGATCAGCAGCAGAATGATGACGATCGCGCCGAGCGCCCGGCGGATGAGAAATCGGAGCATGGAATGAAGCTCTTCCGAAGTGAGGGCGCCTGCGGCGGCCACGTCGTGGAGTGTGCGACCCACGGGTCACGTGGAGTCGACACGCGGCCCGGGCAGGGTCACCCGATCAGGTGACCCCGCCCGGGGGGAGTCGGCCCGGAGGCCGACTCCGGGGTTTGTCAGCCCTTCAGGTAGACGCTGGACGGGTCGATGCAGCCCAGAACCGGGTTGTAGGCCACGCCGCCAAGGCCCGCGCCGTAGACGTTGAAGAACTTGTCGTACTCCAGCGGGATCTTCGGCACGTCGGTGGTGAGGATCTTGTCAGCGAGGGACATCCACTGGCTGGCCGCCTGCGTCTGGTCGGTGATCGCGGAGATGGTGTCCATCTCCTTGTTCATCGCGTCGTTGTTGTAGTGCGAGTAGTTGGTCGCACCGTCGGCGATCAGACGACCGTCCAGGGTCGGCGGGATGACGGTGTCACCCTGCGGCCAGTCGGCACCCCAGCCGGTGCGGTACATGTCGAACTGGTTGTCCTTCTTACCGATCACCGAGTAGTAGCTGGTGGCGTCGATTTCCTTCTTCTCGGCCTTGAAGCCGGCCTGGTTCAGGGCGTCGACGAGGGCGTTGGCCACACCCTCCCACTTCGGGGTGTTGGCGTAGCCGACCTCGATGTGGTAGTTGAGCTGGTTGGCGTCCGTCAGGATCTTCTTGGCCTTGGCCGGGTCGCCCGCCTTGTTGGCCTTGATGCCCAGCGGGTCGCTGTCCTGCCAGCCGGCGATGGTGGGGCTGATCAGGTTGCCGGCGATGTCACCGGTGGCCGAGCCACCGAGCAGACGCTGGATCTGGGCCGCCGGGAAGGCGGCGACCAGGGCCTTGCGGACGTTGACGTCCTTCACCCGGGTGTCGTTGATGTCGAAGGTGTCGACGAACGGGGTGTACTGGCTGATCGTGCGGGGAGCCATGGACGTGTCGTCCTGGATCTGCTTGATCAGGCTGGGGTCGGCGTTGTTCGCGAGGTTCATCGCGTTCTTGTCGTCCCCGCTGCCGTTCATCAGGCGCTGGGTCATCTGCTGGGACGAGACGTTGAGCTGGAACTGCCACTTGTCCACGTACTGGTGGCGCAGCGGGTCGGTGTTCGGGTCCCACTGGTCGTTCTTGACCAGGGTCAGCGACTTGTCCGGCTGGTAGTCGGCGATCTTGTAGGGGCCGATCGAGACCGGGTGGCTGTTGTACTGCGGGCCGGTGTCCTTGGAGCGCTCGATCGCCGTGATGTCGGGCTCGGCAGCGGCGAAGTTGGCGTCGGTGTGCGCCTGCTGGAAGTGGAAGACGATGGTCTTCGCGTCCGGGGTGCCGATCACGCTGTCCGGCAGCTCACCGGTCTGCGGGCCCTTGTAGACGTCGCGGTAGCCGGCACCGGACAGCCAGGTCGGGAAGTAGGTCGCACCGTTGGTCTGGTAGTCCTGGTACAGGCGCTCGATCGCGTACTTGACGTCCTTCGAGGTGATCGGCGTGCCGTCCTCGAACTTCAGGCCGTCCTTGAGGGTCCAGGTCCAGGTCTTGCCGCCGTCGGCGAGGGTGCCGGTGTCGGTGGCCAGGTCGCCGACCAGGGTGACCTTGCCGGTGACCGGGTCGGTCTTGTAGTTGGTCAGCTGGCGGCTGTAGAGCATGCCGACGGCCTGCAGCTGGTTGACGTACTGCTGGCTCGGGTCCAGGTAGTCGAAGCCGGTCGTCTCGATGTCGAAGGCGGTGCCGCCCTTCTTGGCACCGGGGACGTCCTTGGCCGGACCGGTCGAGTCGGCCTTGTTGCCGACCGAGAAGCTCTGTGCGGCGCCCGCGGTCGCGCCCTTGTTGGAGCCCGAGCCGGCGGTCTTGCCGCCGCCCCCACCACAAGCCGTCAGCGTGAGGGCGCTGACCGCCACGAGCGCCGGCACAAGTGCTGCCTTGCGAAGTCTCATTGGTTCCTACCTGTCACTGGTCATGTGTTGTCTGGCCAGCGCGGACCGGCGGGGCGGCACTGCCCCGGGGTGGCCGGTGCTGGGGGGAGCGGGGGTTACAGCAGTGGAGCGGGGGTGGAGCGGGGTGGAGCGGTCAGCGGATGGTCTTCGGGTCGAGCGCGTCGCGAACGGAGTCACCGAAGAGGTTGAACGCCACGGCGAAGATCATCAGCGAGATACCGGGGACCATCAGGTACGTCAGGTCGTCCTGGTAGTGCCTGGTCGCGTCCTGGAACATCAGGCCCCAGTCGGGCGTCGGGTCGACCATGCCGACGCCGAGGAAGGAGAGGCCGGCCTCGGCGGTCACCATCGTCGGGAGGAGCAGGGTCACCTGGACCAGGATCGTGGTGGCCAGGTTGGGCATCAGCTCCTTGAAGATGATGCGCCAGGAGGAGGCACCGGAGATCTTGGCCGCCTCGACGTACTCGCGCTCACGCAGGCTGAGCGACATGCCGCGGAGCAGACGGGCGGTGGCCATCCAGCCGAGGAACGCCTGGACCAGCACGACCGACAGCACGCGCATGTAGACCGGCATCGCGCGGTCCGCGGGCACGAACCAGTTCTCCACGATCGGGGTGAAGGCGATGAAGAAGAGCTGGGTCGGCAAGCCGAGCAGCAGGTCGGTGAAGCGCCCGACGAAGTAGTCGAAGCGTCCACCGATGTAGCCCTGCGCGACACCGAGCACGATGCCCACGATCGCCGAGGCGATCGTGATCAGCAGGCCGATGCCGAGCGAGGTGCGGATCCCGTAGACCAGCTTGGCGAAGATGTCGTAGCCGGCGTCCGGGGTGATGCCCAGCCAGTGGGCGGCGCTCATACCGCCGTTGGCGCCGATGGGCAGGCCGCTGTCGTCGAGCAGCGACATGTCGCGCGTGCCGTAGGGGATGTACGGCGACTGTCCGTAGAGCCCGGTGATCACCGGCGCGAAGATCGCGACCAGGATGTACAGGATCACGATGCCGGCGCAGATCACACCGATGCGGTTGCGCTTGAAGCGGCTCCAGGCAATCTGGCCCGGGGTGCGCCCTTGGAGTGCGTTCGGCTTGTTGCCGGCGTCTCCTGTCGCGGACGCGACGAGGACCGGTTCGGTCTCAGTCGTGTCCTCAGTTGGCGTCGTCATGGTGCGAAAGCTCCCGCCGGTGGTCTGTGCAGCAGCAACGAGGAAGAAGTTGGTCGAACGGACTCTCGCAACTCGTTTATCGAACGTCAAGAGTTTCTCTGTGGCTGGACAGCCAGTTTTGGCTTCGTTCTGGAATGTCCATCAGGTTGTAGCTTTCAACCACTTGACACCCCTTAGGCGAGACGGGATAAAACGGACATAAAGCCATAAAGCGCGTTCATGAGTTCGTAACGAGGGCTTAGTAACACCGGTATCTGAACGTCTCGATCCGCTCCTGGGGACGTTGACGCGCATAGATACAGGTGTCCGCTTTGGGGTGGTTTCGGGCGATCTGCCCGGCGGTTTTTTGCGTCCGCATATCGGACGGATATGGCGGGATGCCGCCGCTGGCGACTTTTCGTCAGCCTTTAAGCAGGTGCTTGCAAATCCGTCGGGAGAGTTGCTGCCCAACGTCGGTGACAGTTACACGCCACTGGCGGGATGTCGCCGAGAAAGCCGGCGGGACCCCGGAACGGAGCGCGTTCCGGGGTCCCGCCGGGCAATTTTGACATGTTCACATATGGAAGCGATAAGTGCGCTCCGCCGCAGTGTTCTTGTCATAGACCGAGGCGATCGCGTTGGCCACGTCCTGGGTGGTGATCGGCGCCAGGGTGCTGTCGTCCTTCTTGTACCGAAGCTTGTCGAAGGTGTTGCCGATCATCGAACCGAGCTGGTCCAGGTCCCACTTCGGGACCAGGTTGCCCGAGCCGTCCGGGACCAGGGTGAGGGCCTTGGCGGCCGCCTTCTTGCCGAACAGGAACTGCTTGTTGCCCGCCTGGACCACCACGTTGCTGCTGGTGATCGCCTTGCCCAGGCCGTCCGCGGTCTGCTGCAGCGTCTGGGTGGCGACCTTCGGCTGAGCCGCCGTCACCGGCAGGTTCACCGGGGCGTCGGTCTTGCCGTCGGCCCGGTCCTGGTAGCTCTGCGCCACTTGGGCGACGGCGGTGCTGTCGTCCACCGCCTGCCCGGGCTGGCCGGGCACCACCACCGGGTCGCCGGTGTCGGAGAACTGGATGTAGCCCTCCTTGAGCCCCTGCGCGGAACTGGCCGACAGGCCGTCCAGGGCAGCCTTCAGCTTGGCCTGGTCTATGTGCACCACCGGCGGCACGTTCTTGCTGCCGCCGGTCAGCGACTGGAGCACGTCAGACGGGTTGTAGCTGTGCTTGGTCAGGCCGTCCACCGTGGCGGTGGTGTCGAAGCCGAGTCCCGCCGCGGCCGGGTCCAGCGTGAGCGCCTGGTTGCCCAGCTTCAACTGGATCGGCTGCTGCCCGATCTTGCCGATCGTGGAGTCCAGCGTGTGGATGGCCTGGTCGCGGCTGTTGCCGCCGATGTCGACGCCGAGCACCTTGGTGCCGCGCGGCACGTCGGTCTGGTTGAGCATCAGGCCGGTGCCGTAGGCGGCGGCGCCCACGAAGAGCACCCCGCCGGCACCGGTGACCAGCAGCTTCTGGACCTTGGAACGGCCCTTGGGCTTGGCCGCGGCCGGCTTCGGGGCGGGCGGCTTCGGGGCGGGCGAGGACTCGGCGTCCGCCCCGGGCGCGGACGGCTCGGCCGCCTCGCCGGACAGCGAACCGTCCTGCGCGGCAGGTGAGTTGGGGAAGCCTGCGGCGGCGCCACGCAGGCCCGGGGCGGGGCCGGGACGACCGGGGGCGGTCGGCGGGGTGCCGTACAGACCGGTCGGCGGCGGGCCGCCGGGTATCCGCCCCGGAGTCGGCCGGCCCTCGCCGGTGATCGGATCGAAGCCGCCGATCTGGGTGTCCTCCGGCTCCCCGGACGGGCGGGCCGGACCACCCGGGAACGTGCTGATCGGCTGCTGCGGCCGGGCGAACCGGCCGGGGGCGCCCGGAGTGCCGGTGGGGCGCGGCGCAGCGGCTGGTGCCGCAGCGGTGTGGGGGGGCACGTCCCGGCCGGCGGCCGGGGTGGGGTCGGCGGCAGGACGGACGGGGTTGCCGGCCGCCGCGTCGTCACCCAGCGGGCCGTGCCCCTGGCCCGGCTCGCCGGCGAACGGCGCGGCGTTGCCCTGGGCCGGGCCGGGGAAGCCGCCCGAGTTGCCCTGGGCCGGGCCGGCGCCGAACGGAGGCATGCCCTGCTGCGGCGCGCCCGGACCCGCCGGGCCGGCGCCGAACGGGTCGGGAGCACCCCCGCCGAACGGGTCACGGGCACCCGGGTCGAACGGGTCGCGGGCACCCGGGTCGAAGGGATCGCGGACACCGCCGTCGAACGGGTCGGGGGCACCCCCGCCGAACGGGTCACGGGCACCCGGGTCGAACGGGTCGCGGGCGCCGGTCGCGTACGGATCGGCGGGGTAGCCGCCGGGCTGCGCCGCACCGCGCCCGTCACCGGCCGGCGGCCGGCCGGCGGCGAACCGCGGGGTGCCGGCGGCCGGCGTGGTCGCCACCGGCTCCGGGCGCGACTTCTGCCGCGGCCGGAACCACTCGCCGGTCGACTCCGACTCCGAGGCGTCGGACTTCTGCTCGGCCGGGCCGCGCCACTGCGGTGGCAGGTCCGGGGGAGTGCTGGTGCGGCCGCCCTGGTCCATCACCCCGAGCACCGGCGCGGCCGGCGGCGCCGAGCGGTGCCGGGGGCCGCCGGGTGCGGCCGGGGGCTCGGCGGCAGGCGGCTCGCCCGCGCCCTCCTCCGGCTTGACGGTGCTGCGCACCACCACCGGCGGGATCGGCCGGGAGCCGGGGATGTTGATGGAGATCTTGGTGGTCAGCGTGGTCTCGGTCTTCGGGGTTTCCGGCTCCGGCTCCTGCGGGCCGCCCGGGGGAACGTCGAAGCCCGGGGTCCGGCCGAACGGGTCGAAGCCGCCGCCCAACCCCGGGATGCCGTAGGGCGGTGTGCCCGACGGATAGGCGTCGGCTCCGCCCGCCCCACGACGGGACGACGGGTGGGCGCTGTCAGATTCGCGGCTGCTCAATGCTGCTCTGCTCCGGGTTCGCGGCCGGACGGCTCGTCCGACGATGCTGCGGCACCACCATACTGGGAACGCCAGAGTGGCGAACTGCTTCCCTTAGAACCCGATACGTCCGGTTCCGTACCCCGAGCCTACGGGTAGTCAGTCACGTTGGCGCGGGATGCCGAAGGCGTACGGCGATCGGGTGGGCAGCAGTCCGACACCGAGTCCGATGGCCAACCCGCCGAGCAGGTAGGCGTACGAGGTGGCCGCGGCCGACAGCACGAAGTCGCCCTCCGGACGCGGCGCCAGCAGCACGAACATCACCAGCAGCCAGCCGACCAGACCGGCCGCCAGGCCGAGTTTGGTGCCGCTCACCCGGACGCCCCCGTAGAAGACGGCCGCGTTGCCCGCCAGCGCCAGCAGCAGGCCCCACGGACTCCACAGGGCCTGCACGAAACAACCGCAGAGCGCGTCGAGGACGCCCAGCACGAAGACCACCACGTAGCAGGCGATGCGCAACCGACGGGCCGGCAGCGGCTCGGCCAGTCGCTGGGCCCGGGTGCCGAGCAGGCTGTGCAGCGGGTTCACCGGACCTCGACTCCCGCGAACAGGTCGCGCTCGGGGCGCGCCGACCCGGCCGGGCCGTGCACCAGTTGGTAGTACTCGTCGGCCAGCAACGGCTGCCAGCGGTCGTTGCTCAGCGCGAAGAAGGTGCCGTCCACGGTGATCTGGGTGGCGTGCGCGCGCATCGCGGCGGCCTTGTGCCCGGCGTACCGCGCGCCGTCCAGCGCGGCGTCCACCAACTCGTCGGGCACCACGCCCGGCACGTCCTGCTCGGCGGCGGCCAGCGGGTAGCGGGCGGCGGCCTGCTCCAGGCCGGCCAGCAGCACCGAGCGCGGCACCCTGGTCCAGTACACCTTGACGATCCGCCAGGCCGGGCCCAGCTCCGGGCGCCAGTCGGGATCGGCCGCCAACCGGTACGCGCGCATCGCGACGCGGTGCGCCTGGATGTGGTCGGGGTGGCCGTAGCCGCCGTGCTCGTCGTAGGTGACCAGCACCTGCGGGCGGACCTCGCGGATCACCTCGACCAGCTGTCCGGCCGCCTCCACCACGTCGGCCTGCCAGAAGCAGTCCGGCCGGTCGTTGTCGGGCACGCCCATCATCCCGGAGTCCCGGTACCGGCCGGGGCCGCCCAGGAAGCGGACGTCGGTCACGCCGAGCTCGCGCATCGCGGCGGCCAGCTCGCCGATCCGGTGCTCGCCCAGGGTGTCGGTCCGGTCCGCCGTGAGCTCGGCCAGCTCCGGCGGTATCACCTCGCCGCCCTCGCCGAGGGTGCAGGTCACCAGGGTGACCCGGGCGCCCTCCGCGGCGTAGCGGGCCATGGTGGCGCCGTTGCCGATCGACTCGTCGTCGGGATGGGCGTGCACCAGCAGCAGGCGTCGGTCGGCAGCGGTCATGGGGGAGAGCCTAGACCGCTGCCGCGCGGGCTAGAGCTTCAGGCCGTTCAGCATGCCTGCCAGGTTGCTGGTGACCTGCTGGATCGACGGGGCGATCGAGCTGGAGGCCAGGTAGAAGCCCAGCAGGGAGCAGATCATCGCGTGGGCCATCTTCAGGCCGGAACGGCGGATCAGTACCACCACGATGGTCAGCATCAGCACGGCTGCGGAGATGTTCAGAGCCATGGCGGCTCACACCCCTTTCCGGGTGCCGCCGCCCCTTCTGGACGGCGAAATCGGTCGCTGCACCCAGGAATACCCGATGAGTGACGCGCGCGTTACGTTCGGTGAGGCGCGACGGCTCGTGTCACGGGGCGTCGGAAGCCGTCCCTGGGCCGGTGGGAAGGGCTCTCGGGGCCCGCGCGAACCAGTTCCGCGCGCTGCGCCGAAAGAGTGATCAACGGTGGACGGACCCCATAGGGTGCGATCCATGACCACCACTGAGACCGCAGCCGACACCTTTCCCCGGCAGTACGCGCGGACCCTGCGCTACACCGTGGGCATGCCCCGCTCGTTCGCCGTGGCACCGGACGGCTCCCGAGTCGTCTTCCTGCGCTCGCGCGGCGGCGGCGACCGGGCCAACCTGCTCTGGACCCTCGACCCGGCCGACGGCTCCGAGAAGATCGCCGCCGACCCGGTGGCGCTGCTGGGCGGCGGCGAGGAGGAGCTCTCGCCGGCCGAGCGGGCCCGCCGGGAGCGCAGCCGGGAGGGCGCGGCCGGCATCGTCGGTTACGCCCTGGACCAGGCCGCGGAGCTGGCCGTCTTCCCGCTCTCCGGCCGGCTCTTCGCGGCCGACCTGGTCGCCGGTGCGGCGCGCGAACTGCCGGCCGCCGGCCCGGTGCTCGACCCGCGGCCCTCGCCGGACGGCCGTTGGGTGGCCTACCCGACCACTGCCGGCGCGCTGCGCCTGACCGCCGCGGACGGTAGCGGCGACCGCTCGCTGGTCGAGGCCGAGCAGCCCGGGATCACCTGGGGCCAGGCCGAGTTCATCGCGCAGGAGGAGATGCACCGGGACCGCGGGTTCTGGTGGTCCCCGGCCGGTGACCGGCTGCTGGCCACCCGGGTGGACGACGCGCCGGTGCAGCGCTGGTGGATCGCCGACCCGGCCAACCCGGCCAGCGCCCCCACCGAAGTGGCCTACCCCGCGGCCGGCACCCCCAACGCCGACGTCACCCTCTGGCTGGTCGACCTGGACGGCACCCGCACCGAGGTGGTCTGGGACCGGACCACGTACCCCTACCTCGCCCGGGTGCACTGGTCGGCGGGCGGCCCGCCGCTGCTCCTGGTGCAGGCCCGCAGCCAGCGCGAGCAGCTGGTGCTCACGGTCGACCCGGCCACCGGCGCCACCGAGACCCTGGTCGTCGAGCGGGACGAGGCCTGGCTGGAGCTCTTCCACGGCGTGCCGGCCTGGACGGCGGACGGCCGGCTGCTGCGGATCAGCGACGCCCCGGGCCACCGGGCGCTGCTGGCCGGCGACACCGTGCTCACCGACGACACCCTGCACCTGCGCACGGTGCTGGCGGTCGGCGCCGGCGAGGTGCTGGTCCGGGCGAGCGAGGGCGAGCGGGCCGAGACGGTCCCCGGCCTGACCGGTGTCTACGCGGTGCCGCTGGACGGGGGCGCGCCCCGGCTGCTGCGCGAGGGCGGCGCGGTGGAGGCGGTCCGCGGCGGCCCGGTCACGGTCGTCTCCTGGTCCGCGCTGGATCGGGCCGGCCGTCGCACCGAGGTGCTGGTCGACGGCGCCCCGGCCGGTCACATCGTCACCTCGCACGCCGAGACCCCGGTGCTGACGGCCCGTCCGGTGCTGCGCTGGGCCGGCGAGCGGCGGATCCCGGCGGCCGTGCTGCTGCCCACCGGCTACGACCGGGAGCGGGACGGCCTGCTGCCGGTGCTGATGGACCCGTACGGCGGGCCGCACGCCCAGATGGTGGTGCAGTCCCAGGAGCGCTTCCTCAGCTCGCAGTGGTTCGCCGACCAGGGCTTCGCGGTGGTCGTCGCGGACGGCCGGGGCACCCCGGGCCGCAGCCCGGCCTGGGAGAAGTCGGTCGCCGGCGACCTGGCCGGGCCGCCCGTGGAGGACCAGGTGGCGGCGCTGCACGCGCTCGCCGAGGAGTTCCCGCTCGACCTCGGCCGGGTGGCGATCCGCGGCTGGTCGTTCGGCGGCTACCTGGCCGGTCTCGCGGTGCTGCGCCGCCCCGACGTGTTCCACGCCGCCGTCGCCGGCGCCCCGGTGACCGACGTGACGCTGTACGACACCCACTACCAGGAGCGCTACCTGGGCATGCCCCAGGAGCACCCGCAGCGGTACCGCGAGCACTCGCTGCTCGACGACGCGGCCAAGCTGGAGCGGCCGCTGATGATCGTGCACGGCCTGGCCGACGACAACGTGGTGGTGGCGCACACCCTGCGGCTCTCCTCGGCGCTGCTGGCCGCCGGCCGCCCGCACACCGTGCTGCCGCTCTCCGGGGTCACCCACATGACCCCGCAGGAGCAGGTCGCCGAGAACCTGCTGCTGCTCCAGGTGGCGTTCCTCAAGGACGCCCTCGGCATGCCCGCCTGACGCCCCCGGCCTGCGCGGTCGTCACGTCCTCGGCATGACATCCGTCATGCCGAGGACACGACCCGGCACACTGCCGCGCACCCCGCGCCGCGCGGGACTCTTGTGCGGTCGCCAGGACGAGCGAGAGGACGGGGACGATGAGCGGGGAAGTGGCCGCCTTCCGGCAGGTCAGCAAGAGCTACGGCAAGGTCAGGGCGGTGAACGGCCTGGACCTGACGCTGTATCCCGGCCAGACGGTGGCCCTGCTCGGCCCGAACGGTGCCGGCAAGTCCAGCAGCCTCGACCTGCTGCTCGGGCTGCGCGAGCCAGACGAGGGCACGGTGACGCTGTTCGGCGGCAGCCCGCGGGCCGCGATCGAGGCCGGCCGGGTCGGCGCGATGCTGCAGAGCGGCGGCCTGATGACCGACGTCAAGGTCCGCGAGCTGGTGCAGCTGGCCTGCGACGTGCACCCGCGCGGCCACAAGGCGGCCGAGGTGCTGCGCGAGGCCGGCATCGAGGAGATCGCCGACCGCCGGGTCGACAAGCTCTCCGGCGGCCAGGAGCAGCGGGTCCGGTTCGCGCTGGCGATCGCCGGGGCCAACGACCTGATCGTGCTGGACGAGCCGACCACCGGCATGGACGTCTCGGTCCGCCAGCAGTTCTGGGCCTCCATGCGCGCCCAGGCCGACCAGGGCCGCACCGTGCTGTTTGCCACCCACTACCTGGAGGAGGCCGACTCGATCGCCGACCGGGTGCTGGTGCTGCACCGCGGCCGGCTGCTCGCCGACGGCTCCTCGGCCGACATCAAGGCCCGGGCCGGTGCCCGCCGGATCAGCTTCGAACTGCACGCCGCGGACGGCTTCGTGGACGAGGCCGAGCTGCGCGCGCTGCCGGGCCTGACCGCACTGGACGTCAGCGGCCCGGCCGACGGGGTGCGCACCGTGCGGATCCGCGCCACCGACACCGACGCGCTTGTCGCCGGCCTCTACCGCGCGGGCTGGTACCCGCGCGGCATCGAGGTCACCAGCCTGGGCCTGGAGCAGGCCTTCCTGACCATCACCGAGGCCGCCGAGTCGACCGAGGGCACCGAGCCCGCCCTGGAGAGCGCGCGATGAAGACCCTGATCAAGCTGGAGATCCTGCGCACCCTGCGCAACAAGCGGTACGTGTTCTTCACCGTGCTCTACCCGGCGATCCTGTACATGTTCTTCATCAACGTGAACCACTCGATACCGGGCGGGGGCAGCGTCAAGGCCTACTTCATGGTCTCGATGGCCACCTTCGGCGCGGTCGGCGCGGTGCTCACCGGCAGCGCGCAGCGGATCTCGCTGGAGCGGAAGTCGGGCTGGACCCGGCAGCTGCGGCTGACCGCGCTGCCCGGGCGGGCCTACGCCACCGCCAAGATCTGCGCCAGTGCGGTCACCACGCTGCCGTCCATCCTGGTGCTGTTCGGGCTCGGCGCGGCGGAGGGCGTGCGGCTGCCGGCCGGCCAGTGGCTGGGCCTGGTCGGGGTGCTCTGGGCGGGCAGCTTCGTCTTCGCCGCGCTCGGCGTGGCGCTCGGCTACGCGGCCGAGCCCAACGCCGTCCAGCCGATCGTGATGATCACCTACATGGTGCTGTCGGTGCTGGGCGGCACCTGGTACCCGATCAGCGGCGGCATGAAGGACATCGCCAAGTTCGACCCGGTGTACCTGTACAACCGGCTGGCCGCCTTCACCACCCCGGGCAACGGCTTCGACGCCGGCGCGGCGGTGGGCCTGGCCGGCTTCCTGGTGGTCTTCGTGGCCGCCGCCTCCTACCTGTACCGCCGGGACACCCGGCAGGCATGATGAGCACCATGACGCGCACCTCCCTGGACCACGGTTCGGCACAGTCGTCACCGACCCGGGAGAGCCGTCCGACCGACCGGCCGACCGCGCTGCTCGCGCGGCCGGCCGTCGGCGACCGGCAGCACATCCCCGGCGCCCCGGTGGACACCCGCCGGCAGCTGCTGGTGAAGATCTGCTGGATGCTGCTGTGGATGTTCTACCTGGTCTATCCGATCGAGGACCTGGCCGGTGGCAGGCACGGCACGGTCGGCACGCTGCTCGGTGCGCTGGCGCTGGCGGGGTTCGTCGGCGGCTACCTCAGCCTGGTGATCTTCCGTTCGGTGGGTGGGGACGGGTGGCGCGGCACCTATCCCGTACTGGCCCTGATGCTGGGGCTGGCGTTCGCCACCTCGTTCGGTCTCGGCGGGCAGTGGCTGGGGCTGTTCACCTACCTGTCGGTCGCGGCCGGCGCGGTGCTGCCACCCCGGTTCGCCCTGGGCGGGGTGCTCGCGACCGCGGGTCTGCTGCTGGTCACGGCGCTGATCCTGCACACCAAGTCCGACGAGCTCGGTGCGCTGGTGCTGCCGACCTTCCTCAGTGGGGCGGCGATGACCGGCCTGCAGCGACTGGTGACCACCATGCGCGAGCTGCGCGAGGCCCGCGAGGTGGCGGCCCATCTGGCGGCCGCCGAGGAGCGGCTGCGGCTGGCCCGGGACATGCACGACCTGCTCGGTCACTCGCTCTCGCTGATCACCCTGAAGAGCGAGCTGGCCGGCCGGTTCATGGACGCCGGCAAGGACGACCAGGCCCGGGCCCAGGTGGCCGACATCGAGCAGGTGGCCCGCCAGTCGCTGACCGACGTGCGCTCCGCGGTCAGCGGGTACCGCAAGCCCAGCCTCTCGGTGGAGCTGGCCGCCGCCCGCACCGCGCTGGCCACCACCGGCGTCACCCTGGACGCGCCGTCCACGCTCACCGAGGAGCACCCGGGGCTGGGCGGCGCGGAAGCCGAGACGCTCGCCTGGGCGCTGCGCGAGGCGGTCACCAACGTGGTCCGGCACGCGGCCGGCGCCACCCTGTGCACCGTGGCGCTGGACGAGACCTGGGACGGCGACGGCGCCAGGTTCGCCGTGCTGGAGGTCGCCGACAACGGGCGCGGTCCCGGCAAGTCCGCCCCCGGAAACGGGCTGACCGGACTGGACGAGCGCCTCGCCCTGGTCGGGGGCCGGCTGGAGACGGCGACCGGCCGGCACGGCAGGGGCTTCACGGTCCGGGCCCTGGTCCCGCTGGGGCTGACCGCCGCGCGCAGGCCCTAAGCTGCGGCGACATGAGTGACGATCAGGTGCGGGTGCTGCTCGCCGAGGACCAGTCGATGGTGCGTGAGGCGCTGGCCGCGCTGCTCTCGCTGGAGGGCGACATCGAGGTGGTCGCGCAGGTCTCCCGGGGCGACGAGGTGCTGCCGGCGGTGCTGGAGCACCGGGTGCAGGTCGCGGTGCTGGACATCGAGATGCCCGGGATGACCGGGATCGAGGCGGCCGCGCTGGTCAAGCGGGAGAGCCCGGCGACCAAGGTGGTGATCGCCACCACCTTCGGCCGGCCCGGCTACCTGCGCCGCGCGATGGAGTCCGGGGCCGACGCCTTCCTGGTAAAGGACGCGCCGGCGGCCGAGCTGGCGGAGGCGGTGCGCCGGGTGCTGCGCGGCGAGCGGGTGATCGACCCGACGCTGGCCGCCGCCGCGCTGGCCGAGGGCGCCAATCCGCTGACCGGGCGCGAGCAGGACGTGCTGGCGGCGGCCGCCGACGGCGCGGTGAACGCCGAGATCGCCCGCCGGCTCCACCTGTCGGAGGGCACCGTGCGCAACTACCTGTCGATGGTGATCCAGAAGACCGGGGCCCGCAACCGGGCCGAGGCGGTGCGGGTCGCCAAGGACAAGGGCTGGCTCTGAACGGTCCTTGTGCTCGGGTCAGTTGAGGCGGTGGCGGGCGGCCCGGGCGTCCTGCCGGACCCGCGCGGCCGAGTCCGGGTCGAAGGCGTCCAGGATCTGGGCGTAGGCGTCCATCTCGGCCGCCCCGCCCAGGAAGTCGCCGGTGCGCACCAGCAACTCCGCGCGCTCCAGCCGTAGTTGGGCCGGGTGTCGGGGGAGCAGCAGGGACAGCTCGGTGGCCCACAGCTGGGTCCTGGCGTGCTCCGGCCGTTCGGCGGCCCAGGCGCGGATGTTGCCGAGCACCCGCAGCGTGATGTCCAGCGGCTGGGCCGGGGTGAGCAGCTCCGGCGTGAACGGGTGCCCGGCCGCCACCACGATCGCCGCCGCGTCCTGCGAGGAGAGCAGCCGGCCGCCGTGGAACGGATCGGCCAGGACGTAATCGTCGCCGGGCTCCGGCGCCCCGACCGCGACGATGAAGTGCCCCGGCAGCGCGATCCCGTGCACCGTCAGCCCGGCCCGGGCCGCGACCGCCGACCAGACCAGCGAGAGCATGATCGGCAGCCCGCGGCGGCGCCGCAGCACCTCGGGCAGCAGCGAGGACTCCAGCCGCTTGTAGTCGGACTGCCGGCCGTGGAACCGCTCGCGCCCGGCCAGCACCGCGGCCAGCAGCGCCGCGGTCTCCTCCGGGGAGGTCGGACGGCGCTCGGCCACGGCGCGCCGCACCGCGGCCGCGTGCCGCTCCAGGGCCGCCCGGCAGGCGGCCTCCAGTTCCGCCAGGGTCGGCGCCGGTTCCTCCTCGGGCCGGCCGGGGCCGGCCAGGGTGTGCTCGGCGGCGGCGAGCAGGCAGAGCAGCACCGGATCGGGCTGCTCGGACCTGGCCTCGGTGCGGAAGCGGGCTCTGCTCTGCTCGGTCACGGTGGCTGCGCTGGCTTTCGTGTGCGGCACGGGATGCGTCAGGCGGTGCTGCTTCGGTGATGCTACGGCGGGAACCTACGACGACTGCTACGCCTGGGGAAGACGCACGTAGTGGTAAGTGTGACTGGTCCTGAAGCCCAGATCGTCATAGAGCGCGTTCGCGGCCTCGTTGTCCGCCTCGACCTGCAGGTGGGCGCCGCGGGCGCGCTCCTCGGCGGCCCGCGCGGCGAGCACCGCCATGACCGCGCGGGCCAGCCCCCGACGCCGGGCCCGCGGCTGCACCTCCACGGCCCCGAAGTGCGCCCAGGCACCGTCGATGACGCAGCGTCCGATGGCCAGCGGCTCAGCGCCGTCCGGGTCGGGCACGGTGGCGAACCAGACCGAGGGGCCGCCGTGCAGCACCCGGTGGGCGGCCTCGGCGCTGGTGCCGTCGTCCTCGAACCGGTGGTAGACCGCCAGCCAGTCGTCGCCCGCGGTGCGGGACAGCCGCACCAGCTCCGCACCCGGCACCGGGCGGGCCAGCGGGGCCAGCGGCGCGGTCCGCACCAGCGTGGGGGTGACGCGCTCGCCCAGCCCGTCCAGCTCCGCGACCAGCGCCGGGTCGGTGCCCGGCACCGTCACCTCGACCCAGGCGGGCAGCGCGCGGGCGGTGTACCAGGCGCGCACCCGTTCCAGCGCGGCCGGTCGGGGCAGGCCCGGATCACCGAGCAGCTGGGCCGAGTTGGCCCGCTTGGTGAAGCCCTGGGCGGCGCGCAGCGTCCAGTCGCCCAGCTGCTCCCGCTCGACGGCGGGCCAGCTGCCGGCGGCCAGCCGCTGCAGCTCGGCCGGGCCGGCCTGCGGCTGCTCGCCGCGCCGGGCCGCCCCCCGCCTGTCGAAGCGTGGCGGCACCACCTTGCCGGCCACCAGCCGGTCCACCGGGATCCGGGCCTCGGAGCAGTCCCGGCCGACCACCGTCAGCTCATGATCGTTCCATGATGTGAGCACGCCGATCACATCCCGGAACACAGGTCGCCCGGTCGCCGGGTCCGCCGGGGTTTCCAGCCGCCGCACCGAGACCCGTCGTCCCACGTCAGAGCGGTCTATGCGGATCTCGGCCGTCCCGCCGTCCGGAAACTGGCTGGTGCTCAAAGGGACCTCCGGTGCATTTGTTGGCTCTGACCCGCGATACTAGGGGCGGGCATCGACGACGCCGCGCTCACCCGGCGCACGCAAGCAGATAGTTTGGGCACCGGCCCATCCGAGGAGGAACGACAGCGTGACCTACGTCATCGCGCAGCCTTGTGTCGACGTCAAGGACAAGGCGTGCATCGAAGAGTGCCCGGTTGACTGCATCTACGAGGGCAGCCGCTCTCTGTACATCCACCCGGATGAGTGCGTCGACTGCGGTGCCTGTGAGCCGGTCTGCCCGGTCGAGGCGATCTTCTACGAGGACGACACTCCGGAGGAGTGGAAGGACTACTACAAGGCGAACGTCGAGTTCTTCGACGAGCTCGGTTCGCCCGGTGGCGCCTCGAAGCTGGGCCTGATCGAGCGGGACCACCCGTTCATCGCGGCCCTGCCGCCGCAGAACGCCGAGCACTGACGATCGGTGGCAACTGACCAGTGAGCACCACTGACACACCGCGCGCGCCGTTCCCGGGCCACCCGGGGGCGGCGCGCCGCGTATCCGACCGGCTTCCGGCCTTCCCCTGGGACAAGCTGGAGCCGTACAAGGCCACTGCGCTGGCCCACCCGGACGGGCTCTGCGACTTCTCCGTCGGCACCCCGGTCGACCCGGTGCCGGAGCTGATCCAGAAGGCCCTGGCCGACGCCGGCGACGCGCCCGGGTACCCCACCGTCTGGGGCCCGCTGGAGCTGCGCGAGGCGATCGCGGGCTGGCTGAACCGGCGCTGCGGCGCCGAGATCGGTCCGGCCGCGGTGCTGCCGACCGTCGGCTCCAAGGAGCTGGTGGCCTGGCTGCCCGGCCAGCTCGGCCTCGGCCCGGGAGACCAGGTCGCCTTCCCGCGGCTGGCCTACCCCACCTACGAGGTGGGCGCCCGGCTCTGCGGCGCCGAGCCGGTGGCCTACGGGAGCCTGGACGAGCTGGACCCGGCCCGGGTCCGGCTGCTCTGGCTCAACTCGCCCGGCAACCCGACCGGCCGGGTGCTGACGGCCGACCAGCTGCGCGAGGCGGTCGCCTGGGCGCGCCGCCACGGCGCGCTGCTGGTCAGCGACGAGTGCTACCTGGAGCTGGGCTGGGAGGCCGAGCCGGTCTCGGTGCTGCGCGCCGACGTCTGCGGCGGCTCGCACGAGGGCCTGCTGGCGGTGCACTCGCTCTCCAAGCGGTCCAACCTGGCCGGCTACCGCGCCTCCTTCGTGGCGGGCGATCCGGTGGTGGTGCGCGAGCTGCTGGAGATCCGCAAGCACGGCGGCATGATCGTGCCGGCCCCGGTGCAGGCCGCGACCATCGCGGCACTCGGCGACGACGCCCACGTCACCGAGCAGCGCGCCCGGTACGCGGCCCGGCGGGCGGCGCTGCGCGAGGCGCTGCTGGCGGCCGGCTTCCGGATCGAGCACTCCGAGGCCAGCCTCTACCTCTGGGCGACCCGGGACGAGCCCTGCTGGGACACCGTGGCGTACCTGGCGGAGCGCGGCATCCTGGTGGCCCCCGGGGACTTCTACGGTCCGGCGGGCGCGGAGTTCGTCCGGGTGGCGTTCACCGCGACCGACGAGCGGGTGGCGGCGGCGGTGGCGCGGCTCAAGGGCTGACGACCACCCCGTCGATCGGACGGCCCCGGCCGGAGGGAGCTCCTCCGGCCGGGGCCGCCGTCATGGCCGGGCGGTCTCAGCCGACCGACGGCAGGTGGTGCAGGGCGTTGGTCACGCCGCCGCCGATCGAGGTGGCCAGGTGGCTCACACCGCTCAGGTCGGGCAGGCTGCCCAGCCGGTGGGTGGCGCCGGTGGCCTGGCCCTCCAGGGTGGTCAGGTGGGCGGCGTCCAAGGCCTCGGCGGGGTGCGCCAGGTCGGTGGCGGGCAGCGCGTGGGTCAGCTGGTCGGCGGCGGTCAGCTGGCCGGAGAGCCCGTGGGTGGCGGGCGCCACGTCGGCCAGCTTCGCGGTGCTGGGCACCGCCTGGGTGAGCTGCTGGACGTCGGGCGCCGAGGAGAGGTCGCCGGTGGGCAGCACGCCGGTCACCCGGTCGGGGCTCGGCAGCGCGCTGACCACGCGGTCCTGGGTGGGCAGCTGGCCGGCCAGGCCGCTGGCGGCCGGGACCTGCTGGGCCAGGTGGTCGGCTTCGCCGAGCGGGTTGCTCAGGCTGTCGCCGTTCACCAGCTTGTCGACGCCCGTGACGCTGGGCATCGCGGGGGCGTGCGGCACCGCCGCCGCCGGCTGGCCGACGCCGAACGGCATCGAGCGCGGCGCGGCGCCGGGCAGCACGTGGCCCAGCGGGGTCAGCCGGCTCACCTTGCCCAGGGTGTTCGCCAGCGGCCCGCTGCCGTTGGTGGCGGCGCTGGTGAGGGCCGAGCCGGGGTCGGCCAGGGTCCGGACGGCGTCCTCGGTGCTGGGCAGGGTCTGGGCGGCCGCCATGCCGGCGATGTCGGCCGTCGCCGGGAGGGCGGTGGCGGCCAGCACCGAACCGGTCCTGCCGAGCGCCTGCCCGACCTGGTGGGCCTCCCCCTTGATGGTCGAGGACGAGGTGACGCCGTCCAGCTTGCTGATTCCGGCGCCGAGGTCGGTGCCCTTGGGCATCAGATCGGCCGCGGACGCCGCCCCGGCGGCAGCCAGCGGGGTCGCCCCGGCGGCGACCAGCAGCGCGGCCCGCGCGATCCGGCGGGAGAGGGGGAGGGACATGGTGCTCCTAAACGAAGTGACGGGACGACAGTCCGCCGGGGCGGACGCCGTGGTTACCGCGCCAGGAGCGAGAAGGTTTCGCCGGGCACGCCAGGGTTCACCCGCCGGAGGGGCATCCGGGTGAACCCTTGGCGTGATCGGTTGACGGCCCGTCAACCACGGGACGTCGCGGGGTCACTTCTTGGCGTTGGGCATGCCCAGGGTGATCAGCACCTGGTCGGCGCCGGCCCCGTTCGCCTGGGTCTGCCAGCCGGCGGCCGAGGAGTCCACCCGCCAGACCTTGCCGTCGTAGCGGACCGTGCCGATGCCGACCTCCTCGGCGTTCGCCACCGCCCACTGGGCCACCGCCCAGCCGCTCTGCCGCCGGGCGTCGGTGCCGGTGTCGGTGTTCGCCGCCGGGTCGGGGGTGAGCGCCAGCACGGTGCCGGCCACCTTGGGGTCGGCCGCGCCGGCCGGCGCCGGGCCGAGGGTGACGGTGCGTCCGAACTCCGCCCGCAGCCGGTCGGTCAGCTGCTGCCGGCCGACCAGCGAGGCCTGGGCGGTCGGCGAGGCCTGGGCGACCGGGGTGGCCGCGTCGGTGGCGGCAGCGGTGGCGGCGCCGCTCGGGCTGGTCAGCAGGCCCGGGTCGATCTGCAGGAACTGGTGCACCGTGCAGCTGAACGTACCCGGCGCGCGGCCGGTCAGCGCCTCGGCCAGCGCGGTGGCGTGCGCCTCGTGCTTGGCGTAGGCGCCGGGGTAGGCGCTGTGCTGCACGGCCTGGGCCGCATCGGTGAGCGACAGCTCGGCGTAGCCCCGCACCTTGACCAGGGCGTCCAGGAACTTGTTGGTCGCGTAGACCGGGTCCTGGATCTGCTGGGCGGTGCCCCAGCCCTGCGAGGGCCGCTGCTGGAAGAGGCCGACCGAGTCGCGGTCGCCGCCGTCCAGGTTGCGCAGCTTGGACTCCTGCAGCGCGGTGGCCAGTGCGATGGTCAGGGCGCGCTCCGGCAGGCCGCGGGAGATGGTGACGGCCGCGATGGTGGCCGCGTCCTCCCCCTGGTCGAGGTCCATGGTGATCGGCTTGCCGCCGACCGGGGTCACCTCGCAGCCCTCGGCAGTGGCCTGGTTGTGGCTGCGGTTCCACAGCACCAGGCCCGCGATCACCGCTCCGACCAGCAGCAGCGAGACCAGCACCCAGCGCAGCGGCCGACGCCGGCGGCCACCGGCCGCCTCCTCCTCCATGGCCACTGCGGCCCCTCTCACCTCGTGAAGTCCGAAGGTCACCGTATCGACTCGGTGCCTGATCGGACGACAGTGCGGTCCCCGCTGGTTGCGTTCCGCGCCCCGCGCCGGCGGTCACATAGGCTTGCGGCCATGACGAGCCAGCCCGGTACCAGCGCCCCGACCCGCCTCGATCTGACCCTGGACGGCGGTGCCCTGACCGCCCGGCTGGTCGACCAGCCCTCGGTCAGCGGCGACGAGCAGGAGCTGGCCGACCTGGTGGAGCAGGCGCTGCGGGAGCTGCCGCACCTGAGCGTCGAGCGGTTCGGCAACAACGTGGTGGCCCGCACCGAGCTGGGCCGGGCCGAGCGGGTGCTGCTGGCCGGCCACCTGGACACCGTGCCGATCGCCGACAACGTGCCCTCCCGGGTGGAGGGGGACCTGCTGTACGGCTGCGGCACCAGCGACATGAAGTCCGGGGTCGCGGTGCAGCTGCGGCTCGCCGCCACGCTGCCGGCGCCCAACCGCGACCTCACCTTCGTCTTCTACGACTGCGAGGAGGTCGAGGCCTCCCGCAACGGCCTGGGGCGGCTGGCGGCCGCGCACCCGGAGTGGCTCGGGGCCGACTTCGCGGTGCTGATGGAGCCCAGCGGCGCGATGGTCGAGGGCGGCTGCCAGGGCACCCTGCGGGTGCGGGTGCGGCTGACCGGGGTGCGCGCCCACTCGGCCCGCAGCTGGCTCGGCGACAACGCCATCCACCACGCCGGCGAGGTGCTCGGCCGGCTCGCCGCCTACCAGCCGCGCACCGTGCTGATCGACGGGCTGGAGTACCGCGAGGGGCTGAACGCGGTGGACATCCGCGGCGGCGTGGCCGGCAACGTGATCCCCGACGAGTGCCTGGTGACCGTCAACTTCCGCTACGCGCCGGACCGCAGTCCCGAGCAGGCCGAGGCCCACGTGCGCGAGGTGTTCGCCGGCTTCCCGGTCGAGGTGACCGACTCCGCACCGGGCGCGCTGCCCGGCCTGGGCCGCCCGGCGGCCCGGGCCTTCCTGGCCGCCACCGGCGGCCGGGCGCGGGCCAAGTTCGGCTGGACGGACGTGGCCCGGTTCAGCGCGCTGGGCGTGCCCGCCGTCAACTACGGCCCCGGCGACCCCAACCTGGCGCACAAGCGGGACGAGCACTGCTCGCTGGCCGCCATCGCCGAGTGCGAGCAGCGGCTCCGGGACTGGTTGACGGGCCCCGTCGAGTCCAACGGGTAAGGATCGTTTCGCCGGTCGGTCATCCGGATGTTCCCCGTGATCCACGGGTGGCGGGCGTACAGTTCCGTCATGACAGGGACATCAGCGCAGGACGGCGCAGAGGGACGGCGCTTCGGCCACGGGCCGGAGCTGGTGGACGAGCCCGTGACCGGGGCCGAGCCGCAGAAGAAGGCCTGGCCGGAGAAGCGGAAGGGCCCGGTGCTGCTGCGCCGGGACCAGGTGGAGCCGAGTACGACCGACCAGCGCCTGCTGGACACCACCGGGCCCACCGACTGGCTGCACACCGACCCCTGGCGGGTCTGGCGGATCACCTCGGAGTTCGTCGAGGGCTTCGGCGCGCTCGCCGAACTCCCGCCCGCGGTCAGCGTGTTCGGCTCGGCCCGGACCGGGGTCGACTCCGCGGAGTACAAGGCCGGGGTGGCGATCGGCCGGGCCCTGGCCGAGGCCGGCTACGCGGTGATCACCGGCGGCGGGCCCGGCGCGATGGAGGCGGCCAACCGCGGCGCCTCGGAGGCCGGCGGCCTGAGCGTCGGCCTGGGCATCGAGCTGCCGTTCGAGCAGGGGCTCAACGAGTTCGTCGACCTCGGGCTGAACTTCCGGTACTTCTTCGTCCGCAAGACCATGTTCGTCAAGTACGCGCAGGGCTTCGTGGTGCTGCCCGGCGGGCTCGGCACGCTGGACGAGCTGTTCGAGGCGCTGACCCTGGTGCAGACCAAGAAGGTCACCCGGTTCCCGGTGATCCTCTTCGGCAGCGCCTACTGGAGCGGCCTGGTGGACTGGCTGCGCGACACCCTGGTGGCCCAGGGCAAGGCCTCGCCGGCCGACCTGGAGCTGTTCCAGGTGACCGACGAGGTCGACGAGGTGCTGCGGATCATGGCGGACAGCCGCAAGCCCAACGGCATCGAGGTCTGAGGCGGCTCAGGCGAGTCCGCGCCGGGCCACGGCGGGTCGGCGGGTGCCGCGGATCGAGGCGACCATGTCCAGCACCTGGCGGGTCTCGGCGACCTGGTGCACCCGGTAGATCCGGGCGCCCAGCCACGCCGAGACCGCCGTGGTGGCCAGGGTGCCCAGCAGGCGCTCGTTCACCGGCTTGTCCAGGGTCTCGCCGACGAAGTCCTTGTTGGAGAGCGAGACCAGCACCGGGAACCCGGTGGCGGTCATCTCCGGCAGCCGCCGGGTGGCCTCCAGCGAGTGCCGGGTGTTCTTGCCGAAGTCGTGCCCCGGGTCGATGATCAGGGCGTCCCGCCGCACGCCGAGCGCGGCGGCCCGCTCGGCCAGCCCCACCGTGACGTCGAGGATGTCGGCCATCACGTCCTGGTAGCCGACCCGGTGCGGCCGGGTGCGCGGCTCGGCGCCCCCGGCGTGGGTGCAGACCAGGCCAACGCCGTGCTGGGCGGCGGTCTCGGCCAGCCGCGGATCGGCTCCGCCCCAGGCGTCGTTGAGCAGGTCGGCCCCCACCTCGCAGACCGCGTCGCCCACCTCGTGGCGCCAGGTGTCCACACTGATCACCACGTCCGGGTGGCGCTCGCGCAGCGCCGCCACGAACGGCACGGTGCGGCGCAGCTCCTCCTCGACCGTGACCTCCTCGCCGGGCCCGGCCTTCACCCCGCCGATGTCGAGGATCCGCGCGCCCTCGGCCACCGCCCGGTCGGCGGCGGCGAACGCGGCCTCGTCGGCGAACGTCGCGCCGCGGTCGAAGAAGGAGTCCGGGGTACGGTTGACGATGGCCATGATGACCAGCTCATCCGCACCGAATTCACACGGTCCCAGGCGCAGTGCCACCCTTGCTCCTCACGCTCTCGCCGACCGGTGCAGCCGGTGTCTCAGTCAGGTCTCGCAGGTATCGAACCGGGGGTGCCCTGGTGCGATGATTGGGCCCCGGCCGTCCCCGGGATCCATGATCCCTCACATGGCCGCATACTCACGTCTCGGGAGGACAACTCGTGTTCTGGGTGATCGTGGCGGCGATGGCCGTGGTGGTCGGCGGCGCCGCGCTGGTGGCGCTGGGCGGCGGCGGATCGCTGCCGGAGGCCGTGCACGACCGGATCGCGGCCCGGCTGCCGCAGGAGCGCCCGCTCACCCGGACCGACGTGGACGAGATCCGGCTGCCGATGGCGGTGCGCGGCTACCGGATGGACGAGGTGGACGACGTGCTGGACCGCCTCGGCGCGGAACTGGCCTACCGGGACGACCGGATCGCCGAACTGGAGGCGGCGGTCGCGGCCGCCGCGCCGGGCACCGGGGCGGCCGACGACGCGCCCGGGCGCGGGGAGCAGGAATGAACGCGTCGGCGCCCGGCCCGGACGGCCTGCTGCGCTGCCCGTGGGGCGTCACGGCCGACGACTACCGGGAGTACCACGACACCGAGTGGGGCCGTCCGGTGCACGGCGAGGATCCGCTGTTCGAGCGGATCTGCCTGGAGGCCTTCCAGTCCGGGCTCTCCTGGATCACCATCCTGCGCCGTCGCGAGGGCTTCCGGGCCGCTTTCGCCGGCTTCCGGATAGCCGAGGTGGCCCGGTTCACCGAGCAGGACGCGGCCCGGCTGCTGGCCGATCCGGGGATCATCCGCAACCGGGCCAAGATCGAGGCGGCGATCGCCAACGCCCGGGCCGCCGAAGCCCTGTCCGGCGGCCTGGACGCGCTGGTCTGGCGGTTCGCCGGCGACCCGGACCGGCCGGCCCCGCGCACCCCGGCCGAGGTGCCGGCCGTGACGCCGGAGTCCACCGCGCTGGCCAAGGAGCTGAAGCGCAACGGCTTCCGGTTCGTCGGCCCGACCACCGCCTACGCGCTGATGCAGGCCTGCGGCCTGGTCAACGACCACCTGGCGGACTGCCACGTGCGCCGGACGGCCGGCTGACGGGCCGTCAGCGACCGACGTACTCGGGCTGCTCCTTGGCGATGAAGGCGCGCACCGCGATCCGGTGGTCCTCGCTGGCCCCGGCCATGGTCTGCAGCTCGTCCTCCTTGTCCAGGGTCTCGCTCAGCGTGTGGCTGGCGCCGAAGTCCAGCGCGGTCTTGATGGCGCCGTAGGCGACGGTCGGGCCGTTCGCCAGCTGCTGGGCGAACTCACGTGCCGTTGCCGCCAGTTCGGCGGTCGGCACGACCCGGGTGGCGAGCCCGAGGGTGAGCGCCTCGGCCGCCTTCACGGTGCGCGGGAACATCAGCAGCTCGGTCGCCCGGGCGTGCCCGACCAGCCGCGGCAGGGTCCAGGAGGCGCCCGAGTCGGCGGTCAGGGCGACCCCGGCGAACGAGGTGTTGAAGCCGGCGGTGTCCGCCACGATCCGGAAGTCGCAGGCGAAGGCGAGCGAGGCGCCGGCGCCGGCGGCCACCGCGTGGACCGCGGCCACGGTGGGCTTGCGCATCCCGGCGAGCGCCCGCACCAGCGGGTTGTAGTGCTCGGCCACCGTCTTCAGCGGCGCCTCGCCGGTCTCCTCGGCCCGCTTCAGCAGCCCCAGGTGCTCCTTGAGGTCCTGGCCGACGCAGAACGCCTTGTCGCCCGCGCCGGCGAGCAGCACGGCGCGTACCCCCGGGTCGTTCGCGGCCTCGGTCACGATGTCCCGCAGCGCCACCTTGGTCGGCACGTCGAGCGCGTTCATCGCGTCCGGCCGGTTGATGGTGATGACGGCGAGCGCGCCGTCGCGCTCGTAGAGGACGGAGTCGGACATGGGTGAGAGCTCCCAACCGGTCGGTGCACCACGGACCCGAGTCAGCATGCCGGAGCGCGGCGAGCTGCGGGAGTGTGAGGTAGCGCACCTTTGCCGGGACTTGCGCGGACCGGGCCCGGCGGCTCGGCGCCGCTCCCGGGACGGCGGGCTCGGGCAGGCTGGCAAGGGCAACTGAGGGGTCTTCGCCCGGCCGGGTGATGGGGCGTCCGGGATGCGTTCGGACCGCCTGTGCCGGTGCGGCGGCGGGTACGGATCGCGTGACGTTGGTCATCGGGGCACCGCATGCGGGATAATGGCTTCCGATCAAAGCGTTCGATACCAGTGGTGGACGGACCGCTGGTACCTAGCTGAGCGGCTGCAGGAAGGGGAACGAGCATGGCGGCCATGAAGCCGCGGACGGGTGACGGCCCGCTGGAGGTCACCAAAGAGGGGCGGGGCATCATCATGCGAGTTCCGCTCGAAGGCGGCGGTCGCCTGGTGGTGGAGCTCACTCCGGACGAGGCGAGCGCCCTGGGCGAGGCCCTGAAGACGGCCTGCGGCTGACTCCCGGCGCGATCTTCGCCGCGAGGCCCGGCCCGACCCCCTGTGGTCGGACCGGGCCTCGTGCGTTCTCCTCGGCCCGCCCGGGCCGGTGGCGCCCCCCTCAGCGCTTGACCGCGCAGAGCAGGCCGTCGCTGACCGGCAGCAGGGCCGGGAGCAGCAGGTCGCTCTCCCGGACCGCCTGCACCAGTTCGCGCATCGCGCCGGTCTCCGGGTCGTCCAGCGCCGGGTCGGTCAACCGGCCCTGCTGGAACACCCCCTCGAAGCAGACCGCCCCGCCGGGACGCAGCAGCCGCAGTGATTCCGCGAGGTACGAGTGCGACTCCGCGGCGTCCCCGTCGCAGAACACCAGGTCGTACTGGCCGTCGGCGAGGCGCGGCAGCACCTCCAGGGCCCGGCCGGGTATGAACCGCGCCCGGTTGACGGCGAAGCCGGCCGCCAGGTAGGCCTCGCGGGCCAGCTCCTGGCGGATCGGCTCGGGGTCGACGGTGGTCAGGATGCCGTCCGGGCGCATGCCGCGCAGCAGGTAGAGCCCGGAGACCCCGGTGCCGGTGCCGATCTCGGCCACCGCCTTGGCGCCCAGGGCGGCGGCCAGCAGCCGCAGGCAGGCGCCGCCGCTGGGGCTGATCGAGGTGATCCCGGTGCGGGCCGCCTGCGACCGGGCGTAGGTCAGCACGGCGTCCTCGCCGACGTAGGTGTCGGCGAGGGTCGCAGCCGCGGGCCCGAAGTCGATGATCTGTCGTCCTGATGGGTAGGGGCGCTGCCGGATGTCGATATTTCCTGGCACAGATTACTGGCCGGGTGGGAACCGCGTCCGACGGCGGGCCGTTGGAGTGCGTGAACGGTTCTCGGTGGAAGAACACACTTTTATCCGGAACTGACGGGTGAGGTGGATATGGTGGTGGCCTTGCTGGGCAGAAGAGCCAACCGAGGAGGTGTGGCCGAGGGCGACGTCCCTGTGCGGCGGCAACACCGCACCTTCGCGTCGGCCCGTACGCCGAAGCCCGTGATGAACCAGTCTGCGCACGCTCCCCTGGACCCCTCGTTCGACGGTGCCGCCGCCGAGACCTCGGCCCCCGCCGCGCTCGCGACCTTCCATGAGGGACCGGGTGCGCAGGGCTGGACGCCGCCCAGCTGGGAGGAGATCGTCGAGGCGCACAGCGCCCGGGTCTACCGGCTGGCCTACCGGTTGACGGGCAATCAGCACGACGCCGAGGACCTCACCCAGGAGGTCTTCGTCCGGGTCTTCCGGTCGCTCTCCACGTACACGCCCGGCACCTTCGAGGGCTGGCTGCACCGGATCACCACCAACCTCTTCCTGGACATGGTCCGCCGCCGGCAGCGGATCCGGTTCGACGCGCTCGCCGAGGACGCCGCCGAGCGGCTGGCCAGCCGCGAGCCCAGCCCCGCCCAGGCGTTCAGCGACACCCACTTCGACGCCGACGTCCAGCAGGCGCTGGACACCCTGGCCCCCGAGTTCCGCGCCGCCGTGGTGCTGTGCGACATCGAGGGGCTGTCCTACGAGGAGATCGCCGCCACCCTCGGCGTCAAGCTCGGGACCGTGCGCAGCCGGATCCACCGGGGCCGCTCGCACCTGCGGGCCGCCCTCAAGCACCGGGCTCCGGGTGCCGCGCCCGGCCGGGTCCGGCGCGGCGGGTCCAGCGCTGAGCCGGAGCCGGTGCCGGTGGGCGCGGTGGCCGCCGAGGCGGTTGCCGGGTTGCCGGGCGGGAGCGGACGGAGGCGATCGTGAGCGGGGCAGGCCGGTCCGCGGCCCGGCGCACGGCGTCCGGCCGGGCGGACGGCGCGAAGGCACAACTGCCGGAGCTCCGTCCGATCGCGATCCGGCCGCCGGAGTCGGCCGGGGAGCACCACCTCGGCGAGCGGCTCACCGCCTACCTGGACGGTGAGCTGGGCCATGACGCCCGCGAGCGGGTGCAGGCCCACCTGGCGACCTGTCCGCAGTGCCTGGCCGAGGTCGACGCGGCGCGCGGGGTCAAGCAACTGCTCACCCGCACCGAGGCACCCGGTCCGTCCGGGGCCCTGATGGCCCGGCTGCTGGCGGTCGCCGCCCTGCCGGACGACGAGGCTCCGGGCCCCGGGAGCGGCACGCCCGCCGCGCCGGAGCCCCTCACCGAGCCGACCGGGCCGACGCTCGGCGGCAGCCGACTGACCGGCGGCTCGTTCGGTCGCGGCGCCTCCTTCGGCGGCAACGCACTGGGCGCCGGCGCGCCGCTGCCGCCGGCCGACCCCCGGGCCCACCAGGGCGGGAGGTTCGGCGACGTGCGGCTGTGGAGCGGGCGGCGCGGCACCGACCCGAGCCCGGCGGGGGCCGACCGCCGGCGTCCGGCCGCGGTGCTGCCGTCCAGCCGCCCCGCGGTGCCGCGCGGGCGGCGGCTGGTGGTCGCGGCCGCCGGCGCCTTCTCGGTGGCGGCGGTGACCCTGAGCGGCTTCGGCAGCCTCGGGCTGGCCGCGGTGGCGGGGGACAGTCCGGTGGACGACCAGCACGGCACGGCCGTCAACCCGCAGGTGCCGGGGAGCGACAGCCCGGCACTGCCGGCGAGCGAGCCGATGTCGGTCGACTTCCCGTCCCACGCGCACCTCGGCAGGCCGTACGACCTGGTGAGCTCCATCCCCACCGGCGGAGCGGCGAACCCGGTGGTGAACGGCCACCAGCTGCCCTAGCGGGCATGGATTTCGGGGTGCCCGGCGGACGGTCCCGCCGGGCACCCCGATCGCCACCCCGGGGATTCATCGCCCCGTGGGCTGATAGCGGCCGGCGACCATTACCCTGTATTGGACCGGCGTCGCGGGCCGAGCCGGGTCAGACCGCCGGCAACTGGGAGCTCACGTGTTCTTCGACATAGGCCCACTTGAGATGGCCACGCTGGTCGTGATGGCGGTCATCATCTTCGGGCCGGACAAGCTGCCCAAGCTGATCCAGGACAGCGTGGGGTTCATCCGCAAGATCCGTTCGTTCGCGGACGGCGCCAAGGAGGACATCCGCAAGGAACTCGGCCCGGAGTTCAAGGACTTCGAGTTCGAGGACCTCAACCCGAAGACCTTCGTGCGCAAGAACCTGGTCGGCGACGGCGCCGATCCGCTGGGCTTCAAGGAGATCAACGACAGCCTGGGGATCGACACCCTCCGCCAGGAGCTGGACCTGCGGTCGGTGCTCGACGACAAGCCGGCCGGCCCGCTGGGCACCACCAAGCCGGTGGCTTCCGCGGGCGGTCACCAGGCCGCCCCGGACACCGGGGTGCCGCTGGCCGCCGGCGAGCGCGCGCCGTTCGATCCCGACGCCACCTGACCCCCGGCCCGTGCCCCCAACGGACCTACGACACCCCGTCCGGCCACCGGCCCGGCGGGGTGTCGTCGTGTCACGCCGCTATTGTTCTGATGGTTCGACAGCTCGCTGAGGAGGTCCCGGATGGACGCGTCGAGTGGTCAGGCGGGCCCGGCCGCCACGGCTACCGCCCAGGCGGCCGAGGTGCCCGGTCGGCGCACCGCCGAGCCGGCCGACCCGCTGGCGCCCTACCTGGCCGCCGACTTCCCGTGGTACGGCCTGGACGAGGGCTGGACCGGCCGCCGCTGGCTGCTCCAGGCGGGCGCCGGCGGCATCCGCCCCGGGCAGCCGCGCACCATCGACTACGGCTCGCTGGGCCACGGCGAGGAGCCGCCGCGCCAGCAGGAGACGCACGGCAACCGCCGGTTCGCGGTGGTGGTGACGGTCGCCCACCGGCCCGGCCGGCGCAGCGCGGACGGCACCGGTGTGCTGGAGGCGACCTCGGCCTCGTCGGCCGCCTGGCTGGCCGGCTCCGGCCTGCTCGGCTCGACCTGGCCGGGACAGCTGGACCGGGCCCGCCGCCAGGAGTGGCTGGACCAGCAGACCGCCCTGGCCTGGGACCTGGCCGACGACCTCGCCGGCCCCGGCTGGTCCCCGCTGACCCTGCCGGTCAACGGCTCGCCCCAGCCGTTCCGCTACCGCGAGTCGGAGTACGGCTGGGTACTGGCCGGCGAGGCCCCCGGCGTGCTGCTCGGCGCCTACGGCCGCGGCGTCAGCGCCTACGCCATGGGTTTCAGCGTGGTCCAGGACCTGGCACCGTACGTCACACCCTGACGGGGGCCAGGTCCTGGGGGCGCGTCAGCTTCAGAACTTGTTCTTCGGCGTCAGCCCGAGGGACAGGCCGGCCAGGCCGCGCTGGCGGCCGCCCAGCTTGCCGGCCACGGTGCGCAGGGCGGCGCCGGCCGGGGAGTCGGGGGCGGCCAGCACCACGGGCCGGCCGTCGTCGCCGCCCTCGCGCAGCCGGACGTCGATCGGGATGTTGCCGAGCACCGGGACGGTGGCGCCGGTGGCCCGGGTGAGTGCGTCGGCCACGGTCTGACCGCCGCCGGTGCCGAAGACGTCCACCATCTCGTCGCAGTGCGGGCAGGGCATGCCGGACATGTTCTCGATCACGCCGACGATCTTCTGGTGGGTCTGCAGCGCGATGGTGCCGGCCCGCTCGGCCACCTCGGCGGCGGCCTGCTGCGGGGTGGTGACGATGAGGATCTCCGCGTTCGGCACCAGTTGGGCCACCGAGATCGCGATGTCACCGGTGCCGGGCGGCAGGTCGAGCAGCAGCACGTCCAGGTCGCCCCAGTAGACGTCGGCCAGGAACTGCTGCAGCGCGCGGTGCAGCATCGGGCCGCGCCACACCACCGGGGTGTTGCCCGGGGTGAACATGCCGATCGAGATCACCTTCACGCCGTTCGCGGACGGCGGCATGATCATGTCCTCGACCTGGGTCGGGCGGCCCTCGACGCCCAGCATCCGCGGCACGCTGTGGCCGTAGATGTCGGCGTCCACCACGGCGACCTTCAGGCCGTCGGCGGCCATCGCGGCGGCCAGGTTGACGGTCACCGAGGACTTGCCGACCCCGCCCTTGCCGGACGCCACGGCGTAGACCCGGGTCAGCGTGTTGGGCTTGGCGAACGGGATCTCCCGCTCGGGCGCGCCGCCGCGCAGCAGCTGGGAGAGCTCCTTGCGCTGCGCCTCGCTCATCACGTCGAGCTCGACCTCGACGGTGGCGACACCCGGGATCCGGCCGACCGCGGTCTTCACCCGGTCGACGATGGTCTCGCGCATCGGGCAGCCGGAGACGGTCAGGTAGACGGCGACCTTGACCGCGCCCTGGTCGCCGAGCTCCACGGATTTCACCATGCCGAGGTCGGTGATCGGGCGGTTGATCTCCGGGTCCTGCACGGTCGACAGCGCCTTGCGGACGGATTCCTCCGTCACGCCGGTCGCGACCTCAGTCTCATTGGCCATGCCTTGATGGTACGGCGCGCCACCGGGCCGACCGACTGACCGGTAGCGTGCCGCAGATCACAGCAGGTCGGCCGCCTCCCGGCGCTCGTCCAGCTCCTTGAGCAGACTCTGCAGCTCCGAGCGGACGAAGTCCCGGGTGGCCACCTCGCCGAGGCCCTGGCGCAGCGCGGCCACCTCCCGGGTGAGGTACTCGGTGTCGGCGATGCTGCGCTCGGCGCGGGCCCGGTCCTGCTCCATGTTGACCCGGTCGCGGTCGTCCTGGCGGTTCTGCGCGAGCAGGATCAGCGGGGCCGCGTAGGAGGCCTGCAGCGAGAGCACCAGGGTGAGGAAGATGAACGGGTACTCGTCGAACCGGACGGTGCTCGGCAGCAGGGTGTTCCAGGCGACCCAGATGATGATCACCACGGTCATCCAGACGATGAACCGCCCGGTGCCCAGGAAGCGGGCGATCCGCTCGGAGAGCCGGCCGAACGCCTCCGGGTCGTAGCTGGGCAGTGCCAGCAGCGGGGCCTTGCCGGTGCGCGGCTGGTCCAGCCGGGCCCGCATCGCGGCGCCGTGCGCGGTCTCCGCGCGCTGCTTGCCGCCACCCTCCCGGCCGCGCGGCTCGCGCAGCTGCCGCAGCTCGCCCTGCAGGCGCTGGCGCAGCCCCTCGTCGTCGCCGTCGCGGCCGGTGCGGCCGCGCCTGCTGCGGTCAGCGTCCAAGGTGCGCCTCGCTCTCGTGCTCGGATGTCCCGTTCCCCTCGCCGTGCAGGGCGGCCTCCCGCCAGTCCTCGGGCAGCAGGTGGTCCAGGACGTCGTCCACAGTGACCGCGCCCAGCAGGTGGTCGGCCTCGTCGACCACCGGCGCCGCGACCAGGTTGTAGGTTGCCAGGTAGCTGGTGATCAGCGGCAGCGGGGTGTCCGGCGGCAGCGGATCGAGGTCGTCGTCCAGCAGCGAGCCGAGCAGGGTGAACGGCGGCTCGCGCAGCAGCCGCTGGAAGTGCACGGTGCCCAGGTACTTGCCGGTGGGCGTCTCGTTCGGCGGCCGGCAGACGTAGACCTGCGCGGCCAGCGCCGGCTTGTGGTCACGGACCCGGACCCGGGCCAGCGCCTCGGCGACCGTGGCGTCCGGCTCCAGGATGATCGGCTCGGTGGTCATCAGACCGCCGGCGGTGTTCTCCTCGTAGGTGAGCAGCCGGCGCACCGGCGCCGCCTCGTCCGGCTCCATCAGCTGGAGCAGTCGCTCGGCCTCGTCGCCGGGCAGCTCGGAGAGCAGGTCGGCGGCGTCGTCCGGGTCCATCGCCTCCAGCACGTCGGCGGCCCGCTCGTCCTGCAGCTTGCCGAGGATCTCCACCTGGTCGTCCTCGGGCAGCTCCTCCAGCACGTCGGCCAACCGCTCGTCGTCCAGTGCGGCCGCCACCTCGGCCCGCCGCTTGGCGGACAGGTGGTGCATCATGCTCGCCAGGTCGGCCGGGCGCAGCTGCTCGAAGGTGGCCAGCAGGTTGGCCGCGCCCTGGCCCTCCTCGGCCAGCGTGAAACCGGTGACCGCCGACCAGTCCAGCGTGACCGTCTCGCCGCGGGACTTGCGCAGCCGGCCCGGCTTGCCGCGCTGCACGAAGACCTTGCTGATCTCCCACTCGCGCAGCCGGGTCGACACCATGCCCACGTCCAGCACGGTGACCTCGGCGCCGGTGGCGGTCTCGGTGACCCGGCGGTCCAGCAGCTCGGCCAGCACCAGGGTCTCGGTCGGCCGCTGCTCGAAGCGGCGCATGTTGATGACACCGGTGGTCAGCACCTGGCCGGACTCCAGGCTGGTGACGCGGGTCATCGGCAGGAAGATCCGCCGCCGGCCCACCACCTCGACCACCAGGCCGAGCACCCTCGGCGGGCGGGCACCGATCCGCAGCGCCACCACGACGTCGCGCACCCGCCCGACCTGGTCGCCGTTGGGGTCAAAGACGGAGATCCCCGCCAGATGGGAGATGAAGACCCGGCTGCTAGGTCCTGCCATGGACTTCCCTCCGCTCGTGTTCGGGCCAGGTTATCGAACGGATGACGGCCGGGCTTGCCGCCGCCCTCGTACCGCCCCGTACGCTGTGCCGCATGGACGGGACCACCGCGACTGCTGACCACCTCCTCGACCGGGCGTTGCTCGAGGAGGCGGTGAAGAAGTCGGGGCTGCTCTGGGTGCGACCGGAGGGCGTCGCCGAGAGCCGCCCGCTCTGGCACGCCTGGTACGACGACGCGGTGGTGCTGGTCGGCGGCGGTGCCGAGCAGCCGCTGCACGGGCTGCGGGCCGGTGCCACGGCCGAGGTCACCGTGCGCAGCAAGGACAAGTGGGGGCGGCTGGTCGGTTTCCGGGCCCGGGTGACGGCGCTCGAACCGCGCGGCGAGGCCTGGCAGGGCGCGGTGGAGGAGCTCAAGGGCAAGCGGCTGAACGCGCCGGACACCGACACCATCACGGACCGCTGGGCGGCCGAGTGCCAGGTGTTCCGCCTGGAGCCGGTGGGCGGGCTCAGCGAGCGCCCGGGCGCGATGCCGGACGGTTCGCACAGCGCCGAGCCGATGCCGAGCGCGGCGACCACCCGCAAGCCGATCCCGGCCGGGCTGCCGAAGCTGGTACTGGGCCGACGGCGCCGACGTGGCTGAAGGTTCGCCCTCGCCCGCCCTGACCCGGCCCGCCGCCGCGGTCCGGCAGACCGCGGCGCCGGACCGCGCCGCGCTGCCCGCCGTCGACCTGGCGTTGCTCGCCGTCTCGGTCGCCGGCATCTCCTTCTCCGCACCGCTGATCAGCGCCACCGCCGCACCGGCCCTGGCCATCGCCTGCTGGCGCAACGTCATGTCGGTCGGCGTGCTGGGCCCCTACGCGCTGCTGCGGCACCGCGCCGAACTGCGCCGCATAGGCCGGCGGCAGCTGCTGCTGGCGGTTGGAGCCGGGACGCTACTGGCGGCGCACTTCGCGCTCTGGATGCCCAGCCTGCGGATGACCTCGGTGGCCTCGGCCACCGCGCTGGTCACCACCACCCCGCTGTGGACCATCCTGATCCTGCAGCTGACCGGGCACCGGGCGCCGAGGCTGGTCCGACTGGGCACGGCCACCGCGTTCGCCGGGGTGCTGGTGCTCACCGGCGTCGACCTCGGCCTCTCCACCCGGGCGCTGCTGGGCGACGGGCTGGCGCTGGCCGCCGGGCTGGCGGCGGCCGGCTACATGCTGCTGGGCGCGGAGGTCCGGCGGACCGTCAGCACCACCGCCTACACCCTGGTCTGCTACGCCACCACCGCCCTGGTGCTGCTGGTCCTCTGCCTGGCCACCGGCACCCGGCTGAGCGGCTGGTCGGCCACCGCCTGGTGGCAGATCGGGCTGCTCATGGTGGTCGCCCAACTGCTCGGCCACTCCCTGAGCAACCGCGTGGTGCGCACGCTGGGGGCTTCGGTGACCTCCACCGCGATCCTGCTGGAGACCCCGGGCGCGACACTGATCGCCGCGCTGTGGCTGCGCCAGCTGCCGCCGGCCGCGTCCTGGCCGGCGCTGCTGCTGATCCTGGCCGGGCTGGGGCTGGTGCTGCGCGGGGAACGGCGCTGACCGGCCTACGCCGGGGCCCGCTGACTACCGGCGGGTAGGCTCGCGGGTATGGCTGCCTCCGACTTCCCGCTGTTCGGCGACCCTTCCTCGGCGCCGAACGACCCTCCCGCGGCCTCCGGCCGGGAGGTGCCCCCACCGGGACCGACCCGCGCCGAGGTGCTGACCGCCGTCGAGGCCCGGCTGCTGGCCACCTTCGGCGAACCGAGCGGACGGGCCGCGGTCACCTTCCTGGGCGCCGAGAAGATCGAGGTGCTGCGGTTCGGTCCGGACGCCGACGGCCTGGTCCGCTACACCACCCTCGGCATGGCGGCCGCACCGATGGCCGACCCGACCGCAGTGGTGGCCGACCCGGTCCGCGGCCCCCGTGCCGAGCTGGTCCTCACGCTGCGCGGCGGACGCGACGAGGTGCTCAGGGCGCTGGCGGTCTTCGCGGCCACCCCGCAGGTGGAAGGCCTGGTGGTGGCGCCCGGCAGCTCGCTGGACCTGGGCGAGCCGCTCTGGCCGGGCGCGCCGTTCACCTCGGTGCTGGTGGGTGAGGGCGGCATGGGGGTCCCCCCGGCCGAAGGCTGGGGGATGGTCGAGGACCTGGAACTGCCCGAGCCCGCCGAGGCGGTGCGCTTCCTGCCGCTGCTGCCGATGACGCCCAACGAGGCCGCGCACAAGCGGGTGCGCGGCGCCGCCGAGTTGCAGGAGCGCTGGCTGGCGCACGGCACCGACCTGCGCGATCCGCAGCGCCGCGGGGTCCCGCTGGACTGACTCGGAGCCGGCCCGGTCCCCGGCCGGTGCCCGGGGCGGTGGGAGTCAGCTGGTGATCGGCTTCGCTCCGGTGGCCTGGTCGAGCAGTGCCTGGTAGGCCGCCGGTTCGGTGGTGAAGGCGCCCAACGCCACCGTCTTGCGGGTGCCGTGGTAGTCGCTGGAGCCGGTGCGGAACAGCCCGAGCCCGGTGGCGAGCCGGTCAAGCCGGGCGCGGGTCGCTGGGTCGTGGTCCACGTGGTCCACCTCCAGCCCGCCCAGCCCGGCCGCCGCGAGCTCGGTGATCACCTGCTCGGAGACGATCCGGCCGCGCTTGACCGCGCCCGGGTGGGCGAAGACCGGCACTCCGCCGGCGGCCCGGACCAGCCGGACGGCCTCGAACGGGTCGGTCTCGTGCTTGGGCACGTCGGCCCGGCCGCCGTTGGCCAGCCACTCGGCGGTGAAGGCGTCCGAAACGGTGGCCACCACACCCGCCTCCACCAGGGCGCTGGCGATGTGCGGACGGCCCACCGAACCGCCTCCGGCGATCCGCTGCACCTGCTCCCAGGTGATCGGCGCACCCAGCGCCCGGCACTTGTCGACCACCGCGCGCCCGCGCCGGAACCGGTCGGTGCGCACCAGTTCGCGCTCGGCGGCGAAGGCCGGCTCCGTCGGGTCGAAGAGGTAGGCCAGCAGGTGCATGCTGATCCCCTCGACCCGGCAGGACAGCTCCGCCCCCGGCACCAGCGTCAGCCGGGTGCCGGCCGGCAGGGCTCGCAGCGCCGCGGCCGCCTCCTCGTGGCCGGCCACGGTGTCGTGGTCGGTCAGGGCAACCACGTCCAGGCCGGCCGCGACCGCCGCGGCGATCAGCTCGGCCGGGCTGTCCGTCCCGTCGGAGGCGTTGCTGTGGGCGTGCAGGTCGATGCGCACGGGCTGGCTCCTGACGGACGAAGTCGTGGGTCGGAGCGGCCCAGGATAGTGGCGGACGGGCCGGGAGGTCGGGGATGGGCCGTCAGCCGAGCAAGCGGGGGGAGAGCGCCCCGCAGGGCAGCAGCTCCAGCTCGGCGCCGGCGTCCCGCAGATCGGTGAGGACCAGTTCGTCGTACATCAGCAGCGCCGACTGCTCGGGCCAGGCGATCGCCCAGATCCAGAGGCCGCGGGCCTCGCCGACGTAGACCGCGCGGTCCTCCGGGGCACCTTGCACGTGCCACATCGGGGTCGGGCGCCCGGCGGCCAGCAGCTTGGTGTCGGCCGGCCGGTCCACCGAGATGCCCTCGCCCGGATCCGGACCCTTGAGCCCCGCGTAGCGCGCGCCGAGGCCGACGCCCAACTCCTCGGCCACCAGCACCAACTCACCGAAGCCGCCCAGCGGGGCCGGCCCGGAGCAGGCCACCGCGGTGGCCCGGGCACCGGAAAGGTCGTCACCGACGTGCGCGATACCGGTGTAGAGCCAGCTCACCGGGAGGGGCCAGGGCAGCCAGACCGGGACCTCGGACCGGGCCACCGCCACCCCCAGGGCTTCCACACTCGGCGGCAGAACCGGCTGCATCGGGTGGACGGCGCCGTGCGTGTCGCACTGCCAGGTGTCGGAGAAGAGACCGGGGGCACGCACCCGACCGGCGCACCTCGGGCAACTTGGCTCGCCCCTCATAACAGCCAACGCTCCTCCCTCCGGACCGCCGCGTCAAGGACGATCACCCGTACGGAGTGCGTTGTCCGGCCGCCGGCTGTCCGGCGTCTGGGGGTTCCTTCCGGCCGTGACCGGAAGGGCGAAACGGCGGGCCCCGCTAGGGCATGTCCCGCCCGGCTCGACGGCAAACGTCGGCCCCCCGA
>NZ_JAJJPA010000003.1 GCF_020907985.1 Kitasatospora humi | reverse complement strand
GCCTGCCCGGGCAGGCGGCCCGACGTGCAAGCTGAGAGGGGCAGGACATGGTGCGTCGCTTCGTTCTCACCGGAACTCCCGGTTCCGGCAAGACCACTCTGCTGCGCGCACTCGCCGGGCGCGGTCACGAGGTCGTCGAGGAGGCGGCCACCGAGGTGATCGCCCGGGCGCAGGCGACCGGGGTGGCCGAGCCGTGGACGCGGCCGTCGTTCGTCGACGAGGTCGCGGCACTCCAGCGGGAGCGTCAACTGGCGCCCTGCCGGGGGCCCGTGCAGTTCTTCGACCGCTCGCCGGTCTGCACCCACGCGCTGGCCGGCTACCTCGGCCACCCGGTGTCGGCCGGCCTGCGCGCTGAGCTGGACCGGGTCATCTCGGCCGAGGTGTACCAACCGACCGCGTTCTTCGTCCGCAACCTCGGGTTCTGCGAGCCGACACCGGCGCGCCGGATCGGTTTCGCCGAGTCGCTGGAGTTCGAGCGCCGGCACGAGGAGAGCTACCGGGCCTTCGGCTTCACGCTCTTCGAGGTGCCGGCCGGCCCGCTGCCCGAGCGGGTCGCCCTGGTGGAGGCGGCGATCGGCGCACTGTCCTGACATTTTCCGTCGACGCGGCGCGCGCCGCTGCCCCAAAGGACCCGCCGGTTCGACCCGACCGTCCGGCGCCGCAATTGCGTTGACGCCCTCCGGTCGGCACCGGTTGGCTGCCGCCATGGAAGCCCTGATGATCCAGCAGGCAGTCGGCGACGCCGTGCTCGCCGACTGGCAGCACGTCCACAACACCGTCATCCCGACCGATCCGCTCTCCCTGGACCAGGTGCGCGAACGGTCCGGGCGCTACCACCTGGAACTCGCCGTGCTGGACGGGGTCGTGGTCGGTTGCAGCACGGTGCGCCCACCCAGCCCCGAGGAGCCGGCCGCCACCGTGATCGCCCGGATCCTGCCCGAGTACCGCCGCCGCGGCTTCGGAAGCCGGCTGTACCGGAGCGGGCTGGCCCGGGCCCAGGGGTTCGGCGCCCCGGCGATCGAGACCATCGTGCTGGCCTGCAACACCGACGGGCTGCGCTTCGCCGAGGCCCACGGCTTCGTCGAGGTCGAGCGCTACCTGCTGGACGGCGACACCATCCCGTTCGTCACGCTCCGACTGAGCTGACCGCTTCCCGCAGCAGCGCCAGCCGTTCGGCCGTGTCGCTGCCGGGCGGCGGTGTGTAGAGCTCCAGCCGCTGGTCGCTCTCCGGGTCGAGCAGCAACTGGCAGTCCAGCTCGACCGGGCCGAGCAGCTCGTGCCGCACCCGCAGCCGGCCGCGGCGTCGCACCGCCACCTCGTGCAGCTCCCACAGGGCGCGGAACTCCTCGCTGGCCTCGGTCAGCCGCGCCACCAGGCGGGCGGCGGCCGGGTCGTCGGCGCGGCGGGCGGTCGCGGCGCGCAGGTCGGCGACGTGCAGCCGGCTCAGGTAGTCGTGCTCCTCGGGCGGGTAGGCGGCCCGGATCAGCGGCACCGTGAACCAGCGCCAAGCCACGTTCCGGCCGTGCTCGGAGACCGTGCAGACGCCGCCGAGCAGCGCCCTGGCGGCTTCGTTCTGAGCCAGCACGTCACCGAGATCGCTGAGCACCTGGGCCGGGGTGGTGGGCAGTTGCCCGAGCAGGTGCAGCAGGCCGGGGCTCACCTGGTCGCCGCTGCTGCGGCCGGCCGGCGGGCGGTGGCCGGCCAGCAGGTGGAGGTGGTCGCACTCGTCGTCGCTCAGCCGCAGTGCCCGGGCCAGCGCTGCCAGCATCGGCGGGGACGGCTGCGGGCCGCGCGCCTGCTCCAGCCGGATGTAGTAGTCGGCCGACATCGCCGCGAGCTGCGCGACCTCCTCGCGGCGCAGCCCCGGGGTGCGGCGGCGGGGCCCGGCCGGCAGGCCCGCGTCCTGCGGTGTCACCCGGGCCCGGGCCCGTCGTAGGAAGTCGGCCAGTTCCTCCCGGTTGATCGTCATGATCGTCATCATGCCGGATCGGGGAGCGGCGAACCAGGGACCGCCGATCCCAGGGTTCGCGGTGCTCTGCCACCCGCGACGCGCCCTCGGCAGAGTCGTCGGTGCCGGGGCGAACGGCCCCGGCGACCGAACCTTCCCAAGGAGCGTCAGCGATGACCACCTTCACCCCTGCCGTCCACACCGTCCAGGTCGACGACGCCCTCGTCCACTACGACCGCTGCGGCTCCGGCCCGGCCCTCGTCCTGGTGCACGGCACCGGCTCGGGCGGCGCCGAGGTGAACTGGGGGCAGCTGGTGCCGCGGTTCAGCGACCGGCGCACCGTGATCACTCCCGACCTCTCCGGCACCGAGCGCACCACCGACGGCGGCGGGCCGCTGACAATCGAGGGCCTGGCCGCGCAGGTGATCGCGGTGATCGAGGACGCCGGCACCGGCCCGGTCGACCTGCTCGGCTTCTCGATGGGTGCCACGGTGGTCGCGGCCGCCGCCGCGCTCCGCCCGGACCTGGTGCGGCGGCTGGTCCTGGTGGCCGGCTGGGCCCACACCGAGGGCGACGAGTACCTGCGCAACACGTTCACGCTCTGGCAGCAGCTCGGGGCGAGCGACCCCGCGGCGTTCGGCCGGATCATCACCCTCACCGGGTTCAGCCGCGGCTTCCTCAACGCGATCGGCCGGGAGCAGGTGGAACTGCTGGTCCCCAACCTCCCGCCCACCCCGGGCACGCTGCGCCACGTGGCACTGGACCTCGCCGTGGACATCCGGGAGCTGCTGCCGAAGATCGCCTCACCGACCCTGGTGGTCGGCTGCACCCAGGACGCCACCGTTCCGGTGGAGCACAGCCGGGCCCTGCACGCGGCCATCGCCGGCAGCGGCTACGCGGAGCTGGACACCGGGCACGTGGCCTTCTTCGAGCGGCCGGAGGAGTTCGTCACGCTGGTGGACGGCTTCGCACCGGTGAACGGCACCACCTCGGCCGAGTGACCAGCCGTACCGCCGGTTTTCGGCGCCTCCACGGCCGGCCGGGAACGTCCGAAAAATTTTCTTCGAAAAGGTGTGACACTTCTCCCTCCGCCGGCGCTGAAGAGGTGAATGGAGCACCCAAGGGCTCCGGACGGCTGGTGGCTTCCCCGGGCACGCCGGCCGACCGGATCGCCGGCGGCACCGACTGTGCAGAGATCGGCCGCCGGCTCCCGGGTGGGCAGGTTTCCCTGGCCTGCCACACCCAAGACGCCCCCTGGGCCCGGTCCGGCTGGGGTCGGCCGGACCGGGCCCAGGCCGGGCCCGGTACCCCGCGGCACCCCGAACCGGCCGCGGCCGCCTCGATCCGGCGGCCCCCCGACTGCGCGATCGCCGGTCGAGCCAGCTAGCATGTGACGGGTTGTCACACCGTGTAGCGGTACCACACCGCCGCACCTTCCATCGCACGCGATCCCCCGAAGTGGAGACAGCGCATGGCAGACGAACCGGCGACCTGGGCGACCTGGACGACCAAGAACGTATGGGCCGGGCCCGGCGGGGTCCGCACCGTCGAAGGGGCCCAACTCAACGGCGACCTGAGTGTGCACACGACCTGGACGGGCACCGAGGCGATCCTGACGGTGCAGTACACCGATGCGCAGGACTGGTTCACGTTGCAGGGCAGTCCGATCGAGGTCGGCGACGAGCAGGCCGCCCGCTCCTGGCACCAGCACGCGGTCGAGGCGGTGCGCGGCGGCAACGGCGGCGCGCTGACCTGACGCCCGGCTCCGGCCCGACGGGCCCGCCTCCCCGTGCCGGGAGGCGGGCCCGTCGCGCGTCCGGCCCCGGCACGACCGCCATCCCCCGTTCGGTCTACTGCGCGTGCACGCCGGCAGGTCGGCGGCGAGGGTGGGTGGTATGACGCTTCCCCAGAACGGCTCCCCCACCAGTCCGCTCGGCGCGCTCGCGCGGTTCGGCTGGCACAGTGCGCTGACCATCGGCCTGCTCGGCGTCCTGCTCGGCATCATCGTGCTGGCCTGGCCCGAGCGGACGCTGGCGGTGGTCGGCGTGCTGTTCGGGGTCTACCTGCTGATCAGCGGCATCCTGCAGCTGGTCCTGGCCGCGACGGTGCACGCGTCCACCGGGCTCCGGGTGCTCGGCTTCATCAGCGGGGCGCTGTCGGTGCTGGTCGGGCTGCTCTGCTTCCGCGGTCCCTACCAGTCGGTGCTGCTGCTGTCGCTGTGGATCGGGATCGGCTGGCTCTTCCGGGGGATCACGGCCACGGTCGCGGCGCTGGACCTGCCGAGCGGGACGCCCGGCCGGGGCTGGTACACCTTCCTGGGTGTGATCACCGCGCTCGCCGGGACGATCCTGCTGGTCGACCCGTTCAGCTCGATCCTGGCACTGGCCGTGATGGCCGGCATCTGGCTGCTGGTGATCGGGCTGATCGAGATCGGCCATGCGGTCTCGCTGCGCTCCCAGGCCAAGCGCCTGGCCTGAGTGCCCCGGGGCCCCGCCCGGCTGGGCATCGCGGACGGCCGCCGCGCCTGACGCCTGTGGACCGGCTGCCCGGTTTGATCACCCCGAACCGGCTCAGTCCCGCAGGGCCGCCAGCAGGCTGCGCAGCAGCGGCTCCAGCTCGGCCGTCTCGGCGTCGGTCAGCTCGGCGAACGCGCCGCTGGAACGGGCCATCAGCACGCCCACGAAGGCGGCGGTGGCCACCTCGGCCCGGAGCCGGGGGCGCTCCACGCCGTCGGCGGCGAGCCGCTCCCGCAGCGGGTCCACCAGCCGCTCCTGCAGGTGGGCCCGGGCCGCCCGTTGGACCTCGCTGTTGTCGCCGGGGAGCATGACGGCCGCGAAGGACGGGCCGAGACCGCGCCGCTCGAACCGGTTCAGCAGCCCGTGCAGCCGGTCCTCGGCCAGCAGGTCGGCGGGCGGCTGGTCGCCCTGCTCGGCGCGGACCGCCGCGAGGTAGAGCTGCACCTTGCCGCCGAAGTAGCGGGCGATCAGCGCCGGATCGACCCCGGCGCGCTCGCCGATGTCCCGGGTGGTGGTGCGGTCGAAACCGCGGTCGGCGAAGAGCTCGATGGCTGCCTGGAGCAGCAGTTCACGGCTGCGTGCGGCGTCGCGGCGGCGCGGGGCGGGGGTGCCTCCGGACGCTGGCCCGGCCTGGGGCGCCACCTGGGGCCCGGCGTCGCGGCGGGCCCCGGCCGCGGCGGGCTCGGTCATCCGGTCACCCGCAGCGGCACCTCGTCCTCGCCGGGCGCGATGTCCGCCAAGCTCTCCTCCACCATCAGCTCCTCGTCCGCGCTCGCCCGCCGGGCCACCGCGGCGGCGCGCCTCGGCAGCACGATGGTAACCAGTCCGATCACCACCCAGACCACGCACCCGAGCAGCAGCGCCGCGCGGTATCCGGACTCGCTCGGCAGCAGGTGCCCGGCGGCGGTGTGCGCCTGAAGGATCGCACCGCAGAGCGCGCTGCCGGTGGAGTACCCGATGTAGCGAAGCACCTGGTTGAAGCTGACGGCGCTGCCGATCTCCCGGGCCGGCACCGAGCTGACGATCAGTCCGGGCATCACCGCGAAGGTGCAGCCGACGCCCAGTCCGGCGATCCCCATCACCACCAGGACCTGCCACAGGTGCCCGTGCGAGGTCAGGAAGACCACCATCGAGAGCAGCGAGACCGCGCAGCCGACCGGCAGCACCGCGGCGGCGGAGGTGCGCCGGGCGAGCACCGGGACGACCTTGCTGGAGAGCACGCTGGACACCGAGAAGGGCAGCAGCGCCAGGCCCGCCACCACGACGGAGGCGCCGAAGCCGTAGCCCGCCGCGGTGGGCGTCTGCACGAACCTGGTGACCAGTGACATCAGCAGGTACATCGCCACGCCCGCGACCACGGCGGTGACGTTGGCCGTGAGCACCACCGGGTTGCGCAGGGTGCGCAGGTCGACCAGCGGATGCGCGGTGCGCAACTCGTGCCGGACCCACCAGGCGAGCAGCAGCAGCGCGACGGCGCCGAGGACGAGCAGCTTGGGGGCGGTCCACCCCCAGGACTCACCCTCGGTGAGCACCAGCAGCAGGCCGGCGACCGCGAGGCCGAGCAGCGCCGCACCGAGCGCGTCCAGCGGGTGGCTCTCGCGATGGGTGTTGGCGGGCACCACCAGGATGCCGAGCAGCAGACCGAGGGCGCTGATGACCGCGCCGAACCAGAAGCCCGCGTGGATGCCGAAGGACTGGGCGATCAGTCCGGTGAGCGGGTAGCCGAGGCCCACGCCGGCCACCGTGGTGATGGAGAGCAGGGCGACGGCCGAGCGTGAGCGGCCCTCCGGCAGGCTGTCCCGGGCGATGGCGATGGCCAGCGGGGTGAGGCCGAGGCCGACGCCCTGCAGCGCGCGGCCGGCCACCAGGAAGGCGAAGCCGAGCGGCAGCGCGGCCAGCACGCTGCCGACCACCACGACGGTGGCGGCGGTGAGAACCACCGGGCGGCGGCGCGGCCCGTCGCCGAGCCGGCCCATCACGGGGGTGGCTACGGCGCCCACCAGCATGGTGACGGTCAGCGACCACTGGGCCTCGGCCAGCGAGACGTGGTCGACGGACGCGATGGTCGGGATCAGCGGAGCGCCGAGGCTGCTGATCACCGCGACCACGGTGCCGAGGAAGACCAGCACGGGTACCAGGGCGCGCTCGCGTGCCGTGGCGGATCGGGGTTCGGGTGGCACCGTCGTCATGAGTCGTCCCCTCCTGGTGGTGAACCGGTCGGTCACGGGTGCACCGGACTGACCGCCGAGCCGACCGGGACCGGTCGGTGCGGCGATTTGTCATCACCGGATGTCTTCAGCAGATGTCTTCGCCTGATGTCTTCAAATGATGACATATTCTCGCGCCGGTGTGCGCACCGGCAGCCGAGGAATCAATCACTCGTTCGGCGCGTTGTGTTCTCGCAGGCCGTCCCGCCTGGACGGCCCGTCCATCCGTACCCGATCAGCCGTCGCTGCCCGACGCATCCGCCCCTGGGGGCCGCCGTGAATCTCACCGGACTGGTGGCGGCGGCCGGGATGTGGGCATACGCGCTGATCTTCCTGCTGACGGCGGGCGAGACCAGCGCATTCGTCGGACTGGTGCTCCCCAGCGAGACGGTGGTGCTGTTCGCCGCCGCGCTCTCCAGTCGCGGGGTGCTGAACCCGTTCCTGCTCTGCCTGGCGGTGGTCGCGGGCGGCATCGTCGGCGACAGCACGGGCTACTGGCTCGGGCGGCTGTTCGGCAAGCGGATCGACGCTCCGTCCCGACGCCGGCGGATCCGGCCCGGCGGCCGGATCGACCGGGCCGCCGGCTATCTGCGCCGGCGCGGCGGGCCCGCCGTGTTCACCGCGCGGTTCATCGGCTTCGTCCGGTCCTTCGTGCCGTTCACGGCGGGCGCCGCCCGGATGCCGTACCGCTCGTTCCTCGGCTACAGCGCGGCCGCCTCCTTCACCTGGGGGCCGCTGAACGTCGCCGCCGGGTACTTCCTCGGCGCCTCCGCGGCCGGCCTGCTGCGCACCGTGGGCCTGGCCGGCCTGATCGCGGTCGGCGCGGCGGTGCTGCTGCTGGCGGGCGTGCTGGCCTGGCGGCAGCGCCGCCGCCGCACGGCCGCCGCCTCCGAACCGACCGGGCCCGCCCCGCCCACGGCACCGCCCGACGCCCCCGACGACCGAGCGGAGCAGGCTGCCGCACCGGGCGAGGGTCCCACCGGCCGGTCGGAGCGGGTCCTCACACCGCGCGGGGGGCCCGCCGGCCGATCGAGGAACGCCCCCGCACCGACCGGACCGTCGGGTCAACCCACCGCACCGGCCGAGCCCCAGCCGCCGCGCGACCCGCACGACGCCCCCGCCCCCGCCCACCCGCTCGCCGGCCACGGCCCCACCCACCGGCGCACCTGATCCTCGCCGCCCCGGACCGCGCGCTCCCCCGGAAGGCTGAATCCCCGTCGACCGACTGCGTGGAGTGAGCGAGCAACCGCATCCTGTCGCCATGACGGACGACTCACGGCAGCTTCCCGCCCACCGCAACCTCCGGGTGACCACGCCCGATGAGCCGGTCGCCGCCCTCAGGGACATCGAAGCCTGGCGGGCCCGCGACCGCTACCCCGAGCTGCGCGGCTTCAGCGGGCCGGTGTTCGGCATCGCCGCCGAGCGGGCGGACGGCGGCTGGCGGCTCTGCCGCCACCTCGGCAGTCCCGACCCGCAGAGCAGCCGGGACGGCATGGCGCTGCTGTTCCGGCAACTGGCCGCCGAGGCCGGAGCAGCGGGCGAGGCATCGGCGCAGCGGGAGTACCTGTCCGCCGCCGAGCGACTGGACTGGGAGGTCGTCGACGAGCTCGCGGTGCTCAGCAGGCGCTACCGCGTGGTGCGTGCCGAGCTGTTCGTGCGCAGCGGTGCGGACGGCCCGGAGCCGCCGCGCCCCACCGACCCCGATCCACATCCGGTCGGGCATGCGTTCGGGGACGACGACGGGCTGGACGGGCTCGTCCTGGACCCGAGCGCGCCCATCGAGCTGTGCGAGGGCGTCCTGAGACTGCAGTTGCTCCGGCTGGTCCGCCCGGCCGGTGCGCTGGCGCCCGACTCGGTGCGGGAGGCTGAGGCGGCCCGGCGCAGTCACCCGGACGGCGTGCTACTGCCGACCGCCTTCTCGATCGCCGAGCGGTCGGCCTTCGGCTGGCGACCCGAGCCCGCGGTGCTCTGCCGCACCCCGCAGGCAGCCCGCGACTTCTTGTCCATGGACCTGCGGGTGATGTCCCCGGTGCTGCGCGGCTTGAACGCGGCCGAGCGCGCCGTCTACGCCGAAGCCGCGGACCTGCTCGACGACACCAGGTGCGACGAGGTCGAGGTGGCCGGGCGTCTGCTGCGGGTGATCCGGGTGGAGCGACTGCTGCGGATGGGGCCGGACGGCCCGGAGGGTCCGCGCGCCCGTCGGACCGCAGTCCCGAGCCGCCCCTGAAGGTGCACGACCAGCAGCTGCGGGCGCAGGGCCTGGTCGACGACGACGGCCGTCCCGTCGAACCGCCGCTCCCGATCAGCCCCGCCGCCAAGGAGCTGGCCCGGCTGTTCGAGGCGGCGCTGGCCCGGCGGGCCGAGCGCGATGCCAGGCACGGCAAGCAGTACGGGCGCCGCGAACGCCGCCGTTGATCGGCGATCTGCCCACCGCCGGGGGCCGCCTCCGGTCAGCGCGGGCCGCCATGGATTCGACGGCCCGTCAGGAGGTCCGGGCGGGCTGCCCCAGGCAGAGGCCGACGGTGGTGGCCACCAGCAGGTCGAGCTGCCGCAGGGCCTCCTCCTCGGCCTGCTCGCCGGCGCGGCGCATCACCAGTAGCGGGAGGGCGAGCAGCTGCTGGCCCGGCTGGAGCGGGCGGCACCGGCGGAGGTGGCGGAGGTGGCGGAAGCACCCAGGCCGGCCGAGCGGGTCTGACTCGCACCCGGTTCCCGGCGGGTTCGGTTGACTCCGCGTCAGCCGGACCCGCCGCGGCTGTCCGCTCGTGGGCACACCACGCGTAGCCCGCTACTCCTCGCAGGCCGCTACTCCTCTCAGGCGCTACTCGCCCGATCCGGGCTCGGACAGGCGCCGGTGGACGGCGGCCTTGGCGCTGTCGGGCAGGACCTTGTCGGCGGCCTCCTGGGCCTTCGTCTTCAGGGAGCCCGCGACCTTGCGGTTCCGGCCCGCCATCAGCGCCTCGAAGCCCTGCCGGGCCACCTCCGCCGGGTCGTCCTTCGGCTGCCGGCCCAGCCGGGTGTCCTCCATGCCCGCACGGCGGAAGAAATCGGTCTCGGTCGGCCCCGGCATCAGCGAGGTGACGGTCACCCCGGTGTCCTTCAGCTCGTTCTGCAGCGCTTCGGCGAACGACTGCACGAACGACTTGGACGCGTTGTAGACGGCTTGGAACGGCCCGGGTGAGGTCGAGGCGATGGATGACGTGATGAGGATCCGGCCCTCGTCGCGAGCCACCATGTCCGGTAGCAGCCGCTTGGCGAGGTGGACGGTGGAGGCGACGTTGAGCTGGATGATCGCCAGGTCGTCCCGCAGATCGCCCTCGACGAAGGGTCCGCCGGTCCCTATCCCGGCGTTCAGCGCGGCGGCGGCGACCGGAGACCGCTGCGCGGCGATCGCCGCCGCCAGCTGCTCGACGCCTTCGAACCGCCGCAGATCCGCGCGGACGGCGGTGACCTGTGCCCCGTTCGAGGCCAGCCGCTCGGCGGCGGCGTCCAGCGCTCCGTCCTCCGCGTTCACCAGCAGGTCGAACCCGTGCTCGGCGAACTGCTTGGCGAGCTCATAGCCGATGCCACTGGAGGCGCCGGTCACCACGGCGAGCGGCCGCTCTCCGTCCGAGTGGGTCATGGCCGCGTGGTGCTGTGTGTGCTGTGGGTGCTGTTCGGTAGGCATGTCCAGCGCCTGCCCAGAGCGCGCCCGGGCAACCGGAAGCGGACCGCCCGGCACCCCCCGCCGCCCGCCGCCCGCCGCCGGGCGGCTCACCGGCCTCGGCCGCCCGGCGGGCGACAGGTGGCAGGCGCGTCGACGGACAGACGTCGCAGGCGCATCCGGGTCAGCGTTCGGCGCGCCTCGGCAGTCGGACCCGATCGCACACACAGTGTGGATCCGGCGGCTCCACTGGGCGCCGCCCTGGGCGGTGCGGGCCGACGCCTGCGGCGCCCGACCTCAACGTTCCCCTTCGAAAGGAAGCCCTGCCATGCCCGCTACCCGCATTCCACGCCTCCTGGTACGCGCCGTCCTGTGTACCGCGCTGGTCGCCGCGCCGGCCGCGGCCGGCGGCACCCTCGCCGCCGGTGCCGCACCGGCTGCCACCCACCCGGCAGCGGTCCGAACGGAAGACCCCCTGCCGGTGCACGAGATCGAGCAGATCGTGGAGGCCGACGGGAACGTCAGCAACGGTGTGCTCGAAATCGACATCAACCGGTCCGACCTGCATGTGACCGGGCCGCAGGGCGTTCCGTTCGTCCACGGCTTCCAGATCCAGCACGAGCTGTACTTCCAGTGCACCGGCGAGGACCAGGCCATCCTCAACGGCGACCTGGCGCTGACGCAGGACGAGATCCAGCCGGTCATCGACGCGCTCCTGGCCCACCACATCGTGTTCCAGGCCGAGCACCAGCACCTGTACGACCTGGAGCCGAAGATCTGGTTCGTCCACTTCCGCGCCACCGGCAACCCACTGGAGCTGGCGCGGGCGATCCACGACGTCATCAGGACCGCCACCGCGACGCCACTGCCGCAGCACTCACCGCAGCACCCCACCACCCCACTGCCGGTCGACCAGCTGGCGGACATCCTGGGCGGGGACGCGACGGTCGGCGAGAACGGCGTCGTCACGGTCACCGTCCCGCGCACGGACCGGATCGTCCTCGGCGGCGTTCCGATCCACCCCGAGCTGGGAGTCTCCACCCAGATCCAGTTCGAGCCGCGCCCCGACGGCCAGGCCGCGGCCGTTCCCGACTTCTCGATGACCGGCAAGGAGGTGCAGCCCGTGGTGGCGACCATGCGCAAGGAGCAGTGGGAGGTCGGCTGCCTGTACAACCAGGAGACCGAGGAGGAGCCCCAGCTGTACTTCTCCCACATGTTCCGCACCGGCGACCCGGTCACCCTCGCCCATGAGATCCGCGCCGGACTCGACCTGACGGCCGCCCAGCCCGGCCACTGACGGCTGGCGGCGGCATCCGCCGACTGACGGATCCCCGGCGGGCGGCAGCCCGCACTGTTACGCTGCGGCCTGCCGGGCGTCCCCCACGGCATCCCACACGGCGTTCCTCACCCGGAAAGGCAGGCCGCAGTGCCGACCCCCTTCACCACCCAGGACTTCGCCGACCGGATGACCCGGGCCGCCCAGGCCGCCGCCGGCGCCGGGCTGGCCGGGCTGGTCATCACCCCGGGCCCGGACCTGGTCCACCTGACGGGGTACCAGCCCACCGCCGTCACCGAGCGGCTCACCGCCCTGGTGCTCCCCACCGACGGCGTCGCCACCCTGGTGGTGCCCAAGCTGGAGCGGCCCGACGCCGAGCACGCCACCGGCGCCCCGGCGCTCCAACTGGCCGACTGGACCGACGACATGGACCCGTACCAGGTGCTCCGCCCGTTGCTGGACCCGGCCGGCCGCTACGGCATCAGCGACTCCGCCTGGGCGATGCACCTGCTGGGCCTCCAAGCCGCCTTGCCCGGCAGTTCCTTCACCTCGCTGACGAGTTCACTGCCGATGCTGCGCGCGGTGAAGGGCGACGACGAACTCGAGCGGCTGGCCGCTGCCGGCGCGGCCGCCGACGCGACCTACCAGGCGATCCTGACCGTGCCGTTCGCCGGCCGCCGCGAGTGCGACATCGCCGCCGACCTCGCCGCCCGACTGCTCGAATCCGGGCACAGCCAGGTCGACTTCACGGTGGTCGGCTCGGGCCCCAACGGGGCCAACCCGCACCATGAGGCGGGTGACCGGGTGATCCGGCCCGGCGACACCGTGGTGCTGGACTTCGGTGGTCTCAAGGACGGGTACGGCTCCGACACCACCCGGACCGTGCACGTCGGCGCGGACGTCGCCGAGCAGGTGCGCGAGGTCCACGAGGTGGTGCTCCGGGCCCAGCAGGCCGCGTTCGAGGCCGTGCGCCCCGGGGTGGCGTGCCAGGAGATCGACCGGGTGGCCCGGGCGGTGATCACCGAGGCCGGTTACGGCGAGTACTTCATCCACCGGACCGGTCACGGCATCGGCATCACCACCCACGAGCCGCCGTACATGGTCGAGGGCGAGGAACAGCCCCTGGTGCCCGGCATGTGCTTCTCCATCGAGCCCGGCATCTACCTGCCCGGCCGCTTCGGGGTCCGGATCGAGGACATCGTCACCGTCACCGGGAGCGGCGGCCGTCGTCTCAACAACACCCCGCGCGAGCTGGCGATCGTCCAGTAGCACGTGACTGGGTAGGATTGCCGTTCGAACTTTGATTGACGGCGTCGGACGGCTACGATTGACGGTTTCCAGCAGGCAGCAGGCAGCAGGCAGCAGGCAGCAGGCAGCAGGCAGCAGGCAGCAGGCAGCAGGCAGCAGGCAGCGGCGCCACGGCGCTGCGTTGCCGTTCGGTGCTGGTTGCCGTCCGCTCGGCGACGGCGCTGCACCGGCTGCTCGACGTGCTGCCGGTGTTCGACGGTGACGACCGGATAGCCACCCGCTTCACCCTGGTGCCCGGCTCCGACTTCGACGTCGACGCCCTCACCGCCCTGGAACACACCGGCGCCCGGCTGATCCCGTGGAACGAGGCCCGGCACGGCAGCCACGACCTGGTGCTCACCGCCAGCCCCAAGGGCGCGGTGTGGGCGCTCTCCGGCCCGCGCGTGCTGCTGCCGCACGGCGCCGGCTTCAACAAGGCGATCAGCGGCGACGGTTCGCCGGGGATCCCGTCCGGACTCGATCCGCACTACCTGCTCGCCGACGGCGAACCCTGGGCCAGCCTGCACGCGTTGGCCCACGGGGACCAGCTCGCCCGGCTCACCGAGCACTGCCCGCAGGCCTCGGCCCGGGCGGTGGTGGTGGGCGACCCCACCCTGGATCGGATCCTGGCCTCGGCGATCCGCCGGGAGGACTACCGTGCCGCACTGGGCACCGGCGATCGCCGGCTCGTGGCCCTCACCGCGAGCTGGGGTCCGGAGTCCCTGCTGGCCCGCCGCCCCGGACTGCCGGCCGAACTCGTCGGCGCCCTGCCGCACGACGACTACCAGTTCGCCCTGGTGCTGCACCCCAACGAGTACAGCAGGATCGGCGAGTTCGACCTCGCCCGGCAGCTCGCGCCGGCGCTGGCGGCGGGCCTGGTCCTGGCCAGGCCCCACCAGGAGTGGGCCGCGCTGCTGATCGCCGCCGACGCCGTGATCACCGACCACGGCTCGACCGCGTTGTACGCCGCCGCTCTGGGCCGCCCGGTGGTCGGCGCCTACGACGGGGGCGAGGAGTTGGTGCCCGGCAGCCCGATGGCGGACCTGCTGGCCAAGGCGCCCCACCTGGTCGGCCCCGCCGACCTGCCCGAATCCCTGCGCCGCGCCGTCGCCCAGGACAGCCGCACGATCGCCGACGCCGCCTTCGCGCTGCCGGGCGATTCGCTGGCGCGACTGCGCCACGAGCTCTACGGGCTACTGCGGTTGGAGCCGCGCAGCGGCACGCCGACGGCTCGTCAGCTGCCACCGCCGGTTGCCGTTCCCCATCCGCCGTCGGCGTTCGCGGTGCTGGTCCCCCGGCTGACGGGCCATCGCATCACAGTCGAGCGCTACCCCGCCCACCACTCCGGCCCCGTCCACCACCGGGCGGCCGCGCATCCGGACGCCGGCCTGCGGCAGGTGCAGAGCGCGGCGGTGCTGTGGCGCCGTGCCCGGCGAGACTCCGTCCCCACGACTGCCAACGGCGCCTGGACGGCGGCCGGTTGGACGGCCCGCGTCCTGGAGGAGCTGCCCGGGCGACGCACCGCCGCCGCGATCCTCGACGTGGACCGCTGCCTGATCCGGCACCACCGGGCCGGGCTCGTCACCGTCCGCATCGAGCCCAGCCGGGCGGACGGCCGGGTCCGGCGCGCGGACCCGACGGCCGTGGTCTCCGCCGTACACGCCTGGCTCGGGGCCAACTCCGAATGGACGGGGGCGACTTCACTCGACTGCACGGTAGGCGGACTGACCGTGCGGGTGGAGCTGACCACTCCGGATCCCGCCGACCTCGACCACGAACTCTGACAGGGGCCGAGCCGGCTTCCGCCAGGCCCCCGGAACCCCGGCCTCGCCGGCCACCGCCAGCACGCCCGGCCTCCGCCCGAGCCCCCGGAACGCCTGATCAGGCCTCCGCCAGACCGCCGTAGCGCTCGGTCAGCAGGCGCGCCGCTGTCCGGTGCCGCTCGGCCGCCGCCGGGTCACCTGAGGCGTCCGCGAGACGGGCGAGTTCCTCCAGAACGCGCACCTCCTCGCTGCTGGAGCCGCGTTCGCGTGCCGCGACCAGCGCCGCCCGCGCGAGCGCCGACGCCTCGTCGATGCGGCCCAAGCACCGCAGCGCCCGGGCCAGTTCGAAGCCGGTGCGGGCAGTCATCCGCTCCCGTTCCTGGGCACGGGCCGCCTGGTGAGCCGCCTCGAACAGCTCCGCCGCCCGCTCGTGGTCCCCCGCACCGAAGGCGGCCTTGCCGAGCTGATACGTCTGCAGCAGCACACCATAGGCGTTGCCGATCGCCTGGTGTCCGCGCCTGGACTGCTCGAAATCGGCCGCGGCGCCGGCCCAGTCGTGCCGGGCGAGCTTCAGCAGACCGTGGAACTCCACAGCGGAGGCCTTCAGTTTGCGGTCCTGCGGGTCGTCGCCCAGGCCCTCGGCGGTGCTCAACGCCTGGCGCAGTTGCTCGGCTGCGGCATCGAAGAGCTCCTGCTCCCAGAGCGGGCGCGCCAGTTGGCACCGCATGCGCACCATCAGGCGGCGGTCCTCGAGGCGGTCCGCGGCGGCGACACCGGTGCCGAACGCCTCGATGGCGTCCGCGTAGTGCGGGTGGTCGAGGAAGTGCGTCCACAGCGGCTCGCAGAGCGCCGCGGCGTCCTCGTGCCGGCCGGAGTCGTACGCCGAGCGGACGCAGCCGTACAGGGCCAGGCGGTGGGCCTCCAGCCAGCGGAGCGCGTCGTTCTTCCCGTCGAACTCGACGTCGGGCACATCGGGGAGGGCGGATTCGAGCTGCGCGAACGTCATCCGGCGGCCGGCCGCCAGTTGGTCCGCCCGGGCCGCCTGGCGCCGGTACCAGCGGACCAACCGCCCGCGCGCCCCGGCTCGTTCCGTCCCGTCCGGGTCGGCCTGCCGGGAGCGGCGCTCGGCGTGGCCCCGCAGCAGGTCGTGCATGCGGTAGCCCTCGGGTCGGTGCTCCAGGAGTCCGGCCCGCTCCAGTTCCTCCAGCGCCTCCTCGGCCGGGAGCAGGCCGGCGCCGAGCAGCGCGGCGGCGGCCTCGGCGCTGACCGCGGGGGCGGGGAACTGCGGCAGCACCCGGTAGAGCCGGGCCGCCTCCGGGCCGAGACCGTCGTAGGCGGCGTCCCAGACGGCCTCCACGACCGGAACTCCCCTCTCGCGCAGGTCCACCGTGAGGTCGGCGACCAGCTTGCTCAGGCTGCGCCGCCGGTACTTGCGGGCCCACCGCCCGGCGACGTGCAGCGCGGCGGGCAGGCCGCCGCAGCCGCGCGCCAGCTGCAGCGCCGCGTCCGGCTCCGCGGCCAGGCGCTCGTCGTCGACGAGTTGCCGCAGCAGCCGCACCGCGTCCGCCTCAGCCAGTGGCCGCATCGGCACCTCCACCGCGTCGACGCCGGGCGGATCGGGGAGCGCGCCGTGGCCGGCCACGATCGCCATGCTCCCCGCCGATGCCGGGATCAGCAGTTCGACCTCGGTGTCGGAGGCGGCGTTGTCGATCAGCACCAGCAGGCGCTTGCCGTTGGTCCGGCTCCAGTACTGCTTCTGGCGGCCCGCGGGTGACCGCTGGAGCCACTCGGGCGCGACGCCGAGTCCGGTGAGCAGTTCGGCGTGCACGTCGGCGAGCTCCACCGCGCCGTCCCGGCGGAAGTCGTCGAGGTCGACGTACAGCACGCCGTCGGGGAACCGGTCCCCGAGTGCGCGGCCGACCTCGAAACTCAGCGCCGTCTTGCCGATCCCGCCCATTCCGACCAGCGTCACGACCCGCGGCCCGCGGTCCCCCGGTCGGGTCTCGGCCGCGCGCCGGATGCGCTCCTGCTCCGCCTGGCGGGCGACGAAGAGCCGGAGCGCGGGCGGCAGTTGAAAGGGTGGGCCAGCCTCCGGCGGCGCCGCCGCCTGGATGTGCTGGTGCAGCTCCCCGATCTGCTGGGCCTGCACCAGCGCGCCCACCCGCGCCTGCCCGCCCACGGTGTTGTGCGTCCCGCCGGGACCTGCCCCGCCATCGTGCGTCCCGCCGGGTCCTGCCCCGCCATCGTGCGTCTCGTCGGCCACGCCCCAAACCCTACGCCCCAGCAGGTCTCCTGACGTGGCAACAGGCGATTCCCGCTGCCGGTTCAGCGCGGCAGCAGCGGGAAGAGCATGCAGCTGCTGGTGGCGTGCGCCAGCAAGCGGTCGTCGCCGTCGAGGAGTTCGGCCTGGGCCAGGGCGGTGCGGCGCCCGTGGCTGAGCACCGTGCCGACCGCGCGGACCTTGCCGGTGTCCACGGTCATCGGGCGCAGGAACTTCACCGTCAGGTCGAGCGAGGTGTAGCCCGTGCCCTCGGGCACGAGCGAGTGCACCGCGCAGCCCGCGGCCGAGTCGAGGAGCGTGGCGTAGACGCCGCCGTGCACACTGCCGATCGGGTTGTAGTGCTCCTCCCCCGGCTCCATCGCGAACACCGCGCGCCCGGCCGCCACCTCCTCCAGGCCGAAACCGAGCGTCGCCATGATGGGTGGAAGGGGAACGCGGCCGGCGAGCATCTCCTCGAGGAACGCCAGTCCGCTCAACCGACCGGCGGCGGCCGCGGTCTCCCTGGGGTCCTGCCATGCGAACGTGCGCGACCTGCTCATGACCACCTCTCTGCTGACTTCGTATCTCGAAGCTAGCCACTGCCATGACTGGGTGTCAATCATGAAGCCAGCCTAGGATTGGCCCATGGACTGGCTGGAGTTGAGCACGGACAACTGCACCGTGCAGCGCGCACTCGCGCTGATCGGCGAGAAGTGGACGCTGCTGGTGCTGCGCGACGCCATGAACGGCGTGCGCCGATTCGACGACTTCCGCCGGCACGTGGGCCTGTCGGAGGCGGTGCTGGCGGACCGGCTGCGCAAGTTGGTCGCCGCCGGGATCCTGGAGAGCGTCCCCTACCGCGAGCCCGGTCTGCGGACCAGGCACGAGTACAAGCTCACGCCGAAGGGCTGGGACCTGTGGCCCGCGATGATCGCCCTCAAGCAGTGGGGCGACCGCTACACCGCCGACCCGGCCGGCCCGCCCTGGGAGGTCGGCCACCGGGACTGCGGCGCCCCGCTGCAGGTCACGGTCGGCTGTGCGTCCGGCCACGAGGCCTTGACACGGTTCCAGGCCGAGGGCCGGCTGGGAGCATCCGCGCGACGGAGGTCGGAGCATCGAGGTGATGGCGTGTCACCTGCGTGATCATCAGGTTGGCTACACTTCGACGACCAAGGCTTGAGCACAAGGGGAGGGCTCGGGGATGAACGCGGACGATCCGGGGCAGGAGACACCGCCCAGCACGCGGATCCGGCAGGACATACCGCACAGCGCCCGTATGTACGACTACTTCCTCGGCGGCAAGGACCACTTCGCGGTGGACCGGGAAGCCGCCGAACGGGTTCTCACGGTGTTCCCGACCATGAAGACCGCGGTCTGGGCGAACCGCGCGTTCATGCACCGGGCCACCCGGGCGCTGGCGGAGCGCGGCCTGTCCCAGTGGCTGGACATCGGCACCGGCATCCCCACCTCGCCCAACCTGCACGAGGTCGCGCAGTCGGTCGTACCCGGGGCACGGGTCGTCTACGCGGACAACGACCCGATCGTGCTGGCGCACTCCCGAGCACTGATGACCAGTTCGCCCGAGGGCCGGACCGCCTACATCCACGGCGACGTGCGCGACCCGGACACCATCCTGAACGCCGCGCCACTGGCCCGGACCCTCGACCTGGGCCGGCCCGTGGTGCTTTCGCTGATCGCCCTGCTGCACTTCGTCCCCGACCTCGACGAGGCGCGCGACATCGTCGAGCGGCTGCTGAAGCCGCTGCCGCCCGGTTCGGCCCTGGTCCTCTCGCACGCCACGGCGGAGCTGGACCCGGCGGGCGCCTGCCAGGTGCAGCAGATCTACAACCAGGTGGGCACCACGCTCAAGCTTCGCCCCGCCGCCGAGTTCGCGACCTTCTTCGAGGGCCTGGAGCTGCTGGAGCCGGGGATCGTGCCCGCCCACCGCTGGCGTCCCGACGGCGACACCGACCGCCTGCCCGCAGGAGTCACCGACGCGGCCGTCTCGTTCTACGCCGGGGTGGCCATCAAGCGCTGACCAACGCAATCAGCTTCTACCTGCACGGCGACACCGCCGAGAGGAGCACGCCGGTGCGGCGCGCCCGGTGGCGGCCGCGCCGCCCATCGGGGCCGAAGGGTGAAGACTGGAAGCGTGGGCCGAGCCGACCGCTCGGCACGACGGGACCTGGTGTTGAGATGCGCGGTACCGCCTCGCTGGGCAGGATCTTCGGCGTTCCGCTGCGGATCCACTGGAGCGCGCCCGCGCTGATCTTCTTCTTCGGTTACGGCCTGGCCGCGCAGACCCTCCCGGCCTGGGTGCCGGGTCGCTCCGCCACCGCCTACGGCATCGCCGGGGTGATCGGGGCCGGGCTGCTGGCCGTGAGCCTGCTGCTGCACGAGACCGCCCACGCGCTGACCGCCCGGCGGGCCGGCGTCCGGGTCGACGACATGACCGTCTTCGCGCTCGGCGGTGTCACCCGGATGGGTCGGGCACCGAGCCCGCGCGTCCAGTTCACCGTGGCCGGCAGCGGACCACTGACCAGCCTGCTGCTGGGCGGGCTGTTCGTCGGGGCCGGGATCGGCGTCGACACCCTGCACTGGCGGCTGCCGGCCGCGGTGCTGCTGTGGGCCGGCTGGGCCAATCTGCTACTCGGCGTGTTCAACCTGCTGCCCGCCGCGCCGCTGGACGGCGGCCGGCTGCTGCAGGCGCTGGTCTGGCGGCACGGCGGCAACCGGGAGGGCGCCGAGCGCGTCGCCGGTCGCGCCGGCCAGGCCGCGGGCCTGCTGATGGCGGCGGGCGGCTTCGTCGCGGTGCTGCGCGGTGACGCGGCCGGCATCTGGTTCGCGCTGGTCGGCCTGTTCGTCTGGTCCTCGGCGCTGGCCGAGGTCCGCCGCGCCGCCATGGTCACCGCGCTGCGGGGCGTGCGCGTCGCCCAGGTGATGACCGCGCCCGCGGTCGCCGGGCCGGACTGGCTCAGCGTGGACCGCTTCCTCGCCGACCTGAGCACGCGCGCCCGGCAGCGCGTGGTCGCCGTGCTCGACTTCGACGGCCGACCGAGCGGCCTGGTCGACCTGGCCCGGCTGGCCGCGGTTCCGATCGCCCGGCGCCCCGAGGTGCGGGTCCGCGAGCTGGCCCGCCCGCTGCGCGAATGCATCGTCGCCGCGCCCGGCGACGACCTCCTGGACGTGCTGGACCATGCGGCCACCCAGCCGCCGATCCTGGTCCTGGACGACGGCCGTCTGGTCGGGCTCGTCACCATGGACGACATCGCCATGGCGGTCCAGCTGCGCACTCCGGCCGGCCCGGGGGCGCCCAGCGAGCCCTGAGCCGGGCCGGCCACCCGGGCCGGCCCGCGCGCGGCGGGTCGGCGGACGGCGGTCGGCCCGGGCGGCGGGTTGGCCCGGGCGGCGGGTCGGCACGGGCAGCGCGCGGAGCACCCCGGGCGGGCCGAACGGCTCACCCGGGGTGCTCAGGGATCGACGGGTGCTACCCGGTGATCAGGGGACGATCGGGTGCGAGATCTCGCAGCCGCCCGCGCCGCCGTTGTAGTCGTTCGCCCAGGTGCCCTGCATCGCGAAGGAGCCGGTGGCGAAGGTGACGTTCTGGGCGCCGCCGACGCCGCCGGTGCCCTTCCAGGCACACTTGTCGGCGTTCTCCTGGCCGGTCGAGTCGGTCCACCCGCCGGCCGGGTTCTGGTCGGTGACGGTCTCGGCGTACTCGTGGCCGTAGACCATGGTCACGCCGTCCAGGGTGCCCGCGCTGCCGGCGTTGACGTAGTTCTCGCCGCAGGAGGTGCCCATGTCCGTCACGTAGGGGTCGTTGGTGAACGCGACGTCACCGTACGGCGAGGAGGCCGCGCCACCGGAGAGGGTGGTGTCGCCGTTCCAGTCGTGCCAGGCGCAGAACTGGCCGGTGCTGGTGTTGAAGCCGTCCGGGTGGGTGCCGGTGGGCGACAGGATCACGTACTGCACGTCGCGGTTGGCGGCGGCCGTGGTGTTGCCGAAGTGGCCGGCGGCCTTGATGGCCTCGTTGGCGAGCTGGTTGCCGGTGGCCTGGTTCGGCGCGGCGGCCGACTCGTCGACCCAGACGCCGGCCAGCGCGCCACCGGTCGGGTAGGCGACGTGGGCGGCGGTCGACGGGCAGCTGGTGGCGCCGCCGGCGATGCCCTCGCAGTACTGGGTCATGACGCCGGACCATGTCTCACCGTTGGTGCCGAGGCCCTTGAAGAGCTGCTGGGCGCGGACCGCGATGCCCATCGGGTCACCGGAGAGGGTGGTGTAGCCGTTGGCGTCGGTGCCCTGGGTGCCCCATTGAGAGCCCTCGAAGACCAGGTAGACCTTCTGGGCGCCGGTGGTGACACCGATGCCGTCGACGCCGCCGCCGTACTTCAGGTTGGAGGTGCGCTTGCCCGCGGTGCTGCCGGCCGGGGCGCCCTTCGCGGTGATGACACCGTGCCGGTAGGGGTGGCTCGGGCCGGCCAGCTCGCTGCCCGGCTGGTTGGCCTGGGCCGGGGTGGCGGCGAAGGCGGCACCGGCGAGCGCCAGCACACTGAGCGCGGTCAGCGCCTTGGCCCGCGACGAACGGTTCGTGGGGGACATGCCCATGTGGGGGAGCCTCTCTCCTGCTGTCCGCGCCGGGATGGGGGCGCGGCGGCAGCATGTGGGGACGGGGAACAGGTAGCCGTGCGGCGCCCGATCGGACGTCCACACATCGGCACGGGTTTCAGCTGCCCGAAAGTCCTGACGAACTGACGGGCCGCAGTGGGGATTTGACAACCCTGCCGACCACCTGGCACGCGTTAGCAAAGCAGAGGCGGTGAATGGCCGTCAATGACGACCGCGCAGAAAAAGATTGCAGGTCAACGCAACGGAAAACGGATCGGCGGGCCGTCGCCGGTCAATGCGCGTAGCGCGATGTTCAATAACAGTAAAGGCTGTTGCTCCCAACAGTTTTCGAAGGATTCAGACTGTTCCGGCGCGGCATTCGGTTCGCCCTCCGCGCTCCCATTGACGAGTGCGGCGCAGCCGCCCGGGCGGCGCGGCTGCGGTCAGGCCTCGGCGCCGGGCCGCAGCCGGAGCGTGAGGATCTGGAACGGGCGCAGGGCCAGGAGCACTTGGCGACCGCCGACCGGGAGGGGCGCCTGGTCGAGGTCGCGCTCCAGCAGGTCGGTCGGGGTTGCACAGGCCAGTGGGAAACCGGCGGTCAGGACGGCCCTGGCTCGTCCGCCGTGGGCTTCGTACAGGCGGACGACGACGTCGCCGGAGCGGTCGTCGGCGAGCTTGACCGTCTCGACGACGACGGCCGGGTTGTCCGTCGCGACCAGCGGTACGACCCCGGCCGAGCCGGTGACGACGCGTTCTTGCTGGTTGAACGCGTAACCTTCGCGGACAGCGTCGGCGATGTCGGCACCGACGACGAGCCCGTAACGCAGCCGGTGGCGGCCCCGGTCGGCCTCCGGGTCGGGGAAGCGCGGCGCCCGGAGCAGGGAGAGCCGGACCGTGGTGGTGGTCCCGCCGTCGGGGCGGACGTCGCGGGTGACCTCGTGTCCGTAGGTCGAGTCGTTGACCACGGCCGCACCCCAGCCCCGCTCGCCGACGTGCAGGAAGCGGTGGGCGCACACCTCGAACTTGGCGGCGTCCCAGCTGGTGTTGGTGTGGGTGGGGCGCTGGACGTGTCCGAACGGGATCTCCGCGCTGGAGTGGTCGGCCCGCACGTCGAGCGGGAAGGCGGCCTTGAGCAGTTGCTCCGTCTCGTGCCAGTCGATCCGGGTGTCGATGTCCAGCCGCCGGGAGCCCTCGGCCAGCGAGATCAGCTGCTCGACGCGGGAGTCGCGGTGCGTCCGGACGACCCGCACACCACCGTCCTGCGCGGTCACCGACTCGGCGTCGAGCAGGTCGTGGACGGTGTTGCGGTAGAACTCGTCGATGTCCCAGGCGTCGTACTCGTTGGGGAAGTCCTGGTGCAACTGGAGCAGGTTGGCGGCGGTGCCGGGGGCCAGGGCTTCGCGGTCGGCCGCGAGGTCGTGGACGGAGACCACCAGGCCCCGGCCGTCGATCCGGATCCGGACCAGGCCGTTGTCCAGCACGAAGCCGTCCTCGCACGGCACCGGGGCGACGGACCGGCCCGGGGGCCGGGTGCGCAGTGCGGCACCGAGCGCGGGCACGCCGTCGCGGGCGTGGGGGGCGGCGTTGAAGACGACCTGCTGGTCGCCCTCCCCGGCCAGCGCCCGCTGCGCGGCGTCCACGATCCCGCCCAGTTCGGCGAGCACGTCGGCATGGGCCTGCTCGGCCTCCTGGTGCACCCAGCTGATCGAGGAGCCGGGCAGGATGTCATGGAACTGGTGCAGCAGCACCGTCTTCCACAGGCGGTCCAACTCCTGGTACGGGTAAGCGAACCCGGTGCGCAGGGCGGCGGTCGCCGACCACAGCTCGGCCTCCCGCAGCAGGTGCTCGCTGCGCCGGTTGCCCTGCTTGGTCCGCAGCTGGCTGGTCAGCGTGCCCCGGTGGAACTCCAGGTACAGCTCCCCCACCCACACCGGCGCGTCGGGGTACTCGGCGTGGGCCCGTTCGAAGAAGGACGCCGGGCTCTCGATCACGACCCGCGCCGAACCCTCCAGGTCGGCGAGCCGCTCGGCGCGGGCCAGCATCTCCCGGTTGGGACCGCCCCCGCCGTCACCGTAACCGAACGGCATCAGCGAGCGGTTGGCCGCGCCCTTGTCCTGGAAGTTGGCCACCGCGAGGGCGACCTCCGCCCCGGACACCTCGCAGTTGTAGCTGTCCACCGGCGGGAAGTGGCTGAAGACGCGGGTGCCGTCGATGCCCTCCCACCAGAAGGTGTGGTGCGGGAACTTGTTGGTGGTGTTCCAGGAGATCTTCTGGGTGAGGAACCAGCGCACCCCGGCGAGCTCCATCAGCTGCGGCATGGCCGCGTTGTAGCCGAAGGTGTCGGGCAGCCACATCTCCTCGGTCTCGACGCCGAACTCCTCCAGGTAGAAGCGCTTGCCGTGGACCAGTTGCCGGGCCAGCGCCTCACCTCCGGTGATGTTGGTGTCGGGCTCCACCCACAGGCTGCCGACCGGCAGGAACTGCCCGCCGGCGACCTTCTCCCTGACCCGCTGGTAGATCCCGGGCTTGTGCTCCTTCAGCCAAGCCAGTTGCTGCGCCTGGGACATGACGAACCGGAAGCCCGGGTGGTCGTCCATCAGCTGAACCACGTTGGAGACGGTCCTGGACACCTTGCGCACCGTCTCGCGCAGCGGCCACAGCCAGGCGGTGTCGATGTGGGCGTGCCCGACGGCGGACAGCCGGTGCGCGCTGGGCGCGGCGGGCGAGGCGAGCGCGGGCGCCAGCACGGCGCGCGCGGCGGTGGCGCTGCCGGGGATGTCCCGCAGGTGCACCGCGTCCAGTGCCCGCTCGATGGTGGTGAGCAACTGCCAGCGGCGCGGCTCGAGTTCTGGCAGTGATCGCATCAACTCGCCCAGCACATCCAGATCCTGGACCAGCTCCCAGACCTGGCGGTCGAGGACGGCGAGGTCGGCGCGGAGCACCCGGTAGAGCGGCTCCGGGTCGGGGCCGCCGCCGGTCAGCCAGCCGGGGCGGTCGCCGGCCCGGGTCGGGAGGTGGTCGTCGCACAGCACCGGGTTGGCGGCGGCCTCGATGTAGTAGGTGAACTCCTCACCGCCGACGGCGCTTTCGGCGACCGGTACCCAGGCGTTGCGCGGGTGGAGAGCCTTGACCACGGTGCCGTCGGCGCGGTGCACCAGGCCCTCGGCGGAGAAGCCCGGACCGGTCTTGTTGAAGCCGATGTCGAGCACCGCCTCGACCCGCTGCCCGGCCCATTCCTCCGGCACCCGGCCGGTGATCCGGAACCAACTGGTGGACCAGACCGGCCCCCACCGGTGGCCCACCGCGATCGGCCGGTAGGGAGCGGCCAGCGCCTCGGCCACCGGCACCGGCTCGCCGGGGACGTCCCAGACCTCCACCCGGAGCGGTACGGTGCGGCCGTGGACGGCGGGCCGGATGCGCTCGTTCAGCACCCGGTCGAGCCGGTCCTCGGTGAGGCGTCGCTTGCTGTGCACGGTTTCTCCGTCCGGGTAGGTGGATCAGTCCTCGGTGGGCCCGAGTCCCTGCTTGTCCCGCAGTTCCACCCAGCTGGTCGTCGAGGCGTGGAGTTCGAGGACGGTGATGTCGTTGCGGCCGGCCCGGAGGACGGGGGCGGGCACGTAGAGCGTGGTCTGCGGGCCGCGCGACCAGTACCGGCCGAGGGCGAAGCCGTTGACCCAGACGTGGCCCTTGGTCCAGCCGTCGAGGGCGAGGTGGCCGTCGGCGGGCTGCTCGAGCTCGACCTGCCCCCGGTGGAAGGCGGGCCCCACGGCGGGCTCCCCGGCGGAGCTGAACTCCAGGTCGTCCAGGCGGTCCAGCGGCAGCGGACGGCTGGTCCAGGCTGCCGCGGGCTCGCCGTTGAGAGTGACCTCGCCGAGCAGTCCCTTGCGGTCGTGGATCCCGGGCCCGTAGTTGACCCGGCCCTGGTTCTCCACGAGCACCGCCAGCCGGGCACCGGGCCGCGGCGCGGTGAAGGCGAGCGCCTGCTCGTGGCTCTCGCGCTCCAGCACCCCGACCGGCTGCCCGTCCACGAAGACCTGTGCGCGGTCCCGCACCTGGTCGACCCGCAGCACCACCGGGCCGGCCGCCGGCAGGACGGTCTCGTAGAGGACGAACCCGAAGGACTGGCCGAGCTCCTCCATGGTTCGCGGCCGGTCGGCCGTGACCGCCTCACCGAGCAGCTGCGCCTGGTCCAGCAGGCCTGCGCGCTCGGTGAGTTCGACCCGGACGGGGGCGAGCTTCGTGCCGGGCGCCGGCGTCTCCTCGTCGGGCACGGGCGCGTACTTGGCGATGACCCTGCGGAAGGCCTCGTACTTGGGCGTGGGATCGCCGGCTTCGTCGAGCAGCGCGTCGTAGTCGTAGGAGGTGGCGGTGGGCCGGTAGACGCCCTTGTCGTTGGCTCCGTTGGTGAAGCCGAAGTTGGTGCCGCCGTGGAGCATGTAGATGTTGACCGAGGCTCCGGCGGCGAGCAGCCGGTCGAGGTCGGCGGCCGCGTCCTCGGGGTCCCGGGTGACGTGGATGCCGCCCCAGCGGTCGAACCAGCCGATCCAGAACTCCGAGCACATCAGCGGGCCTTCGGGCTGGTGCCGGCGCAGCTCGGTGAGCCCGGCCTCGACCCGGCTGCCGAAGTTGGCGGTGCGCAGCACGCCGTCCAGGCCGCCCCGGGCGAGGTCGGCCGGCTGGTCGCAGGTGAACAGCGGGACGTCGACGCCGTGCCGGCGCAGCAGTGCGGCCGATTCGGCGAGGTATTCGGTGTCGCTGCCGTAGGCGCCGTACTCGTTCTCCAACTGCACGGCGATGACGGTGCTGTCGAGGTGGGGCCGGACCGCCGCCAGCAGCTGCCCGAGGTACTCGTCCAGTGCCGTCATGAAGCGCGGGTCGCGGCTGCGCAGTTCGATGTCCTGGTCGGTGAGCAGCCAGGAGGGCAGGCCGCCGCCCTCCCACTCGGCGCAGATGTAGGGGCCGGGCCGCAGCAGGACGTGCAGGCCCTCGGCGGCGGCCAACTCGAGGAAGTGGGGCAGGTCGAGACCCGCGTCCAGTCGGAACTCGCCGCGGCGCGGGGAGTGCAGGTTCCACGGGACGTAGGTCTCGACCGTGTTGAGCCCCAGCAGCCGTGCCTTGTGGAGCCGGTCGGCCCACTGCTCCGGGTGGACGCGGAAGTAGTGCAGTCCGCCGGAAAGGATGCGGAACGGTCGGTCGTCGAGACGGAAGCCGTCTGCGGCGATCTCCAGTCGTGGCATGGCGTGGGGGCTCCTCAGGGTGTGACTGATCAGAGGTTGGTCAGCTCAGCGGGCGGCAGAGCAGGGCGTCGGGGACTCCGCCGTCGTTCCAGTTCCAGGTGTAGGCGACGCCGGCGACGTACTCGTTGTCGGCGCACTGGCCCTTGTAGTAGCCGGGTGCCCAGTCGCTGGCGTTCGAGCCGCCGCTGGTGGGGCGGTTGTCGGCGTGGTCGAACCAGACGTCGTGCCCGGCGGTCGGCAGGGTGCGGGCGGACGGCGCGCAGAGCAGGGCGGCCATGGCGTTCTTGTTGACGCTGTAGCCGACCGCGTAGGTGTTGTCGGGGCACTGCAGCTTGTTGTAGCCGGCCGCCCAGTCGCCTTCGGTGACGTAGCGCTCGTCGGTGACGGTGGTGAACGGCCCGCCCGTGGTGGCGGGTTCGCCGGCGTCGGTGCACAGGCCGCGACTGTCGCTGCGGCCCAGGCCCACCAGGCGTTGGGTGTCCGGGCAGTTGCCCTTGCGGTTGCCGGCGGACCAGTCGCCCTGGGCGAGCATCCTGCTGGAGACGTCCTGGTCGCCGAAGTCCAGGTCCAGCATGTTCCAGTGGTTCACCTGCGGGATCTGGCCGGTGGTGCTGGGGGCGTCGACCAGCTTGTTCCAGTCGGTGGCCCGCCAGTCGCCCGGGTCCTCCATGCCGAGCCGCTTGCCGGTGGTGTCGTAGGACAGCAGCGCCCAGTTGTCCTGCGGGTTTCCGTTGGCGTCGGTCCAGCCGACCAGCGGCCAGATGGAGAAGTCGGTGTCGTTCTTCACCAGGATGTCGGTGAAGTTGTCGAACCAGGCCTGCTCCTTGGTGTCCGTGGAGCCGCGACCGGCGGCACCGAACTCGCTCACCCACACGGGGGCGGTGAAGTGCTGGCCGGACTGGGTGACGAACAGGGCTTCCTGGTTGACCACCTGGGCGAGCTGGTCGGGGGTGAAGTCCTCGTAGCGCGGGTCGCTGGTGACGCCGAGGCCGCTGGTGGCACCGGAGTTGGCCGGGCCGGTGTAGGCGTAGAAGTGCGCGGAGTACACCAGCTTGCCGGAGTTGATCAGGGTGTTGGAGAGGTTGGCGACCGGGGTGAGCATCGGCCGGCTGTGCGGGGTGATGGCCGTCGGGATGCCCTGCCAGTTGATGCCCTCCATGATGATCAGCATGTCGGGGTCGGCCTGGAGGATCTTGTTGCCGGCCTCCTCGAAGGCGGCGTACTCGTCGTGGCTGTCACCCATGCCCCAGTTGGGGTCGTCCAGGGTGTCGCGCCGGACCTCGTTGCGCAGGTCGGCGCCGACCACGCGCTTGTTGTTCTTGTAGCGGTTCACCATGAACAGCCAGTCGTCCTCCCACTGCTGGGTGGTCTGGCCGCTGTTCCAGCGCTCGTTGCCGTCCAGGCCGCAGCAGAACCGGTAGCTGGTGGTGTGGTTGTTGAGGATCACCGCGAACCCGTCGCCGGTCAGCGCGGCCACCACGGCGTCATAGACCTGGAGCGGGGTCATGCCCTTCAGCTGTGGGTTCGCCGCCACCGCCGAGTCCGGCACGGTGCCGGTGTCGTGGATCAGCGCGTTGGCGAACGGCAGCCGGATGCTGTTGATGCCCAGGGCGTGGAAGTCGGCCAGGATCTGCGCGATCGGCTTGCGGTCGAGCCCGAGCGGGATGTTGTGGGACACCTGGCCGGCCTGGTTGTTCGCCGGGTCGTTGACGTCCCCGCTGCCTTCCCAGGTGCCCTGCGCGCCGGACCAGTTGCCGGCCTGCAGCTTGAACCGGTTGCCGTTCGCGTCGACGATGTACCGGCCGCGGGTGCTGAGCGGGCCGGTCCAGGACGCGGAGAGCTGGGCACCGGTCAGCGCGGTGGGGGCGGTGCTGGTGGCTGCCTGGGTGACCGGCGCGGCGCCGGCGCACGGGGCTCCCGCGAGTACCAGGGCGGTGACCGCGACGGCCGCCGGCAGCAGGCGGGCGACGGGTCTTCTCCCGATGGAAGCGCTTCTCATGGTCTTTCCCTCCTAAGGAGTGGGATTGAGGGAGTGGTGGGGCGGTGCGGACCGGACCGACGATCCGTAGTGGGGGTACGGGTCGGCGGTCCGGGGCAGGTGGGCTCGGGGCGGCTCAGCCCTTGAGACCGCTGGTGGCGATGCCCTCGACGATGTAGCGCTGGGCGATCAGGAACATGACCACGAGCGGGGTGACCGTCACCACCGCGCCGGCGAACAGGCCGGGCAGGTTGATGGTCTGCGAGGTGAGGAAGGTGGACAGCGCGATCTGGGCCGTCCAGGCGGACGGATCCTGCCCGACCACCAGCGGCCACAGGAACGCGTTCCAGCTGTCGATGAAGGAGAGCGCGCCGAGCGAGGCGAGCATGGCGCCGGAGGACGGCAGTGCGATCCGGCGGTAGAGCCCGAACCAGCCGAGGCCGTCCAACCGTCCGGCTTCCTCGATCTCGCTGGGGAACTGCAGGTAGAAGTTGCGGAACAGCAGCACCGCGAACGGGTTGAACAGTCCGGGGGCGATGATGCCCCACAGCGTGTTGATCCCGCCGAGTGATCCGACCACCACGAAGGTGGGCACGAAGGTGACCGAGCCCGGGATCATCAGGGTTGCGACCACCAGGGCGAGCACCACGCCGCGCCCCGGGACCGGGATCCGCGCCAGGGCGTACCCGGCGGCCGAGGCCAGCAGGGTGGAGACCGGCGCGGTGATCCCGGCGATCAGCAGCGAGTTGCCCAGTGCCTGGCCCATGTGCAGGGTCGGGTCGGAGAACAGCGCGGTGAAGTTCCCCCAGTGCATGGTGGACGGCCACCAGGTCCAGTGCGGCGAGGTCAGGCCCTTGGTGTCCATCAGCGCGTTGCGCAGCATCAGGTAGAAGGGCGTCAGGAAGACCACCATCAGCAGCCCGGCCACCAGGCCGCGCACCGGTCGCCGGGCGATCCGCAGCGCCTGTCGAGTCGTCATCCCGCTCATCCTTCGTTCCTGCCGAAGCCGGTGATCCGGCCCTGGATCAGGGTCACGCCGACGATCAGCGCGGTGAGCACGAAGGCTCCGGCCGACCCGAGGCCGTAGTCCTGATCTCCCATCGCGGTGTTGTAGAGGTACACCAGCGGCGTTTGGACCGGGGCCGTCCCGGTGCCGCTGAGCCCGCTGCTGAACAGGTTGTAGAACTCGTCGAACGCCTGGAAGGCGGCGATGAACTGGAGCATCAGGACGGCCACCGAGGTGTTGCGCAGCATCGGCAGGGTGATCCTGCGCAGCAGCCGCAGGCCGGTGGCACCGTCGAGTGCCGCCGCTTCGTAGACGTCGCGCGGGATGCCCTGGAGGCCGGCCAGGAAGAGCACCATGTAGAAGCCGACCTGGAGCCAGAGCCGCATGGTGACCAGGACGATCCAGTACAGCGGCGGGTGCGTGCTCTGGATCCACGGGACGGCGGACATCCCGAACCAGCTGCCGATCATGTTGGCGATGCCCGAGGGCAGGCCGTTGAACAGGCACATCTTCCACAGCAGCGAGGCGGCGACGTAGGAGACCGCGGCCGGGATCAGGAACGCGGTGCGCAGCACTGCCCGGCCGCGCCGGATCCGGTGCACCAGCAGGGCCAGACCCAGGGACCCGGCGAAGGTCACCGGCACGATGAAGAGCGTGAACAGCAGGATCTGCAGCAGCGAGTCGCGGAAGGCGGCGGCGGAGAGCAGCGTCTGGTAGTTCGCCAGTCCCACCCAGTGGCCCAGCGCGATGGTGCCGCGGGCCTCGCTGAGGCTGAGCAGGAAGCTCCAGCCGATGGCGACGTACTTGAAGACGCCCAGGCCGATCAGCATCGGCCCGGCGAGCAGGGCGAACGCCCCCCAGGCGCGGCGGTCCGCACGGGGGCGGCGGGCCTCGGCCGCCTTGTTCGCCGGCCGCCCCGGCGGGCTGGGGAGCCCGCCGGGGCGGGTGGGGGATGCCGTGCTCATCCGGCGAGCTGCTTGTCGATGTCGGCCTGGGCCTGCTTGGCCGCGTCGGTGAGGAGCGCGGCTGCGTCTCCCCCGGTGACGATCTTGGCTGCCGCGTTGTTGAACGCGGTGCTCACCGCGGTGTCCCAGGTACCGGGGTTGGTCCGGCCGTACTTGGTGGCCAGGTCGACGATGTCCTTGGCAGGCCCGCTGGTGAGCTTGTCGGCGGAAGCGGCGACCGAGTTGCGCGGCGGTATGTGGAGGCCGTAGCCCTGGGCCCAGTCCTTCGGCAGGTCGCTCTGCTGGATCCACAGCCACTGCACGTACTTCTTGGCCGCGTCGACGTTCTTGCCCTTGGCGTTCACGACGCTGGTCCAGCCGCCGACCCGCACCACGGGGGTGCCGCCGGCCTTGAAGGCGGGCCACGGCAGCACACCGAAGTCGTCACCGAGCGCGGTCTTGATCGCCGGCAGGGCCCACAGGCCGCAGTACTGCATGGGGACGACGTTCTGGGTGAAGGCGGACGGGTCCCACCAGTCGGTGGTGAAGCCGAGCTGGATCGACTGGTCGTCATGCAGGCGCTTGAGACCGGCCACCGCCTCGATGGCCTGCGGCGTGGCGAAGGCCGCCCGGCCGCTCTTGACCAGGTCGCCGCCGTTGGAGAGGACGGCCAGGACCGGGGTGTCGCCCAGGCCGTCGTTGCCGATGAACAGGCCCTTGCCGCTCTTGGTGGTCAGTGCCTTCGCCGCGGCGACGAGGTCGTCGTAGGTCTGGGGCGGATTGATGCCGGCCTTGGAGAGCACGCTCTTGCGGTAGTAGAGCATGATGACGTCGTCGATCATCTTGACGCCGTAGGGCTTGCCGTCGACCGTGACCTCGTCGAGATCGGCCTTGTTGAAGTCGGACGCGGCGCTGCCGTAGATGTCGTCGAGCGCGGCCAGCTGACCCCGCCGGGCCATGCCCTCGTTGAAGTCGCCGATCTCGAAGACGTCCGGCGCGGCCGCGGTGAGCAGGGAGGAGTTGAGCTTGCTGCTGTAGTCGCCCGGGACCCAGGTGACCTTGACGGCGATGTCCGGGTTGGCCTTGGTGAAGGAGGTGGCGTAGCGCATCGCGGCCTGCTGGGTCCCGGCCTCGCCGTAGGCGTGGTACCAGACGTTCAGGGTGGTCTTGGCGCCGGACGAGGACCCGCCGCCGGGGCTGGTGCTGCAGCCGACCACGGCTCCGGCGACAACCATCAGGGATCCGCCCAGGAATCCTCTGCGGCTAAGATGGGTTCTCTGTGCGCTCATTTCGCATCCTTAATGCTCGGGTGGGTGAGGGTACGGCTCGTCGTCCGGCGTGACCGGTGTCCGACGTTCACAGCTGGCAGGCGGTGACGGACACCGGCCCCCGCCGGAGGCGAGGTCGGTGGTTCAGAAGCCCGGCGGTTCTTCGGGCAGCGGGGGTTTGACGGCTGCTCAGGGAAAGAGCGCCTGGATGGCGGTGACGGCTCCGCCGCGGGCCCATTCCTCCCACGGCAGTGGACGCAGGGTCAATGGGCACTTGGCCGCGGCCTTGAAGCCGTGCGCGGTGTACGCCTCCTTGATGTGGGTGCCGAAGAGGTCGTAGGTGTCGAGCCCCTCTCCGGTGACCACGACGCGTTCGGGGCCGAGCAGGTTCACCAGGGTGGCGATGCCGGTCCCGATCGCCCGGCCGGCCCGGACGAAGGCCCGCTGCGCGACGGGGTTCCCGTCGCGGGCGAGTCGCACGGCGCCGTCGAAGTCCAGGTCCGGATCGCCGACGGCGCTGCGGACGCCGTCGCGGACCGCGTCGGTGGACGCGATGGCCTCGACGCAACCGACCGCGCCGCAGTGGCAGCGCGGGCCGGCGGGATCGACGCAGATGTGGCCCAGCTCACCGGCGACCCCGTAAGCCCCGGCCACCAACTCGCCGTTGACGACGAGTCCGGAGCCGATGCCCGCGCCGATGGTGACCAGCGCGAAGTACTCGGTTCCGATGCCCTCACCGAACCAGTGCTCGGTGACGGTCAGGGCCTTGACGTCGTTCTCGATGCTCACCGCCAGGCCGGTCGCCTCGGCGACCGTCTCGCCGAGCGGCACGTCCTGCCAGCCGGGGAGCACGGAGTAGCGCACCCGGCCGCGGCGGCGGTCCACGTCACCGGAGACGGCGATCCCCAGGTGTCTGCTCCGTTGCCTGAACTCCGGTTTGGCATTGAGCAGTTCGTCCACCATCTCGGCGATCAGCGCGCACACCGAGGCGGGGTCGCGCTGGTCGAGTCGGCGGTGGGCGGTGGTGCGCATCCGGGCCCGCAGGTCGCAGACCGTACCGTACAGGGCGTCGGCGCTGATCTTCACACCGACGAAGAACTCCCGGTCCGGGGTGACCGCCAGCGGGTTGACCGGGCGGCCGGCTCCCGGGGCGGTGCGCTCCGGTGGGAGCTCGTGCAGGTAGCCGTCTTCGATGAGCGGTCGCGCCGCCTTCGTCACCGCGGTTGAGGACAGCCCCGTCCGGCGGGCCAGTTCGACCCTGCTGAGCGGGCCCTCGGCCAGCAGCAGAGCGAGGATGGTCGTCTCGGCCGGCGCGGTGACCAGTGGATGCGCATGGTTCGGAAACACGGCGGCAACGTACTCGTAAATAAATAACTTTGTCCAGTATTGATTTTCCGCTCGGGCCGGACCTACGCTCTGGCGACCTTCGTGTCACCGCCGGAGCCCTCCGTCAAGGTCGCCACCCGTTCCACGACCGATCTTCACCACCCCGTCAAGCCTGTTGGGACAACCTGTGCCTGCCACGCCTCCGCCCGTCTCCTTCGACCCCGCCCGCGGCCTCGCCGTCCTGCGGACGCCGGGCAGCGTCTACGCGCTGCGCGTCGACGCAGACGGCAGCCCCCGGCACCTGTACTGGGGAGCGGTCCTCGATCCCGACGACCTCGCCGCCCTGCCGGCCGCCGTCTCCCCCGCCGCGAGCAGCTTCGAGTCCGAGGCCGCCGCCGACGAGCTCGCCCCGCAGACCGGGGCACGGTTCGGGCCGGCCGGCCTCCAGGTGCGGTTCGCGGACGGCACCCGCGGCGCCCAGTGGACCCTCACCGGGCACACCGTCGAAGGGAACGAGCTGCGACTGCACCTCGCCGACCGCCGCTACCCGTTGGCCGCCGACCTCTGCTACCGGGTCCGCCCCGGCAGCGACGTCATCGAGCGCTGGGTGGAGCTCAGCCACACCGGCCCCGACGGCGCCAACGACTCCGACGTGTCCGGGCCGATCGTCGTCGACCGGCTGGACTCGGCCTCCTGGACGGCACCGGCCCTGCCCGACTACCGGCTCAGCCACCTGGTGGGCGGCTGGAACAGCGAGTTCCGGCTGCACCGCGACAGGCTCCCGGTCGCGGAGACCGTCCTCACCAGCCGGCGCGGCCTGACCAGCCACCACGCCAACCCCTGGCTCGCCCTCGACGACGGCACCGCGACCGAGGAGCACGGCGAGGTCTGGAGCACCGCCCTCGCGTGGAGCGGCAGTTGGCGGATCACCGTGCACCGGGATCCGACCGGGCGGACCACCTGGACCGGCGGCTTCGGCCACGAGGGCCTGAGCTGGACCCTCCAACCCGGCGAGAGCCTGCAGACCCCCGCCTTCGCGGGCCTCTACACCGCGCACGGCTTCGGCGCCGCCAGCCGCGCCTGGCACGACCACGTCCGCCGGCACGTCCTGCCGGAGCCGGAACGGGACCGCCCGGTCGTCTACAACTCCTGGGAGGCCACCGGCTTCGCCGTCGACCACGACGGTCAGCTGGGTCTGGCCCGGCTCGCCGCCCGACTCGGCGCCGAACTCTTCGTCCTCGACGACGGCTGGTTCGGCGCGCGCACCAGCGACCGGGCCGGCCTCGGTGACTGGACGCCCCGACCGGCGGCGTTCCCCGACGGGCTGCGGCCGCTGGCCGACGAGGTGCACCGCCTCGGCATGTCCTTCGGCCTCTGGGTGGAGCCGGAGATGGTCAACGCGGACAGCGACCTCCACCGCGCCCACCCCGACTGGGTGGTCCACACCCCGACCCGCGACGCGACCGAGCTGCGCAACCAGCTGATGCTGAACTTCGGCCGCCCCGAGGTGGAGGCCTGGGCCCACCGCACCCTGGACCAGGTGGTGCGCGAGCACGACGTCGACTGGCTGAAGTGGGACGCGAACCGGGTCGTCACCGAGGCCGGGTGGCCCGGCCATCCGGATCCCGACCGGCTCTGGATCGACCACGTCCGTGCCGTCCACCGGATCATGGACCGGCTGCGGGCCGACCACCCGGGCCTGCGGATCGAGGCCTGCGCGGGCGGCGGCGGCCGGGTCGACCTGGCCGTGCTCGCCCGCACCGACCAGGCGTGGACCTCGGACAACACCGACCCCGTCGACCGCCTCGGCATCCAGCACGGCTTCAGCCAGCTCTACCCCGCGCAGACCATGGCCGCCTGGGTCACCGACAGCCCCAACGCAGCCACCGGCCGCAGCACACCGCTGCGCTTCCGCTTCCACGTCGCCATGGCCGGCGCGCTCGGCCTCGGCGGCGACCTGACCCGGTGGACGGCGGAGGAACTCGACGAGGCCGCCGCACTGGTCGCCCGCTACAAGGAGATCCGCCCGTTGGTGCAGCGCGGCCGCCAGCACCGCCTCAGCGCGCCCGGCGGCGTGACGGCCGTCCACTACGCGGCCGAGGACGGCACCGAGCACGCGGTGCTCGTCTGCCGCCCGGCCACCCGCTTCGGCCACCGCGCACCCGCGCTCCCCCTGCCGGCCCTGGACCCGGCCGCCCACTACCTGGACCTCGACGAGGGAGCGACCTACAGCGGCGCCCTGCTGGCCCGGCAGGGCATCGACCCCCGGCTGCCCGCCGGCGACTACGCCAGCTCCCTGATCCGCCTGCGCCGCGTCGACTGACGCCAGTCGGCCGGGCCGGCCCCCGGCTCACCCCGCTCCGTGGCGGGAGCGGACCGAAAGGTCCACTCCCGCCACGGAGTGCTCGTGGGGCGTCACCGCGACGTGGTCAGTGGGACGGACCGCGCGCCCGGTAACCCCCCGGACGGCCGGACGGTCCCGGACAGGGTCCCCCGCCGGTCGTCCTCGGAACGACGCATTGCCGACCACCTCGGGGGGTCCCGTTCGCGCACGGGTTGTCAGGTGCCGATCGCCTGCGGATAGTCGAAGAAGCCCGTCGGGTCGTACGCCCGCTTCACCCGGACCAAGCGGTCGTAGTTCGCGCCGTAGTAGGCCCGTCGCCAGTCCTCCAGCGTCGGGTCGGGGAAGTTCTGGTACGAGTGCCGCGGTGGCCCGCCGGGGAAGATGCCGCCGTAGAACTCCTCGAGCCAGTGCACGTTGGCGTCGGCGAGGCCAGGGGGGTCGTAGTCCGCCCAGGAGGTCTCGGCGGCGAACACGAACAGGTCGTCGCGGTGCACGAACGCGGTCGCGTCCGGCGGTACCCGGTTGATCTCGCCGCCGAGGGCGAACATCGCGAAGCCGGCTCCGTCCTCGTTGCCGCTGCCCGGCCAGTCCAGCAGGCGCTCGGCCGCCGCGCCGATCTGGCGATCCGTCAGGAGCGTGCGGGAGTCCAGGACCGCTGACTTGGCGGCGAACCGCTGCGCCGGCGTGGTGGCGCTCAGCAGCGCGCCGGCCTCGCCCGGAGTGACGGTTCGGATCGACGCGCGGTTGCCGGTGCGCTCCTCGGCGGTGCCGATGTCGAGCAGCGGGGCGAGGATGGCACGCAGTTCCTCGACGGTGCCGTAGTACTGGCCGATGGCGTTGACGTCGGCGTTCTGCTGGATCTGCGGCCTGGTCCGTCCGTGGGTCCCGATGCCGAGGCGCAGATGGAACCGCTTGTCGTTCACGGTGCTCCGGGCGATCTGCTGCGCGGTGGTGATCACCGGCTGGGCGGAGTCCAGGCTCCAGCGGAGCCGGTAGACGCCCACGGTGCCCTCGAACTGCTCGTACCGGAACGTAAACGAGGTGTTGACACCGAAGTTGTTGCCGGCGCCGCCGCGGCAGGCCCAGAACAGGTCGGGGTGCGAGTCCTCGGCGGCCTCGACCACTCGTCCGTCAGCGAGCACGACGGTCGTGGCGGTGAGCCGGTCGCAGGTCAGGCCGAACATCTTGTCGCTGAAGCCGATGCCGCCGCCCAGTACCAGTCCGGCGACCCCGACGGTGGGGCAGCGGCCGGTCGGCACGAAGATGCCCTGGTCCTCCAGCAGCGGGTGCAGATCGCCGTTGGTGACTCCGGCCCCGACGGTGACGGTGCCGGCGTCGTGCACCACCTTCATGGGCCCGTACCCGCGGGAGCGGGAGCTGCCCGGCCGCGGGGCGGTGGCGATGCTCCTCAGCCGGGCCATGTTCAGCAGCAGGCCGGTGGTGGTGGAGTACCCGGCGTAGTTGTGTCCCAGCCCGGAGCGGGGCACGGCCGGCAGCCCCACCGTGCGGGCCCAGCGGATCGCCTCGCCGACGTCCCCGGTGGTGCCGCAGGCGACGATCCCGGCCGGCTGGACCGCGTCGTACCGGTGGTTGAACGGGAGGGCCAACGAGGGGTAGCCGGAGCCGCACGGCCGGTAGAGGGTGGAACGCGGGGAGAGTGCGCCGGCCAGGCGTTCCCAGTCCCGAGGGCTGACCTGCTCGGCCGCGTCGGGCACCGCGGCCGCGCTCGCCGGCGCCTGCGGGGCCACCGCCCGGGCGCCGATGGCACCGGCCACGCCCGTGCGCAAAGCGTCTCGCCTGTTGATCACCGTGGCCTACTCCCGTGCGTCGCGGGCTCGCCTGCCGTCTCATCGACCGGCCCCATCGACCATTGGTCCGTGGCGCACCGCCGATTCCTGTTCGCCGGACCCGCCACCCGGATGGGGGTAGCGATGCCTACCGAACAGCTCAGGCGTCCGGCCCCGCGCCACCGGCCGCCCGGCCACCCGGTCGGCGATCAGCCGGCGCTCGCGCTGCCGTCCCGGGCCCGCCGCGGAGCCGACCCGCATCTGCGCGTCCGGACCACCGCGGTCATCATGGAGACGCGGCCGACGGACAGGAGGGGTACGCGATGGAGCTGTTCCCACCGATGCCGCTCGCCGAGTGGCGGGACACGAAGGAGACGCTGCACCGCTTCACGCAGGTCGTGGGCAAGGTCCGCCTCGCGGCGAGCGTGCGGCGCAACCACTGGTGGAACGTCCCCTTCCACCTCACCGGGCGCGGGCTCACCACCCGGCCCATGGGACAGGTCGACGGCAACCCGGTCTTCACCATCGACTTCGACTTCGTCGAGCACCGACTGGTCGTCGCGACGGCGGACGGCAGGACGGAGTCGTTCCCGCTCCTGGGCCAGTCCGTGGCCTCGTTCTACGGGCAGACCCTGGAGGCACTTGCCACGTTGGGCATCCGGATGGAGATCCGGGTTCCCCGGCCCTACCGCCTGCCCGACACCGACCGGCCGTTCGCCCAGGACTTCGAGCACGCCGCCTACGACCCCGCCTGGGCGAACCGCTACTGGCAGGTGCTCAGCCAGGTCGGACTCGTGTTGGAGGAGTTCGCGGCGCGCTTCTCGGGCAAGGTCAGCCCCGTCCACCACTTCTGGCACTCGTTCGACATCGCCCACACCCGGTTCGCCGACCGCCACCTGGACCAACCGCCGCAGGTGGACGCGGTGACCCGCGAGGCGTACTCCCGGGAGTTGATCAGCTTCGGGTTCTGGTTCGGGGACGGCGACCTGGGCACACCGGCCTTCTACTCCTACACGGCCCCCGAGCCCGCGCGCCTGGCCGAAGCCCCGCTCACGCCCGGGTCCGCGCAGTGGACCGTGCTCAACGGCAGCCACCTGGCGGTGCTGCCCTACGACGCGGCCCGCGGCGAGGCCGATCCGAGAGCGGCCGTACTCGCCTTCTACGAGAGCGCCTACCAGGCCGGAGCCGTCCGTGCCGGCTGGGACGTCGGCCGCCTGGCCTGCCCGGGTGGCATCACCGACCCGCTGCTACCGGCCCCGCCGAGCTGAGGTTCGAGCCGCGCCGACGCGGGCGGTGCGGCCCGACCCCGGGGGCCCGGTGGTGCCCTTGAAGGTGGCGACCGGCTGTGCGTGACTGGAGGGAGCAACAGCGGCCCGGCCGACATCGAGGTGGCCCGGATGGGATACATCGGCACGGTGGGGGTGGTGCTCCACCCCGAACGCACCTGCGCGCCCACTGTGGACGCCGTGGCCCGTTGGAGCCGGGCCCGGGGGACCAAGGTCCTGGGGCTCGCGGCGGAGGTGGCCCGGATCGGCTGCGAGGCCATTCCGGTCGGGGCCGAGGAGATGGCCGCGAGTGCCGACCTGATGATCAGCCTCGGTGGGGACGGCACCATGCTGCGCGCCATGCGGCTCGCGACCGGGGGCCACGCGCCGGTGCTCGGCGTCAACGTCGGACGCCTGGGCTTCCTCGCCGAGGTCGACGTACCGGAACTCCCCGCCGCCCTGGATGCCATCGACGCCCACCGTTTCACCGTGGAAGCCCGTTCCGGCGTCCATGCCCGCTTCGGGGCCGCCCAGGAGGCGGCACTCAATGACGTCGTGCTCCTGCGCAGCCCGGGACACAAGTCCGCGGCGGTCGCCGTACGCGTCCAGGGCGAGCCCTTCGTGGCCTACACCGCCGACGCGGTCGTCGTCGCCACGCCCACCGGCTCCACCGCGTACAGCTTCTCCGCCGGCGGCCCGATCGTCTCCCCCAACGCAGAGGGGCTGCTGATCACCCCCGTGGCCCCCCACGCCGCGTTCAACCGCTCGGTGTTCCTGTCCAGCGGCGAGCGGCTCGATCTGGAAGTCCTGCCGCACAGCGGCGACCTCGCCGTCGAGGCGGACGGCCTCCTGGTCGGCCACCTCTCACCGGGCGCCGTCGTCGCGGTGACCATGCTGCCGGCCGCCGCACGCGTCGTGCGACTCGGTCGCACCACGTTCTACCAGCGGGCCCAGCGCAAACTCCGGCTCACCGGCTCGGTGGAACGCATCTGACGTTCGCGGGCCCGCGGGGAGGTCGCGCCCGGGACCGCATCCCAGCGGCAAGCGCCGGCACGCCGCCGAGCTCCTCAAGCCGTCCGCAGCCGTGCCCCGCGCACCCGCGCGCCTCGCCGCACGCTACCCCCCTGGCAGCCGGTCCACGCATGGTGGCAGCACGATCAATGATCATCAGCGACTACGACAGTTGAGGTACGACAGCGACCACCCCGCTACCGCAAAGATCAGCAGGAGCCGCGAGTTTGGCGGGTCGCGGGATGGCGCGTCGGACGTATTCGCGACCACCGACCGATGCCGGCTCAGGTGGCCCGCAGCAGGGCGTTCCGTTCGCCCGTGACCCCGCCGCCACAGCCCCTTCACTTGTCCGTGACCTTAGCCAGCAGCAACGGTCACACTTTCGACATCAGCCTCGAGGGCGACTCGTGGGCCCGGAGCGGCCGCGGGGAAGGCGCCGGTCGCCGCCGTTCCCCGGGCGGAATCCCTCATGCCACATCCGTTGACACGGTCGCGAGGCATCAGCATGCTGACTGGGCAGCTGAGCCGTCGTCAGCTGCAGTTCGAGTCCAACGGTGCGATCCGCACCGGGAGTTGTTCGGCATGAAGGTCGTCGTGCGCAGGCCCGGTCCGGTCCGCCTGACCAGCGCCGCGCGCCCGCTCCACCTCGGGGCCTTCCGCCGGCTCGACCCCTCCCAAGCGCGAGCAGCCCTGCCCGGGGCCGCTCCGGCCCGAGACCTGGTGAGGAGGTGAACACCATGAAGAAGATCGTCGTGCGCAAGCCCGGCTCGGTCCGCCTGACCAGTGCCGCCCAGGCGCTCTACGGCTGCACCTGCGTCGCCGCCTGACCGGACGCCTCCGCGCGTCCGACCCACCACACCCGACAGGGAGATGAACACCATGAAGAAGATCATCGTGCGCAAGCCCGGCGCCGTCCGCCTGACCAGCGCCGCGCAGCCGCTCTACGGCCCCACCTGCGTCGCCGCCGCCTGACCTGCACCCCTCGCACGTCCAACCGACCACACCCCATGGGGAGATGAACACCATGAAGAAGATCATCGTGCGCAAGCCCGGCTCGGTCCGCCTGACCAGCGCCGCCCAGGCGCTCTACGGCTGTACCTGCGTCGCCGCCTGACCGGACGCCTGCGCGCATCCGACCCGTCAGCCTCGGCGAGGAGCAGCCAGTGCCGCGCAACTCCGCTGTGCACCACCGGCGGTGGCGCCGGCGGCATCCTCCCCGGTGTCTGACCGGCACCGTCACGGTGCCCCGAGTCCCAGGCCGGGAGAGTAGGTGACCAGCCTGACGAAGACCGTCCTGCGCGAGCCCGGCTCGGTCCACCCGACCAGCGCCGCGCAGGCGTTCTGCGGCGCCACCTGCCACTTCCCGGACTGAGGCAGCCGGTCCGCCGGTCGGTGGATGGGCTACCCGGGCAAGGCAGCCCGTCCACCATCCCCGGAACGAAACCCGACGGCTCCACCCCCAGAGGAGCGTACGTGCAATCCACAGCCGGCAGCAGCCTGCCCGAGACCGACCTGGACCATCCCCGGGCGCTCCACCCGCTGGTGTTCCTCCCCGACGGGGACGACGTGGTGGTCGGTCGGGCCGACATCGACGAGTACGTCGTGCTCCCCGCCGACGGTGCGGCGCTGGTGCGCTTCCTCGCCGACGGGCTGACGCCCCGCCAGGCTGCCGACCGGTACTCCGAGGAGTTCGGTGAGAGCGTCGACATCACCGACTTCCTGGCGACGCTGGAGGAGTTGGGCTTCCTCGCCGCGCCGGGTGAGGCCGCGCCACCGCCTGCCGCCCCGACGCCGGTGCGCTGGCAGCGGCTGGGCCGGGCCATGTTCAGTCTCCCCGCGTGGCTCTGCTACGCGGCCATCGTCGCGGCCTGCGTGGTCGAGATGATCCGCGTGCCGGAACTCGCCCCCAGCAACCACCACCTGTTCTTCACCAGTTACTTCACGGTCATCGAACTCACCTTGTTCCTCGGCCAGTTCCCGCTCCTGCTGATCCACGAAGGCTTCCACACGCTGGCCGGCCGGCGGCTGGGCCTGCGTTCGCGGCTGGGGATCGGCCACCGGATGATGTACATCGTCCTGGAGACCTCGATGGACGGCCTGGTCGCCGTCCCCCGACGCAAGCGCTACCTGCCCATCCTGGCGGGCATGTTGGCCGACGTCCTGGTGATCGCCCTGCTCACGCTGGGCGCCGACGCCACCCGGACGCCGAGCGGTGCCTTTCCGCTGATCAGCCGGCTCTGCCTGGCACTGGCCTACTCAACGCTGCTGCGGCTGGCCTGGCAGTTCTTCCTGCACCTGCGCACCGACCTCTACGTGCTGGCCACCACCCTGCTCGGCTGCGTGGACCTGCACACGGCCGCCCGCGGCACGCTGCGCAACGCCGTGCGCCGCTGGACCGGCCGGCCCCTGGAGGACCCGGAGCTCTGGCACCCGACCGACCGCAAGGTGGCCCGCTGGTACGCCTGGCTCATGGCGGGCGGCTACGCCCTCACCGCCGTCACCTTCGTCGTGGTCGTCCTGCCGATCGGCCTGACCTTCGTGCTCGGCGTCCTCAAGCGCTACGACGGCCACGGCTCGACCGCCGGACTGATCGACTCCACCGTCCTCGTCGCCCTCAACGCCGCCCAGCTGATCGCCGTCGGCTGGCTGGCCCACCGAGACCGCCGGCGTGCCCGCGCAGCCGGCCCCAAGCCCGTCAGCGTCGGATGAAAGGCAGCACCGTGACCGGCACCAGCACCGCCAGCACCCCGCAGCACCTCTGGCTCCGGAGCGCCGATCCGGCCGGGCGCCGCACGGCCGCCTCCGCCCTGGCGGTGCCGGCGGTGCTCGCCGAGGTCAGCGCCCACCGCCGCCTGCGCGGCCCGTACACCGCCGCCGGGAACCTGCTGCGGGAGATCGTGCCGGACGCGCTGGTGCGCTGCCCCGACTCGGTGGCCCGGCACGACGTGGAGATCCTCTCCATCTCGCCCGAGCTGCGCGCGATCGTGCCCGCCGGCCGGGAGACCCTCACCTCGCTGGCCGTACCCGCCGAGCGCACCCGCTTCTACTCGCGGCTGCGCACCCTGCGGATCGCCCACGGCCTGACGGAGTTCCTCACCGACTACCTCAAGGCGCTCGGCGACGGCCCCCGCACCCTGGTGGTCCAGGACCTGCACCACGGCGACCCGACCGACCGCGAGCTGATCGCCGTACTGCTGCGCCGGATGGACCCGGCGCTGCTCACCCTCGTGGTGACCACCGGCGCCGAAGAGGTGACCGAGCCGGACACGCCCGTCGCCGCCCCGCTGTCCGAGGCGCTCGAGGCCTACTGCCGCCGCCTGGACCACGACGCCGAGCCGGCGCCGCTGTCCCCCGAACCGGCGCGTCGGTTCGTCGAGGAGGACGGCACCTCGGACGACCCGCGCGTGCTGGCCGCCTACCGGTCGCTCCCCCCGGAGGAACGCGCCCTGCTGCACGACACCCGGCGCCAGGTGCTGGAACTGCGCGGCGAGCCCTCACTCGCGCTGGGCGCGGTCGCCTGGCACGCGGAGCACGGCAGCGACCCGGCCGGCGCCGGCCGCAAGGCCCTGGCGCACGCCCTGAACTACTGCATGGACATGGGCTTCTACCACGCGGTGGTGGACTACGGCATCCGCGGTCGCGCGCTGACCGGCTTCGCCGACGACCCGGACGCCTGGTGGGTCTTCAGCACCAAGATGACCACCTCCTACGCCGCGCTCGGGGTGCCCGAGCAGGCGCTCCCGATCTACGCCGAGGCCCGCGCCGCCAGCGACAGCCCCAGCATCCACATGCAGGCCGCGTACGCCACCGCCATGCTCTACACCCGCCACCTGGACGAGGACCACCGCGACCACGTGCTGGCCCGCGGCTGGATCAACCAGGCCATCGCCTTCGCCCGGCTGCACGGCGCGCCCAAGGAGCGCGCCATGCAGACCGCCTTCAACCGCAACGGGCTCGCCCTGATCGAGGTGCACGACAAGCGCCCGTTGGAGGCGCTCAAGTTGCTGGACGAGTCGATGGCGCTCCTCGACGAGACCCTCGACCCGGACGAGCAGGGCCTGCACCGCTCGGTGCTGCGCTACAACCGCGCCCAGGTCTACAACTCGGTCGGCCGCTACGAGGAGGCGCTGGCCGACTACGCGGCCGTGATCGAACTCGATCCCAACTACGCGGAGTACTGGTTCGACCGCGGCATGATCCGCCGCAAGGCGGACCAACTCGACTTGGCGCTCGCCGACTTCGAGCAGGCCATCAAGCTGTCCCCGCCGTTCCCGGAGGCGTACTACAACCGCGCCGACGTCCGGGCCGCCCTGGGCGACCTGGCCGGCGCGGTGGCGGACTTCGGCTACGTGCTGGAGCTGGAACCGAAGTTCACCGACGCCTATGTCAACCGAGCTTCGCTGCTCTGCGAGTTGGGCGACCAGGCCGGCGCGTGGCGGGATGTCGAGGCCGGCCTTCGGATCGAGCCGAAGAATACCCAACTTCTTTGTCTCAAGGGGCAGTTCCACGCCGCGGAGGAGGACTTCGAGGCGGCCGAACTGGCGCTGTCGGCTGCCCTGGAGGGCGACCCGGCGAACGCCGAGGCGTGGGCGCTGCGCGGCGGGCTGGCCCACCAGCGGGGCGAACTGGCCCAGGCCCTGGCCGACCTGGAGAGGGCTCGCACGCACTCGACCGACCCCGGCATCGCCTTCAACCTCGCGGTGGCCCGGCACGATTCGGGGCAGCTGCCGGAGGCACTCGACCTGCTGGACGAGGTGGTGGAGGGGACCGGCGACGTCGATGCCCGGCTGCGCCGCGCGCAGGTACTGATCGCCCTCGGGCGCGGCGACGACGCCCGGGCGGACCTCCGGGCCTGTGTCGAGGCCGGACAGGACCCCGAGCTCGGCCTCGACCCCGACCTCGCCACCGAGGCCGCCGCCCTGCTCGCGACCCTCACGGCGCACTGACGCGACCCTCACGGCGCACTGACCTGCCGCACCGGCCCCGGCGCGGCGCCGGCCGGGCCCACCCCCTCGCACTCGTGCACCGCAGCGAAGCCCTTCGGCTCCGGCCGTCGACTGCGAGGGGCGGGCCGCTGCCCCGGCTGCATCCTTCTCGACCGTGACTGCGGGCGCGTCAACCGCCGGTGCGACAAGTGGACATCCGGGACGGGCGCGAGCTCCGGGCAGGTGACGGAGGTTCAGGCCATCGAATGCGCCTGATCATTGTGACAAGTGTAGGAGAGTGGGAGTCTACGAATCTGTTGGATTTTGAGCCATCGTGCGCTTGTTATTGACTGCTTGAGTTCGCTTCTGGTTCTCTGTGGACGCCTGCGCAGGCATCGCTCCTCCGTCCCTCATCCCCAACGGAACCGGAGTAGGTATGCGCAAGACCTGGGCGGTCCTCACCGCCGTCGCGTTGGCCACGGGCTCGCTGGTCGCGATCCCGCTGGTCGCCACCCCCGCGACCGCACTCGACAACAACTTGGCACTCACCCCGCCGATGGGCTGGAACGACTGGAACGCGTTCGGCTGCGACGTCAGTGCACAGCTGGTCGAGCAGACCGCCGACAAGATCGTCTCCTCGGGGCTGCAGGCCGCCGGCTACCAGTACGTCAACATCGACGACTGCTGGATGACCCACGCTCGGGACGCCGCCGGGAACCTCGTCCCGGACCCGGTCAAGTTTCCGGACGGCATCAGCGGCGTCGCCGACTACGTCCACCGCAAGGGCCTCAAGCTCGGCATCTACGAGAGTGCCGGCACCCTCACCTGCGCCGGCTACCCGGGCAGCCTCGGTCACGAGAAGCAGGACGCGGCCTCCTTCGCCTCCTGGGGAGTGGACTACCTCAAGTACGACAACTGCTACAACCAGGGCATCCCCGGCCTCCAGCGCTACTCCGTCATGCGCGACGCACTGGCCGCCACCGGCCGCCCGATCATCTACAGCATCTGCAGCTGGGGCACGGACGGCGTGGCCGGCTGGGGCAGTGGCGTGGGCAACCTGTGGCGCACCACCGGCGACATCAATGCCTCCTACGGCTCCATGCTTTGGAACTTCCACCAGAACGTGCAGCTCGCCGGCGGCGCCGGACCCGACGCCTGGAACGACCCCGACATGCTCGAGGTCGGCGATGGGATGACCACGGCCGAGGACCGCAGCGAGTTCTCGCTCTGGGCCGAGATGGCCGCACCGCTGATCTCCGGCGCCGACCTGCGCACCGCGAGCGCCGACACCATGGCGATCTACGGCAACCGCGAGGTCATCGCCGTGGACCAGGACCGGCTCGGCAAGCAGGGCAAGCCGGTCAGCCTGTCCGGTGGTCTGGACGTGCTGGCCAAGCCGCTGGCCGACGGCAGCGTCGCGGTCACGCTCTTCAATGAGAACGCCACCCCGGCCACCATCTCCACCACGGCCGCCGCCGTCGGTCTGCCAGGGGCCGAGGGCTACCTGCTGCGCGACCTGTGGGCGCACACCACCACCAGCAGCGGCGGCTCGATCAGCGCCACCGTTCCGGGGCACGCCACCGTGATGTACCGGGTGACGCCCACCGGCAAGGCCCGCGACTACCCGCCCGCGCTGGACCTGGCAACCACCACCGCCGCCTTCACCGCCGGCAGCTCCGCCACCCTGACCTCCACCTTCACCAACAACGGCGTCGCTTCCGCCGAGGACGTCCGGCTCGGCATCACCGCTCCCGCCGGCTGGACCGTCACCCCGCTGACCACCGACCACTTCGACCACGTCGCCCCGGGCAAGGCGGCCCTGGCCGAGTTCCGGGTCACCGCACCGGCCGCCCTCACCGACCCGATCACCCGGGCGAGTGTGGGCGGCACCGCCACAGCCCACTGGCACGGCAAGGACCAGAAGCTCGGCACGGCCCAGAGCGTGACCGTGCCGGCGCCGGTGCAGGCACCGTTCAAGACGTACACCGACACCACCGCGGTCTTCGGCCAGCAGGGCGACCGGACCGCGATCGACGGTGCCGGCGACGACCTGTGGGGTGGCACCGACCAGTACAGCACCATCTACCGACCCGGGGCGGAGCACGACGGGTCGACCACCATCGTCCAGCTCACCTCCCAGGACCGCACCAGTGACTGGGCCAAGGCCGGAATCATGGTCCGCGACGACATCACCGGCGCCGGCAGCTCGCCCGGGTACCTGGTGCTGGCCGAGGCCCCGGGCAAGGGCTACGTCATGCAGTGGGACGCCAACGGCGACGGGCAGCTGGACAGCAACAGCGCCGCCGCCAACCAGGGTTCGGGCACCGCGGCCTACCCGTCCTGGCTGAAGCTGGTCCGCAGCGGCTCGGTCTTCACCGGCTCGTACTCCACCGACGGCACGACCTGGACGCAGATCGCCACCGTCACCCTGCCCCAGGTGAACACCACCCAGGACGTCGGCGTCTTCACCAGCTCACACAGCAGCGGCACCAGCGGCGAGGCGAACTTCACGGGCTTCCAGCAGAACTGACGGCTCCGCCCCCGGGCGCCCGACGACGAGGGTCTGCGGCGCACACCGCAGGCCCTCCGAGCCCTTCACTCTAATCGTCAGGGGAACAGGGGGACCGACGGCCGCGGTTCAGCGCCCGCCGTCCGCGGCTTCCCGTTCGTGGTTGAGCCGGCCGGAGGCGAACGCGTCCACGACGAGTGGCAGCGCGCCGAAACCCGCACCGGCGACGGCCTCCGCCAGTGCGGCGAGCCCGACCGCCTCGCCCGCCGCCGCGTTGTCGAGCTCGACCCGGACCGCGTCGCCGAGGTCGCGCACCCGCAACTGCTCGGAGCGCAGCCCGGCCCGCTCGAGCGCCTCGCGCACCGCCTTCTCGGCCCGGTCGATCCGGGTCAGCCGGTGGCTGGTGACCGGGATGCCGTAGCGGATCCGGCTGGCCAGGCAGGGCGTGGCGGGCTTGTCCCAGGTCGGCAGCGTCCAGAGCCGACTGACGGCCCGTACGTCCGCCTTGGTGAGGCCGGTGTCGAGGAGCGGGGTGCGGATGCCGCGCTCGCGCCCGGCGCGGATGCCGGGGCGGAACGGGTCGGCCGCGTCGTCGGCGTTGGTGCCGGTGGCGACCTGCTCGAAGCCGTGCTCGCGGGCCACCGCGGCGATGGTGTCCAGCACCTCGGACTTGCAGAAGTAGCACCGGTCGCGGCCGTTCGCCTGGTAGCCGGGCACGCTCAACTCCTCGGTGCGGGCGGTCAGGTGGACCGCCCCGAGGCTTTCGGCCAGGGCCCGGGCGCCGGCCAGCTCGCCGGCGGCCAGGCTCTCGGAGTCCGCCGTCAGGGCCAGCACGCCGGCCGGTCCCAGCGCCCGGACACCGGCCGCGAGCACCAGCGCGGAGTCGGCCCCGCCGGAGTAGGCGACCGCGAACGGCCCGGTCTCGCGCACGGTCGCCAGCAGCGCCGTCGCCTTCCCCTGGACCTCATCGGATCGGCTGTTCACCGTGGATCGCCTTCCCCTCGCCGAACCGCGTTGTCCTCCGCTTCGGCCAGGCGCCGGGCACGGTCGGCGACCGTGCGCAGCGGCAGGCCCAGGTGCGCGGCCGCGGCCGCGACGTCGTCGTGCTCGGCTTTGACCCCGAACGGCCCCTGCTTGACCCGGATCGGCAGGCCGTCCAGCTCGACGGAGCGGATCCGGCGGGGCGCCGCGACCCGGGTCTGACGGGTCTGCCGGACGCCGAGCGTGCCGGTCTCGGCGAGCACCAGATTCCGCAGCCGCTCGGTGTCCGCCGGCCGGGCGAGGACGTGCAGCACCTGCGCCGGCCGACCCTTCTTCATCACGGCCGGCGTCGTCCAGGCGTCGAGCGCACCCTCCGCGAGCGCCCGCGCCATGGTGTGGGCGAGTGTCTCGCCCGTGACGTCGTCGAGGTTGGTCTCCAGGGTCACCACGTCCTCGGCCTTCGGGTCCGCGTCCGATGACGCGAGGGGATGGCCCACCGTGACGGCCACGACATTGGGACGGTCCGTCAGGGTCCGCGTGCCGACGCCGTAGCCGGTCGCCACCGCCGTCATCGGCGGCAGCGGGCCGAACCGGGCACCGGCCGCGCGCAGCAGGGCGGCACCGGTCGGCGTGACGGTCTCGCCGGGCAGGTCGGTGCCGGCCACGGCGGCGCCGGCGAGCAGTTCCATGGTGGCCGGGGCAGGGCAGGGCAACACCCCGTGCGCGGAGCTGACCCGGCCCGTGGCCAGCGGCAGCGGGGCGCAGACCACCTCCGTGATGCCGAGGGCGTGCAGTGCGGCGGCGACCCCGACGATGTCCACCAGGGCGTCGTGGCCGCCGAGTTCGTGCAGGTGAACCCCGGCGGGATCGGCGCCGTGCAGCCGGCCCTCGGCGCGGGCGATCGCGGTGAGCGCCGCCACGGCCAGCGCGGCCACCGGCTCCGGGCGCGCGGCGGCGGCCAGCTCGATCAGTTCGGCCGCCCGCCGCTCGGTCGCGTGGTCGGTCACCCGTACCCGGGCGCTGGTCGCCGTGAGGCCGTGCGAGCGGACCCGCACGGAGTCCAGTTCCCAGCCGGTCAGGCCGGTCCCGGCGATCGAGGCCCGCACCTGCCCCAGCGGTGCCCCGGCATCGAGCAGCGCACCCAGCAGCATGTCGCCGGCCAGACCGGTGAACGGGTTGATCCAGCAGATCACGCGCGCCGCCTCCCCGCCCAGGCGAGCCGGTGCGCGGCCATCGCGGCGCCGAATCCGGAGTCGATGTTGACGACGGTGATGCCGGCGGCGCAGGAGGCGTGCATGGCCAGCAGGGCGGTCACCCCGGCGAACGACGCTCCGTAGCCCGTCGAGACCGGGACGGCGATCACCGGGCAGCCGACCAGGCCGCCGACCACGCTGGCCAGGGCGCCCTCCATGCCGGCGACCACGACGACCGCGTCGCTCTCCCGCAGCCGTTCCTCGACCCGCAGCACCCGTTGCAGGCCCGCGACGCCCACGTCCTGCACGGTGGTGACGGCCAGGCCCACGGCCGCGGCCACGGCGGCGGCCTCGGCGGCCACCGGCAGGTCGGAGGTGCCGGCCGAAACGACGGTCAGGGTGAAGCCGTGCGTCGCGGCCGGGCGCCAGACCAGCAGTCCGGCCGAGGAGTCGTACGAACCTCCCGGCAGCTGGTCGAGGACCTCGGTGGCCGTCCCGGCGTCGACCCGGGTGACCAGCACCGGACCGGAGTTGTGGCGCAGCAGCTCTCCCGCGATCACGCGGATCTGGCCAGGGGTCTTGCCAGGGCCGTAGACGACCTCGGGCAGCCCCTGGCGCCGCTCGCGGCCGATGTCCAGCTGGGCGAAGTCGAGATCGTGGACGTGGGTGTGGGTGTGGGGCATGGGATCCGTTCCTTGCTGGTGCTGTGGTCAGCCGAACCGGCGGGCCAGCTCGGCGCCGGTCTCGTGGAGCAGGCGGCGGGTCTCGGCCATCGCGATCCGGTCGCTCCCGGCACGTTCGGCGAGCGAGTGCGCGGACTCGATGCCGTGCGCGGCCAGTTCGGCGAGCCGGACTTCCAGGCGGCCGGCCACGGCAGCGACCGGGACGCCGACGCGGTGAGCCCGGTCCGCGATGCCGATCGGTGCCTTGCCGCGCAGGCTCTGGGCGTCCAGGCAGCCCTCGCCCACCACGACCAGGCCGGCCTCGGCCAGCGCGGTGTCCAGGCCGAGCTCGGTCAGCAGCACCTGCGCCCCCGCTTCCCGGCGGGCGCCCAGGACCAGGGCCGCGAGGCCTGCCCCGCCCGCGGCGCCGGCCCCGGGCCGGTCGGACAGGTCGGTGCCCGACCGCCGTGCCAGGACCCGGGCGAACCGGGTCAGCGCGTGCTCCAACAGCGCGACCTGGTCCGCGTCGGCGCCCTTCTGCGGCCCGAAGACGACGGCCGCGCCGTCGGGTCCGAGCAGCGGGTTGTCGACGTCGGAGGCGAGCACCAGGCGGGTGTCCCGCAGCCGGGGGTCGAGGCCGGTCAGGTCGATGGCGTTCAGGTCGGCCAGGGCGGCACCGCCGGGCGGGAGTTCGCCGCCCCGAGCGTCCAGGAGGCGAGCACCGAGGGCACGCAGCAGTCCCGCCCCGCCGTCGGTGGTCGCGCTGCCGCCGACCGCCAGGACGATCTCCCGGCAGCCCAGGTCCAGTGCGGCGCGCAGCAGTTCGCCCGTGCCGTGGGTGGAGGCGGTGAGCGGTTCGGTCCGGCCGCCCGGCAGTAGGTGCAGCCCGCTGGCCTGGGCCAGCTCGACGACCGCCCGGTTGCCGAGCACGGCCAGTTCGGCGGCGACCGGCTCGCCCGTGGGGCCGCTGACCCGGACCGGCACGGTGCGGTAGCCGGCCGCGCGGAACGCCGCCACCGTGCCCTCGCCGCCGTCGGCGACCGGCGCCTCGCGGACCGGCAGTGCGGGCACCGCCTGCCGGATGCCCTCGGCGAGCCAGCGGCAGGCCTGCACGGCTGTTGCCGAGCCGCGGAACTTGTCGAGGCAGACCAGGATCTGACGCCGCGTCATGTGGTTGTCTCCTGGCCGTGGCGCAGGTAGGGAATGGTCATCGGCCCCTCCGGGAGGACGCACAGGCGGGCATCCGGACCGGCGGCGGCGAGCGCCTCGGCGACGGTCGCCGAGATGTCGGTGGTCTGCTCCAGGTGCGCGGTCGCCAGTTCGGCGTCGCCGAGGTGGGAGGTGTGCATCACCACCCGGCAGGAGGACTGGATGCGTGCCTGGACCTGCACCTGCCACTGGTCGGGCACGGTCCGCTGCCTGGCCGCGATGTCGGCGAGCAGGGCCTGTGGGGAGGCTGCCGAGGCGAGCACCTCGCGGTACGAGCCGTGGTCCGGGAAGCCGTCGCGGCACTCGGCAGCGCAGACGATCAGGCCGCCGGGCCGCACCACCGTGTGGGCGGCCGACATGCCCTTGACGGACTGGTAGAGGTTCTGGTCCAGCGGGTGGCCCGCATTGGTGGTGACGACCACGTCGTAGCGCCGGTCCACCGGGCGCATGGCCAGCCGTCGGGCGGCGGCGGTGGCGGCGGCGTGCATGGGCAGCAGGTCCCCGCCGAAGGCCTCGACGATGCGCTGGCCCCGGTTGAGCACGACGTCGAGGGCGAAGTCGACGCCGGTGCCCTCGGCGATGGCTCGCACGTCGTCGTGCACGGGGTTGCCATGGGTGACGCCCCAGGTCGCCCGCGGGTCGCCGATGCGCTTCGCGTCGTGCAGCACGAGCACGGTCTCCAGCCCGGCCAGGCCGGGCGCGACCAGCTTGGGGCCGCCGGAGAAGCCGGCGAAGAAGTGCGGCTCGACGAAACCGGTGGTGATGCGGACGTCGGCACCGACCCATGCGCGGTTGAGCCAGACCGGCACGTCGTCGCCCCAGCGGCCCATCCAGCGCAGCTGCGCGTCGTCGCGGGCGTCGTGGTTGACGATCCGGATCCGGTCGACCACCTCGTCGCCGAACATCCGCCGCAGTTCGTCCGGGCCGTTGCCCCGGTGGGTGCCGGTGGCGACCAGGATCACCACGTCCTCGGGCCGGACGATGCCGTCGAGTTCGGCGAGGACGGCCGGGATCATCAGGTGGCGCGGCTGCGGGCGGGTGCCGTCGCAGGCAGAGATGGCCACGGTCTGCCCCGGCCGGACCCGTTGGCGCAGCGGCGGGCCGGCCACCGGGCGGCGCAGCGCCGCGCGGAGCACCGCGGTCTCGTCGGCGGCGCCGGGGTGGTGCAGCGGTTCCACCACCGTGGTGACTGCCGGGTCGACCTCGAGGTCGAGGCCGGTGGTGCCGTAGGCGAGTCGGACCTTCACGCCGGCCCTTCCTCGGACGACTCCGCCAGCTGGTACACCCTGGCCGCCGTGCCACCGAAGACGTGCGCGCGCTCGTGCGGATCGAGACCGCCCGCCAGAACCTCTGCGACGCCGACCACTTGGTCGTACGAGGCGGCGAGCAGACAGACCGGCCAGTCGGAGCCGAACATGACGCGTTCCGGACCGAAGGCGTCCAGCGCGACCTCGGCGTAGGGCCGCAGGTCGGCGACGGTCCAGTGGTCCCGGTCGGCCTCCGTCACCAGACCGGAGAGCTTGCAGGAGACGTTGGGCTCGCGTGCCAGCTCGCGCAACGGACCGGCCCAGGGCGCGAGCTCGCCACGGGCGATCGGCGGCTTGGCGAGGTGGTCGAGGACGAAGGGCTGGTCCGGCAGGGCGCGCACCGTGTCGATCGCGGCCCGGAGTTGGTGCGGCAGGATGAGCAGGTCGTAGCAGAGCCCGGCCTCGCCCACCGCGCGCAGCCCGCTCCGGACGCGGGGGCGGGAGAGCCAGGCCGGGTCGGCCTCGCCCTGCACCAGGTGCCGCACGCCGACCAGCAGGTCGCCACCCGGCCCCTGCCGCAGTTCGGCGAGGGTGTCGGCGATCCCGGGGTCGGTGAGGTCCGCCCAGCCGACGACACCCGCGACCAGCGGTTCGGCGGCGGCCAGCGCGAGGAACTCCCTGGTTTCCGCGAGGTGGGGCAGCACCTGCACCAGCACGGTGCGTGCGATGCCCGCGGCCTTCGCCAGGGGAGCCAGGTCAGCCAACCCGAAGTCGCGCCGGATCTCGGCCAACTCCGGTGCGTCCAGCCATGGTTGCCGGCGCCTGGACAAGTCCCAGACGTGCTGGTGGGCGTCGATCCTCATGCGCGGTCACTCCTCGGTCGACAGTCGGACCCGGGCGGGCCGGCGGGTATCCGCTCGCCATCGGCCAGGGGCCAGGGGCTCGCGCAGCGAGCGCTCGGTGGCGCCGGCGTGCAGCAGCGCGGTGATCCCGGCGAGTTCAGCGTCCCGGGCGAGCAGGGCCTGGTGGATCGCCTCGTGCTCGGCGACGGGCCGGTCCGCCGCGGCGACGTCGGCCGGCCCACGCCGGATCCGGGCCCGCAGGGTGCGCCCGCAGATGTGCTCCGGCAGCGCGCCCAGGGGCCGGGCGCCAGGCTGGTCACACAGCTGCCGTCATCGCGCCGGTTCCTCAACGCCCGTGCGGAGAACAGCCTTTCGGCCCCCTCGCGCATGGTGTCGCGGGAGAGCCCGAGCGGGGCCGCGAGCTGTGGTTCGGGCGGCAGCCTGTCCCCGGGGAGCAGCTCCCCGTCCCGGATCAGCCGGCGGATACACCCGATGGCCTGGTCGGTCAGTGACACGGCGACAACCTAACAGGTGGTCCTATGTCTGGGAAAGGGCCGGAATTGATCCCGGCCACGAGCCGATGCCGATCCTCCGCCAACTCGGGCCGGTGAACTGCGACTTCGCAAACGTTTTGGCTCAGCACCCCTGGATCTCGAAGGTTTCACACCTATGCATACATCCAATGTATATGGCCGGCGCGAGAGAGAAGCCATGGTTGAAACGATCAAGGCCTCCGGTCGCCCCGAGCGCCACCCCGGCCTCGAACCCGCTCCTCCTTGATGCCGAGCAGGTCTTACCCCGCCGCGGAATCGAGCGGCGTGGGGCCCCGCAGGCTCCCACGCCGCTCGGTTCCGGCGGCCGGCGTGGGCCTCAGCGCACCGGACCGAACCCTCCCCAGACCGAGGCCGACCCGCCCGGTCCTTGCGCGTCGACCCGGTAGCCGTCACCCGCGGTGCTGCGCAGTCCGCTGGTGTGGTTGAACTGGCCGGCGAACTCGTGCTGCCCGGCCGGCACCGTGCGGCCGGCCTTGAGGACCCAGCGGTATACCAGCGTGCCACCGCTCTGCTGCACCGTGACCGTGAAGTCGTCGGGCGGCAGGGTCCGCCAGTTGCCGGTGTCCTGCACGCCGCCGGTCTGCGCGAAGCGCAGTTCGACGGTGAGCGAGCTGAGCGGCTGGCTGGTCCGCAGCACCAGGTTCTCCTGGGTCCAGTACACGTTGCTGTGCGGATCCACCGAACCGGCCGACCACAGCGGCCCGTTCTGCGCCTGGACGGCGGCCGAGGCGCTCGGCTGCGGGCTGCCGGCCGGGCTGCCCGGCGTGGTGACCGGGGCCGGGACCGCGGGGGTGGGCCGGGACGACGGCGTACCGGGCGAACCGGTGGCCGGGGGCGATGCGGCCGGGGACGATGCCGTCGGGGCCGGGGGCGAGGACGGGGTGGCCGGAACGCTCACGGTGCCCGAGGACGACGACGTCACGGCGATGCCGGCGACCGCGAGGCCACCCGTCGCCAGGAGGCCGCCGGCGACGAGGCCGGCGAGCGCGGCACTGGGCAGGGACCGGAGGCGCGACGGCGCGCGGTGGCGTACGACAGGGTCGGTGACGCCGCGCTGAACCCGGGCCAGCATCCTGGCGCGGTCGGGCTGGTGGGCCCGGGCGGCCTCGCGCAGCCGCCGGGCGATCTCCTCGTTCACCGGTTCCTCCTCCCTGCCACCAGCTCGCCGACCGCTCGTGCGCCGAGCATCCCTTCCAGCTCGGCCATTCCCTTCGAGGTCTGGCTCTTCACCGTGCCGACCGATATGCCGAGCGCCAGCGCGGTCTCCTGCTCCGACAGGTCGAAGGCGTGGCGCAGCACCACGCAGGCCCGCTTGCGGAACGGCAGGCGGGCGAGCGCCGAGCGCACGTCCAGCACGGCCGCCACGTCCGGCCCGTCCGTCCGCTCCGGGGTGCGGGACCAGAACAGCGTGATCCGCCGTCGCTCGCGGACCGCGCTGCGGATCCGCTCCCGCGCCATGTTGGCCACCACCCCGCGAGCGTAGGCCACTGGGTGGTCGGCCGCGCGGAGCCGGTCCCAGCGCTGCCACAGGGCGACCAGCGCGTCGGCGGCGAGATCGTCGGCCGCGTCGCTCCGGCCGGTCAACATGTGGGCCAGGCGGGACAGTTCGGCGTAGTGGCGTTCGAAGAAATCGTGGAACTCCGCGGACGCGTCATCGAGGAGCATTCCTCGGTCGCCCTCTCTTCAGTACAGGTCAAAGCCATGTGCGCGCTAACAAAGGGGTGGGAGCATAACAGCCCCCGGCGACTGACAGGGGCTCAGTGCCGGGCGAACTGCAGTCCGGTGGGTTGCGCCACGTCCGGCTGCACGGGGATTCCGTCGACGGTCAGCTGCTGGCCGTAGATGTCGGTGATCCTGATCGCGCCGCCGCAGCCCGTGCCGTCGGTGGAGAGGAAGTAGTTGTAGTCGGTCCGCGGCAGCTGCTGCCAGCCGCCGGGCCCGCGCACCTCCAGCGCCGCCAGCGGGTTCCGGTGGCCGAGCGCCTGGATGCCGCACCACCACTTGCTGGAACCGGACTTGTACCGGATCGAGACGGTGCCCGCGGTGTCGGGGCTCAGCAGCGTCCAGCTGATCGGGAGCCGGCCGACCGACAGGTCGGCGAGCTTGGCGAAGGCCTGCCGGCTGAGGTCGAGTTGACCGGGTGCGCAGGGCGCCGGGCACTCGTTGACGATCCGCACCGTGATGGCGGCACCGCTCGCGGCGCGCACCGACACGTAGGCGCCGCAGGCCTTGGCCGACTCGTAGTCGGTGTGGTTCATCGCCGCGATCATCAGGTCGTCGGAAGGCCCGTACAGGCAGGAGCCGTTGCCGTCACCCGCGGCGTAGGCGGTGGCGACGCCCTGGTTGGTGACACCCGGCTTGATCCGTCCCGCCAGGCCGGCCGTCGCCGGGGCCGTGCCCGCGGTGCCGTTCACGGGGGCCGTCGGGGCGGCCGAAGCCGTGGGCCTTGCCGGCGGTGTCGCCGCGACCGTGTCCGTGGGCGTCGGTGGGGCCGACGGCCGACCGGAGCCCGTGACCGTGGCGGGGGCGTCCGCGCTCGCGCCGGCGGCCGGCGTCGGGGCCCCGGCAGTGGGCGGGACGCTCGCTCGCGGCGCCGCCGCGGAGGTGGCGGACGCCGCAGCGGGGCGCCCGGCACCGGCTCCGCCGCCGCCGGGGACAGCCAGGAGAGCCAGGACCCCGCAGGCCGGCACACCGGCGGTCAGCAGCAGCACCAGGAGCATGCCCCCGGTCGGCCGGAGCCTGCGCCAGGCTCCTGGAGCGGCGTGCTTCGTTGCCTTCATGGCCATCCATTCGGTCGGTCGAGTCGGTGTTCCACCGCTCGGTTGCCGCCGGCCCCGGAAAGGTTGCCGCCCCGCGCCGATTTCTTCGCAGTCCGCCCGAGCCGGCCCCGGTCAGGCCGGGCCCGGGCGGACCGTCACAGTTCCCACACCACCGGGAGGCCGGCCGCCGCGCCCTCGGCGGAGTAGTCGTGGACGACGTCCAGCAGCTCCGCCATCCTGGCCTGCCAGGAGATGTTGACCGGGAGGCCCGCCAACTCGGCGAGCAGGCGGGCGTAGTCCTCGCAGTCCAGCAGGTGGAACAGTTCGGTGCCGCTGCGCCAGATGGTCCAGTCGCGCACCCCGGCGGCGCGGATGGCGGCGGTGAGCGCGGCCGGCACCTCACGGTGGGCCGCCTCGTACTCGGCGATCCGGTCCGGGCGGACGCGGGTGTGCAGGGCGATCCTCAAGACGGCTCCTCCGTTCCGTTCCGCGGGTCCAGGGGCGTCGGCACGCCGGCCGGGAGCAGCCCCTGGTCGGTCAGCTCCTCCCACAGCACGTCCGGCACCGGGTGCCGCAGCATCGCCGCGGCGTCCTCGGCCTGCCCGGCGCTGCGCAGGCCGACCAGCACGCTCGCCACCGCCGGATGCCCGAACGGGAACCGCAGCGCAGCCGCCCGCAACGGGACCCCGTGCCGCTCGCAGACGGCCTTCAGCCGCAGCGCCCGGGCCAGCAGCTCGGCGGGCGCCGCCGCGTAGTCGAAGGTTGCACCCGGCGCCGGGTCGGCGAGCAGGCCGGAGTTGAAGACCCCGCCCACCACCAGGCCCACCCCGCGCTCCGCCGCCACCGGCAGCAGCTCGGCGAGGCCGCGCTGGTCGAGCAGGCTGTAGCGGCCGGCCAGCAGCACCACGTCGATGTCGGTCTCGCGCACGAACCGCGCGGGCAGTTCGGCCTGGTTCATCCCGACGCCGATCGCGCCGAGCACGCCCTCGTCCCGGAGCCGGTGGAGTTCGGGGTAAGCCTGGTCGAGCGCCTGCTCGGCGTGGTCGTCGGGGTCGTGCAGGTAGACGATGTCGATCCGGTCGAGGTCGAGCCGGGCCAGGCTCTCCTCGATGGAGCGGCGCACCCCCGCCGCGCTGAAGTCCCAGCGCCGCCGGTGGGTGGCCGGCACGGCGAAGCCGTCGGCCAGGTCGTCGCCACCGGCTCCCGGCGCCGGTTCCAGGATGCGTCCGACCTTGGTGGAGAGCACGTACTCGGCCCGGGGCCGACCGCGCAGCGCCTCGCCGAGCCGGTGCTCGGAGAGCCCGAGCCCGTAGTGCGGCGCGGTGTCGAAGTAGCGGATCCCCGCCTGCCAGGCGGCGTCCACCGCCTCCTCGGCCTGCGCGTCGCCGACCGGGGTGAAGAGGTTCCCGATCGCGGCGGCTCCGAAGGCGAGTTCGGTCACCGCCACGGCGCTGTGGCCGAGGCCGTGACGGCGCAGCGTCACGCGGTCGGCTGCGGGCCGAGCGCGCCCTCCCGGACGGGCCGTCACCCCTTCTGCTCCGGCCGCAGGCGCAGGCCCACCATTCCGCCGTCCACTGCGAGGGCGGTGCCCGTGGTGCTGCCGGCGGCCGGGGAGGCGAGGTAGGCGATGGCGGCCGCGACCTCCTGGGCCGTCACCAGCCGGCCCGTCGGCTGACGGGCGTTCAGCGCGGCCCGCTCCGCCTCCGGGTCCGCCGCGGCATCCAGCAGTCGGCCCACCCAGGGCGTGTCCACGGTGCCGGGGTTGACGCAGTTCACCCGGATCCCCTCCCGCACGTGGTCGGCGGCCATCGCCAGCGTGAGCGAGAGTACCGCTCCCTTGCTCGCCGAGTAGAGCGCGCGCTGCGGAAGGCCCGCGGTGGCGGCGATCGAGCAGGTGTTGACGATCGCCGCGTGGGCGGAGTGGCGCAGGTGCGGCAGGGCCGCGCGGGTGGTGCGGACGATGCCGAGCAGGTTGACGTCCAGCACCCGGTGCCACTCCCCCTCCGGGTTGTCCTCGACCGTGCCGGCGGCACCGATGCCCGCGTTGTTGATCAGGATGTCGATGCCTCCCAGGCTCTCGGCCGCACCGGCCACCGCGTCCCCGACCGAGACGCCGTCGCTGACGTCGGCGGTGAAGCCGAGCAGCGGTGCGGTGAGCCCGCTCGGGTCGAGGTCGAGCACGGCGACGTCGGCACCGCGTCCGCTGAGCAGCTCGGCGACGGCCAGCCCGATGCCCGAGGCGCCGCCGGTGACCACCGCCTTGAGACCCTCGAGTTCGCTCCGCTCGCTCATGCGGTCAGCTCCTTCGCGGATTCGACGGTGGCGGCGAGGTCGGCGTCGGCGAGGTCGGCGGCCCAGAACGCCCCGGTGGGGTAGGTGTAGGTGGCGATGGTGGCCGGGCGCAGCTCGGCGGAGAAGCCGGGCAGGCTGGGCGCCCGGTAGTGGCCGTCGTCGATCACGACGGGGTCGACGAAGTGCTCGTGCAGGTGGTCCACGTACTCGATGACCCGGTCCTCGATGGTGCCGGAGAGCGCGACGTAGTCGAACATCGACAGGTGCTGCACCAGTTCGCACAGGCCCACCCCGCCGGCGTGCGGGCAGACCGGGATGCCGAACTTCGCGGCCAGCAGCAGGACGGCCAGGTTCTCGTTGACCCCGGCGACCCGCGCGGAGTCCAGCTGGAGCACGTCGATCGCACCCGCCTGGAGCAGTTGCTTGAAGACGATCCGGTTCTGCACGTGCTCGCCGGTGGCCACCTTGACCGGGCTGACGCCGCGTCGGATGGCCGCGTGGCCGAGGATGTCGTCGGGGCTGGTGGGTTCCTCGATCCAGTACGGGTCGAACTCGGCGAGAGCGTTGGTCCACTCGATGGCCTCGGCCACGTTCCACCGCTGGTTGGCGTCGATGGCCATCCGGACGTCCGGGCCGACGGCGGCACGGGCGGTGCGGCAGCGGCGGATGTCGTCGGCCAGGTCGGCGCCGACCTTCAGCTTGATCTGGGTGAACCCGTCGGCCACCGCCTGCTGGGCGAGCCGGATCAGCTTCTCGTCGGAGTAACCGAGCCAACCCGGCGAGGTGGTGTAGGCGGGGTAGCCGCGCCGCAGCAGCTCGGTGGCCCGCTCGGCCGCGCCCTCCCTGCCCCGGCGCAGCAGTTCCAACGCCTCGTCAGGGGTGAGCGCGTCGCTGAGGTAGCGGAAGTCGACCTGGGAGACCAGCCACTCGGGGTCGGCGTCGGCGAGCAGTTGCCAGAGGGGCTTGCCCTCGCGCTTGGCGGCCAGGTCCCAGACGGCGTTGACCACGGCGCCGATGGCCATGTGCATCACGCCCTTCTCGGGCCCGAGCCAGCGGAGTTGGCTGTCGCCGATCAGGTCGCGGTAGAGCGCCCCGGGGTCGGCGCAGAGCTCGGCGACCGACCGGCCCACCACGTGGCCGCGCAGCGCCTGGATCGCGGCCACCTGCACGTCGTTGCCGCGTCCGATGGTGAAGGTGAAGCCGTGGCCTTGCGGGCCGCCGTCCGAGGTGCGCAGGACGAGGTAGGCGGCGGAGTAGTCGGGGTCGGGGTTCATCGCGTCCGACCCGTCCAGCTCCCGGGAGGTCGGGAAGCGGATGTCGTGGGTCTCGATGGCGGTGATCAGGGACAACATGCGGCCTTTCAGGCGGAGGCGAACGTCTGGCGCTGGGTGCCGAGGCCGTCGATGGACAGCTCGACGGTGTCGCCCGCGCGCAGGTACGGGTTGCCGGGCAGGCCCAGGGCCACGCCGGCCGGGGTGCCGGTGTTGATCACGTCGCCCGGGTTGAGCACCATGTACTGGCTCAGGTACCAGACCAGGTGGTCGACGGCGAAGATCATGTGCTTGGTGTTGCCGGCCTGCCGGGCCTCGCCGTTGACGGCGAGGCCCAGGTCCAGCGCCTGCGGGTCGCCGATCTCGTCGGGCGTGACCAGCCAGGGGCCGAGCGGGTTGAAGGACTCGCAGGACTTGCCGAGGTCCCACTGGCCGGAGTACTCCAGCTGGAACTCGCGCTCGGAGACGTCGTTGCTGATCGCGTAACCGGCGATCACCCCGTGGGCCTGGGAGGGTTCGGCGAGGTACTGGGCCCGGCGGCCGATGACCACGGCGAGTTCGACCTCCCAGTCCGTCTTCACGGAGCCGCGCGGGATCGGCACCCGGTCGTAGGGGCCGACCACGGTCGCCGGGTCCTTCAGGAACACCACCGGGCGCTCGGGGATCGCGGCGCCCGTCTCTTCCGCGTGGTCACGGTAGTTGAGGCCGATGCAGACCACCTTGCCCGGACGGGCGACCGGCGCGCCGACCCGCAGGCCGTCCGGGTGCAGCAGCGGCAGCGTGCCGGCCCCGAGCTCCCGGCGGACCCGCTCGATGCCGCCTCCGGCGAGGAAGGCGCCGTCGATCCGCGCGGTCAGCCCGGACAGCGCGTAGCTACACCCGTCCTCGGCGAGGACCGCCGGCGTCTCCGCTCCCGGATCGCCGAGCTGCATCAACTTCATGTCCGAATCTCCTCACGCTTCGAGGGCCACCGCCCCCGTCGCCGAACGCGTCTCGCGGTGACTGCCGCACCGGGCATGCGGGTTGCGCACATCCGACGCCTACCCAGGCGGATACATCCGATCTATGGGCGTGATCTGACAATACGTTTCACCTCCTTGGCGCCGCAAGGAGTCATCCGACGTCTATTCAATCCGTCGGGCTCAAGAGGAGAATTCCGCCTCCACCGGCAGGTCTTGACTCCAGCGCTAGGGCCGAGCCGCCGCGATGTCACATTTGCGAATCTTCAGAGGTCTCCCCTTGTCAGCCGGATTTCCGCCTCATAAGGTCCTGCCTACCACGATCCATCCGATGACTCCAGGAGGGCTCGGCAGCGCCGGCACCCACGCTCCGGCAGCGGCCGGCCCGCCGGGAGACCGTCCTGCCACGCTCCCCACCGGCGGTCCCGACCATCCGTCCCGGCCCCCGCCCCGGGCCCCAGGCCTTCCCAGCCAAGGAGACCACCCACCATGAAGTCTCGCTCCGTCAGAATCGCGGCCACGGCCGCCACCGTCGTCGTGCTCGCGGGCTTCGCCACGGCTTGCGACCGGGGCAGCTCGGCCGCCGCCGGCAAGCCGAAGATCGGCATCGACCTGCCCCGCGCCGACACCGACTTCTGGAACTCCTACGCGCAGTACATCAAGTCCGACGCCTCGTCCCAGGGCCTGGACACCCTGCCGGTCAGCAATTCGCAGAACGACGTGACCAAGCTGGTCGCCAACGTGCAGGTCTTCGAGAACACCGGCGCCAAGGCCGTGGTGATGGCCCCTCAGGACACCGGCGCCATCGCCTCCACCCTCGACGCGCTCGCCTCGAAGAAGATCCCGGTGATCAGCGTCAACACCCGCCCCGACAAGGGGCAGGTCTACATGGTGGTGCGCGCCGACAACCGGGCGTACGGCACCAAGGCCTGCGAGTTCCTGGGCAAGCAGCTCGGCGGCAAGGGCAAGGTCGCCGAGCTCCAGGGCGCCCTCGACTCGATCAACGGCCGGGACCGCTCCGAGGCCTTCGCCTCCTGCATGAAGAGCGAGTTCCCCGGCATCCAGGTGATCGAGCTGGCCACCGACTGGAAGGGCGACGTGGCCTCCGCCAAGCTCCAGTCCACCCTGGCCGCCAACCCCGACCTCAACGGCATCTACATGCAGGCGGGCGGTGCCTTCCTGCAGCCCACCCTCGCCCTGCTCCAGCAGAAGGGCCTGCTCAAGCCCGCCGGCCGGCCCGGCCACATCACCATCGTCTCCAACGACGGCATCCCGCAGGAGTTCGACGCGATCCGCCAGGGCCAGATCGACGCGACCGTCTCCCAGCCCGCCGACCTCTACGCCAAGTACGCGCTCTCCTACGCCGAGGCCGCCGCCGAGGGCAAGACCTTCCAACCCGGCCCCACCGACCACGGCTCCACCATCATCTCCATCCCCAACGGCCTGGAGGACCAGCTGCCCGCCCCGCTGGTCACCAAGGACAACGTCGACGACAAGAGCCTCTGGGGCAACAACGTCGGCCACTGACCGGCCCCGCGCCGCCTCCGGCCGCACCGTGCGGCTGGACCAGCCGGGACCGGGAACCTCCGCGAAAGGACACCCGCCATGGCGGACCCCAGCCCCGTCGTCGAGGCCGACGGGATCACCAAGCGCTTCGGCGCCACCGTCGCCCTCAGCGACGCCCGCATCACCGTCGCCCCCGGCGAGTCGCACGCCCTGGTCGGCCGCAACGGAGCGGGAAAGTCCACCCTCGTCTCGATCCTGACGGGCCTTCAGCAAGCTGACGCCGGCACCCTCCGCTTCAACGGTGAACCCGCGCCGGCCCCTGGCGACACGGATGCCTGGCGGTCCCGGGTCGCCTGCGTCTACCAGCGCTCCACCGTCATCCCCGCGCTCACCGTCGCGGAGAACCTGTTCCTGAACCGGCACGGCCTGAACGGGCAGCGCACCGGCCTGCTGCGCCCCGTCAGCTGGAGGCGCCTGCGGACCCGAGCTGCCGGACTCCTCGCCGAGTACGGCGTCGACGTGGACCCCCGGCTGCGGGCCGAACAACTCACCGTGGAACAGCGCCAGTTCGTGGAGATCGCCCGCGCGCTGTCGTTCGGCGCACGGTTCATCATCCTCGACGAGCCCACCGCCAAGCTGGACGCGCGCGGCATCGAGCTGCTCTTCGCCAAGCTCCGGGAGCTCCAGCGGCAGGGGGTCGCGTTCCTGTTCATCTCGCACCACCTCCAGGAGGTCTACGACCTCTGCACCACCGTCACCGTCTACCGCGACGCCCGGCACATCCTGACCGCGCCGGTCACCGAACTCGCCCACCACGCCCTGGTCGAAGCGATGACCGGCGAGCGGTCCACCGCCACCGAGCCGGCCTGGTCGGCCGGCGGCCGGGCGACCGCCGCAGGCGCAGCGCTCCTGGAGGTCGCGGACCTCGGCCTGGCCGGCGCCTACCGGTCCTGTTCGCTGACCGCCCGCGCCGGCGAGGTGGTCGGCTTGGCCGGCTCGGCCGCCAGCGGCAACGTCCGACTCGGCGAGACCCTGGCCGGACTGCACCGACCGCACACCGGCACCGTGACCGTCGCGGGCCGCGCGGTGCGCACCGGCAGGGTCCCCGCGGCGCTGGCCGCCGGGATCGGATTCGTCCCCGAGGACCGGCACCTCCAGGGCCTGGTCCCGCAGCGCAGCGTCGCCGAGAACGCCACCCTCACCGTCACCGACCAGCTCGGCCCGTACGGCACCGTGCTGCCCTCCCGCACCCGGGCCTTCGCAGCACGGATGATCAGTGACCTGGACATCAAGACGCCCGGCCCCGCCACCCCGGTCGCCGCACTGTCCGGCGGCAACCAGCAGAAAGTCGTCATCGCCCGCGCGCTCGCCACCGAGCCGCACGTGCTGGTCGCGGTGAAGCCGACCAACGGCGTGGACATCAAGTCCAAGGAGTCCCTACTCGGCACGGTTCGCCAGGTCGCCGACGCGGGCCGGACCGCGCTGATCGTCTCGGACGAACTCGACGACCTGCGCGTCTGCGACCGGGTGCTGGCGATGTTCCACGGGCGGATCGTCGCCGAGTTCCCGGCCGGCTGGCGCGACGAACAGCTGGTGGCCGCCATGGAAGGCGTGGCCGACCCCATCGAACCGAAGGACCGTCATGACATCCACTGACCTCGGCCGGCACCCGGACACGCTCGCCCCGGCCACCGGCGGTCGCCGCATCGACCTGGCGCGCTACCGCGACCTGTCGCTCGTACCGGTCCTGCTGGTCCTCGGGATAATCGGCTTCGCGGTCTCACCGGCCTTCCTCACCAGCGACAACCTGCTCGGCGTCGGCCAGCAGGCCACCGAGCTCAGCCTCCTGGTGCTGGCCGAGGCGCTGATCCTGATCGCCGGCCGGATGGACCTCTCGCTGGAGTCCACCATCGGCGTCGCCCCCGTGCTCGCCATGTGGCTGGTGCTGCCCGACCACGGCGGACGGTTCAACGGCATCGGCCTCTTCCCGACCTGGACCGCCATCCCGCTCTGCCTCGCCATCGGCGCGCTGATCGGCGCCGTCAACGGCTTCCTGATCCTCAAGCTGCGGCTGAACGGCTTCATCGTCACGCTCGGCGCGCTCACCCTGCTGCGCGGCCTCCAGGTCGCCGTCTCCCAGGGTCAGTCGATCGTCAACGTGCCGCCCTCGTTCCGCTACCTGGGCTCCAGCAGCTGGCTGGGCGCCCCCGCCGCGATCTGGATCTGCGCCCTGCTCTTCCTGATCGGCGGCTGCGCGCTCGGCTGGCTGCGGCACGGCCGGGCGCTGTACGCGATCGGCGGCAACGCCGAGGCGGCCCGGGCGGCGGGCATCCGGGTGGACCGGATCGTCTGGACCGTGCTGATCCTCGGCGGCACCCTCGCCGCTTTCGCGGGCATCCTCTACACCGGCCACTACGGCTCCATCTCCGCCGACCAGGGCAACGGCTGGATCTTCCAGGTCTTCGCCGCCACCGTCATCGGCGGCGTCAGCCTCAACGGCGGCCGCGGCACCCTGTTCGGCGCCCTGACCGGCGTGCTCACCCTCCAACTGGTCGTCAACGTCATGACGCTGGCCGGGGTCCCGCCGCTGTGGAACCAGTTCCTCAACGGCGCCATCATCATCCTCGCCCTGATCGTCTCCCGCTTCGCCTCCGGCGAGAAGCAGGAGTGACTGATCGTCAGTTCCGAAGTGCCGGCGCCGGCCGACCGGACCGGTGCGATCGACGCCGGCGAGGAGCCGCGATCGCGCCGGTCCGGCAGGCACGGCCGGCGGCCACCCACCCAGCAGGGCCCGGCGGACGCGCGTCTCCCGGAGCCCGATCAGAACGGAGGAACCGTCCCTTGTCCTACAGCATCCGAACGGGCGGACTGGAACGGCACACCGCCGCCGAGATCCTTCGCATCGAGCCCTGGGGGCCGGACGCCGTCCGGGTGCGGGCCTCGGCCGGGACCATCGATCCTGCCGCCCCCGGTGCGCTGGAAAGCCCCGCGCCGTCGCCGCACTGTCGGTGTCCGGCGACGGATGTGCCCGCCTGGTCAACGGCCGCCTCGCCGTCGATGCCTCACCGGACGGTCGGCTGACGTTCCGTCAGGTCGGTCGAGCCGCGAACTCCTCGCCGAGGTCGACGGTGACCAGGTCGACGAAGCCCGGCACCGCGGTCCTGGCCAGTTATTCGGCGGTGCCGACCACGTCGAGGGTCTGTCCGATGCCGCTGGTGGCGTCGTTGAGGATGAGCAGGCGCTGCCTGGCCCAGTACTCGGCGCTCATGTCGAAGCCCCAGTTGGCGACCGCGTGGACCCTGCCCTCGGCGTCCCGGACGGGCCACATGCTGGTGGCCCAGGCATTGGCGTAGGCGCTGCCCAGCGGGCGGAAGACCGTGATCAGGCGCGCGGCTTTCCCGGTCCTGGCCACCTCGGAGAGCTTGTTCGTGTACGCAATGTCATCGAGTTCGGGGATCAGCTCGCGGTACTTCTCGCCCAGCACCTGCTCCTCGGAGTGCGCCATCACCTCGCAGGCGACGGCGTTGACCCAGAGGAACCGCAGCTCGGGGTCGTACACCCCGAGGGCGAACGGGCACTGCTTCGAAGGCGCGGTCGGCGATCACCGGGCGCCGGCCCCACTGCTGGACGGTCATCGCGCGGCCCAGCGTCCGGCCGTCGGGGCCGTGCAGCGGATGGACCGTCACCACGGCGTCCACCGTCGAACCGTCCCGGTGGCGGAAGCTGACGGGGCCCGCGGGGTCGGGGCCGGTGCCGCAGCCCTCGGGGAACCCCTCCGGCGGATCGACGAGCAGGGCGGCGGCGGGTTGCCCGACGGTCTCCCGCGCCGTCCAGCCGAGCAGCTGCCGGCCGCCCCCGCTCCAGCCGGTCACCACGCCGCTGGGGTCCACGACGACGACGGCAGTGGGCGCATCCTGATTGCCGACCGTCTCCACGCGCCACGCCTCCGTCCGGGCAGCCGGGCACGCCGGAAGCGTTCCGGCGCCTGACCTCCAGCCTAGGGCGGGGCCCCGCCCGACGCGCTCCCACTCGGCGAGCCCATTCGGGGCGGCGCGCGGGCGGGGCTGACCGCCCGCCGCCGGTCGGGGCGGCAGGGCGGGGCGGAACCGGGTGCGCGCGTGAACGGGCGGGCCCACCCGGGGTCGGTCGGGACGTCGGTGGACCAGGACGTCGGCCGGCCGAGACGTCGGCCGGCCGAGACGTCAGACGGCCAGGAAGGCGGGGTGCAGCCGCCTGGTGTGGTCCACCTCCCGCACCGGCCCGCTCAGCCGCAGCGGCACCGTGTGCCGGACGTCGGTGCTGGAGGCCGCCAGCCGCAGCTCCAGGCCACCGGGCTCCACGATCCGCCGCCCGGCCCGCCCGGTGAACGACGCCAGGTCCGCCGGCACGGTGATCCGCAACCGGACCCGCTCCCCCGGCTCCAGGCCGACCCGGTGGTAGCCGATCAGCCGCTGCACCGGCTGCACCACCGAGGCGACGGGGTCGTGCAGGTAGAGCTGCACCACTTCGTGGCCGGCCCGCTGCCCGGTGTTCGCCACCGTCAGCAGCAGCTCGAACTCGCCGCCGGTGTCGGTCCGGTCGCGGGTCACCTCGGGTTCGGACCAGGTGAACTCTGTGTAGCCCAGCCCGTGTCCGAAGCCGTAGGCCGGCGTCGGGTCGCTGCTCGACACCGTGCCGGCCTGGGCGAGCCGGGGTGCCAGGTAGCCGGCGGGCTGTCCACCGGGCCGGGCCGGAATGCTGATCGGCAGCCGCCCCGACGGGTTGACTCGGCCGCTGAGCAGACCGGCGACCGCACGGGCGCCCTCCTCCCCCGGGAAGAAGGCCTGGACGATGGCGGCCGCCTCGCCCACCGCCCGCCCGAGCGCGTAGGGGCGACCGGCCAGCAGCACGAGTACCACGGGCGTCCCGGTGTCCAGCAGTGCGTCGAGCAACTGCCCTTGAACTCCCGGGAGTTCGAGGGACTCGGCGTCGCATCCCTCGCCGCTGGTGCCGCGGCCGAACAGCCCGGCGCGGTCGCCGAGCGCGAGCACCGCCACGTCGGCCCAGCGGGCCGCCGCCACCGCCCCGGCGAGGCCCGAGGTGTCGGTGGTGTCGACGCCGGTCCCGGGTGCGGTGACCACGTCCGCCTCGGGGAACTCCTCTCGGACCCGCTGCAGCAGGGTCGGCAGCTCGATGCCGGGCGGCAGGTCGGGGTGCCGGCTGCCGACGTGCACCGGGAACGAGTAGCAGCCCAGCAGCGCCTGCGCGGTGTCCGCGTTCGGTCCGACGACCGCGATCCGGCGCGGCCGGCCCAGCGGGAGGGTGCCGTCGTTGCGGACCAGCACCACCGCCGCCTCGGCGATCCGCTCGGCGAGGGCACGGTTGGCGGGGCCGTCCAGATCGATCCGCCCGCGCGGGTCGGCCTGCTCGCCCTCCTCCCCGTCCAGCACGGCCAGGCCGGCCAGCGCGCCCGGCAGCGGCGACCAGTCCGGGTCGAGCAGTCCGAGCTGCGCTTTCTGCACCAGCACCCGGCGCAGCGCGCGATCGACCAGGGCCTCGTCGATCCGCCCGTCGAGCAGGCCGTCCAGCAGGGGCTGCCCGAAGGTCTTGACGGTCGGCAGCTCCACGTCCACCCCGCTGGCCAGGGCCGTCACTGCGGCCTCGGTCCAGTCGGCGGCGACGCCGTGCAGGAGCTTCAGGAAGGCGATGCCGAAGTAGTCGGCGACCACCGTTCCGGTGAACCCCCAGCGCTCCCTGAGCAGCCCGGTCAGCAAGTCCGGGTCGGCTGCCGAGGGGACGCCGTCCGTGTCGGTGTAGGCGTGCATGACCGAGCGCGGCCGACCCTCCCGCACCGCCATCTCGAACGGGGGCAGCACCACGTCGGCGCGCTCGCGCGGGCCCATCGCGACCGGTGCCAGGTTGCGGCCGGCGCGGGAGGCGGAGTAGCCGGCGAAGTGCTTGAGGGTGGCGACGATCCCGGCCGACTCCAAGCCCCGCACATAGGCGGTGGCGATGGTGCCGACCAGGTACGGGTCCTCGCCGATGGTCTCCTCCACCCGGCCCCAGCGGGCGTCGCGGACCACGTCGAGCACCGGGGCGAGGCCCTGGTGGATCCCGACCGAGCGCAGGTCCCGCCCGATCGCGGCCGCCATCCGGCCGACCAGCTCCGGATCGAAGGTGGCGCCCCAGGAGAGCGGAACGGGGTAGGCGGTGGCGCCCCAGGCCGCGAACCCGGCCAGGCACTCCTCGTGGGCCAGCGCCGGGATGCCGAACCGGTTGGCCGCGGCGATCCGCCGCTGCGACCGGGCCAACGACAGCGCGCCGAGTGCCGGGTCGACCGGCGCCGTACCGAACGGGCGCGTCAACTGGCCCAGCCCGTGCGGCAGTAGGGCTTCGAGATCGACCGGCTCCTCCAGCTCGTGCTGGTGCGGGGCGACTTCGCCACCGTCGCCGGCGGCGCCGACCCAGACGCCGACCAGTTGGGCGATCTTCTCACGGGTCGTCATGACGGCGATCAGGGCGTCGGCCCGCGCCTGCGGGTCGAGCTTCGGGTCGCGCCAGGGCTGGGCGTCTTCCGTCACTGGTTCCCTCACTTTCCGCCGACCCCCATCAGCCCCTGGACCAGGGCGCGGCGGGCGAACAGGTAGACGCCGAGCACGGGCAGCATCGACAGCACCACGGCACTGAGCAGGCCGGGCGCGTTGACCCCGTGCTCGGTCTGGAAGCTGTAGAGACCGAGGGTGACGACCTTGGTCGAGTCCGACTGGGTGAGCACCAGGGGGAAGAGGAAGCCGTTCCACGCCTGGAGCGAGGCGAACACCACGATGGTGGCGAGTCCGCCCCTGGACAGCGGCAGCACCAGTTGCCGGAACACCCGCCACGGCGAGGCGCCGTCCACCGCCATCGCCTCGTACAGCTCCGGGGTGATGTCGCGCATCGCCCCGGTGAGGATCAGGGTGCAGATCGGCAGGCTGAAGGCGGCGGTGGGCAGCACCACGCCGGTCAGGTCGTCGTACAGGCCGGCCTTGCTGATCAGGTAGAACATCGGGACGATCACCGCCTGGGCCGGCACCGCGAGGCCGAGCAGGAAGACCCGGAACACGGTGCGCACGCTGCGCCGGCGGCTGCGCACGATGGTGTAGGCCAGCGGCGGCACCAGCAGCAGCACCAGGGCGACCACGCTCACCGTGACCACGCAGGTGTTGACGAAGTCCTGGGCGAAGCCCTGGGACAGGGCGTCGGTGTAGTTCGTCAGGGTCAGCCGCTTCGGGAGGGTCAGCGGGCCGTTGGTGGCGTAGTCCGACTGGGTGCGCAGGGTGGTGGTCAGCAGCACCGCCAGCGGCAGGCCGACGATGCCGAGCCAGAGCAGCGAGCCCAGCCCGGCCAGGTAGTTCGGGCGGACCGGCCGGCCGGTGCGGGATCCGGGCATTCGGGGATGGCTCATCAGATGCCCTCCGCGCCGGCGCGCATGGCGTCGTAGCCGGACAGCCGCACCATCGCCAGCGAGACCAGCGTGGCCACCACCACCAGCACCAGCGCGATCGCCGAGGCCCCGCCGAAGTCGAAGCTCTTGAAGCCCTGTTGGTACATGTAGTAGGCGCTGATCGTGGTCTCCGTCCCCGGGCCGCCCTGGGTGAGGATCAGCACGGTGTCGAAGGTGGTCAGGCCGCCGACGACCATCAGGACGGTCGAGGTGACCATGGTGGTGCGCAGTTGCGGGAGCGTGACGTGCCAGAACTGCCGTAGCCGACCGGCGCCGTCGATGGCGGCCGCCTGGTGGAGCACCTGCGGGATCGCGCGGGCGCTGCCCTGGTAGATGAGCGTGTGCAGCGGGGTCCACTGCCAGGCGCCGACGAAGGCGAGCACCCCGATGGCGCCGTCACGGCTGCCGAGCAGGTTGCCGTCGCCGAACAGCCAGGGTGCCTGGGCGGGCAGGCCGAAGTTGGGGTCGAGCAGCGCCCGCCAGAGCACCGAGACGGCGGTGGCGGAGAGCAGCAGCGGCACGAAGTAGATCGCGGACAGGATCGCCCGGTTGCGCTGGTGGCCGGCGGCCCAGACCCCGAGCAGCAGGCTGATCGGGGTCTGCAGCAGCACTCCCAGCGCGGTGAGCAGCGCGCTCAACCAGAGGCTCTTCAGCATCACCGGATCGTGCAGCAGGGCGGTCCAGTTGGCCAGTCCGGCGGCGCGCGGTGCGCCGATGCCGTTCCAGGTGGTGAACGAGAGCACGGCGACCAGGGCCAGCGGGACCAGGGCGAACACGGTGAAGAAGGCGGTGGCGGGCAGCGCCCAGACCAGGCCGGGACGGGTCAGGCCGGCCGGGCCCGAACGGGTCCGGGCGGCGCGGTCCGCCCGGGTCCGGTCGGCCCGGCCTGGACGGGTGGGGCCGGCGCGGTCGGGCGTGGGTGAACGGGTCATCGGTCCAGACCTCCGTACTCGGCCGGGTGGCTCAGGGGGTGGGGAGGGCCTGCATCGCCTGGATGAAGCCGTTGGCGTCCAACTGGCCGTCGAAGAAGCGCTGGACGGCCTGGTGGATCGGGGTCATCGCGGACGGCGGGTAGGCCTGGTCCCAGGAGAGCTGGAAGGAGGGGGCCCGCTTCACCAGGTCGTACTGGTACTGCGAGTACGCCGGACTCGCCGAACCGGACAGGAAGTCGGGGGTGTTGGTGGTGGTCGGCAGGTTGCCGATGGCCAGCTGCGCCTTCACGAACTCGTCCGAGTACATCAGCTTGAGGAACTGGGCCACGGCGTCCGGGTACTTGGTGGTGCTGCGCACCGAGTAGAAGTTGTTGGTGTTGCCCACCAGGTCGTTCGGGTCGCCCTGGCCGTCGGCCACACCCGGGAAGGCGCCGTAGCCGAGCTGGTCCTTGGCGAAGTCGGGGTTTGCGGACTGCTGGGTGGCGTACTCCCAGGAGCCCATCAGCTCGAACGCGGCCTTGCCCTTGGCCAGCAGGGCCGGTGAGCCGCCGTCGGTGAACTTGACCGAGTCGTAGGTGGTGCCGAAGGCGCCGGCGTCGATCAGTTGCTTGAGCAGGCCGAGCGCCTTGGTGCTCTCCGGGCTGTTCCAGGCGCTCTTGTCGCCGCCGACGGCCTTCTGGAACAGGCCGGGGCCGGCCTCCCGGTCGAAGAGGTACTCGAACCACATCAGTTCGGGCCACTGGTCACCGCCGCCGAGCGCGATCGGGGTGATCCCCTTTGCCTTCAAGGTGCGGATCTCGTCCAGCAGTTGGTCCCAGGTGGTGGGCGGGGTCAGTCCGGCGTCGGCGAGCACCTTCTTGTTGTCGAAGAGCAGCACCGGCTGGGTGCCGCGCATCGGGACACCGTAGGACTTGCCGTCCACGACGGCGGTGTTGAACACCGAGGGCAGGAAGTCGGCCTTCAGCGCCGGATCCTTGGCGATCATGTCGTCCAGTGGCATCAGCAGCCCGGCCTTGACGAACGGCGCGATGCTGCCGCCGCCCCAGTTGAAGAACACGTCCGGAGCCTGCGGGTTGTTGATGACGGTCTGCAGCTTGGTCTGGTAGTCCGCGCCGGGAATGGTGTCGAGCACCGCCCTGACCTTGGAGGTCTTGTTGAACGTGTCGACGATTCTCTTCTCGACGGTGTTGCCCGCGTCCCCGTAGACGAGGACGTGGATGACGCCCGAGCCGCTCGCCCCGCCGGCGCTGCCGGAGCCGCAGCCGGTGACCAGCGAGAGCGCGGCCGCGCAGACCACGGCGGTGGCGGCCAGGGAGGTGCGGGAAGGCCCGGGGGCGCGGGAAGGGCGGGAAGGGCGGGAAGGGCGGGAAGGGCGGGAAGCCCGACGGTGGAGGGCGGTCGAGACGTGCCTCATCGCCTGCTCTTTCGATTGTTTCGGATTGATGACCGAATGTTGTGGGGAAACGTAAGCCGGGTGCCTGAGTGCGTCAAGACTTCGCACAGGCCCACCTTGCCGCTCCCGGGCGTCGAGCAGGGGGCTACCATCCGTGCTGTGAAGCGTTCAGGAAACGGGAGTTCGCAGGCAGCAGCCAACGAGGAGGCGGCCGTGACGGGAACGGCGACGCTGGCGGAGATCGCCAGAGAGGCCGGGGTTTCGGCTCCGACAGTTTCGAAGGTCTTGAACGGCCGGGCCGACGTCGCCCCGGCCACTCGGGAGCGGGTGGAGGAGCTGCTCCGGGCGCACGGCTACCGCCGGCGGCGGGGCACCGGCCACGCCGCGCCGCTGCTGGAGCTCGTCTTCCACGAGCTGGAGAGCCCCTGGGCGATGGAGGTGATCCGCGGCGTGGAGAACGTGGTCCGCGAGGAGGGGCTGTCGGTGGTGCTGTCCGAGTCCTCCGGGCGGCTCAGCATCGGCCAGTCCTGGGTGGACGGGGTACTGGCCCGCCGGCCCACCGGCGTGGTGCTGGTGCTCTCCGGCCTGGACCCGGCCCAGCGGGAGCAACTCACCAGCCGGGACATCCCGTTCGTGGTGATGGACCCGGCCGGCGACCCGGGCCAGGAGGTGCCGGCGGTCGGCGCCACCAACTGGACCGGCGGCCTGGCGGCCACCCGCCACCTGCTGGAGCTGGGCCACCGGCGGATCGCGGTGATCGCCGGGCCGGGCCGGATGATGTGCAGCCGGGCCCGGGTGGACGGCTACCGCGCGGCCCTGGAGACGGCCGGTGTGCCGTTCGACCCGGCGCTGGTGCGCGAGGGCGACTTCCACCACGAGGCCGGCTACCTCGCCGGCCTGGAGCTGCTGCGCGGCCCGGACCGCCCCACCGCGGTCTTCACCGGCAACGACCTCCAGGCGCTCGGGCTCTACCAGGCGGCCCGCGAACTGGCCCTGCGGATCCCCGAGGACCTGAGCGTCGTCGGCTTCGACGACCTCCCGCTGGCCCGCTGGGTCGGGCCGCCGCTGACCACGGTCCGCCAACCGCTCACCGAGATGGCCGAGGTGGCCACCCGGATGGTCCTCGACCTGGCCCGCGGCAGCCGACCGAGCACCCTACGGGTGGAGCTGGCGACCACCCTGGTGGAGCGCGGCAGCACCGCCGCGGCGCCGGCCGGCTCCTGACGCCCCGTCGCGCGCTCGCCCGGGCTCCCGTCCGTCTGGCGATCGGCAACGGTATCGAAACATTCGAAGCCGGTTATGCTCGGTCGTCGCCATGAAGTCAGGCCGGCGGCGCGGGGCCGAAGAACCGACTCTGCCGGTGTCGGTTCGCCGTCCGAGTGGACGGAGTGCACGTGGCAGTCCCCGCGGCACCGATGCGCCCCACGGCCCGGCGCACCCCACTGGCGGGTGGGGTGCGCCGGGCCGCCGACGGACTGAGGCGGCGTCACTTGGCGTGGGCACCCCTGCGGCGGCGTCCGCGCAGGACCAGCACGCTGCCGGCGCCGATGGCGATCAGGCCGCCGACAGCGCTGTAGAGGACCGCGCTGCTCATGCCGGTGAAGGCCAGGCCGCCGGCCGTGCTGGTCTCGGTCGGCTTGGCGTTCGGCGTGGCGCCCGCGCTGCCCTGGGCGGGCCGGCCGACGGCTCCGGCGGCCGCGGCCTGGGCGCGACTGCCGACCGTGCCGGCGGCCGAGGGAACCGGCGCGGCGGCGGTGGGCGCGGGGGCGGTCGCGGTCGGCGGCGCGGCGGGCGACGGGCTGGTGGCCGCGCCGGCCGTCGAGGCGGGCTTGAGCTGGAGGGTGGTGATCGAGTACGGCGGGAGCGTCTGACCGGCCGCCGTGCCCTGCGCCGCCGTGGTCAGGGCGGTGGCGCCCTTGGTGTAGGAGACGGTGGTGACGGTGCCCGGAGCCGGGGTGTACCCGGTGTAGGAGAGCGACACCTGCGCGGCGTTCCGCGGGTCCTTGTTGATCAGCATCACGTTCAGGCCGCCGTTGGCGGTGCGCACGGCGTGCACGGCGACCGAGGGGTTCGCAGAGGAGGACTTGACCATGGTGTCGCCGGGCTGGGCCAGCGCGGTCAGCGAGCGGATGCCCCAGTAGCTGGGGAAGGGGGTTTCGCGGGCCGGTTCGCAGGTCCCGCCGGAGCATCCTCCGACGGAGAGCACGCCGCCGTCCTGGTAGTCGGTCTCGCCGTTGACGATGGTGGGCTTGCCCGGGCCGTTGTGCAGGTCCCACCAGTCGACGTTGACGGCGCCCTGCTCGAGCCAGCTCATGTACGTGTCCGGCGCGAACAGCGCCGCGGTCTGGCTGGTCTGGGCAGGCGACATGGCGCTGTCGGTCTCGGTGATCGCGATCTCCACCGAGGCGGCGTGCGGGCCCGCGTAGGCGTTGAGCAGGGAGCGGACCGCGGCGGTGGTGCCGGGGATCTGTGCCGGGGTGTTCAGGATGTCGGCCGTGCCGGCGCCGGTCGGATACCAGTGGATGATCACGAAGTCGATCGACTTGCCCACGATGGAGAGCACCGTGCGGTTCCAGTCGGCGTTGTCGCCACGGGCCGTGATCCCGTCCGGCCAGGAGCCCGGGGTGGTGAGCACCGCCCCGATCTTCACCGTCGGGTCCACGGCCTTCATCGCCTTCGCGTAGGCGAGCAGGTTGGTGGCGTACGCCGTCGGGCTCGTGTCGGCGTGGGTGTCCACCTCCCATTTGCTGCCGTAGTGCCCGTTGCCGGGGATCTCGTTGCCGATCTCCCAGTACTTGACGCCGTAGCCCTTGTCGACGTTGGCGTACTTGACCCAGTCGGCGGCCTCCTGGGCTGTGCCGGAGCCGTAGTTGGCGGTGATGATCGGCTGGGCGCCGACCGCCTTCGCGGTGGCCATGAAGTGGTCGAAGTCGGTGCCGGGTGCGGCCCAGCTGCCGCCGGTGACGGTGTGGGTCTTCCAGTGGTAGGCATCGGCGACCGAGCCGCCGGGGAAGCGCAACTGCCGCACCCCGGCCGCCTTCATCAGCGAAGCCGCCGAGGAGTCGTTCATGTAGGTGTCGTAGACCGCGGTGTTGAGTCCGACCGCGCCGCTGGGCACGGTGCCCAGCGCGGCGCCGGCGTCGACGGTGACCGCGACGGTCGGCGCGGCGCTCGCCCCGGGCGCCAGGGCGCCCGCGCCGGCCCCGGCCAGCAGAGCCGCCACCGCCCCGGCCGCGATGCGGCGGCGGGTGCGGCCACGGCGGTGCGTGCGGCCCCCGGGCTCGGGCTGCTGCAGGGGCCGCGCGGCGGTTGTCGGGTCGTCAGGTGACACGTGTGGCTCCCGATCGGAGTGCGTGGATACGGCCGGGCGCGGCGAGCTGACAGCGGCTCACCCGCGTCCTTCACCCCTCAGTGGCCGCCCGGCGCGGAAAGGTTGCCGTCCTGCTCGATTTCTTTCGGACCGTCCCGCCCGGCTCGATCGCGTCGCCGCGGGTGCGGACTCGCGTACGGTCATCCTGGTCGGGAGGATGGGCGGGCTCGGCTCCTGCCCCTCGACGGCTGCCACGAGCGTGCGCGCCGGTTCGTGTCCGAGCGAACGCGCCGGTTGGTGAACGGTCGTCAGCGGCGGGTCCGCGCACGAGGCGGCGGCGAGGTCGTCGAAGCCGATCCGGCGACGTTCTCGGGGAGGCGCCGACCGTGCCGGCGCAGCGTGCGCAGCGCGCCCGGCGCCATGCCTCGTTGGCCGCGGCGGCTACTGAGCGGGGGAGACCCTCGTGAGTCCGCGCATCCCGCGCTCGTTGCTCCCCGCCGACGGCACCCGCCGCCGGCCGCACGCGTCCCGCGGCGGCTCACAGCGTCCGGCGGCGCCGGTCACAGCGCCTTGCGCAGCCAGTCCACCACGCCGCCGACGTGCACCGCCGCGCGGACCTTGGCGGTCTCCACGTCGTGCGCCACGAGCGCGTCGAGCAGCGCACGGTGCTCGGCCATGGTCCGCTCCGCGGCCTGCGCCTGCGTGACGCCCCGCCAGATCCGGGCGCGGGCCGTCCGGTGGGCCAGTGAGTCCAGCAGCGAGGCGAGCACGGCGTTGCCGCTCGCCCGGGCGATCAGCCGGTGGAACTCCAGGTCGTTCGCCACCAGTTCCTCGACCGTCGCGTCCGGTCCGACGCCGTCGAGCAACTCGGCCATCTCGGCCAGTTGCTCCTCGGTCGCCCACTGGGCGGCCAGCCCGGAGGCCGCCGCCTCCAGCACCGACCGCACCTGGAACAACTCCACCACCGACTCGTCCTGGTGCAGGTCCAGGATGAAGGTGAGCGCCTCCAGCAGCAGCGACGGCTCCAGACTGGTCACGTAGGTGCCGTCGCCCTGCCGCACGTCCAGCACGTTGAGCAGGGACAGCGCCTTCACCGCCTCCCGCAGCGAGTTCCGCGAGAGCCCCAGCTGCGCCGCCAGGTCGGGCTCCTTGGGGAGCCGGTCGCCGGGCTTGAGGTGGCCGGAGAGGATCATCGACTTGATCTTCTCGATGGCCTCGTCCGTCACTGCCACGTCAGTGCCTCCCAGCGCTCGGATGTCCGACCGGCCATTATGCCCCTCCGCCCGGGCAGGGGCCGGGCCGCGGTGGTTCCCGCCCAGCACCGCCGACGGGACGGCAGCAGACCAGCCGCCGGTCCGGCGAGCCGGGGAGCCACCGGGCCGGCCCCGGTGCTGCGGCCGGGTGAGCCACCGGGCCGGCCGCGGCACTGCGGCCGGGTGAGTCGTCGGGCAACCGGGTCGGGCCCGGCCGACCAGGCAGCCGGGTGGCTCGGGACCGCAGCCGTCGAACCGGTCGAGCGACACGCCACCGGATCGAGTTCGACCAGCCCGTGGCAGGGCAGTCGGCACGGCGAGGCCACAGCCGGGCGAGCCGGTCAGGCGAGGGGCAGCCGGGTCGGGTCCCCGATGATCTGGCGGGCCGTCAACAGGGCGGCGCCGAGCAGCGCGCCGCGCCGCCCCAGCGCCGAGGGGCGCAGGGCTTCGGGCGGCCACGGCCGGACCGTGACCCGGGCGGCCAGCTCCGCCCGGACCGCCGGCAGCAGCCAGTCGGCGAGCTCGGCGTAGGCGCCGCCCAGCACCAGGCCGTCCGGGTCGATCAGGTTCACCGCCGAGGCGAGCGCGAAGCCCAGGGCGCGCCCGGCGCGTTCCAGGGCCCGCAGGGTCGCCCGGTCCCCGGCGCCCGCCCGCTCGGCCAGCAGGGCGACCGGGTCGCCGGACCCGGCGAGCCCGGCCTCGCGCAGCACGGCCGCCTCGCCCGCGTACTGCTCCAGGCACCCGCGCGAACCGCACGGGCAGGGCTCGCCGTCCGGGTGGATGGGGATATGGCCGAGCTCGCCGGCGAAGCCACGGGCGCCCCGGAACAGCTGCCCGTCGACGACCATGGCGGCGCCGATGCCGGCCTCGGCGGAGACGTGCACGAAGGTCTCGGCGCCGTGTTCGGCTTGCCAGTACTCGGCCAGCGCGCCGAGGTTGGCCTCGTTCTCCGGTACGGGCACGGTGTCCGGTTCGGGCCAGTGGTCGGCGGGGCGGACGGCGTGCCACCCCAGGTTGGGGGCGTGCTCGATCAGCCCCTGCCCCGCGTTCGGCACCACGCCCGGCACGGCCAGCACCCGGCCTTCGACGCGCAGGCCGAGCCCGGCCGCCTCGGCCTCCGCCTCGGCGCCGAGCGCGGCGACCTCCGCCAGCACCCGCCCGGCGGGCCGGCCCGCGTTGGTGCGCTCCACCCGGCGCCACACCCGGGGTTCGCCGCGCAGGTCCACCACGCACGCACCCAGGTGCGTGACGCCGACCTCCAGTCCGAGGCCCGCCGGTCCCCGGTCGTTCACGGACAGCGCCCGGCCGGGCCGGCCGACCCGGCCGCTGGGCGCGGTCTCCGCCTCGGTCAGCGCGCCGCGGCCGATCAGCTCGTCGACCAGCGAGGAAACCGCCGCCCTGGTCAGCCCGGTGAGCCCGGCGACGTCGGCCCGGGAGAGCGGACTCTGGCCGGCGACCGTCCCGAGCACCACGGCGAGGTTCTGCCGGCGCATGTCCTGCTGCGAGGCCGGCCCGCCCTCCGAACTCCTGAACACTTCGCCGACCGCCACTGAGCGCCTTCCCTCCTACCCGTCCCGCGCCGGGGCGCCCAGCGACGCTCCCGCCCGACGCAGGGTATCCGTGATCCTCTCAAGCGCCGCACCGGCCGGCGCCACCGGCTCCAGCGCCGGTCTCGCGCCTTCGCTGCTCCCCCACCACAGCACCCTGCAACGCCCCTGCCCGGCGCAGCGTGTCCGCGATCCTCCCAACCGCCACACCGTCCCGCGCCACCGGCTCCAGCACCAGCCCGTCGGCCGTCCGCCAGCGCCGTGCCACCGCATCGGCCGCCTCGCCGGTCAGCAGCGCGGCCGCCTGCGCCGCGGCGCCGAGTGCCACCAACTCACCGGCGGCCGGCACCTGGACGGCGCGGCCGCTCAGGCGCAGGACGGTCCGCTGCCATGCCCTCCCTCGGGCGCCGCCGCCGATCAGCAGCAGCGGTACGTCCTGGTCGGGGCTCTCCCCCGCCACGCGCAGCACATCGTCCAGGGCGGTGAGCAGGGCGTGGGCCGCGCCGTCGTAGGCGGCCTGGAGCAGCTGGCCGGGAGTGGTGTCGTGGCGCAGGCCGTGCACCAGGCCGGAGGCGCCGGGCAGGTCGGGGGTGCGCTCGCCATCGAGGTAGGGCAGCACTACGACGGTGCCGCCGGCCTCGACGTCCTCGCGGTCGCGGCCGAGCAGCGCGGCGAAGCGGTCGACGGCCAGCGTGCAGTTGAGCGTGCAGGCGAGCGGCAGCCAGTCGCCGAGGGCGTCGGCGAAGCCGGCCACCGTCCCGCTCGGGTCGGTGGGCCGTCTGCGGCCGACGGCGTAGACGGTGCCGGAGGTGCCGAGGCTGAGCACCGGCTGACCGGGCGTCAGACCGAGTCCGAGCGCGGCGGCCATGTTGTCCCCGGTGCCGGTGGCGACCAAGGCGCCCTGACGCACCGGCAGGTCTGGGCCGACGGCTCCGGCCCGCTCGCCCGGGGGGAGGACCGGCGGCAGCAGCGCGGGGTCGAGGCCGATCCGGTCGAGGACCTCCCGGTCGTAGCCGTCCGGGCCCCACCATCCGGTTCCCGAGGCGTCGCCACGGTCCGTCGCCGGCTGTCCGGTCAGACGCTCCGTCAGGAAGTCGTGCGGCAGCCGGACGGCGGCGACCCGGTCGGCGGCCGCGGGCTCGTTGGCACGCAGCCAGGCCCACTTGGCGGCGGTGAAGGCGGCGGTCGGGACGCTGCCGGTGCGGCGGGCGATCTCCTCCCGCCCGAACCCGTCGCGCAGCACCGCGGCCTGGGGCGCGGACCGGACGTCGTTCCACAGCAGCGCCGGGCGGACCGGCCGGCCGGCCGCGTCCAGGGCCACCAGGCCGTGCTGCTGCCCGGCGACCGACACGGCGTCCGCCTGGCCCGCCCAGCCGGTCCCGGCCACCGCCTCGCCGAAGGCCCGCCACCACTGCTCGGGGTCGCTCTCCCGGCCGGCCCCGTCGCTGACCGTGTGCGCGGCGCGCCCCTGGCCGAGCACGGCGCCGGTGTCGAGGTCGACGGCGAGGGCCTTCGTGGACTGGGTGGAGCTGTCTACTCCGATGACGACCCGCTGTGTGGCCATGTCTTCCTCCGGGGGTTTCTTCTGACGCCTCGGCATACTAATTTGTTTTTCGCCATGACAAACAGCCCCACGGCGAAAGAACTGGAGCCGCTCCGATGACCAGCGACCCGCTCGTCCCCACCCCCGCGCACAAGTTCACCTTCGGCCTGTGGACCGTCGGCTGGCAGGGGCGGGACCCGTTCGGCGACGCCACCCGTCCGGCCCTCGACCCGGTCGAGACCGTGCAGCGGCTGGCCGCGCTCGGCGCCCACGGCGTCACCTTCCACGACGACGACCTGATCCCGTTCGGCTCCTCCGGGGCCGAGCGCGAGCAGACCGTCAAGCGGTTCCGGGCCGCCCTGGAGGCGGCCGGCCTCAAGGTGCCGATGGCCCACCACCAACCTGTTCACCCACCCCGTCTTCAAGGACGGGGCGTTCACCGCCAACGACCGCGACGTGCGCCGCTACGCCCTGCGCAAGACCATCCGCAACATCGACCTGGCCGCCGAGCTCGGCGCCTCGGTCTACGTCGCCTGGGGCGGGCGCGAGGGCGCGGAGTCCGGCGCGGCCAAGGACGTGCGCACCGCGCTCGACCGGCTCAAGGAGGCCTTCGACCTGCTCGGCGAGTACGTCGAGCAGCAGGGCTACGACCTGCGCTTCGCCATCGAGCCCAAGCCCAACGAGCCGCGCGGCGACATCCTGCTGCCCACCGTCGGCCATGCGCTTGCCTTCATCAACGAGCTGGAGCACCCCGACCGGGTCGGCCTCAACCCGGAGGTCGGCCACGAGCAGATGGCCGGCCTGAACTTCCCGCACGGCATCGCCCAGGCGCTGTGGCACGGCAAGCTGTTCCACATCGACCTCAACGGCCAGTCCGGCATCAAGTACGACCAGGACCTCCGGTTCGGCGCCGGCGACCTGCGCCAGGCCTTCTGGCTGGTCGACCTGCTGGAGTCGGCCGGTTACGAGGGCCCGAAGCACTTCGACTTCAAGCCCCCGCGCACCGAGGACTTCGACGGTGTGTGGGCGTCGGCGGCCGCCTGCATGCGCAACTACCTGCTGCTCGCCGAGCGTTCCCGCGCCTTCCGCGCCGACCCCGAGGTGCAGGCCGCGCTCGCCGCGTCCCGCCTGCCCGAACTCGCCGTCCGCACCGCCGAGGACGGCCTGGCCGGCCTGCTGGCCGACCGCACCGCCTTCGAGGAGTTCGACGTCGAGGCGGCGGCGGCCCGGGGCATGGCCTTCGAGCAGCTCGACCAGCTGGCCTTGGAGCACCTGCTCGGCGCCCGCTGATGCCCGACGCCCGCTGACCGGGTGCGTGCCGCTGCCGGCGGAGCGGCACGCACCTGCCCGGAGGACGCCCTGTCAGAGCGGCCGGGGGCCCGCCGACCTGTGACGAAGGCGCTGTCACAGGCCGCATCCATCGCTCTGATTCGTAAAGTGCGGAAGGAATACCCGTGACCCCCACGCCTGAGTGGTTCAAGTCCAGCTACAGCAGCAACGGCGGCGCGTGCGTCGAGGTGGCCGCCAACATCCTGGGCACCATCCTCGTCGGGACTCCAAGGACCCCGTCGGGCCCGCACTCGCCTTCAGCCCCGAGGGTTTCGAACGCCTTCGTCCAGGGCGTAAAGAGCCGCGCCTTCCGCGGCGCCTGACGCCCAGCAGCGCCGGCCGGCCGAGAAGCCGGCTGGCCGGAGCTGCTGAACCCGCCGGACATGACCGGGCGGACCACCGCCCGACCCTACGGCAACCGTGTCGACTGGCCCACGGCTTGATTCTCCGATCCACCGCGGATGGCGCGCGGGGAGGCGCCGAGGTCGCGACGGCATGCCTTGTTGAAGGCCTGGAGGTCGGGTATTCCGACCGACGCCGCGATGGCGGGGATGGACAGGGTGGTGGCCTGCAGGAAGTGGCGGGCCCGCTCCATCCGTCGGGTGCGGAGGTGGCCGACGACAGTGCTCCCGGTGGCGGCGCGGAAGAGCCTGGTCAGGTGGTTGTGCGAGATGCCCGCCGCCTTCGCGATCTCCGCCACGCTCAGCGGCTCGGCCAGGCGTGCCTCGATCACCGCCAGAGCGGTTTCGACCGCCGGATGGGTCGCGGATGTACCGACCGTGCTCGGCCGCGCCAGCTGGGCCACCCGCCACAGCGCGGCCCAGACCTCGGCCGTCGCCCGCGCCGGCGAGTGCGGCCAGGCCGACAGCGCACTGTTCAACTGCGCGGTGAGCGGCGCGAGTTCGGTGCCGGTGTCCTGGATCACCGGGATGCCGAGCGGCGCGCCGGTCGATCCGAGGCGCAGGTGCACGTAGAGGTGCTCGGACCGGCCCCGGTAGCGGTAGCGCACCGTGGTGCCGGGCGGAACGAGGCTGACCCGGCCCGGGCGGATCGTGTGCGTGGTGTCGTCCAGCGTCAGGTCAGCCTCGTAGCCGTAGAGGTGCAGCTGCCACAGGTTCGGCAGCGAGAACACGTCCGCGCGACTGGCGCAGCCGTGCACGCCGATGCCGACGGCAGCCACACCGGGAGGCTCGTCGAGACGGGCGAGTGCGGTGTCCATGCCCGAGTTCTATCACCCCTCGCCACAGCGCTCCATGTGCCAGTTGCGACTTCCGAGCGGGCAGCGTGTGGTGAAAATTGACCAGTTGATGGCGAACCACGCCAACTCGCAGACCGGGTCCGCGGGTCTAGCGTCTCTCGCCATGGACAACAAACCGATCCTGCTCAACTCGGTTCAGATGGCCCGCTTCGTGGCGCGCGGATCCCTTCGGCTGGACGCGGTCGTGCCTGCGGACCTGAACGCCGAGGGGTTGGGCATACTGGCACAGGGGGTGCCGCCGGTCCGGTACGGTACGCCCCTGTCGCAGGCGTACACCCCGGACTCCTTCACCGCCAGGCTGCTGGCGATCCCGCAGGTCGAAGGCGCGTTGCGCAGCCTGGTCGGCCCCGAGCCGCTGGTGGACCACCACGCCGTCCACATCCGCGAACCTCGGTGCGGGGACGCGCAGCCGCTGCACGCGGACGCCATCATCGACGTCCGGCCGGACGCCTTCGACGTACAACTGATGTACTACCCGCAGGCGGTGACCCTGGAGATGGGCGGCACCCTCAGTGTCCCCGGCAGCCACCTGCGCCGGACCAACGAGACGGACACCGGCCGCTACCAGAACCTCCGCGGCCAGGACCGACTCGTCTGTCCGGCCGGAACGGTGGTGTTCCTGCACCACGGCATCTGGCACGGCGGCCGCCGCAACGACAGCGACACGACCCGCTACATGTTCAAGATCCGCTTCAATCCGACCGTCCGCCAGCGACTCCTCTGGGACACCTCGGACCTGAACGACCCGCGCGTGCGCTCCGAACTGGGCATCGCGTTCCCCTGGTACGAACAGGCCACCGGGCGCCTGGAGTTCTACAACCGTGCCCTGCTGTGGCGCGAACTGACCGGCGATCCCGACTTCGACCTCGACCACTGGGTGACCAGGGTCTCCAACCGGCCCCAGGAGGCAACGTCATGACGGTCGACCCGCAACTGACCACCGTCCCCGCTCCGGTGCTCCGCCAGCAGGTGCTCGTGCTGTACCTGCTCACTTCCGCGCTGGACTCGGAGGTGCTCGGCTGGTCGCGTTACGACGGCACCGGCCACACCTCTCCCACCACGGGAGACGGCGAGGAGCCGCCCTACGGCACCGGACTCGATGCGCTCAAGGACGGCTGGCGGCTGATCCAGGCCTCCCAACTCCTCCCTCCCCATCCGGGCCATGAGTACGACGTCTCCTTCCTCAAGCACGAGTTCTTCTTCGAGCGGATCGAGAAGCTCCGATCCAGCCCGTGAACGGTCCCGGGACGCCCGGACCGCTTTTGCGGCGGCCTGGTGGTGTGCCCGTCCGGGGCCGCTGCGTGGGTCGACGCACCCTACGACCTCCGGCTGTGAGTTCCTCGCTCAGTGCCGCCCCCTGCTCCCGGACGGGACGGCGATCGACACCGTGTTCGTCACCCACGCCAACGGGGACCACCTGTGGGGGCCGCCGCAGTGCCCGACGCACAGGTGATCACCAGGACGGAGGCCCTCGACCACCTGGACTACGACGACCCCTCGCCCCAGGCGATGCAGGGCCCGGTGCACGGCGGCGGTGATTCGGTGCTCGCCCGCTACCTGGAGCGGAACTCCGGGCGGTTCGACTGGTCCTCGGCCGCTCCGGCGGTGGTGAGATATCACGCCCATCCGGGTCCTGAACATCCCATGTATGCCGGAATCTCGATGTCGGCAACGGGCCACAACTCTAAAGCCTTCCGGCAGATCTGGCGCACCGTCACGGACATTGGCCCCGCTGGCACACACCGCGACTCACCCACCTGCGCGGATACATCCTATGTATGGCCATCCAGCAACCGGCCGTGCCCGATGCCTTGACAGTCGCCATGGGGCTGCCAGAATCGGCTGGACCCAATTGTTAACGCTCACATTGTCAACGTCATGGCTCGCGCGCTGCAGCCCGTGGCGAGCCGCACGGCACACGCCGCCCGAGCCTCGGTGCCGCGGACCAGCATCCCCCTCCCCCACCCGAACGACGAAGGGCCAGCCATGGCTATCAACAGACGTCTGTTCCTCTCCAGTGCCGCCGGCATCGTCGCCGCCGCGACGGCGAACCTGACGATCGGAACGGCGACGGCGCTCGCGGCTCCGTCGTCCTACTCGCCCACCTGGGCCTCGGTGGACCAGCACCCGCCGGCGCCGGAGTGGTTCCAGGACGCCAAGTTCGGGATCTACTTCCACTGGGGCGTGTTCAGCGTCCCGGCGTACGGCAGCGAGTGGTACCCGCGGAACATGTACATAGCCGGAAGCGATGTGAACAACCATCACATCGCCACCTACGGCGACCCTTCCGTCTGGCCGTACAACAACTTCATCGACGGGGCCCGCGACAAGGCCGGCAACTGGGTGCAGTTCGCGCCCAAGCTGGCCTCCCAGGGCGGGAACTTCGACCCGGACGCCTGGGCCCAGCTGTTCGTGGACGCGGGCGCCAGGTTCGCCGGGCCGGTCTCGGAGCACCACGACGGATTCTCGATGTGGAACAGCTCCGTCAACGAGTGGAACTCGGTGCAGCGCGGGCCGCAGCTGAACCTGCTGCAGATCTTCCGCGACGCCATCCGGGCCAAGGGCCTGAAGCTGCTGGTGGCGATGCACCACGCCTACAACTTCAACGGCTACTACGACCACGTGCCGGCGCAGCCGACCGCCAGCCTCCAGAAGCTCTTCGGCCAGCTCGACACCGCGACCGAGAACCAGCTCTGGTACAACAAGCTCAAGGAGGTCGTCGACCTCGCCCAGCCGGACATCCTGTGGGAGGACTTCGACCTCTCCAAGGTCGACGAGACGCAGCGGCTGAACTTCCTGTCGTACTACTACAACCAGGCCCTGAGCTGGGGCCGGGAGGTGGTGGCCACGTACAAGGACGGCTACGACAACCTCGGCGAGGTCTTCGACTACGAACGCGGCGGCCCGGGTGACATCGTCAACCCGTACTGGCTGACCGACGACAGCATCAGCAGCTCCAGCTGGTGCTACACCGTCGGCATCGGCTACTACACCACCCAGCAGATGCTGCACGCGCTGATCGACCGGATCAGCAAGAACGGCAACATGCTGCTCAACATCGCTCCCATGGCGGACGGCACGATTCCGCAGGGGCAGCAGGACGTCCTGCTCGGCATCGGCGACCACCTCAAGCGCTTCGGCGAGTCCCTGTACGCCACCCGCGCCTGGACGGTCTACGGGGAGGGCCCGACCAAGATGGGCGGGGGCTCGTTCACCACCCCGGTGGCGGGCACGAACAAGGACTTCCGGTTCACCCGCAGCAAGGACAGCACCGTCCTGTACGCCACGGTCCTGGGCTGGCCCGGGAGTTCCACGACCATCAGCACCCTGGCGAGCGGCCGCATCGACCTCAGCTCGCTGACCTCGGTCCAACTGCTGGACTCGAACGCCGGCACGTACGTCAACCTGCCCGCGCCGACCCAGGCCGGCGACGGGCTGCACCTCACCCTGCCGTCGTCCCCGGCCCCGTTCAGTGCCCTGGCCTACGTGCTGAAGTTCACCTTCTCCGGACAGATCCCGGTTCTCAAGCCCGGGGGCACCGGCGTGGTCACCGCGTACAGCGACGTCTCGTACGCGGGTACGGCGGCCGGGCTGGTGCTGGGCACCTACACGGCCGCCCAGTTGCAGAGCGCGGGTCTGGCGGCGCGGACCATTTCCTCCGTGCGGGTACCGGCCGGCTACCAGCTGATCGGCTACTCCGGCGACAACTTCACCGGCACCGCGTGGACCTTCAGCGCGGACAACCCCGACCTGCGCAACACCGGCGACAACGACGCCATCACCTCGCTGAAGGTGATCTTCAACCCGTCCACCTACTTCCGGATCAGCAACGTCACCGACGGACTGGCCCTGGACAGCGGCGGCAACGTCGCCTACGGCAGCAACTTGAAGCAGTGGACCTGGGACGGCAGCACCAACCTCCAGTGGCAGGCGGTCGATCTGGGCAACGGGTACTACCGGTTGGTCAACCGCACCAACGGCATGGTCGCCGACGGCTGGGGCGCCACCGGCTACGGGGCACCCGCGCAGCAGGCCACCTGGAACGGCGGCAACAACCAGCAGTGGCAGATCACCGACCACGGCAACGGCCTCTACAGCATCGCCAACCGCACCACCGGCCTGGTCCTGGACGGCGGCGGCCAGGTCGCCTCCGGCTCCGTCACCAAGCAGTGGGGCTGGAACGGCAGCCCCAACCTGCAGTGGTCCTTCATCCCGCAGTAGCCCGGCGCCCAGGCGGTTCGTGACCCGCTCCGGAGACCTGCGGCGCCGACCCGGATCACCCGCCGACCCGTCGACGTGGCTGCCGCACACCACGAGTGGTGTGCGGCAGCCACGTCGTTCCGGGCCGTTCCATTCGCGCGGGCTGCTACTTCAGCGGCGCCCTCGGCGTCACGGAGAAGTGGGAAGAGTCCGGGAACGGCTGCCAGGTCCCGACCTGCCGGTATCCCCACGACTCGTAGAGCCGCCGCACCTTCGGGTGCTCCGAATCGACCAGCAGAACCGCGAGCGCTTCGGACCTCTCCGTCAGCAACGCCTCGTCCAGCAGCTGGGACGTCCCGGTCCCGCGCCGTCTCGGAGGTCGGTCGGCAAGTCGCCGTAGCGGTAGTGCCGCAGCTCGATCAAGGTCGGCTCCATTCTGCTCGAAGCGGTCCGCCCCTCGGCACCGCGCAGAACGCCAACCACGTCGGGCGAGGCTGGTCGGTGGCACTGCCGGGCGTTTCCACCGGCCGCCGGACCGATGGGAACGCCCGGCTCCGCGTCAGTCCGCGAAGGTCTCGCGCAGGCGCTTCTTGTCCGGTTTGCCGACGGACGTCAGCGGGATGGCGTCCACCAGGTGGAGGGCCTCCGGGGCGTAGATCCGGCCCTTCTTCGCGGTGACGAAGGCGCGGATCTCGTCGAGCCGGGGCTGCCGGCCGGGGGCGGGGACGACGGCGACGTGGACGTGTTCGGCCTGCTGGGCGTCGCGCACGCCGTAGACGGCACACTGGGCGATCGCCGGGTGGCCGAGCAGGAGTTCCTCGACCTCGGTCGGGTAGACGTGGCCGCCGACCACGATGATCAGGTCCTTGGCCCGGTCGGCGAGGTGGAGGTAGCCGTCCGCGTCGAAGTAGCCGATGTCGCCGGTGTCCAGCCAGCCGTCGCGAATCACCTGGGCGGTGAGGTCCGGCCGCTTCCAGTAGCCGGCCATCAGGCCGGCCGAGCGGACGTGCACCGCGCCCTGCTCGCCGGTCGGCAGCTCGGTGCCGTCGGCGGCACGGATCACCACCTCGACGTCGGGGAAGGGCCGGCCGACCGGGAGCGGGCCGTCGGCGAACCGGGCGTGCTCGGCCGGGGTCAGCACGGCGATCTTCTGCGCCTCCGACATGCCGTAGAGGCCGACCAGGACCGGTCCGAACACCTTGACGGCCTCGCGCACCCGGGTCGGCGAGGCGGCGCAGCCGCCGTAGTCGACCCGCTGGAGGCTGCTCAGGTCCGTGCGCCCGATGTCCGGGTGGTCGAGCAACTGGTAGAGCAGGGGCGGCAGCAGCCACAGGTCGGTGATGCGCTCGCGCTCGATCGCGGCGAGCACCTCGCCGGGGTCGAAGGAGCGCTGGATGACGACCGAGCCGCCGCGGTGGAGCACCACGTCGGTGAGGATGCCGGCGAGGTGGGCGAGCGAGGTGGCGGCGAGGAGCCGGGGCGGCTCCTCCTCCGATCGGCCGGCGAACGGGGTGTCGAAGTTGCTCCGGTAGGGGCCGTGCAGGCTGAGGATGCCCTTGGGGATGCCGGTGGTGCCGCCGGTGTGCCGGATGCCCAGGTCGTCGTCGGGGCGGATCGGGACGGCGGGCTCCTCGGCGGGCCGGTCCGCGGCGGCGGCGATCGCGTCCTCGCCGATGCCCTCCGGCGCCGGCCCGAGGGTGAGGACCGTCGGCACGTCGATCAGCGGCAGCAACTCGACGGCGTCCGCGTACCGTTCGGCATCCACGAGCAGGACGGTGGTGTCGACGCTGGCCACGATCTCGGCGAGGACCGGTATGCCCATGCCGTCGTACAGGTTCACCACCCGCGCGCCCGCCAGACCCGCGGCGTAGCGGGCGCTGAGCGCCTCGGCGGTGTTGCCGGTGAGCAGCGTGACGGTCGCGCCGCGGGCCACGCCCCGGGCGATGAGCTCGTGGGCGAGGCGGTAGGTGGCGGCGGTGAAGTCGCCTGCGGTGATCTCGACGCCGTCCGGGGTGGTGACGGCGCGTCGGCTCGGGGTTGCGGAGAGGGAGCGGAGGATCAGGGCGGGGGCGCTGACGAACTCCTGGTCGGTGGCGGCCGCTTCTTCCTTGTGGTTTACAACCATGTCGTCAGGCTAACTCCACCACCCGCCCGGCGGGGGCGAGTTCCGGCCAAACTGTTCGTCTGCAACTCAACTGTCAGCACGCCCCACTGAAAACACGTCAGCCGGCCGCACAGCAGACCGGGAGCGGCCTACCCCAGCGCGCGGACCCGCTCGACGGAATCGGCCGGCAGGCGGCGGCAGAACTCCAGGTGGTCGCCCCCGTAGCCGCGGGGCCCGCACTCGACGACCAGCAGCAGGCCCAGGTAGAGCTGATAGAGGGTGAGCCGGCGCCGGAAGGCCGGGCCGAAGTTCAGGGTGCCGCCCGCCGCCGTGCAGCCGGCCACCAGGTCGCTCTCCGGACCGGCGTCGCCGCCGAACGCCAGGGAGACCAGTTCGGCGGCCGGATCGCCCCAGAACGCCCGCTCGTGGTCGATGAGTCCGGTGATCCGGGCGGCCGTTCGCTCGTCGCCGGGGTGGACGAAGACGTTGCCCGGCCACAGGTCGAAGTGGACCAGCCGGGGCTCGGTGACCTGGTCGGGGGCGTGACCGCCCTCGGCCACCAGCGTCCGCAGCTCGGCCGGTGGCACGTCCAGCGGCGACCAGCGGTCCGGTCCGGGCGGCGGGGTGTCGGTGTCCCTGTCGTCCGGACCGGTGTCCAGGCTGGCGGTGGGTCAGCCGAGGGTCCACTTCTGGTTGCTCTGGCCGCTGCAGGTCCACAGTTGGGCGAGGGCGCCGTTGGCGGTGGAGGCGCCGGACACGTCCAGGCACAGGCCGGACTGGACGCCGGTGATGCTGCCGTCGCCGTTCAGGTGCCACTGCTGGTTGGTCTGGCCGTTGCAGGGCCAGACGTCCACCTTGGTGCCGTTGGTGGTGCCCTTGCCGTAGGCGTCCAGGCACAGCCGGTTGCCGCCGCCGTAGACGGTCAGCTGGTCGGAGGCGGTGTGGGTCCAGATCTGGTTCGAACCGCCCCAGCAGTCGTAGACCTGCACCTGGGTTCCGGCCGTGGTCGAGGCGTTCGGCACGTCCAGGCACTTGCCCGCACCCACCGCGTGCACCTCACCGGTGGTACCACCGCCCCCGGAGCTCGAACCGCCGAGCGCGGAGAGCGCCGCGCCGTACGCCGGCTTGGGCTGGTCGTTGCCGTCGTACATGGTGGCCGCGCCGTAGCCGGGGAAGGCGCCCGGGATCCAGGAGTGCGCGTCGTCGATGCCCCACTGGCTCACGCCCACGCAGCGGGAGACGGCCAGACAGTCCCGCACCACGGCGGCGTAGTCGGTGGCCTGCTGCTGGAGGTCGCTGCCGGATGCCGGGAGCTGCACCCGGTCGTCCAGTTCCGTGACGGCCACGTCCAGGCCCAGGTTGGCGAACCGCTGCATGTTGGCCTGCATGTCGGAGGGGACCTGTCCGACGATGAAGTGGCTCTCGAACCCGATGCCGCCCAGCGGAACCCCCTGGGAGAGCAGGGACTGGGCGAGGTTGTAGAGGGCGTTGCTCTTCGCGTTCTCGCCCTCGATGCCGTAGTCGTTGATGTAGAGCTTGGCGGCCGGGTCGGCGGCGTGCGCGGTGCGCAGCGCGTCGGCGATGTATCCGGAGCCCATCGCCTGGTAGAACACGTCACCGACGAGGGACCCGTCGCCGTTCATCGGCTCGTTGACCACGTCCCAGGAGTAGACCTGGCCCTTGTAGTGGGTGGCCTCGGTGGTGATGTGCGATTCCATGGCGGACTGCACCTGGTTCCGCGGCAGGTCGGACACCCAGGAGGGCAGCTGGTTCTGCCACACCAGGTTGTGGCCGCGCACCCGCATGCCGTGCGCCTGGGCGTACTGCACGAGCTGGTCGCCCGGGCCGAAGTCGTACGAGCCGTTCGACGGCTCGATGGTGTCCCACTTCATCTCGTTGCCCGGGGTCAGCGCGTCGAACTGCGCCCCGGCGACGGCCGTTTCACCGCTGACGCCGAGGTCGCTGTCGTCCAGGGCGGTGCCGAAGTACCGGCCGTCCGCTTCCGCCGCCGCCTTCAGCGTGCTGCCGGCCGCCTGGGCCGGGGCCGTCGCGGCCAGCGCGCCGGTTCCGAGCACCAGCGCCAGGGCGGCTGCGGCGGCCGAGGCGTGTCGAAGTCTGATCATGGTCTTCCTGCGGGGCATGTCCGACCTCCAGGGTCGCTCAGGGGAAGGCGCGCACCCGCGAGGTGGGCGGGTCGTGGCGCGCGGGCGAGCGGGCGGCGGCGCGGGGTGGGCGCACCGCCGGTTCCGGGGAACAGGAGCATCGCGGCGACCGTCCGGCAACGGCACTCGTCCTCGTCGGGGAGGTGCTCCCGTGGCTTCCCGTGGCTAGGTAACTCGGAGCCCGCGGGAACCGTCAATACGCTGTTGAAAGTTTCGCGGACGTTTCGGAAATCCTTCCTGGCCAGAGCACTTGAAGGAGCGGCTGAACCCCGCGGCCCAGGTGCCGACGCCGTCGGAGCGTCCACCGCGATCCTCACCCGAACACTTGACAGGTACTCGGCTCTGGCTGCACCGTCTCCTCCCAGAGCATCTCCACGCCCGACGGACCGGCATCCTCGGGCGTAGGTATGTTAGCGCTAACAACACCCACCCGCTGCGCTGTTCAGGGAGTCCACATGAGCAACATCCGTCTACGGCACCGCCTGCGGCGGCCGCTGCCACCCGGCATGCTGGCCCGGGCAGGCGCGGCGGTGGCGATCCTCCTCGGCGGTCTGGTCACCGCCGGGGCCACCGCCGGCCCGGCCCAGGCCGCCGCCCAGGGGCCGTGCGACATCTACCAGGCCGGCGGCACGCCGTGCGTGGCCGCACACTCCACCACCCGCGCGCTGTACGGCTCGTACGGCGGCCCGCTCTACCAGGTCCGGCGCGCGTCCGACGGCAGCACGGCCGACATCGGCGTGCTGAGCGCGGGCGGCTACGCCAACGCGGCCGCGCAGGACTCCTTCTGCGCCGGCACGTCCTGCGTCATCACCGTCATCTACGACCAGTCCGGCAAGGGCAACAACCTCACCCAGGCCCCCGGCGGCGGGGCCGCCGGGGGACCCGACAACCTCGCCAACGCCACCGCCGCGCCCATCACCGTGGGCGGCCACGAGGCGTACGGCGTCTACATCCCGCCGGGCACCGGCTACCGGAACGACCACACCAACGGCATCGCCACCGGCGACCAGCCCGAGGGCATGTACGCCATCCTCGACGGCACCCACTACAACGGCGGCTGCTGCTTCGACTACGGCAACGCCGAGACCAGCAACACCGACACCGGCAACGGCCACATGGAGGCCATCTACTTCGGCAACATCAAGGTCTGGGGCTACGGCACCGGCAGCGGCCCCTGGGTGATGGCCGACCAGGAGAACGGCCTGTTCTCGGGTGTGAACGCGGGCTACAACGCCAACGACCCGAGCGTCAACGACCGCTTCCTGACCGCCATCGTCAAGGGTGAGCCCAACCAGTGGGCGATCCGCGCCGGCAACGCGCAGTCCGGCGACCTGTCCACCTTCTACAGCGGGCCCCGCCCCAACGTCCAGGGCTACAACCCGATGCACAAGGAGGGCGCCATCATCCTCGGCATCGGCGGCGACAACAGCAACGGCGCCACCGGCACCTTCTACGAGGGCGTGATGACCTCCGGCTACCCCTCCGACGCCACCGAGAACGCCGTGCAGGCCAACATCACCGCCGCCGGCTACGGAACGTCCAGCAGCGCCGGCGCGACCGGTGAGGTGCACGCGGTGGGTGCGGGCAAGTGCCTGGACGTGCCGAACGCCTCGACCACGGCCGGTACCCAGGTGCAGGTCTACGACTGCTGGGGCGGTTCGAACCAGATCTGGACCCACACCGCCTCCGACCAGCTGACCGTCTACGGCGGCGGCAGCCGGCTGTGCCTGGACGCCTACGGCAAGGGCACCACCAACGGCACCAAGGTGGACGTCTGGCCCTGCAACGGCCAGACCAACCAGCAGTGGCACCTGAACGGCGACGGCAGCATCACCGGCGTCCAATCCGGCCTGTGCCTGGACGTGTCCGGCGCCTCCACCGCCAACGGCGCCCTCGCCCAACTGTGGACCTGCAGCGGCCAGAGCAACCAGAAGTGGACCCTCGGCTGACCCACCGCCAGCCTGGACACCGGTCCGGACGACAGGGACACCGACACCCCGCCGCCCGGACCGGAACGGCACACCGTCAGCGGCCCGAGCCGGCCGCCCGCCGCCCGCCGCCCGCCGCCCAGGGAACCCCGTGGATCCGGGCGCGCGCGTACACGGTCCGCCCGCCAGGCCGGAGTGCGCCTGCCCGTCCCCGACCACGGGGACGGGCCCCGGACCGCGTGACACCACCGGTCCGGAGCGGCGAACGGCCGCCCCGGACCGGGGCGTTCCCATCACCACTTTCGGAGCCCACCACCCCGCAGCCCACCACTCCGCAGCCCACCTCGACCGGGCCACCCTCACCGTGATGAGCCGCCGGCTCGCCCGTCGACGGGCTGTGAGTGGCTCCCGACGTGGTCGGACGGCCCGATCAGCCGCGCGAGGTTCGGCGGGCACCCCGTCGTGCTCAGCGGGACTTCCCACGTGCCGCAGGTCAGGTGGGCGTCACGGGTCTGCCCTCGGCCGGCGCCGGGCACGTGCCCCAGGTGATCCTGGCCGCGGTCTCGTCGGCGTTCTTGGCGGAGGCCGCGGCCGGTTGCGCGCCCTTCGCGTTCGCGCCGCACGCGACCAGCGTGGTTCCTGCCAGCGTGCCGGCCAGCACGGCGGCGGCCAGTCGGCGGCCCCTGGGGAGAGGGCGCTTCGCGGATCCGCGTGTCGTGGTCATCGTTTTCGTCCTTGGCTACTCGGCTGGGCGGCCTGCATGGTCCGGCCGTTGGGGTGACCGTTCGAGTCAACAAGAGACCGCCGTCCGCGCGTCACCGTGCAGAGGACAAGCCGGGTAGCTCGCTCGGGGGACGCCGGGCCGAGCCGTCGGGAATCGACGACAGGCGGGAACGCGGGACGCCTCGGCCCAGAAACGGTGGTAGCGCCCGCCAGGCTGGGCGGTGCCGACCGGTGGGTCCGCCCCCGGCGTAGCACTGCGGGGACCAGCACGGAGCCGCTTTCCGGGGCAGCGGGCCGCCCGGCTTGACGGGATGTAAGTTACAAGGCCTTTGTGGGAGCGCTCCCGCGCATCTTGACGGCATTTCAGAACAGCTGGCTTGATGTGAAGGGGGTCGACAGGCCCGAAGTGGACGCGCTCCCACGATCCCCCCACCACCCGTCAGGAAGCCCACCCGTCTGAAAGGACCCGGACGTGCCCCATCCCGTCCTGCGTCGCCTGCGCACGGCAGCGGCCACCGCGCTGCTCGGCGCCACCGGCCTGCTGCCGGGCATCGGCGCTGCCACCCCCGCGCACGCGGCCACCGTCCATGTCGCCAACCCGTTCGTCGGCGCGACCGGTTATCTCAACCCCGACTACGCGGCCGAGGTCAACGCCCAGGCCGCCGCCGACGGCGGCGCGCTGGGCGCCCTGGAGTCCCAGGTCGCCGCCAACCCGACCGCCGTCTGGTTGGACCACATCGGCGCGATCACCGGCGACGCCGGCCACCTCGGCCTCCAGGCCCATCTGGACCATGCCCTCGCCGAGCAGCAGGGCACGACGCCCGTCGTCTTCCAGGTCGTCATCTACGACCTGCCGGGGCGGGACTGCGCCGCTCTCGCCTCCAATGGCGAACTGCCGGCCACGGCAGCCGGGTTGACAGCCTACGAGACGCAGTACATCGACCCGATCGCGGCCATCCTGGCCAACCCGAAGTACGCCGGCATCCGGGTCGCGGCCGTCATCGAGCCGGACTCGCTGCCCAACGCCGTGACCAACCAGTCCAAGCCGGCCTGCGCCACCGCCACCCCGTACTACGAGTCGGGCATCGAGTACGCGCTCGACAAGCTGCACGCGGTCCCCAACGTGTACGACTACCTGGACATCGGCCACGCGGGCTGGCTCGGCTGGTCCACCAACATGGTGCCCGCGGGCCAGGAGTACGCCAAGATCGCCCGTGCCACCACGGCCGGGTTCGCCAGCGTGGACGGCTTCATCAGCGACACCGCCAGCACCACACCGCTCAGCGAGCCGTTCCTCCCCGACTCCAACCTGACGGTGGGCGGGCAGCCGCTCAAGTCGGCCAACTTCTACCAGTACAACCCCGAGTTCGACGAGTACCACTACGACACCGCGATGTACTCCACCCTGGTGTCCGACGGCTTCCCGAGCACCATCGGCATGCTGGTCGACACCTCGCGCAACGGCTGGGGCGGCTCCGCCCGGCCCACCGCGCTCAACTCCGGCCCCACCACGGTCGACACCTACGTCGCCGCCAACAAGGTCGACCAGAAGCCCTTCCGCGGCGACTGGTGCAACATCAACGGCGCCGGCATCGGCGCACGTCCGCAGGCCCAACCGTACGGAGCCAACAACCCGATCATCGCGTTCCTCTGGGTCAAGCCCCCGGGCGAGTCGGACGGCGACTACCCGACCGCCACCCACCCCCACGGCGACCCGCACTGCGACCCGAACGGCACCCAGACCGACGGCAACGGCGGCACCTACCCGACCGACGCGATCCCCGGCTACGACGTCCCGGCCGGCCAGTGGTTCCCCGCCCAGTTCCAGCAGCTGGTGCAGAACGCCTACCCGGCGTTCGGCGGCTCCGGCGGCAGCACCGGTCCGACCGTGCCGAGCGGGCTGACCGTCACCGGCACCACCAGCAGCAGCGTGTCGCTCAGCTGGACCGCGTCCACCGACCCGGCCGGCGTGACCGGCTACTCGGTCTACCGCGACGGGGCCAAGATCGCGACCGTGACCGGCACCGGCTACACCGACTCCGGCCTCTCCCCCGCCACCAGCTACCAGTACACCGTCACCGCGCAGGACGCGGCGGGGAACGTCTCCGCCGCCTCGACCGCGGTCCGCGCCACCACGGCGGCATCCGGCGGTGGCGGCGGAAACGCCGGCTGCTCGGCCGCGTACACGGTCGCCAACGACTGGGGCAGCGGCTTCACCGCCAACGTCACGGTGACCAACACCGGCACCGCGGCGACCAAGTCCTGGACGGTGACCTGGAGGTGGGGCGGCAACCAGCAACTCACCAACAGCTGGAACGCGACCACCGCCCAGAGCGGCACCGCGGTGACCGCCGCCAGCGAGTCCTACAACGGCGCGCTGGCGCCCAACGCCACCACCGGCTTCGGCTTCCAGGCGAGCTACTCGGGCGGCAACACCGCACCGACCTTGACCTGCACCGCGAGCTGACCTCACTCGGCCGGGGCCGCACGGGCGGTCCCGGCCCCACCCCCGAGGAGTTCGGCATGCCCCGCACCGCCCTTCCCCGCACCGCCGCACTCGCGGCCGCCGCCGTCGCCTGCGCCGCCCCGGCGCTGCTCCCCCTCACCGCCTCGGCGGCCTCCTCGGCTCCGGCCCCCGCCGCCGGCATGTCCTGCGGCGTGAGCTACGCCGTCAACGACTGGGGCAGCGGCTTCACCGCCAACGTCACCATCACCGACACCAGCACCACACCCATCACCGGCTGGACCCTCGGCTACGCCTACACCGGCAACCAGACCCTCCAGAACGGCTGGAACGGCACCTGGACCCAGACCGGACAGACCGTCACCGTCACCGATCCCGGTTACGCCACCACCATCAACCCCGGCGCCGGCTACACCACCGGCGCCAACTTCACCTACACCGGCACCAACACCGCCCCCACTGCCTTCACCGTCAACGGCACTCCCTGCGGGCCCCAGTCGAGCCCGTCGCCGAGCCCCAGCCCCACCCCGACCCCCACCCCTACCCCCACTCCGACGCCGAGCGGACCGGCCCCGGCCGTGCACGTCTCGGGCAGCACGCTGGCGACATCCGACGGCACCCCGATCACCCTGCACGGCGTGGACCGCTCCGGGGCCGAGTTCATGTGCGTCCAGGGCCACGGCATCTTCGACGGCCCGGCCGACCAGGCGTCGGTCACCGCGATGAAGTCCTGGCGGATCAACGCGGTCCGCGTGCCGCTCAACGAGGACTGCTGGCTCGGTCACTCCAACGTCGATCCCGCTTACGCCGGTTCGGCGTACATCAGCGCGGTGCGCGGCTACGTCGACCTGCTGCACCGCAACGGCCTGGTGGCCATCGTGGACCTGCACTGGACCGACGGGCTGTACACCGGACCGTCCGCCGGCTGCTCGGACGCCAACGCAACCTGCCAGAAGCCCATGCCGGACGCCGCCGGCGCGATCCCGTTCTGGACCTCGGTGGCGCAGACCTTCAAGGGTGACGACGCGACCGTCTTCGACCTGTTCAACGAGCCGTACCCGTCACGCGCCACCGGGAGCGAGGCCAGTGGCTGGGCCTGCTGGCGGGACGGCGGCAGCTGCCCGGGGATCGGCTACCAGGTCGCCGGCATGCAGGCGATGGTCGACGCGGTGCGCTCGACCGGCGCGGACAACGTGCTGATGCTGGGTGGCCAGGAGTACGCCAACGACCTGACCCAGTGGGCCGCGTACCGACCGACCGATCCTGACCGCAATCTCGCGGCGTCCTGGCACTCGTACAACTTCAACGCCTGCAGCAGCAGTTCCTGCTGGGACTCGCAGATCGCCCCACTGGCGGCCCAGGTCCCGGTGGTGGCGGGCGAGTTGGGTGAGAACGACTGCGCCCACGGCTACCTGGACACCCTACTGCCCTGGCTGGACCAGCACGGCGTCTCGTACCTCGCCTGGGCCTGGAACACCTGGGACTGCGGCAGCGGACCGGCACTGATCAGCGCCTACGACGGCACGCCGACGGCGTTCGGTGCGGGCTACCGGGCCCATCTGGCCGGCTCGTAGTCATGCCGACTCCCGCACCACCAGTTCCGTCGGCAGCACCACCTGCCGACGGAACCGGCCCGGCTCCGCGACCTCCTTGATCAGCAACTGGGCCATCAACCTCCCCATCTCCTCGGTCGGTTGACGGACGCTGGTGAGCGGCGGCTCGGTGTGGCGGGCCACCACGGAGTCGTCGAAACCGACCACGGCGACGTCCTGCGGCACCCGCCGGCCGGCCTCGCGCAACGCCTGCAGCGCACCCGCCGCCGTCAGGTCGGAGGCGCAGAACACCGCGTCCAGGCCGGGCCGGCGGGCGAGCAGTTCGCGCATGCCCTCGCGCCCCGCGTGCTCGGTGAAGTCCCCGTGGGCGACGAGCCCTTCGTCATACGGCAGTCGGGCCTCGGCGAGCGCCTGCCGGTAGCCGGCCAGGCGCTCCGCGGCGCCCTCCATGTCGAGCGGGCCCGCCACCGTCCCGATGGCCGTCCTGCCCCGGGACAGCAGGTGCCGGACGGCCGCTCGGGCACCGCCCGCGTTGTCGGCGTGCACATAGCTCAGCGTCTCCTGCGCCGAGCGGCGGCCGCCGAGCACGGCGGGCAGCTCCAGCCGTTCCAGCAACTCGGGGAGCGGGTCATCCTGGTGCACCGAGACCAGCAGGACGCCGTCCACCCGGCGGGCGGTGAGATAGCGGGTCAGGCGCTCCCGCTCGTGTTCGTCGCGAACCAGGACCAGAAGCAACTGCAGTTCGGTTCCGGCGAGTTCGGCGGAGACACCGGTGATGATGTCGGAGAAGTAGGGTTCGGAGCTCAGTTTCGCGACGCTCTCGGGGATGACCAGCGCTACCGCGTCGGTCCGGGAGGTGACCAGGGAGCGGGCCGCCTGGTTGGGGACGTAGCCGAGTTCCGCGATGGCCTGCTCGACCGCCGCCCTGGCCTTGGCGCTCACCTTGGGCGAGCCGTTGACCACCCGGGACACCGTCCCCCGGCCCACCCCGGCCCGCGCGGCCACCGCCTCCAGGGTGGGGCGGGCAGCGGACTGCTGCTGCTCGGCTCGGCTCATGCTCGATCTCCCGGCGGACGGTGGGCGACTGACGGCGGACGACCGCGACGAGGGCTGCCCGACGACACGGTCCGGTAACGGAGCCGGTGCACGCCCTTGACACGCCATCATGCGGCGAAGCAATCTTCCCACATCGCAAATGGGAGCGCTCCCACAGCGGTCCCGCCTCCGGCCGGCACCACGCGGCGCAGTCACGAAGCACTCTGTTGCAAGGAGATTCGGCATGCGGAACCCAGGCACCCCCCACGGCGGCGGAAGGGCCGCCGCCCTCCCCGTGCGCAAGCCGCTGACGAGCGCCGCGGCCGCGGCCCTGTGCGCCCTGCTGGTCGCCGGCTGCGGCAGCTCGGGCTCCGGCTCGGCCACGACCGCGGCCTCCGGCGCCAGGATCACCCTGACCGTCGGCGACTACGGCACCTTCGGCTACAAGGAGGCCGGCCTGTTCGACGAGTACATGCGGGAACATCCCGGGGTCACCATCGTCGAGCACACCGTCGAGCAGGAGAGCGACTACTACCCCGCCCTGGAGACGCACCTCGCCTCCGGCAGCGGTCTGGACGACATCCAGGGGATCGAGGTCGGCCGGATCGCCCAGGTGGTGAAGAGGCAGGCGAACCAGTTCGTCGACCTCGGCAAGGCGGACGGGGTCGACAAGAGCGACTTCCTGCCGTGGAAGTGGCAGCAGGCCACCACCTCGGACGGCCGCACCATCGGCCTGGGCACCGACATCGGCCCGATGGCGATCTGCTACCGCAAGGACCTGTTCCAGCAGGCCGGTCTGCCCACCGACCGCGACCAGGTCGCCAAGCTCTGGCAGGGCGACTGGGCCAAGTTCGTCGAGACCGGCAAGGAGTACCAGGCCAAGGCACCCGCCGGCACCTTCTTCACCGACTCCGCCGGCGGCCTGTTCAACGCCGTGGTCTCGTCCGGCACCACGCAGTACGACAACGGCAGCGGCCAGTTGGACTACAAGGACAGCCCCACCGTCAGGACCGCCTGGAACCTGGCGACCGGGGCGATCCGGGCCGGGATCAGCGCCGGGCTCAAGCAGTTCGACACGCCGTGGTACCAGGCGTTCGCCAACTCCAGGTTCGCCACGGTGGCCTGCCCGTCCTGGATGACGGCCATCGTCTCGGACAAGTCGGGGAGCGCCAACAAGGGCAAGTGGGGCATCGCCGCGGCCCCGGCGGCCGGCAACTGGGGCGGCTCCTTCCTCGCCGTGCCCAAGGCCGGCAAGCACCAGAAGGAGGCCGAGGCGCTCGCCGCCTGGCTCACCGCACCCGCACAGCAGGCCAAGGTCTTCACCACCGTCGGCAACCTGCCCTCCAACGCCAAGGCGCTGAGCCGGCCGGAAGTGCAGAACGCCGAGCTCGACTACTTCGGCGACACCCCCACCGGCCAGATCTACGCCGCCACCGCGCAGTCCATCCAGCCGACCGTGATCGGCGAGTGGGACGGCCTGGTCAAGGACACCCTCACCAACGGCGCCCTGCTCAGCATCGAGCAGCACCAGAGCGACCCCGCCAAGGCGTGGAACGAGGCCGTCAAGGAGATCGACGACAAGGTCGGCGACTGACCGGCGGCTGCCCGCCGCCCGTCCGTCCGTCCCAGCCCTGCCCGGCCCCGCCGGGTCAGCCCCGCTCGTCAGAGAGGTCACCGCCATGCTCGACGAGGCCGTCCCGGCCACCTCCGTCGGCACCCCGCACCACGCTCCCCCATCGACCCGTGCCTGGCGCACCCGGCTCTACCGGTGGGACCTGAAGGCCTCGCCGTACCTGTACATCGCGCCGTTCTTCGTCTGCTTCGCGGCGTTCGGCCTGTTCCCCCTGGTCTACACGGGCTGGGTGTCGCTGCACGGCGTCGACCTGCAGACGCCCGGCCAGATGCAGTGGCGCGGCTTCGGCAACTACACCCGGCTGCTCCACGACGACCTGTTCTGGAACGCCCTGCGCAACACCGTCACCATCGGCGTGCTGTCCACCGTGCCGCAGTTGCTGATGGCGCTCGGACTGGCGCACCTGCTCAACTACCGCCTGCGCGGCCGGGCGTTCTTCCGGATCGCGATGCTCGCACCCTACGCGACCTCGATCGCGGCGGCGACGCTGGTGTTCTCGCTGCTGTTCGGGCGGGACTACGGGATGGTCAACTGGCTGCTGGGCCAACTGGGCGTGGGCCACATCGACTGGGAGGGCGGCACCTGGAGCTCCCAGATCGCCGTCGCCACGATCGTCACCTGGCGCTGGACCGGATACAACGCGCTGATCTACCTCGCGGCCATGCAGGCGGTCCCGCACGACCTGTACGAGGCGGCAGCACTCGACGGTGCCAACCGGTGGCAGCAGTTCCGGCACGTCACCGTGCCGTCCATCCGGCCCACCATCCTGTTCACCATCGTGGTCTCCAGCATCGGGGCCACTCAACTCTTCGGCGAGCCCCTACTGTTCGGCGGCGGCGCGACCGGCCACAGCGGGGGTTCGGCGCACCAGTACCAGACCCTCGGGCTGTACCTGTACGACCAGGGCTGGTACGCCTTCCACCTCGGTCGGGCCGCCGCCGTGGCCTGGACGATGCTGCTGATCCTGCTGGCCATCGGCACGCTCAACCTGCTCCTGGTCCGCTTCCAGCGCGCCCGGAACGGGGGTTGAGCACGATGGCCGTCAACCTGGGACGGCGCGCGGGGGCGCGCGGCCTCACCGGAGCCGGTCCGGTCACCTACGCGGTGCTGACCGCGGTCGCCGTCCTCTCCCTCTTCCCGCTGTACTGGACCCTGGTCGGCGCCTCGACCTCCGGCACCCGGATCGCGCAGACCCCGCCCCCGCTGCTGCCCGGCGGCAACCTGTGGCACAACCTGGACATCGCCTGGAACCAGGTCCACATGGGACGGGCGCTGCTCAACTCGGTGGTGGTGTCGGGCTGCGTGACCGCCAGCACGGTGCTGTTCGCGACCCTGGCCGGCTTCGCCTTCGCCAAGCTGCCGTTCCGGGGCCGCAACGCGCTGCTGAGCCTGGTGGTGGCGACCATGACCGTGCCAGCCCAGTTGAGCGTCATCCCGCTGTACCAGATCATGGCGCGGCTGCACTGGACCGACCGGCTGCAGTCGGTGATCCTGCCCAATCTGGTGGCCGCCTTCGGGGTGTTCTTCATGCGGCAGTTCCTGTCGCAGGCCCTGCCGGTCGAGCTGGTCGAGGCGGCCCGGGTGGACGGCGCGGGCAGTCTGCGGATCCTCCGGAGCGTGGTGCTGCCGATCGCCCGGCCCGGCATGGCCGTGCTCGGCATGCTGGTCTTCGTGCAGTCCTGGAACGACTTCTTCTGGCCGCTGATCGCGCTGAGCCAGAGCAATCCCACCGTCCAGGTCGCGCTGGCCGGGCTCGGCGGCGGCTCGTACGACTCGGACCAGGCCGTCATCCTCACCGGCGCGCTGGTCGGGACGGCGCCGCTGCTGCTGGTGTTCGCCCTGCTGGGCAGGCAGGTCGTCGGCGGCATCACCGCCGGCGCGGTCAAGAACTGACGTAACGTCAATTCGTCCCGACTGGAAGGAGCTATCCATGACTGCCGCACGGGCCGGGTCGGCCCCGGCCGACGCCTCCGGTTCCGCGTTCCCCGCCGGTTTCCTCTGGGGAGCCGCGACGGCGGCGTACCAGGTCGAGGGGGCCGTCGACGTGGACGGCCGGACGCCCTCGATCTGGGACACCTTCAGCCGGATCCCGGGGCGGACGGCCGGTGGCGACACCGGCGACCGCGCCACCGACCACTACCGCCGCTACCGCGAGGACGTCCGGCTGATGGCCGAACTGGGCCTGGGCGCCTACCGGTTCTCGGTGTCCTGGTCACGGGTGCAGCCGACCGGGCGCGGGCCGGCGGTCGAGCGGGGCCTGGACTTCTACCGCCGCTTGGTGGACGAGCTGCTGGAGTACGGCATCGCGCCGGCCGTGACGCTCTACCACTGGGACCTGCCACAGGAGTTGGAGCAGCTCGGGGGCTGGCCGGCCCGCGACACCGCGGAGCGCTTCGCGGACTACACCGCGCTGGTGGCCGACGCGCTCGGGGACCGGGTGGGCCTCTGGACCACCCTCAACGAGCCCTGGTGCTCGGCCTTCCTCGGCTACGGCTCGGGCGTGCACGCTCCGGGCCGCGCCGACTGGGCCGCCGCCCTGCGCGCGGCCCACCACCTCAACCTGGGCCACGGCCGGGCGGTCGAGGTGCTGCGCGCCGCGCTGCCCCGGGACGCGCGGATCGCGGTGTCGCTCAACCTGCACGAGGTGCGGCCGCTCACCGAGTCGGCGGCGGACCGCGAGGCCGCCCGCCGGATCGACGCGGTGGGCAATCGGATCTTCACCGGGCCGATGCTGCACGGGAGTTACCCGGAGGATCTGCTCGCCGACACCGCGCAGCTGGTCGACTGGCCGGCGCTGGTCCACGACGGCGACCTCTGCCGGATCGCGCGGCCGATCGACCTGCTGGGCGTCAACTACTACACGCCGGCGGTCGTTTCCGCGCCGGCGGACGACCAGCCCAGGCGTGCCGGGGCCGCACGTGACGCCGGCCACGGCGATGGTGCGCAGTCGCCGTTCGCGGGCTGTGCCGACGTGCTCTTCCACCGGGCCGCTGGCGAGCGCACCGCCATGGACTGGTCGATCGACCCGACCGGCCTGTCCGATCTGCTCCTGCGCCTGCACCGGGAGCACCCCGGGCTGCCGCTGATGGTCACCGAGAACGGTGCGGCCTTCGACGACCGGCCGGCTCCGGAGGGCGCGGTGCACGATCCGCGGCGCATCGACTACCTGCGCGGACACCTGGCCGCCGTCCGGCGGGCGATCACCGCGGGCGCGGACGTCCGCGGCTACTTCGTCTGGTCGTTGATGGACAACTTCGAGTGGTCCTACGGCTACGGCAAGCGGTTCGGCCTGTACTACGTGGACTACCCCACCCAGACCCGGATCGCCAAGGACAGTGCCCGCTGGTACGCGGAGGTGATCCGGCGCGGCGCCCTGCCCGACCGGGCGTGAGCGCCGGCGTCGGATCTCTTGACGCTGATCGCTCAACCGACCAAGCTGGCAGGTGTGGTGGCCCGGCGGGGTGACGGGTCCCGAAGGGGTGGGTTCCGGTGTAGAGGACCGACCTAGGACGGCCCCATGCCCCAGTTCATCCGCAGCGATGACCCTGCTCCGACGCTTGCCGAGGTCGCCCGCCGCGCCGGTGTCTCCACCGCGACCGCCTCCCGGGTGCTGAACCGCTCCGCCCGGGTCTCCAGCGAGGTGGCGGCCCGAGTGGAGCGCGCGGCGCGCGAGTTGGCGTACGTCCGCCGCAGGGCGCCCAGTGCCCGGGAGACCGGCGTGGTCGCCGTCGTGGTCTTCGCTGATCCGCCGCAGTACCACGCGGACGCCTTCCACGTCCGGCTGCTGGCCGGGCTGCGGCGCTCACCACCGGGCGCTGAACGGGAGTTGGCCGTCTTCACGGTGCCCAGGCGGTCCCGGCGGCCGCCGCTGGTGCGCTACCTGTGCGGCGGCCACGTCGACGGGGTGCTGCTGGTAGGGCCTTGGGGTGACACCGCGCTCGCCCGGTTGCTGCACGCGGCCAGGGTGCCCGTGGTCTCCCTGGGCCGGCCGCCGGAGCCGGGCGCGGTGGCGTTCGTGGACGCGGACAACCTCGCTGGCGCCATGGACGCGGTGCGTCGGCTGTGCGCGTCCGGGCGCCGCTCGGTGGCCACCATCGCGGGACCGCCGGACACCGCGGCCGGCGCGGACCGGCTGGCGGGCTACCGCCAGGCGGTGGCCGCGGTGGCCGCGGTACGGCCCGCCGTGGCGTACGGGGACTTCAGCAGCGCCTCCGGCGAACACGCGATGGAGCGGCTGCTGGACCGGCGCCCCGATGTGGACGCGGTGTTCGCCGCCTCCGACCAGATGGCCGCGGGAGCCCTCCGGGCCTTGCGGCGACGCGGCTTGCGGGTACCCGAGGACGTGGCGCTGATCGGCTTCGACGACGCTCCCGTCGCGGCCCGGTCCCGGCCGGGGCTGACCACGGTCCGCCAGCCGGTGGAGGAACTCGGCTCGCGTGCCATGGAGTTGCTGCTCCGCAACCCGGCGCGCGGCGAATCGCTGGTGCTCCCCACCCGGCTGGTCGTCCGGGTGTCGGGCTGACCGCACCGCGCGCCGCCGGCGCCGGGACTTCCTGCGCGGCGGTGTTGGCGCAGCCGCCCGCCGTGCGTGTCGTGGCGTCAGCCGCGGCTGGAGAAGTGCTTGGCGCGGAGCCGGTCGGCGAGGATGGCGATGCCGAGGACCGCGCCGAGGACGATGTTGGTGTAGTTCGAGTTGACCTGAAGCGTGGTCAGGCCGTTGTTGATGAGCTCCAGCAGCACGGTGCCCGCGACGATGCCGAGGATCCGCCCCTGCCCGCCGGTGAGGCTGACGCCGCCGATCACGGCGGCCGCGATGGCCGAGAGCTCCCACCCGACGCCGACACCGCTCGCGGAGCCGACGCCCATCCGGCCCAGCACCAGCATGGCCGCGAAACCCGAGAGGAGCGAACTGGTCACGTACATCGAGACGATCCGCCGGTCGCCGCGGATGCCGGCCAGCCGCGCCGCCTCGGGGTTGCCGCCGACGGCGTAGACCTGGCGTCCGGCGAAGGTGCGTTCCAGGAAGAACCAGGCCGCCACCGCCACGATCACGAAGAGGATCAACGGGACCGGGATCTGGGCGAGGTAGGACTGCCCGATGTCACCGAAGAAGCCGGAGATGCCGACGATGGACGTCCCGGAGGTGATCGCCAGGGTGACGCCCTGGGCGACGGTGTAGGTCACCAGGGTGACCACGAACGGGGGCATCTTCAGCCGGGTGACCGCGAGCCCGTGCCACAGGCCGACCAGTCCGGTGATGGCCAGGGTGGCCGGCACCGCGACACCGGCCGGAAGTCCGGCCCGCACGTTGAACCAGGAGATGAGGATCACCGAGGTGCCCAGCAGCGCACCGACCGACAGGTCGATCCCACCGGTGAGGATCACCAGCGACTCGCCGATCGCGATCAGGCCGTACTGGGCGAGGTCGAAGCCCATGCCCTGCAGGTTGACCGCGCCGGCGAAGGTGGACCGGGCCAGTGCGAGGGCGATGAACACCGCGGCGCACGCCACGACGACGCCCACCTCGGGAGTCTCGACCAGCGAGCGCAGCCGGTTGCGCGAGGTCACTCCGGCCCCCGCGGCGACGGGGGTGGTCTGGGTGGTCATGCCGTTGCCTCCGAGCCTGCTGTCAGCGGCTGCGTGCCTGCCGCCGCCGTCATGATCCGTTCCTTGCTGAAGTGTTCGCGCGCCAGATCGGCGACGATCCGCCCCTGCGCCATCACGACGATCCGGTGGCACATCCGCAGCAGCTCCTCCAGTTCCGAGGAGGCCACCAGGACCGCCAGGCCGTTCTCCGCGGCGGTGTCGATGAGCTGGTAGATCTCGGCCTTCGCGCCGACGTCCACGCCCCGGGTGGGTTCGTCCAGGAGCAGCAGATCGGGCTTGGCGTGCAGCCAGCGCCCGAAGACGACCTTCTGCTGGTTTCCGCCGGACAGGTCGCCGATCGGCTGCTCCTGGGAGTGCAGCCGCACCCCCAGGTCCTTGACGATCTGCCGCGAGCGCTCCTTGTCCCCGCTGGGGGTGAGGACGCCGTGCCAGGAGTCGCGGCGCAGGGTGGCAAGGGTCGCGTTCCACCGGACCGGGTGCTGGAGCAGCAGGGACTGCTCCTTGCGGTCCTCGGGGACCAGGCCGATCCCGGCCGCGACGGCCTCGGCCGGGTGCCGCGGCCGGAACGGCTTGCCGTTGAGCTCGGTCTCGCCGCCGGTGCGGGGCTGCGCGCCCATGATCGTGTGCAGCAGGCGGCTGCGGCCGGAGCCCATCAGGCCGGCGACGCCCACGATCTCGCCGGCTTTCAGTTCCAGGTCGACGGGGCCGAGGCCGTCGGCGGTCAGGGAGCGGGCGACCAGGACGGTGCGATCGGTCCGGGAGGCGGGCGGAGCGGCGTCGGACTGGGCGAGCTCGCTGCCGACCATCTCGCGGATCATGCGTTCCTCGGTGGCCTCCTCGGGGGTGAGGTCGGCCACCAGTCGGCCGCCGCGCAGCACGACCACGCGGTCGGCGATGTCGCGGACCTCGTCCAGCCGGTGGCCGATGAACAGGACCGCGCCGCCGTTCGCGGTGTGCCGGCGGGCGAGGCCGAGCACCTTGGCGGCCTCGACCGGGCCGAGGGAGGAGGTGGGCTCGTCCAGGATGAGGACCAGCGGCCGGTTGCCCCAGGCCTTGGCGATCTCGATCATCTGCCTCAGCGGTACCGGGAGTTGATCGACCGGGCGGTCGACGTCGATACCGTCCACGCCGACGTCCGCGAGCAGGTCCCGGGCCTCCTGGCGGGTGCCGGACCGGTCGAAGAGCGCGCGCCGCAGCCGGCCGGCCCGTTCGGTGGCCCGGGTGTGGCGGCCCAGCAGCAGGTTCTCCGCTATGCTGAGCCCGCCCACCAGGGGGAACTCCTGGGCGACCAGGCTGACGCCGAGCGCCTTGGCGTGGTCCGGCCGGCCCGGCTGGAGGGCCTGCCCCGCGATCAGGACCTCCCCCGCGGTCGGGGAGACGGTGCCGGAGAGCACACCCATCAGGGTGGACTTGCCGGCGCCGTTCTCCCCGACGACACAGGTGATCTGGCCGCGCTTCAGGTCGAGCTCGGGAATGTCCAGCACGGTGACCGGCCCGTAGCTCTTCCGCACCGCGCGCAGGACCGCGGCCGGTCCGCTGCGCGTGGGGGAAGCGTTGGTGGTCACGTGGCTCACCCCGTGATGCCGAGCTGGGTCTGCTTGGCCTGGTAGTCGCTCAGGTTTCCCTGGGTGACCACGCCGACGCCGGAGCTCAACGTCGTCCCGTCGGACTCCAGGTACTGCTTGACCAGCCCCATCGTGGCGTCCTTGCCGAGAACCTTGAGCGCGGCCAGCAGGTAGGCGCCGGTGTAGCCCTGCTGGTAGGGCGACTGCACCACGGTGGCCTGGATGACGCCCTGCTGGATGAACTTCAGGGTCTGCGCGTCGGAGTCGTCCGAGATGACCTTGACCTTGCCGGACCTGCCGGCGGCCTGCACGGCCTGGGCGGCGGAGGGTCCGTCGTAGGAGTAGACGCCGTAGAGGCCGGTCACGTCGGGGTCGGTCTGGATGGCCGTCTGCGCGTTGGTCAGCGCCTTCGAGGCGTCCATGCTGTCGGACAGCTTGTTGACCACCTTGATGCCGCTGCCCTTGAGCGCGTCCTCGAATCCCTGGATCCGCTGCACGGCGTTGGATGCGGTGAGCGAGCCGACCAGCACCACCACCTCGCCCTTGCCGCCGAGCGCGGCCTTCATCGCCTCGCCGGCCTTCTGCCCGGCCTGGTAGTTGGGGGTGCCCAGGTAGAGCGCGGCGCCGTCCTCGGGGGGCAGCGGGGAGTCGATCGCCAGCACCGGAATGCCGGCCGAATTCGCGGCCTGGATGGGCGCCTTGATGGCGGTCGGGTCGATCGCCGATACCGAGAAGGCGGAGATGTCCTGGCCGCGCATGGTCTGGATCATCGAGAGCTGCTGGTCCAGCCGGCCGTTCGCCGGGGCCTGGAAGGTGCCCTTCACGCCGAGGTCGGCCAGGCCCTTGTCGAAGCCGACCTTGCCGGCGTTCCAGTAGTCCACCGAGACGTTGACCACCATCGCCAGGTCCAGCTTGGACAGGTCCTTGCCCTGCAGGGCGGCCTTCAGCGCGTCGTCCAGCTTGACCAGGTTCGCGTCGTTGAACGTGATGTCACCCTGGATCACGGGTGCGGCCGCGGTCCCGGTGGGGCCGGCACCGCTGCCGCCGCTGCCGGCCCCCTGCTTGGAGCAGGCGGTCGCGGTCAGGGCGAGCGAGGCGACGGCCGCGATGGCGGCGAGGCGGAGGCCTCTGTGGGAGCGGATGCTGATGGCGCTCATGTGTGGTGTCCTCTTCTGGTCTCTTGCCGGGCGGTGCGGGGTGGTGCGGGGTGGTGCGGGGTGGTGCGAAAAGCTGCGGTGAACAGGAAGATCCCGGCAGGGGCTCCTGTCCTTGACCGGTTGCGGGGTCGGACCGACCGGATCCGCGACCGCTGGGGTCAGCGGTCGGGCCTCGCGCTACTGGCTCTGACGATCAGTTCGGGTGCGACGATGGCCACGTGGTGGTCGCCGTCGAGCCCGGCGGCTTCGGAGTCGGGGAACTGGATGCGGTGCAGCAGCAGTCCGAGGCCGCGGCGCCCGAGTTCTCCGAAGTCCTGGCGGACGGTGCTGAGCGGCGGGTTGAGGAACCCGGCTTCGGGGATGTCGTCGAACCCCACCACGCTCACGTCCTCGGGAACCCGGCGCCCCCTTTCGTGGAGGGCCCGCACGAATCCGAGCGCCATGTGGTCGTTGGCGCAGAAGACCGCGGTCATCCGCGGGTCGTCGACCAGTCGCAGGGCCGCCCGGTATCCCGACCGGGCCGACCAGTCCCCCACCGTGCTCTCGGGCACCGGCCGCTCGCGGTCCTCGAGCGTGCGCCGCCAGCCCGCCTGACGGGCCTTGGCCTCCAGCCAGTCGTCGGGTCCCGCGACGTGGTGGACCGTACGGTGCCCCTGGTCGAGCAGGTACCGGACCGCGGCCCGGGCGCCGGCTTCGTTGTCCACCCCCGCTCCGGACAGCCGGCCCGGGTCCGCGGGCCCGACCGTCACCATGGGGACGGTGGTGATCTGGCGTGCCAGCGCCGCCATCGCGGAGGCCCGCGAGGCGATGACGGCGATTCCTTCGACGGCCTGGTCCCGGAGCCGGTCCACGGCTTCGTGGACGGACCGGGTGTCCTGGTGGCGCAGGCTCGCGATGCTGAGGAAGTAGCCTGCGCCCCGCGCGGCCTGCTCGATCCCGTAGAGCATTTGGGAGGGCCCGTAGAGGGTGCTGTCGAAGCTGATCACACCGAGGGTCCGGGAGCGACGGGTGACCAGCGCTCGAGCCGCGGTGTTGGGACGGTAGTCCAACGTCCGTATTGCCGCGAGCACGCGTTCCCGGGTCTGCGCGCGGACGTTCGGACTGCCGTTCAGCACCCGCGAAACGGTCTGGTGGGATACGCCGGCCAGCGCGGCCACGTCCGCCATCACCGGCTGTGCGCCGCTAGCGGATCTGGCTTCCGGCATGGCCTCTCCCGAATCAGGGCTTGCGAGGTTCTCAAGGACGGTGCGAGGGCGGCAGCTTGCCGTCCCGTTTCGACGTCACGGTATTGTTAGCGCTAACAAAACTCTCCGTCAATGGGTTCGGTGGGTCACGTTTGGATCTCTGGCACCCCGTGGTGACTCCTCGGGAAGCGATGTCTCCCCGCCGCCGGGGCAGGGTTGAGTAGGCTGCGGGGTGCAGCCGGTCCGTGGGTGCCGCAGCAGTGGGACAGAGCCGTGGAGGGCATGTGAGTGAGGCCGCCGACAGGCGCGCACCGACGATGGCGGATGTCGCCAAGGTGGCGGGGGTGTCCCACCAGACGGTGTCGCGCGTCCTCAGCGATCATCCCAATGTGCGCGAGTCCACCCGCATCCGGGTGCGGGAGGTCATCGCCGAGCTGGGGTACCGCCCCAATCCCGCCGCGCGCGCCCTGGTCACCAAGCGCTCCCGCACGCTGGGCGTCGTCGCCGCGAACACCACTCTGTACGGGCCGGCCAGCATCCTGGCCGGCCTCGAACACGCCGCCCGCGACCAGGGGTACCTGGTCGCGGCGGTGAGCCTGGACGAGCTGAGCGAGACGGCGCTGCGGAAGGCCCTGGAGCACCTGGCGGCCTGGGGCGTCGAGGGCGCCGTGGTGATGACGCCGCACGAGCGGACGGTCACCGCCCTGCTGCGGCTGGCGGCGCCCTTCCCGATCGTGACCGTCGAGGGCGGCCACGACCTGGATGTGCCGGGCGTGGCGCTGGACCAGTACGCCGGCGCCCGGATGGTCACCGAGCACCTGCTGTCGCTGGGACACTCCTCGGTGTGGCACGTCGCCGGGCCGCGCCAGTGGCTGGAGGCGGAGGGCCGCTACCAGGGCTGGCGTGCGGCCCTCGACGACGCCGGGGTCCCGGTCCCGCAGTCCCTCAGCGGGGACTGGAGCGCCGCGTCGGGCTACCAGGCCGGGAAACTGCTGGCCGCGGCCCACGCCAGCCTCGACGAGGCCTCGAAGCCGACAGCGGTCTTCGTCGCCAACGACCACATGGCCCTCGGGGTGCTGCGCGCACTGCGGGAGGCCGGGCTGCGCGTCCCGGAGGACCTGGCCGTGGCCGGGTTCGACGACCTGCCGGAGTCGGACTACTTCGTTCCCCCGCTGACCACCGTCCGGCAGGACTTCGCGGCCATCGGCAGGGCGGGGGTCGGCCTGCTGCTGCAGCGGATCGAGGCCCCGTCGGCCGCGCCGGTTCACACCACCCTCATGCCGGAGCTCGTGGTCCGTTCCAGCACGGGTGCACCGGCCGGCCGCTGACCCGCCGCGGCGGTGCCGAAGCGGTAGACGGTGGTGGAGCGGTACTCCTCCCCGGGGCGCAGGACGGTGGAGGGGTAGTCGGGGCGGTGCGGGGAGTCGGGGTAGTGCTGGGTCTCCAGCGCGATGCCCGCGTGGCGCCCGTGGGGGGCGTCGGCCGGTCCGGTGGTGCCGTCGAAGTGGTTGCCGGCGTAGACCTGCAGTCCGGGTTCCGTGGTGTGGCACTCCAGCCGGCGGCCGGTGGCGGGGTGGTCGAGTTCGGCCACCAGGCGCGGGCCTGCGTCCGGTCCCGGGCGGAGCAGCCAGTTGTGGTCGAACCCGCCACCGGCGAAGTTGAGTTGCGGGTGGTCGGCGGTCAGGCGGCCGGCCAGCCGAACCGTCCGGGTGAGGTCGAACGGCGTGCCCGCGACCATGGCGGGCGGGCCGAGCGGGATCAGCTCGGCGTCGACCGGCAGGTACGCGTCCGCGTGGACGCGAAGCGTGTGGTCGCCCACCGTCCCACCGCCGGCGAGGTTGAAGTACGCGTGGTTGGTGAGGTTGACGACCGTGGGGGCGTCGGTCACCGCGCGGTACCGGATGGTCAGCGTGCCGAACGGGTCGAGCAGGTAGCTGACTTCCACCTCCAGGGTGCCGGGGAACCCCTGGTCCCGGTGCGGGCTGGTCAGCTGGAAGCGCACGCCCGCCTGGTCGGCCTCCTGGATCGGGCTGCTCCGCCAGAGCCTGGTGGCGAACCCGTCCGGTCCGCCGTGCAGGGTGTGGCCGGTGCTCTGGGAGTCCAACTGGTGGAGGGCGCCGTCGATCGGCAGTTCGCCACGGGCGATCCGGTTGCCGTACCGGCCCACGGTCGCCCCGAAATACGCTCCCCCACTGATCAGTTGGTCCCAGCCGACCGCACCGAGCACGACGTTGGCGGTGCGGCCGTGCCGGTCCGGCGTGCGGACGGCTTGGAGCCTGGCGCCGAAGTCGAGCAGGTCCGCGGTGACACCGGATGGCGAACTGACGGTCCACAGCACCGATGTGCGCCCGTCGGGCAGGAGGTCCACGCCCGTCTGGCGGAAGGTGGGGCGTCGGTCGGGCATGGGTGCGGTTCCCTGGGGTTCGGGCGTCCGGCGGAAGGTGGCCGCCCGGACCGGCTCCGGTGTCGGGGCGGCGGGAGTTCCGGCCCGGGCGGCGGACTGGGGGCTAGAAGCCCTGGGCCAGGCGGTAGTAGGCCTGGTTCCAGCGCAGTTCGCGGGTGAAGCGGCGGATGCTGGTGCTCTCGTCGATGACGACGAGCTCGACGGCGAGCATCTCCGCGAGGTCGTCCAGGACGTCGGTGCCGAACGCCCGGGTGAGCACGGTGTGGTGCGGGGCACCGGCGGTCAACCAGGCCTCGGTGGAGGTGCGCAGGTCGGGCCGCGGCTTCCAGACCGCGCGGGCCACCGGCAGGCTGGGCAGCGGCTCGGCGGGCTCGACGACCTCGATCTCGTTGGCGACCAGCCGGAAGCGCTCCCCCATGTCGGCCAGGCCCACCACGACGGCCGGACCGGGCTCGGCGTCGAAGACCAGGCGCACCGGATCCTCGCGGCCGCCGATGGAGAGCGGGTGGATCTCGCAGGACGGGGTGCCGGTGGCGATGGAGGGGCAGACCTCCAGCATGTGGGCGCCCAGGATCAGTTCGTTGCCGGGCTCCAGGTGGTAGGTGTAGTCCTCCATGAAGGAGGTGCCGCCGGGCAGGCCCTCGGCGGCGGCCTTGAGGGTGCGCAGCAGGACGGAGGTCTTCCAGTCGCCCTCGCCGCCGAAGCCGTACCCGTCGGCCATCAGGCGCTGGACGGCGAGGCCGGGCAACTGGCGCAGACCGCCGAGGTCCTCGAAGTTGGTGGTGAAGGCGCGGAAGCCGCCGTCGGTGAGGAAGCCGCGCAGGCCCAACTCGATGCGGGCGGCGTAGCGCAGCGCGTCGTGGCGCTCGCCGCCGGCGCGGAGTTCGGGGGCCAGCTGGTAGAGCTCGTCGTAGTCCTTCACCAGGTCGGTGATCTGCGCGTCCGCCACGGCGTCCACGACGGCGACGAGGTCGTTGACGCCGTAGGTGTTGACGGAGACGCCCAGGCGCAACTGCGCCTCGACCTTGTCGCCCTCGGTGACGGCGACGTCGCGCATGTTGTCGCCGAAGCGCGCCAGCTTGAGCGTGGCGAGTTCGGCCCGGCCGGCGGCGGCGCGGGCCCAGTCGGCGATGCGGCCGGCGACGGCGGGGTCGCTCGCGTGTCCGGCGACGGTCTTGCGGGCGACGCCGAGGCGGGACTGGATGTGGCCGAACTCGCGGTCGCCGTGGGCGGCCTGGTTCAGGTTCATGAAGTCCATGTCGATGGTCGCCCACGGCAGCTTCGCGTTGGCCTGGGTGTGCAGGTGCAGCAGCGGTTTGCGCAGCGCGTCGAGGCCGGCGATCCACATCTTCGCCGGGGAGAAGGTGTGCATCCAGGCGATCAGGCCGATGCAGGAGTCCTCGGCATTGGCCTCCAGGCAGACCCTGCGGATGGACGCGGCGTCGGTGAGGACGGGCTTCCAGATCAGCCGGACCGGGATCCCGGCGCGGGCCAGCTGGTTGACGGCCTGGCGGGACTGCTCGGCGACCTGGTGCAGCGTCCGTTCGCCGTAGAGGCCCTGGCTGCCGGTGAGGAACCAGACCTCGCGCCCGGAAAAGACTTCAGTCACTGGGAGTCGCTCCTTCAGTGGGCAGCGGGCTGCTGGCCGTAGACGTGTCGGTAGCGGAAGTTCAGGCTGTCGATGTCCGCCTGGGCGATGGGCAGCGGCTCGCCGAGCTGGCGGGAGATGTGGACCGTGCGGGCGACGTCCTCGCACATCACCGCGGCCTTGACCGCGGCCTTGGCGTCCTTGCCGATGGTGAAGACGCCGTGGCTCATCATCAGGACGGCGGGCGAGCGGTGGCCGCGCAGGGTGTCGACGATCCCGCGGCCGATCGAGTCGTCGCCGATCAGGGCGAACGGGCCGATCGGGATCTCGGCGCCGAACTCGTCGGCCATCGCCGTCAACACGCACGGGACGGCCTCGCCGCGGGCGGCCCAGGCGCAGGCGTAGGTGGAGTGGGTGTGCACCACGCCGCCGACCTCGGGCATGTGCCGGTAGACGTAGGCGTGCGCGGCGGTGTCGGAGGACGGGCTGTGCTCACCGGCGACCACGTTCCCGTCCAGGTCGCACAGGATCATGTTCTCCGGGGCCAGTTCCTCGTACGGGACGCCGCTGGGCTTGATGACGAACAAGTCCTCGCCGGGAACCCGTCCGGAGACGTTGCCGGCCGTCCACACGACCAGGTCGTAGCGGACGAGTTCCTGGTGCAGGTCACTGACTTGACGGCGCATCAGCTCGATGGCATCGGTCATGGCTGGTCAACCCTCACAGTTCGAGTCGCTGGAGGCCTCGCGGACCTCGCTCACGGCGGCGTTGCGGATGGCGCGCAGGCGGTGCAGTTGCTTGTCCGGGCCGGTACCGAAGTGGTCGTGCAGCAGCCGGTACTCCGCGTAGAGGGCGTCGTAGGCGTCGGCCCGCGCGGGATCGGGCAGGTAGGCGTGGCGCTCGACGCGGCCCATGACGGCGGCGGCGGTGCGCACGTCGGGGTGGGCCCCGGCGGCGACGGCGGCATGGATGGCGGAGCCGAGCGCGGGCCCCTGCTCGGAGGCGGCCAGGGAGACCGGACGCCGCAGCACGTCGGCGTAGACCTGCATCAGCAGGGCGTTCTTCTTCAGCCCGCCGGCCACCACGAACTCGGTGACCGGAACCCCGCCCTCGTCCAGGGCCTCGACGATCGCGCGGGTGCCGTAGGCGGTTGCCTCCAGCAAGGCCCGGTAGACCTCCTCGGGCCTGGTGGCCAGGGTGAGGCCCGCGATGACGCCCGACAGGTGGTGGTCCACCAGGACCGAGCGGTTGCCGCCCATCCAGTCCAGCGCCACCAGGCCGTGGCCGCCGACCGGCTGGTCCGCGATCTTGCGGGAGAGCAACTGGTGCAGGTCCTCGCCGGTGGCCTCGGCCTCCCGGAGGTAGTCGGCGGGGACGCCCTGGCGCAGCCACCAGGCGAAGATGTCGCCGACCGCGCTCTGCCCGGCCTCGTAGCCCCAGGCACCGTCGACGATCCCGCCTTCGACCGCGCCGCAGATGCCCGGCACCTCCGCGAGGGCCTGTCCGTTGACGACGTGACAGGTGGAGGTGCCCATGATGGCCAGCAGCCGGCCGTTGTCCACGGCCCGGGCGGCCGGGGCGGTGACATGGGCGTCCACGTTGCCGGCCGCCACCGCGATGCCCTCGGGCAGACCGGTCCAGGCGGCGGCCCGCGGGGTCAGCGAGCCCACCCGGGAGCCGAGCGCGGCGAGCGGGTGCTCCAGCCGGGTGCGGGCGAAGTCGGCGAACCCGGGGTGCAGGGCGGCCAGGTACTCTTCGCCCGGGTAGGCGCCGTCCTGGAAAATGCCCTTGTAGCCGGCGGTGCAGGCGTTGCGGGACTCTTCACCGGTGAGCTGCCAGACGATCCAGTCCGCGGCCTCGATCCAGCGCTCACAGGCCTCGTAGACCCGCGGATCCTCCTCCAGTACCTGGAGCGCCTTGGCGTACTGCCATTCGGCGGAGATCCGCCCGCCGTAGCGGTGGATCCACTTCTCGCCGCGGGCATGGGCCAGGGCGTTGATCCGGTCGGCCTGCGGCTGGGCCGCGTGGTGCTTCCAGAGCTTGGGCCAGGCGTGCGGGCGGGCGGCCCACTCGGAGGTCTCGGCCAGCGGGGTGCCGTCGGCGCGGACCGGCAGCACGGTGCAGGCGGTGAAGTCGGTCCCGATGCCGATGACCGCGGCGGGATCGACGCCCGCCGCGGCCACGGCCGCCGGCACGGCGGTGCGCAGCACCTCGCGCCAGTCCTCCGGGTGCTGCAGCGCCCAGTCGGGCGGCAGCAGCCGGCCGGTGCCCGGAAGGCGGTCCTCGATCACGGCGTGCGGGTAGGCGTGGACGGCGGTGCCCAACTCCTCGCCGTCGCGGACCCGGACGACCACGGCCCGGCCGGAGAGCGTCCCGAAGTCGACGCCGACTACGCAGCGATCGTCCTGGTCGTCGGCGCCGGTGGCCCGGGCGGAGAGCGTCTCGGTCACAGTTTCGTCCTTCGTGCGCGGCGGGGGTGGAAGGCGGCCGGCCGCCGAAACGTTCCGCACGACGGATCGGCGGCCGGCCCGGAGTTCCGCCACCTCACCCTCACAAGGCGCGGAACCGTCACCGGCCGGAGCGGCCAGGCGGGAGCCGCCAACCGGTCGGCTGGGCGCCACGGTAAGAAGCGGGAAGCGGAGGGCGGTTGACGCGTTCCGTCGCGCTCCTCACCGTGCTGCGAGCAAGGATGTTAGCGCTCACAATAGCGACCCACAAGAGCCTCACCAAGGGGACGGACGGCCGGCGCAGCCACTCCGGACCGGACGGATTCCGGTGCAGCCGGGCCGATGGCCCAAGGCGACCGCCGAACGGTCACGGCCGGGGATGGGCGGGGGTGGGCATGCTCCACCAGGCATGGAAGAGCCGCGCCGAGGTGGCGGCATCCGCCCCGGGCCCCGCTCGGCGGCGGGAGCACACCGCCCGCCGGGCGGCCCGCACCGGCAGCGGGCCGGTGCGAGCCGGTGCGCCGACCCGGCTGATCCGCCACCGAGGCGCGGTCACGCCGCCCACCACGAAGAAGACTGGATTCACGCGAAGAGGCGGCCGAGAAAGACGCGGTTCACCGTGCCCTGCTCAATCACCAGGTCGGCCGACGCTACGACGGCCCCTCCCCGAGCGCCAGGTTGCGGTGACGCGGTACCAGGACCCGCCCCGCGACCGGCTGCCGGCGGACTCGCCCGAATGGTGCCGGCAGGTCTTGGCTCACGCGGCACCGGGTATTGGTCGAGTACGGAATGACAGCCTGTCAGGTGATGGGATGGAGGACTCCTCATGGCCCTGAAGCCGGCCTTCGCGACGGTGCTCGCGACCGCCGCCGCTGCCGCCCTGGCCCTCGGGCCGAGCGGTGCGGCCTCCGCCTCGGTCCGGGTGACCGCCGGCGGCAACAACGGCGCCTCGGTGGGTGGCGTCACCGGCGTCCCGGCGGCGGGCACCGGGGAGGACTGCCCGTACACCGCGTTCTGCATCTACACCGGGACCGCCTGGTCCGGCACCCGGTTCGACCTGTACAGCTGCTCCACCTTCAACCTGTACGGCTGGAACGGCGCCGGCTCGTGGGCCAACCACCAGACGGCCGGCCAGGAGGCCTGGATCCTGGGTGCCAACGGCAACGTCATCACCACCGTTCCCGCCACCGGCGGGCCCGACAACCAGATCCTGCAGGGCAACTACGACTGGTCACCCGCGTGGCACGTGAAGCCCTGCTGAGCCGACGGGCCGCCCGGTCGGCGGCCACGGCCGGCGTCAGATCCAGTCCCGGCGCCTGAAGACGGCGTACAGCAGGACCGACAGGACGATCATGATGATGGTCGAGGCCCAGAAGCCGCTCTGGGCGCCGAACCCGGGGTAGGGGACGTTCTGACCGTAGAAGCCGGTGACGGCCGTGGGCACCGCGATGATCGCCGCCCAGCTGGTGACCTTCTTCATGATCATGTTCATCCGGTTGCCCTGCACGGTCAGGTTGGTCTCCATCACGGTGGTGACCAGGTCGCGCAGCGACTCGGTCCACTCGGTGGCGCGCAGCACGTGGTCGTAGACGTCCTGGTAGTACGGCATCATCTGCTCGCTGACCAGGTGGATGTCGCGGCGGAGCAGCGAGTTGACGACCTCGCGCATCGGCAGCACCACGCGGCGCAGCTTGACCAGGCTCTTGCGCAGCTCGAACGAGGTGCGCTGAACCTCCTGGATCTGCTGGGGACCGTCCTCGAAGAGCAGGTCCTCCAGTGCCTCGATGCGGTCGTCCAGTGCCTGGACCGCGTTGAAGTGGCCGTCGACCAGGTAGTCCAGCAGCCCGTGCACCAGGAAGCCGACGCCCTGCTTGGCCAGGTCCGGGGCGTTGTCCCAGCGCTCGACGACGTGGTCCATGTCGCAGTGGGTGCCCTTGCGGATGGTGATCAGGGCGTTCTGGGTGATGAAGGCGGAGATCTCCTCCGATCCGAACTCGCCGGTCGCGTCGTCGAGCGCGACCGCGTAGGCGGACAGGAACAGGTGGGTGCGGTAGCGGTCGAGCTTCGGTCGCTGGTGCTCCTGGCGGGCGTCCTCGACCGCGAGCGCGTGCAGGCCGAACTCCTCGGTGATCATCTCGAAGTCCGCGGAGTCCGGATCGCTGACGTCCAGCCACACCGTGCAGTCGGGGTCTCCTATGTAGTCGGAGATGTCCTGAGCAGGGAAGTCCTCCAGCTCCAGGTTGCCGTTGCGGTACAGGCGGGTGCGCGTCATGGCGGACACCTTAGCCCCGACCCGCGGCGCGGCTCGGACTGGTGCCGCCCCGAGGCGCGTCGACTGGACGAGCAGCGGCCGGCATCAAGAGATCGTTAAGGAAATCAAAGAAGCTCATCCGACTTGACCTACGATCTTAAGGCGCTATGCTCATATCACCTGAAAAACAAAGGACCGCAGCGAGCGGATCCACGACTGAGGGAAGTGCAGCACACCATGGCCGAGTCCACCCGGGTCATCGTCGGCGTCAGCGGTTCGCGGCGTAGCGCGGCGGTCCTGCGACGCGCCGCCGCGGAGGCGGCTCGACGCGGTGTCGAGCTCGTCCCGGTGATCGCCTGGACCCCGGTCGGCGGCGAGCCGGCCTACCGCGCCCACCCCTGCCCCTCGTTGGCCGCCGCCTGGGAGAAGGCCGCCCGCGCCCGCCTCGACCAGGTCTTCGACGAGGTCTTCGGCGGCTACCCGGTGAACCAGCCGATCACCCCGGTGGTGATCCGCGGCGAAGCCGGACCCGCGCTGCTCCAGGTCGCCGACCGGCCCGACGACCTCCTGGTGATCGGCTCCGGCCGCCGCGGGCGGCTCCAGCGCCTGCTGCACGGCGAGGTCGCCCGCCACTGCCTGGCCCGCGCCCGCTGCGCCGTGACCGTGGTGCCCGCCGAGGCCCGAGTGCCCGTCGCGCGTCGCGGCGGCGGGCTGGACCTGGTCAAGGCGGCCTGAGGCCGCCGCCGCACCGGAACGAACCACCCGGTCCGAAGTGGGTGCTGCTCCGTCGGCGGTGCCGCCACGGAGCGGAACGGCCTGGATGCACGAGCACCGGTGCGCCGTGGACCCGTGCTTCCAGCTACCCGGTCATCCGGAAATTGCGAGCAACCGCCTGCCCGAGTACCGCAGACTCGGAGCGAGCACTTCTCACACCGGAGGACGTTTCATGGTTGACCGGCCCTTGACCCTGCTCGCGGTGCACGCGCACCCCGACGACGAAGCCACCGGAACAGGGGGCGTCCTCGCGCGGTATGCGGCGGAGGGCATCCGCACGGTCCTCGTCACGTGTACGGACGGCGGTTGCGGTGACGGGCCGGGCGGCGTGAAGCCGGGCGAGCCCGGGCACGATCCGGCCGCCGTCGCCGCGATGCGCCGTCAGGAACTCGAGGCGAGCTGCGCGGTCCTGAAGGTCAGTCACCTCGAGCTGTTGGGGTACGCCGACTCCGGGATGATGGGCTGGTCCGCCAACGACGCCCCCGGGGCCTTCTGGCGGACACCCGTGGAGGAGGGCGCCGCCCGCCTCGCCGAGCTCCTGCGGCACTACCGGCCCGACGTGGTCGTCACCTACGACGAGAACGGGTTCTACGGCCACCCCGACCACATCCAGGCGAACCGCGTCACGATGGCCGCGCTGGCGATGACCGGGATGACGCCCAAGGTGTACTGGACGACGGCGCCGCGTTCGATGATGCAGCGGTTCGGGGAGGTCATGCGCGAGTTGGGCGCGGACTGGGAGGAGCCGGATCCGGCGGAGGCCACCGCGATGCCCGAGATCGGACTCCCCGACGAGGAGATCACCACCTGGGTGGACACCACCGAGTTCGGCGGCCAGAAGTTCGATGCGCTCGCGGCGCACGCCAGCCAGGGCGAGAACATCTTCTTCCTGAAGATGGGCAAGGAGCGGTTCACCGAGCTGATGGGCGTGGAGACCTTCGTGCGGGTCCAGGACGCCACCGGCGTGGCCGTGCCCGAGGACGACCTCTTCGCCGGGCTGCGCTGACCCCGGCGCGAGCCGCGCCGGTGGCGACCGGGCCTGGCGGAAACCAGGTCCGTTCGCCACCGGTCAGTCGGCCGAGGCGTCGATCGCCGGCGCCGCGTGATCCCCTCCAAAGCCCCCTCCCCCTGGTGGCGGACCAGCGCCATCCGGCGTATCCGATCCCGCCGAGCCGGGGACCGCCGGGGCCGGCGCCCTACGGTGGGTGGATGACGGATCGCCCGACGGGTGGGTCTGCCGCGAGCCGTACGGGCTACCTCTGGGCCGCGGCCGCCTTCGCTGTCTGCATGGCGGGCACCACCCTGCCCACCCCGCTCTACGGCCTGTACCAGCAGCAGATCGGCTTCTCCGAGCTGACGGTGACCGTTGTGTTCGCCCTCTACGCCTTCGGCGTGATCGGTGTCCTGCTGCTCTTCGGCAGCGTCTCCGACTCCGTCGGACGTCGACCGGTCCTACTGTGCGGGCTGGCGCTCGCGGCCGCGAGCGCCGTCGCCTTCCTCGCCGAGCAGGGCCTGCCGCTGCTCTTCGTGGGCCGCCTGCTGTCCGGACTGTCGGCGGGCCTCTTCACCGGCACCGCCACCGCGTACATCCTGGAGCTCGCCCCGCCCGGGCGCCAGGCCCGCGCCGGCCTCGTCGCGACCGCCGCCAACATGGGCGGCCTGGGCTGCGGACCGCTGCTGTCGGGCTTCCTCGCCGAATACGCGCCCGGCCCGCTGGTCCTGCCGTTCGTCGTGCACCTGGTGCTGCTCGCCGCGTCGTTCGCCGTCACCTGGTTCCTGCCGGAGACGGTCCCCGGGGCCCACCCGCTGCGCAGCGCCCGGCCGCAGTGGCCCGCGCTGCCACCCGAGGTGCGCGGGGTGTTCGTGCCGGCGGGGATCGCCGCCTTCGCCGGGTTCTCGCTGCTGGGCGTCTTCACCGCGGTCAGCCCGGCGTTCCTGGCCAAGAGCCTGGGTGTCCAGAACCACGCGGTCGTCGGTCTCATCGTGTTCGCGGCCTTCTTCGCCTCCACCCTCGGCCAGCTCCTGGTGCCCCGGCTCGGCAGTGCGCGGGCCATCCCGCTGGGCTGCCTGGTCCTGATCGCCGGTCTGGCCCTGCTCGCCGCCTCGCTGGCGTGGACCACCCTGCCACCGCTGGTGCTCAGCGCCCTCGTGGGGGGCATGGGCCAGGGCATGGGCCTGCGCGGTGCCGTGGGCGAAGTCGCCGCCGCCGCTCCCGACGAACACCGCGCCCGCGCCCTCTCGGCGCTCTTCGTGGTCGCCTACTTCGGCATCTCCATCCCGGTCATCGGTGTCGGCCTGCTCAGCGAACCACTCGGTCTCGCCCACGCGGGCCTGGTGTTCACCGCCTGCATGGCGGTACTCGCCGCCGTCTCCGGCGGCTACCTGCTGCGCCGCGCCCACGCCCACGCCTGACCGCGTCGAGCCGGCCGGGGCCGCCGTTGCGGCGGACCCGGCCGGCGGGTCACCGAACCGACCGGCCCGCTCGCCTCACCCCTGGATCCGCCGCCACCCCGCCTCCCCCTCCAGTGCGTACCCCAGCTCCAGCAGCAGCCGCTCCTGCCCGTGCGCCGCCGACAGGTGCACCCCGATGGGCAGGCCGTCCGCCGTCTGACCCGTGGGCAGCGAGATCCCCGGCCCGCCGGTCACGTTGTTGACCGGGGTGAACGCCACGTACCGGTGCAGTCGCTCGATCAGCTCCTCGAACGGCACGTTGGGGCTCAGGTGGCCCAGCGGCGGGGTGGTGTGGGCGAGCACCGGGGAGAGGATCACGTCGTGGGCCTCGAACACCGAGGCGTACGCGTGCTCGGTGGCCTGCAGGCGGCGCAACACCCCTGGGGTGCGCAGGAATTCGCGGTGGAAGGTGCGGCGCAGGCCGAGCGTCAGGCCGTCCAGGCGGCGCGACTGGAAGCTGCGGTCCAGCAGCAGCTTTCCGGTGGCGGCGATCAGGAAGGCGATGAAGCCCCAGTAGAGGGTGAAGTCCCGCTGGAACTGCTCGCCGAAGGGCAGGGTGGCCGGTTCGACGTGGTGGCCGAGATCGGCCAGGCGGGCGGCGGTCCACTCGACGGCGACCCGGGTCTCGGCGTCGGTCGACGCAACCGGCGAGTCCACCACCAGGCCCACCCGCAGCCGCCGGGAGCCCGGGCCCTCGACCAGGCCCAGTGGGGGCAGCGAGGACGGGCGGTGGTGCTGCTCGGCGGCGGCGAAGAAGGCGGCGGTGTCGCGCACCGACCGGGTCACCACTCCGTCGGTCACCAGGTCGATCGGCAGCCGCCGACCCTGGTCGTTCAGGACCAGCCGGCCGCGGGTCGGCTTGAGGCCGACCAGTCCGCAGCAGGCGGCCGGGATCCGGATCGAGCCGCCGCCGTCATTGGCGTGCGCGATCGGCACGACGCCCGCGGCGACCAGGGCGGCCGCGCCGCCCGAGGAGGCACCCGGCGAGTGCGTGGTCCGCCAGGGGTTGCGCACCGGTTCTCCGGTGCCGAACTCGGTGGAGGCGTTGAGACCGAACTCGGGCAGCCGGGTCTTGCCGAGCACGGTCACGCCGGTGGCGAGGAGCTGTGCGGCGAAGCCCGACGTGTAGCGAGCGGGACGGGGGTGGAAGGCCGCGCTGCCGTGCCCGGTGGGCATACCGCGCAGGTCGACGTTGTCCTTCAGGAAGGTGGGCACGCCGTGCAGCAGCGCGTCGCGGCGGTGCCGGCCGACCTTCGGCGCCTGGTACGACGCGAACGCGACCGGGGCCAGTGCGTCCTCCACCTGCCGGGCGCGCCGGGCGGCGGCCTCGGCCAGTTCCTCGGGGCTGACCTCGCCGTTTCGCACCAGCCGGGCCAGCGCGACCGCGTCGTGTTCGCCCAACGCATCGTCGCCGAATGCGTGCACCCGCTGCTCCGCGGTACGAGCCATGCGAACCCCATTCCTACCGGCCGGTAATGTCATCGCGGCCGCAGTCTAGAACCGATGAGCGGCAGCGGTCAGCCGAATCATCGTCAGTTGGCCCATCAGCCGTGGCAACTCGGGCCGCGCTCCGGTTCGCCGCCGTGCCCGACGGCGGAACAGCGGGCATGCCGATCACCGTCGTCGCCGCGGAGAGGGTCCTCGCCGAGAACTCCGCGCCGTGGCTGCTGGAGCCGGGGCTGACCGTCGTCGGGGCCGGTCAGGCGTCATGCCGTCCTGCGGATGCCCTGGTACGCCGTTCCGGCATGACGGCGGGGCGCAGAAACGATCATGCCGCGCGAGGGTTGAGCGGGCTCGAACTGGGCAGACGCAAGGACGTCGGCTCGGCCGAGCTCCGGGCCCCAGCCCCCGAGGAGGTCGGATCGTGGATCCCGTCCAGCGCTATGCCGTCTCCCTCCCAGGCCCAGTCTGCGGGCACCGGCCCGCGACCGTGGTCGTGGTGCACTGGACACCAAGATCCGTCGACGGTAACTCCGTCTACACGGACGAGACCGGGGAGTTCCAGGTCTCGATCAACGCTGATGGCGTGGCCAGCCGCTTGGACGCCGATGAGGGCCACCAGCACCAGTGCCTGCACGCAGTACCCCTGCCGCGCACCGGCTCCCCCGTGGGGTGACACCCTCACCCCCGCTGCCCGGCGACCGACACCCGCGGTCGCCGGGCAGCAGTCTGTGGGCTGCCGCCTGCGGCGTTACGATAAGAGAACTGATGATCACAGCAGGTAGCCCGTGTCGTACGCCGCCGGCCCCGGCCCTCCCCGGTCGACCAGGCGCCTCCGCCGAAGGAGCAGCCCCATGCCGTCCACCGCCCGCCGGCTGCTCGGCTGCCTCGGCCTGCTGCTGGCCACCTCCTGCAGCTCCGCCGCACCGGCCCCGGGGAGCGGCGGACCGAGCACCTCTCCTCCCCCGGCCACCACACCGTTGACCGCCGACGCGGCGGCGGCCCTCACCACCCAGCTGACGCCCGACCAGCTGGCCGGCCAGCGGGTGATCTACTCCTACCAGGGGCTGACTCCGCCCGAGCCGCTGCTCACCGCCGTCCGCGCCGGGCGGGCCGCCGGTGTGATCTTCTTCCGCGGCAACACCACGGACCCGGACCGGTTCCGCCAGGCGGTGGCCCAGTTGCGGCAGGCGCAGCAGGAGAGCCCGGTGCACCTGCCGCTGCTGTTGATGACCGACCAGGAGGGCGGCCTGGTGCGGCGGTTGCCGGGCGCACCCGAGCTGTCCCAGAAGGCGGTGGGCCTGCAACCGAACCCGGTCACGGCCGCGGCCGACGCCGGCGCCCGGGCCGCCGCCAACCTCAGCTCCTACGGCCTGAACGTCAACCTGGCCCCGGTGCTGGACGTCTCGCACCAGAACGGCGACTTCACCGACCGGACCCAACGCTCCTACGGGCGGGACCCGGCGGCCGTGGCCAGGCTGGGCCGAGCCTTCATCACGGCCCAGCAGCAGCACCAGGTGGCCGCCACCGCCAAGCACTTCCCGGGCTTGGGAACCGCCGCGGGCGACGCCAACACGGACACCGGCCCGGTCACCCTGCCGGCCCCGCTCAGTCGGCTCGGCCGGGTGGACGAGGCGCCCTATCCGGCGGCGATCAAGGCGGGGGTGGACTTGGTGATGGTGTCGTGGGCGGTGTATCCGGCGCTGGACCCGGCACGTCCGGCCGGTCTCTCAGCGACGGTGGTCCAGGGCGAGCTGCGCGGCCGGCTGGGCTTCACCGGGGTGACGGTCACCGACGCGCTGGAGGCCGGCGCGCTGTCCGGCTTCGGCGACGTCGGCGCCCGGGCCGTCGCCGCCGCGGGCGCCGGCATGGACCTGCTGCTCTGCTCGGCCCAGGACGCGAACCAGGGGGCCGATGCCACGGCCGCGCTGTCCGACGCCCTCGCCACCGGCCGCCTGAACCGCGCCGAGTTCAGCGCCGCCGCCGCCCGGATCGCCGCGCTCCGCGCCCGCCTGGCCTGACGCACGGCCGCGACCGGCCCGTTGACCTGGCTTACAGTCAGCCGTCACCAGACCGCGACCGCCAATATGACTTGATGAAGCGTCAGCAGATCAGCCAGGTACCGGCTCTGGCGAAAACGACGTGACGCTGTCCGACATCGCCACCTAGGGTGGCCGGATGCGACACGACAAGCAGGTCCTGGTCTTCGACGCGGACGACACGCTGTGGGAGAACAACATCCGCTTCGAGCGGGCCATCGACGCGTTCCTGGACCTGGTGGTTCCACCCGCGGCGGGCCGGGAGGCCGCCCGTGCCGAACTGAACCGGATCGAGGCGGCCAACGCCAGGACGCTGGGATACGGCGCCAAGGTCTTCCGGCGCAGCATGGGCGAGTGCTTCGAGCTGCTGCACCGGCGGCCGCTCACGCCTCAGGAGGCTGCCCGGCTGGCCGAGCTGGCCGCCTCGATCACCAGCGCCGAGGTCGAGCTGATCCCGGGCGTGGCCGACACCCTCGCCGCCCTGGCCGATCGGCACCACCTGATGCTGCTCACCAAGGGCGACACCGGCGAGCAGCAGGCCAAGGTGGACGCCTCCGGCCTGGCCGACCACTTCCGGTCGGTGCACATCGTCGCCGAGAAGGACCTCGCCACCTACCGTCAGCTGGTCGACGAGCACGGCCTGCTCCCCGAGCTCACCTGGATGATCGGCAACTCGCCGAAGTCGGACATCCTGCCGGCGCGCCGGGCCGGGCTGAACGCGGTGTTCATCCCCAACCCGCACACCTGGGTGCTGGACGACGCCGAGCTGGATCCGGCGGACACCGGCGTCCTGCGCCTCGCCGCCTTCACCGAGCTGGGCGAGCACTTCTGATGGCCCCGCAGCTGACTCCCTCGGTCTCCTGCGTCTTCGTCTGCCATGACGGTGCGGGACGCGTGCTGCTGGCCCGTCGGGGTGCGGCGGCGCGGGACGAGCCGGGCCGCTGGGACTGCGGCGCCGGGGCACTGGAGTTCGGGGAGAGCTTCGAGGCTGCGGTGACCCGCGAGGTGTGGGAGGAGTACCGCGCCGCGGCGTTGGCGATCGAGGTGCTGGGCGTGCGCAACGTGCTGCGCGGCGATCCGGTCGACTCGCACTGGGTGGCCGTGGTCTGCGCGGTGCTGGTGGACCCGGCGCAGACGACGATCGGCGAGCCGCACAAGTTCGACCGGCTCGACTGGTTCGCCCCGGACGGCCTGCCGGCGCCCCTGCACTCGCAGTTGGCGCCCACCCTGGAGCTGGCGCTCGGCCGGTTGCGGGCGCCCGGGCTCTGACCGGCCGCTCAACGCCGTCACGCCACGGTCACGCCGCCCGCCTGGGTCACGTCGCCCTGACGCCTGACCCGCTGCCGTCAGAGCTCGGCGGGCCAACCGGCCCTCAGAGTTCGGCGGGCCGGCCGGACGTCAGAGCTCGGCGGGCCGGCCGGACGTCAGGGCGACGGCCGCCTCCGGCGAGTAGAGCGAGAAGGTCAGCGACTCCTGGAGGTAGAGCCGCACTTCCTCGGTGTCGTGGGAGAGGTAGCCGATCGACAGGTCCTGGCCGAGGTGGAGCTCGAAGTCACCGCCGCGGGTGGAGAGCACCACCGCGCCGGCCAGCGCCGGGGCCCAGATGATCTCGCCGGTCACCACCCGGGCCAGGTGCTGGCGCACCGGGTAGCCGTGGTTGGAGGTCTCGTTGACGGCGGTGTAGGCGTCGGCCCCGAGCAGCAGCGAGTACGGCCCGTCGACGCCGGCCAGGCGCAGCGTGCTGAGGGCCCGGCTGACCGCGTCGGGGTAGTCGGCGACGTCGTCGGGCAGCGTGATCGGGCCGCTCTGCGCGCCGCTGCGCACCCCGGTGATGCCGGCGGCCGGCCAGCCCTCGAAGACGGCGGTGTCCTCGGCCTGGGCCATGGTGCGGGCGGCGTCCTTGACGGGCTGCCAGTCGGAGTCCTTGCTGCCGCGTTCGACGTTGTCGATCTCCTGGCGGGAGAGGATGAAGGGCACCCGCAGTTCGACCACCGGCCGGGCCTCGCGGGCCCGGGCCTCGGTGCCGGGGACCAGCGGCTCGATCGGCCGCCGGTGTCCGGAACCGACGGCGGCCAGCTCCAGGCCGGCGGGGCCGGACAGGTCGACCACCCGGCGGCCCGCCAGGTGCAGGATGAAGGTGCGGCGGGCCTCCTCCTCGATCTCGGCCCAGGCTTCGCCGGAGATCGGGGCCAGGTCGCGGTGCAGGTTGTTCATGGGTGCGGGCTCCTTCTGAGGCTGCCGATGCCGAGGGATCCGTCGGCGGGGGAGCTGGGTGGTGCGGCGGCCTGCTCGCCGTCGGTAGCGGGCGCACCGGGCGCCGGCGGCACGCCGCCCGGCACGACGGCGGTCGACGCCGCGGCTTCCGGTCTCCCGGCGGCGGGCGGCGGGTCGTCCAGCAGGTCGGCGGACGGCACGAAGAACAGGCCGCCGGTGACCGCGGTGGAGAAGTCCAGGATGCGGTCGTGGGTGGCCGTGCCGTGGCCGAGGAACATGTTGCGCAGCATCTCCTCGGTGACCGCGGGAGTGCGGCAGTAGCCGATGAAATAGGTGCCGAACTCGCCGTCGCCGTAACTGCCGAACGGCATGTTGGCGCGCAGGATCTCCCGCTCGGTGCCGTCGGGTGCCGGGTCCAGGCTGGTCAGCGCGACGTGCGAGTCGGCGGGCTTCAGCTCGTCGGGCAGTTCGATGTCGGCGAGCTTGGTGCGGCCGATGACCCGTTCCTGGGCGTCGGTGCCGAGTTCCTGCCAGGCCGTCAGATCGTGCAGGTACTTCTGGACGATGACGTAGCTGCCGCCCGCGAAGTCCGCGTCCTCGGCGCCGATCAGGGTGGCGGCGTCGGCTTCGGCCTCCTCCGGGTTCTCGGTGCCGTCGGCGAAGCCGAGCAGGTCGCGCCGGTCGAAGTACTCGAATCCGACGGTGTCGTCGGCCACCCGGACCGCGTCGCCCAGCCGGGCCATGATCTGCCCGGCCAGTTCGAAGCAGACGTCGGCCCGTTCGGCGCGCAGGTGGAACAGCAGGTCCCCGGGGGTGGCGGGGGCCGTGTGCCGGGGGCCGTGCAGCTCCCGGAACGGGTGCAGTTCGGCCGGGCGCGGCCCGCTGAAGAGCCGGTCCCAGAGTGCGGAGCCGATCCCGGTGACGCAGCTGAGCCGGCGGTCGGGCACCCGGAACCCGACGGCGCGGCGCAGCCCGGCGAGCTCGGGGAGCAGCCCGCGGACCGCGCCCTCGCCGCCGGGCCGGACGGTCAGCACCAGGAACCGCCCGGCACGGGTGAGCGGGGTGCTGATCGCCTGGGGTCTCGCGTCGGTCACCGCGGCTGCTCGCTGCGGTCGCCGGCCCAGAGGGTGTGGAAGGTGCCCTCGCGGTCGACCCGCTGGTAGGTGTGAGCGCCGAAGAAGTCGCGCTGGGCCTGGATCAGGGCGGCCGGCAGGCGGGTGGCGCGCAGCGAGTCGTAGTAGGCCAGTGCGGTGGCGAACCCGGGGGTGGGGATGCCGAGTTGGGCCGCGGTGGTGACGACCCGCCGCCAGGCGGACTGGGCCTCGCCGAGCGCCTTGGTGAAGTACTCGTCGGCGAGCAGCGTGGGCAGCTGGGGGTCGGCCTGGTAGGCGGCGGTGATCCGGTTGAGGAAGCGGGCCCTGATGATGCAGCCGCCGCGCCAGATCGCGGCCATGTCACCGAGGTTGATGCTCCAGCCGTACTCGGCGCTGCCGGCCTGGATCTCGTGGAAGCCCTGCGCGTAGGCGACGATCTTGGAGGCGTAGAGGGCGTGCTCGACGTCCTCGGCGAACCGGTCGGAGGCGGCGCTGTCCAGCCAGGTCTCGGTGGGGCCGGGAAGGTCGCGGGCGGCCTCGCGCAGCGCGGCGCTGCCGGAGAGGGAGCGGGCGAAGACGGCCTCCGCGATGCCGTTGACCGGCACGCCGAGGTCGAGTGCGGTCTGCACGGTCCAGCGTCCGGTGCCCTTCTGCTCGGCCCGGTCCTGGACGATGTCGACGAACGGCCGGCCGGTCTCGGCGTCGGTGTGGCTGAGCACCTCGGCGGTGATCTCGATGAGGTAGGACTCCAGTCGGCCGGAGTTCCAGCCCTGGAAGATCTTGGCGATCTCGGCGGGCTGGCAGCCCGCGCCGTGCCGCAGCAGGTCGTAGGCCTCGGCGATGAGCTGCATGTCGGCGTACTCGATGCCGTTGTGCACCATCTTGACGAAGTGTCCGGCTCCGTCGGGGCCGACGTGGGTGCAGCAGGGGCGGCCGTCGACCTGGGCGGCGATCGACTCCAGCAGCGGGCCAAGGCTCTGGTAGGCCTCGGCGGTGCCGCCCGGCATGATGCTCGGGCCGTTGAGCGCGCCCTCCTCGCCACCGGAGATGCCGGCGCCGACGAAGTGCAGGCCGCGCTCGCGCAGCGCGGCCTCGCGCCGCCGGGTGTCCTGGAAGTGGGCGTTGCCGCCGTCTACCACGATGTCACCAGGCTCCAGGAGCGGCACGAACTCGTCGATCACGGCGTCGGTGGGGGCGCCGGCCTTCACCATGATGACGAGCCGTCGGGGGCGCGCGAGGCCGGCGACCAGGTCCTGCGGGGTCTCGGCCGGAACGAAGTCGCCTTCCTGGCCGAACTCCTCGACCAGCGCCCGGGTCCGGGTCGGCGTCCGGTTGTAGAGGGCCACCCGGTGGCCGTGCCGGGCGAAGTTGCGGGCCAGGTTGCGACCCATGACAGCGAGTCCGATGACGCCGATGTCGGCAGGTGTCCGCACGCTCATGCAGGGGGCTCCAGTCGTTCGTCTCGTGCCGCGGATGGGCGGTGGGCCGGACCGGCCGGTGTCGTGAGGATGGCCTCTGCCAGCCTGCCGTGCCCGGATGGCGCGCGCACTTCGAAACGCCAGTCGGTACCGCGACGACATCCGTACGGCGCCCGAAGAACGTGTACTACGAGTCTGTCAGCCGCGGCCCCTCCCTCGACCCTGCCCCGCCCCGCCCGCCCGGACTGTCACAAGTAGCCGAGGGCCCTCGGTGACCCTCGGCCGGCAGGGGGCGGGGCGGGGAGCACGGGCGGGGCGCGGCGGGAGCACGGAGGCGCGGCCGGGCGGCGCAGCACGGGCAAGGCGGCGCGGCGCGGCCGGGCGGCGCAGCACGGGCAAGGCGGCGCAGCGCGGGCAAGGCGGCGCGGCACAGCCGGACGGGCGGACGGGCGGGCGGGCAGGCAGGACGGCCGGGCGGCGCAGCACAGCCGGACGGACGGGCGGGCGGGCGGCCGGGCAGGGCGGGAATCGGAGCGGCAGCCCAAGAGGCCGTTCTGAGCATGCCAAGATTGACATTCCGTCAGGGCCCCGCCCGTGCTCCACCCGCCGGGCGACCGATCCAGGAGGCCGCCTTGAGCCCGTTCGCCAAGCACGCCCACGCCACCCACTCCAAGCTCTGCCAGTTCCCGCTCCCCCACGACTACTTCCGCGACCTCGCACCGCTGCGCTACCGGACCCCCGACTTCAGCCGCGACCTGCTCACCACCACGGTGGCCGAACTGCGCCACCGCCGCGGCCGCAGCCGGCTGAAGGTGGTCGACCTGGCCTGCGGTTACGGAGTCAACAGCGCGCTGTTGAAGCACGGCGTGGACTTCGCGGGCTTCGCGCGCCTGTACCGGCGCCCGGCCGGGCCGGAGGGCGCGGTGGCCCGCGACCGCGCCCACTTCGAGGCCCGGCTGATCGACCCGGAGCTCACCGTGGTCGGCGTGGACACCTCGACCGCCGCCACCGGCTACGGCCTGGCCACCGGCCTGCTCGACGCGGTGGTCAGCACGGACCTGGAGCACGGTGAGCCGACCGAGGCCGACCGGGCGGCGCTGGCGGACGCGGACCTGGTACTGGCCACCGGCGGGGTCGCCACCCTGGCCCGGGTGCTGGCGCTGCAGACCACGCCCCCGGTTGTGCTCGGCTGGCCGCTCTACGGGCAGTCCACCGAGGAACTGGTCGACTGCCTCACCACGCACCGCCTCACCGTCTCCAGCCCCGACACCACCCCGCGCCACCAGCGGCACTTCGCCAACCCCCATGAGCGGGAGGCCTACCACTACAGCTTGCGGCGCCAGCGCCTCCAGGTGGCCGGCTCGGCAGCCGAACGCAGCCTGTGCGTCACGCCGCTGCTCGCGCTGCCGCACGCCTGAGCGACCGCTGGGCGTGGTGCCGGCCGGCCCGGCCGTGCGCCCGCTGACCTCGCCGGATGCGCGGCCCGGCCGGCGGCGCCGGCGACGACGGGAGACCGGCGGGCTCGCCCTCGCGCAGAGCCGGCGGCGCTGCCCGGCGCCCCACCTCCGGGGCCGCCGGCCGGCCACCGGACCCGCGGACCACACCGGCCTGCCCGGAACGTCGTTCCGGCCGCCGCGCCACTACCGGCGGCGACGCGGTGCGAACCGGATGGCAGCGTCCGATGCCGACCACCGGCACCGGTGCGGCGCGGTACGGCTCAGCGCCCGCCGCGGAGCGCCAGTCGGCCGCCGATCGACCGCCGCACTGCCGCGTGCCGCCCCCGGCGACGGCCGGCGGTGCGGTGGCGACCGGGGTCGGTGAGGCTGAGCAGCAGAGCGAGGGCCGGTGGCCCGGTCAACAGCAGCACGGTGAGCATCAAGCCCGGCACCTCTTCCGATCGTGAGCGAACGGCTCAAGGAAGTCTCGCCGGTGACGGCCGCACGGCAACCGTCCGTCACACCGGCGAACCAGGCCGATCACCCGCGCCGCGCAACCACGGTTCCGGCGAGCGGCCGCACCGCCGTCCCGTCCGGGTGATTACCCGTAACCCGGGCCGTCGACCCGCCCGGACCGGATCCGCCCCGGGGCGCGCTGATCCGCGGTGGGCGCGGGGCCAGGCCCTAAGCTCCCGACCAGCACTCCGCGCGGACCAGGGGAGGCAGTGAGGTGCGAGCGATGCTCCACGGCGCGTGGCGGACCGTACTGCCCGCGCCCGGCGATCCGCACGGGCCGCTGCCGCCCCTGCTGCTCGGGCTCACCGTACTCAGCGGAATGATCGACGCGGCGAGTTACCTGATCCTCGGTCACGTCTTCGTGGCGAACATGACGGGCAATGTGGTCTTCCTCGGCTTCGCCCTGGCCGGGGCGCCGGGCTTCTCGGTCAGCACCCAGCTGGTCGCCCTGGCGGCGTTCGCGGTCGGCGCGTTCCTCGGCGGGCGCCTGCTCGGCCCGCTGCCGCACCGTGGCCGCGTGGTGCTGCGGGCCGGGCTGGTGGAGACGGTGCTGCTGGCTGCCGCTGCCCTGGTGCTGGCGGTCGACCCGGTCGTCGAGCCGGGCAGCACGGGCAGCTCCCGCTATCTGACCACCGCCGTGCTGGCCATCGCGATGGGCATCCAGAACGCGCTGGTCCAGGTGATCGCCGTGCCCGGACTGACCACCACGGTGCTCACCCGCACCATCACCGCCGTCTTCACCGATTCCGGACGCACCGGCCGCCTGCGGGAGCAGGGTGGTCGTCAGCTGCTCTCGGTCCTGACCCTGGCCGGCGGCGCGACCGCCGGAGCGGCGTTGGTGCTCCACAGCGATCAGGCGGGCGCCGTCGCCGTGCCCGCCGCGCTCGCCGCCCTGGTCACCCTCGGCGCCGCCGGGTCGACCCGCTCGGACGGCGAGTGGGCGACGCCGCGCTGACAAGCCGGGTCGACGTGCTCCGGCGGGGACGGCGGGGACGGCGAGGACGGCGAGGACGGCGGGGACCGGCGGGGACCGGCGCACTGTCCGGACGTTGCGGGGGACGCCAGCCGGTGCCGTTCGCTCGCGGCAACGGAGTCGCCTCAGTTGAGCAGCAGGAACGCGTCCCACGTCGGCGGGCCCGCCGACGGGTTTGCGTGCGCGTGCAGAGCGAGCGCCGCCCCGGCCGTCCCCTCCAGCAGCCCGGGCGGCTCGTCGGCGCCGAGCGCCGCATCGAGCTGACGGGTGACCGCGTCGGCCAGCCCGGGGAGCCGGCCGGCCAGTTCGGTGGAGCCGGAGTCCTCGGCCATCCGCTGGGTGATTCGCAGCAGGCCGCCGGTGCCGTGGCAGAGGCCGACACCCTGCAGGTGCCAGGTGGAGGGGTCGCGCAAGGTGTCCACCAGTGCGGCGACGGCGGTGCCGCGCCAGTCGGCGCGGCCCAGGGCGGCACCGGCCAGGAACAGCGCCCGGGCGACCCCAGGGGTTCCGTAGCACCAGGCGGCGCGGGTGGGCGGATCGGCGGGCAGTCGGCCGGCCTCCTCGTCCTCGACCCGCAAGGTCATCGGCCACCGACCGTCAACTCGCCGGGCGACCAGCCAACTGGCCAGCGCCTCGATCGCCGTGTCCTGCCCGGGCACCTGAACGCCCTGCAGACGGGCCAGCGCCAGCAGGGCGAGCGGCCCCGGAACGCCGTGCGCCAGGCCGAGGTTGAGGTGGCCCCTGGGGTACGCGGGGTCCGCTCCTGGCAGTCCGGGGCCGCCTGCGGTCCACCAGCGCGGCAGCCCGCCCCCGCGCTCGGCCCCGTTCTCGCTGCTCGGTTTGGCCAACTCGGCCAGTGAGCCGATCAGTTCAGCCAGCGCAGGGCCGTCCGGTTCGAGGGCGAGCAGCAGCCGCCCCAGGCCCGTCGCGCCGGAGACGACGTCGAAGGTGTGCATCCGCAGGCCGGCGCCGGCAGCCAGCTCCTCCCGGAGTGCGGCACCGCGCCCGGCGGCGGCCTCCCGGACTCGGGGGGCCAGGCCGTCGAGCAGGGTGCGGTACTCGCCCGGCTGCCGTGCCATGGTGCGGGCGGCGTAGGCCAGTGCGGCGACTCCGGAGTACAGTCCCCCACCGCGCATCGCCCCGGGGGACTTCACGGCGGCCGCAAGGTGCCCGTGTGCCGCTCGGCGCAGATCGGCACCGTCCGCGCCATCGGCCAGCAGGGCGAGTGCGACGGCGGCGCCGGCCCGGCCCGCCGCGAGCGAATGCTCGGGGCCCTGCGGTCCGGTGGCGAACGCCTCGGGCGCGCTGAGCAGTTCGGTCACCCCGCGAATGGCATCCAGGGCGCTCACCTGCTCGACCGCCGGGCCCGGTGGGCCTCCACGGCGCCCCTGGCCAGCGCATGGGCCCGGCGTTCCGCCTCGCGGTCGATGCCGACCAGCCGGTTGTGGCTCATGTGCAGCAGGGAGGCCAGCACCGGATCGGCCCACGAGCGGTCCAGTCGCGCCGCGTAGCCGGCGAGGGCCGCCGCCCGCTGCTGCCAGGCCCCGGCCAGTGCGGGATCGGCCGGCAGCAGGCCGCCGACCGGCACGCTCGGCCCGTCGGGGCCGATCGCCGCCAGGGCTGCCGCGCGCTGCGCACGGAACGCCTGGTGGTGCTGCTCCGACTTGGGGTAGGCCGCCGCCAGCCAGGCACCGACCGGTGCCCCGTCGACCGCACCGCGCAGGAAGTCCCGTGCGATGCCGGCCGTGTTCACCGCGGCCAGCAGGTCCCGGGAGAGACCGCGCTGCGCTCGGGCCAGCCGCAGCGCGGCGAGCGCGACCAGGCTGTCGGCATGGAACACCCGTTCGGCGTCCGCCTGGAGCTCCGGTCCGCCGTAGCGGTCGGTCTCGGGCGCGTAGCTCTCCAGGCGCAGGTCGGCCGCGAGGCCCGTCCGGCGCAGCTCGACCGCCCAGTCGTGCAGGGCGGGCAGCAGGCCCGTGGCCAGGGCCGGCGGCGCACCGTGGAAGCGCAAGCGCAGGTGCGGTGCCGGGTCCTGGTAGCGGATGAAGAACCAGCGGTCCACTTCATCCGGCAATGCATCGAGCAGCCTGGGAAGTTGCTCGACCAGGATCTCCTCGTGGCGCGTCTCGGCGGCTGCCAGGCGCGCGAACAGCCATGGGCCACCTGGAAGTTCGATGCTGCGTGGATGCCGAGCGGGGAGTGCGCGGCGCGGCCGGGGGGTGGTTCGCGGGGTGGCCCGGCGGCGCAGCGGGACGACCAGCTCCACGGTGTGTGCGCCGTCCGGCCCGCACAGCCAGCCGCCGTCACCGACGGGGGCCAGTTCCTCCTGCAGCACGGTGGGTCCGTCGGACCGTGCTTGACTGTGCAGCAGCCTTTGGTGCCATGGGAGTTCGAGGTCCAGACTGATCCGCTGGTCGCCGCTCACCAGGCGGACGGCAGCGGGCACGCCCCACCGCCGGCGCCAGCGGGCCAGCCCCTCGGCCCACTGCTCGAAGGGCGCCGATGCCGCCGGAACGGGCGTGGTCAACCGCCAACTGGCCGGTGACAGCACCACTCTGCCGCGACGGACCCGGGGCAGCGCGGGAGCGCTGCCGGCCGCGCCCCAGTCCCAGGCCTGCCAGAGACGCTGCCCGGTGAGCTGCACCTCCTGCAGGAACCGGGCCACGTTGGGCGCGCCCGTACGCAGGTTGAGCGCATGGCGGGCGGTGGCCCGGACCTCCCGGCCCAGGCTGCGGGAGTGGACGGCGAGCCGTTCGAGGTGGGCCACCACGACCAGGTCGTCCAGTGGCAGCACGGCCGGGCCGCCCGCGTCGGGGAAGGCGCTGACCACCACCCGGTGGTCGAGCCAGCGCGGGGTCAGCGCGATGTTGGCGTGGCGTGGCCGGTAGGGGGTGAACTCCAGGTGCGCTTCAACCACCTCACCGTCTCCGTCTCCGTCTCCCGCAGCCCGTGCCAGCAGCGCTCCGCCCGCATCGCATCCGTCCCCGCCGCGTACGTCCACGCCGGGTCCGGCCTGGTTGGGTCCGGCCTGGTCGGGTCCGGCCTGGTCGGCGAGCAGGCCGGCGAAGCGGCCGAAGGTCGCGCCGGCCCGGTCACTGCCGGCGGTCGGGGAGAGCACCAGGCGGAACTCCCCGGCGTCCAGCGCCTCGACGGAGTCCGCTGCCAGTTCGGCGTACAGCTCCAGCTCGGCGGGCGGAGTCAGGGCGGCTCCGTCCACCGGGTCGCCGGCCGTCAGCCGGTCCAACAGCTCGTCGTCCAGCAGCACTTCGGGCAGCAGGCCATCCGCTCCCCGGTCGGCGAGGGCGCCGGCCGCCAGTTCGGCCAGGAGCCGGTCTCGCGCCTTGTCGGCCTCGGTGCGGGCGCGGGCGGGCTGCGGGTTGGCCGCACCCCGGCCGCCGACCGGGCGCCGGTAGCCGGCAGGCGGCCCCAAACCGGTGTCGGTGTCGAGCAGTTCGGCCAGTGGCACGGGACTGTCCAGCCCGTACCGTTCGACGAACTCGGTGTGGTAGGTGCGCAGGTGCTCGGGTGCGGTGGTGGGCGGGGAGAGGCGCCAGAGGACGGTGGCGGCCTGCTCCATCTCGGTGCGGACCTGCTCGGGCAGCGTGACCTCGGCATCCAGCGCGAGGTGGGCGTGGATCGGTCGGTCGGCCGGGGCGAGCCGGATCATCCGCGCCCGCGCCGCACGGATCAGCTCACCGCCCTGTCCGCGCCCCACTGCCGCCGCGTGCGCCAACCGGTCGCGGATGTCCGCCAGTTCGGAGCGGATCGAGTGGTCTTCCGGCAGCCGCTCCAGCACATGGCCCAGTAGGTCCCGGCAGCTCTGACCAGGTGTCAGATCGGTGTGCAGGAAGCCCTGGTGGACCAGGGTGCGGACCAGGGCCGCGATCGCCTCGGCGGGAGCCGACGGGAACTCGGCTGCCAGTGCGGCGAGCAACTCGCCGTGCGGGATCGGCACGGTGGCGGCCCGCATGGCGGCCCGGACCACAGCGGTGGCCCGCACGGTTCGCTCGGCGATCGGCTGTCCCGCACCGGCTGCGGGTCCGTGCTCGGGCAGGTACGGCAGGACGAGCCGGTCGCCGCGCAGCACGGCCTGCTGGTCCAGCACCAGGCGCAGCCGGGGCAGCACCGTCGGGTCGGTCCGCAACCGGTCCAGCAGTGGCAGCAGCCAGCCGAGGTCCGGGCGCAGGGCCCGACGGTAGGCCCCGCTCCAGCGGACCTTGGCCGCCGTGTCGAAGCGTGCCGTCGCAACGGCGGCCAGCAGCCCGAACGGAGTGGGCCTGGTGGCCATCCGCAGCCGGTAGCGGCTGACCGCCTCGGCCGCGCGGCGCAGGGCGGCGGCGCGAGGAGCGGCGCCGGCGGCGACCTGGTCGAGCACGTCAGCCAGGGAGGGGCTGGAGACCTCGATCGCCTCCCGCAGGACCGGGTCCGCGGCGGCCTCGGCGAGGTGTGCCAGTAGCCCGGCCGCGCTGTCCCCCTGCGGGTCCGCGGCCCCGGCCGGGACCGTTCGGCGGTGCGAGCGCGGCAGCGCCGGGGCCCGCAGCAGGACCGGGCCGGTCGCGGTGAAGAGCGTGCCTTGCCGCGCCCTGTGCGATGTGCCCACGGTGCTCCTCGTGCCTGATGCGTCGTTCCTGGGTGCCGTCACCCGGCCCGGGGACGGCATGTCGGTCTGTGTGTATCCCGGCGGTCGACAGCTGTCCACCATCGGTCGAAAGCCGCCAACAGGCGTCGATGATTGGCTTGATTCGTCCATCCGGATGTGCAGAGCCATTGTCCGGGCGTTCACCTGCTGCCTAACGTCCGCTGCAGTCCGCCGCGGCCAGTCGCGGTACCGACGAAGGGAGGCCCCCATGGCCGACAACATGCAGGAGCTGTTCGACCTCGATGTGCAGGACCTGGTCTCGACCGAGCTCGGCGAGCAGGAGGAGGCCGTGATCAGCCTCTCCTGTGACGGGTCGTGCCACCGCCCGCTCTGCATCTGACCCAACCGGAGTCAGGTAGCGCAGCACGGGGCGCGGTTGCCCAGGTCGTCCAACGGCCCGGGCAGCCGCGCCCTTTCGCGTGCGCCGGCTCAGTCCCCCAGCACTCCGGCCCTGCTGCCCACCGCAAGAGCGGGCAGCGGCCCGCGGGCCAGGCGCAGCAGTTCCTCGGGCGTCAGTTGGTCCAGCCGGGCGCGGCCGAGCCGCAGCACCTCGGCGGCCGTGGCCAGCAACTCCGCCTCGCCGGCCGGGCGTTCCGGCAGACCGGCCGCCCAGTCGCCGCCGGCCAGCCAGTCGCCGAGGGCGCCGCGCAGCCGTCCCGTGCCCGCCTCCCGGATGGTGAACGAGAGGTGGACCGACAAGTCCTGGCTCCCCGTCGCCGCATGCGGGGCGCCCCGCGGCACGTACAGCACCTCGCCCGCCTTGAGCACCGACCTCAGCGCCACCGCACCGGGTTCGGGTGCGAGGCCGGGACGCCAACGGCCATCGGCCGGGGCCTCGTGGACGATCCACTCCTTCTCCCCGGCGAGTTGGACGACCAGCACGTCGGCGTCGTCCCGGTGGACATCGAGTCCGCGCCGGCCGGCGCCGGTCGCGAAGCAGAACGCCTCGGTGCGACGGCCCAGTTCGGCCGCGAGCTCGGCGGCCAGCGCGCACACCGACGGGTGCCACTGGTCCAGCTGCGGGAGCAGCAGCGTGGCGCCGTCGGCCAGCAGGGCGGCGATCCGCTCGGGGTCGGCGAAGCCGTCCTCCCGGCGTCCGGCCACGACGCGGGTGGTGCAGAACTGCGCGGCCGGCACCACCTCGCCGTCCCGGACCATCTCGACGTACGGCACCCGCAGCAGGCCGCCCCGCAGCGCCTCGTCCAGATCGCCGGGCGTGGGCAGCCCGGACAGCCGGTCGGCGGGGCGGAACACTTCCGGCTGCCGCTGCGCCAGCGCCTTGGCGAAGGCCGCCCCGTCCCCGACCAACCCGGCCAGTACTCCCGCCATCATCCGTCCTCTCGTCCAGTGGCCGGCCACCGGCCGACCGTCCCATGACGAACGGATGGCGGCCGGGCGCGGGTTTACCGCGGCTCCGCCACCCGATCGGGAACCGGCCACCTTCACGCCACCGGCGGGCTTCACCGCACCCTCGGGACCGACCGGATGCCGACCACGGTCCGCCCTGGTCAACGCGGCGTGCCGGGCCCAGCGGAGAGCGTCACCGCCGGCCACCCCCGCCGACCGCCGAGCCCTGGAGAAGGCACCGTGGGAAACATCACACCGTCCTCGTGGCGCCCGAAAGGCCTTCAGCAGACCGGCGCGGACCGTGGCGTCGCGCCGCAGCGGACGGCCCCTCGTTCGCCACGGCTGTATTCCCGCCGCCCGCGTAACCAGCATCACGCTCTGCCACCCCACACCTACGGTGGCGTAGGTCACTTGAGATAGTGAACTATTCACCGCATGGCTGACCAACTGGAGACCCTTGCCCTCAGCTCCTACGCAGCCCTCGGGGACAGCTTCACCGAGGGTCTGAACGACCCCGCACCGGACGGCGGTTTCGCCGGCTGGGCCGACCGGCTCGCCGGAATGCTGGCCGAACGCCGACCGGCCGGTGAGTTCCACTACGCCAACCTCGCCGTGCGCGGGCGGCTGCTCGACCAGATCGTCGTCGAGCAGATCCCGCGGATCCGACAACTCGAGCCTGATCTGGTCACCTTCTGCGCGGGCGGCAACGACATCCTGCGGCCGGGCAGCGACCCGGACGTGGTTGCCGAGCGGTTCGAGGCGGCGGTCCGCGAGCTGCGGGAGTCGACGGGCAAGGTGCTGATCTGCACCGGCTTCGACACCCGCGGCGTGCCGCTGCTGAAGCACCTGCGCGGCAAGATCGCCACCTACAACGTGCACCTGCGCGCGATCGCCGACCGCAACGACTGTGCGGTGGCCGACCTTTGGTCGCTGAAGACCATCCAGGACCGCCGGGCCTGGAGCGAGGACCGGCTGCACCTGTCTCCCGAGGGACACCAGCGGGTGGCCCTGCTAGCCGCGCGGGCACTGGGCCTGGCGACCGAGATGGACCCGGCTGAGCCCTGGCCGCTCGAACCTCCGCACACCGCCGCCGAGTTGCGCCGGGAGAACTTGCTGTGGGCCCGCGAGCACCTGCTGCCGTGGGTGGGCCGCCGGCTGCGCGGCGAGTCATCAGGCGACCACGTGCAGGCAAAGCGGCCGGAACTGCGGCCGCTCTGAAGCGACTTGGCGGGCGGGGACCAGCCATCCGGTCCCCGCCCGCCAAGAGCGCGCAGCCCCAGGTCACTTGGGACCCGGCACCTGATCAGCCGAACTGCCAGAGCACCCCGTGACCGGCGACGAGCGCCACCGCGAGCACCACCAGGTCGGCCGCGCCCAGAGTGAGCCCGAGCAGTGCCCGGCCCCGGCGCGCCGTGCCGCGGGTCAGCGCGAGGCCGCCGAGGACCAGGGCGATCGGCCCCAGGACGAGGTTGAAGAGCAGCAGTCCGATCAGACCCAGGACGAACGAGGCGACGGCCATCCCGTCGGCCTCCCGCCGCCGCACCCGCTCGGCGACCGAGGGCGTGGCGGCGGTCGGCGTGGCGGGGGTGACGGGCGCGGTGGCTGTGGGGGTCTCCATGGTTTCCTCCCGGGTTCCTTGCTGACCTCGGTGGAGCGTCAGTGCTTCCCTGCTGATCTCGGTGGGGCGCCGGCGTTCGTTCCTTGCCGGCCCCAGTGCCCGGTCAGTGCCGGCGCAGCTTGCCCAGGCCCTCGCGGGCCGCGAAGGCGAGCAGCCAGAAACTGATGGCGCTCGCCGCGAAGACGAACCCCAGCAGCGAGGTGTGCGCCGCGGCACCGACCACCAGACCCAGCGCGAGCAGTGCGGCGAAGAACATGATCGACCCTTCGACAGAGGCGGACCGGGACGGCCGGTCACCGGTCGGCGGCCAACTCAGCTAACAAGTGTTCGCCGACATCTCCCACTCTACGCCTCCGCACGGATGGCGGAAGTCGGCAAACAGTTGTTTACTGAATGATGTGAGTCACACCCCCGCACCGACCTCGGCCGCCACCCCGCCGACCGGAACCCGCCAGGCCCAGAAGGAGCAGAGCCGCCGCGCGCTGCTGGACGCCGCCCTGCGCCTGTTGGACCACCAGAACCTCAGCGGCCTCGGCGTCCGCGAGGTGACCCGGGAGGCCGGCCTCTCCCCCGCCGGCTTCTACCGGCACTTCCGCGACCTCGACGAGCTGGGCGTGACCCTGGTCACCGAGGCGCTGGAGAACCTGCACCTGCTGGTCCGCCGGGTCCTCGCCGAGCAGGGCGAGCCGATCGAGCTGATCGATCGCACGATCGCGGTGATCGCCCGTCATGTCCGCGAGTACCGCCCGCACATCCGGTTCCTGGCCCGGGAGCGGCACGGCGGGGTGCGCCGGGTGCGCGAGGCGATCGCCGCCGAGCTGTCCGTCTTCACCGAGGAGACCGCGCTCGCGCTCGGCGCCCTGCCGCAGAGCGCCGGCTGGAACGAGGCGGAGCTGCGGATGCTGGCCGGCCTCTACGTGGAGCACATGGTGTCCACCGCGGCCGCCTTCATGGAGGCACCGGCCGGCTCCAGGGCCGCCGAGCGCCGCATCGCCGCCCTGGCCCGTGACCAGCTGCACCTGATCAGCATCGGCCACCGGCACTGGCTGGCCGAGCGGCCGGGCGGCGCGGAGCAGCGGCCTCCGGCGACCGAATGAATGCCCACCGGCCGAATGGGTGCCCACCGGCCGGGTGAGTGCCCGGCAGCCGGGCGAGCAGCCCAGGCCGGGCGAGGGTCCCCGGCCGGGCGAGCAGCCCAGGCCGGGCGAACGTCCCCGGCCGGGCGGGCGTCAACGACTGGTTGACCGTGTGACGACGAAACCATCGGACGGGTGACATCCGCGCCGGCCCAGTGTCCTCCCGCAGGGCGCCGCGTTGCACCGGGCGTCGGTATGCAAAGCCGGCGGCCGGCCAGTGGCAGCCCGGTTCGCCGGCCCTGTGAAAGGAACGATTCATGCTCAAGAAGGTCCTGGCGAGCGCTGGTCTCGCCGCGGCGGCAGTCGCCGCGATGGCCGGCCCCGCGAACGCCATTGCCGACCACGACGGCTCGGCGGCCTCCATCCAAGGCAACGGCGGCACCAACCACACCGACACCGTCGGCGACTTCAGCCCGAACTTCCACACTGCCGACAACCTGAACCTGTGCCTGCCCCGGATCGACCACGTCCAGGTCGGGGCGCTCGCCGTCAACGTCGAGGTGCCCATCGCCAACCAGCAGGCCCAGCAGATCTGCAACGTGGGCCAGACCACCCAGACCACCGGCGACGGCGGGCTGCTGTCGCACGCCATCGGCTGATCCGGCGGTTCACCGGCACTCCGGTTCGGGGCGGGTCCGTATTGACGGGCCCGCCCCGCATCCGCGTTCGGCGCGCTCCGCCGGCCCGGCCACCAACGCGCCGCACCGCTACGGCACGGGTCCGGCCCGCACCCCGAGCGGGGTGCGGGCCGGACCGGTCGAACGGGCTCAGAAGTTGATCATGTGCCCGGACAGGCCGTGGATGGCCTCCTTGACCGCCTCGCCCAGGGTCGGGTGGGCGTGCACGTTGCGGGCCACCTCGTGCACCGTCAGGTCCCACTGCTGGGCCAGGGTCAGCTCGGGCAGCAGCTCGGTGACCTCGGGGCCGATCAGGTGGGCGCCGAGCAGCTCGCCGTGGGTGTTGTCGCTGATCACCTTGACGAAGCCGATCGGGTGGCCGAGGCCGTGCGCCTTGCCGTTCGCGGTGAACGGGAACTTGGCGACCTTGACGTCGAAGCCCTTCTCACGGGCCTGCGCCTCGGTGTAGCCGAAGCTGGCCACCTGCGGCTGGCAGTAGGTGGCGCGCGGCACCATCACGAAGTCGATCTCCATGGTCTCGGCGCCGGCGATGGTCTCGGCGGCGATGACGCCCATGGACTCGGCGGCGTGCGCCAGCATCAGCTTGGCGGTCACATCACCGATCGCGAAGATGTGCGGCACGTTGGTGCGGCCGCGACCGTCCACGGCGATGGCCCGGCGCTCGGTCAGCGCGACGCCGGTGGCCTCCAGGCCGTAGCCGTCCACCCGCGGGGCGAAGCCGATCGCCTGCAGCACCTTGTCGGCCTCCAGCACCCGCTGCTGGCCGTCCTTGGTGACGGTGACCTTCACCTTGCTGTTCGGGTCGCTGTCGTCGATCGCGTCGACCCGGGTCGAGGTGAGGAGCTCGATGCCCAGCTTCTTGTACTGCTTGGCCAGCTCGCTGGAGACGTCCGCGTCCTCCAGCGGGACCACCCGGTCGAGGAACTCGACGATTGTCACCTTGACGCCGTAGGAGTTCAACACGTAGGCGAACTCGACACCGATCGCACCGGCACCGGCGATGATGATCGACTCGGGCAGGTCGTCGCTGAGGATCTGCTCCTCGTAGGTCACGACCCGGTCGCTCAGCTTGGTGCCGGGCAGCAGGCGGGTGGTGGCCCCGGCCGCGATGATGCAGTGGTCGAAGGTGACGGTCGCGAAGCCGCCGGCGGTCAGCGCCACCTGCAGGGTGTGGTCGTCGACGAAGGTGCCGCGGCCGTCGTACTCGTCGATCTTGTTCTTCTTCATCAGGTAGTGGATGCCGGCGACCCGGCCGTCCGCCACCTTGCGGCTGCGCTTGAACGCCTCGTTGTAGTCGAAGGTCACCTGGCCCTCGACCTTGATCCCGTAGGTGTTCGCCTCACGGGTGAAGATCGAGGCCAGCTCGGCGTTGCGGAGCAGCGCCTTGGAGGGGATACAACCGACGTTCAGGCAGACCCCGCCCCAGTACTTCTCCTCGATGACCGCGGTCTTCAGCCCCAGCTGGGCCGAGCGGACGGCCGCGGTGTAACCACCCGGGCCCGCCCCCAGGACAACGACGTCGTAGTGCGTGGTGCTCATGATCCTCGTTCCGGCGTATCGGTGAGAGACGACTCGTCTAAGACTGACGTCGACGACTGTATTCCCGTGGCGCCACCCGCCACTACGCGGGCTGCTCCTCCACGTGGCCGAGGAACTCCAGCAGCGCCTCGTTGACCTCGGCCGGGCGCTCCTGCTGGGTCCAGTGACCACAGCCGGGCAGGGTGATGCTGCGGTACAACCCGGGTGCGGTGACGGGCAGTTGCTCGCGCAGCTCGGCCACGCCGCGCAGGGCGGTCACCATGTCGCGGTCGCCGACCAGGTAGAGCGCCGGGACGCTGATGCCCAGCCCCTGGAAGGCGGCGAGCAGCTCCCAGTTGCGGTCGATGTTGCGGTACCAGTTGAGCGGGCCGGTGAAGGCGTGCTCGCCGTGCCGGGCGTAGTCATCGACGAAGGCCTGGATGTCCTGCTCGGTCAGCCAGCCGGGCAGTCCGGCGACGTCCCCGAGCAATCCGGCCAGCCCCTCCCCCTCGGGCACCACCCAGGGCCGGGGCTCGCGCCCGCTGTCGCCGCTGCCGCCGACCAGCACCCGGCGGAAGGTGGCGGCGGGGTCGGCGGCCAACTCGCGGTCGGCCACCCCCTCGGCCTGGAAGTACAGCTGGTAGAAGCGGTCGCCGTAGAGGTGACGGCTGACGGCGGTGGGAGCCAGCCCGCCCGGCAGCGACGGCGGCACGCTGAGGCCCGCGACGCCGCGCACCAGGTCGGGGCGGAGTGCGGCGGTGAGCCAGGCGACCGGCGCACCCCAGTCGTGCCCGACCACCACGGCCGACTCCTCGCCCAGCGCCTTGATCAGCGCCACCACGTCGCCGACCAGGTGGAGCAGCGTGTACGACGCCACATCGGCGGGGCGGTCGCTGCGTGCGTAGCCGCGCTGGTCGGGGGCCACCACCCGGTAGCCGGCCGCGGCGAGGGGCTCGAACTGGTGCCGCCAGGAGTACCAGCTCTCGGGGAAGCCGTGCAGCAGCAGGACCAGCGGCCCCTCCCCCTGCTCGGCGACGTGCAGACGTATTCCGTTGACCTCGACGGAACCGTGCGTGAGCGGGTTGACCACGGCTACTCCTCGGTGGGGACTCGGCTGGGAGCAGCATAGGCCGCGCCGCCCGTGGAACAGCCCCGCGCCCCGGCCCGCCGGAGCGGGTCGGGGCGCGGGGCGTGCGCCGCGGACGGCGTTGGCCGCGGGGTCAGTTGACCTCTGGTCAGATGCTCAGCACCTGGCCGGGCATGATCAGGTTCATGTCGCCACCGATGACCTTGGCGTTCTCGTTGTACAGCGACTGGACGCTGACGCCGTGGGCGGCGGCGATGGCGCTCAGGGTGTCACCGCTCTTGACGGTGTAGCTGCCGCCGTTGGCCTTGGCGACGCGGTGGTCGCGGTGGCCCTGGCCCGCGTCGGACTTCGGCGCGGCGGGGGCGGCCGGCTTGGCGGGCTGCTGCGGGGCCGGGGCGGCAGCCGGCTTGGCGGGCTGCTGCGGAGCCGGGGCGGCAGCCGGCTTGGCGGGCTGCTGCGGAGCCGGGGCGGCAGCCTGCTTGGCGGGCTGGTGCGGGGCCGGGGCGGCAGCCTGCTTCACCGGGGCGCTCTGCTTGGCCGGGGCGCTCTGCTTGGCCGGGGCGGCCGGGGCGCTCTTCGCGGGAGTGCTGGTGGTGTTGTTGGTGGTGGCGGTGGCCGGGGTGGAGGTGTCCACCTGGGCGGGGGCGCCACCGGCGGTCAGGCCCGCCTTGACGGAGCAGATCGGCCAGGCGCCCGGACCCTGGTCCGCCAGGACCTTCTCGGCGACCGCGATCTGCTGCGCCTTGGTCGCCTGGTAGGCGGCCGGCGCGTACTGGGTGCCGCCGTACGCGGCCCAGGTCGACGGGGTGAACTGCAGACCGCCGGAGAACCCGTTGCCGCTGTTGATGCTCCAGTTGCCGGTGCTCTCGCACTGGGCGACCGCGTCCCAGGTGGAGGTGGGCGCGGCGGAGGCCGTGGTGGCCGTGACGAGGCCCGCCACCGGAAGGGCGGCGATCACGCCACCCATGAGGGCCATCCGGACCCGGTTGCGCTTCTTCGGGGTCTCGGTGGCGGCGGTGGTGGTGGCGGCGTTCTCGTTACGGAAAGTCAATGTTGTCCCTCTCGACAAGGTCCCAGGGGCCGCACGGAACCAAGGCCAGGTGTCTGACGTGGTTCCCGGCCGCGCCGGTTGGACGGAGGGTGACGTGTCCGACGTCCCGCATCCGTCCCGGCGCACCCGCTCCGCACCACGTGAATCGCGGTGGGGCGTTCGGGTGATCCCGGGTAGCGCTCGCTGCGCTGAGATCGAAGTTAGGCAACCGGATGTCCGGTTTCAACCATTTTGGATCCCCGCAGGTCAGAGCCCATTACCCGCGGAAACTCCAGGGATAAATCGGACCAAAACCACCGAAAACTCGGCAAAGCGCCAAGGCTTTCCGAGCTCCGATGTGATGCAGCCCACCGGAAAATGGCGTCCGATTGTCGGCTGAGCGTCATCCCCGCGCCGCGCTCGGTGAGAATCCGGGCCTCCCGTGGCCCGGACCACACGCGCGGGCCGGGCCCACCACCGCTCCACGGCCCTGGTCACCCCCGCTCCACGGCCCTGGGTCACCCCCGCTCCACGGCCCTGGTCACCACCGCTTCACGGCCACACGAGCTCGCGCGTCCAGGCGTCACCGACCCGGCGGTAGACCAGCCTGACGTGGTGCCGTTCGGCAGCGCCCTGCCAGAACTCCACCTGCTCGGCCCGCACCCCGTACTCGGCATACCCCGGGTCCACCAGGTCCGGCGCCTCGGCCAACCGCCGGTCCGCCTCCTGCCAGGCCGCGCGGAACTCGTCCGAGTCGGCCAGCGGCTCGCTCTGCCGCCCGACCAGTGCCGCCACCCGACTCTTCCGGCTCAGCCGCCGGAACACCTCGGCCATCCGCTCGGCCGGCGTGGTCACCACCGGTCCGCGAAGCCGCACCTGCCGGCCCTGCGCCGGCCAGTACCAGGTGAGCGACGCACGGGGGTCCGCCGCCAGCTGGCGCCCCTTGGGGCTGCTGGCGCCCGCGTGGAACGACCAGACACCCGCCTCGGGGTCCACTTCGCGCAGCGTCACCACCCGCCCGTCCGGGGTGCCGTCCAATCCGGTGGTGCCGAGCACCGCCACCTGCGCGTCGGGCACCTCTGCCCGCAGCGCCCCCGTCAGCCAGTCGACGAACAGCTCCACCGGACCGGCCGGCGCCGCCTCGGGGTCGAAGCCCGGCAGCTCGCGGGCCATCGCGGGGCGGGCGAAGAGCAGCTCGCGCAGTTCGGCGAGCCGGCGGTCCGGCGTCCCGGTCATCGGGGCTCCACGAGGTCTTGGTCGGCGTTCCGGTCGGCGTTCCGGTCGGCGCCCCGGCCGGCACCCTTGTCCGTGCCTTCGTCGACGTCTTGGCAGACGCCTTGGTCGGCCCAGGCCGCCAGGGTCCGGCGCGACCGCAGCCGCACCTCGCGCCCGGTGATCGGATCGGTGAACTCCAAAGTGGTCGCCAGCAGCTGCAGCGGCCGGCTGAAGTCGTCCGGTGCGGCGGGCGGCAGCACCACGGGATAGACCGGGTCGCCGACGATCGGCGCGCCCAGCGAGCTCATGTGCAGCCGCAGCTGGTGGGTACGCCCGGTCAGCGGCTCCAGCCGGTAGCGGGCGAGCCCGCCGCGCCGCTCCAGCAGCTCGACCCGGCTGACGGCGTTCACCTCCCCGGGCTCCTCCCGGGCCGCGATCACCCCGCGCTCCTTGACCATCCGGCTGCGCACGGTGCGCGGCCGCTCCAGCTCGGGCCGGTAGGGCGCCACCGCCTGGTACTCCTTGTGCACCAGGCGGTCCCGGAACAGCCCCTGGTAGGCGCCGCGCGCCCAGGGGTCGGCGACGAACATCACCAGGCCGGCGGTCAGCCGGTCCAGCCGGTGGGCGGGCACCAGGTGGGGCAGGTCCAGCTCGCTGCGCAGCCGGGAGAGCGCCGTCTCCACCACATGACTGCCGCGCGGCGTGGTCGCCAGGAAGTGCGGCTTGTCGATCACCACCAGGTGCTCGTCCCGGTGCACCAGCTCCACGGGGAACGGGACCGGCGCCTCGGCGGGCAGGTCGCGGTGGAACCAGACGCTGGCACCGGGGCGATAAGGGGTGGCGGCGTCGATCGGGCCGTCGGCGGTGACGACCTCGCCGTCCCGGAGCATCTCGGCGAGCCGGGCCCCCACCCCGTCCGGGAGCCGGTGCGCCAGGTAGTCGGCGACCGTGGCCCAGGAGCCGTCCAACGGCAGGCGGACCCGCACCGGGTCGACGCCCTGCCGCTGCGGCAGCGGGGCGGGGGCGGGCAGGGTCCGACGTCTCATGCCGCAGAGCTTATAGAGGAGCGTTCCCAGGAAGCCCGCGGGTTCCCGCCGGGGCCGGACGGATCGGCCGTGCCCGGTCCGGTCGGCTGCCGATTTCCGGGCCGGCGCGGGTCAGGCCGGGTATGGTCGTTCGTCGGCCACCCTCACAGCTGCGAATGCGAGGTCAGATGTCGGTCCTCCCCGACGAGTTGCTCCCGCTCGAACTGCTTCCGCAGACCCGCCGGGCCCTGCTCCACCGGATCGCGGTCGGCCAGGCGGAGGGCCGGACGCCCTCGCTGGTCGGGGCCGTGATGCGGGGCGGGCGGATGGCCTGGTCCGGTGCGCGCAGCATGATCGAGGGCCATGCCCCCGACGCCAACGTGCAGTTCCGGATCGGCTCGATCACCAAGACCTTCACCGCGGTGCTCGTGCTGCGGCTGCGCGACGAGGGCCTGCTCGATCTGGCCGATCCGCTGGAGCAGCACCTGCCCGGCACCGCCGCCGGGCACGCGACCATCCGCGAGCTGCTCTCGCACACCGCGGGACTGGCCGCGGAGCCGCCCGGCCCGTGGTGGGAGCGCACCCCGGTCCCGCTCCGCCCGGAGCCGGCCGATCTGCTGGAGGAGCAGCCGTTCCGGTTCCCGGCCGGGGAGCGCTTCCGCTACTCCAATCCGGGTTACGCGCTGCTGGGCGCCCTCGTCGCGCGGCTGCGCGGCGAGCCGTGGGGGGAAGTGCTGCGCCACGAGGTGCTGGAGCCGCTGGGCCTGATCCGCACCACGCTGCTGCCGCAGGCGCCGCACGCGGGCGGGTTCGCGGTGCACCCGTGGGCCGACGTGATGCTGCCGGAGCCGCTCACCGACACCGGGGAGATGGCCCCGGCTGGCCAACTCTGGTCCACGGCAGCCGACTTGTGTCGGTGGGCGGCATTCCTGGTCGGCGGGGACGACAAGGTGTTGAGCGCCGAGACGCTGGCCGAGATGCGTCGGCCGGCCAGCGCGCCGGAGGGCGACTGGACGCTCTGCTACGGCCTGGGCCTGCAACTGAAGCGGCACGGCGGCCGGCTGCTGGCGGGCCACGGCGGGTCGATCCCGGGCTTCGTGGCCGGGCTGTGGGCGAGCGAGAGCGAGGATCTGGCGGGCGTCGCGCTGGCCAATGTGACGTCCGGCACGTCCGCCGGGACCATCGCCGCCGATCTGGTGCGCATCGTGGCCGAGCACGAGCCGCGGTTCCCCACGCCGTGGCGCCCGTTCACCGACGCCGATCCGCGACTGCTGGCGCTGACCGGCCCCTGGTACTGGGGGACGACCTCGCTCGCCGTGCACCTGCGGGCCGGCGGCGAGCTGGAGCTGCGGGAGCTGACCACCGGCTCGACACCGACTCGGCTGCGCCCCGAGGCCGACGGCAGCTGGACCTGCCTGAGCGGCTACTACGCGGGTGAGCCACTGCGGGTCGGCCATGCCGCCGACGGCTCGGTCACCCACCTTGACCTGGGCGGACTCATCCTGACGAGGCAGCCGTACGACCCGGCGGAGGCGATTGCCGGAGGTGTGGACCCGACCGGCTGGCACGCCGGCTGACCTGCTGTCAGCAGGCCCCTGTCCACCCCCGTGGCTGCTGCGGCCGAAACATGAGACAGCTCACATCAGCTTGTGATACGGCCATTGGTTTGTTTACGGTTCTTCTCGTTCGTCCTCACACGAACCTCGCTCTCCGGAACGCCGAGCCTTGCCGCCGGACCGAGCGAGCACGTGCACCCAAGCACCACGGCAAGGGCGGGGGAACCACAGGTAAGACCGCCCCACCTGGAACTTCTCCGGGCGGGGCTTGGGGTGAAGCCGTGCCTAGCGCGGCCGGGCAACTCCAGCCCGAACCCGACAGCTCACCTCGCAGGCGTGGGAGAGGAACACTTCATGCTTTCGACCAACGGTCGTCCCAGCCTGCCCAGCCGCTCCGCCCTCAAGCGCGCCGTCTCCGTCGCCGTCCTGGCCGGTGTGGGTGCGGGTCTCCCGCTGATCGCCGCCGGTGGCGCCAACGCGGCCACCCCGCAGCACCAGGGCTCCACCTACGGCCACCACGCCGTCCAGGCCGCCCCGGTCCACGCCGCGACCCCGGCCGCCCCCGCGAGCTACACCGTCGTCGCCGGCGACACCCTGTTCAAGATCGCCAACGCCCACAACGTGCAGGGTGGCTGGCAGAAGCTGTACGAGCTGAACAAGTCGGTCCTCCCCTCGGGCCCGAACGTGATCTACCCGGGCCAGCACCTGACCCTGGGTGGCGCCCAGCAGCAGGCCGCCGCCCCGGCGCCGGCCCAGCAGAGCGCCCCGGTCCAGCACCAGTCCGCGCCGGCCGTCCACACCACCGCCGCCGTCGCGCAGACCGCCACCAAGGCCGCCGCCCCGGCGCCGGTCGCCGCCGCCCCGGGCTCGCTGCAGGCGCTGGCCGCCTCGATCGTCCCGGCCGACCAGCTGGCCTCGTTCGACCAGATCATCAGCCACGAGAGCGGCTGGAACGTGAGCGCCACCAACCCGAGCTCCGGCGCCTACGGCCTGCCGCAGGCCCTGCCCGGCAACAAGATGGCGTCCGCCGGTGCCGACTGGCAGACCAACCCGGCCACTCAGCTGCGCTGGGCCCTGCAGTACATGAACCAGACCTACGGCAGCCCGAACGCCGCCTGGGCGTTCTGGCAGGTCCACCACGCCTACTAAGAGGCTGGTGCCCCTGACTCACCGGTCGGACCTGTCCGACCGACCGGTGGCGCTGTACCGCTGACTCCCTCTCAGCCCTCGGCCGGTCGGCCCGACTCCGCGTCGGGCCGACCGGCTTCGGCGTTTCCCGGGACGGCCCCGGGCTCCATCGGACAGCCTCGGGCCTCGGATGAACGGCCTCGGGCCTCGCGGCGGAACGGCCTCGGGCCGCATCGCGACGGCCTCAGGGCTCATCGCGACGGCCTCGGGGCTCGTCGAACCGCCTCGGGCCTCGTCGCGACGGCCTCGGGCGCCGTCGGGACGACCTCGGCGGGGACGTGCCGAGCGGGCCCGGGCGGACGTCAGTCGGCTTCGCCGTAGCGGACCAGGTAGCGCGCGAAGCCGGCCAGGTCCTCGTCGTCCCAGTCGGTGAACCGCTCCAGGAACGACTGCCGGCGCATCTGGTAGGCCTCGTTGAGCAACTTCAGACCCGCCTCGCTGGGTCGCAGGATCTGACCGCGGTGGTCGTCGGGATCCACCTCCCGGACGATCACCCCGAGTTTCTCCAGGGCGCCGACCTGCCGGCTGACCGTGGACTTGTCGAGCATGAAGTGGGCCGCCAGGTCGGCTGCCCGGCAGCCGCCGCGCTCGTTCATCAGGTCGAGCATGCTGTAGCTCACCAGGGACAGCTCGGGGTGCAGCTGCGAGGCCTTGTGCCGGGCCCGCCGGGCGAAGGCGGTCAGCTCGCGCTGGATGGTCTCGATCGAGGCGTCTCGGCCGGACAACGACGTCTCCTACAGGACAAGGGCTACGGTTACCAGTGGGTGCTGGTTGCAGAGCACAACATTACTGCCGGCGTGGCCACCCGCGGTGACCTGGCCGCCCTGTCACGGCTGACGTGCTGTCAGGTATTTTCTAGGGTGGCGCCTGGGACGGGCGGCCCGCCGGTCCCGCGACTCGGGAGAGGTGGCAGTTCACCATGCGGCTGGGAGTTTCCCTGGAACCGCCGCGCTGGCCGACGGGTGCCGGCGGACTGGTCCTGCAGACCGCGCTGCTGGCCGAACGGCTCGGCCTCGACTACCTGCTGGCGTCGGACCACGTGCTGCACAGCGAGGGCGGCGCCGTGCTCGACCCGCTGACCCTGCTCTCGGCGGTGGCCGGGGCGACCTCGCGGATCCGGCTGGCCACCAGCATCCTGGCGCTGCCCTACCGGCACCCGCTCACGGTCGCCCAGCAGGCGGCAGGACTGGACGTGCTCTCCGGCGGACGGTTCGCGCTCGGTGTCGGCACCGGCTGGGATCCGGCGGAGTTCGCCGCTCTCGGGCTCGACGTACGGCAGCGCGGCGCCCGCACCGACGAGGCACTGGCCGTGCTGCGGGCGCTCTGGAACGGTGTGCCGGTCGACTTCGAGGGTCGGTTCACCACGCTGGCCAAGGCGGTGCCTGCGACGGCGCCGCGTGCCAAGGGCGGACCGGAGATCTGGGTCGGCGGGCACAGTGACGCCGCACTGCGGCGGGCGCTGCGGTTCGGTGACGGCTGGCACGGTGGGGTGAGCACGCCGGAGCAGGTGCACGAGGTGCGGCGGCGGCTGGCTGCCCACGGCGAGCAGCTCGACCGGGATCCGGGGGATCTGATGCTCTCCTCGGTGTGCTTCCTGGTGCCGCCGGGGTTCGAGCCTTCGGTGCCACTGCCCGGTGAGCCACTGGGCGGGCCCGGCGCGAGCACGGCACAGCTGGTCGATGCGCTCGGCCGGCTCGGCACCGCAGGCCTGTCGCTGGTCTCGCTCTGGATGCCGCTGGACGCACGGCAGCTGAACGACGCCCTGGACTGGGTGGCCGCCGAGCTGCTGAGCCGGCTGCGCGGCGTCGAGCCGACGGAGTAGCGCCACCACTGCGCACGGTGCGCGGGTGCGGGGCGATCGCCCTCCCCAGCCGCGCACCGTGATCAGCCGAGCAGGTGCGCTGCGACCGGCTTCCCCACCCGCGCACCGTGACCAGCCGAGCGGGTGCGGGCCGATCGCCCTCCCCACCCGCGCAACGTGATCAACCGAGCGGCTGCGGCACGGCGCCCTCGCGCGCAAGCAGGAACTCCTTGCGCTCCAGCCCGCCCGCGTAGCCGGTGAGGGCGCCGTTCGCGCCGACCACCCGGTGGCACGGCCGCACGAGCAGCAGCGGGTTGGCCCCGATCGCGGCACCGACCGCCCGCACCGCCGCGCGCGGTGCCCCGATCCGCTCGGCGAGCCGTCCATAGGTGGTGGTGGCGCCGTACGGAATGGCGTCGAGGGCCTGCCAGACCCGCCGCTGGAACTCCGTGCCCGCGGCCCGCAATTCGATGGTGAAGTCGGTCAGCTCACCCGCGAAGTAGCCGCGCAGCTGCTCGGCGATCCCGGCGAAGGCCGCCGGTTCGTCCACCCAGCCGTCCTGGAGGACGGCGGCGCGCTTCTGCCCGGACATCGAGAGCGAACGCAGCGCGACACCACCCGGGGCGGCGGCGTCCCGCTCGCCGACCAGCAGCAGCGGCCCGAGCGGGCTGTCGACGGTGGTGTGGACGATGCCGCCCATCCCCGTGCTCGTCATCGTGCTCGATTGAACGGTGCTGCCCACAGCGGTCTGCCTCTCTTTCCCTGCTGATTCTGCTACCTCTCCACTGTGCCGCCTCCGGAAGGCCGGGACCGGCGGATTTCGGACCTGGCGTTCTGGTCGGGCCCTGGTCGGGCTCGGCGCCGTCGCCGCGGCAGTGGTCTCGCGAGAAGACTCCGGCTCGCACGGGAGTGCGATCGCCGCGATGCCAGCCGGCAGCTGCGCCTTCCCCAGCCGGGCTGTGATGCCCGGGCCGTGACCGGGCGGACCCACGACACGGCCTCAGCACCGCAGCTCCCGGTTGTCACACCCGCCGTCTAGCGTCTCCACCGTGCCCACCGCGACCGCCCTGCCGCTCTCCCTGCCCGACGACCTCATCGCGCTCCAGCAGCAACTGCTGTGCGCCGACCGGGCGGTGGGCGACTACGCACTGGCCGTGCGGGACCGCCGCCGGGCCGCGTTCCCCGCTCCGCACCAGGCGGTCCAGCGCTGCACCTGGGAGGACGCGGAGCAGCGCGAGTTCGACCGCCGCTGGGCGGAGTACGAACGGGCCGGCGCCGCGCTGCGAGCGCACCCTGTGCTGCTCCGCGCCCGGGTGCTGGGGATCGAGCCGGCCGTACTGCAGGCGCTGCGCCGGGTCACCACCGGCTGTTGACGGCCGGTCAGTCGCCCGCTCGCGGGCTGACACCGCGCCCGAGGGTGCGGGTCACCCGGATCTCGATCACGACCCGCTCGGGGTTCGGCCTCGGCGTGCGGTAGCGGCGGGTGTAACGCTCCTCCGCGTCGGCCACCGCGGCCGGTTCGGTCCGCAGCAACGCCCGCCCCTCCAGGGTGGCCCACCGCCCGCCGTCCACCTGGCAGAGCGCCACCCTGGCCCCTTCCGGGCCGGCCGCCGCCACATTGCGCGCCTTGCGGCTGCCCGCGCTGGTGATCACCCGGGCGGTCCCGGTCTGCGGGTCGAAGGTGGCGCCCACCGGAACCACGTGCGGGGTGCCGTCGGGCCGCAGGGTGGTCAGGGTGCAGAGGTGGCGCTCGACCCAGAAGGCCAGGAACTCGGGAGACAGTGCGGCGGCGTTCATGCGCTCACCCTAGCCAGCCGTTGACGGTGCTCGTACCGCCCCCTGGTTCACCGAGCCCCACTCCCGGAACGATCGCGGGCGGCGCGGGCAGGTCGTCGGCGCCCAGCGCAGCGCCCGGATCGGCCGCACTGAGCCCGGCCGGCTCTCATCAGGTGGGCCGTTCGGCCCAGGCACAAGGTGACCGTCGCAGCGGCTACCGCCGCCGTGTTCTCCCGGCGGCCCCTGCCACCCCCGTGCCGGCGTGGACGGGCTTTGCGCACGGCACAACCTGCAAGGTGGGCTCCCTTCGCCGGCATTGTCCGGATCAGGTGTTGGAGGTCGCCTTCCGGTCTCACAGACCTTTCAGCCTCTCAGCCCGACCGCCGACAAACAGCCCCGCGCGGAGCCTCCGCCCATCACCCGGGGCCCATCCGGTCGAACTCCCTCGCTCGCCCTGCAGGCCACCTTCCAGGTTACTCGCGCTCCTGCCCCGCACCAAGGCCGAACGGGCCCACTTTGCCGGGTGGCAATTGCGAGCCGGGGCCCACCGCGCCGGAGGCGGGAGCCTCCCCCCTTTGCCCCGGGAGGGGCATCCCGGTCAGCAGCAGAACCCGCCGAAGGCGTGCCGCGGGCGAAAACCGCTCACTCAGCCAGGCACCGGCGGCCGCCTGAGGATCGGCGGCCTCGCGCGTGTCGCCGCCTTCCAGCGCGCCTGCGCCTTCCTCCGCGCCGAAGCCGGGGTGGAACCCGCCGGATCGGCTCGTGGTCCTCGTGGTCCTCGTGGTCCTCGTGGTCAGCGCGGCTGCGGTGTCCTGCAAGTCACCGGCCCCGCACCAGGGGCCGGCTGTAGCCTTCCCCCGATCGACCGTCCGGGACCCACCGACACGTACGTACGGAGCCGCACACATGACCCGGGCCGAACACACCGTGATCCGCGGGAGCGTCCGCCTCTCCTGTCGCGACACGGACGGCACGGGCCGGCCCGTCGTTCTGCTGCCCGGTCCGGCCGGGCACGCCGGCGAGTGGGACGCCCGCACGGCACGGCTGTGCCCCCGTCACCGCGTGGTCGCGATCGACGAACGCCGGCCCGGCGACGTCTCGCGCGCCGCGTACGTCGCCGACACGGCGACGGTTCTGGAGGCGCTTGACCTGCGCGAGGCCGTACTGGTCGGCCAGTCACTTGGTGGCCACACCGCCATGCTCACCGCCGCCACCCACCCCGAGCGAGTCGACGCGCTCATCCCGATCGAGGCCGGGGCAGCCGCGGCGAGCCCCAACGTCCAGTCAGAGCTGAGCGATTGGCTCGCCTCTGGCCCTGCCCGTTCCCCTCCCGCGAGGCAGCCGCCGTTCTGCCGGTCTCCTGGTCGGCGACGGCCCGACCGCACAGGTCGAGCTGCCGGTCCAACTGCTGTGCGTGCTGCACCCGCAGGAGTTCCTCGGCCGAGGCGTGCACGGGCAGTTCGGCACGCCTCCGGGCGGGGCACCCTGTCGCGCACGTTTGGTCCAGTGCCTTCAACGGTGCCGCCCCGGTGGCGCGGCGCAGCCGACCCTGGGAGCCGTACTCAGCGAACTCCAAGCAGTAGCGGAGCAGGGCAGCCTGTCACGGTGTCACGGAAACGCCCCGCCGCCCGTCGGTGATCGCCGTTACGCTGCCGCCATGATGAGACGTCAGCTCGCCGCGCTGGCCGTGGCACTGCTCTTCGCCGGTACCGCCACCGCGTGCGACAGCGCGAAGTCGACCGGGTCGGCGGACGTCGCCGACTCCTCCGGGCCCGGGGCGTTCCGCGTCCCCGCAGGGCTCACCGCAACCTGCAAACTCCTGAGCTATGCATCCTTCGCCGACCCCCTGGGAGCGCCGACCGATACGAACACCATCGGCAACACAACCTCCGCCACGGACACGGAGCAGACGGTCGACTGCCGACAGGACGTCGGCCACCAGATGAACGGAACGCCCGACTACTCGAAGCCAGGAGGCACGGTCGAGACCAAGCTGACATTCTGGCACGACGTCGACACCTCGAAGACGGAGCTCCCGACCGAGCAGGGCACGGACCGGGACGAGCTCGCGAAGGACGCCGCCACAACCCCGGTGCCAGGCGTGGGAACCGAAGCGTTCCGCTTCATCAACAAGGTGTCCATGCCGACCGTCGAGACGCTCACGCTGGTGGTGCGGCAGAGCAACCTGTGGCTCACGGTGCAGGTGGACGTCTCCAGCACCACCCCGCTCACGGACCAGCTTCTCACCTCGGTCTTCGACCGGATGGCCGACTACGCGAAGGCAGCCCTGCCGGTGGTCCAGCACGCCGGCACCGCGCCGACCGGCTCCTGAACCGGTCCCTGAACCGCCCCGAACCCGGTCGGTCCGGGGCAGGGCGTGGCACTCATCACCGTGTCGATGCCGTGCTGCACGGTTGGGTGGCAGCCTGACCGAGCAGCCGTAGAGCCAGGCGGATCGGGTGGGGCTGATCGTGATGCGGCGGCTCACCAGTAGCCGGCAGCCGACGCTCTCTCCGTCAGCCCGTACCGCCCTCTGTGCGCAGGGCCCCACTCCCCCAATAATGTGCATGCCAGTATCGGCGAACCCGCACGGCTACCAAGGGAGTTCCTTCATGGACCTGACCGGACCTCAACTGAGTCGGCGCGACTTCACCCGCTCCGCGGTCGTGCTCGGCGCAGCGGGTGCGCTGGCCGGGCTCGGCGCCCTCAGCACCGCCCGCGCCGCATCGTTGCCCGGCGGTGCCGACTGGCTGGCCGCGCTGCCCGACAGCTCACCACTGGCCCGGCTGACCCTGCCCGGCACCCATGAGACCTGCGCGCTCTACGGCGGCCCGCTCGTCCAGTGCCAGAACCTGTCCGTGCCCGACCAACTCGGCGCCGGGATCCGCTTCCTGGACATGCGCTGCCGGGCGATCAACGGCGTCTTCGCGATCCACCACTCGCAGTTCTTCCAGAACGTCTTCTTCGGCGACATCCTCAACGACTGCCAGGCATTCCTCGCCCAACACCCCGGTGAGACCGTGCTGATGCGGGTCAAGCAGGAGTACTCCACGGTCTCCGACGCGGACTTCGCGGCCGTCTTCGACACCTACCTCAGTCGCTGGCCAGGCCTGTTCTGGATGGAGGACCGGATCCCCGCCCTGGGCGAGGTGCGCGGCCGGGTGGTGCTGCTCGCGGACAACGGCGGCCTGCCGGGCATCGGCTGGAACGGTCCGCTGACGGACCTGGAGGACGACTACGACATCGGCACCATCTTCGACTTCTACTCCCGCAAGTGGCCCGAAGTCCAAGCCCATCTGAACGCGGCCGGAGCCGCCACCGATCCGCAGCGGCTCTTCATCACCTTCACCTCGTCCTCCGGCTGGGGCCTGTGGCCGCAGCAGGCCGCCGACGCGATGAACTCCGAGCTCTCCGGCTACCTGCCGGGGCTGGACCACGGCAGCCGCCCGGCACTGGGCGTCGTCCCGATGGACTTCGTCACCGCGACCTCCCCGGCCGCCTGGTACGGCCTCAACTTCGGTGTCTGACTCGCGCGTTCGCAAGGCTCGCTCGTGGCTGCCGCGCGGCGGGCGCGCCGCGCGGCAGGCGCGATCAGGGTGAATGGATCAGGTCAGGGTGGATGGATCAGGTCGTCGCCATGCCGGAACTGAGTGGCGAGGCCGTGCATCACCTGAGGTCCCAGGGCACTTCTGACGTCCCCGGGGTCGCAGAGACCTCCGCCACCTCCGGCCTTTCGGGGGCGCCTGAGGCTCCTGCGGTCCCCGACGCCTCCACCGTCCGGGATTCGTCGGATCTGCGGTTCATGGCGCGCCACTCGGGCCGCAGGCCGGTCAGGTTGGTGACCAGTGCGTAGGCGGTGCCGCCGATCAGCAGCGCCGGCACCAGGCCGACGGCGCCCACCACGACCCCGCCGAGGATCCCGCCCAGCGGAACACCGGCCCAGCTGACCGCGTCACCGATCGCGCCCACGCGGCCGAGCATGTGACGCGGGATCCGCTCGTACTCGATCGCGCCCAGGATCGGGTTGAGGAAACCGGCGGAGAAGCCGTTGCAGAGGAAGACCAGCACGACCGCCGGCAGCGGCAGCCCGAGGGCCGGCGCGACGAACCGGGGTGCTCCGGCGAACAGGAAGGCGAGGAAGAAGACCGGTCGGCGCGGCAGCTTGTGGGCGGCGGCCGCGGCGATCAGGCTGCCGCCCACGCCGGCGAAACCGCTCACCGCGAACAGCAGGCCGAGCACGCTCGCGCCGTGGTCCGACCGCTCGACCCAGACCGGCAGCAGCACCGAACTGAACGCCGCGTCCAGCAGATTGGTCAAGGCGACCATGGCCGTGAGGGCGAGCAGCAGGCCATCGGAGCGCAGGAAGGCCAGCCCCTCGCCGAACTGCCGCCAGTAGCCGACCTCTGGTGCCTGGCCGCCGGTCGCGCCGGCTTCCGTCACGGACTCGGCCGACCCAGCGGGTACGCCCGATCCAGCGGGCGCGCCGCTGCCCTGCGGCAGGCCGAGGCCGACGGCCGCCGCGACCACCACGAAGGAACCCGCGTTCACCAGCACCGCGGTCATCGGCCCGCAGAGCGTCACCAGCAGGCCGCCGACCGCCGGCCCGAGGGCGCCCTGGGCCAGCCGTTCCGCCACCGAGACCATCCCGCTGGCCCGTTCCAGCGGTTGCCCGGCACGCTCGGCGAGTTCCGGCACCATCACGTACTTGGCGAGGTCGCCCGGTCCGCGCATGGTGCCCAGCACCGCGGTGATCACCAGCAGCAGCGGGAAGGAGAGCAGACCCGCTGCGTGCAGCAGCGGCACCAGACCGGCGGCGACGGCACTGAACAGGTCGGCGGCGACCGAGGTCCTGCGGGCCCCCAACCGATCGACCAGCGGCCCACTCAGCGCCTTGGAGACCACGTACGGCGTCAACTCGCAGGCGGCGACCAGGCCGGTGCGGGCCGCGCTGCCGGTGGTGACCAGGACGAACCACGGCAGGGCGATGGCGGCGACCCGGGTGCCCAGTAAGGAGACACCGTTGGCCATGAGCAGCCGGGTCAGCGGACCCGGTATCCAGGCCGACGACTTCACTCCTGGTCCCCGTCCGGAAGCTCCGGGATCTGTTGGATGATCAGGCCGATGCGCGCGGTGCCGGCCGGCGCAGCCTCGGCGGTGTCGGGCAGGTCGCGGCGGTAGCGACGGACCACCGCGACCAGTTCGGCGTTCAGCTGGTGCGCCTCCTCGGGCGTCAGGCGCAGCGACCAGTCGCTGAGGTCGAAGGTGTCCCGCCATGGATCGGCCATCGTCGGCAGCTCGTTGACGACGCGTTGGACCCGTCGGCTGAGGGCGGCGACCACGGACTGGAGGTACGCCTGGCCGGCCTCGCTGTTCGCCAGTTCGAGTTCGTTGAGGCTGGTCATCAGGTGCACGGCCCGCCACCAGCGCTCGCGCGCGTTGCCGCGCTCGGTGTCCTCGATGACGAAACCGGCGGCGGCGAGCCGGCGCAGGTGGTAGCTGGTCGCGCCGGAGGTGAGTCCGAGCCCGGTGGCCAGCTTGGTGGCGGTGGAGGCGCCGTGCCGGCGCAGCAGGCCGAGCAGTTGGACCCGGACCGGGTGGGCGAGGGCTCGCAGGCCCTTGGCGTCCAGGACGACGTGGGAGGGGGATTCGCTCATTGGTAGTTGGAGGCGCGGTGCCCTGTCGGGCCCGGTTCCTCCGTCCCCTTTCAATCCGTGCGTGCGGTTTTCCCGCACACGGCTTACCGATGATCTTCTTGACATGGTTACGCGGTCTTCGGATAGCGGATGGTGCCCCGCAGGCGGTGCAGGCCGTGCCCGTTGAACCACTCTTCCGTCCAGACCGCGGCCTGCCCTGCACGCAGGTTGCGACCCCGCTTCTTCACCATGAGGCTGCGAAGCCGCCACACCACGTAGGCATCGACCTGTCTGAACTTCCGGGCGGCGTTCCCGGTTCGGAAGTAGGCGCCCCAGCCGCGCAGGATCGGATTCAACTCCGCGATCACGTCACGGATATCCCATCCCGACCGGCGGCGGTCGGTCCTGTCGTGGACCTTCTCCCGGAGTCGCTTCATCGCCGCCTGTGACGGCCAGCGATGCAGGTAGAAGCGCCGCTTACGGTACTTCTCCCACATCCGGCCCGAGAAGCGGGCTCTGAAGTGGCAGCCGAGGAAGTCGAGTCCTTCCCGGCCCTCTCTGAGGTCGACCACCTTCGTCTTATCCGGATGAAGCTCCAGCCCCAACGAGCCGAGGATCTCCCCGACCGCCGCCAAGGCCACCTGGGCATTGGCCACCGACCGACACAGAACGACACCATCGTCCGCGTACCGGACCAGCTCACCGACACCTCGCCGAGCAAGCTCGGCGTCCAGGACGTGCAGGTAGATGTTGGCCAGCAGAGGTGAGATCACCCCGCCCTGCGGAGTCCCGGCGACCGTCCGCCGAACCTCCCCGTCCACCATCACACCCGCCTGAAGCCACAACCGCAGCAGCTTGAGCACCCTGCGGTCCGACACCCGCCGACCGACTTCCGCGAGGAGGCGACCGTGGTCGATCTCGCCGAAGAAGTTGCGGATGTCGAACTCCACGACGACACAGCGGCCCTCGATGAAGCCCGTCCGAAGACGCTCCATCGCCTGCAACGCCGACCGCCTGGGCCGGTACCCGTACGAGGACGGCAGGAAATCCGCCTCGAACACCGACTCCAGGACGATCTTCGCCGCCTGCTGGGCCACCCTGTCGCGCACCGTGGGAATGCCCAGCGGCCGCTTGCCACCCTGTGGTTTCGGGATGTCCACGCGCCTGGCCGGCGCGGGACGATACGTGCCTGAGCGGAGAGCCTGCTGGAGTTCGCCGAGCATCCGGCCAACCCCGTACCGGTTCTCCACGAACTCCAGGGTGACCCGATCCACCCCAGCGCTCCCTCTGTTGGCCCGGACCCGCTCCCACGCCTCCCACAGGACGTCACCCCTGTGGACACGGTCGTACAGGGCGTGGAAACGCCGCTCCGGCGACTGCTTGGCCGCAGTCCATAGCGCGCGTTGAAGTTGTCGCACTTTCAGGACGGACGCACGTCCGTCCACTACGACGGAGTCTCCCCCGCCGGGGTAGTTGACCGGACTCTCTCCGGCCATGCCCTCGCGCTTACCTCCGCCACGAGCGTGATCAAAGTTGGGGCCCTTCCCTCCTGGCGCGTTGTGTTGCACACCGATCAGCGGTACTACGACCCCATCGGACTCCCGCTGCCCTCCGGACGACTTCACCATCGGCTTATACGTCCGGTCTCTTGCCCGACGAAAGGCGTGGTCAGACGGGTCTCTCCTGTTCCGGCCCAGACTGTGCACACGTGCCGCCCTCCGTACCCCGGGAGAACCCCAAGGGCTGACCCCGGAACAGGGCCCCTGGGACGTGGCCTTCGCCCCGGCATGACGGGCTCGGCTTCTCCGCTGTACGTGTGACGAGGCTGCAAGGTTCGCTTGACGCTACGGCCCGCGTGCTTGCTCCCTCCGAAGAGGCTCTTGACATCCCGCTCAGCCCGCCGCGTCTCCACGACGAACCGGGACCTGCTACCGGGCACTCCGGTGTCTACCCGGACGGGACTCCCACCCGCGAGCCTGGACCAGCTTTCAGGACGCAACATGGCGCCACGCTAGTTGCGGCTCGGCGACCGGTGCTTCTCCATTCCTGATCGGTCTGGCCGGCCGGGCCACCGGGCACCGCAGCGGGCCCTCAACCCCCGAGGTCCAGCTCGCACCAGAGCGTCTTGCCGGACGGCGGGTAGGGCTCCGTGCCCCAGCGGTCGGCGAGGGCGTCCACGATCAGCAGACCGCGCCCCGACTCGGCGTCAGCCGACGCCTCGCCCGCCTGCTGCCGCGGCAGGCGCTCACCCCGCGGGTCGGTCACCTCGATCCGCAGGAGCTTCGGCAGACCGGCGAACGGATCGAGGGAAAGCCGGAGTTGGAACCCGAATCCGCGACGGCGTCCGTGCGTGATGGCGTTCGACGCGAGCTCGGCAACGATCAGCGTGACGCGCTCGACCATGTGCGAGTCGGGCTTCCAGCCCCACGCGCACACCTGTTGGACGGCGTGCAGCCTGGCCCGCCGAGCGCCGAGCGGGGTGGCCGGGAGGTGCCACCAGACCCGGGACACAGGGTCGGGCTGCTCCGCAAGAGTGAAATCAGTCGTCATGTCATTCAGCGTGGCGACTTGCGCGTACGCTGACCAGGGCGACTACCGGTACTCACCGTAAGCGTACGAGTGCGCTGTGCGGGCTTGTCCGGGTGGGCGGTCGTAACCGAATTGATCGTGCGTCAGGGGCGGTGGTCATGATGACGATTGCTGAGCAGGACGAGGAAAGGCGCCCGGAGGCGCCGGAAGACCACGAGGGTGCGGCCGACTTCTTCCGCGCCATCGGCAAGATGATCAAACTGCTGCGCGAGCGCAAGGGCTTGACGCAGCGCGAGTTCGGCCAGCTGATCGGCTACGGCGAGGACCAGGTCTCCTCACTGGAGCGCGGCCGGCGCACCCTGCACCCCGACATGCTGGAGGTCGTGGACAAGGTGCTGGACGCCGGCGGGCTGCTGCTGGCGCTGAAGCCCGACTTGGAGGCGGCGAAGTCGCGGGCCCGGGTGAAGCATCCGGCATGGTTCCGGGACTTCGTTCGCCTGGAGTCGGAGGCAGTGGAGCTGCACGGGTACAGCACTCACTTCATCCCCGGCCTCCTCCAGACCGAGCAGCACGCGCGGGCGCTGCACTACATGCGTCGGCCGCTGCTGGCCGAACAGATCATCGAGGAGCGGGTGATGGCCCGACTGGCCCGCCAGGCGATCCTGGACAAGTGGCCGCTCCCCGACTTCAGCTGGATCATCGAGGAGGCCGTCGTGCGGCGGCCGCTCGGCGGCTGGGACGTACACCACGGGCAACTTGAACAGCTGATCCGCGTCGGCCGCCAGCGCAACGTGTCGATTCAGGTCATGCCGATGGACCGCACCGAACACGCGGGCATGAGCGGACCGTTCACCCTCCTCACCCCGAAGGGCCGGCCGCAGGTCGGCTACCTGGAGGTGCAGAACATCAGTCGTCTCTGCACGGTGACGGAGGAGGTCCGTATCCTGGCCTCACAGTACGGCCTCCTCCGGGCTCAGGCGCTCACTCCGTCCGAGTCCGCGACTCTGATTCTAAGGATCCTGGGAGAACGATGAACGCCACGGAACTCGCCTGGTTCAAGAGCAGCCACAGCAGCGCCGAGGGCGGCGAGTGCGTGGAGGTCGCCAAGACCCCCACCACCATCCACGTCCGCGACTCCAAAGACCAGCACGGCCCCGCCCTCACCCTCACCCCCGCCGCCTGGTCCGCCTTCCTCCAACTCGCCACCCGCCACTGACCCTCAGGAGCAGGCCCGTGGAACTCACCTGGTTCAAGAGCAGCCACAGCAGCGCCGAGGGTGGCCAGTGCGTGGAGATCGCAAAGACCCCCACCACCATCCACGTCCGCGACTCCAAAGACCAGCACGGCCCCGCCCTCACCCTCACCCCCGCCGCCTGGTCCGCCTTCCTCCAACTCGCCACCCGCCACTGAACCCCGCCCGGCCGGTTGCCAGTTGTCCGGGGCGACCGGCCCGACGGGTCACCCCGTAGGCACCCCCGAGCCGCACCGCTCCAGGTTCAGCTCGGCCCGGGTGGCCCTTGATGGTGCCGGCGGGCAGAGGTGGCGAGCCGGTCGGCGAGCGCGATGACGAGGTCTCGGAGTTCGTCCGGTCGCTCGATGACGAACGGCCGGTCGAGCGAGGCGAGTACAGGAGGCAACCAGTCGAGCCGTTCTGCTCTCAATTCGACGTGGAGCCAGCGCTCGGCGTGCGGATCCGTGCCTTCCGCAGGCTCCGGCTCCGTCACGCTCGCGATGCTGGCAGGCAGTCGGGCGCGGATCTGTTCGACCGTCCCGTGGATCCGCAGGGTCACTTCGTGCCGGTACGCGGCCTCGGCGAGCCCCGACAGGACGCGCTGTGCCGGGTCGAGTCCGGTGGGCGGCTCGAATGAGCCCGGCAAGCTCCGCGCGTCCGCGATGCGGTCGAGCCGGAAGGTCCGGTCCTGGCCGATCTCGGGATCGGAGCCCGTGACGTACCACCGGCCGGAATGGGTGACGATCCCGTACGGGTGCAGCGTGCGTTCGCTGCGTCGGCCGTCTCGGGCGGTGTACCTGATCGAGAGCGGGCGGCGATGGCGTACCGCATCGGCGACCGTGAGCAGGACCCCTGTCTCCGGCGTGGCCGACTCGCCCGGCGGTGCCGTGAAGGCGAGGGTCTCCATGACGGCGTCGAGCCGGCGGGCGAGACGCTCGGGCAGGACCCGGCGGATCTTGGCCGCCGCCGTCTCGCCCGCGGTCTCCGTCGCCGTCAGCAGCCCTGTCCTGCGGCCGGCGACGAGGCCGAGCAGCACGGCGAGCGCCTCGTCGTCGTTGAGCATGAGCGGCGGCAGGCGGTACCCGGGGGCGAGCCGGTAGCCGCCGTAGCGGCCACGGACCGCCTCGACGGGGATGTCGAGGTCGACCAGGTGGTCCACGTACCGCCGCACGGTGCGCCCGTCGACGCCGAGCCGGTCGGCGAGTTCGGCCACCGTTCTGACGCCACCCGACTGCAGGAGTTCCAGGAGGGTGAGCACGCGGCTGGTAGGTCGGCCCATGTCACGAGCCTAGCTCTGATACCGGACCGATTCTGTCCACTATCTGTCCTAGCGTGCGAGGTGCAACGGCTCCAGCAACCTGAGGAGAGCACCATGAACCTCGTTTCGATGCGGATCATCACCAGCGATGTCGCGCGCCTCGTCGACTTCTACGAGCGGGCCACCGGAGTGCGGGCGGACTGGTCCACCGAGGACTTCGCCGACCTGCGGACCGCCCGCGCGACCCTGGCGATCGGCAGCACCCGCACCGTGGCGCTGTTCGCGCCCGGTTCGGCCCGTCCGGCCGACAACAGCAGCGTGATCATCGAATTCCTCGTCGCCGACGTGGACGGCGTGTACCGGCAGCTGGCCGATTTCGTCACCGACTTCGTGACCGAGCCCACCACGATGCCCTGGGGCAACCGGTCGCTCCTGGTCCGCGACCCGGACGGCAACCTCGTCAATTTCTTCACCCCCGTCACCCCTGCGGCCATCGAGAAGTTCGCCCGCTGACGGAGACGAGAGGCGAACTCTCCCGCCGTGGGAGAGTTCCACCGGCAACCGGACTTGACCCTTCCACGGCGGCACCGCGGATCGTTGCGTCAGCGGCCACCCCGGCCGTCAGAAGAAGGGACGCCGATCATGCCGACCATCCGTACCCCCGACGGCACACAGCTGTTCTACCGGGACTGGGGCACCGGACGACCGGTCGTATTCATCCACAGCATGCTGATGAGCAGTCAAATGTGGCAGCACCAGATGCAACACCTGGTTGAACACGGTCACCGCACGATCGCCTACGACCGCCGAGGCCACGGGCGCTCCGACGACCCCGGCACCGGGTACGAGTTCGACACCCTTGCCGACGACCTGGCCGCCCTGCTGGAGGCGTTGGACCTCACCGACGTCACCCTGATCGGGCACTCGATGGGCGGCGGCGAGGTGGTGCGGTACCTCAGCAGGCACGGTGACCAACGCATCTCCCGCATCGCGCTGGTGGGTTCGACAGTCCCGCACCTGGATGTCGAGCCCACCGTGGCGGCAGCGCTGCTCGACCGGCTTCGGGTCGGCTACGGCCAGTGGGTGGCGGAGAACGCCCGACTGTCCTTCGGTGACGGGCTGCCCGGCTGTTCGATACCGCAGGTGGAGAAGGACCGGACCATTCAGGACTGGATGGGCGTGTCGCTCAAGGCGGCGGTCGACTGCACCGCCGCCAACACGGCGGCCGACTTCCGGGCCGAGCTGCGCCGGATCAGGCTCCCGGCGCTGGTCATCCACGGCGACAGCGACGCCTTCGCCCCCTTGGAAGCCTGCGGCCGCCGCTCGGCGGAGCTGATCCCCGGCAGCAGGCTCGTGGTCTACCGGCACGCCTCCCACATGCTCCACCTGTCGCACCGGCGACAGCTCAACGCCGACCTGGTGGCGTTCGCCCACGCCGCCCCGACCGTCCCTGGTCGCGGACCGCACTGACAAGCCGCTGCCCGAACCTCCGCGAACCTGCTGGTTCCTGCCCTCGGGGCGGACCAACATCACGCACTCCACGAAAACGCTTGCGCAAGTGGTGAAGCTTCCCCTCACCAGCCGGCGATCACCTCGCGCCCCTGCGGGACGGCGAGGTCGAGCAGGCCGGGGAAGCGGGCATCCAGGTCGTCGCGGCGCAGGCGGTTCAACCTCCGGGTGCCCTCGTCGTGTTGGCGGATCACGCCGGCCTCGCGCAGCACCTTGAAGTGGCCGCTCTGGGTCGACTTGCTGACCGGCAGCGCGAACGTGGTGCAGGCCAGGGCGCCGCCTTCGCGCTCGGCATCGGCCAGGCGGGCCACGATGGCCAGCCGGACCGGGTCACTGAGGGCGGCCAGCACGGCGGTGAACCGCAGTTGGTCGCGGTCGGGGTGGACGAGTTCGGTCGCGGTACGGCTGGCCATGGTCCCAGCATATCCAGCATGTTCAGGATGTCCGAACACATGCTATGTTCGGCAGACTCGAACATGTCTACTGGGAGCGCCCATGCCCCTCGATCACCCCACCGCCGCACACCGCAGCCGGCCGCCGCACCACGACCCTTCGAGCGGGAAGACCAACTCCGCGCAGAAGGACCCGCGTTCAGCCTTACGCTTCTGGTCCACCGGCTACGTACTGCTGATCCTGCTCACCGGCACCAACCTGCCGACCCCCCTGTACCGCGGCTATGCGGCGCGGTTCGGCTTCTCGCCCCTGGTCGTCACACTGATCTTCGCCGCCTACGTGGCCGTACTGATCCCCTCGCTCCTGCTGGCCGGCCCACTCGCGGACGCGCTCGGGCACCGCGCCGTGCTGCTGCCGGCCGTCGCCGTGGCCGCGCTGGGCTCGCTGGGCTTCGCCCTCGCCACCAGCACGGCATGGCTGTTCGCCGCCCGGATCCTCCAGGGCCTCGCGGTCGGCGCGGCTTCCGGGCCGCTGACCGCCGCGCTGACCGAACTCGAACCGGCCGGCGACCGGCGCAAGGCGGCCCTGGTGTCGACCGCAACGTCCGTGGCAGGCCTGGGACTCGGGCCGGTCCTGGCCGGCCTGCTCGCCCAGTACGCCCCCGAGCCGCAGGTGCTGCCCTTCGCGCTCGAGATCGCGCTGCTGGTGCCGGCCGCGGTAGCGATCGCCACCCTCCCGGCACCGGACGCGCGTACCCGCTGGCGCCCCCGCCGCCCCGAAATCCCCGCTGCCATGCGGACGTTGTTCGCCAGCAGCGGGACGACCGGCTTCCTCGCCTTCGCCGTGGTCGGGCTCTTCCTCACCATGATCCCCACCTATGTCGCCACCCTCTCCGGCAGCAGGAACCTGCTCCTGGGCGGTGCCGCCGTGGCACTGCTGCTGGCCTGCTCGGCGATCACCCAACTCCTCTGCTACGGAAGGCCGGTCCGCACCCTGGAGCTCATCGGACTGCCACTGCTGGCAAGCGGGTTGCTGCTGCTCGCCCTCGCGGGCGGCCTCTCCTCGCTGCCCCTGCTGCTCACCGCCACCGTCGTCGCGGGCGTCGGCCAGGGGTTGGCCTTCCTCGGCGGCCTCACCGCCGTCAACCAGGCCGCCCCCGCCGAACGCCGGGCCGACGTGCTCTCCAGCTTCTACGTGATCCTCTACCTCGGCGTCGGCCTACCCGTCGTCGGCGTCGGCTTCCTGGCCGCGTTCACCGGGCTCCTCGCCGCCGTGCAGTACTTCGCCTGCACCGCCGCCGTACTGTGCCTGGTGCTGCTGCTCACCCTCGCCCGAGCCCGCACCCGAACGGCCGGCCGAGCCCGAAACTGAGCCCGCACCCGAACGACCGGCCGAGCCCGAAACCGAGCCGCACCCGCCGCCGGGCCGCACGGCCCGATCCGCGCGAGCCCCGACCGGGCCGCCACCACGTCCGTGCGCCTGCCCCACCACACCACCAGGCTCCGCACCTGCGCCCACCGAAACGCCGCGTACTCGGGTGGGACCGCCAACGGGCTTGTGCCGAGCCGACCTTCTGGTACGGTTCTGCCCGGTTGGCCCGCCGAGGGCCGCTGCCGCTCCGCCGATCGCGGGGCCCGACCGAGGAGGTGAGACCCATCAACGCTGCTGTTGTCCGGGTACTCACCCCGCGCGGTCGCCGTTCGTCGAGCTGAGCCGCGAGAGTACCCTTCGGATCCCCGGAAGGCTCTCCCATGACCGCTCTGCCCGACTCCGTTCGCTCCGCCACCATCCCCGCCGTCGCCGCGACGCTGCGCACCGCCGGCTGCGTCTTCGCCGAGGAGGAGGCGGAGCTGCTGCTCGCCGCCGCCCGCTCCGATGCCGAACTGGCCCGCATGGTCGACCGCCGGGCGGCCGGGCACCCGATCGAACACATCGTCGGCTGGGCCGACTTCTGCGGTCTGCGGATCGCGGTGGACGCCGGGGTGTTCGTGCCCCGGCGGCGCACCGAGTTCCTGGCCCGGCAGGCGCTCGGGCTGGTCCGCACCGGGTTCCGGACCGTCGACCTGTGCTGCGGTTCGGGGGCGCTCGGCGCGGTGCTGGCCGCCGCCGTCGACCTGGAGCTGCACGCGGCGGACATCGATCCGGCCGCGACCGCCTGCGCCGCCCGCAACCTGGCGGACCGCGGCGCGGTGTGGACCGGCGACCTGTTCGATCCGCTGCCGACCGGGCTGCGCGGCGCGGTGGAGCTGCTGATCGCCAATGTGCCCTATGTGCCGACGGACCGGCTGGCCCTGCTGCCCGCCGAGGCCCGCGAACACGAGGCCCGGGTGGCGCTGGACGGCGGCCCGGACGGGCTGGCCGTGCTGCGCCGGATGGTCGCCGAGGCACCGGGTTGGCTGGCGCCCGGTGGCACGTTGCTGTTCGAGACCAGCGAGCGCCAGCTGCCGGCCGCGCTGTCGGTGGCGCGTGGCGCCGGCCTCGCCGCCCGGGTGGTCGCGGACGAGGAGCTGGACGCAACCGTGGTGATCGCCACCCGCGACGCCACCCGCCGGTGAACGCCACGGGGGACACCACCCGCCCGTGAACGCCACCCCGCTCATGAACGCCCCCCGTGACGTCACCCGCCCGGAAACGCCGTCCCCCCGTGCGCCCATGACCGGCCCCCCTTCCACCGCCGGACGTAAAGTGATATCACTTTGCTAGGTCTGTGATTACGGACTCAACGGAGGATTCGAGAGGAGCCGGTCCGATGGCCGCTCAGCAACACCCCACCGCGACGCCCCAGATGCCCACCCCCAAGGTCACCGAGCGGCTGGTAACCGGCCGCGCCGGCCTGCCGATGCTCGGAGTCTGCCTGCTCTCGGTGCTCGGCGGCGTCGCGCTCACCATCGTCGGGATTGCCGAGCTGGCCGCGCACCACGGCAGCGCGCCGGGCATCGCGCTGGTCTGCGTCGGCCCGCTGCTGGCCGTCACCGGCCTGCTGCTGTGGGCCGGCCTCACCGTGGTCGCCCCCGGCGTGGCCCAGGTGGTCATGTTGTTCGGCCGCTACCGGGGCACCATCCGGGCCGACGGCCTGACCTGGGTCAACCCGCTCACCTCGCGCCGCCGGATCTCCACCCGGATCCGCAACCACGAGACCGAGACCGCCAAGGTCAACGACGCCGACGGCAACCCGATCCAGATGGCCGCCGTGGTGGTCTGGCAGGTCGAGGACACCGCCAAGGCCGTCTTCGAGGTGGACGACTTCGTGAAGTTCGTCGGCATCCAGACCGAGACCGCCGTCCGGCACATCGCCAACAGCTACCCGTACGACTCGCACGAGCCCGGCCAGCTGTCACTGCGGGACAGCGCCGACGAGATCACCGCGCGGCTCTCCGAGGAGATCGGCACCCGGGTGGCGTCGGCCGGCGTCAAGGTCATCGAGTCCCGGATCACCCGCCTCGCCTACGCCCCCGAAGTCGCCCAGGTGATGCTGCAGCGCCAGCAGGCCGGCGCGGTGGTCGCGGCCCGCAAGCTGATCGTCGAGGGTGCGGTCGGCATGGTGGAAGCCGCCTTGGACCGGCTGGCCGAGCGTGACGTGGTCGAGTTGGACGAGGAGCGCAAGGCGGCCATGGTGAGCAACCTGCTGGTGGTGCTGTGCGGCGACCGCGGCACTCAGCCGGTGGTGAACACCGGTTCCCTGTACCAGTAGGAGAATGCGCAGGTGGCGACCGAGCGGAAGAAGATCCTGTTGCGCCTGGACCCGGCGGTCCACGACGCACTGGCCCGCTGGGCCTCGGACGAACTGCGCAGCACCAACGCCCAGATCGAGTTCCTGTTGCGCCGGGCCCTGACCGAAGGCGGCCGGATGCCCGGTGGCGTGGGCCGGCTGCCCAAGCGCGGCCGGCCCACCAAGGAGAGCACCGGCTCCGGCAGCGAGAGCACCGACTCCGGCGGCACCGACTCCGGCAGCGGCAGCTCCGACGCCGAGGAGTAGGAGGGGGAATCCTCATGATCCGCGTACCCGACACCCTGCAGGGCAAGCTGTTCCTGCTCGCCTACGACCCCGACAAGGGCCGGCTGACCAGCCGCTCCAACCTGGACCTGCTGCTGCGCGCGGCGGGCCTGGCCGACCTGCTGCGGCTCGGCCTGGTCCGCGACGACCGGGGCAGGCCGGTGGCCGTCGCGCCGGCTCACGCCGACCTTGACCCGCTGCTCGCCGAGCTGCTGGAGCTGATCGCCCGGAGCCGACCGTGCTCCTGGCAGCGCTGGATCGGCCGGCGCCGGCCGACCGTGCGCGAGGTCCGCGGCAGCCTCGCCGACCAGGGCGTGGTGCGCCTGGAGGAGCGCCGGGTGCTGGGGCTGTTCCGCTCGGTGCGGATCGAGCCGCGCGACCCGCGGGTCCGCGAGCGGCTGACCGCCGCCGTGTCGGCGGCGCTGTGCGATCCGATCAGCCGGGTCGAGGCCGCGGACGCGGCACTGGTGGCACTGGCCCGTGCGGGCGAGCTCACCGTGGTGCTGAGCCGTCGGCAGTGGCGCGAGGAGAAGGCCAGGATCGCCGAACTCACCGACCTGTGCGGGCCGGTGCCGAGGGCATTGCGCCGGGCGATCGGCTCCAGGAGAACTGCGAGTTGAACCGGCGCGGCTTCGACGGAACTGACGTCGTGTGAACCGTCGAAGCACCGAGACGAGTTGACGCAAGAGCGTCAACTCGCCTTTCAGTGCTGCTAGTTCCTGGTGGCCACGGCCCGCAGGAAGAACACCAGGTTGGCCGGACGCTCCGCCAGGCGGCGCATGAAGTAGCCGTACCACTTTACGTGGCCCCGATCATGCTCCCAGGGCGGGCCTCTGGGTTGCGCTACGGGGAGTCACTTATGGCTGCGACCTGCTGAGACGTGGTGATACCTGGTCATCGCTGCCGCCCTCGGTGTCCCGCTGCGCGCCCTGATCCCGTAGTCGGTGGCCGACGCGCCCCACGAGACGCGCCGGCCACGCCCAGGCCCGCAAGGCCCAGGTGGTGTTACTGCAGGTGCGCGCTGATCCGACGATCAGTCAGCGCGCCCCATGATGAACCACTTGCACGGCGCGGCCGAATCCTGTCCGACCGGCCCCGGAACGAACGGGGGCGCGTCTTCCTCCCCTGCCTGCTGCCGCCGGACAGTAGCCACCAGCTCCGCATAACGAGGGTCGATCCACTCCTCCATGCCTACCTCCTGTCATCGGTGGCAGCAGGCTACGCGCGCCAGCCCACTGTCAGGCACGGCCGCCCGGGCTGGTGCACGGCTTCTCCGGCTTCGGCATCGGCCGAATCTGGCAGTTCGGGGAGTGCTGGCAGTTCGCGGCCACCGGGATCCGGTCGTCCGTCGGGCCCACCCACAACTCCTCGTCGACCTCGAACCCGGCCGCACGGATCAGCTCCTCCGTGCGGTCCAGGATCGGCGGGTCGAAGAACATCGGGTTGTACCCCGGGGTGTGGTGGACGAACGGCCCGAACTTCGCGCACAGGCGGGCGTACAGCTCGGTGTGCACGATGAGGGCGTGCCAGCCCTCGTCCACGATCCGGCTCGGCGCCATGGCGTGCTCGGGGAACATCGCGCCGGCCACGACGAACTTGATGGCCTCGCAGGTGATCCGGGTCGCCTGCCGGCCCTCCATGCCCGGGTTGTTGTCCAGCACCGTGTGGACCACGCTCGCGAAGTCGCGCGGGTCGATGTAGTCGCGCGGGTCGCGCATGCCACCGTCGGACGGCGGCATGGGCCCAGGCGGACGCTCGGTCGGAACCGACATACTGGTGTCTCCTCACACTGAGGCCGGCCGGCCACCAGCCGGTGGCCGGATCGTTCGGTGTTGCGGACCCCGCCCCGGCCGGACGGCTCGCCGGCAAGTCGGCCGGGGCGGGGTTGTGCCCCACGTCAGGAGGCTGCGGGGGCCACTCCTGACGTGGGAGATTTCGACGGTCAGTGCCAGCGGCGTCCGCGCCGCCGACGGGCCTGCCGATGGGACGTGAGTCCGCTGACGGTAGGCGGCCGGCCGACGTAGACGCGGCGAACCTGCAGACTGCGGTCGACCGGGGTGCTCACTGACGACCCCGACTCGTACTCAGCTCCGGCATGGCGCCCCGAAGGCAGCCCGCTGCGCCGGATTCAGCAGGCTCCAGGGCCTCCGGGCCGGTCGACAGGCCCGGCTCGCCCTGGCTGTCGCCTTCGGGTTCGCTACCCCACGTCTCCGACCGCCGGGAGCACTTGCCCTCGGCCCGGTGCTGACGCCGCTTCACCCGCACGTCAGACAGAGCGGACTCATCCTGGTAGCTACCGGTCTCGTCCGTCACCCACGCGCGGGACGCCATGATGTCCAGGCAGCGGCACGTGTTGCAGTCCCGGGCCTCCAGCGGAACGGGCCCGTCGGCGTTCACCGGGCAGCCTCCACCCCAGCGCGTAGCAATGACGGCGGGGTCAGCGTGCCGACCACGCGGGGTCGGTGGATCCACTGCTCGGGGCACTCCTGCGGGAGTTCGGGATCCAGAGTTGGTAGCGCAAGGTGGGAGCCGGCGCCGAAGAGCACGCACGTCGGATCGATCTCCCGCCAGTCAGCTGGCCCGTCAGCCTCGATCGACACGAGCCAGTAGACGTGCCCGGCGCCGCGGTGGTGCAGTACCGGGCCGAGCACCGGCAGCGCGTCCGTGGAGCGCAGCGCGGCCAGGACCGCCAGCCCGGGTGCCTCGTCCATGCGGACGGCGTCCCAGCGCACTCCGCAGGGCAGCGAGGCGAGCCACCCCGGATCCCAGCCCCACCGGACGACGACATCGTGCCGGTCGGGGCCGGCGGCACTTGCCAGCCAGATGGCTGGCGGCATCGCGGCCCACTGCGCGGCCTGCATCGGTGGCGTCACCGGATCACCCTCGCTGCAGCGTTGTTGGCGTGCTCAGCGCATGCGACGACCGCCCACCCGAGGCGAGCAGCACCCGCCCGGGTGTACACGTGGCCCGCCGGACTGAACGGCCCGCTATCGCTGCCGCAGTCGATGCAGGCCCTCGCGTGGAGTTGCGCGTCCGTCGGGCTACGCCTTAGCGGCACCACGCGCACAACGTCGTTCTTCAACGTCATCGTCACGCTTCCATGCTGGTGTGCCTGCTCTTTCCGTGGCAGCGCGCACAGAGCACAGGGCTGAGCGTTCGTTTCACACTCCGTGTGATTCCAAGTCGCGTACAGTCAGGCGGGCCGCACTTCTGATAGGTGATCAGATGGCCCCGAATACACAGCTCGACATCCTCTTGGACGAGGCAGGCTGGTCCCACGCCGGACTTGCCGCCCGCGTGAACCGCGCGAACGCAGCCCGTGGGAAGACCAGCCGCTACGACCACACCGCCGTGACCCGCTGGCTCCGCGGCCAGCGACCACGCGGTGAAGCGCCCGATCTCATCGCTGAGCTCTTGACCAAGCACCTCGGCCGACCGGTCAGCCTGGACGATATCGGCATGGGCAAGCCCAACACCTTGCCCCCGCCGACCAGCCTCGGCACCTACATCGACCGTGCCACAGCGCTATGGCGCTCCGACCAGCAGCGGCGCGTCGAACACGAGCAGCAGGACGCCGTAGTGGGGACTTCGGCCATCGTGCCTGTCTGGGAGTGGGAGAACCCACCAGACGACGCCGACGTGTCCCACGCTGGCAGCCTGCGCGTCGGTGCGTCCGACATCGAGATGCTGCGGGGCGCGCGAAGCCGTTACGAGCGGATGTACCGGGCGTCCGGCGGCGTCGCCACCCGCAGCCGGGTCGTCGCTTTTCTCGCCGATCACACCGCGCCGCTGGTCCGCGGAACCTATACCGACGCGATCGGCCGGGACCTACTCCGGGCCACCGGCGGCCTCGTCGCGGTCGCCGGGATCTGCGCGTACGACTCCGACCACCAGGGCCTCGCCCAGCGGTACTTCCACCACGCGCTACGCCTCGCCAAAGCCTCCGGCGACCGGGCGTTCGGCGGCTACGTCGTCGCACTCCTCACCAACCAGGCGCTGTTCCTGAAGGACTACCGCCAGGCGGTCGCGTTCGCCGAGGCCGGCGTCCGCAGCGCTGGCGGCGCGCTGAGCCCGGCGCTCGCCACCGACCTGTACGCCATGCAGGCCAAGGCGTTCGCCCGCATGGGCGACGCCACCGGCGCCCACCAGGCCATGAGCCGAGCGGAGAGCGCTGCAGCGGCAATCCGTCGGGACGAGGAGCCACCGGAGACTGGCTACGTCCAACCAGGCCTGGTGGAGGCCCAGCTGGCCGAGGCGCTCATCAGTCTGGGCGACTGGACGCCCGCACGGTCCTACGCCGAGGAGGCTGTGCGCGTGCAGGCACACCCGCGCGGGCAGGTCCACCGCATGGCCACCCTGACGACCGTCGACCTCGGCCGCGGGGAGGTCGAGCAGGCGGCAGGCAATGCGTTGGAGGCGCTGTCGCTCGCGGCCGGGATGGAGTCAGAGCGCCTCCGGGATCGGTTCGTGGCGTTGCGTCGACAGCTGGCGCAGCAGCAAACCGCGGCCGCCCGCGACGCGGTCGACCGGATCGACGCCTCGCTCGCTGTCCCGATCTGACTGGATACCCTGGCCGGACCTGGCCAGTGTGAGGAGAGCAGCGGATGTCGGTGTGGAAGAACCTCGGTGAGCGTTCGGTCTACGAGAACCCTTGGCTCCGAGTGCACCTCGCCGACGTGGAGTTGCCCGACGGCCGGCACCTCGACCACTACGTGCTGCGGCAGCGCCCCGTCGCGCTGGCCACCACGGTAAACGAACGGAACGAAGCGCTTCTGCTGTGGCGGCACCGCTTCATCACCGACAGCTGGGGATGGGAGCTGGCCGCCGGCGTCGTTGAGGAGGGCGAGGACCTGGAGGCGGCCGCGGCCAGGGAGATGCTGGAGGAGACCGGCTGGCGCCCCGGGCCGCTCCGACACCTCCTGACCGTCGAGCCGTCGAATGGCCTCGCCGACGGACGCCACCACGTCTACTGGTCCGAGACTGCCGAGTACGTTGGCCATCCCGAGGACGCATTCGAGTCCGAGCGGCGCGAATGGGTACCGCTTCGCGAGGTCCCGACCCTGGTGGCCAAGGGTGAGATTCGCAGCGCGAACGCGGTAGCTGCGCTCCTCCTGCTTCACCACCTTCGGATGAAGTAGCGGACTCGATCGACCTGGCTAGCTCCCCGAGGCCGACCGCCTGGCGAGCTGGCATTCGAACGCATGAGCGATAATGGTGGCGTGTACAGCCCGACCTGCCCCGCCGACGCGCAGCCGGCCGACCGCGCCGAGATGGCCGGCCGGCCAGCACCCCACCACCCCCGTGACCGGCGAGATGAAGAAGTCCACGTACGGCGTCGGCATGCGCTACCGCGTCTGCGGCATCCCGGGCGTCAAGGACGAGTCCTTCGTCAAGCTGAAGGACGTCAAAGACTGGCTAGCCTCGGCGCAGACCGACAGCCGCCGCGGCACGTTCATCGACCCCGAGCTCGGGCAGATCCTCCTCGCGGACTACTTCAACAGGGTCTACTGGCCGGGCGTCACCGTCGGCCTCGGTACGGCGGAGACGATGGAGCCGAAGATCCGCAACCACGTGTTGCCGCACCTCGGCCACCTGCCCATCGTCACCATCGACGAGGAGCATCTGCGGGTCTGGGTGGCCACGCTCCTGAAGAAACTGGAGCCCTCCACAGTCCGCGTGATCTACGACTATCTCTCCGCGATCCTCGGCAGCGCCGTCCCGAAGCGACTCACCCGCAACCCCTGCAGCACCCGCGGCATCAAGCCCAAGGCGCCGGATGTCAAGGCGAGGGCGTTCACCAAGGTCCAGAGCCTGAGCGTGCGAGAAGGGATGCGTCCCCCGCAGCCGGATCGCCTTCGACCTCGGCACCGGCAGCGGCCTGCGGCAGGGAGAGGTGTTCGGCCTCTCCCCCAGCGACATCGACAAGTCCGCCGAAGAGCTGAACATCCGTCGCCAGCTCCAGATCGACAAGCACGGACGCCCGTACTTCAAGCTCCCCAAGGGCAACAAGGAGCGCTCAGTCCCTCTCTCGGCGGGCCTCAGCCCCTCTCTGGAGGAGTACCCGGACGACTTCAAGCCCGTGCGGGTGACACTGCCGTGGCGCGGCCCCGGCGGTCCGGAGAGCGGCGAGCTGACGACGACGCTGCTGATGACGACGCGGTACGGCAATCCCATCAACCAATCGTCGTGGAACTACGACGCCTGGAAGCCCGCGCTCGCCGCCGCCGGCCTGATCGACCCGTGGGACAGGAGCCGCGCCTCGCACCACCGCGGCGGCTGGCCGGCTGCGCGCGAGCTCGGGTTCCACATCACGCGACACACCTACGCCTCCGTGCAGTTGCAGGCCGGCGAGTCCATCGTCGCGCTGTCGCAGTGGCTCGGCCATGACGACCCCGGGTTTACGTTGCGCAGGTACACGCACTTCATGCCGGACGATGGCCGGCGCGGGCGTTCGGCGATCGATGCGTGGCTGGGCCTGGGCGCGGGCCTGCTGCCGTACGAGGTGCTGGAACCGCTGGGCACCCAGGAGCGCTTGCTGGTCGGCGAGTTGGGGCTGCTATACCTCGTCGCCGTTCCGAAGGGCGCCGAGTGGACGGTGTCGCTGGTTCGCGGCCCGGGCCAGCGGCCGCTCGGCCAGATCCTGGTCAGCCGCGGAACCGCCGACCGCGTCCTGGAGACGGCGGGCGCTTGGCTGCGCGCGAACGGACCGGCGCTTGGCGGACAGGTCGTTGAGGTGAAGAATATGAGCGAGCCCCCGTCGGCGAAGCGGGTGGCTGCGGCCCTTGGCCGGGTGGTGCTGGCTGCCGACGTGGCCGCCGACTTCCTCGCGGCGCTCGCAGCGTGAGTTGAAATGGATCTCTATGTGCACTCTATGGGGGCCGACGAGGTACTTCGACAGCCCTAGAGGTGTAGACCAAAGAAGTGACTATGCGGCGGAGCTGAAATCAGCTCCGCCGCTGGTCATGTGGCCTATGGTCAGCTCTTGGTGGCCATGGCCCGCAGGAAGAACGCCAGGTTGGCCGGACGCTCCGCCAGGCGGCGCATGAAGTAGCCGTACCACTCCTCGCCGTAGGGCAGGTAGACGCGCATGGTGTTGCCGGCCTGGGCGAGGCGCAGCTGCTCCTCCGGGCGGATGCCGTAGAGCATCTGGTACTCGAAGCTGTCCCGGGCGCGGCCGTTCCACTCGGCCAGCTGGCCGGCGATCTTGATCATGTTGGGGTCGTGCGAGGCCACCATCGGGTAACCCTCGCCGCCCATCAGGACCTTGAGCGCACGGACGTAGGCGAGGTCGACCTCGTGCTTGCCCTGGAACGCCACCGACTCGGGCTCCTTGTAGGCGCCCTTGCAGATCCGCACCCGGGAGCCCGCGCCGGAGAGGTCCTTGCAGTCGGCCTCGGTGCGGCGCAGGTAGGCCTGCAGCACGACGCCCAGCCACGGGAAGTCGGCACGCAGCTCGCGGGCGATCGACAGCGTCGAGTCCGTGGTGGTGTGGTCCTCCATGTCCAGGGTGACCGTGGTGCCCGCGTCGGCGGCGGCCTGGCAGATCCGCCGGGCGTTCTCCAGCGCGATCTTCTCACCGTCCACCGGGAGGAACTGGCCCACCGCGGAGAGCTTCACGGAGACCTCGGCGTTCGCCGCGAGGCCGGTCTCCTTGAGGGCGGCCAGCAGGTGCTCGTAGGCCTTGGCGGTGCCGGCGGCCTGGTCGGCGTCCTTGGTGTCCTCGCCGAGGTGGTCGAGGGTCACCTTGCGGCCGGTGGCGACCAGCTCGTCCGTGGCGGTGATGCCCTGGTCGAGCAGCTCGCCGGCGACGAAGCGCTCGACTATCGCATGGGTCGGGGGGAACTTCTCGACCATGGTGCGCACCTGCGGGGAGCGGGACGCGGCGAGCAGTGCGGAACGGAGCATCGGGACTCCTGTGGGGGATGGGCAGGGTGCGAGGGGTGCGGGGGCGGCGGTGAGGGTGGCCGCCGCCCCCACGGGGTTGTCGCGCGCGCCGCCGCCCTCGACGGGGCGGCGGCGGGCGACGGGAGGCACTGGGCGAGGGATGTCAGCCCATGTGCGGGTAGCGGTAGTCCGTCGGCGGGACGAACGTCTCCTTGATGGACCGCGTCGAGGTCCAGCGGGCCAGGTTCTGCTTGGCGCCCGCCTTGTCGTTGGTGCCCGAGGCCCGGCCGCCGCCGAACGGCTGCTGGCCGACGACCGCACCGGTCGGCTTGTCGTTGATGTAGAAGTTGCCGGCCGCGAACCGCAGCTTCTCGGCCGCGTCCTGGGCCGCCGCGCGGTCCTGGGAGATGATCGAACCGGTCAGGCCGTAGGCGGAGACCGACTCCATCTGGGCCAGCATCTGCTCGTACTCGTCGTCCTGGTAGACGTACACGGCGAGGATCGGGCCGAAGTACTCGTCCCGGAAGTACTCCGAGGCCGGGTCCTGGCAGACCAGCACGGTCGGACGGACGAAGTAGCCCACCGAGTCGTCGTAGGTGCCGCCGGCCAGGACCTCGACCGTCGGGTCGGCCTGGGCGCGGTCGATGGCGGCCTTGTTCTTGGCGAAGGCGCGCTCGTCGATCACGGCGCTCATGAAGTTCGACAGGTCGGTGACGTCGCCCATGGCCAGGCCCTCGACCTCGTCGCGGAACTCGTCCTTGAGCGAGGCCCAGATCGAGGCCGGGACGTAGGCGCGGGAGAGCGCCGAGCACTTCTGGCCCTGGAACTCGAAGGCACCGCGGGTCATCGCGGTCTTCAGCACCTGCGGGTCGGCGGACGGGTGGGCGACCAGGAAGTCCTTGCCGCCGGTCTCGCCGACGATCCGCGGGTAGGAGCGGTAGTTCTGGATGTTGTTGCCGACCTCGCGCCACAGGTGCTGGAAGGTCGCGGTGGAGCCGGTGAAGTGGATGCCGGCCAGCGCCGGGTGCTTCAGGGCCACCTCGGAGACGGCCAGGCCGTCACCGGTCACCATGTTGATGACGCCCTTGGGCAGGCCCGCCTCCTCCAGCAGCTGCATCAGCAGGTGCGCGGAGAACTGCTGGGTGGGGGACGGCTTCCAGATGACCACGTTGCCCATCAGCGCCGGGGCGGTGGGCAGGTTGCCCGCGATGGCGGTGAAGTTGAACGGGGTGATCGCGTAGACGAAGCCCTCCAGCGGGCGGTGGTCGCTGCGGTTCCACACGCCGTCCGAGGAGATCGGCTGCTCGGCGATGATCTGCCGGGCGAAGTGCACGTTGAAGCGCAGGAAGTCGACGAGCTCGCAGGGAGTGTCGATCTCGGCCTGCTGGGCGGTCTTGGACTGGCCGAGCATGGTCGCGGCGGCCATCGTCTCGCGCCACGGGCCGGCCAGCAGGTCCGCGGCCTTGAGGAAGATCGCGGCGCGGGAGTCGAAGGAGAGCGCCTGCCAGGCGGGGGCCGCGGCGAGGGCCGCGTCGATGGCGTCCTTGGCGTCGGCCTGGGTGGCGTTGCGCATGGTGCCGAGGCGGGCCGCGTGGTTGTGCGGCTGAACGACGTGGATCTCCTCGCCGCCACCCATCCGGCGCTCGCCGTTGATGGTCATGGTCAGCTGGACGGGCTCCTGGCCCCCCAGCTCCTTCAGCTTGGCCTCCAGCCGGGCCCGCTCGGGGCTGCCGGGGGCGTAGCTGTGGACCGGCTCGTTCACCGGCGCGGGGACCTGGGTCACGGCATCCATGAGTGCGCGCTCTCCTTCGAGTCGTGGGGGCCCTCGGGTAGGGCAGCGGGGCCGCCGTCGTTCACACGGCCGCCATGAAGGAACGTTAAGCCGCCGCAGCCACCCCCTAGGTTGGCCAGGCGGCTAAAGTCATCCATACGGCATTGTTCAACCGGATGAAGGTGAGCCGATGACAACTCCGGCCGCTGGAATCCCACTGCGTCACCTGCTGATGTCGCTCGGCGAGCCTCTGGTCGAACTCCAGGCCGCCCCCGCCGGGTTGGACGTGCCGGTGCGCGAGGTGGCGATCCTCGACCCCGAGGACCCGGCCACCGCCGCGACCGGCGAGCTGGTGCTGGCGATCGGCGCCCGCGGCCGTGCCGCACTGCCCGCGCTGCGCGCCGCCGGACGGGCCCGGGCCGCCGCCGTCGCCGTCAAGCTGGACGGCCCCGGGCAGGCCGACGCACTGCGCGAGGCCGCCACCGAGGCCGGGGTGGCCCTGCTGTCGGTGCGCCGGGAGACCCGCTGGGAACACCTGGACGCACTGGCCCGCGCGATCATCAGCGGGCCGGACGCGCCGGAGACCGCCGAACACAATGCCGGCGACCTGTTCTCGCTGGCCCAGACCACGGCCGTGCTCACCGGCGGCATCGTCTCCATCGAGGACACCTCCAGCCGGGTCCTCGCCTACTCCCGCTCCGCCGCCTTGGACGAGGTCGACGACCTGCGACGGCTCTCCATCCTGGGCTGGCAGGGCCCCGAGCCGTACCTGTCCAAGTTGCGCGAGTGGGGCGTCTTCCAGCACCTGCGCAGCTCGGACGAGGTGATCGCGGTCGACCCGCACCCCGAGCTCGGACTGCGCCGCCGACTCGCCATCGGGATCCGGGCCGGCGCCCAGCCGCTCGGCACCATCTGGGTGCAGGAGGGCTCCCGGCCGCTCGCCCCGCAGGCCGAGCAGGCGCTGATCGGCGCCGCCCGGGTGGCCGCCGCGCAGCTGGTGCGGCGGCGCCGCGAGCTCTCGGCCGACGTGCGGCTCACCCAGACGCTGCTGATCGGCCTGCTCGAAGGCAGCACCGGGCCGCAGTCGCTCGCCACCCACCTCGGGCTGCACCCGCAGCGCCCGGCCACCGTGCTCGGCTACGCGGCGGTCGGCACCGACGCCTCCCGGGCCGACGTGACCGGGCTGATCTCGGTGCACACCGCGGCCCGGCACCGCAGCGCGCTGCTCGCGCCGATCGACTCCCGGGTCTACGTGCTGCTGCCCGACCTGCCGGCCGCGCTGCCGGTGGCCACCGTGCGCGGCTGGGCCCGGGAAGTGGTCGAGGCGGCCCGCGACCACCTGGGCGTGCAGCTGCGGGCGGCGATCGGCAGCACCGTGACCGGGCTGGCCCAGGTGCCGGCGTCCCGCGCGCAGGCCGACCGGATCCTGGACGCGATGGGGCGCGGCGGGGTGATGCCGCAGGTCGCCGCGCTGAGCGACGTGCAGGCCGAGGTGCTGGTCAGCGAGACGCTGGCACTGCTCCAGGAGCGGGCCGAGCTGCGCGACCCGCGGCTGGTGGCGCTCACCGACTACGACGCCCGGCACGGCACCCAGCTGGCCGAGTCGGTGCTGGCCTGGCTGGACGCGCTGGGCGAGGTGCGGGTGGCGGCGCAGGTGCTGCACATCCATCCGAACACGCTGCGCTACCGGGTCCGGCGGGCCGAGCAGCTGACCGGGATCGACCTGGCGCAGCCGCAGCAACGGCTGCTGGCGATGCTCCAACTGCGCCTGCCGAGCGCCTAGCGCCGAGCCGGCCGAACTCCCAGTCGGCAGCCAGGCAGCACCTGGCCCCGCCGAAAACAACGCCCAGCCGGCGCCCAGGGCAGCGCCTGCCGAGCGCCCAGCGCCACGACGACCAAGGGCCCTGGTCGAGGTGACCAAGGCCCTTGCTGTGCAATCCGGTGGGCGATACTGGGATCGAACCAGTGACCCCTTCGGTGTGAACGAAGTGCTCTCCCGCTGAGCTAATCGCCCGGGTGCAGGGAAAACCTTATCCCATCCGCGGCAGTGCCCCGGACGGCCCATCCGCGGCAGTGCCCCGGACGCCGCCCCCTCACCGCCGGCGCTGCCGCCGCCACACGTCCCAGGCGGCCAGCCAGCACGCCTCCGCCTCCGGGTCGCCGCCGCACTCCCGCACCCGCACCCAGGCCTGCTGGGCCGGCAGGCTGGGCACCTGGCTGGCGAAGACCGTGTGGCGGATCGTCTCCTCCACCGCCGCCCGGCCCTCCTGGGAACCGACCAGCCAGTCCACCTGGTCGGCCAGCCGGCAGAGCTGGCCGACCATCAGCTCCAGGGCGGTCCGCGCTTCGCTGCGGGTCTCCGAGGCGTAGTGCATCTGCTGGCGCACCGCCGCCGACCAGTGCTCAACCGGCTCGCCGACCCGCAGCCGCCGCGGCAGCCGGACCCGGCCGTCGGAGAGCCGGTGGGCCCGCTCGGCCAGCGCCCGCTCCACGCTGGACTCCGCCAGCAGCCGGTGCGCGTCCAGGCCGGTCAGCGCCGCCTGCCCGCGCCGGGCCTGGGCGATCCGGGCCTGCCGTCCGGTTTCCAGCTGGCGCAGCAACTCGGTGCGGCCGGTCAGGTAGCGGTCGTAGTCCGGCCCGCTGAGCTGGTCCAGCTCCACGTCACCGGGGGCCACCCCGCGCCCGCAGAGCAGCACCACCGAGCCGTCCACGGTCAGCCGGCCGGCCCAGACGGTGCGGGACTGGCCGCCCGGCCCCGGGCCGCTGCCGCGCTCCTCGTGGATCTGCACCGGCACCGGCTCGCCGTCCACGGTGATCCACTCCCGCAGGGTGCGGATCCGGGACGGGCAGTCGCCCTCATCCAACCCGAGGTACTCGTAGATCCGGTCGCGTTCCCGCTCGATCAGCTCCTCGGGCTCCGGCAGCGCGGTGTAGCGCTCGATGCCCGGCTGGTAGGTGCGCACCGTGACGTACGGGCCGTCCAGCGAGCTCCAGTCGCCTGACCGCACCTCGAACCACGAGACCTCGTCGCCGAGCATCTCGTAGTCGCTCAGCGCGTCGCTGTCCACGGCCGTCGGGCCGCCGGCCGCCGGCGGCACACCCCGGGCGCCCCGGCCGGACCGGTCCACCCCGTAGACCTGGAAGTCCAGTTCCTCGAAGACCGCCCGCACCGCCCGCTCCTGACCCCGCAGGTGCTCCTCGCCCGACTCCACCGCCCAGCTCTCACCGCTGATCGTCACCTTCGCCGCTCCCCCGGGCTCGCCGTTCCTCGATCGCGCGACCGGCCCCACCAGTCCCGGACCGCGTCCGCCCACGATACGTGTGCTCGACCTGGCGGGCCATCAGCTTCGCTCGTACGGCTGGTAGATCGCGCGACCCCTCCCGCCCACCCCTGGTCCGGCCCTATGGTGGCGGTGCCCACACCCACGCGGGGGCGCCGCCTCGTCGGCCACCTGGAGCAGCCATGGACTCGAACCGGTACCGGTTGGTCAGCGTCTGGCAGCTGCCCGCGCCGCGGCACGGGGTCTACCAGGCGCTGCGCGACGTGCCGGAGTATCCGCTCTGGTGGCCGCAGGTGCGGGAGGTGCGGCGGCTGGACGACCGCACGGGGCGGCTGCGGATCCGGTCGGCGTTGCCCTACCAGCTGCTGGTCACGGTGCGGGAACGCCGCCAGGACGAGGCCGCCGGGGTGCTGGAGGCCGAGTTGGCCGGGGACTTGGTCGGCTGGTCGCGGTGGACGGTCGACCCGGACGGGCCGGCGGCCAGCCGCGCCGTCTTCGAGCAGGAGGTCCGCCCCGGCAAGCCGCTGATGCGGTGGCTGGCGCTGCCCGGCCGGCCGCTCTTCCTGGCGAACCACGCGCTGATGATGCGCGCCGGGGAGCGCGGGCTGCGGCGTCGACTGCTCGGCTCCCCGGCGGCCGCCTCCGTCAGTTCCGGGAGCGGGCCTTGAAGGCCGCCTTGCGGGCCTCCTTCGCCACCCGCTTGTCCGGGTGCAGCTCGCCGATCGTCTCCAGCACCTGTGCCGTGTAGGTGTGTTCGACCCGCCACAGCTCACCGAAGAAGGCCGCCGGGTCATCGGTCACCGGCATCCGGGCGATCAGCTCCCGTTCCAGTTCGCGGTCGCCTTCGAGGTCCAGCAGCTGCCCGGCGTAGGTGTCCACGGTGGTCCACAGCACCATCGGGCGGTCGGGCTCCGGCACGTCGGAGGCGCCCTGGGCGAGCAGCCAGGCCCGCGCCGCGCCGCCCAGCTCCCGGTCGGCCAGCACCTCGCGCACCGCCGGCTCGGCCACCTCGCCCAGCTCGCCGAGCGCCAGCTGGGCCAGCAACCGGCGCAGCGGGGCGACCGGGTCGCTGCCCCGGGCGGCCGCCAGCAGCTCGCGGGCGGCGCCGAGCGGTTCGCGGCCGGCCAGCCAGATCCGGATCTCCTGGTCCGGCAGCACGTTCACGGCCTCGGCGATGCCCTGGAGCAGGGCGGTGGCGTCACCGGTGGCGTACTCGCCGATCAGCGGGGCGTCGTAGCCCTTGTCCAGCAGCCACTGGCGGATGCCGTACTGGCCGAGCGGGGTGAGCTTGACCAGGCCGAAGCGGGCAGCCTCGGCGTCCTCGGCCTCGGGGCTCAGGGCCGCGGCGGCGGCACCGTCCGCCGCCGCCTCCTCCTCGGCCTCCTCGAAGAGCTCGGGGTCGATCGGCTGGTACTCCAGCAGCCCGATCTCCTCCAGGTCGGACAGCATCGGGTCGAGGGCGACCATCACGTCGGTGATGTCGCCGAGCATCTCCTCGTCCGGCTCCTCGCCGTCGGGCACCACCAGCAGGGCGGCCAACACGCCCAGCGGGACGGTCTCCTGGCCGGGCTCGGCGAAGGCGGTGGCCTCATAGAGCACCTGCAGGGCCTCGTCCAGCAGCTCGGCGGCCTCCGCCTGGACCTCCTCGTACTGGCTCAGCAGCTCCTCGGCGCGCGCCTCGTCGGCCTGCTCGCCGGCGTCCGGCTCGGAGTCCAGCGGCTCGATCTCGGCGGCCAGCTCGGTGACCACCTCGGCGGCGGACAGCCACAGCTCCAGCACCGCCTCCGCGTCGCCGGCCTCCACCGGGGCCAGCTCCTGGCTCGGGCCGGCCACCCGGTTGCCGTCGGCGTCGTGCGCGGGCACCACCAGCTCCAGGTCGCTCGCCAGCGACCAGATCCGCAGCGCCTCCAGCACCGTGTCCTCGGGGACGTTGCCCTCGGCGGGGGCCAGGCCCAGGTGACGGGCGGCGGCCACCTGGTCGGCCGGCAGCAGATCACCGAGCTCGTCCACCGGGCGGGTCGGGGCCGCCCATCTGGCCAGCCGGACCGCCAGGGCCAGCAGCGGCACGGCAGCGGCCTGCGCGGCCAGCTCGGCCTCCGGCAGCAGGCGCACCGGCGGGACCAGCACCGACTGGTCGTCGGCGTCCTCCCCGTCGTCGAAACCGTGGGCGCCGTAGAGGTCGGCCAGCTCGAAGTCGGCGGGCAGCAGGCTCTCCGACGGCTGCGTTCCAGGCCCGGTCGCCGACGGGTGGTCAGGGGTCTTGCGGCGTCGTCCGGGCATCGGGAGCGGTCTCCTCATGTGGGGGTCTGCACTGCGATCAGCGTATCGGCCGTCCCGGCGCCCGTGCCCCACCTACGGGGGCGCGCGCCGCCGCTGTACGCCTCTCCTGCACCACCACGCTGTCCGTGCCCCTGCCGCACCACCGCACTGCCCCTGTTCCGGCGGCACCACCCCCGGCCGACGCCCGGACGCCCGACGGCACCCGCCTGCCCACGTGCCGGCGGCACCACCCCCGGCCGACGCCCAGACGCCCGACGGCACCCGCCTACCCACGTGCCGGCGGCACCACCCCCGGCCGACGCCCAGACGCCCGACGGCACCCGCCTACCCACGTGCCGGCGGCACCACCCCCGGCCGACGCCCAGACGCCCGACGGCACCCGCCTACCCACGCACCGCACCCGGCTGCCCACGTGCCGGCGGCACCACCCGGCCGCCCATGTGCCCGTCGGCACACCAGGCTGCCCGCATTCCTGCCCCCACCAGCCCGTATCCTTTTGCATTACTACACATCACATTCCCCGCACCACCTCGGCACCCCGACCCTGGCCACCACAGCAGGTCACGGACGGACCGCCCCGGCACACCCCGCCGGCCCGGGGTGGCGCCCGGCCACATCAGGAGACCCCTGCCATGGCGGACCTCTCCCCCGCCGGCCCCGGCCTGCCCTCAGGGCGGCTGACCGGTACCCGGCTCTCGGAGGCCCTGCTTCCCCTGGAGCTCGCCCCGCGCGACCAGCTCCAGCTCTCCGCGGTCAGTCGCTGGAACGCGGCCCGCGGCGTGCGCGTCGGCCTGGTCGCCGCCGCCCTACTGCTCCTGCTGATCGGGGCCAACCTGGCCACCCCGGTCTACCCGCTGCTCCAGCAGCGCATGGGACTGACGGCCCTCGACACCACCCTGCTCTTCACCGTCTACGTCTTCGTGCTGATCCCGGTGCTCGCCGCGGTCGGCCACTGGTCCGACCTGCTCGGCCGCCGCGCCCTGATCCTGCCGGCCATCCTGCTGGCCGCCGGCGGCGACGCGCTCTTCGCCACCGCGCACGGCTTCGGCCAGCTGGCCGCCGGACGGGCGATCCAGGGCGTGGCGGTGGCGCTCTCCACCGGGGCGGCCGGAGCCGCGCTCAGCGACCTGCTGCCCGACCACCAGACGCTGGCCGCGAAGCTCACCCTGGCCTGCTCGGCGGGCGGCGTCGCGCTCGGCCCGATCGTCGGCGCCTCCCTGGTCACCGGCCGCGACCCGCTGCTCACGCCGTTCCTGGTGCACGCGGTGGCGCTGCTCGTGCTCTGCGTGCCGCTCGCCGTGGTGCACCCGCGGCTGCCCGGCGCCCGCCGCCACCCCGCCGAACCGCCCCGGATCACCACCCCGCCGCACCTCAAGCCCCGCAAGCTGGCGCTACCGGCCCAGGGCCGCCGGATGTTCCTGCTGGCGGCCGGCACCGGGTTCCTCTCCTACGCCGTCTTCGGGGTCTTCCTCAGCCTGGCGCCCGCCTTCTCGGCCCAGCTGCTGCACACCCGCGCGCCGATGGCCGGCGCCGTGGTGGCCGCCCTGCTGCTCGGCTCCTCAGCCGGCGCCCAGCTGCTGATCCCACCCACCAGCAGCCCCCGGCTGATCGCCCTCGGCCTGACCGGTCTGGCGGCCGGCCTCACCCTGGTCGTCCTCGCCGCCTACGCCCACCTGCCGGCCCTGCTCTTCGTCGGCAGCGTGCTCGGCGGCGCCTGCCAGGGCATCGCCTTCCGATCCCTCTTCACCACGGCCATCGCCGCCATGGACCCGGCCAAGCGGGCCAGCGAGATGAGCGCCCTCTGGGTCATCGTCTACCTGGGCAGCTCCGCCCCGATCGTCGCCGTGGGCGCCCTCGCCCGCAGCTACGGCCTGCTGCCGGCGGTCAGCGGCTTCGCCGCCGTCGCCGCGACCGCCTGCCTGGCCCTGGCGGGGGCGGTGCTGCGGCGGCGGTAGGTCAAGGCCGCCACGGGCGCCAGAGCGAGGTGTCGATCTCGATGCCGAAAGGCTCCGGAAGAACGACTGGGTCACCGAACTTCCAGCTCTGGGAGGTTTGGTAACGGCCCTCCGCGCGGTCCGGCTCACTGAACAGGGTGATCCCGGACTGCCGCGGGTCGCGGTCGACGAGCAGGTAGTACGGCACACCGCAGCGGGCGTAGCCGGTCCACTTGGTGGCGCGGCGACCCAAGACCGGTTGACGGTCGTTGTGCGCGTTGGATTTGGACGTGACCTCCACGACCAGCTCCAACTGATGGGGAAACACGAACAGACGCTCTTCCGCTTCACACCAAGCGGCGACCTCTGTCCGCATGATCGCGAGATCGGGTTGGTACCCGTCCCCGATCTCGGTCAGATCCAGGTTGAAGGCCTGGACCGGGGTCCAGGGAGTCTCGGGCCCCACCTCGGCTCGGACGACAGCGCGCTGGATCCGGGTCAGGATCATGGCGTGCGAGAACACAGCCGCAGGCGACACGACGATCTCCCCACCGACCACCTCCACCCGCGTGCCGTCGTCCGGCAGGTGGAGGTAGTCGTCGAGCTCACCCCGCACCCACATCGCATACGGGGAATCGGGCAACACGTAATGCGCGATCGCAGCTACGGACACCTCGACGCTCCTTCCACGCTCGCGAGCCCATCGTGGCCGCCTGCAGCCAGATATACCACTGCCGGGTGGCTCGTTCCCCCAAAGGAACGAGCCACCCGGCAGCGGTGTTGACGATCTCGAAGCTCTGAAACCTCAGACGTTGAAGCCCAGCGCCCTCAGCTGCTCGCGGCCGTCGTCGGTGATCTTGTCCGGGCCCCACGGCGGCATCCAGACCCAGTTGATCCGGAGGTCCTTGACCAGGCCGTCGGTGGCGCTCTTGGCCTGGTCCTCGATGACGTCGGTGAGGGGGCAGGCGGCGGAGGTGAGGGTCATGTCGACGGTGGCGACGTCGTCCTCGTCGATGTGGACGCCGTAGATCAGCCCGAGGTTGACCACGTCGATGCCGAGCTCGGGGTCGACGACGTCCATCAGGGCCTCGGTGAGGTCCTCGACGGAGACGGTGCCGGCGGTGGTGCCGACGATGCCGACCGGGCCCTCCGGGGTGTCAGGGGTGTCACTCATGGGGTGGGGTTCCTTTGGTCGGGTGGGGTCAGGCGGGGTGGGCGGCCAGCGCCTTGGCGGTGGCGTCCTTCCAGGCCATCCAGCTGAGCAGGGCGCACTTGACACGAGCCGGGTACTTGGAGACGCCGGCGAACGCCACCGCGTCCTCCAGCAGGTCCTCGTCGCCATCGGACTGGCCCTTGCTCTGCATCAGCTCCAGGAAGGCCTCCTGGATCTGCTGGGCCTCGCCCACCGGCTTGCCGACCACCAGGTCGTTGAGCACGGAGGCGCTGGCCTGGCTGATCGAGCAGCCCTGCGACTCGTAGGAGACGTCCGCGACCACGGCGCCGTCCAGCCGGACCCGCAGGGTGATCTCGTCACCGCAGGTCGGGTTGACGTGGTGCACCTCGGCGTCGCCGTCCCGCAGCCCCTTGCCGTGGGGGTTGCGGTAGTGGTCCAGGATGATCTCCTGGTACATCGAGTCGAGCTTCATGTCACCGGTCCCTGTCCTCAGCCGAAGAAGTTGCGGACGTGGTGCAGCCCGTCGATCAAAGCGTCCACCTCGCCCGGCGTCGAGTACAGATAGAACGACGCCCTGGTGGTCGCCGGAATTCCGTACCGCAGGCAGACCGGCCGCGCGCAGTGGTGGCCGACCCGGACCGCGATGCCCTGCTCGTCCAGCACCTGGCCCACGTCGTGCGGGTGGATGTCGCCCAGCACGAAGGAGATCGCGGCGCCGCGGTCCACGGCCGTGTTCGGGCCGATGATCCGCAGGTCCGGCACCTCCTGGAGCCGGTTGACCGCGTACTCGGTGATCGCGTGCTCATGAGCGGCGATCTCGGCCATGCCGATGTCGGAGAGGTAGTCGATCGCGGCGCCCAGGCCGACGGCCTGCGCGATCGGCGGGGTGCCGGCCTCGAACTTGTGCGGGGCCGGGGCGTAGGTGGACGAGCCCATGGTGACGGTCTCGATCATCTCGCCGCCGCCGAGGAACGGGGGCAGGTCCTCCAGCAGCTCCTGGCGGCCCCAGAGCACGCCGATGCCGGTGGGCGCCAGCATCTTGTGGCCGGTGAAGGCGACGAAGTCGGCCTCCAGCGCCTGCACGTCCAGCACCATGTGCGGGGCGGCCTGGGAGGCGTCGATCACCACCAGCGCGCCGACGTCCTGCGCCCGGCGGACGATCGTCTCGACCGGGTTGACGGTGCCCAGCAGGTTGGAGACCAGGGTGAAGGAGACCACCTTGGTCTTCTCGGTGATCAGCTCGTCGATGTTCGACAGGTCGAGCCGGCCCTCGTCGGTCAGCCCGAACCACTTCAGCTTCGCGCCGGTGCGCTGCGAGAGCAGCTGCCACGGCACGATGTTGGAGTGGTGCTCCATCTCGGTGATGACGATCTCCGAGTCGGCGTCCACGCGGTACGGCTCGTCAGCCCAACCGAGCATGTTGGCAACGAGGTTGAGCGACTCCGAGGCGTTCTTGGTGAAGATCACCTCGTCCCGGCTGGGGGCGTTGACGAACGCCGCCACCTTGTCCCGGGCCCCCTCGTAGAGCGCGGTGGCCTCTTCGGCGAGCACGTGCACCCCGCGGTGCACGTTGGCGTTGTGCTGCTCGTAGTAGGCCGCCAGCACGTCCAGGACCTGCCGGGGCTTCTGTGAGGTCGCCGCGTTGTCCAGGTAGACCAGGGGCCTGTCGTCGTGCAGCAGCCGCTGCAGGACCGGGAAGTCCTTGCGGATCGCGTCGGTGTCCAGCAGCCCCGGCAGAGTCAGGTTCGTCACGCGACAGCGCCGCCCTTCACATAAGCCTCGTAGCCCTCGTTCTCCAGCTTGTCGGCCAGCTCCGGACCGCCGGACTCGACGATCCGGCCGCCGGCGAAGACGTGCACGTAGTCGGGCTGGATGTACCGCAGGATGCGGGTGTAGTGGGTGACCAGCAGGGTGCCGACCTCACCGGTGGCACGGACCCGGTTGATGCCCTCGGAGACGATCCGCAGCGCGTCGACGTCCAGGCCGGAGTCGGTCTCGTCGAGGATCGCGATCTTCGGCTTCAGCAGCTCCAGCTGGAGGATCTCGTGGCGCTTCTTCTCACCGCCGGAGAAGCCCTCGTTGACGTTGCGCTCGGCGAAGGCGGGGTCCATCTGGAGCGCCGCCATGGTCTCCTTGACCTCCTTCACCCAGGTGCGCAGCTTGGGGGCCTCGCCGCGGACCGCGGTGGCCGCGGTGCGCAGGAAGTTGGAGACCGACACGCCCGGCACCTCGACCGGGTACTGCATCGCCAGGAAGACGCCGGCGCGGGCGCGCTCGTCCACCGACATGGCGAGCACGTCCTCACCGTCCAGCAGCACCTGGCCGCTGGTCACGGTGTACTTGGGGTGGCCGGCGAGCGAGTAGGCCAGGGTCGACTTGCCGGAGCCGTTGGGGCCCATGATGGCGTGGGTCTCGCCCTGCTTGACCGTCAGGTCGACGCCCCGCAGGATCTCGCGGGGACCGTTCTCCGCCTCGACGGAGACGTGCAGGTCACGGATTTCAAGGGTTGCCATGGTGCTCAGGACTCCTGGGTGACGGAGACGAGCACGTCGTCCCCTTCGATCTTGACGGGGTAAACGGGAACCGGCTTGGTGGCGGGCAGTCCGGAGGGCTTGCCGGTGCGCAGGTCGAAGCTGGAGCCGTGCAGCCAGCACTCGATCCGGCAGTCCTCGACCTCACCCTCGGAGAGCGACACGTTGGCGTGCGAGCAGATGTCGTTGATCGCGAACACCTCGCCCTCGGTGTGCACGACGGAGACCGGCACCCCGTCGACCTCCACCCGCTTGGGGGTGTCCTCGGCCAGCTCGCTCAGCGCGCAGACACGCATGTAGCTCACGCGACACCCGCCAGCTCGGACTCGATCTTCTCCATCAGCTGGTCGTGGATCTCCGCCACGCCGATCTGCTGCACCAGCTCGGCGAAGAAGCCGCGCACCACCAGGCGGCGGGCCTCCTCCTCCGGGATGCCGCGGGCCTGCAGGTAGAACAGCTGCTCGTCGTCGAAGCGGCCGGTCGCCGAGGCGTGGCCGGCGCCGACGATCTCGCCGGTCTCGATCTCCAGGTTGGGGATCGAGTCGACCCGGGCGCCGTCGGTGAGCACCAGGTTGCGGTTGTGCTCGTAGGTGTCGGTGCCCTCGGCGGCGGCGCGGATCAGCACGTCGCCGACCCAGACCGCGTGGGCGTCCTTGCCCTGCAGCGCACCCTTGTAGACCACGTTGGACCGGCAGTGCGGGGTGTCGTGGTCGATCTGCAGCCGGTGCTCCAGGTGCTGGCCGGCGTCGGCGAAGTAGAGGCCGTACAGCTCGGCCTCGCCGCCGGTGGCCGAGTAGGTGACCCGCGGGTGGATCCGGACCAGGTCGCCGCCGAAGGTGACCACCACGGACTTCAGCGAGGCGTCCCGGCCGACCAGCGCGGTCTGCTGGGCGGTGTGCACCGCGTCGCGCTCCCAGTCCTGCACCGAGACGAAGGTGAGCTTCGCCCCGTCGCCGACCAGCAGCTCGACGTTGGCCGCCCGGGTGCCGGAACCGGTGTGGTTCAGCACCACGACGGCCTCGGCGAACGGCTTGACGTCGATCACCACGTGGGCGAAGCGGACGCCGCCCTCGCCGTGCACGTCGATCTTCACCGGCTCGTTCAGCACCGCGTCCTTGGGCACGGTCACCACCAGCGCCTCCTCGAAGGCGCTGTAGGCCTGCGCGGCGACCCGGTCGACGGGCTTGCCGGCCTTGCCGAGCCGGGCGTCGTCGCGGCCGACGGTCTCGGCGGTGACGCCGTCCGGCAGACCGAGCTCGACCTTGTCGGTGCCCTTGTCGGCGCTGACGGCGGTGCCGTCGTGCAGACCCGCCAGGCGGTGCAGCGGGGTGAACCGCCAGTCCTCCTCGCGGCCGGTGGGCACCGGGAAGTCGGTCACGTCGTAGGACGGCTCGACGGCGACGCGGGCGTCGATCGGCTGCCGCACCTCGGCGCGGCCGGTGCCGGGGCCGGCCAGCTGCGCACCGGCGCCGGCGGTCCCGACCTCGATCGACCCGGCGGTGGTGGAGCCGGAAGTGTTCTGCTCAGCCATAGCTGTTCGTGGTGCTCACTTTCTCAAAGTTCGGATGGGTGACGGTCGCTGACGGCGCGTCAGCCGACCGAACCCTCCATCTGCAGCTCGATCAGCCGGTTGAGCTCCAGCGCGTACTCCATCGGCAGCTCGCGCGCGATCGGCTCGACGAAGCCGCGGACGATCATCGCCATCGCCTCGAACTCGGTCATGCCACGGCTCATCAGGTAGAAGAGCTGGTCCTCGCTGACCTTGGAGACGGTCGCCTCGTGGCCCATCGACACGTCGTCCTCGCGGACGTCCACGTACGGGTAGGTGTCCGAGCGGGAGACGGTGTCCACCAGCAGCGCGTCGCAGAGCACGTTGGACTTGGCGCCCTTGGAGCCCTCGCCGATCTCGATCAGACCGCGGTAGGAGGTCCGGCCGCCGCCGCGCGCCACCGACTTGGAGACGATGTTGGACGAGGTGTTGGGCGCCAGGTGCACCATCTTGGCCCCGGCGTCCTGGTGCTGGCCCTCACCGGCGAACGCGATCGACAGGGTCTCGCCCTTGGCGTGCTCGCCCATCAGGTAGACGGCCGGGTACTTCATGGTGACCTTGGAGCCGATGTTGCCGTCGATCCACTCCATGGTCGCGCCCTCGTAGGCCACGGCGCGCTTGGTGACCAGGTTGTAGACGTTGTTCGACCAGTTCTGGATGGTCGTGTACCGGCAGCGGCCGCCCTTCTTGACGATGATCTCGACCACGGCGCTGTGCAGCGAGTCCGAGGAGTAGATCGGCGCGGTGCAGCCCTCGACGTAGTGCACGTAGGCGTCCTCGTCGACGATGATCAGGGTCCGCTCGAACTGGCCCATGTTCTCGGTGTTGATCCGGAAGTAGGCCTGCAGCGGGATGTCGACGTGCACGCCCTTCGGCACGTAGATGAACGAACCGCCGGACCAGACGGCCGTGTTCAGCGCGGCGAACTTGTTGTCGCCGGGCGGGATCACGGTGCCGAAGTACTCGTGGAACAGCTCCGGGTGCTCGCGCAGCGCGGTGTCGGTGTCCAGGAAGATGACGCCCTGCTGCTCCAGGTCCTCGCGGATCTGGTGGTAGACCACCTCGGACTCGTACTGCGCGGCGACACCGGCGACCAGGCGCTGCTTCTCCGCCTCCGGGATGCCGAGCTTGTCGTAGGTCGCCTTGATGTCGGCCGGCAGGTCCTCCCAGGACTCGGCCTGCTTCTCGGTCGAGCGCACGAAGTACTTGATGTTGTCGAAGTCGATGCCCGAGAGGTCGGAACCCCAGGTCGGCATCGGCTTCTTGCCGAAGAGCTTCAGGCCCTTGAGGCGCAGGTTGAGCATCCACTCCGACTCGGACTTCTTCGCCGAGATGTCGCGGACGACCTCCTCGCTCAGGCCGCGCTTGGCCACAGCACCGGCTTCATCGGAGTCCGACCAGCCGTACTCGTAGGTGCCCAGACCCTCGAGCTCCGGGTGGGAAACGGTGTCAGTCATGCGGGGTTCCTCCGCGCGGACGTAGCGGGTGGTTCGGTGGTCGTACCGGCATTCGGCGCGGCACCGGAACCCCGACGGGGCGACGGTGCGGCACCGGGTGCCGGCACATAGGTGGTGCAGACCCCGTCGCCGTGGGCGATGGTGGCCAGCCGTTGCACGTGGGTGCCCAGGAGCTGGGAGAAGACCTCGGTCTCCGCCTCGCAGAGCTGGGGGAACTGCTCGGCAATGTGCGCGACCGGGCAGTGGTGCTGGCAGAGCTGGGCGCCCGCCGGGGCCTTGCCGGCCGATCCGCTGGGCACTCGCCGCACCGTGGCAGCGTACCCGTCGGCGCTCAGGGCCTCGGCGAGCGCCTCGGTCCGCTGATCGGCCGTGGCCTGCTCCAGCGCACTGAGGTACTTCTCACCCTGCCGCCCGAACCGGGCGCGGGCGAACGCGGCGACCGCCTCCTGGCCCGCCTCGCCGCCACCGCTGGCCTCGGCGATCCAGCGCAGCGCGTCGGCGGCGAGCTGGTCGTAGGCCTGGTAGAAGGCGTCCCGGCCGGACTCGGTGAGGGCGAAGACCTTGGCCGGGCGCCCCCGGCCGCGACTGCCGTAGACCCGCTGTTCGCGGGAGGCGACCAAACCGGCCGCGACTAGGCCGTCCAGGTGACGACGGACGGCTGCGGTGGTCAGCCCGAGCCGGCTGGCCAGGTCGGCGGCGGAGGACGGGCCGTGGTCCAGGATCGAGCGGGCGACCCGGTCCCGGGTCGCCCGGTGGCCGTCCAGCAGGACTTCCGCCGAGGTCGCGGGCACGGAGCAGTTGGGGGCCGACTCGGCCTCCTGCTGCGTCATGTGCTCCCGCGCGTTTTTCACAACACCATTGTTGCGTAATTGGCTCCGGCCGAACAACCGGTGATCGACGCCCCAGCGGTGGGATCCGTCACTCAGGCAAGCCTTACCTGGGCCTTCCTGCGGTGTTCGCGGCGGACCGTGCCGGCGGGCCGCGTGTCAAGGGCTCCTACACTGCCGGGTATGCATCCGAACCCCGCCGTCGAGATCGCCGGCCTGGTCAAGCGGTACGCCGGGAAAACCGCGGTGGACGGCCTGGACCTGCGCATCGACCGCGGCGCCGTGACCGCCGTCCTCGGCCCCAACGGCGCCGGCAAGACCACCACCATCGAGACCTGCGAGGGCTACCGCCGACCGGACGCCGGCACCGTGCGCGTGCTCGGCCTCGACCCGGTCCGGCAGGCCGCCGAGCTGCGCCCCCGGATCGGCGTGATGCTGCAGGCCGGCGGCGTGTACGCGGGCGCGCGGGCCGTCGAGATGCTCCGGCACACCGCCAAGCTGCACGCCCACCCGCTGGACGTGGACGCCCTCGTCGAGCGGCTCGGCCTGGACTCCTGCGGCCGCACCGGCTACCGCCGGCTCTCCGGCGGCCAGCAGCAGCGCCTGGCGCTGGCGATGGCCGTGGTCGGCCGCCCCGAGCTGGTCTTCCTGGACGAGCCCACTGCCGGCTTGGACCCGCAGGCCCGCCGCGCCACCTGGGAGCTGGTCCGCGACCTGCGCCGCGACGGCGTCACCGTGGTGGTCACCACCCACCACATGGAGGAGGCCGAGGAGCTCGCCGACCGGGTCGCCATCGTCGACCGCGGCAAGGTGATCGCCGAGGGCAGCCCGGCCGAGCTGTGCCGCGGCGGCGCCGAGGACAGCCTGCACTTCGAGGCCCCCGCCGGACTCGACCTCGGCGGCCTGGTCAAGGTGCTGCCCGACGGCGCCACGGCCACCGAGCCGACCCCCGGCCGCTACCGGGTGCAGGCCTCCCCGGTCGACCCGCAGCTGGTCGCCACGGTGACCGGCTGGTGCGCGAGTGCCGGGGTACTGGCGGAACGGATGACGGTGCGGCAGCGCACCCTCGAAGAGGTCTTCCTCGAACTGACCGGACGGGAGCTGCGCTCATGACCACCTATTCGCCCGCCCCCGGAGCGGCCCCGGTCGGCCGGATGCTGCTGGCGCAGACCGCCTTCGAGACCAGGATGCTGCTGCGCAACGGCGAGCAGCTGCTGCTCACCGTGGTGATCCCCACCGTGCTGCTGGTGCTGTTCAGCGCCGTGGACGTGGTCTCGGTGACCGGCCCGGGCAAGCGCGTCGACTTCCTGGCCCCGGGTCTGCTGGCGCTCGCGGTGATGTCCACCGCGTTCACCGGGCAGGCCATCGCCACCGGCTTCGAGCGGCGCTACGGCGTGCTCAAGCGGCTCGGCGCCAGCCCGCTGCCGCGCTGGGCGCTGCTCACCGCCAAGACCGGCTGCGTGCTGGTCACCGAGGCGCTGCAGGTGGCGCTGCTGTCGGTGATCGCGCTGGCGCTCGGCTGGTCGCCGCACGGCGACCCGCTCTCGGTGATCGCGCTGCTGATCCTCGGCACCGCCGCGTTCTCCGGACTCGGCCTGCTGATGGCCGGCACCCTCAAGGCCGAGGCCACCCTGGCGGCGGCAGGCAGGGCAGGATCTGGCCCCCGTCGGTGAACGTCCAACCGTTGTTGTCGCCGGGCTTCGGGTCGGGGTCGTCGCCCGCCACCACCTTGATCTCATAGGTGATCGGCTGCGGGTGGTCGATCGGAACGTCGAAGACCTGCTTGAGCTCCTTGCCGAAGTTCTGGTTGTCGAGCTCGACCTTGCCACCGATGGTGACGACGACGCTGTTCGCCACCTTGTCGTTGTAGTTCTCCAGGTCCACCGAGAGCGAGTTGCAGGTGGCGTGGTCAGTGTGCCCGTGCGCCGACGCGACACCCGCGAACGTGACAACGCCGGCCACGGCGAGCGCCCCGGCCCCAGCCAGGCGGCCCGACAGCCGCCTCAGTCGTGCCATAACGTGATCCTCCCCAACTAGGCTGCGCAGCACGGACGTTGCATGATCGTGAGCGACCGGCTACATGTGGTGCCCGGGACTCTACCGCCCAACCCGGCAGCACGACCCCCGAACAGAACGACTGGAACAGAACTGGCGCTTCGGGACTATTCATGCCTGGAATCACGCACAGGCGTAAGCCCCCCCTGGCGATCACCCCGACCACCGGGGCACGCAGGACCCATTGACGCGGCGTCAGCCGTCTCCCCCGCACTCCGCCGCCCGGCCACCACAGCGACCCCACCGGCGGTCTGGTACGAGTGCGCCCTCATCGGTGCCGCACCCGCCACACCGGGGTTGGTTACGGACCGGCCGAGTGTGGCCTACGGTTGGACCTCTCGTATGCCCAAGTCACGGAGTAGGCGTGCCCGGTAAGCCAACGGTCGATGCGGTGCTGTTGACCATGAACGACCGTCCTGCCGAACTGCGGCTGGCCATGGAGTCGTTGCTCTCCCAGTGCGAGGTCGACCTCAGGGTCGTCATCGTCGGCAACGGCTGCGAGCCCGACTACGTGCCCTCGGGGGTCAGGGCGGTGTCGCTGCCTGAGAACGTGGGGATCCCCGGTGGCCGCAATGTCGGTGCCGAGGCGCTCTCCGGAGAGGGCTCGGGCGAGTTCATCCTGTTCTTCGACAACGACGCCGTCCTGCCAGAGCGTGACACGGTCGCGAGGCTCGCCGCCGAGTTCGATCGGCACCCTGATGCCGGGTACGTCCAGCCACGGATCGTGGATCCGGCCGGCGGCACCACACTTGGCCGATGGGTTCCACGCCTGCGATCGAAGGATGCGGCCAGGCCTGGTGTCGTCACGGTGATGGCGGAAGGGATCGTGCTCGTCCGGCGGGCGGACTTCGAGGCCGTGGGCGGCTGGCCCGGGCACTTCTTCCTGTTCCACGAAGGCGTGTGGCTCTCGTGGCACCTGTGGGACCTGGGCCGGATCGGCTGGTACGCGGCGGACGTCGAGGTGCACCATCCGGCGACGGATCCGGCCCGCCACGAGCCCTACTACCGGATGGTGGCGCGCAACCGTGTCTGGGTCGCGTACCGGCTGCTGCCGGCGCCACTCGTGCCGCTCTACCTCGCCGCCTGGGTGGTGATCAGTGTCTGGCGGTTCCGGTCGTCGGGGAACCTCGGAGTGTGGTTCCGGGGCCTGGCCGAAGGACTGGCACGCGGCCACGGCGAGCGCCGGCCGATGTCGTGGCGGACGGTGTGGCGCCTCACCCGGGCCGGCCGGCCACCGATCGTCTGACGCCCCCGCCCTTGTGCCCCCGCCGAAAGATCCGCTATAAGCCCACCTAGGATGAAGGGCGTGCGTACCCCCTTCTCGCTGCTCGCCGAGCGCTGGCAGCCCTCCCCCGCCATCGTCCGCCGGGCCGCGCTGTCAGCCGTCGTGATGGCGGTCGTGATCGTGGTGACCGGTGGCGCGGTGCGGCTGACCGGGTCCGGGCTCGGCTGCCACACCTGGCCCACGTGCACTGGCGAGAGCATCACGCCGACGCCCGCCAACGGGCTGCACGGCAAGATCGAGTTCACCAACCGGATGCTGACCTACGTGCTGTGCGCGGCGGTCGGCTGGTTCATCCTGGCGGCCCGGTGCTCGCGGCCCTGGCGGCAGAGCCTGACCAGGTGGGGCTGGGCGCAGTTCTGGGTGGTGATGAGCAACGCGGTGCTGGGGGGCATCACGGTGCTGGTCGGCCTCAACCCCTACGTGGTGGGCGCGCACATGCTCTCGGCGCTCGCGCTGCTGTGGATCGCGGTGCTGGGCTGGGAGCGGAGCAAGGAGGGCGACGGGCCGGTGCGGCCGCTGGTGGCCGAGCCGCTGCGCAAGCTGAGCTACCTGCTGGTCGCGGTGGTCTGGGGGCTGGTGGCCGCGGGCACCCTGGTGACCGGCGCCGGGCACCACCCGGGCGACTCCAGCGACGTGCCGCGGATCTCGTGGCTCAGCTACGACCAGCTGACCCAGGTGCACGCGGACTTCGTCTTCCTCACCGTCGGGCTCTCGCTGGCGATGGTGTTCATCCTGGGCGCCGTGAAGGCGCCGGCGCCGGCCAGGGCGCGGGCCCGGGAGCTGTTCCTGGTGCTGCTGGCCCAGGCGGTGATCGGGTACGTGCAGTACTTCACCGACGCGCCGGAGGTCCTGGTCGGCCTCCACATGCTGGGCGCCTCGCTGGTGCTGATCGCCGCCGTGCGGATCCCGCCGGCGCTGCGCACCCGGGGCGAGCTGCCGACCGACCTCCCGGCCCAGGCGGCCGCCATGGAGACGGCCGCGGCCTGAGCAGAGAAGAGCGAGCACGCACGGCAGAGGCCCTGACCCCCACTCCGCACCCGGGGGGTCAGGGCCTCGCCGTTCCGGCGGTCGGACGATCAACCGCCGAGCTGGATGCCGGCCATCCGCTTCCACTCGTACTGGCCGGTGCGCACCTTGAGGCCGAGCTCGCCCTCGAAGGAGTCGTGCAGGGTGATGCCGGCCAGCTCGGCGGCCCGGCGGCCGACGGCGTAGTCGGGGGCCACCTGGTCGCCCCAGGAGCCGTCCGCGCCGACCACCACGATCCGGGTGGCGGACCGGCCGACGTACTCCACCACACCCTCGGCGCTGCCTCCGTGCTGCTTGCTGAAGGCGGTCAGGTGCTTGGCGAGGCGCTTCGCGCGACGCTCGGTGCGGGCGTCGGCGGCGGGGGCGGGGGTCTCTGCGCTGCTCATGTCCGGCATGCTACCCACGGGTAGTGGCACTGGCGACGCCCGGGGCGTGTGCCACGGGCCACAACCCAGCCTACGGCCTAGCCTTGGCCCCATGACCTTCGACGGCTGGCCCGCCGAGGCCCTCGAGTTCTACGAGGGTCTGGAGGCGGACAACTCCAGGACCTACTGGTCCGCGCACAAGGCGGTCTACGAGGAGGCGGTGCACGGGCCGATGGCCGCGCTGCTGGCGGAGCTGGCGGACGAGTTCGGACCGGGCAAGATCTTCCGACCCAACCGGGACCTGCGGTTCAGCGCCGACAAGTCGCCCTACAAGACGCACATCGGAGCGCTGTTCGAACGAGGTGGCTACGTCCAGCTCTCGGCCAACGGTCTGGCCGCCGGGCTCGGCATGTTCCACCTGGCGGCGGACCAGCTGGACCGCTACCGCCGCGCGGTCGCCGAGGACGTCACCGGCCGGGAGCTGGAACGGGTGATCGCGGCGCTGGCGAAGAAGCGGATCGAGGTGGTGGGGAGGGACTCCCTGAAGAGCGCACCGCGCGGCTACCCGAAGGACCACCCGCGGATCGAGCTGCTGCGGCACAAGGGCCTGATCGCCTGGCGGAAGTGGCCGGTGGAGCCGTGGCTGGGCACGGCGGAGGCCAAGAAGGAGGTCGTCGCCTTCCTGCGCGGCGCCCGCCCCTTGCACGACTGGCTCGGCACCCGGGTGGGGCCGAGCCAGTCGTAGGTCACCGGGGTCAGCGCAGGAACGGGTCCACCGCGACCGCGACCATCAGCAGTGTCAGGTAGGTGATGGACCAGTGGAAGAGCCGCATCTCCTTGAGCTTGGCGCCCACCACCCCGGCCTTGGCGCGCGAGTACAGCCCGTGCGCCTCCTTCAGCCAGAAGGCGCCCAGCAGCGCCGCCGCGCTCGGGTAGAGCCAGCTGGTGTGGTCCAGCGGCCAGAGCGCCAGCGAGACCACCACCATGACCCAGCTGTACGCGACGATCTGCTTGGCCACCGCCAGGTTGCCGGAGGTCACCGGCAGCATCGGCACCCCGGCCTTGGCGTAGTCGTCGCGGACCTTCATCGACAGCGGCCAGTAGTGCGGCGGGGTCCAGAAGAAGATCACCAGGAAGAGCACCAGCGGCGCCCAGGAGAGCGAGTCGGTGACCGCCGCCCAGCCGACCAGCACCGGCATGCAGCCGGCGATCCCGCCCCAGACGATGTTCTGCGCGGTCCGCCGCTTCAGTCCCATGGTGTAGACGAAGACGTAGAACAGGTACCCGGCCAGCGCCAGCCCCGAGGCCAGCCAGTTCACCAGGAAGCCCAGCCAGAGCGTGGCGGCCACACCGAGCGTGATGCCGAAGACCAGCGCCTCGCGCGGCGAGACCATCCCGGTGACCAGCGGGCGCCGCTCGGTCCGGCTCATCACCGCGTCGATGTCGCGGTCGTAGTACATGTTGAGCGCGTTGGCGCCGCCGGCCGACAGGTAACCGCCGAGCACGACCTCGAGCACCGTGAGCAGGTTCGGCACCCCGCGTTGCGCCAGGAACATCACCGGCACGGTGCTCATCAGCAGCAGCTCGATGATCCGCGGCTTGGTCAGTGCGACGAATGCCCCGACACGGGCCCCCAGCGGCCGGTGTGGGGGGATCGTCCCGAGGACCCCGGCGGGGCGGGATTCGACGGCGGTCACGAACACCCCAACTGAAGATGAATCTTCGCAGACGTCCCCGGGTCGAATGTGCTCGTGAATCCGTTCACGCTGCGCGTACCACGCCACCTTAGACGGTGCATAGATGGCGATCCGCTCCGGGGTCTCCCGACGGGGCCCCGGCGCACTCCGGCGGGTGAACCGCGCAGTTCGCCGGGGAGCGGGCCCGGCGGCACCGGGTGAAGGTGGTACCGGCGGGCGTCACCGCACTCCACACAGTACGGCCGGGAATCCCAGCTCAAAACTCCCGGTTGCGCCACGACGGAAGGCGGGCCCCGGCGCGGACGGTAGGCTCGGCCATTGAAGCGGGAACCCTCCGTGACCGGCTACACCGAACATGCGTCAGGCCCACAGTGTCGTGGCCGCCGACCCGGTCCCTTCACGGGGTCACACCTCAATACGGAAGGAGCCCTGAGAAGGGTGAGCACGACGCCGACGAACGCAATTGACTGGTCCGCGCTGGACGAGCGCACGGTGGACACGGCCCGCGTGCTGGCCATGGACGCGGTGCAGAAGGTCGGGAACGGACACCCCGGCACTGCGATGGCCCTCGCTCCGGCCGCCTACATGATCTTCCAGCGCTTCCTGCGCCACGACCCGACCGACCCCAACTGGGTGGGCCGCGACCGCTTCGTGCTGTCGCCGGGTCACACCAGCATGACCCTGTACACCCAGCTCTTCCTCTCCGGCTACGGCCTGGAGCTGGACGACCTGAAGTCGTTCCGGGTGCACGGCAGCCGGACCCCGGGCCACCCGGAGCACGGCCACACCGCGGGTGTCGAGACCACCACCGGCCCGCTCGGCCAGGGCATCGCCAACGCCGTGGGCATGGCGATGGCGGCCCGCTACGAGCGCGGCCTGTTCGACCCGGACGCGGCGCCCGGCACCTCGCCGTTCGACCACACCATCTGGGCCATCGTCTCCGACGGCGACCTGGAGGAGGGCATCTCGGCCGAGGCCTCCTCGCTGGCCGGCCACCAGAAGCTGGGCAACCTGGTCGCGCTCTACGACGACAACCACATCTCGATCGAGGGCGACACCCAGACCGCCTTCTCCGAGGACGTGCTGGCCCGCTACGAGGCCTACGGCTGGCACGTTCAGCGGATCGCCCCGAAGGCCAACGGCGACGTCGACGTGCAGGCGCTGGCCGCCGCGCTGACCGCCGCCAAGGCCGAGACCTCGCGCCCGTCGATCATCGGGATGCGCACCATCATCGCCTGGCCGGCGCCGAACGCGCAGGACACCGCCAAGGCGCACGGCTCGGCGCTCGGCGCCGAGGAGATCGCCGCCACCAAGAAGGTGCTGGGCTTCGACCCGGAGCGCACCTTCGAGGTCAGCGACGAGGTGCTCAGCCACGCCCGCCAGGTGATCCAGCGCGGCAAGGCCGCCCGTGCCGAGTGGGAGCAGGGCTACCTGGCGTGGCGCGACGCCAACCCGTCCCGCGCCGCCGAGTTCGACCGGATCCAGGCCGGCGAGCTGCCCAACGGCTGGAAGAAGGAGCTGCCGCAGTTCCCGGCCGGCAAGGACGTCGCCACCCGCAAGGCCAGCGGCGACACCCTCAAGGCGCTGGGCGCGCTGATCCCGGAGCTGTGGGGCGGCTCGGCCGACCTCGCCGAGTCCAACCTCACCACCATCGACGAGGGCAGCTCGTTCCTGCCCGACGGCAACCCGCTCAAGGGCGCCGGCCCGTACGGCCGGACCATCCACTTCGGCATCCGCGAGCACGCCATGGGCTCGACCATGAACGGCATCGCGCTGCACGGCAAGACCCGGGTCTACGGCGGCACCTTCCTGGTGTTCTCCGACTACATGCGCCCGGCGGTCCGACTGGCCGCGCTGATGAAGCTGCCGGTCACCTACGTCTGGACGCACGACTCGATCGGCCTCGGCGAGGACGGCCCGACCCACCAGCCGGTGGAGCACCTGGCCGCGCTGCGCGCCATCCCGGGCCTGTCGGTGGTCCGCCCGGCCGACGCCAACGAGACGGCCGTCGCCTGGCGCACCGTCCTGGAGCGCCAGACCGTGCACCCCGGCCCGGTCGGCCTGGCGCTGACCCGCCAGGGCGTGCCGACCTGGGACCGCGAGGTCTTCGGCTCCGCCGACGGCACCGCCAAGGGTGGCTACGTGCTGGCCGAGGCCTCGACCGGCGTGCCGCAGGTGATCCTGATCGGCACCGGCTCCGAGGTGCAGCTCGCGGTCAAGGCCCGCGAGACCCTGGAGGCCGAGGGCATTCCGACCCGCGTGGTATCGATGCCGTGCGTCGAGTGGTTCAACGAGCAGGACCAGGCCTACCGCGACCAGGTGCTGCCGCCGAGCGTCAAGGCCCGGGTGTCGGTCGAGGCCGGCATCGCCCAGGGTTGGCGCGAGCTGGTCGGTGACGCCGGCCAGATCATCAGCCTGGAGCACTTCGGCGCCTCCGCCGACTACAAGGTGCTGTACCAGGAGTTCGGCATCACCGCCGAGGCGGTGGCGCACGCGGCGCACAAGTCGCTGCGCTCGCTGGAAGCCGTCAACCGCTGATCCGGCCGCCCCGGCTGCACGATACGAAGAGGGACTGAACATCATGACTGACGCACTGAAGCGCCTCAGCGACGAAGGCGTGTCGATCTGGCTGGACGACCTGAGCCGGACCCGCCTCAACACCGGCAACCTGGCCGAGCTGGTGCAGAGCAAGCACGTGGTGGGCGTGACCACCAACCCGACCATCTTCCAGAAGGCGATCGCCGGCAGCGGCGACACCTCCTACGACAGCCAGCTGCGCGACCTGGCCGTCCGCAAGGTCACCACCGAGGAGGCGATCCGCATGATCACCACCTCGGACGTGCGGGACGCCGCCGACGTGCTGCGCCCGGTCTACGACGCCAGCAACGGCCGCGACGGCCGGGTCTCCATCGAGGTCGACCCGCGGCTGGCCCACGAGACCGCCCCCACGGTGGCCGAGGCCAAGCAGCTGTGGTGGCTGGTGGACCGTCCCAACGTGTTCATCAAGATCCCGGCGACCATGGGCGGCCTGCCCGCGATCAGCGAGGTGATCGGCCGGGGCATCAGCGTCAACGTCACCCTGATCTTCTCGCTGGACCGCTACAAGGCCGTGATCGACGCCTTCCTGACCGGCCTGGAGCAGGCCAAGGCCAAGGGCATCGACCTCTCCTCGATCGAGTCGGTGGCCTCGTTCTTCGTCTCCCGCGTCGACACCGAGATCGACAAGCGGCTGGACGCGATCGGCACCGACGAGGCCAAGGCGCTGCGTTCCAAGGCCGCGCTGGCCAACGCCCGGCTCGCGTACCAGGCGTACGAGGAGGTCTTCGGCTCGGTGGACGGCAAGAAGCCGGCCTCGGAGCGCTGGAAGGCCCTGGAGGCGGCCGGCGCCAAGCCGCAGCGCCCGCTCTGGGCCTCCACCGGTGTCAAGGACCCGTCGCTGCCGGACACCCTGTACGTCACCGAGCTGGTCGCCCCCGGCACCGTCAACACCATGCCCGAGGCCACCCTGGACGCCACCGGCGACCACGGCCAGGTCACCGGTGACACCATCACCGGCGACTACGCCGGCGCCAAGGCCGTGCTGGACGCGCTGGCCGAGGTCGGCGTGGAGTACGACGACGTGGTGCAGGTCCTGGAGGACGAGGGCGTCCAGAAGTTCGAGGCCTCCTGGCAGGAGCTGCTCGACACCGTGACGGCCTCGCTGGCCGACTTCGCCGACGGCAAGTGACACCTACTCGCACCGAAAGCTGAGGGCGGAGCCCACCAGTGAGCAATGCACAGGAATTTCCTGACCTTGAGGGGGCCGAGGTGACGCAGGGCGACAACGTTGCGCGACCGGTGAACCCGCTGCGGGATCCGGCCGACCGCCGGCTGCCGCGGATCGCCGGACCGTCCGGTCTGGTCATCTTCGGTGTCACCGGGGACCTGTCCCGGAAGAAGCTGATGCCGGCGATCTACGACCTGGCCAACCGCGGCCTGCTGCCGCCGGGCTTCTCGCTGGTGGGCTTCGCCCGCCGGGAGTGGGAGGACGAGGACTTCGCGCGGGAGGTGCACGACGCGGTCAAGGACCACGCCCGCACCCCGTTCCGCGAGGAGGTCTGGCAGCAGCTCGCCAAGGGAATGCGGTTCATCCAGGGCGACTTCGACGACGACGACGCCTTCGACAACCTGCGCCAGACCATCGAGGACCTCGACAAGGCGCAGGGCACCGGCGGCAACTTCGCGTTCTACCTGTCGGTCCCGCCGCGCTTCTTCCCCAACGTGGTCCAGCAGTTGAAGAAGCACGGGCTGGCCGACCCGCCGGCCGGCTCCTGGCGCCGCGCGGTGATCGAGAAGCCGTTCGGCCACAACCTGGAGACCGCCCAGGAGTTGAACCGGATCGTCCACGAGGTCTTCCCGCGTGACGAGGTCTTCCGGATCGACCACTACCTGGGCAAGGAGACGGTCCAGAACATCCTGGCGCTGCGGTTCGCCAACTCGATGTTCGAGCCGATCTGGAACCGGTCGTACGTCGACCACGTGCAGATCACCATGGCCGAGGACATCGGCATCGGCGGCCGGGCCGGCTACTACGACGGCATCGGCTCGGCCCGTGACGTCATCCAGAACCACCTGCTCCAGCTGATGGCGCTGACCGCCATCGAGGAGCCGGCCTCGTTCCACCCCAAGGCCCTGGTGGCGGAGAAGCTCAAGGTGCTCAGCGCCGTGCAGCTGCCCAAGGACCTCGGCAAGCACACCGTGCGCGGCCAGTACGCGTCCGGTTGGCAGGGCGGCGAGGAGGTGGTCGGCTACCTGGACGAGGACGGCATCAACCCGGAGTCCAAGACCGACACCTACGCGGCGATCAAGCTGGAGATCAACAACCGCCGCTGGGCCGGGGTGCCGTTCTACCTGCGCACCGGCAAGCGGCTGGGCCGCCGGGTCACCGAGATCGCGGTGGTCTTCCAGCGCGCCCCGTACCTGCCGTTCGACTCCTACGCCACCGAGGAGCTGGGGCAGAACGCCCTGGTGATCCGGGTGCAGCCGGACGAGGGCGTCACGGTGCGGTTCGGCTCCAAGGTGCCGGGCACCTCGATGGAGGTCCGGGACGTGACCATGGACTTCGCCTACGGCGAGTCCTTCACGGAGTCCAGCCCGGAGGCCTACGAGCGGCTCATCCTCGATGTGCTGCTCGGTGACGCCAACCTCTTCCCGCGTCACCAGGAGGTCGAGCTGTCCTGGCAGATCCTCGACCCGATCGAGAAGTACTGGGAAGAGCACGGCAAGCCCGCACAGTACCCGGCCGGCACCTGGGGGCCGGTCGAGGCGGACGAAATGCTCGCACGAGACGGCAGGAGCTGGCGCCGGCCATGAGGATCGACCTGACGGACACCACGTCCAGCAAGATCAACAGCGCCCTGATGGACGCCCGCCGGGCCAGCGGCTCCACCGCGGCCGGCATGGTGCTCACCATGGTCATCGTGGTGGACGAGGGCAGCGCCTACGACGCCCTCAAGTCCGCCAACGACGCCTCCCGTGAGCACCCCTCGCGGATCCTCGCCGTCATCAAGCGGGCCGGCCGTTCGCCGCGGGCCCGCGCCGGGGCCCGGCTGGACGCCGAGATCCTGGTGGGTTCGGCCGCCGGCTCGGGCGAGACGGTGGTGCTGCGGCTGCACGGCGAGCTGACCTCGCACGCGCAGTCGGTGGTGCTGCCGCTGCTCCTGCCGGACGCCCCGGTGGTGGTCTGGTGGCCGGAGAACGCGCCGCTGAACCCGGCCCAGGACCCGCTGGGTGCGCTCGCCCAGCGCCGGATCACCGACGCGGTCACCGCCGAGTCGCCGGTCGGCCAGCTGGCCGTGCGCGCGGACAGCTACACCCCGGGCGACACCGACCTCGCCTGGACCAGGATCACCGGCTGGCGCTCGATGCTGGCCGCGGCCCTGGACCAGAAGCCGGTCCGGATCACCGGTGCGGTGGTCGAGGGCGAGTCCTACAACCCCAGCGTCGAGCTGCTCGGCCTCTGGCTGCACGACCGGCTGCACGTCCCGGTGCAGCGGATCGTCACCGACGGTCCGGGCATCACCGCGGTGCGGCTGCGCACCAAGGACGGCGACATCGTGCTGGACCGGCCGGACGGCCTGATGGGCACCCTGTCCATCGCGGGCGCGCCCGACCGGATAGTGGCACTGAAGCGGCGCGACACCGCCGAGCTGATCGCCGAGGAGCTGCGCCGGCTGGACGAGGACGCCATCTACGCGGCGGCCGTGCGGACCAGCGTGGAGAAGCTCACCGACGAGGAGGCGGCGGTGGAGTCCAAGGCCGCGACCGCGCCGGTCGCCGAGGCGGTCGCCCAGGCGGCCGGCGAGGTGGCCGAGGAGGACACCGAGGCGGCGACGAAGCCGGCGGCCAAGAAGACCGCAGCCAAGAAGAAGGCGGGCGCGTGACCGGCGTGCCGCAGCTGGTGGTGCACCGCGACAAGGAGCTGATGGCCCGGGCGGCCGCCGCGCGACTGATCACCAAGATCGTCGACGCGCAGGCCGCCCGGGGCACGGCCTCGGTGGTGCTCACCGGCGGGCGCAACGGCAACGCGCTGCTGGCCGCGATCGCCGAGTCCCCCGCCCGGGACGCGGTGGACTGGTCGCGGCTGGACCTGTGGTGGGGCGACGAGCGCTTCGTGCCCGCCGCCGATCCGGAGCGCAACGCCGTCCAGGCCAACGACGAGCTGCTGTCCAAGGTCCCGCTGGACCCGGCGCGGGTGCACATCATGCCCGCCTCGGACGGGGTGGCGGGCGCCGATGTGGAGGCCGCCGCGGAGCGGTACGCCGAGGAGCTGGCGGCCGCTGCCGGCCCCGAGGACCACATCGGGGTGCCGGCCTTCGACGTGCTGCTGCTCGGCGTCGGCCCGGACACCCATGTCGCCTCGCTCTTCCCCGAGCACCCCGGCGTGCGGGAGACCGCGCGCACCGTGGTCGGGGTGCGCGGGGCGCCCAAGCCGCCGCCCACCCGGATCTCGCTCACCCTGCCCGCCATCCGGGCGGCCCGCGAGGTCTGGCTGCTGGCGGCCGGCGAGGACAAGGCGGACGCGGTGGCGCTGGCCCTGACCAGCCCGGGTGAGCTGCAGGCCCCGGCCTCCGGCGCGTACGGCACGGTCCGCACCCTCTGGTTGCTGGACCGGGCGGCGGCCGGCAAGCTGCCGCCGGCGCTCTACCCTCCGGCCTCGGCCTGAGCCGGCCGCCGTCAGTCCCCGGTCGTGGGGGCTGACGGCGGCCGGGAGGTGCAGCCAGCCCGTGGGCGGGGGCAGCGAAATGACTGAGGGGCGGTGCGCACCAGCGCACCGCCCCTCAGCCGTGTGTGACTACCGCTCAGATCTCGCCACGCAGCTTGGCCAGCGCCTCCGCCAGGATCGCCTCGCCGTCCGCGTCCGTGCGGCGCTCCCGGACGTAGGCCAGGTGCGTCTTGTACGGCTCGTTGCGCGAGGGCGCCGGCGGGTTGTGCTCGTCCTGCCCGGCCGGGAACCCGCAGCGCGGGCAGTCCCAGGTGTCCGGGATGACGGCGTCGGCGGCGAAGCTGGGGCGCGTCTCGTGCTTGTTGGCGCACCAGAAGGAGATCCGGTTGCGGGGAGCGGACTCGCCGCGCTCCGCCTCACCCATCGGGCCGGCCCCGACCCTGCTGCCTCGAATGGCGTTGCCACTTGCCACGATCTGACTCCCTGCATGCCCTTGACTGCCTGGAGGCGCCCAGGCACTGCCGACCGACCGCCCGCTGCGGACGGTGGCAAGTTGTCCCAGTGTACGGAGCGGATAAGGATCTGTCCGCACCGGCTTCGGAACTGAGTCCGGATCAGCCCTTGACCTTGATCAGCAGACCCAGTACGACGATGCAGGCGAACCAGGCAAGGCCGATGATGATCGTGATGCGGTCGAGGTTCCGCTCGGCCACCGCCGAACCGCCACCCGTCGAGAGCGCGCCGCCGCCGAACATGTCGGACAGGCCGCCGCCCTTCCCCTTGTGCAGCAGCACCAGGACGACCAGCAGCACGCTGAAGACGATCAGGGCAATCGAGAACCCGAGAACCACGGCGGGACCAACTCTCTCGTTCAAGGCTCATTCGGCTGAGACCAACCAGGGCCGGACCCCCCGGGAAAGGAGGTCCGGCCCAAAGACTACGTTGCTGCGGGGGCGTTAGCCTACCGCCTGCTCCCGGTAACGCACGATCTTGACGAACTCGTCCGTGTCCAGCGAGGCGCCGCCGATCAGACCGCCGTCGATGTCGGGCTTGGCCATCAGCCCGGCCACGTTGCCGGCCTTCATCGAGCCGCCGTAGAGCACCCGCACCTTTTCGGCCAGCTCGGCGTCGTACAGCTCGGCCAGCCGGGCCCGGATCGCGGCGCAGACCTCCTGTGCGTCCTCGGGGGTGGCCACCTCGCCGGTGCCGATCGCCCAGACCGGCTCGTAGGCCACCACGATGCTCTCGGCCTGCGCGGCGGGCACCTCGGCCAGCGCGCCGTCCAGCTGCGCCAGCGTGTACTCGGTGTGGGTGCCGGCCCTGCGGACCTCCAGCGGCTCGCCGACGCACAGGATCGGGGTGATCCCGTTGCGGTAGGCGGCCCTCACCTTGGCGTTGACCAGCTCGTCGGTCTCGCCGTGGTACTGGCGCCGCTCCGAGTGGCCGATCACCGCGTAGCTGCACTTCAGCTTGGCCAGCATCGGACCGGAGACCTCGCCGGTGTAGGCACCGCCGTCGTGCGCCGAGATGTCCTGCGAGCCGTACTTGATCTTCAGCTTGTCGCCGTCCACCAGGGTCTGCACCGAGCGCAGATCGGTGAACGGGGTCAGCACCGCGACCTCGACCGCCTTGAAGTCCTTGTCGGACAGGGCGAAGGCCAACTTCTGGGTGTGCTGGATGGCCTCGAGGTGGTTGAGGTTCATCTTCCAGTTGCCCGCCATCAGCGGGAGACGGTCAGTCATGGGTCAGGCCTCCAGGGCGGCGATACCCGGGAGCGTCTTGCCCTCCAGGTACTCCAGGCTCGCGCCACCGCCGGTCGAGATGTGTCCGAACTTGTTTTCGTCGAAGCCGAGGGTGCGCACCGCCGCGGCCGAGTCGCCGCCGCCGACCACGGTGAAGGCGTCGCCGGGAGGGGTCGACGCGGTGAGCAGGGCCTGGGCCACCGCGCGGGTGCCGTCGGCGAACTGCGGGTGCTCGAAGACGCCCATCGGGCCGTTCCAGAAGACCGTCTTGGCGTCGGCCAGCTTCTCGGCGAAGAGCGCGGCGGTCTTGGGGCCGATGTCCAGGCCGAGCTTGCCCGCCGGGATCGCGTCGACGTCGACGACCTCGAAGTCCTCGACCGGGGTGCCGGTCTTGACGTCCGGGAAGGAGCCGGCGACCGCGGTGTCCACCGGAATGATGAACTCCACGCCGTTGGCCTTCGCCCGCTCCAGGTACTCCAGCACCACCGGGATCTGGTCCTCCTGCAGCAGCGAGCCGCCCACCTCGTGGCCCAGGGCCTTGAGGAAGGTGAACATCATGCCGCCGCCGATCAGGATCCGGTCGGCCTTGCCCAGCAGGTTGTCGATCACCCCGACCTTGTCGGAGACCTTGGAGCCGCCGAGCACCACGGCGTAGGGGCGCCGCACGTCCTCGGTCAGCCGCTTGAGGACGCCCAGCTCCTTCTCGATCAGCAGGCCGGCCGCGTGCGGCAGCCGGGCCGGCAGGTCGTAGACCGAGGCGTGCTTGCGGTGCACCGCGCCGAAGCCGTCACCCACGTAGAGGTCGGCCAGCTCGGCCAGCCGGTCGGCGAAGGCACCGCGCTCGGCGTCGTCCTTGCTGGTCTCGCCGGCGTTGAAGCGCAGGTTCTCCAGCAGCGTGACCTCGCCGTCGCCGAGAGCGGCGACGGTGGCCTTCGCGCTGTCACCCACGGTGTCGGTCGCGAAGGCGACCGGCCGGCCGAGGAGCTCGCCCAGGCGCACGGCCACCGGCGCCAGCGAGAACTGCGGGTCCGGCGCGCCCTTGGGGCGGCCGAGGTGGGAGGCGACGACCACCTTGGCGCCGCGCTCCAGCAGCGCGGCGATGGTCGGCGCGACGGCGCGGATCCGGCCGTCGTCGGTGATCGTGGTGCCGTTCAGCGGCACGTTCAGGTCGGCGCGGACGAACACCCGCTTGCCGGACACGTCGAGGTCGTCGATGGTCTTCACGGTCTTCGATCTCCTGGGAAAGGGGTGGCGCTGCACAGGCGGCGCAGCACCGAGCCGCACCGCCGGAGCGGGCGGAACAGCGGTGAGGGTGGGCAGGGACAGGGCCCGGAGGCGGAGTGTGCCGCCGTCCGGGCCCTGCCCGTCACATCACATGCTCCCGCAGGGTCAGAGCTGCTCACCCACCAGGGTGGTCAGGTTGACCAGGCGGTTCGAGTAGCCCCACTCGTTGTCGTACCAGCCCAGCACCTTGACCTGGTTCCCCTGAACCATGGTCAGCTGGGAGTCGAAGATGGTGGAGAACGGCGAGTTCACGATGTCGGAGGAGACGATCGGGTCCTCGGTGTACTGCAGGATGCCCTTGAGGCTGCCCTCGGAGGCCTTCTGGAAGGCCGCGTTGACCTCCTCGACGGTCACGTCCCGCTCCAGGGTGACGACCAGGTCGGTGATCGAACCGGTCGGCACCGGAACGCGCAGCGAGGTGCCGTCCAGCTTGCCCTTCAGCTCCGGCAGCACCAGCGCGGTGGCCTTGGCGGCACCGGTGGAGGTCGGAATGATGTTGAGGGCGGCGGCCCGGGCGCGGCGCAGGTCCTTGTGCGGGAAGTCCAGCGTGACCTGGTCGTTGGTGTAGGCGTGCACCGTGGTCATCAGACCCTTCACGATGCCGAAGCTCTCGTTCAGCACCTTGGCCATCGGCGCCACGCAGTTGGTGGTGCAGGAGGCGTTGGAGATGACGGTGTGCTTGGCAGGGTCGTACTTGTCGTCATTGACACCCATGACGATCGTGACGTCTTCGTCCGTCGCCGGGGCAGAGATGATGACCTTCTTGGCGCCGGCGGTGACGTGCTTCTTCGCCGCCTCGGCCTTGGTGAAGATACCGGTCGACTCGATCACGATGTCCACGCCCAGCTCGCCCCAGGGGAGGTTCGCGGGGTCGCGCTCGGCCAGCACCTTGAAGGTGTGGCCGTCGACGGTGATGGAGTCGGCGGTGTGGGTGACCTCCCCATTGAGGGTACCCAGGATGGAGTCGTACTTGAGCAGGTGAGCCAGGGTCTTGGTGTCGGTCAGATCGTTGACACCGACGATCTCGATGTCAGCGCCCTGAGCCTTGACCGCGCGGAAGAAGTTGCGGCCGATGCGGCCGAAACCGTTGATGCCTACCCGGATCGTCACTTACCGATCTCCTTTAGGTACGCCGGATGGACCCGACGGGGGGTTTGAAATGGGTTGTCCCCGACCACCCATGACCCTACCCCCCCTGACGCCGCACAGGCACATCCCCTGTGGCCTACGCCATGTCGTGGCGTACTTGCGGCCAATCTTCGATGTGACGTAATGGGCCCGGTGGGGCGCACCGCGGTTTGCGGTGCGCCCCACCGGGCCCGATCGGGAGTGCGGTCGGCCGTGCGCCGTCCGGCGTCAGCTGAGCGCCATCTCCTCGGTGAGGCTCGCCTCGGTGCCGGGCAGGCCGAGCTCCATCGCCCGCTTGTCGGCCATCGCCAGCAGCCGGCGGATCCGGCCGGCCACCGCGTCCTTGGTCAGCGGCGGGTCGGCGAGCGCGCCCAGTTCCTCCAGCGATGCCTGCTTGTGCTGCATCCGCAGCTGGCCGGCCGCGGCCAGGTGCTCGGGCACCTCGTCGCCGAGGATCTCCAGGGCCCGGGCCACCCGGGCGCCGGCCGCCACCGCGGCCCGGGCCGAGCGGCGCAGGTTGGCGTCGTCGAAGTTGGCCAGCCGGTTGGCGGTGGCCCGCACCTCGCGGCGCAGCCGGCGCTCCTCCCAGGCCAGCACCGACTCGTGGGCGCCGAGCCGGGTGAGCAGCGCGCCGATCGCGTCGCCGTCCCGGATCACCACCCGGTCGGCGCCGCGCACCTCGCGGGCCTTGGCCGGAATGCCCAGCCGGCGGGCCGCGCCGACCAGGGCGAGCGCGGCCTCGGAGCCGGGGCAGGTGATCTCCAGCGAGGAGGACCGGCCCGGCTCGGTGAGCGAGCCGTGGGCCAGGAAGGCGCCGCGCCAGGCCGCCTCGGCGTCGCAGGTGGCACCGGAGACCACCGCCGGGGGCAGGCCCCGGATCGGGCGGCCGCGCCCGTCCACCAGCCCGGTCTGCCGGGCCAGCAACTCGCCGTCCTTGATCACCCGGACCACGTACCGGCTGCCGCGCCGCAGACCGCTGGGAGCCATCACCACCAGCTCGGAGCCGTGCCCGAAGATCTCCAGCAGGTCCTTGCGCAGCCGTCGGGCCGCAATGCCGGTGTCCAGCTCCGCCTCGATCACGATCCGACCGCTCACAATGTGCAGTCCGCCCGCGAATCGCAGGATCGCCGACACCTCAGCCTTGCGACAGCAGGCCCGGGTGACGGGGAGCCGGCTGATTTCATCCTTCACCGCTGCCGTCATCGCCATGGGCCGATCCTTCCATGTGTCCGGAAAATCCGGTCGTACGCGGCAGCCAGAAGCTCGGGGTCGTGTCGCGGACTGCCGTCCTTGGCGGCCACCGTGTCCAGCACCAGGGCCGCGCCCATCCGCTCGGCCGCCCGGTGCAGGCCGGCCAGGTCGGCCACGCCGAAGGCGCCACCGGTGACCGCCCGCTCGTCCACCAGGATCGCATCCACGTCCAGGTCCGGGGCGTGGTCGGCGATCACCTCCAGGTGGCGCTGCGGGGTGAAGCCCTCGGTCTCGCCGGGCTGCGGGGCCAGGTTGAGGCAGAGCAGCCGCCGGGCCTTGGTCGACACCAGGGCCTTGGCCAGCTCGGGCACCAGCAGGTGCGGCAGCACGCTGGTGAACCAGGAGCCGGGGCCGAGCACCACCCAGTCCGCCTCCAGCACGGCGGTCACCGCCTCGGGCACCGCCGGCGGTTCCTCGGGCAGCAGCCGCACCGACTGCACGGTGCCCGGGGTGATCGCCACGTCGGCCTGGCCGCGCACGGCGGTGACCGCGGCGGGGTGCGCCGGGTCGTGGCCGCGCACCTGGGCCTCGATGTCCAGCGGGACGGCCGACATCGGCAGCACCCGGCCCTGCACGTTGAGCAGCCGGCCGACCCACTCCAGCGCCGCCACCGGGTCGCCGAGCTTCTCCCAGAGCGCCACGATCAGCAGGTTGCCGACCGCGTGGCCGCCCAGCTCGCCGGTGCCGGTGAAGCGCTGCTGGAGCACCTCGGACCAGGTGCGGCCCCAGTCGTCGTCGCCGCAGAGCGCGGCCAGCGCCTTGCGCAGGTCGCCGGGGGGCAGCACGCCCAGCTCGGCGCGGAGCCGGCCGCTGGAGCCGCCGTCGTCGGCGACGGTGACCACGGCGGTCAGGTCGGAGGTGAGGCGGCGCAGCGCGGAGAGCGAGGCGGACAGCCCCTGGCCGCCGCCGAGGGCCGTGATCCGCGGCGCGGTGCCGCCCCGGGAGCCTCGTGACGGGGAGCCCCGCTCGGCGGCCTTGTGCTGGTGCTGCTGCCGCCCTGGCGAGTACCCCGTCACACCTACCCCACGTTCCTGTCCTCGGTGGGCCCTCGGCCCGCCGCTACTCCCGTCCCATGTCGCGGTGCACCAGCACCGTCTCCACGCCGTCCGCGACCAGACGCTTCGTCAATCGCTCCGACATCGCGACGCTGCGATGCTTGCCACCGGTGCAGCCTACGGCAAGCGTCATGTACCGCTTACCCTCGCGGCGGTAACCCTCGGTGATAATCCGCAGCAGCTCGGCGTAACCGTCGAGGAACTCCTTGGCGCCGGGCTGCTGGAACACGTACTCGGCCACCTCGGTGTCGGTGCCGGTACGGGCCCGCAACTCCGGCACCCAGTGCGGGTTCGGCAGGAAGCGGCAGTCGACCACCAGGTCGGCGTCGACCGGCAGGCCGTACTTGAAGCCGAAGCTCATCACGGTGCAGCGCAGTTCGGGCTCGTCGTGGTCGGCGAACTGGGCGTCCAGCTTGGCCCGCAGCTGGTGCACGTTGAGGTCGGTGGTGTCGATCACCAGGTCGGCCTCGCCGCGCAGTTCGCGCAGCAGGTCGCGCTCCTGGGCGATGCCGTCCACGATCCGGCCGTCGCCCTGCAGCGGGTGCGGCCGGCGCACGCTCTCGAAGCGGCGCACCAGCGCCCCGTCGCCGGACTCCAGGAAGACCACCCGCAGCCGGATGCCGCGCTTCTCCAAGTCCTCCAGGGAGGTTCGCAGGTCGTCGAAGAACTGCCGGCCGCGGACGTCGATCACCACGCCGATCCGGGCCACCGCACCCTGCGAGCGGGCGCCCAGGTCGACCATGGTGGGAATGAGCGCCGGCGGCAGGTTGTCGACCACGAACCAGCCGAGGTCCTCCAGGCACTTGGCCGCGGTGCTGCGGCCGGCTCCGGACATGCCGGAGATGATCACCAGTTCCGGTGCGGTCTCACTCGCGGCTCCCTGCGGCCGGGTGGTACCCCCGTCATCGGACACTGTCACTTCGGTTCCCCGCTCTCGGTACTCGCCAGGCTCTCGTCGATCGTGCCCCCGGGCACGGCATCCTCAATGATCTCGCCCGTGGCGGTGTTCACGGCGAATGCCGCGGGTGTCCGGGAGGACAACGCCGTGACAACAGTTTCGGCGGTCCGGCGCCCGATCCCCGGGACCTCGCAGATCTCCTCGACCGTGGCGGCGCGCAGCTTCTTCACCGAGCCGAAGTGCTTGAGCAGCGCGGTGCGGCGGGTCTGGCCGAGGCCGGGCACCGCGTCCAGGCCGCCGGTGGTCAGCCGCTTGGTGCGCTTGGAGCGCTGGTAGGAGATGGCGAACCGGTGCGCCTCGTCGCGGACCCGCTGCAGCAGGTAGAGGCCCTCGCTGCTGCGCGGCAGCACCACCGGGTCGTCCTGGCCCGGCAGCCAGACCTCCTCCAGCCGCTTCGCCAGGCCGCACAACGCCACGTCGTCGATCCCCAGTTCGTCAAGCGCGCGCCGGGCAGCCGCCACCTGGGGCTGGCCGCCGTCGACCACCAGCAGCTGCGGCGGGTAGGCGAAGCGCTTGGGGCGGCCGTCGTCGGTGCGGGGGCCGGCCGGGTCTTCGTCGGCCCCGGTCTCCTGAACGGCCCATTCGCCGGTCTGCTCGCGCTCCTGGAGGTAGCGGCGGAACCGGCGGCTGATCACCTCGTGCATCGAGCGCACGTCGTCCTGGCCGGAGAAGCCCTTGATCTGGAAGCGCCGGTACTCGCTCTTGCGGGCCAGACCGTCCTCGAAGACCACCATGGAGGCGACCACGTCCTCCCCCTGGAGGTGGGAGATGTCGAAGCATTCGATCCGCAGTGGCACGCTGTCCAGCTCCAGCGCGTCGGCGATCTCCTGCAGGGCCCGGCTGCGGGTGGTCAGGTCGGAGGCCCGCTTGGTCTTGTGAAGTGCCAGCGCCTGCTGGGCGTTGCGCTCCACGGTGGCCATCAGGTCCTTCTTGTCACCGCGTTGCGGCACCCGCAGGTCAACCTGGGCTCCCCGCAAGCCACCCAGCCACTCCTGCACGGGAGCGACCGGATCGGGCAGCGCGGGCACCAGCACCTCGCGCGGCACCGACTCGCTGCCGCCGCCGTAGAGCTGCTGGAGCGCATGCTCCACCAGCGCGGCGGTGTCGACGTCCTCGACCTTGTCGGTGACCCAGCCGCGCTGGCCGCGCACCCGGCCGCCGCGGACGTGGAAGATCTGCACGGCCGCCTCCAACTCGTCCTCGGCGAGGGCGAGCAGGTCGGCGTCGGTGCCGTCGGCCAGCACCACCGCGTTCTTCTCCATCGCGCGCTTGAGCGCCTCGATGTCGTCGCGCAGCCGGGCCGCCTTCTCGTACTCCAGCTCGGCGGCGGCCTCGCGCATCTGCTCTTCCAGTCGGCGCACGTGGTTGCCGGTGCGCCCGGCCATGAAGTCGCAGAACTCCTCGGCCAGCGCCCGGTGGTCGGCCGCCGAGACCCTGCCCACGCAGGGCGCGGCGCACTTGCCGATGTAGCCGAGCAGGCAGGGGCGACCGACCTGCTGGGCGCGCTTGAAGACGCCGTTGGAGCAGGTGCGGACCGGGAACACCCGCAGCAGCAGGTCGACCGTCTCCCGGATCGCCCAGGCGTGCCCGTAGGGCCCGAAGTAGCGCACGCCCTTCCGGTGCGCCCCGCGCATCACCTGGACCCGGGGGAACTCCTCGTTGAGGGTGACCGCGAGCTCGGGGTAGCTCTTGTCGTCGCGGTACTTGACGTTGAACCGCGGGTCGAACTCCTTGATCCAGGAGTACTCCAGCTGCAGCGCCTCGACCTCGGTGCCGACCACGGTCCACTCCACCGAGGCGGCGGTGGTGACCATGGTGGCGGTGCGCGGGTGGAGGTTGGCCACGTCCTGGAAGTAGGAGGAGAGCCGCTGGCGCAGGCTCTTGGCCTTGCCGACGTAGATCACCCGGCCGTACTCGTCCCGGAACCGGTAGACCCCCGGAGAGGTCGGGATCGCGCCGGGTGCCGGGCGGTAGGTGGACGGGTCAGCCATGCGGTTCGGTCCCCCTCGTACGTTCTGACAGTCGAAACCCTAGCTCTAGCTGGGAGTGACCGTGAGCTGCCCGTTGTCCACGGTCACCGGGTAGTCGGGCAGCGGCTTGGGCGCCGGGCCGTCGGTGACCGAGCCGTCCGCGATGGCGAACCGGCTGCCGTGGCAGGGGCACTGGATGGTGCCGGCGGCCACCTGGTCGACGATGCAGCCGGCGTGGGTGCAGCGGGCGCTGAACGCCTTGTACTGGCCCTGGGTCGGCTGGGTCACCACGATCCGCTGCTCCCGGTAGACCGTGCCGCCGCCGACCGGCACCGCCGAGGCCGGGCCGAGCTGCACCGGGGCGGCGGACTTCTGGCCGGAGGTGGCCGAGCTGCCGGCCGAGCCGTTGGTGGAGCCGGCCGAGCTGTCGGTGGAGCCGGCCGAGCTGGAGCAGCCGGCGACCGCGAGCGCGGAGCCCCCGGCCAGCACGGCGGCCCCGCAGCAGAGCAGGGTCCGGCGAGAGGTGACGGGCGATTCGGTCATGTCGGACATGTGGTGCTCCTGGAAGTGAGCGCTGGGGGAACGGGCGCAGTCTAGCTCCGCTCCCCCGGCGCTCCCGGCCGCTTGCTACTTCCTGACCGCCGCGCGCCTGCGCGCCCCGCGCGGGGCCGGCACCGGCGCCTCGTCGGTGACCCGGTCACCCAGGATGTCGCGCAGGAACTTGCCGGTGTGGCTGGCCGTGACCTGGGCGACCTCCTCCGGGGTGCCCTCGGCGACCACGGTGCCGCCGCCGCTGCCGCCCTCGGGACCCATGTCCACGATCCAGTCGGCGGTCTTGATCACATCGAGGTTGTGCTCGATGACGATCACCGTGTTGCCCTTCTCGACCAGACCGGTGAGCACCTTGATCAGTTTGCTGATGTCTTCGAAGTGCAGTCCGGTGGTCGGCTCGTCCAGCACGTAGACCGTGCGGCCGGTGGAGCGCTTCTGCAGCTCGGAGGCGAGCTTGACGCGCTGCGCCTCGCCACCGGAGAGGGTCGGCGCGCTCTGGCCGAGCCGGACGTAGCCCAGGCCGACGTCGGTCAGCGTCTTGAGGTGGCGGGCGATCGCCGGGACCGCCTCGAAGAAGTGCAGCGCCTCCTCGATCGGCATGTCCAGCACCTCGGCGATGGACTTGCCCTTGTAGTGCACCTCCAGGGTCTCCCGGTTGTACCGGGCGCCGTGGCAGACCTCGCAGGGCACGTAGACGTCCGGCAGGAAGTTCATCTCGATCTTGATGGTGCCGTCGCCCGAGCAGTTCTCGCAGCGGCCGCCCTTGACGTTGAACGAGAAGCGGCCCTGCAGGTAGCCGCGCACCTTGGCCTCGGTGGTCTCCGCGAAGAGCTTGCGGACGTGGTCGAAGACACCGGTGTAGGTGGCCGGGTTGGACCGCGGGGTGCGGCCGATCGGCGACTGGTCGACGTGCACCACCTTGTCCACCAGGTCGGTGCCGGTGACCCGGGTGTGCCGGCCCGGAACGGTACGCGCGCCGTTGAGCTCGCGGGCCAGGTGGGTGTACAGGATGTCGTTGACCAGGGTGGACTTGCCCGAGCCCGACACCCCGGTGATCGCGGTGAAGGTGCCGAGCGGGAAGCTGACCGAGATGTCCTGGAGGTTGTTCTCGCGGGCGCCGTGCACCGTGATCTGGCGCTTCTTGTCGCGCGGGCGGCGGACCGGCGGCACCGGGATCGAGCGCTTGCCGGCGAGGTACTGGCCGGTCAGCGACTCCTGGTTGGCCAGCAGCTCCTTGAGCGCCCCGGAGTGCACCACCTTGCCGCCGTGCTCACCGGCGCCCGGGCCGATGTCCACCACCCAGTCGGCGGTCTTGATGGTGTCCTCGTCGTGCTCGACCACGATCAGGGTGTTGCCGATGTCGCGCAGCCGCACCAGGGTCTCGATCAGCCGGTGGTTGTCGCGCTGGTGCAGACCGATCGACGGCTCGTCCAGCACGTAGAGCACGCCGACCAGACCGGAGCCGATCTGGGTGGCCAGCCGGATCCGCTGCGCCTCGCCACCGGAGAGGGTGCCGGCCGCGCGGTTGAGCGAGAGGTAGTCCAGTCCGACGTCGACCAGGAACCGCAGCCGCTCGTTGACCTCCTTCAGCACCCGCTCGGCGATCTTCTTGTCGCGGGCGGTCAGCTTCATCCCGCCGAGGAACTCGGCGCAGTCGCTGATCGACATCGCCGAGACCTCGGCGATCGACCTGCCCTGCACGGTGACCGCGAGCACCACCGGCTTGAGCCGGGTGCCCTCGCAGGCCGGGCACGGCACCTCGCGCATGTAGCCCTCGAAGCGCTCCCGGCTGCTGTCGGTCTCGGCCTCGCTGTGCCGGCGCTGGACGAACGGGATCGCGCCCTCGAAGCCGGTGACGTACGAACGCTCGCGCCCGTAGCGGTTGTTGTAGCGGACCTCGACCTTGGCCTTGTGCCCGTAGAGCAGCGCCTTCTTGGCGCGGGCCGGCAGCCCGGCCCAGGGGATGTCGGTGCGGAAGCCCAGCTCGGCGGCCAGCGCGCCGATCAGGCGGCCGAAGTACTCCCGCATGTGCCCGCCGGACCAGGGGTGGATGGCGCCCTCGTCCAGGGACTTCTCCTCGTCGGGCACCACCAGCTCCGGGTCCACCTCCATCCGGCTGCCCAGGCCGGTGCACTCCGGGCAGGCGCCGAAGGGCGAGTTGAAGGAGAACGAGCGCGGCTCCAACTCCTCGAAGGAGACGTCGTCGTACGGGCAGTAGAGGTGCTCGGAGTACATCCGCTCGCGCTCCGGGTCCTCGGCGTCGAGGTCCACGAAGTCGAGCACCACCATGCCGCCGGAGAGCTTGAGCGCCGTCTCGACCGAGTCGGTCAGCCGGCGCTTGGCGCTGTCCTTGACCGTGAGGCGGTCGATCACCACCTCGATGGTGTGCTTCTCCTGCTTCTTCAGCTTGGGCGGCTCGACGAGTTGGATGGTCTCGCCGTCCACCCGGGCCCGGGCGTAGCCCTTGGACTGCAGGTCCGCGAAGAGGTCGACGAACTCGCCCTTGCGCTCCCGGACCACCGGGCTGAGCACCTGGAAGCGGGTGCCCTCGGTGAGCTTCAGCACCTGGTCCACGATCGCCTGCGGGGACTGCTTGGCGATCGGGCGGCCGCAGTGCGGGCAGTGCGGCTTGCCGACCCGGGCGAAGAGCAGGCGCAGGTAGTCGTACACCTCGGTGATGGTGCCGACGGTGGAGCGCGGGTTGCGGTTGGTGGACTTCTGGTCGATCGAGACGGCCGGGGAGAGGCCCTCGATGAAATCGACGTCGGGCTTGTCCATCTGGCCCAGGAACTGCCGGGCGTAGGAGGACAGCGACTCGACGTAGCGGCGCTGGCCCTCGGCGAAGATCGTGTCGAACGCCAGCGAGGACTTGCCCGAACCAGAGAGGCCGGTGAAAACGATCAGGGAGTCCCGGGGCAGGTCGAGCGAGACGTTCTTCAGGTTGTGCTCGCGAGCACCGCGGACGATGAGGCGGTCGGCCACTGCTTCTGGCGCCTTTCTCCGGGTCGGGCAGAACATCGGTCTTATTCAGTGTCGCCGACCAGCATATAGCTCAGGCGTTCGAATTCCGGCGCTGTCCAGCCGGGCCCACCCGAACGAGTGAAGCGGATCGCACTGACAATCGAGCCCCGCTCCGAAAAGCCGCTGCTCACCGCACCCGGCGGCGATAGCCTCGCCGTGCAGGACAACGACCGGATACCCGTCAAGCAACGCGGAGGCCCCCTTGACCCAGCAACTCGCCCCCGGCGACATCGCCGCCGGCACCATGCAGGCCGTCGCCGAGAGCACCGAGCGGGTGCTGCGCACCGTCGCCGAGCTGACCCCCGAGGCGGTCGCCGAGCCGTCCGCGCTGCCCGGCTGGACCCGGGGGCACGTGCTGGCCCACCTCGCCCGCAACGCCGACTCCCTGGTCAACCTGCTGGAGACCGCCCGCACCGGTGTGCAGATCCCGCAGTACGCCAGCGAGGACGCCCGCGAGGAGGGAATCCGGCAGGGCGCGCCGCGCCCGCCGGCCGAGCAGCTGGCCGACCTGGAGGCGAGCGCCGAGCGGCTGGCCCGGGCCGCCGCCGCGCTGTCCCCCGAGAACTGGTCGGCCGAGCTGAAGCACCGCTTCGGCTACGTCTTCCCGGCGTACGAGGTGCCCGGCAAGCGCCTCGCCGAACTGGAGTTCCACCACGTCGACCTGGCCGCCGACTACACCCCGGCGCACTGGCCGGCCGACTTCGCCGGCGACCAGTTCGCCAGGCTCTGCGAGAACCTGGCCGGCGTCGAGCTGCCCACCGTCGAGCTGCTCAGCGACGACACCGGGCACCGCGCGCTGATCGGCGCCGCCGGGCCGGTCGAGCTGCGGGTCGAGGGCCCGATCCGGGCGCTCACCGCCTGGCTCTCCGGCCGCTCCGACGGCGACGGGCTGCAGGTCCACCAGGGTGACGGCCCGCTGGCCGACCCGCGCACGGCGCTGCCCGCACTCCCGCCCATGGGCTGACGCACCATCATGGTGCCTGTCCCTTCACAGTGAGGAGCAACCCTTGAGCTACCACGGAGCCGTCACGGTCGGCGGCCGGCCGGATGTCCGGGAACTCGCCCACCTGATGATCACCAAGGTCGCGGTCGGCCCGTACGACAACAACGCCTACCTGCTGCGCTGCCGGGCCACCGACGAGCAGCTGCTGATCGACGCGGCGGCCGACGCACCCACCCTGCTGGAGACCATCGGCGACGAACTGGCCACGGTGGTCACCACGCACCGCCACCAGGACCACTGGAACGCGCTGGCCGAGGTGGTCGCCGCCACCCGGGCCCGGACGGCGGCCGGCGAGTTCGACGCCGAGGCCATCCCGGTCCGCACCGACCTGCTGCTGGCGGACGGCGACACCCTCACGGTCGGCCAGTGCGCACTGACCGTGCGCCACCTGGTCGGCCACACCCCCGGCGCGATCGTGCTGATCTACGACGACCCGGAGGGACACCCGCACGTCTTCACCGGCGACTGCCTCTTCCCCGGCGGGGTCGGCAACACCTGGAACGATCCGGAGGCCTTCGACAGCCTCTACCGGGACGTCACCACCAAGTTGTTCGACGTGCTGCCGGACGAGTCCTGGGTGTACCCCGGTCACGGCAAGGACACCACCCTGGGCGCCGAGCGCCCGCACCTGGCCGAGTGGCGCGAGCGCGGCTGGTGACCGGCCGCGGCCGGTCGCCGCTCAGCCGGTCGCCTTGGAGCGCCGGGAGACCCACAGACTGCTCGCCGTGGTCACCGCCAGCACCGCGGCGATGAAGCCCAGCGAGAGCGGGATGCCGATCTCCGGAACGTGCACCCCGCTCTCGTGCAGCGCGTGCAGCACCAGCTTGACGCCGACGAAGCCGAGGATCAGCGCCAGGCCGTAGCCGAGGTGCACCAGCCGGCCCAGCATGCCGCCCAGCAGGAAGTAGAGCTGGCGCAGGCCCATCAGGGCGAAGGCGTTGGCGGTCAGCACGATGTAGGCGCTCTGGGTCAGACCGAAGATCGCCGGGATCGAGTCCAGCGCGAACAGCAGGTCGGTGGTGCCGATCGCGAGCATCACCACGGCCGACTTGGAGACCGACGGGAACCGCTTGCGGATCGCGACCAGCATCCGGTTCTCGTGGAACTCCTCGTCCTCCGGGCGGCCGGCCCGGGCCTCCGCGAACAGCTTCCAGGCGGTCCAGATCAGGAACGCGCCGAACAGGTAGAAGATCCAGGAGAAGGCGGCGATCAGGGCGGCGCCGAGGGCGATGAAGACCGCCCGCAACACCAGGGCGATGATCACGCCGACGCTCAGCACCCGGGACTGGTCCCGGGGCGGCACCGCGAACTTCTTCATGATCAGCAGGAAGACGAAGAGGTTGTCGACGCTCAGCGACTTCTCGGTCAGGTAGCCGGCGAAGAACTCCCCGGCCGGCCGGGAGCCGTTGTGCCACCACAGGAAGAGGCCGAAGAGCACCGCCAGCGCGATCCAGACCCCGGTCCAGATCCCGGCCTCCTTCATGGAGACCTCGTGCGGTCGGCGGGCGTTGATGATGAAGTCGGCGGCGATCAGGGCCACCAGCGCGGCCACGGTCGTGGCCCACTGGGCGACGGAAACGTCCACGAGTGCTGCTCCTCCGGCAATGACGAGTCTGCCGGAGGTCTTCTCAGCCCGCGTGCGCCACGCGGGCCGGTGCACCCGGGCGGACCGATCGACGGCCGCCGTGCTGACGGGGACACCGCGGGGAGTACTCCCCTCCGATTGACAAGGAGAGTACCAGGAAATCCAAAGAGAAGGTAAAGGAGGCTGCTGCTCAGAGGTAGGGCTCGATGGCCGGCAGCATGTCCTGGAAGGTGCGGGCCTTGGCCGGGGCACCGATCGCCTGCATGCCCCAGCCGCCGGACGCCTCGCGGAACACCTTGGCCATGATCTGCCCGGTGTGCCCCCCGCCGCCGGTCAGCTCGTAGCGCGCCAGCTCCTGGCCGTTGGCCTCGTCGACCAGCCGGCAATGCGCGTTCTGCACCTCGGCGAAGGTCTGCCCGGTGTACGAACTGACGGTGAACACCACCTGGGTGATCTGAGCCGGGATCCGGGTCAGGTCCACCACGATCGACTCGTCGTCACCTCCCGAGCCGACCCCGCCCACCAGGTTGTCACCGGTGTGCCGCACCGAGCCGTCCTTGCTCACCAGCTGCTGGAAGAAGACCACGTCCTTCGGGGTGTGCTCGGCGTAGAGCAGGGCCGAGGCATCCAGGTCGATCTGCCTGGTGCGACTGCCGAACAGCCCCCGCTTCGGCGCCGCCCGCCAGCCCAGGCCCATCCGGACCAGACTGAGCGTCTCCCCGCTCGACTTCCGCAGGCTCACCTGCTGACCCTTGGTCAGACTCACCGACACGGCGCCATCCCCCCTCTTGCTCCTCATGCTCCTTTCACCCTAAGCCCGGGCCCGGCGCGGCCACCAGGCCGTCAACCGATGCCGGCCTCCCGCATCTGGCGCAGCTCCTTCTTCAGCTCCTTGACCTCGTCGCGCAGCCGGGCGGCCACCTCGAACTGCAGCGAGGCGGCCGCGGTGTGCATGCGCTCCGTCATGTCCTGGATCAGCTGGGCCAGTTCGGCGGCGGGCAGGCTGCCGGGCTCCTTGCGGTCGGCGCCCAGGGCCGGCACCGGCGCCGCCTTCTTGCCCTTGTCGGCGCCCCGGTAGCCGGTGGACAGCAGCTCCTCGGTGTCCACTTCCTCGCGGGCCAGGGTGTCCAGGATGTCGCCGATCTTCTTGCGCAGCGGCTGCGGGTCGATGCCGTGCTTCTCGTTGTAGGCCTGCTGCACGGCGCGGCGGCGGTTGGTCTCCTCGATCGCCTTCTCCATCGAGGGGGTGATCCGGTCGGCGTACATGTGGACCTGGCCGGAGACGTTGCGGGCGGCGCGGCCGATGGTCTGGATCAGCGAGGTGCCGGAACGCAGGAAGCCCTCCTTGTCCGCGTCCAGGATCGCCACCAGGGACACCTCGGGCAGGTCCAGGCCCTCGCGGAGCAGGTTGATGCCGACCAGCACGTCGAACCTGCCGGCCCGCAGCTCGCGCAGCAGCTCCACCCGGCGCAGCGTGTCGATGTCGCTGTGCAGGTAGCGCACCCGGATGTCGAGGCCGAGCAGGTAGTCGGTGAGGTCCTCGGCCATCTTCTTGGTGAGCGTGGTGACCAGCACCCGCTCGTCCTTCTCCACCCGGGCCCGGATCTCGTGCACCAGGTCGTCGATCTGACCCTCCGTCGGCTTGACGAGCACCTCGGGGTCGATCAGGCCGGTCGGGCGGATGATCTGCTCCACCTGGCCGTCGCCGCGGGACAGCTCGTACGGGCCGGGGGTGGCGGAGAGGTAGACGGTCTGGCCGATCCGCTCCAGGAACTCCTCCCACTTCAGCGGGCGGTTGTCCAGCGCGGACGGCAGCCGGAAGCCGTGGTCCACCAGGGTGCGCTTGCGGGAGGCGTCGCCCTCGTACATCGCGCCGATCTGCGGGACGGTCACGTGGGACTCGTCGATCACCAGGAGGAAGTCCTCCGGGAAGTAGTCGAGCAGGGTGTTCGGCGGGGAGCCGGGCTCGCGGCCGTCGAAGTGCATCGAGTAGTTCTCCACCCCGGAGCAGGTGCCGATCTGGCGGAGCATCTCGATGTCGTACGTGGTGCGCATCCGCAGCCGCTGGGCCTCCAGCAGCTTGCCCTGCTTCTCCAGCAGCGCCAGCCGCTCGACCAGCTCGGCCTCGATGCCGTTGATCGCCCGCTCCATCCGCTCCGGCCCCGCCACGTAGTGCGAGGCGGGGAAGACGTAGACGGAGTCGTCCTGGCTGATGATCTCGCCGGTGAGCGGGTGCAGGGTGTAGAGCGTCTCGATCTCGTCGCCGAACATCTCGATCCGGACCGCGAGCTCCTCGTAGACCGGGAAGATCTCGATGGTGTCGCCGCGGACCCGGAAGGTGCCCCGGGTGAACGCCAGGTCGTTGCGGGTGTACTGGATGTCGACGAAGCGGCGCAGCAGCGCGTCCCGGTCGATCTCGTCGCCGACCTTGAGCGGGACCATCCGGTCGACGTACTCCTGCGGGGTGCCGAGGCCGTAGATGCAGGAGACCGAGGCGACCACCACCACGTCCCGCCGGGTGAGCAGCGAGTTGGTGGCGGAGTGGCGCAGGCGCTCGACCTCCTCGTTGATCGAGGAGTCCTTCTCGATGTAGGTGTCCGTCTGCGGGACGTACGCCTCGGGCTGGTAGTAGTCGTAGTACGAGACGAAGTACTCGACGGCGTTGTTCGGGAGCAGCTCGCGGAACTCGTTGGCCAGCTGGGCGGCCAGCGTCTTGTTCGGCGCCATCACCAGGGTGGGGCGCTGGAGCTTCTCGATCATCCACGCCGTGGTGGCCGACTTGCCGGTGCCGGTGGCGCCGAGCAGGACGACGTCCTTCTCACCCGCGCGGATCCGGCGCTCCAGCTCGGCGATGGCCGTCGGCTGGTCGCCGTTGGGCTGGTAGGGGCTGACGACCTCGAAGGGCGCCGTGGTCCGCTCAATGCTCGTGATGGGTCGCACGATCCCACCGTACGACCCGGGACCGACAAACCGAGCGGTCTCCCGCCGCCGAGCGGGCGGGACTCAGGCCGTGGGGGCCTCGAAGCTCATGGCCGGGTCGTGCGCCGGATCGAGACGGACCACGACATCGAGGGCCCTGGCCAGGCGTTCGATGAGCGGAAGCGTCGGATCGGTGCCGCTCTCCTCGATGCTCTCGATCTCCTCCTCGGTCAGCCCCGCCCGCTCGGCGAGCTCCGAGGGGCTCCAGCCGAGCGCCGACCGACGCGCGTACACCGCTTCGGCCAGCGCCATGCGTCGACCAGCTGCCAGGTACTCCTCGCTCACCCGGTGCTCCGGCGGCACTGTCCACCCGGCGTGGTGGGCGCTGCTCATCCTCGCTCCTCCTCCCGGCCGTAGGTCTCGTGGTCACCGGCGGGCAGGTGCTCCGCCTCGCACAGCTTCTGTGCCCGGTGGGCACGCTCGACCTGCTCGGCCTCGCGGGTCCTAGTCTTGCGGAAGACCGTCAGCAGTACAGCCCGCCGTCCCGGCGCGAGCCAGTAGGTCACCCGCATCGCACCGATCCGCAGCCCCCGCACCGGCCCGCCGAGATGGCTCGCGAGCGGGAACGGCAGCGCACCACCCTCCTCCGCCAGCCGGTCAGCGAACCGCTCCGCGGCGCGGTACTCGGCCATCGAGCAGTGTTCGAGCCACTGCCGGACCTCGGGTTCCAACTCGATGCTCCAGTTGCACAGCTCTGGCCGGGCAGGCATGAACTTCCCTCCGCACGCTTCCCTGTGGGGGTCAACGTGCGTGGGGGCGGCGGGTCACGGGAGACGGGAAGCGGACTACTTCGCGGAGTCGCGGGCCAGGGCGACGAGGCGGGAGATGGCGCGCAGGTACTTCTTGCGGTAGCCGCCCTTGAGCATCTCGTCGGAGAAGACCTGGTCGAAGGGGATGCCGGAGGCGGTGATCGGGAGCTCGCGGTCGTACATCCGGTCGGCCAGGACGACCAGGCGCAGGGCGGTGGACTGGTCCTCGACCGGGCAGACGCCGCGCAGGCAGACCGCGTGCACGTTGTCGAGCAGCGCGCCGTAGCGGCTGGGGTGGACGGCGGAGAGGTGCGCCAGCAGCGTCGGGAAGTCGTCCAGCGAGGCGCCCGGCACGGTGGCGGCGCGCTGGGTGACCTCGGCGTCGGTGTAGGGCGCCGGGGCGGCGGGCAGGCCGCGGTGGCGGTAGTCCTGGCCGTCGATCCGCACGGTGGTGAAGTGCGCCGAGAGCCCCTGGATCTCGCGCATGAAGTCGGTGGCCGCGAACCGGCCCTCGCCCAGCTTCTCGGGCAGCGTGTTGGAAGTGGCCGCCAGCTTGACCCCGGCCTCGACCAGCCGGGACAGCAGGGTGGAGACCAGCACCGTGTCGCCCGGGTCGTCGAGCTCGAACTCGTCGATGCAGAGCAGCTTGTGGTCCGAGAGGGTCCGCACGGCCTGCTGGAAACCGAGCGCGCCGACCAGGTTGGTCAGCTCCACGAAGGTGCCGAAGGCCTTCGGCCCGGGGGCGGCGTGCCAGAGCGAGGCCAGCAGGTGGGTCTTGCCGACGCCGTAACCGCCGTCCAGGTAGACCCCGGCCGGGCCGGCGGGTGCGGCGGCCTTGCGGAACCAGCCGCGCTTGGGCGCGGCGGCGGTCAGCCCCGCGGCGAACCCCTCCAGCACCCGGACCGCCTCGAACTGGCTGGGCTGCGTCGGGTCGGGCAGGTAGGAACCGAAGCTCACGCCCGCGAACCGCGGCGGCGGGACCATCTCGGCGACCAGTCGCTCGGCCGGCACCGAGGGCCTGCGCTCGGCGAGCGCGGCGGGGCCGGCGGCGGTGGTGGCGGCTATGGCATCTGGGTGGGAGGCTGCGGGCACGGTTCCCAAGCCTACTGGCCGTGGAAGACTCGCTGTCATGCGCCAGCTGATCTCTCCGTCACAGTCCCCCGCCCTCGCCGCCGCCCTGGAGGAGGACTCCCTCGCGGCCCTCGCCGAGGTCTACGCGTACCCCGCGCAGGTGGAGGGGGGCAGGGCCTGGCTGCGGGGCAACATGGTCTCCTCGCTGGACGGCGCGGCCCGGTTGGGGGGGCTCTCCGAGGGGCTCTCCAGCGAGGCCGACAAGCGCGTCTTCGGGGTTCTGCGGGCGCTGTCGGACGTCGTGCTGGTCGGCGCCGAGACGGTGCGGGCCGAGGGCTACCGGCCGGCCCGGGCGCGCGCCGAGTTCCAGGCGGCCCGGGCGGCGGCCGGGCAGGGCCCCGCGCCGGCGATCGCGGTCGTCAGCCGCTCGCTGCGGCTCGACCTGACCGCCCCGCTGTTCACCGAGCCGCTGGTGCCCACCGTGGTGATCACCACCGAGGACGCCCCGGCGGCGGCCCGGGCCGCGGTGGCCGAGGTCGCCGAGCTGGTCATCGCGGGGCGGGGCGACGTCGACCTGCCCGCCGCGCTCGCCTCGCTGACCGCGCGCGGCTGGACCCGGCAGCTGTCGGAGGGCGGCCCGCGCCTGCTGGCCCAGCTGACGGCGGCCGGGCTGCTGGACGAGCTGTGCCTCTCGCTGGCGCCGCTGCTGACCGCCGGCGACTCGCCGCGGATCACGCACGGCGCCCCGCTGGTGGACGCGCAGCGGATGCGGTTGGTGTCGCTGATCGAGCAGAAAGGTTTCCTCTTTGCCCGTTACTGCCGCACTGCCGTCAGCTGACGGACAATGTGATCACTCCCACGTGGCGCCAGTGCTGCATGCGCCGCGTGATGAAAGCTTCCTCCGGGCACTATGAGAGGGGACGCCGGACCCCGGGGGCCTGCAACACGGAAGGGATTCTTGTGTTCAAGACCGTACTGATGATCGAAAAGGCGCTCTCCGACGCCGACGTGGAGCTGGTCACCACGCTGCACGGCGAGGAGGAGGTCTCCTTCGTCGTCCTGATGCAGCCCCGGGGCAAGACGGACGAGCTGCTGCGCGCCCTGGACGACGTGGCCCTCGGGCACCTCGACAAGGCGGTGCACGAGCACGACGAGCACAGCGGTGCCAGCGTGGCGGGCGAGTCGCTGCAGCACAGCCTGCGGCACCTGCACGCGGCCGGTGCCGAGGCGGTCGGCCAGCTGGTCGAGGACCATCCGCTGGACGTCCTGCGCGCGGTGGTCGAGCAGACCGGCGCCGACGAGGTGCTGGTGCTCACCGCGCCGCACTTCGTGGAGGAGTTCTTCCACCGCGACTGGGCCTCCCAGGCCCGCCACAAGGTCGGCGTCCCGGTGCTGAAGCTGTTCGCCAGCGAGACCTGACCGGAGCCGAGCCGCGTTCGACGTGGTGCAGAATCGTCCTGCGGGCAGGCCCCGACCTGCCGCCGGGGGGACCCCCTCGCGAGGACGATTCGCCACTTCATTACGGAGCACTCCCTTGAACGACGCCGCCCACGACCTGCACGCCCCGCACTTCATCGGCATCGGCGGCGCCGGCATGTCCGGTCTGGCGAAGATCCTCAGCGTTCGCGGGGCCAAGGTCTCCGGCAGTGACGCCAAGGAGTCCGCGACGGTGCTCGCACTGCGCGCCCTCGGCGCCGCGGTCGCCGTGGGCCACGCCGCCGAGAACGTGCCGGACGGCGCCAGCAGCATCGTCGTCTCCAGCGCGATCCGGGCGGACAACCCCGAGCTGGCCGCCGCCCGCGAGCGCGGCATCCCGGTGGTGCACCGCTCGGACGCACTGGCCGCGCTGATGGGCGGCCGCCGGGCCCTGGCGGTGGCCGGCACCCACGGCAAGACCACCACCACCAGCATGCTCGCCGTCGCCCTCGGCGCCCTCGGCCTGGACCCGTCCTACGCGATCGGCGGCGACCTGGACGCGCCCGGCTCCAACGCCCACCACGGCACCGGCGAGATCTTCGTGGCCGAGGCGGACGAGAGCGACCGCAGCTTCCACAAGTACGCGCCCGAGGTGGCGATCATCCTCAACGTGGAACTGGACCACCACGCCAACTACGCCTCCATGGACGAGATCTACGAGTCCTTCGAGACCTTCGTCGGCCGGATCCAGCCCGGCGGCACCCTGGTGGTCTCCGCGGACCACCCGGGTGCCCGGGAGCTGACCTCCCGGGTGGTCGGCCGCGAGGACCTGAACGTGGTGACCGTCGGCGCCGCCGAGGACGCCACCGTGCGGGTGCTCTCCGTCGTGCCGCGCGGCATGACCAGCCAGGTCACCGTGGAGCTGGAAGGCGCCGAGCTGGCCTTCACCGTCTCCGTCCCCGGCAAGCACTACGCGCACAACGCGGTGGCCGCGCTGGCCGCCGGCATCGCGCTCGGGGTGCCCGCCGAGCAGCTGGCCGAGGCGCTCGGCTCCTACACCGGGGTGCGCCGCCGGCTGCAGCTCAAGGGCGAGGCCGCCGGGGTCCAGGTGATCGACTCCTACGCCCACCACCCCACCGAGATGTCCGCCGACCTGGAGGCGATCCGGGACGCGGCCGCGGGCCGGGTGCTGGTGCTGTTCCAGCCGCACCTGTTCAGCCGCACCCAGCAGCTGGCCGAGGAGATGGGCCGGGCGCTGGCCCTCGCCGACGCCTCGGTGGTGCTCGACGTCTACCCGGCCCGGGAGGACCCGATCCCGGGCGTCAGCAGTGAGCTGATCATCGACGCCGCCCGCCGGGCCGGCGCCGACGTGACCGCCGAGCACGAGTTCGGCGCCGCCCCCGCCCGGCTCGCCGGGATGGCCAAGACGGGCGATCTGGTTCTCACCATGGGAGCCGGGGACGTCACCAACCTCGGCCCGGCGATCCTCGAGGAGCTTGCCCGATGACGTACGAGATCCAGAAGACCGACGACGAGTGGCGCGCGCAGCTCAGCCCGGCGGAGTACCAGGTGCTGCGGCGCGGCGGCACCGAGCCGGCGTTCCGCGGTGAGTACACCGACACCAAGACCGTCGGGGTGTACGCCTGCCGGGCCTGCGGCGCCGAACTGTTCAGCTCCGAGACCAAGTTCGAGAGCCACTGCGGCTGGCCGAGCTTCTTCGACCCGCGCAGCTCCGACGCCGTCGAGCTGCTGGAGGACCGCTCGCACGGCATGGTCCGGGTCGAGGTGCGCTGCGCCCGCTGCGGCAGCCACCTGGGCCACGTCTTCGAGGGCGAGGGCTACCCCACCCCGACCGACCAGCGCTACTGCATCAACAGCATCTCGCTGACGCTCAAGCCGGCGCAGTAGCGCCCGGCAGCACCTGACCGGCCCCTGACGGACCGGCGGCCGGCCCCGGTGCCCGGCTGCCGGTCCGTCAGGGGCCCTTGCGTTGGTCACGATTCGGTATCGCGCACCGGCCGGCCCTGCCGATTGTCGGGCCGGAGGTCTAGAACAAGGCCCATGTGGTTGCTCTTCCTGGTGCCGGCCTGCGTCGTCGCGGTGGTCTCCTGCCTCCGCCTGGTCCGGGCCGCGGCCACCGCCGACGCCATGACGGACCAGGTGCGCGAGGAGACCCGGGCCGCCTCGCTCGGGCTCTACGAGACCGCGTACCTGGCCGGCGGGCCGAGCCGGGTGGTGGAGCTGGCGCTGGTGCTGATGAGCGGCCGCGGCCGGCTGCACCTGGCGCACACCGGCTGGACCACGGTGGTCGACCCGGTCGGGCGCAACCGGCTGGAACGGGCGCTGATCGACGCGATCGGCCCGGAGGGCCAGTGCCGCACCGGCGAGCTGCGGCAGAGCCTGGCGGGGCATCCGGCGGTGGCCGAGATCGGGGTGCGGCTGTCGCTGGCCGGGCTGGCCACCCCGGTCGGGATCCGGGAGAACACGCTGCTGGCGGTCCGCCAGGTGCGCCAGGCGCTGGTGCTGGCGGCACTGCTGCTGGTCGGCGCGATGACGTTCAGCTGGCCCGGGCAGCCGAACGGCGCGGCCGCCTTCGCCTGGTTCTCGCTCCCGCTGATCCTCACCACCGGCACCCTGCTGATGGCCCGGGTGGACGTGCACCCGTACACCCGGTGGGCGGCGCCGGCCGGGCAGCGGCTACTGGAGGAGCTGCGGCTGCCCCGGCAGCCCCGGGGCACCGAGCCGGACGCCGAGCGCCTGCTGCTCACCGCGGTGGCGATGGGCGGGGCCGGCGCGGTGCCGGACGCCCGGCTGCGGATGGCGCTGCGCGGCTGACCCGCCCGACGGGCCTCCCCCCGGCCTTCGGCCGGGGGGACCCCCGTGCCGCCCGGCACCCCGTGCGGTGCTCAGACGAGGCCGTTCAGCAGCTCGCCGATCGGCTTGCGGCGACCGGTGAAGAACGGCACCTCCTCGCGCACGTGCAGCCGGGCCCGGGACGGGCGCAGGTCGCGCATCAGGTCGACGATCCGGTGCAGCTCGTCGGCCTCGAAGGCGAGCAGCCACTCGTAGTCGCCCAGCGCGAACGAGGCGACCGTGTTGGCCCGCACGTCCGGGTAGCCGCGGGCCATCATGCCGTGCTCGGCCAGCATCTGCCGGCGCTCCTCGTCGGGGAGCAGGTACCACTCGTAGGAGCGGACGAACGGGTAGACGCAGACGTACTCGCGGGCCCGCTCGTCGGCCAGGAAGGCCGGGATGTGCGACTTGTTGAACTCGGCGGGCCGGTGCAGCGCCATGTTGGACCAGACCGGCTCCAGCAGGCGGCCGAGGCCGGTGCGGCGGAACCGGTTGTAGGCCTCCTGGAGGTCGTCGGAGTCCTCGGCGTGCCACCAGATCATCAGGTCGGCGTCGGCCCGCAGGCCGGAGACGTCGTAGCTGCCGCGGATGGTGACGTCCTTGGCGTCCAGCTGCTCGAAGAGCTCCTCGACCTCGGTGGCGAGCGCGGTGCGGTCCTCGGGGAGCGCGTCCTTCAGCCGGAAGACCGACCACATGGTGTAGCGGATGACCTGGTTCAGGTCGCGGGCCTTCTTCTTCGGCTGCTGCTCGGTGGTCTCAGTCATGTCCTCTATCGTCCCTTCGGTTCCCGCTGCCCCGGGGGCAGGGAAGTCAGTACGTCATCGGCGGCCCGCCGGGCGCTGCCCACGCAGGCCGGGATGCCCACGCCGTCGAAGGCCGCGCCGGCCAGCGCCAGGCCGCCGAGCCGCTGCGCCTCGGCCCGGATCCGGGCCACCCGCTGCTGGTGGCCGACCGGGTACTGCGGCAGGCCGGCCGGCCAGCGGGTGACCTCCGTGGCGTACGGCACGGCGGTCAGGCCGACGGCCTCCCGCAGGTCGTCGAGGGAGCGCCGGACCAGCTCGGCGTCGTCCAGGCCGAGGGCGGCCTCCTCGCGGTAGCGGCCGAGCGAGGTGCGCAGCAGGAAGGCCTGCGGCGCGGACTCCGCGAGCCAGCCCCACTTCTGACTGGAGAAGGTGGCGGCCTTGATCTGCCGCCCGTCGACCGGCGGCACCAGGAAGCCGCTGCCGGGCGGCGGTTCGGGCAGGTCGGTGCGGTGGAAGGCCATGGTGACCAGGGCCATGCCGGCGTACTCGACGGCGGCCAGCTCGGCGGCGGCGGCCGGGGCCTCGACGGCCAGCAGCCGGGCGGCGACCGGGGCCGGCACGGCGAGCACCACCGCGTCGCAGGCCTCGCCGTCCACCGACCAGCCGTCCGGGGTGCGGCGCAGCTCGGTCACCGGGGAGTTCAGCCGCAGCTCGACGCCGGCCCGGACACAGGCCTCGGCGACCGCGCCCGGCAGGGTGCCGATCCCGCCGGGCAGGCCGGCGAAGACCGGGCCGCTCACCTGGGCACGGTCCAGCAGCCGGCGCACTCCTTCGACCAGCGAGCCGCCGCCCTGGGCGACGGCGAGCAGCTGGGGCACCGCGGCGCGCAGCGAGATCTCCTCGGCGCGGCCCGCGTAGACCCCGCCGAGCAGCGGCTCGACCAGCCGGTCCACCACCTCCCGGCCGAGCCGCTCGGCCACGTAGGCGCCGATCGCGACGTCGTCGCCCACCTCGGCGGGCTGCTCCTGCCGCACCCGGTCCAGACCGGCCTCGCTGAGCACCGCGGCGGCGGCCAGCGCCTCCAGGTCGCCCGGCACTCCCATCAGTTGACCGCCCGGCAGCGGACGCAGCGCGCCCCGGGTCCAGACCGCGGCCTTGGCGGCGGTGGGGGCCTCCAGGAAGTCGCCCAGCCCGACCTCGCGGGCCAGCCCGACCGCCTCCGGGCGGCGGGCCAGCATCGATTCGGCGCCCAGGTCGACGCGCACTCCGCCGACCTCGCCGCCGCGCAGCTTGCCGCCCAGCCGGTCACCCGCCTCGCGCAGCACGACCCGGGCGCGAGCCGGTCCGCCGACCGCGCCGCCCAGGTGGGCGGCGGCGGCCAGGCCGGCGATGCCGCCGCCGATGACGACGGCCTTCGGCAGTGGTTCAGCCATGAGCGGTTCAGCCATGCTTCGCAGTCTCGCAGAGCTTACGAAGTGCGCGGTCAGCGGGCGCTGGCCTCGTGCACGAAGGCGACGAGGCGGCTGAGCGCGTCCGGGTCCATGTTCGGCGGCACGCCGTGGCCCAGGTTGAAGACGTGGCCGCTGGTGCCCAGCGCGGAGGCAGCGTGCAGCACCTCGCGGGTCTTGGTCTCCACCACGCGGGTGGGGGCGAAGAGCACCGCGGGGTCGAGGTTGCCCTGCAGCGCCTTGCCGGGGCCGACCCGGCGGGCCGCCTCGTTCAGCGGGACCCGCCAATCCACCCCGACCACGTCGGCGCCGGCCTCGCCCATCAGGCCGAGCAGTTCGCCGGTGCCGACGCCGAAGTGGATCCGCGGCACCCCGTAGTGGGCGACCGCGTCGAACACCTTGGAGCTGGCCGGCAGCACGGAGCGGCGGTAGTCGTCCGGCGCCAGCGAGCCGACCCAGGAGTCGAAGAGCTGCACGGCCGAGGCGCCGGCCTCGATCTGCACCTGGAGGAAGGCGGATGTGATCACCGCGAGGCGGTCCACCAGCTCGGCCCAGAGCTCCGGCTCGCCGTACATCATGGCCTTGGTCAGCTCGTGGTTCTTCGACGGGCCGCCCTCGACCAGGTAGCTGGCCAGGGTGAACGGCGCACCGGCGAAGCCGATCAGCGGGGTGCCGCCGAGCTCGTCGACCAGCAGGCCGACCGCCTCGGTGACGTAGGGGACGTCGCCGGGCTCCAGCGGGCGCAGCCGCTGCAGGTCGGCCCTGGTGCGGATCGGGTCGGCGATCACCGGGCCGATGCCGGGCTTGATGTCGACGTCGATGCCGATCGCCTTGAGCGGCACCACGATGTCGCTGTAGAAGATCGCCGCGTCCACCTTGTGCCGGCGGACCGGCTGCAGGGTGATCTCCTTGACCAGCTCGGGGCGCATGCAGGAGTCCAGCATCGGGACGCCCTCGCGCACCTTGTGGTACTCGGGCAACGAGCGGCCGGCCTGCCGCATGAACCAGACCGGGGTGTGCGGCACCGGCTCGTGCCGGCAGGCGCGCAGGAAGGCGGAGTCGTACGCGGCGCTGCGGTGCGCGGCGGGCTGGGCTGCGGTCGTCTCACTCACCCCCTCATCCTCCCACGCGCCGTGGTCCGCACCGGTCCCGGAGGCCTCTGAAGATCCTTTTCTCCGCCCGGGCTGCGTGCCGGTCCTGGGGGAACTGCCGCGCAGGGCCTAGTCTTCAGCTCATGGCATCGGTCGGTGGGAACCCCGCGCAGCACGGCGGAACGAACAAGGAGTCGGCTTCCTCTCCCGCGGCGGAGCCGCCGGCCAGCCTCTTCCGCGGCGTCGTCGAGACGCTCGCGGCCGTACCGGTGCGCCCCGAGGTGCAGCTGTCGGCCACGCCGGCGCCGCGTCGGCTGGCCCCGTTCAGTTGGGCGGTGACCGCAACGGTCGAGGTGGAGGGCGAGGAGCTGGCCGACGGGCGGTTCGTGCTGCTGTACGACCCGGCGGGCCAGGAGGCCTGGCATGGCGAGTTCCGGGTGGTCACCATGGCCCGGGCCGAGCTGGAGCCGGAGATCGCCGGTGATCCGATGCTGGGTGAGGTCGGCTGGTCCTGGCTGATGGACGCGCTGCAGGCGCACGGTGCCGGGTACGCGGAGCCGGGTGGCACGGTGACCCACGCCGCGTCGCAGTACTTCGGCGCGCTGTCGGACCGTCCGGACAGCACCGAGATCGAGCTCCGGGCCTCCTGGACACCGGCCGACGGCCGCTTCGAGCGGCACCTGACGGCCTGGGCGGACCTGCTCTGCGTCTGTGCCGGGCTGCCGCCGACGGCACCCGCGCCGCAGCCGCCGACCGACCCCGCGTCACTCGGCGGAGTGGTCCCGATGCCGGCGCGGCGCCGCCCCCGCTCACACTGAAGGCTGACGGCCAAACAGGTCCCCGCAACCCGGGTACCCCCTGCTCACGGGTGTGACGGGTGGTCAACCGACTACCTCAGGCTGACCGTTTCACGCCGTTTGTGTTCGATTTCGACCGTTTGCTTGGCATGTCGTATCAATCATCCGCTCGATTCGTCCGTATTGTGACTCACTAGATCGTGATCATTCGCTAAAGCCGGGCACGGATGATGCCGAAGCAGTCTGTGACCCTTTAAACACGCGGAACACTCCGACTCCTTCGCCCATCGGGGTTCCGTCCGCCACTCCCCTCAGGAGGCACGGTGTCGGTCCTGCTAGAGCACCCCGCAAACGTGGTCGCCTACCGCCCGACCAAGCCCACCGCGATGGTGGTGATCGCCGACCCCCGGGTCCGCAGCACCGTCACGCGTCATCTGTGGGCACTCGGGGTGCGCGACGTCATCGAGGTTTCGTCGATCGCGGAGGCCCGCCCCCGGGTCTCCACGCCACGCGACATCTGTGTGGCGGATGTCCATCTCCCCGACGGTTCGGGCCTGACCATCCTGGCCGAGACCCGGGCCGCGGGCTGGCCCAACGGCCTGGCACTGTCCGCCGCCGACGACATCGGCGCGGTGCGCAGTGCGCTGGCCGGGGGCGTCAAGGGCTACGTGGTCACCGGCACCCGCACCAATGTCGCGATGCCGGGCCGCCCCGGCCTGCCGCTGGGCGCGGCCGGCCTGGCCGGACGGATGCGCCGCCCCGGAATCCCCGGTGCCCCCGGCCACCTGGGTGCGCCCGGCGGTCCCGGCGCCCCCGGTGGTGCGCCCGGCGCGGCACCGGCTGCCTACCGCGAGCTTTCCGGCCGTGAGGTGGAGGTGCTGCGGCTGGTCGCGGAGGGCCAGTCCAACAAGGCGATCGGTGTCGCCATGGGCCTGTCCGCGCTGACCGTGAAGAGCCACCTGGCCCGGATCGCCCGGAAGCTGGGCACCGGGGACCGGGCCGGCATGGTCGCGGTCGCGCTGCGCACCGGCATCATCCACTGAGCGTCCGCTCGCGGTCCGGAGGAACGTTTCCTCCGGACCGCCGTTGGCATTCGAGCTGGTCCGCGCCAGACGATCAGGGTCCACCCGGCGGGGCTCGTCGTACTCTTGGTGGGTGACCGACGCCGCTGAAGCCATCGCCGTAGAGACCGCCCCGGTGCCGCTGCTCGAACCCCGGGAGGGGCTGCCACCGGTGGTCGCCGACCAGGCGGGGCTGGCCGCGGTGCTCACGGCGTTCGCATCGGGCACCGGTCCGGTCGCCGTCGACGCCGAGCGGGCCTCCGGCTACCGCTACGGCCAGCGCGCCTACCTGATCCAGCTGCGCCGGGCCGGCGCCGGCACCGCGCTGATCGACCCGATCGCCTGCCCCGATCTGAGCGGGCTCGGCGAGGCCCTGGCCGACACCGAATGGGTGGTGCACGCCGCCACCCAGGACCTGCCCTGCCTGGCCGAGGTGGGGATGCGCCCGGCACGGCTCTTCGACACCGAGCTGGCCGGCCGGATCGCAGGCTTCCCCCGGGTCGGGCTCGGCCCGATGACCGAGAACGTGCTCGGCTACCGGCTGGCCAAGGAGCACTCCGCGGTGGACTGGTCCACCCGCCCGCTGCCCGAGCCCTGGCTGAAGTACGCCGCGCTGGACGTCGAGGTGCTGGTCGACCTGCGCGACGCCCTGGAAGCCGAGCTCACCGCGCAGGGCAAGCTCGCCTGGGCCCTGGAGGAGTTCGCCTCGATCGTGGCGGCGCCCCGGCCCGCTCCCCGGGTGGACCCCTGGCGCCGCACCTCCGGCCTGCACAAGGTCCGCCGCCGCCGGCAACTGGCCGCGGTGCGCGAGCTGTGGCAGACCCGGGACCGGATCGCCCAGGAGCGCGACGTCTCCCCCGGCCGGGTGCTCTCCGACGCGGCGATCGTGGCCGCCGCGCTCGCCCTGCCGACCAACGTCGGCGCCCTGCAGGCGGTGGCCGGCTTCGGCCCCCGGGTGCACCGGCGCCAGCTGGAGCAGTGGCTGGCCGCGCTGGACCGGTCGCGGGCCGTGCCGGAGACCGAACTGCCGCCGGCCACCGCGCCGCACGAGGGTCCGCCGCCGCCGCGGGCCTGGGCCGAGAAGGACCCGGTGGCCGCCGCCCGGCTGACCGGCGCCCGGGCCGCGGTGACGGAGCTGGCCGAGAAGCTGAAGCTGCCGGCCGAGAACCTGATCACCCCGGAGCTGATCCGCCGGGTCTCCTGGGAGCCGCCGACCGAGCCGACCACCCCGGCCGTGGGCGGCGCGCTGCGGGCGCTCGGGGCTCGCGGCTGGCAGGTCGAGCTGGTGGCCCCCGTGGTGGCCCAGGCCTTCCTCAAGGCCGCCCGCAGCCAGGCCTGAGGCCTGGGGCGGGCCCGACCCGCGGGACGTGGCGGGGGCCACAGCCCAGTTGGCGGACCCGACCCTGGGCAAGTTGGTTACCGACCAGTAGCATGGCCGGTGAAGCAGCGCTGCTCGTGTTGCGAGCGCACTCCTGCGCACCATGCCATGTCCCCTGGGAGGAGAGCCCCCGTGCCTCGTACCTCGCGGGACGTCGTCTTCGTCGACGGCGTCCGCACCCCGTTCGGCAAGGCCGGCCCGAAGGGCATCTACCACGAGACCCGCGCCGACGACCTGGTCGTCAAGTGCATCCGGGAGCTCGTGCGCCGCAACCCGAACCTGCCCGTCGAGCGCATCGACGAGGTCGCCGTCGCGGCGACCACGCAGATCGGCGACCAGGGTCTGACCATCGGCCGCACCGCCGCGCTGCTGGCCGGCCTGCCCAAGTCGGTGCCCGGCTACGCCATCGACCGGATGTGCGCCGGCGCCATGACCGCCGTCACCACCACCGCGGGCGGCATCGCCTTCGGCGCCTACGACATCGCCGTGGCCGGCGGCGTCGAGCACATGGGGCGGCACCCGATGGGCGAGGGCGTCGACCCGAACCCGCGCTTCGTCTCCGAGAAGCTGGTCGACGAGTCCGCCCTGTTCATGGGCATGACCGCGGAGAACCTGCACGACCGCTTCCCGCACCTCACCAAGGAGCGCTGCGACGCCTATGCGGTGCGCTCCCAGGAGAAGGCCGCCAAGGCGTACGCCAACGGCGACATCCAGCCCGACCTGGTGCCGATCGCGATCCGCAACACCAACCCCGAGGTCGGCGAGACCGGTTGGGGCCTGGCCACGGTCGACGAGCCGCTGCGCCCGGGCACCACGATGGAGTCGCTGGCGGGCCTGAAGACCCCGTTCCGCCCGCACGGCAACATCACCGCCGGTAACGCGGCCGGCCTGAACGACGGCGCCACCGCCTCGCTGCTGGCCGCCGAGGACGTCGCCCGCGAGCTCGGCCTGCCGGTCAAGATGCGCCTGGTCTCCTACGCCTTCGCCGGTGTGGAGCCCGAGGTCATGGGCATCGGCCCGGTGCCGGCCACCGAGAAGGCGCTGGCCAAGGCCGGTCTGACCATCGAGGACATCGGCGCGTTCGAGATCAACGAGGCCTTCGCCGTGCAGGTGCTGGCCATGCTCGACCACTTCGGCATCGCCGACGACGACGAGCGGGTCAACCCCTACGGTGGCGCCATCGCCTTCGGCCACCCGCTGGCCTCCTCCGGCGTCCGTCTGATGAACCAGCTGGCCCGCCGCTTCGAGCAGCGCCCGGACGTCCGCTACGGCCTGACCGCCATGTGCATCGGCTTCGGCATGGGCGGCACGGTCATCTGGGAGAACCCGCACTTCGAGGGTGGTAAGTGACCATGACGAGCACCACTGAGCTGCTGACCCGCGGCGCCGAGCTCTTCCCCGGCGAGGTGGTCACCACCGCGCACGTGCGCCACCTGGACCTGCCGCTGCAGGCCGGCAAGCTGGCCATGATCACCCTGGACAACGGCTTCGACCACACCAAGCCGACCACCTTCGGCCCGGGCTCGCTGCTGAAGCTCTCCGAGGCGCTGGACCAGGTCGAGGCGGAGGCCGCCGAGGGCAAGATCACCGCCGTCGCGATCACCGGCAAGCCGTTCATCTTCGCGGTCGGCGCCGACCTCAAGGGCGTCGAGCTGCTCAAGGAGCACGGCGACGCGCTGGCCATCGGCAAGGGCGGCCACGAGGTCTTCAAGCGGATCGCCGCGCTGCCGGTGCCGAGCTTCGCGTTCTACAACGGCGCCGCGATGGGCGGCGGTGTCGAGGTGGGCCTGCACTGCACCTACCGCACCGTCAGCTCGGGCGTGCCGGCCTTCTCGCTGCCGGAGGTCTTCCTCGGCCTGGTCCCCGGCTGGGGCGGCTGCACCATCCTGCCGAACCTGGTCGGCCCGGCCAACGCGGTCAAGGTCATCATCGAGAACTCGATGGCCCAGAACAAGCAGCTCAAGGGCAAGGAGGTGTTCGAGCTCGGCATCGCGGACGCGATCTTCGAGCCGGCCGACTTCCTGGAGCAGTCGATCCTGTGGGCCGCCAAGGTCCTCAAGGGCGAGGTCGTCGTCGAGCGTCCGGAGATCGACCGGGGCGAGAACTGGGACCAGTGCATCGCCTGGGGCCGTGCCGTCGCCGACGGCAAGGTGCACGGCGCGGCGCCGGCCGCCTACCGCGCGCTGGACATCATGGCCGCGGCCAAGGACGCCGACCTGCAGAAGGGCTTCGACGCCGAGGACCAGGCGCTGGCCGACCTGATCATGGGTGGCGAGCTGCGGGCCGGCATCTACTCCTTCAACCTGGTGCAGCGCCGGGCCAAGAAGCCGTTCGGCGCCCCGGACAAGTCGCTGGCGCGCCCGGTCTCCAAGGTCGGCGTGGTCGGTGCCGGTCTGATGGCCTCCCAGCTGGCGCTGCTCTTCGCCCGCCGCCTGGAGGTGCCGGTGGTCCTCACCGACATCGACCAGGAGCGGATCGACAAGGGCGTCGGCTACGTCCACGGCGAGATCGACAAGCTGCTCGCCAAGGGCCGGGTCAACCAGGACAAGGCCAACAAGCTCAAGGGCCTGGTCAGCGGCCACCTGGACAAGGCGACCGCCTTCGGCGACGCGGACTTCGTGATCGAGGCCGTGTTCGAGGAGATGGGCGTCAAGCAGAACGTCTTCGCCGAGCTGGAGGCCGTGGTCTCGCCGACCGCGATCCTGGCCACCAACACCTCCTCGCTGTCGGTCACCGAGATGGCCTCCAAGCTGCAGCACCCGGAGCGCGTGGTCGGCTTCCACTTCTTCAACCCGGTCGCGATCCTGCCGCTGCTGGAGATCGTCCGGGCCGAGAAGACCGACGACGCCTCGCTGGCCACCGCCTTCGCGGTCGCCAAGAAGCTGAAGAAGACGGCCGTCCTCACCAAGGACGCCCCGGCGTTCGTGGTGAACCGGATCCTGACCCGCTTCATGGGCGAGATCCAGAACATCATCGACGAGGGCACCTCGTTCGAGACCGTCGAGAAGGCCGTGCAGCCGCTCGGCCTGCCGATGTCCCCGATCGCGCTGCTGGAGCTGGTCGGCCCGGCCATCGCGCTGCACGTCTCGGAGACCCTGCACGGCGCCTTCCCGGAGCGGTTCACCGTCTCCGAGAACCTCGCCAAGGTGGTCAAGGCCGGCAAGCGCGGCTTCTACGTCTGGCAGGACGGCCGGCAGGTGCTCGACCCCGAGGTGCTGGAGCTGCTCTCCTTCGGCGACAGCGTGCTCACCGAGGAGCAGGTCCGCGAGCGGGCGCTGGACGCGGTCGCCCAGGAGATCGGCCTGATGCTGGACGAGGGCGTCGTCGGCGAGGCGCAGGACATCGACCTGTGCATGATCACCGGCGCCGGCTGGCCCTTCCACCTGGGCGGGATCACCCCGTACCTGGACCGCGAGGGCGTGTCCGAGCGGGTGAACGGCAAGCGGTTCCTGGCCCCGGGCCTGGCCAGCGTGCCCGCCTGAGCCCGACCCGGCTCCCCCGGCGAAACCGAAGGGCGCCTTCCTCCGACCCCGGAGGGAGGCGCCCTTCCGCGTCCGGAGCGCTCCGGTATACACCCAAACCGGGCAAAGAGCATAATGCCGTTAGGCCAAGCGGTTCCGACCTGCACAGTCGAAGGAGGCGAGTCGTATGGCCCACGTCTCACATCGAGCCGGTGATATGGGCACCCATCCGGACATCGCGGAGATGCGCGCCCGGTACGCACGCATGATGGACGGGCCGTCCGGAGTCGCCGTGGACGGCCTGGTCGTCCTGGCGGGCCTGTACCTGGCGATCTCGCCGTACGTGGTGCACTTCAGTGCCGCCAGCCACGAGCTCGTGGTCACCAACGTGATCCTCGGCATCGCCATCGCCGTCCTCGGGCTCTGCCTGACCCTCGCCCCGGCCCGGATGTTCGGGCTCACCTGGGCGATGTTCGCGACCGGCGTGTTCCTGATCATCTCCCCATGGGTGGTGACCGTCGGCCACAGCGCGAGCCGGGGCATCATCTGGAACCAGGTGGTGATCGGGGCCGTGACCTGCCTGCTCGCCCTCACCGCGGGCGGAGTGATGGGCAGGCAACGCCGCCGCCGCGCCTGACCCCCGTCCGAACGAGAGGACCTGCCCGGCCGCGAACGGCCGGGCAGGTCCTCTGGGTCCGGGGCGGCGTCAGGCCTCGACGGTCTGGGCCACGTCCAGCCGGGCGACCAGCGCGGTCACCTGACGGGCGATGTCGGGGCCGGTCAGGCCGATCTCGGCGAGGATCTCCTCGCGCTTGGCGTGGTCCAGGAACTCCTGCGGGATGCCGAAGTCGCGCAGCGGCAGGTCCACCTCCGCGTCGCGCAGCGCCTGGGCGACGGCCGCGCCGACCCCGCCGGCCCGCCCGTTGTCCTCGACCGTCACCACCACCCGGTGCTCGGCGGCGAGGCCCGGCAGCGCCGCGTCCACCGGCTTGACCCAGCGCGGGTCGACCACGGTGGCGGTGATCCCCTGGGCGTCCAGCAGCGCGGCGGCCTCCAGGCAGATCGGGGCCAGCGCGCCGACCGACACGATCAGCACGTCGGCCCGCTTCTCGCCCTCGACGACGGCCTCGGTGGAGCCGTGCAGCACGTCCATGCCGCCGATCCGACCGAGCGCGGCCACCGCCGGGCCGACCGCGCCCTTGGAGAAGCGCACCACCGTCGGCGCGTCCTTGACCTCGACGGCCTCGCGCAGCTGGGCGCGCAGCTGGTCGGCGTCACGCGGGGCGGCCAGCCGCAGGCCGGGCACCACCTGCAGGATCGACATGTCCCACATGCCGTTGTGGGAGGCGCCGTCGGTACCGGTGATGCCGGCCCGGTCGAGCACGAAGGTGACGCCCAGCTTGTGCAGGGCGACGTCCATCAGCACCTGGTCGAAGGCCCGGTTGAGGAAGGTCGCGTAGACCGCGACCACCGGGTGCAGCCCGGCGGTGGCCAGACCTGCGGCCGACACCGCGGCGTGCTGCTCGGCGATGCCGACGTCGAAGGTGCGCTTCGGGAAGGCCTTGGCGAAGTCGGCCAGGCCCACCGGGTGCAGCATCGCGGCGGTGATCGCCACGATGTCCTTGCGCTCGCGGCCGAGCTCGACCATCTCCTCGCTGAAGACCGAGGTCCAGTCCTTGCCGGAGCTCTTCACCGGCAGGCCGGTGTCCGGATGGATCACGCCGACCGCGTGGAAGCGGTCCTCCTCGTTCTGCAGCGCCGCGTGGTAGCCGCGGCCCTTCTCGGTGATGCAGTGCACGATCACCGGGCCGCCGAAGCCGCGGGCCTTGCGCAGCGCCGACTCCAGCGCGGTGATGTCGTGGCCGTCGATCGGGCCGAGGTACTTCAGGCCGAGGTCCTCGAACATGCCCTGCGGGGCGATGAAGTCCTTCAGGCCCTTCTTGGCGCCGTGCAGCGCGCCGGCCAGGCCCTCGCCGATCACCGGGGTGCGCTGCAGCGCCTCCTTGCCCCAGGTGAGGAAGCGCTCGTAGCCCTGGGTGGTGCGCAGCGTGGTGAGGTGGTTGGCCAGGCCGCCGATGGTGGGCGAGTAGGAGCGCTCGTTGTCGTTGACCACGATGACCAGCGGGCGGTCCTGGGCCTCGGCGATGTTGTTGAGGGCCTCCCAGGCCATCCCGCCGGTGAGGGCGCCGTCACCGGTGACCGCGACCACCGGGCAGTCCTTGTGGCCGAGCAGCTGGTTGGCCTTGGCGATGCCGTCGGCGTAGCCCAGCACCGTGGAGGCGTGCGAGTTCTCGATCATGTCGTGCTCGGACTCGGCCCGGGAGGGGTAGCCGGACAGGCCGCCCTTCATCTTCAGCCGGCTGAAGTCCTGACGGCCGGTCAGCAGCTTGTGCACGTACGACTGGTGGCCGGTGTCGAAGAGGATCCGCTCACGCGGCGAGTCGAAGACCCGGTGCAGCGCGATGGTGAGCTCCACCACTCCGAGGTTGGGACCCAGGTGCCCGCCGGTCTTGGAGACCTCCTCGATGAGGAAGGTCCGGATCTCCTCGGCGAGGGCAGTCAGCTGCCCCGGGGTGAGCCGGTCGAGATCGCGCGGCCCCCGAATGCGGGTCAGCAGGGACACCCGTTCCTCCTCTGTCGGTGTGGGTGCGAGTGGGCTGCGGCCCGCTCGACTGGTCGAGTCTAATGTCCGCCGGTGCGGCACTTCGCGCCGGGAGCATGTCTGCGGGGCGCGCGAAAGCCCGGAACGCGCCCCCGCGCGCCAGTGCGAAGGACTGGCTGGGCGCAGGAGCGCGTCCCGGGCCTGCGGCGGGTCAGCCGCGTCCGGAGGACTTCTGGGTGCGACGCGAGACGGAGTCCAGGACCACCGCGGCCAGCAGCACCGCGCCGGTGATCATGTACTCGATCGACTGGCTGGTGTTCTGCATGTCCAGGCCGACCATGATGGACTCGATCACCAGCGTGCCCAGCAACGCCGACCAGGCCTTGCCGCGACCGCCGAACAGGCTGGTGCCGCCGATGACGGCCGCCGCGATGGCGTCCATCAGGACGTTGCCGCTCCCCAGCTGCTTGTCGGCGGAGCCGGACTGCGAGGCGAGGAACAGGCCGCCGACCGCGGCCAGGCCGGCCGAGATCATGTAGACCGAGATCCGCACCCGGGCCACGCTGATGCCGGCCCGGCGGGCCGCCTCGATGCCGCCGCCGACCGCGAACACCTGGCGGCCGTAGCGGGTGCGGCGCAGCACGAAGTCGGAACCGATCACCACGGCGAGCAGGACGACCAGCGCCAGCGGCATGCCGCGGTCCTGGTTGAACATGTAGGCCACCACGAAGGCGAGCACGGCCAGCCCGGCGGCGCGCACCGCGATCTCGGTGACCGAGCGGGCCGGCAGCCCGGCCTGGCGGCGGTTCCGGGCGGCCAGCAGCGTGGCGACCAGGTAGCCCGCGACGCCGATCGCGGCCAGGCCGTAGGCGACGGCGACGTCGTCGAAGAAGTAGTTGTCCAGCTTGGCGATCACGCCGTTCGGGATGTTGTTGAGGGTGCCGGTCTTGCCCATCACGACGCCCTGCAGACCGTTCCAGCCGAGGAAGCCGGCCAGCGTCACCACGAACGCCGGCACGCCCAGCTTGGCGAAGAAGAAGCCGTGCAGCGCGCCGATGGCCAGCGCGCAGCCGACCGCGAGCAGGATCGCCAGCCACTCGTTGACGCCGTGCTGGACGGCGGCCACCGCGGCGATGGCCGCCGAGGCGCCGGCCACCGAGCCCAGCGAGAGGTCGATCTCGCCGAGCAGCAGCACGAAGACGATGCCGACCGATATCAGCCCCGGGCCGGCGAGGTAGAGGGCGATGTTGGAGAGGTTGCCGGCGGTCAGGAAGTGGCTGTTCAGCGACTGGAAGATGATCGCGATCGCGACCAGTCCGACCACCACCGGCAGGGAGCCGAGGTCGCCGCTGCGCAGCTTGCGCTGGAACTCGGCGAGGTAGCCGTTGAGGCCCTGCTCGCGGACCAGCAGCCGGGGGTCGACGGCCGGGGCCGCGGGGATGGACTGGGACGCCGTGCCCTGGGAGGTCATCTGGGTTGCCTTCTGGTCGCTCACTTGGTGCCCTCCGCCTCTGCGACGCGCGCCTGACGGCGGGTCACCGCGTTGTCGGTGGCGCCGGTGATGGCCGAGATGATGGTTTCGTGGCTGGTTTCGGCGATCTTGAAGACGCCGTTGTTGCGGCCCAGTCGCAGCACGGCGACCTGGTCGGCGACGGCCCGCACGTCCGCCATGTTGTGGCTGATCAGGATCACGCCGAGGCCGCGGTCGCGGAGCCGCTCGACCAGGTCGAGCACCTGGGCGGTCTGCTCCACGCCGAGCGCGGCGGTGGGCTCGTCCAGGATGACGATCTTGGGGTCGCCGATCAGCGCGCGGGCGATGGCGACCACCTGGCGCTGGCCGCCGGAGAGCGCGGCCACCGGGATCCGCACGCTGGGGATCCGGATGGAGAGCGTGTCGAGCAGCTCCTGGGCCTTCTTCTCCATGGCGACCTCGTCCAGTCGGCCGCCGCGCATCAGCTCCCGGCCGAGGAAGAGGTTGGCGACCACGTCGAGGTTGTCGCAGAGCGCGAGGTCCTGGTAGACCGTCGCGACGCCCAGCGCCGTGGCGTCCTGGGGGCGGTTCAGGGTGACCTTGCGGCCCTCCCACTCGATGCTGCCCTCGTCGATCGTGTACACCCCGGCGATCGTCTTGACCAGGGTGGACTTGCCGGCGCCGTTGTCGCCGACCAGGGCGACCACCTGGCCGGCGTGCACCTCGAGGTGGACGCCGGTGAGCACCTGCACGGCGCCGAAGCGCTTGGAGACGTCGTGCAGGGCGAGGACGGGTGTGTCTGACTGAACCATCGTGGCTCCTTCGGGGTCGTCAAAAGGGGCGCACGTGGCTCTGCTGGGAGGCCGGGTACGCCGGAGTGCCGCGCGGGGCGCCGACCGGACCGCCTCGGGTCCGGTCGGCGACCGGCTGTGAAGGGGCGCTGGATTACTGGAGGTTGGCGTCCTTGCAGGCCTGCGCGTACTGCGCGGTGCAGATGTCCGAGACCTTGTAGAGGCCGTCGGCGATCACGGTGTCCTTGATGTTGGCCTTGGTCACCACGACCGGGGTGAGCAGCAGCGAGGGGACGTTGGTGCCGCCGCTGGTGGTGGTGGCGGTGGCGACGCTGGTGACGTCCACGTTGTGCAGCAGGTTGACCGCGATGGTGGCGGCGCCCTCGGCCTCCGGCTTGTAGGCCTTGTAGATGGTGTAGGCCTGGTCGCCGGTGAGGATCCGCTGGATCGCGTCGGAGGCCGCGTCCTGGCCGCCGACCGGCACGCTGATGCCCTGGGCCTTGAGCGCGGTGATGATGGCGGCGGCCATGCCGTCGTTGGCCGAGTAGACGGCCTGGAAGCCGTTCTTGCCCAGCGAGGTGATCGCGGCGCCGATCTTCTGGCTGGCCACGGTGGGCTTCCACTCGCCGGACTGCTCGTAGACGATCTTGCCCACGGCGCTGTCCAGCACCTTGTGGGCACCCGCCTTGAACTGGCCGGCGTTCGGGTCGTTGTCGTCACCGTTGATCATGACGACGTTGGCGGACTTGGCGTTGCCGCCCAGCGCGTTCACCAGCGCCTGGCCCTGCAGCTCGCCGACCTTCTCGTTGTCGAAGGAGACGTAGGCGGAGACCGGACCGGCGGCGAGCCGGTCGTAGGCGATGACCTTGACGCCCTTCTTCTGCGCGTCACTGACCCAGGAGGCGGTGCCCGCGGCGTTCACCGGGTCGAGCATGATCACCTTGACGCCCTGCGAGACCAGGGTGTCGAACTGCTGCTTCTGGGTCGCCGCATCGCCGTTGGCGTTGTTGTACTTGACCGTGCAGTCCGCGCAGAGCGACTTGACCTTGGCCTCGATCAGCGGCTTGTCGAAGGACTCGTAACGGACCGACGAGGAGTTCTCGGGGAGGAGCAGGCCGATGGTCTTGGTGTCTCCCGAGCTCGCGGAGTTGGAGCTGCTGCCACCGGCCTTGCCACAGGCGGCCATGGTGAGAGCCATCGAAACCGCGGCGGTGCCGATAACGACGCGACGCATCATTGCGTTCATGTGGGGGGAGCCTCCCTGACAGAGCCGCAACGTTGCGGCGAGGTGGGATGGAGTCAACCCCCCACCCTGCCGCGTCGTCAACATATGAACCCAGGCCCACCCGGATCCAAATGTATTCGTTACCTTCCTGAAGGCTAAGCCGAGACCAAACTGTCCGATCCTGTCCCGTTTTCGTCCCCCTTGCGGGGGACCGGTGGAGCGTCAGGCACGTGCCGCCGCGGCCGGCGTGGCGTGTCCGATTGCCCCGGTTTCGCCCATCTCGCTCATCACCAGGGCGAGGGCGCCGAGCACCTCCGCGCGACCGCCCAAGGTGCCTGGCACGATCGACAGCTGACGCGCCGCCGAGGGGATCGCATAGCGCGCCACCGAGTCCCGGATCGGAGAAAGTACCAGCTCACCGGCCTCTGCGAGGTCACCACCGAGGATCACCCGACGGGGATTCAGCAGATTGCACAGGGTCGCCACACCGGTGCCGATCTGCCGCCCGGCGTCCGCGATCACCCGTCGGCAGCCCAGGTCGCCCTGCTGGGCCAGCCGGACCACCTCGGACAACGTCAACTCGCGCTGGTGACTAGCGTTCAAGAGGTTGAGCAGGTAGCGGGATCCCACGAAAGTCTCCAGGCAGCCGCGGTTGCCGCAGCGGCAGACCGGCCCGGACTCGTCCAGCGTGATGTGCCCGATCTCGCCGGCGGTGCCGCCCGGCCCGCGGTAGATCTGCCCGTTGATGACCAGGCCGGCGCCCACCCCGCTGGCCACCTTGATGTAGGCCAGGTCGGCCAGCCCGCGCCCGGCCCCCCAGACCAGTTCGCCCAGCGCGCCCAGGTTGGCGTCGTTGTCGACGTGCACCGGCATGCCCAGGCGCTCGGACAGCTCCCGGCCCGGCGCGATCCCGGTCCACCCCGGCAGGATCGCGGTGGAGCCGAGCGCCCCGGTCTCCACGTCGATCGGCCCGGGCACCCCCAGGCCCACCCCGATCACCTTGTCCGGCCGGAACCCGGCCTGCTCCAGCAGTCGCGCCACCAGCGCCTCGGCCCGGGCGAAGCCCTGCTCGGCGGAGACGTCCACGTTCATCGGCTCGGACTCCTCGGCGAGCACCCGGTGCGCCAGGTTGCCGACCGCCACCCGCAGGTGGGAGTGGCCGAAGTCGACGCCGACCACGATCCCGGCGTCACCGCTCAGCGAGACGCTGCGGGCCCGGCGGCCTCCCGAGGAGGTGTCGGCCACCACCACCGTGCCGCTCTCCTTGAGCTCGCGCACGATGTTGGAGACCGTCGCCGCGGAGAGTCCGGTGGAACGGGCGATCTCCGCCTGGGTCAGCGAACCGGCCATCCGGACCGCGCGCAGCACCCGCTCGAGGTTGGCGCGGTGCAGTGAGGACTGCGAACCCGGCGTGTCCATGGACATGAATTACCCTCCTCAGGGTCCGGGAACCCGACCGTTCCCGCCCCGCGCCGCGCCATTGCGACGGAGCTCCGTCAACCAGAAGTTCACCTTCAACTTGTGAACTCTATGCCGAGAGCCGCGGTGCGTGCGCTCCCGCCCGGTCGGACCGCCCCGGCGGGAGGCTCGGGCCCTTGGACAGCCCCGAACGGCCCACCTCTACGATGTCCGTTGTTCCCAGCCGCCTCTTCGGCCTCCAGTGTCGCATCGGCCTGGATCAGGCGGACCACACCAACGATCGATAACGGGGCATCACATGGCAGGCGATCAGCCGGACCAGAAGACCCAGCTTGACGGAGCGTCGGTACCAGCGCCGAGCCAGCCGGCCGGCGCGGGCGCCGAGGACGTCAGCTACCAGCCGACCGAGCTGGCCTTCCCGGCGCAGCCGCCCGCCGGCGCCGCACCCGCGGCACCCGGCACGCCGCCCCCGCCCTCCGGCGCCCCGGCCGGCCCGTACGCCCCGCAGGCCGGCGGCTACGGCTACCCGCAGGGCCAGCCCTATCCGACGCCCACGCCGCAGGCCGACGGCTACGGCTACCCGCAGGCGCAGTCGTACCCGACGCCCGCGCCGGGGCCGCAGTCCGGCTACCCCGGTTACGCCCAGCCCCAGCCCGGCTTCCAGCAGGCCGCCGCCCCCGGCTACGCCTACCCCGGCGCGCCGGGTGTCCCCGCCCCGACCAAGCAGCGCAACCCGGTGATGCTGTTCGGCGCGATCGCCGGCAGCGTGCTGGCGATCGGCATCGTGATCGGGCTGATCGTGCTGTTCTCCACTCCCCAGCACCCTCCCGCGACCACCGGCTCCCCCACCGGCGGCCCCAGCGGCAGCGTCGCCTCCGGCCAGCTGACCGACCTGTGGACGGCGCCCAAGTCCGGCGACAGCGGCGACAACCGCATGATCGGCTCCTGGGTCACCGACAAGCTGGTGATCCGCGGCGACGCCGGCGCACTGACCGCCTACAACCTCAGCGACGGCAAGGTCGCCTGGACGCTGCCCGCGCCCAGCGGCACCAAGGCGTTCTGCAGCATGTCCAAGACCACCAACAAGGCCGGCCTCGGCGCCGTCAGCTTCAACCTGGGCGACGACGACTGCGCGGCGATCGGCGCCGTCGACGCGACCAGCGGCACGCTGAAGTTCAAGGTCGGCAGCCCGCTGCCGGACCAGAAGAGCTTCGACACCGCGGTCACCATCACGGACAACGCCATCGGCGCGGCCAGCAGCGGCGTGCTGGGCGGCTTCAGCCTGGCCGACGGCCACCAGCTGTGGAAGTACTCCCCCCGCGGCCAGTACTGCAACGGGACCGCGGACGCCGCGGGCGGTCTGATCGTGCTCAGCGACTACTGCGCGGACGGCTCGCCCAAGCAGCTGCTCCAGGTGATGAACGCGGACACCGGCAAGGTCGGCACCAGCATCCCGCTGCCCAACGAGAACGACCGGCTGTCCCAGATCGTCCAGACCAAGGGGATGCTGGTCGTGCAGATCAGCGCCGACGCCGACGGCGACTACATGTTCGCCATCGACTCCAACGGCAACCAGCTGCCCAAGATCCCGCTGAAGGTGACCGGCGAGGACAAGATGCGCCCGTCCGCGGCCTCGGCGGCGGTGTCGCACAACCTGGTGCTCGGCAACACCCTGTACATCGAGGTCGACAAGAGCAACAAGACCGCGATCCGGGCCATCGACCTGACCAGCGGCAAGACCCTGTGGACCACGGACGGCGGCGCCCAGCAGGGCCTGCGCCTGGTCGACGAGGGGGGCGACTCCCCCACCGTGATCGCCATCAACGGCTACGACCAGGGCGCCCAGGTCGGCTCGCTGTCCGCCACCGACGGCTCGTTCAAGGCCAGCGCGACCTTCGCCCAGAAGGACTCCCTCTCGATGACCTTCCAGGACTCCGAGGTCATGCACTCCGACGACGGCCGGGTGCTGGTCCTCGACGGGCTGCCGATCGAGCACAGCGCCGTCATGTACGGCTCAAAGAACTGACCGTTCGTCACCCGGTGGGTGCACGCTGCTGCGTGCACCCACCGTTCGGCTTTCCGCGCGGTCAAAAGGATGCTTCCCGAGCCGGGCGACGTGGGAGGATGCGGCCAACAAGCCTGACGAAGGAGTCCTGCGAGTGCCTGGCACCAACTTGACCCGTGAGGAGGCCCGCACCCGGGCCGCGCTCCTGCACGTGGACGCGTACGACATCGAGCTCGACCTGAGTTCGGCCCGGGAACTGGAGACCTTCCGGTCCACCACCACCGTCCGGTTCACCGTCACCGACCCCGGCGCCGCCACCTTCATCGACCTGGTCGCGCCGACCGTGCACGAGATCGTGCTGAACGGCCGCCAGGTGGACGTCTCGGCCTTCGCCGACAGCCGGATCACGCTGACCGGGCTGGCCGCCGAGAACGAACTGCGGGTGGTCGCCGACTGCGCCTACACCAACACCGGTGAGGGCCTGCACCGGTTCACCGACCCGGTGGACGGCGAGACCTACCTCTACAGTCAGTTCGAGGTGCCCGACGCCCGCCGGGTGTTCGCCTCCTTCGAGCAGCCCGACCTGAAGGCGCGCTTCTCCTTCACCGTGCACGCGCCGCGCGGCTGGGTGGTGGTCTCCAACTCGCCCACCCCGGAGCCGGTCGGCGAGGGCGAGAAGCAGACCTGGTCGTTCGCCCCCACCGGGCGGATCTCCTCCTACATCACCGCGGTCATCGCCGGCCCGTACACCGGCGTCTTCGACTCCTACACCGACGGGGACCAGGTGGTGCCGCTGGGCATCTACTGCCGCCCGTCGCTCAAGGAGTACCTGGACGCCGAGGCGATCTTCGACATCACCCGGCAGGGCTTCCGGTACTTCCAGGAGAAGTTCGACGTCCCCTACCCGTTCGAGAAGTACGACCAGCTCTTCGTCCCGGAGTTCAACGCCGGCGCGATGGAGAACGCCGGTGCCGTCACCTTCCGCGACCAGTATGTGTTCCGCTCCAAGGTGACCGACGCCTCCTACGAGATGCGGGCCACCACCGTCCTGCACGAGCTGGCCCACATGTGGTTCGGCAACCTGGTCACCATGGAGTGGTGGAACGACCTCTGGCTCAACGAGTCGTTCGCCACCTACGCGGAGATGGTCGCCCTGGTCGAGCCGGCCGGCACCAAGTGGCCCAACGGCTGGACCACCTTCGCCAACCAGATGAAGACCTGGGCCTACCGGCAGGACCAACTGCCCTCCACCCACCCGATCATGGCCGAGATCAACGACCTCGAAGACGTCATGGTCAACTTCGACGGCATCACCTACGCCAAGGGCGCCGCGGTGCTCAAGCAGTTGGTGGCCTACGTCGGCCAGGACGCCTTCTTCAAGGGCGTGCAGGCGTACTTCAAGCGGCACGCCTGGGGCAACACCACGCTCGCCGACCTGCTCGGCGCGCTGGAGGAGACCAGCGGACGCGACCTCAAGGCCTGGTCCACCGCCTGGCTGGAGACCGCCGGCATCAATGTGCTGCGCCCCGAGATCCAGGTCGACGCCGACGGCGTGATCACCTCCTTCGCGGTCCGCCAGGAGGCCCCGGCGCTGCCCGAGGGCGCCCGCGGCTCGGCCGCACTGCGCCCGCACCGGATCGCCATCGGCAGCTACGAGTTGGTCGACGGCGCGCTGGTGCGCACCGACCGGATCGAGCTCGACGTGGACGGCGAGCTGACCCCGGTGCCGGAGCTGGTCGGCCGCCCCCGCCCCACCGTGGTGCTGCTCAACGACGACGACCTGAGCTACGCCAAGCTGCGCCTGGACCCGGTCTCGCTGACCGCCGTCACCGGCCACCTCGGCGACTTCGCCGACCCGCTGCCCCGCGCGCTGGTCTGGGCCGCCGCCTGGGACATGACCCGGGACGGCGAACTGGCCACCCGTGACTACCTGGACCTCGCGGTGGCCGGCCTGCCCAAGGAGACCGACATCGGCGTGGTGCAGTCGGTGCACCGCCAGGTCAAGCTGGCCCTGGACCTCTACGCCGACCCGGCCTGGCGCGAGACCGGACTGGCCCGCTGGGCGGCCGTCGCCGAGGAGCGGCTGTGGGCCGCCGAGCCGGGCAGCGACCACCAGCTCGCCTGGGCCAAGGCGCTCGCCGCGGTGGCCCGTTCGGCCGAGCAGCTGGACCTGCTGGCCGGACTGCTCGACGGCACCGCGGAGTTGGCGGGCCTGGCGGTCGACACCGACCTGCGCTGGGACCTGCTCACCCGCCTGGTCGCCACCGGCCGGGCCGGCGACGACGCGATCGCCGCCGAGCTGGAGCGCGACAACACCGCGGCCGGCCAGGAGAAGGCCGCCACCTGCCGGGCCGCCCGGCCCACCGCCGAGGCCAAGGCGCAGGCCTGGGCGTCGGTGGTCGACTCGGACGAGCTGACCAACTACGTGCAGGACGCGGTGATCAGCGGCTTCAACGTGGCCGACCAGCGCGAGCTGCTCGCCCCGTACGTGGCCAAGTACTTCGAGTCGCTGACGTCGGTCTGGGAGACCCGCAGCCACGAGATCGCCCAGCAGATCATCATCGGCCTCTACCCGACCCTGCAGCTCAGCCAGGCCACCCTGGACGCCACCGACGCCTGGCTCGCCGGCGCCGACCCGGCCCCGGCCCTGGCCCGCCTGGTCGTCGAGTCCCGCTCCGGCGTCGAGCGGGCGCTGCGGGCGCAGGCCGCGGACGCGGCGGCGAACCGCTGAGCGGGTGAGCCTGCCCAGCCGGGAGCCCGGGCACGCCGCGTGCCCGGGCTCCCGGCTCTTGCGGCTAGCGGAGCCCTCCCGCCCGCGACGATGACGAAGGTCGCCGTCGGCCTTCGCGCGGCCCTCGCCCGGTGACCGCTCGCCCGCGCAGCCCCGCCCGCGCAGCCCTCGTCAGGGCAGTGTCAACTCGAAGGCGGCACCCGCCCCCTGCGTCGGAGCCAGGACGAGGTCGCCGCCGTGCGCGCGGGCGATGGCCCGGGCGATGGCGAGGCCGAGGCCGGTGCCGCCGGTGCTGCGGGCGCGGGAGTGGTCGGCCCGGGCGAAGCGCTCGAAGAGGTGGGGGCGCAGCGCCTCGGGGATGCCCGGACCGTCGTCGAGGACGGTCAGCCGGCGGTCGGTCAGGCGCAGTGTGACGGTGGTACCGGGCGGGGTGTGGCGGTGGGCGTTGCCGAGCAGGTTGGCGACGACCTGGCGGAGCCGGTCCTCGTCGCCGACGGCCGACACCGGCTCGGCGGGCAGGTCGAGGCGCCAGTGGTGGTCGGGGGCGGCCGCCCGGGCATCGGCGGTGCAGTCCAGGGCGAGCCGGGTCAGGTCGACGTCGGCGCGGGCCAGTGGGCGGCCGGCGTCCAGGCGGGCCAGCAGCAGCAGGTCGTCGACGATGGCGCCCATCCGGCGGGACTCCGCCTCGATGCGTTCGAGGGCGTGCCGCACCGGTGGCGCGATCTCGGGGTGGCGCAGGGCCAGCTCCGCGTGGCCGCGCACGGTCGCCACCGGGGTGCGCAGCTCATGGCCGGCGTCGGCGGCGAAGGCGCGCAGCCGGTCCTCGACGGTGTGCCGCTGGGCCAGCGCGTCCTCGACGTGGCCGAGCATCCGGTTGAGGGCCAGGCCCACCCGACCGGTCTCGGTGCGGGGGTCGGCCGCCTCCTCGGGCACCCGCTCCTCGATCTCCACCTCGCCGCGGGCCAGCGGCAGTGTGCTCACCCGGGTGGCGGTGGCGGCGATCCGGTCCAGCGGGCGCAGCGCGAGCCGCAGCCAGCCGGTCCCGGCGAGCCCGGCCACCAGCACCGCCAGGCCGAAGACGACCACCTCGATCGTGATCACCTGGTGCATGGTGTCCTCGACCGGCCGCATCGGCAGGCCGGTGACCAGCACGTCGCCGTCCTGCCCGGCGACCGCACGGACCCGGTACTCCCCCGGGCCGCTCAGCTGCACCGTGCGGGCCGGGCCGCCGACCGGGAGACCGGCCAGCGCCAGCCGGTCGGCGGCGTCGAGGGTGACCCGGTCGTCGGTGTCGGCGGGGGTGGTGCCGGCGGCCACCGCCGGGTCGTCGGCGTCGCCGTCCACCACCCGGGCGGCGGTCACGGTGCCGTTCAGCAGCCGGGCGCCGAGGGTGCCCGGGGCCTGCGCCCGGGTGTCGCTGCGCCCGTCGCCGGTGTGCTCCAGGCTGGCGGCGTAGCGGCCGCCGGTGTCGGCGAGCTGCTGGTCCAGGCGGTCGAGGAGGCCGCTGTGCAGCGCGCTGGTCACCGCCAACCCGACCCCGACGAAGATCAGCAGCAGCAGCGCCAGCAGGCCGGTGATCAGCCGGGCCCGCAGCGAGCGGCCGCGCGGCTCCAACCGGAACGGCTTCAGCGAGGGCTGCCTCATGTGGCGGCTTTCAGCAGGTAGCCGGCGCCGCGGACGGTGTGGATCATCGGTGCCCGCCCAGCGTCGATCTTCTTGCGCAGGTAGCTGATGTAGAGCTCCACCACGTGGGCCTGGCCGCCGAAGTCGTAGGACCAGACGGCTTCCAGCAGCTGCGGCTTGCTCAGCACCTGGCGCGGGTGCCGCATCAGGTGGGCGAGCAGCGCGAACTCGGTGGGGCTCAGGTCGATCGGCTGCCCGCCCCGCGTCACCTCGCGGGAGGCCTCCACCAGCACCAGGTCGCCCAGGACCAGCGCCTCGGCCGGCGGGGCGGCGGCCGGCTCGGCCCGGCGCAGCAGGCCGCGCAGCCGGACCACCACCTCGGCCAGGCTGAACGGCTTGGTCACGTAGTCGTCGCCACCGGCCGCGATGCCGGCGATCCGGTCCTCCACGGCGTCCCGGGCGGTCAGGAAGAGCACCCGGGTCTCGGGGCGCTCGGCGTGGATCCGCTCCAGCACGGCGAGCCCGTCGAGGTCGGGCAGCATCATGTCGAGCACCACGGCGTCCGGCGCCCAGCTGCGCACCGCCGACACCGCCTCCGCGCCGGTGGCCGCGCCGACGGCCTGCCAGCCCTCGTAACGCAACGCCCCGCAGAGCACCTCGACAAGATCGGGTTCGTCGTCGACGACCAGGATGCGGCGGGTCATGTCAACCATTCTGCCCGGCCGGGATGAGAAAGCCCTGAGATCCCGCACCCCCTGGACCGCTCTGAGCTGGGAAAACGCACCCGGACGAGACCGGACTCATAGGGAACTGAGAGGTGCGGATGGCAGGGTGGCGGTTCGGTGAGCAAGGAGGACGGAGTGAGCACAGCGACTCAGCACCGCGGCCGGCGGGCGGCGCCGACCCCGGTGCGGCCGCCCGAGCTGGCCAAGGCCGCCCTGCCGACCCTGGTGCCGGTCCTGATCGCCGTCGGCGCGCTCGCCGTGCTGGCCATCTGGTGGCGGGACACCTCGGCGGTGCGCGGCGCCGACGAGTGGCTGACCGGCGCCTCCCGGATCGCCGGGCTGCTGGCCGGCTACGGCGCGCCGGTACTACTGCTGCTGATGGCCCGGATCCCGGTGCTGGAGCGGGAGGTGGGCGCCGACCGACTGGCCCGCTGGCACGCGATCGGCGGCCGCTACGTGGTGAGCCTGGTCCTGGTGCACCTGGTGACCGTGATCTGGGGTTACGCCCTCACCGCGCACCGCGGCCTGGTGAGCGAGACCGGGCAGCTGGTCTTCCACTACCCGGAGATGCTCAAGGCGACCCTGGGCACCCTGCTGATGCTGGGCACCGGCGTGGTCTCGGCCCGGGCCGCCCGCCGCCGACTCAGCTACGAGGCCTGGTACTACCTGCACCTGGCCACCTACCTGGCGATCGCGCTGGCCTTCGCCCACCAGCTGGCCAACGGCGCGGACCTGATCGAGGGCCCTGGGCTGCTCGCCTGGTGGGCGCTCTACCTGGGCTCGTTCGCGATCCTGGGCTGCTTCCGGCTGCTGCTGCCGTTCCTGCGGGACCGGCGGCACCGGCTGCGGGTGGCCGAGGTGCGGCCGGAGGCGGACGGGGTCGTCTCGGTGTTCCTGACCGGCCGCGATCTGGAGGCGCTGCGCTGCGAGCCGGGGCAGTTCTTCCGACTGCAGTTCATGACCCCGGGGCTGCGCTGGGCGGCCAACCCGTACTCGCTGTCGGCGCCCCCGCACCCGCGCTTCCTGCGGTTCACGGTGAAGGACTTGGGCGGGCACAGCGCGGCGGTCGCCCGGCTGCGGCCCGGGGTGCGGGTGCGCGCCGAGGGCCCGTACGGGGCGTTCACCGCGCGCCGCCGGGTGGCGCCCGGGCGGCGGGTGCTGCTGATCGCGGCCGGGGTCGGGATCACGCCGATCCGGACGCTCTTCGAGACCCTGCCGGCCCACCAGGGCCAGTTGACCCTGCTGTACCGGGCCCGGCGGGCCGAGGACGTGCTCTTCCGGGACGAGCTGGAGCGGGTGGCCGCACGCCGCCGGGCCCGGCTCGAGCTGCTGCTGGGCGATCGGCGCACGGTCGGCGACCCTCTCACGGCGGCCTCGCTGGCCCGCCTGGTGCCCGGGCTGAAGGGGCACGAGGTCTTCCTCTGCGGCCCGCCCGGGATGATGGCCGCCACCGTGCGCGAGCTGCGCGCGGCGGGGGTGCCGCAGCACCTGATCCACCACGAGTCCTTTGAATTCTGACCGCCCGTACCGAAGGAGCGTCGACTGATGCGCCGAATGATCGTCACCAGTGCGGCCACCGCAGCCGGGATCGTGCTCCTGCTCTCGCTGAAGCCGCACGGCAGCGCCTCGGCCCAGTCGTTGCCGGTGATCTCCTCGGACACCGGGGCGGCCCCGGCACCGGCCTCGTCGGGCGCGAGCGGGAGCGGAACGTCGACCGGGCCGACGTCCGGGTCGTCGTCCCCGGCCGCCCCGGCCGCCGGCGGCACCCGCACCGTCACCGGCAGCGCGGTGGACACCCGGTACGGCCCGGTCCAGGTGCGGATCACCCTGACCGGCAGCAAGCTCACCAAGGTGGACGTGATCCAGTACCCCTCGGAGAGCAACCGCGACGAGGAGATCAACAGCTACGCGCTCCCCGAGCTCAACCAGGAGGCGATCGCGGCCGGCAACGCCAACATCGACTCGGTCTCCGGCGCCACCTACACCAGCGACGGCTACACCCGCTCGCTGCAGAGCGCCCTCGACCAGGCCGGCATCCACTGATGCTGCGCCACGCCGAGGAGGTGATGGGCACGGTCGTCTCGTTCGCGGTTCCGAACGCCGACGACCCTGCGGTGCTGGCCGGGCCGATCGCCGAACTGCACCGGCTGGACCGGCTGTTCTCCACCTACCGCCCGGACAGCGACATCAGCCGGCTGGGCCGCGGTGAGCTGACCGTGGAGCAGTGCGACCCGCTGGTGGCCGAGGTGCTGGCGAGCTGCCGGGCGGTCACCGCGGAGAGCGACGGCTGGTTCAGCATGGGGGTCCCCCCGGCCGAAGGCCGGGGGAGGCCCGGCGGGCGGCTGGACCCGTCCGGCTGGGTCAAGGGCTGGGCGGTGGAGCGTGCCTCGGCGCTGCTCACCGCCGCCGGGTTCACCGACCACACGGTGACCGGCGGCGGCGACGTGCAGGCCCGGGGCCAGGCGGCGCCGGGTCGGCCGTGGCGGGTGGGAGTCGCCGACCCGCAGCGCCCCGACCACCTGGTCGCCGTGGTCAGCGCCGCAGGTGACTTCGCGGTCGCCACCTCCGGCACCGCCGAACGCGGCGCGCACATCATCGATCCGCGCACCGGCCGCCCGGCCGACGAGCTGCTCTCGCTCACCGTGATCGGCCCCGGACTGGCCCGCACCGACGCCTACGCCACCGCCGCCTTCGCCATGGGCCCGCGCCGCGCCCTCCCCTGGCTCACCGCCCTGCCCGGCCACGAAGCCCTCGCCGTCCTCCCCGACGGCACCCGCCTGGGCACCCACGGCCTGCCCCACTACCTGGCGAACCCGACCTGACATGACACGAGGACCGATGACCGGCGAGGACGCCTGCTTCTCTCCATGCCCGCTCCGGTTGGTCGGTACTATCGCGCCCACGCCTGAACGATCAGCGTTCCCAGGTTGTCCGGCTCGGGGGCCTCCAGCACCTTGGCATAGACCTCCAGGAAGCCGACGTTGCGCAGGACGCCCTCCCACATTTCCGGCGAGTACGCCCAGCGCTGGACGGGCAGCACCCGGCCCCGGAAGCCGTTACCGTACATCCCCTGGGCGCCGTAGCAGCCTTCCACCGGAGGGGCGCACGAGAACACCAGGACGCCGTTGTCGGTCAGGTGGTCGCGGACCGGCTCCAGCCACGCGCGGGGATCGGTGAACCACAATGCGCCCCAGTTGGAGAAGATCGCGTCCCACTTCTGGGTGGTGCCAGCGAGGTAGGTCAGGACATCCGAGCACACGAACTCGGCACCGTCCTGGGGCCACCGCTGGCGGCAGTGCTCGATCTGGACCGGGGAGATGTCGACACCGACGGCGCGGACGTTCTTGCGGGCGAGGTAGGCGGTCATATCGCCTGTTCCGCAGCCTAGTTCCAGGGAGGTCTCCGGCTGTCCCAGCAGTTCCTCTGCCGGTCCGTGGCGGTCGTACTGCGTCCATCCGAACCCGCGCTCCCGGGACTCCTCCACGGTGATCGGGGCCTCGGCGTAGCGGTTCCAGTAGGTCAGAAGGTCCATGGGCAGGACGCTACTCATGCGGTCCCTTGATCGCCAATTCGCGGTATTTTCGGGCGAGTTGGGTGGAAATCTGGGCATGCGGAGGCCGGCACCTGGAATGGTGCCGGCCTCCGGTTCACTCGCTCAGTGGCAGCCGCTCTGCGTCCGCGAGGAACACGGGGTGCAGTTCGTGGCGTCCTTCTCCCACAGGGCCACGTCGATCTCGAACCCGAAGGCCGCGATGGCTTCGGCGGTGCGCATCACCGACCCGTCGCACTTGCGCTCGATGAACGGGATGTGGTCGAGGAACTGGCCGTAGTGCTGGTCGCAGAACTCCCTGTAGATCTTGGTGTCGAGGATGAGCTGGTGCACGCCCTCGTCGACCAGTTCGCCGCACCCGAGGCCCGGCGTGCCGGACTGCATGGCGGTGATGAGGTAGGCGATAGCCTGGCCGAACACGCGCTCGGCCATGACGGTGTCCCAGGTGTGGTGGTCCCGGATGAGGAGCGCGATCTCCCGGTCCCACACCTCCGGGGTCACGTAGTTGCGGGGGTTGCGGGTGATGGTCGGTGTTGCCACTGTGCCCTCCGATTGTCGAGTCGGATTGCTGGGTGGTGCTCACCGCCGCGTCAGTGCACGGCGGAGTCTTGGGGGACGGCAGCCCCGCTGGCAGGGCCGAGTCAGACCCGCTCGATCTCGAAGGCGAGGACGGCGAGTGGTGCGCTTCCACCGATGCCGAGGGGGATCGGTCTGCCCTCGCACCGGGTGGCATCAACGACGGTAGTGAGTAACCATCTGGCCACTCAACGTACTTGCAGCTGATTGCAGATTTAGCCGAGAGAATCCAGTGCAGCGTTGATCAACTGACGGGCCTTCATGCCGTGGACCGCCAGCTCACCAAGCTCCGCGAAAACGCGGCCGTATATGGCGATTTCGGTCGGCTGGGTGATGGTCAGGTAGCCGGAGACCAGCTCGACGCTGACCTGTTCCGTGTCGTAGATCCAGAACCCTTCGACCGGCCACGCCCTCTCACGATCGGGCCGGAACGGGATCACACCCAAGCTGACGGCCGGCAGCCGGCCGACGGCCAGCAGATGGTGGAGTTGTTCGCGCATGACCTCGGGTCCGCCGAGCCCGTTGCGGAGGACGCTCTCCTCGACCAGCAGGACGAACCGATGGCCGCCGCCGTGGAGGACGTGCTGGCGGGCCATCCGCTCCTCCACGGCGCCCGGTACGTCGTCGACCAAGCCGCGGCGGTCACGGATCGCGGACAGGATGGCGGTGGTGTACTCGCGGGTCTGCACGAGCCCGGGGAGAAGCCACGGGGCGTACGCGCGAAACCGCTGGGTGCGCTCGTAAAGGGGGCGCACGGATTCCTGGGCGGCGCGCAGCCCGTTGCGCTCCATACGCCGCCATTCCAGGAACATGGCATCGGCCTGGCGGCTGCGGGCGATGAGGTCTGCGGCCTGGTCGTCGGCACCGCAGGCAGTACACCAGGCTCGGATGTCGGCGTCGGACGGCCCAGTCTTCGCGTTGATGATGCGGCTGGTCTTGGCGGCGTTCCAACCGCACAGGGCCGCCAGCTCCTGCCCTTGGAGCCCGGCGTCCAGCATCAGCTCGCGGAGACGGTCCGCGACGGCCTTGCGGGCGGCCTGAGCACTGGAGGACCGGGAGGAGGGCATGAGCTGGCGGTCCGGTGGGCGTTCAGATCTTGTACAGCTCGTGGTCGGTGGCGCGGGCCCACACCGATTCGAAAGCCGAGCCGCACAGCGTCGCCACGGCCGGGTCAGTGGTCGTCTCCATGTCCGGGTCGGCCCACTGCCCATCCCCGGTGAAGTGGTTGAACAGGGCCACCTGGCCATCGAACAGCCAGAAGTCCACGCCCGGAAGCGCGATGTCTGTGGTGTTTCGGCGGGGCAGCCACCGGACCTGCTCGCCGGCCGCGACGTTCGGAAACGTCACGTCGTACTCGTACTTGATGTAGTCGTGCACCGGCTCCGAGACGATCCGGGCACGGCGGATCTCTACGCCCCGGCTGACGGCCCCGGCCACTGTGTCGCACCACGGCCGCCACCATGAGGCCCGGTCTTCCCGGTCGATGCGGTAACCCTCCTGCCAGCGGATGAACCCGGGGTCGTCCAGCATGTAGGAGTCGCGCATCTCCAGGTGCACCGCGGAGTGCTGCGCGTGGGCTAGGGCCTCAAGAAACATTGGGGTCCTTGTCGTCGGGCCGGGGGATGAACTGGATCATGTTGGCGGGCAGGCGGATCATGAACTCGTGGTCGGGGATGTCGGTGGTGTGGCCGGGGACGGAGCCCACCTCCCGAGCCTGGCGGATGTCCTCCGCGCTGGCCTTGTAGGACTGGATGAGCAGGTCGCCGGTCTCCTCCTCCAACCAGATGGTCGGCGAGCCATTGTCGGGGGTGTTCGGCCAGATCCCCAAGAACCGTAGCGTCATGGTGCCCTCCCGTACATGTCGGTTGCACGCGCTTGCGGGACACGCTTTCGCCGACCTGGCGGATCGTCAAGAGCGTGTTGAGTCATTGCGATGGGAAACGACGAAGCCTCCGGCCAGCACTCGATGCGCTAGACGGAGGGGCTTCGTCAGAAGCAGACACCCGGGGCCTCCGCATTCGGGAGCCGCATCACAGCTGCGGATTAGTGCGCAGCAGCCAGCTCGCTGCCTGTGAGGGCACTGGTGAACGCGGCGAACGCGGTGCCGGTGAAGCGGAGGGCGGGGCCGTGCGGGTTCTTGGAGTCCCGGACTGCGACGCCGGTGGTCCCATCGGCCGCGCACTCGACGCATTCCTCATTGCCTCCGCTGTAGCTGGACTTGCGGAAGGCGACGGCTTCGTGAGCAAGGGCGTTGGGCATGGCGAACCTCCGTGGCTCGGCTCGTGAGCGGGGTGCGAGGACCCATGCCGAGTATGCCCACCGGGTGCGGTATTCGGGTGCGGAAGGCCGGACTTGGGGGCGCGCGGTCGGCAGTGCGACCCCGGCGGTGGGCGGGCGCCGGGGGCCTAACGATACTGCTGTCCGGTCAGTGGTCGGCCAGGTCGCCGTTCTTGACGCCGGCGACGAAGCTGCTCCAGGACTCCAACGTGAAGCCGCCCAGGACCGGGCCGAGCTTGTAGTCCTTGGTGTCGCGGACCGAGACAGCGCCGTCGGGCCGGATGCCGACCTCGATGCAAGCACCATTCTGGTCGCCGCTGCAGCTGGCCTTGCGCCAGCTGCGGGCACCCTGGTCAAGGGCGTTGCGCATGGTCATCCTTTCGCCGGGGGCCAGCCAACTCTCAGTGGTTGGCGAGGGCTTCCTGCAAGTATGACCGAGAGTCGGGCACGGATTTCGCCTGGGCCCGGAGGAGATCGAACTGCTCGGTATGCCGCTTCAGGGTGTCCTCGTCGTCCGAGAAACTGAGGCTGTTTTCGTAGTACACCACCCCGTCGACCGGCGCCCCGCCGAAGTTGAAGAGGATGAACGGGCCAGCAGTGCCGACGTGCACGCCGGTGGAGAACGGCAGAATCTGCAGCTTGATGTTGGGCTGCTCCGACAGTTCGAGCAGGTGCCGGAGCTGGTCCTGCATCACCTGTGCGCTACCGACCGGCATGCGGATCGCCGCTTCTCCTATGATCGCCCACAGCTTGGTCGGCTGGTCGCCGCCCAGCAGCTGCTCCTTGCGGGCTGCGCGGGTGGCGACACCCTCGGCCAGCGGCAGCGGGTTCTGCTGCTCCCACAGATGTTGGCGGCGCGCGAGCAGCTCGGTGGTGTAGGCCTCGGTCTGGAGCACGCCCGGCACGATCAGCGGTTCCCAGGTGCGAATCTCGCCGTCGCGCGCCAGCAGCTCGGCCTCCACGAGGTACGAGAATGCCGGGTGGAGGTTGGCGCCCACGGCAGTCCACCAACCGCGCTGCTTGCCCTGGCGGGCAAGGTCGGTCAGCTGCTTGACCAGCACTTCGTTGCCATCTACGCCGTAGACCTTGCTGTAGGCGATGGCGTCGTTCACCTTGACCAGTGTCTCGCCGGACTCGTGCCGCAGGACGGTGAAACGGTTGAGGTCGAGGATTTTGGCGACCTCCTCGAGGCTCAGACCGGCCTCCTCGCGCAAGCGCCGGAGCTTGGTCCCGAGGATCTGCCGTAGGAACGGCACATCCTTCCGTGCGGCGACCCGATTACGTGGCATCTGTCGGCTCCTGTCGTTCACCTGATGTCACGTCAAGTGTGCAGCACGGTAGCCATGGAACGTCAGTTCTCTTCAGCACATGTGCCGTTCAGCAGACTTGCATTAGCTCTGAGAATGCGGGATGGTAGGCGCATGCACACCAATAGTGATCGCATGATCACGAATGGTGATCATTTTCGCGCGGCTTGGCCTGGCGTGGCGCACTGCCCTGCCACTGCCCGCCAGCCGCTCTTCGTACCGCTCCTGCATGCCGCTTGCGGCACTTGGAGGTAAGTCATGCATGCGGTTGTTCTCATGCTCCCGGCCAGGCCCGAGGCGATCCGCGAGGTCCGCCAGCGGCTCCGATACGTCTTGGAAGCCCAGGAGTTGCTGAACCAAGAGCAGATCGCCGACCTGCTGGTCATGGTCTCCGAGGCCGCGACCAACGGACTGCGGCACGGTTGCGATCAGGCCCGCGACGACGAGCAACTCACCGTCGCCGTACGACTGGTGGATGGCGCGCGGGTACGGGTCGAGGTGACCGATCCGGGAACCGGGACCGCGCAGAAGCCCGAGCCCGGGGAGGAGGACGAGCACGGGCGCGGGCTGCAGATCATCGCCGAGCTGTCGTCCGCCTATGGTGCGGTGTACGGCGAGGAGGGGGCGCGCACTACCTGGTTCGAGCTGCCGGCGCGCGCCGCGCTCCCGGATCCGACCGACGGCGACGCGACAGCTGGTCGCGGGGCAGTAGAGGGCTACCTGCTGGAGGCGCCGCCCAAAGCCGTCCCCACCCAGAACCGCCGCGCATCTGCGCGGCGTGCGGCCTGACCCTTCAGGCGGCCCGGGGCGACTCCGGGCCGACTCGTACGAATCGAGGTCTCTCCTTGAACAGCACGATTCCATTCGCTGCGCTGCCCCTGCTGCCGGGCCAACTCCGCGACCTGACCGGCGCCCTGGAGCTGGCAGGCGACACGCTGTCGCAGTTGCCGCGAGACGGGGTACGAACCGATTGCACGGTCGGTATCGACGCGCGGATCACACCGACCTTCACGGCCGAGACGCCGGCGGCCGTCTTCCAGCTCGCGAGCGACTACTTCGGCCAGGCCGGCCACTGCGAGATCAACGGGGTCAGCTGGGCTGAGCGGTCCGACAGTGGCCAGTGTGAGCTGACCGTCCTCACCGCCTGGGCAGACATCGCCGTTGACCCCGAAATGCCCGGGGAGCTCGGCGGTTCAACGCACCACGGATCCCTGTCGCTGCCGCCGGAGCGGACAGCGGCACTGGCCCACGACGTGGCGCAGGCCCGTGCCGCGCTGCGTGCGACGCCGAGCAGTTCGGCCTCCGGTGAGATCACGGTCCTGCTGGACGCCACTGTGGCGTTCACCGGGACCAGAGCATGGGAGGTCTTCGCCACCGCGGCCGCATTCGTCGACGCCCCGGGCCGGGTGCGCGTCCACGCCGCCGTGTGGAAGGGCTGCAGAGGCCGGTACACGTTGTGCCTGTGCGTCAGCCGACCAGACGAGGACGTCACCGAACCGCCGCGGCGGGAACGACCGACCACACGGTGACCGGCGGCGGCGACGTGCAGGCCCGGGGCCAGGCGGCACCCGGGCGGCCTATGGGGGTACCCCCGGCCCAAGGCTGGGGGAGGGTGGGAGTCGCCGACCCGCAGCGCCCTGACCACCTGGTCGCGGTGCTCAGCGCCGAGGGTGACTTCGCGGTCGCCACCTCCGGCACCGCCGAACGCGGCGCGCACATCATCGATCCGCGCACCGGCCGCCCGGCCACTGAATTGCTCTCACTCAACGTGATCGGCACCGACCTGGCCCGCACCGACGCCTACGCCACCGCCGCCTTCGCCATGGGCCCGCGCCGCGCCCTCCCCTGGCTGACCGCCCTGCCCGGCCACGAGGCCCTCGCCGTCCTCCCCGACGGCACCCGCCTGGGCACCCACGGCCTCCCCCGCTACCTGGCCGCCCCGACGGCGTAGCGGTGACCCGCCGGCGCGGCGTCCGCACGAGCCGCGCGGCAATGGCTAGAGCATCCGGCTGAGCCGGCGGCGCGCCGGCTCGCTGTGCCGCTTGGCGTGCCAGGGGCGGGAGGTTGACATGCCCGTGATCTGGGGATGGCTCTTTCGTGCGGATCGGATCCAGTGGCCAGCCCGAACGTGTTGCTGTCATCGGGGTGGGCATCCTCGGGGCCAGCGTGGGCTGGAACCTGACCCGGCACGGCGTCAAGGTGGTCTTCCTCGACGCGGGCCAGCCGGGCGAAGGCGTCACCAACTGGTCCTTCTCCTGGGTCAACGCCAGCAACAAGACCGTGAGCAGGTCCTACTTCGACCTCAACGTCGCGAGCATGGAGGCGTACCACGAGCTCGCCAGGACCATCGGGCCGGACTCGTGGTGGTATCCCCGTGGCCACCTGCGCTGGGCAGACGACCCCGCGGCGGAGACGAAGCTCCTGGAAACAGCGGCGCTGCTAGCCGACTGGGACTACCGGGTCGAGCTGCTCACGGGGGCCGAGGTGCGCCGCCGCCTCGAACCTGCTCTCACCTTGCCCAACGAGGTTCCGGTCGCGTTCTATCTCGACGAAGCCTGGGTGCACGGGCGTCATCTTGTCGGCCGGCTGGTCGACCTGGCTGTCGCTGCGGGCGCCGAGCACCGGTTCGGCACCGCGGTCCGTGACATCGGCACCCGTGCCGACGGAGGTGTTCGGACTGTGGCTCTGTCCGATGGGAGCCGTCTGGACGTGGACATCGTCGTGAATGCCGCGGGCCCTGGCGCCTCCCACATCGCCGGGCTCGTCGCACGGCACCTGCCGATGCGCTGGGAACCCGGCGTCGTCACGCGGATCGGCTGTGATCGCGTCCCGGTCCACCGCCCCATGCACGCACCTCACATCGAGATCCGTCCTGACGGAGACGCCTCGGTGGTCCTCCACAGCCGCGAGATCGATGCGCTCATCGACACCGGCAAAGATCCGGCGGAGCTTGCCCGGTTGCTCCAGGAATCGGCACGACGCGTCGTTCCCGAGCTCGGCAACTCCCGCACCACCCGGACACGGGTATCCAACCGACCCATCCCAGCCGACGGGTTCCCGTCGGTGGGAGCGGTACCGTCTGTGCCGGGCTACTACGAGGCCGTTGCCCACAGCGGGATCACACTCGGGCCGGTCATCGGCACGCTGCTCGCTGCGGAGATCCTCAGCGGGAAGAGAGATCAGACGCTTGCGGACTTCCGCCCGGAGCGTTTCTCCCCGTGACGGCCCAGGCTGGCGCTGGCCAGCCCAATGCCCAACCGCCGATCGGCTCGCAGGGCTGTTGCCAACCCCGTCATGCCGCACATCGGACGGCTGGACGCGACGGAAAGGCGGAGAGCCGTACCGGCTGCCGGAGCCGTCGGAATGCCTCGTCGTCGCCCTGGCCGGCCTCCTCGCCGGCCTCCTCGCCGGCCTCCGAGCAGTCTGCAAGCCATCGACCACGATCCGGCCTTACGGCGTAGACCCACCCTGCGATTCGCCGGGCCGCGGGTGCCTCAGGTACCCGGGGCCTCGGCGTTCGCCGGCCGCATCGCAGTTACGGATCAGTGCGCGGTCGTCAGCTCGCTGCCAGTGAGGGCACTGGTGAAAGCGGCGAAGGCGGCACCCGTAAAGCGGAGGGCGGGGCCGTGCGGGTTCTTGGAGTCCCGGACTGCGACGCCGGTGGTCCCATCGGCCGCGCACTCGACGCAGTTCTCATTGCCCCCGCTGTAGCTGGACTTGCGGAAGGCCAGCCCGGTGGCGGCGGCGTCGGGGTAGTGGTTCACGCGATCTTGTCTCTCTGTGCGGTGATGAAGGCGAGCGAATCGTCCTTCGTCATGGCCTCGGACGTGATGTCCCGGAAGCTCGCCCGGTAGCGGTCGACTCCGTCCGCGTCCTCGACGAACAGACTGCTCATCAGGCCTTCGATCAGGACGACGTCGAATTCGGGACGGTGGGTGAAGCCGTAGATGGCCATCGCGCCACCCATGCCCGGGTGGATGGATGCGCTGGACGGCATGACCAGGGTGGTGACGTTGGGCTGCCGGTTGAGGAGGAGCAGTTTGTCCAGCTGCGGGCCCATGATGTCGGGGCGGGAGCGGTTGGCGAGCAGCGCGGACTCATGGATGATCGCGTAGAGGTTGACCGGGTTGGGGCGGGTCAACACGGCTTGTCGTGCCATCCGTACGGCAACCTGGTCCTCGATGGTGCCGCCCATGCCACCGCCCAGGCGCTCGATGACGAGGCGCGCGTAATCAGGCGTCTGGCACAGGCCGGGGACGTAGGCGGGTTCGTATGTCTCGATCTTGGAGGCATCGGCCTCCAGGCGGACCATGTCGAACGCGACTGAGTTGAGCGCGTCGCTGTAGCCGAGCCACCAACCCCGGCGGCTGGCGCCGTCCTTGGTGATCTCTACCAGGTGGGTCCTGGAGCTCTCGTCCGAGACTTCGTAGTGGTCAAGGAGTCGGATCACATCGGCGACCTTGGCGGCGACCTGGGCATTCTCGATCCGGGTCACCTTGGTCTGGCTCCAGCCGAGCACGTCGGCGACCTGCTCGGCGGTCAGACTCTTCCCCTCGCGCAATCTGCGCAACACGTTCCCGAGTTGGCGCCGGCGCAGTGTCGAGTGAGCCATCCCCTGCCCTTCCTGTAGTTGAACAGTCTGCCCGCCGGGCAGGCGTACGCGCCACCAGCAATCGGGAGTGTACGCAGCCGATCGGCGTTCTAATTCGCATATATGCACACCTTGACGAATGAGTTGCTTTGATCTTGGCATCTACTCCATGCTGCCTGTGACGAACCGCTCGCCGACTGTCACTCAAGTCGGCGTGGTTCCTCACGACTGCACGCTGGCCGGTACTTGATTCGCCGTCAGGAGCTCGAATCCCGCAGTCCGGCCCCACCCTCTCGCCGCCCGGCTCGTCGCCGATGCGGCACTTGGAGGTCATCTGATGTCCGCGATTGAACTCACCGCTCCGGCCGAGCCCGAGGCGATCGGCGAGGTCCGTCATCGGCTCCGACAGGCCATGGAATCCCGGGAGTTGCTGGGGTCGGAGCAGATCGCCGACCTGCTGCTCATGGTCTCCGAGGCTGCGACCAACGGACTGCTGCACGGCTGCGATCCGGCGCGCGACGACGAAGAACTCACCATCGCCGTGCGGCTGATGGACGGCGTGCGAGTGCGGACCGAGGTGACCGATCCGGGAACAGGGGCAGCACGGCAACCCAAACCGGGCGAGGAGGACGAGCACGGGCGAGGGCTGGAAATCATCGCCGAGTTGTCGTCCGACTTCGGGGTGGTGTTCAGCCCGGAAGGGGCGCGCACCACATGGTTCGAGCTGGTCGCGCGCACTGCCCTCCCGGAGCCGGACAGTGATGTGACGGCCAATGCCCGGGAGGCTCGGCGCTGCGACGCACCGCGGACCTCTGTCGCTGCCGCCGGAGCGGGCAGCGACACTGGCTGACCGGCCTGCCCGGCTACGAGGCCCTCGCCGTGCTCCCCGACGGCACCCGTCTGGGCACGCCGGGCCTGCCCCGCTACCTGACCGACCCGGCCGCGGCGCAGCGCGGTACGGACGACACGCCGGGCTGATGATCACCTGATCGGCCGGGGGCGTGCCGACACTGAAGCGTGGACGACACCCCGCAGAGGCCCCCGAGCGGCCACCCGCACGAGCCGCATCAGCCGGCCGCCGAGGGCGGCCTGAGCACCCGGCTGAACTGGCTGCGGGCCGGGGTGCTGGGCGCCAACGACGGGATCGTGTCGACGGCGGGGCTGGTGGTCGGGGTGGCCGGCGCCACCAGCTCGTCGACCGCGCTGCTCGCCGCAGCCCTGGCCGGGCTGCTGGCCGGAGCGCTGTCGATGGCCTCCGGCGAGTACGTCTCGGTGAGCGCCCAGCGGGACTCGGAGCGGGCCGCGCTGGCCGTGGAGGAGCGCGAGTTGGCCGAGCAACCCGATGCCGAACTGAGGGAGCTGACCGGCTTGTTGGCGCAGCGCGGGCTGACCGAGGAGGTGGCCCGCGAGGTCGCCGAGCAGCTCACCGCCCAGGACGCGCTGAGCGCGCACGCCAGGGTGGAGCTGGGCATCGACCCCGAGCAGATCTCCAACCCCTGGCACGCCGCCGGGGCCAGCTGCCTGGCCTTCACGGTGGGCGCACTGCTGCCGCTGCTGGCGATCGTGCTGCCGCCGGTCGCGCTGCGGGTGCCGGTGACCGTGGTGGCGGTGCTCTGCGCGCTGATGATCACCGGCTGGGTGGGCGCCCGGCTGGGCGACTCGCCGGTGCGGCCGTCGGTGCTGCGGAACGTGGCGGGCGGCGGACTGGCGATGGCGATCACCTATGCGGCGGGCTCGCTGATCGGGCGCTCGGGGATCTGACTCGGGGATCTGATCAGAGCCGCACCGTGAGGAGCGGCAGCATCCGGCCGGGAATCGAGCCGGACGGCGTCTCGCCGGTGCGCACCGCGCCCTGCGCGGTGTAGAAGTCGGCCGCGTTGGGGTCGGCGTCGATGGTCAGCGAGGTGAAGCCCGCTGACCGGGCCAGCTCCAGCAGCTGGTGGTAGAGGCGCTTGCCGACGCCCTGGCCGATCACGGTCGGTTCGACGAAGAGCATCTCCAGTTCGCCCTCCGGTGCCGTCCCGGCCAACCGGCCGAAGCCGAGCAGGACGCCGTCCCGGTCGGCGACCAGGGCGCGCCCGGGGACGAGTTGCCCGGGTGTCACGGTGAGTTCGGCCCGGACGGCGGCCATGAAGGCTTCGTCGTACCCCCAGTGCCGCTTGGAGCGCAGCACCAGTGCGGTGAGCTCGGCGGCCTCGGTCGGGCGGGCCGGCCGGACCCGGATCAGGGAATCACTGCTCATCGCCCCACCGTGGCACACGACCCGGCGCCCCCGCCCGCGAATTCCTCGCGAACGGGGGCGCCGGCAGCTGAGCGACTCAGCGGGTGGTCTTGCCCTTGCTGCTGTTGCGGGTGCCCAGCAGGACCAGGCCGGTGATCACCAGGAACGAGACGACCGGGATGGCCACGTACAGGCCGAGGGTCTGCGCGACGGACAGACCGTTGCCCGGGTCGTCACCGTCGTCCCTGGTCAGGGCGAAGGCGGGCGACGACAGCAGCATCATCAGCGTGGCCGCTGCGGAGACCGCACCAGCGCGCAAAGCGTTCCTCTTGTCCACGTTCCCCAAGGTACCGGCCCCTTATCGGGCGCCGCGCGGCGGGGTCGGCCTTCCGGGTCCGGGCCGGTCGGCGGCCAACCGGGGGGTCAGCCGGTCGGCGGTGGCGCGCGGGCCCGGCGCGCCGGCCAGCCGCTCCAGGGTGACCGGGACGCCCGCACCGTCGGCCACCGGCAGCCGCCAGTTCGGGTACTGGTCCCAGGTGCCGGGCAGGTTCTGCGGGCGCGGGTCGCCGACCATGTCCGGCAGCCAGACCCCGACCAGCTCGGCCGGGGTGGCCAGCAGGAAGTCGTAGAGCGCGGCCTGGTCCAGCTCGGCACCCTCGGGCAGCATCCCGATTCTGATCAACTCGTCCCGCCAGTCAGCCAGTTCGGCTGCGGCAAGCTCCTGTTCCTCGGCCAGCGGGCGGGCCAGCAGGCCGAGTTGGTGGCGGAGCACGACGTGCTCGCCGGACAGCCGGGCGGCGGTGCTGGGCAGGTCGTGGGTGGTGAGCGTGGCCAGGCAGCCGGCCCGCCAGCGCTTGGGGTCCAGCGGCGCGCCCTTGGGGCCGAGCTCGCCGGCCCAGTCCCGCTCGAACCAGAGCACCGAGGTGCCGAGCACCCCGCGGGCGGCCAGCTGTTCGCGCACCCCGGGCTCCACGGTGCCCAGGTCCTCGCCGATCACCGCGGTGCCGGCCCGGTGCGCCTCCAGGGCGAGCACACCGAGCATCGCCTCGGCGTCGTAGCGGACATAGGTGCCCTCGGTCGGCGGGCGGCCGGCCGGCACCCACCAGAGCCGGAACAGGCCCATCACGTGGTCCATCCGGATCGCCCCGGCGTGCCGGGCGGCGGCCCGCAACAGTTCGGCCAGCGGTGCGTAGCCGGCCGCGGCGAGTGCGTCCGGGCGCCACGGGGGCAGACCCCAGTCCTGGCCGTGCGCGTTGAAGGCGTCCGGCGGGGCACCGACCGAGATGCCGCTCGCCAGGTAGTCCTGCAGCGCCCAGGCGTCGGCGCCGCCGGGGTGGACGCCGATCGCCAGGTCGTGGATCAGGCCGATCGCCATCCCGGCGTCCAGCGCGCCCTGCTGGGCGCGGCCGAGTTGCTCGTCCAGCAGCCAGGTCAGCCAGCGGTGGAACTCCACCCGGTCGGCGAGTTCGGCACGGGCGGCGGCGACCTGGGGGTTGCCCGGATGGCGCAGACCGGTCGGCCAGTGCTGCCAGTCGCCGCCGTGCTCCTCGGCGAGCGCGCACCAGGTGGCGTACCGGTCGAGCCAGTCGCCCTCGCGGCGGACGAACGCCTGGTAGGCGGCGTCCCGGCCGGGTCCGCGCGGCACGGTGTGCAGCAGTTCCAGGGCCTCGCGCTTGACCGCCCAGACCGCGTCCCGGTCGATCAGTCCGTCGTGGTCGAGCACCTCCGCGCGCAACCGCCCGGCCCGCTCGGCCAGTTCGTCCAGTCGGGCCCGGTCGGCGGGCTGGACGCGGGCGAACTCGGGCACCGCCTCGATCCGCAGGTGGACCGGATCGGCGAAGCGCCGGCTGGACGGGCGGTAGGGCGAGGGGTCGGAGGGCAGCGTGGGCAGCGCCGCGTGCAGCGGGTTGATCTGCAGGAAGTCGGCGCCCAGCGCCGCCCCCGACCACTGGGCGAGTTCGGTCAGGTCACCCAGGTCGCCGATGCCCCAGGAGCGTTCGGAGAGCACCGAGTAGAGCTGGGCGAGGAATCCCCAGCCGCGTCCGGGCAGCGGTTCGAGTCGCTGCGGGGCCACGATCAGGGTGGCGGACTCGGTGCGGTCGGCCAGCTCCAGCCGTAGGGTGTGCCGGCCCAGCGGCAGGTCGGCGGGCAGCCAGTGCGACCGGCCGGGCGGCACCTCCCACTGGCCGCCGTCCTCCAGCTCGATGGTCAGCCGGGCGGCGGCGGGCACGTCCAGCGCGCTGCGGCGGCCGGCCCGAACCACCAGGGTGGGCGGCAGCAGCCGGGCGGCCTGCGCGGCGCGGCGCTCGGCGAGGGCCTGTTCGACCGCCTCCGGGCTGGTCGCGTCCACGCCGAGCGCGGCCAGCACCGCGATCAGGGTGGCCGCGGGCACCTGGACGTGCCGGCCGTCGCCGGGGTCGTAGCTGGCGTCCACACCGTGGTGGTGGGCGAGTGCGACCAGCCGGGCGCTCGGGGCGTCCGGGGCCGCCGGGTCGGCGCCGGCCGCACCCGGTGATTCGTCACGGTTCTCGTCGGAACGGTCGTGGTACGCGGCCAACGCGGTCTCCTACCAGAACTCGAAGGGCAGTCAGGATCCACTCCTACCCGGGGCGTCCGGCCGCCATCCGCCGCGGCGCGCCGACCGCGCGCACAATGCCCGCTTGCACACATGCCTGCGGCACGTGCGCGCCGTTTGGGCAAATTCGGATGAAACGGTCATCACAGCAGGTCACATTGACACTGACGCGTCGAAACTGGTGGGCTTTGGCCGCGTGGTCCGAGAAGGGCGGCGGGGGCCTTCGGCAGGACGCGCATGCTCGTCGACCACCCCCGATACGGCCGACTGCCCCCGGCCGCAAGGAGGCCCCGTGCAGTCCCGTGTGTCGGCAGCCGCCGGGAGGCGGCTGCGGCAGCAGCTCGAAGCCAGCCCAGCCCTGCGCGAGGTCCTGCACCATCCCGCCGTCGAGGTCACCCGCCGGGCCACCGCCCGCACCGCACGCCTGGTCGCACCGCGCACCGCGGACCGGCTGATCGCGGACCTCAAGGGCACCGAACCGCTGCTGGCCGAGGGCCGGACGAGGCCGCTGGCCGGAGTCACCACCGACCGGGCCGGCGCCACCGAGCCGTCGGCGCACCGCCGGGCCGGTCTGCGGGTGGCCGCCACCCTGTCCGCCGCCGCGGTCATCGGCGGCCTGGTCGCCACCGTGCCGACCGCCGCGGTGGCCGCGCCAGCCGCCGCGCAGAGCGCCGCCCAGCTGCCCGGCACCCGCACCCCGCTGGGCAGCCTGACCGACCCCCAGGTCTATCCCCGCCCGCAGCAGTTGCGCGTGTCCGGCAGCCCGGTCACGGTGCCCGCCGAGGTGTCGCTGATGGTCGGCGCCGACCTGGACGCGGGCGCGCTCGCCGCCGTCCGCCAGGTGCTGCTCAGCGCGGGCGCCGGCAGCATCGTCACGCCCGAGCAGGCGGCTCCCGCGCCCGGCTCGCTGCTGGTCTACGTCTCCTCCCCCAAGCCGGGCGGCCGGACCGACCCGGCCGCCGCCAAGGTGCTGCAGGCACTGGGCGCCGCCGACCCGGCCGGCCTGCCGGACGGCGGCTACACCCTGGCGGCCGGTCAACTCCCGGTGGCCGGCGGCAGCTACGGCGCGGTGGTGCTGGCCGGCGTGGACGGCTCCGGCGCCTTCTACGCCGCGCAGACCCTGCGCCAGCTGCTCACCCGGGTGCCGGCCGGCCTGGGGCAGGGCGTCGGCTCGCCGGGGGCACCCGCCGGCGCGCCCCAGCCTCCGGCCGGGGGGACCGCCACGACCGGTGGTAGCGCCGGCGGCTACGGCTTCCCGGCGGTGACGGTGCGTGACTGGCCGAGCGGCGCGCCGGTGCGCGGCACCGCGGAGTCCTTCTACGGCACGCCGTGGAGCAGCGAGCAGCGGCTGGCGATGCTGGACTTCCTGGGCCGGACCAAGCAGAACTTCTTCCTCTACGCCCCGGGCGACGACCCGTACCGCCAGGACCGGTGGCGCAGCCCCTACCCGGCCGACCAGCTGGCCGACCTGCGGGCGCTCGCCGAGCGGGCCGCCGCCAACCACGTCACCCTCGGCTACGCGGTGGCCCCCAGCCAGAACTTCTGCTTCAGCTCCTCCGCCGACCTGGACGCGCTGCTCGCCAAGCTCGACGGGCTGCGCCAACTCGGCTTCGGCGCCTTCCAGTTGCAGTTCGACAACGTGAGCTTCGACGACTGGCACTGCGGTGACGACCGGGACGCCTTCGGCTCCGGCCCGGCCGCCCACGCCAAGGCGCAGGCCAAGCTGGCCGCCGCCGTGCAGAGCCGGCTGATCGCCACCCACCCGGAGCTGGCCGCGCTCACCGTGCTGCCCACCGAGTTCCACCAGCAGGGCAGCACGCCGTACCGCAAGGCACTGGCCGCCGCGCTGCCGCAGGCCGTCCAGGTGGCCTGGAGCGGCGTCGGGCTGATACCGAGCGCCATCACGGCCGCTCAGACCACCGACACCAGCGCGGTGTTCGGCCACCCGCTGGTCACCATGGACGACTACCCGGTCAACGACTCCACCCCGGACCGGCTCTACCTGGGCCCCTACACCGGCCGCGACCCGGAGGTGGCGAGCCGCTCGGCGATGCTGCTGACCGCCGGCATGCGCCAGGCCGCCGCCTCCCAGCTGCCGCTGGCCACCGCCGCCGACTTCGCGTGGAACCCCACCGGCTACCAGGCGCAGGCCTCCTGGCAGTACGCGCTGCGCGAGCTGGCCGCCGAGGCCGCACCGGCCGGCGCCGACGACGCGGGCCCGGCGCTGGCGGCGCTCACCGCGCTGGCCGGCAACAGCTCCTCGTCGCCGCTGTCCAGCACCGAGTCGGGCTACCTGACCCCGCTGATCAGCGCGTTCTGGACGGCCCTGCAGCCCGGCGGCGGCAGCGTCGACCTGAACGGGCTGCAGCGGGCCGCCGATCCGCTGCGGGCGGCGTTCGCCACCATGGCCGGCGCCCCCGACATGCTGCGCGGCACCGACACCGGTGCGGGCTCCGGCATCGGCGGCTCCACCCTGGTGGCCGAGACCTCCCCCTGGCTGAGCCGGCTGAGCGACTACGGCCGGGCCGGCGAGGCCGCGCTGGACATGCTGCTGGCCCAGCACGGGGGCGACGGCGCGACCGCCTGGAACTCCCGGGTGACGCTGCGCCGGCTGCGGGACCGGCTGGCCGCGGCCGGTCCGGTGACGATCGGCGCCGGGGTGCTCGACCCGTTCCTGGACCGGGCGCTGAAGGCCGCCGACAGCTGGTCCGGAGTCTCGGCCGGCGCCCTCACCCCGACCAGCACCATGGGCAGCGCCAACGGCCACGGCCCCGCGCTGATGACCGACGCCGACCCGGGCAGCTTCTACTGGAGCTCGGCCCCGCCGCAGCCGGGCGACTCGGTCGGCGTGGACCTGGGTGACGGCCGCCCAGTCGGCACCGTGACGGTGACCATGGGCGGCTCGGACGGCGGCGACGCGCCCGGCGGCGACGCGGCCGCGGCCGCCGACGACTACCTGCGCGACGGGGTCCTGGAGTACTCCACCGGCGACGGCGGCTGGCACCAACTGGCGGTGGCGCACCAGCAGAAGACCGTCACCGCCGAGCTGCCGGCCGGCGCGGTGGTCCGGGCGGTCCGGCTGCGCGCCACCAAGTCCCAGCAGAACGCCGTGGCGGTGCGGGACTTCAGCGTCACCGCGCCGGACTCCCCGGCGATGACGGTCTCCGGCGGCCCGGCCGCCGCGCCCGGCTCCTCGGCCGCCTCGGTGCTGGACGGCGACCCGGACACCGCCTTCCGGGCGGCCGCCGCGCCGACCGCCGCGACCGCGCCGCTCACCGTGGAGCTCGGCTCGGTGCGCCCGCTGGACCGGCTCACCGTGCTGACCGACCCGGCGGTGCACGCCACCGCGACCGTGTCCGTGCGGTACGCGGACGGCAACTGGGTCGACGTGGGCACCCTGCACCCGGGGTACAACGAGCTGCCGGTGGGCGGCCGGCCGACCGGTGCGGTGCGGCTGACCTGGCAGCCGGGCGGCGACGCGCCGGTCGTCAACCAGATCGTGCCCTGGTACGCGGACACCCCGGTGGCCCGGCTGTCGCTGGCCGACCCGGTGCTGGACGTGATCGCGGGCGCCCCCGCCGCCGGCACCCAGGCGGTGGTGGACGCGCTGCGCCCGGACGGCGCCGGCGGCGAGATCCGGGCCTCGGCGCCCAGCGGGGTGCCGGGCATCACCGTGACGCCGGCGCCGGCGGCGGGGCAGCCCGGTGCGGCGGTGAGCGTGCCGCGCGGCGGGCGCGTCAGCACGCCGGTGCAGGTCAGCGCGGCGGCCGGGACCCCGTCGGGGACGTACCAGGTGCCGGTGGACTTCACCTCCGGTCAGGTGACGCTGCACCAGACGCTCCAGGTGCACGTGGTGCCGCCGACCGGCGGCCCGGACCTGGCGCCCACCGCGACCGCCCGCTCCTCGGGCGACGAGACGCCCAAGTTCCCGGCCTCCGCCGTGAACGACGGCGACCCGAGCACCCGCTGGTCGTCCCCGGCGGTGGACAACGCCTGGGTGCAGCTCCAGCTGCCGCGGGCCACCCACCTGGGCGAGGCGGTGCTGCACTGGCAGGACGCCTATGGCGCCGCCTACCAGCTGCAGACCTCGACCGACGGGGTGAACTGGACCACCGTGGCCACCGTGGCGAACGGCAGGGGTGGCACCGAGACGGTGCGGTTCGACGCGCCGGGCGCGGTCTACCTGCGGATGCAGGGCATCAGCCGGGCCACCAAGTACGGCTACTCGCTCTACGGGATCGAGCTGTACGCGGTCGACGACCCGGCGGCGGCGCCCACCCCGCCGGTGCCGCCGTTCGGGGTGCCGACGCCCACACCGACCCCGGGCGGGGTGCCCGCCCCGACGCCGTCGCCGAGCGGGTCGGCCTCGCCCAGCCCCGCGGTGCCGTCGCCCGCACCGACCGCGCAGCCGACCGGTGACCCGAGCCCCGTCCCCGGCCCGTCGCCCACCCCGGGCCCGACCCCCGGGGCCGCCGCAGGGCGCTGAAACGCGGCGGGCCGGCGGCGCTCCCTCCTGGAGGGGGCGCCGCCGGCCCATGGGGCTACCGGCGGTACTGCGGCCCGGGCTGGTCAGGCGATGATGCTCTCCGGCTCACCGCGGTGGACAGGACGCGACCGGCCCAGCGGAACCGGTGCTCCCGCGTGGTCGGTATGGACATGGTGTTCGAAGTCACGGAACTGGTCCGTGCCGCCGTACGGCTCCAGGTAGGGCCGCCAGCGCGGGTCCTTGATCCCGGTTCCGATGATGCGCCAGGCCAGCCCGCTGGGCGGGGCCGGAGGTCGCTTCATCCGCCACCCGAGCTCGGTCAGGTGGCGGTCGGCCTTCATGTGGTTGCAGCGGCGGCAGGCCGCCACCACGTTGTCCCAGCGGTGCTGCCCGCCGCGACTGCGCGGGATCACGTGGTCGACGCTGGTCGCGGCGGCCCCGCAATAGACGCATCGCCCGTGGTCACGGGCGAAGAGTGCGCGGCGGGTGAGCGGTACTGGCCCGCGGAACGGCACCCGGACGAACCGGGTCAACCGCACCACGGAGGGCGCCGTTACGGCGCTGGTGGCGCTGTGCAGGGTGACACCCGAGTCCTCCAGGCTGACCGCCTTGTGATTGAGGACCAGGATGAGGGCGCGGCGCGTCGATACGACCCCTAGGGGCTCGTACGACGCGTTGAGGACCAGGACATGCGGCACGGATGCCTCCTTGGACGCCTGCGGCGCGTGGCTCGCGCCGGGACGAGCGGATGACCGCGCATCGCTGCGCGATCTCCCCCAGTGTCGCCTTACGACTTTGTACGGCGCCACCACTACCGGGTAACAGGCGGACGCGGGTTCCGCGCTCGCCGGTGCTACCTGTCTCTATGCCCAAACCGGCCGTTCGGCGCACCGACCTGCGCTCGCTAGGCTGTGCGCCGAGTTTTCCCGCGGGCACAGGAGGGCCTCGTGACCGACGTCACAACCAGCACCAGGGAGGCGGCCGGCTGGCTGGACGCCAACTGGGAGTCGTGGATCGACGGAACGCTGCGCATCGTCGTCATCGTGCTGCTCGCGCTGGTGCTGCGGGCAGTGGTGCGCAAGCTGATCGACCAGCTGATCCACCGGATGACCCGGGAGGCGGAGCACAGCGACAACGAGACCAGCAGCCGGCTGGGCGGGCTGCTGGTGAACCCGGAGCGGCGCGGCCAGCGGGCGGCGGCGATCGGTTCGGTGCTGCGCAGCGTCGCCTCGTTCTCGATCCTGGGCACCGCCGCGCTGATGGTGCTCTCCGAGGTCGGGGTGGACCTGGCGCCGCTGCTGGCCAGCGCCGGGGTGGCGGGCGTGGCGCTCGGTTTCGGCGCCCGCAACCTGGTCACCGACTTCCTCTCCGGGGTCTTCATGATCATGGAGGACCAGTACGGCGTCGGGGACGAGATCGACATGGGGGTGGCCACCGGCACCGTGCTGGAGGTCGGGCTGCGGGTGACCAAGCTGCGCGGCGACAGCGGTGAGATCTGGTACATCCGCAACGGCGAGGTGAAGCGGATCGCCAACATGAGCCAGGGCTGGTCGACCGCGACGGTGGACGTCCAGGTCGGCTACCGGGAGGACCTGGACAAGGTCGAGGCGCTGATCCTGACCGCGGCCGAGGCGTTCGCCAAGGAGTCGCCCTGGGACGAACTGCTCTGGGAGCCGGTGCAGGTGCTGGGCGTGGAGTCGGTCTCCGCCGACACCGTGGTGCTGCGGGTGCAGGCCAAGACCATGCCGAGCAGGGCGCAGCTGGTCGCCCGGGCGCTGCGCGGACGGCTGAAGGCGGCCTTCGACGGGGCCGGGATCAAGCTCAAGGAGGAGGCCGCCGGGTCGTCGGCCGCCCCGCCCGCGCCGAGCGCCATCGCCGACGCGCAACCGCCGTCCTCGCTCGCCGACCCGGCCTCGGCCCGTTCGCTGAGCGCCCGTCCGATCCCGCCGCCGACCCCGGAGGAGCAGCAGGCGTTCAGCAAGCTGCCCTGACCCCTCCCTCCCCCCCGGTGCCCCGGCCGCCCGCGCGGCCGGGGCACTGCTGTCGGCGCGCCTCTCGGGCCGGCGGTTCCATTGACAGGGCTTGGATTGTTAGTAAAGTTTCCAATTGTCCAAGGGCCCGCCGACCCGGGAGGATCGAGCACGTGAACGACACCTCCGCCACCTCCGCACCGCGCCCCGGCACCCCGAGCCGACTGCGGGCCATCAACGACCGGGCCGCCCTGGACCTGCTGCTGGCCCACGGTCCGCTCTCCCGCACCCGGATCGGCGCCCTGACCGGCCTCTCCAAACCCACCGCCTCCCAACTGCTGGCCCGCCTCGAGGCCGCCGGGCTGGTCGTGCCGGTGGGCACCACGGTCGGCGGGCCCGGTCCCAACGCCCAGCTCTACCAGGTGAATCCGGCGGCCGGTTACGTCGCGGGCCTGGACGTGACGCCCGGCCAGATCCGGTTCGCGGTGGCCGACATCACCGGTCAGACCCTCGCCGAGCACCTGCTGCCCACCCCGGGCCGGCAGGCGGCCGGCACCGCCACGGAGGACCCGGCCGGAGGCTGGGGGAGGATCGCCGACGGCCTGGCCGCCACCGTGGAGCGGGCCGGCCTGGCCCCGGGCCGGCTGACCGCCATCGCCATCGGCACCCCCGGCGCCCTGGACCCGCAGACCCAGAAGCTGCGCTACGCCGCCCACCTGCCCGGCTGGCACTGCGCCGGGCTGCTCGACCGGCTCACCGAGGCACTGGGCGCACCGGTGGCGATCGAGAACGACGTCAACCTCGCCGCCGTCGCCGAGCAGGCGCTCGGCGCGGCGAGGGACTGCTCGGACTTCGTGCTGCTCTGGGCCGAGGAGGGGATCGGCGCGGCGATCGTGCTCGGCGGCCGGCTGCACCGCGGCCACACCGGCGGCGCCGGCGAGGTCGGCTACATGCCGGTGCCGGGCGCCCCGGTGATCCGCAACGTCCGGCGGAAGAACTCCGGCGGCTTCCAGCAGCTCGCGGGCGCCGCCGGGGTGCTGGCCCTGGCCCGGCGGCACGGCCTGGCGGCCCGCAGCGCCGAGGCGGCGATCGGCAAGGCGCTGGCCACCCCGGGCGCGGGCGACGAGTTCCTCGCGGTGCTGGCCGAGCGGCTGGCCACCGGGCTGGCCGCGATCGTCGCCGTGATCGACCCCGAGCTGGTGGTGCTCTCCGGCGGGATCCCCACCGCCGGCGGCGCCCGGCTGCGCGACCTCGTCCAGGAGCAGCTCACCGGCCTGGCCGTGCCGCGCCCGCGACTGCTCAGCAGCACCGTGCCGGGCTCCCCGGTGCTGCACGGCGCGCTGCAGCGGGCCCTCGGCACGGCCCGGGAGCAGGTCTTCACCACCGACTGACCCACCACCCACCCATCCACACGACAGGGGTCGAGTGCTGATGTCCCTGAAACTCGCCGTCGTCGGCGGCGGCTCCACCTACACGCCCGAACTCGTCGACGGCTTCGCCCGGTTGCGTGACGGCCTGCCGATCGGCGAGCTGGTGCTGATCGATCCGGCCGCCGACCGGCTGGAGCTGGTGGGGGCGCTGGCCCGGCGGATCCTCGCCAAGCAGGGGCACCCCGCGACCGTGCGCACCAGCACCGCCCTGGACGCCGGGGTGGCGGGCGCCGATGCGGTGCTGCTGCAGCTGCGGGTGGGCGGGCAGGCAGCCCGCGCCCAGGACGAGGGCTGGCCGCTGGAGTGCGGCTGCGTGGGCCAGGAGACCACCGGGGCCGGCGGGTTGGCCAAGGCGCTGCGCACCGTGCCGGTGGTGCTGGAGATCGCCGAACGGGTGCGCCGGGCCAACCCGGCCGCCTGGATCGTGGACTTCACCAACCCGGTGGGCATCGTCACCAGGGCCCTGCAGACCGCCGGCCACCGGGCGGTCGGGCTGTGCAACGTGGCGATCGGGTTCCAGCGCAGGTTCGCCGCCCACCTGGGGGTGGCGCCGGAGCTGGTCCGACTGGACCACGTGGGCCTCAACCACCTCACCTGGGAGCGCGGCGTCACCCTGCTGGACGCGCCCGGCGCCCCCACCGGGCGCGAGGTGCTGCCCGAGCTGCTGGCCGACTTCGGCACCGAGATCGCCGACGACCTGCGTCTGCCGCTGCCGGTGATCCGGCACCTGGGCGTCGTGCCCTCCTACTACCTGCGCTACTACTACCAGCACGACGCGGTGGTCGCCGAACTGCGCGAGCAGGGCACCCGGGCCGCCCGAGTGGCCGAGATCGAGCGGGAGTTGCTGCGGCTCTACGCCGATCCGGCGCTGGACACCAAGCCGGAGCTGCTGAGCCGGCGCGGCGGCGCCTTCTACTCGGAGGCGGCGGTGCAGCTGATCGCGGCACTGCTCGGCACCGGGGGCGGCCCGGGCGTCCAGGTGGTCAACACCCGCAACGACGGGGTGCTGCCGTTCCTGCCGGACGACGCGGTGATCGAGGTGCCGGCCGCCGTGGACGCCGCCGGAGTACGGCCGCTGCCGCAGCGGCCGGTGGAGCCGCTGTTCGCCGGACTGATCGCGGCCGTCACCGCCTATGAGCACCTCGCCCTCCAGGCCGCGCTCAAGGGCGGCCGGGGGCGGGTCTTCGACGCCCTGCTGGCCCATCCGCTGGTCGGGCAGATCGAGTTGGCCGATCGGCTGACCGACGCCCTGATCGCACACAATAAGCCGCATCTCAGCTGGACCTGACGGAGCATCATGTCGCATCCCCTGGTCGGTGTGCTCGCCGTGGACGCCGGCAACAGCAAGACCGACGTCGCCCTGGTCACCGCCGACGGCACCGTGCTCGGCACCGCCCGCGGCGGCGGCTTCGACCCGCAGGCGCACGGGCCGCGGGCCGCCGTGGCCGGGCTGGCCCCACTGGTCGCCGCCTGCGCGGCGGCGGCCGGCCGGAGCGCCGACGGCCTGCTGGTCAGCCATGTGCAGGCCTGCCTGGCCAACGCCGACCTGCCGGCCGAGGAGCGGGCGCTGACCGCCGCGCTCACCGAGCAGGGCTGGGGAGCCACGGTGACGGTGGCCAACGACACCTTCGGGCTGCTCCGCGCGGGCACCGACACGCCGTACGGGGTGGCGGTGGTCTGCGGCGCCGGGATCAACTGCGTGGGCCTGGCGCCGGACGGCCGCACCGCCCGGTTCCCGGCGCTCGGGCAGCTCACCGGCGACTGGGGCGGCGGGGCCGGGCTGGCCGCCGAGGCGATGTGGCACGCCACTCGGGCCGAGGACGGACGCGGGCCGGCCACCGCGCTGGCGCCGGCCGTCGCGGCCCACTTCGGGCTGGCCTCGGCGACCGCGTTCGCCGAGGCGCTGCACCTGGGCGAGGTCGGCCGGGTGCGGCTGCACGAGGTGGTGCCGCTGCTCTTCGACTGCGCGCGCGGTGGCGACCCCGCCGCGCTGGCGCTGATCGACCGGCAGGCGGCGGAGATCGCGGCGCTGGCCCGGGTGGCGCTGACCCGGCTCGACCTCCTGGCGACCCCCACCCCGCTGGTGCTCGGCGGCGGGGTGCTGGCCGCCGGCCAGCCGCTGCTGCTCGACAACCTGCACGCCCGGCTGCGCACCGAAGCCCCGCTGGCCCTCCCGCGGATCGTCACCGCGCCCCCGGTGCTGGGCGCCGCCCTGCTCGGTCTGGACCGCCTGGGCAGCCCGCCCGGGGCGCACCGACGGCTGCGCGCCGGCTACCGGCGGCCGGTGGTGGCCGCGTAGCAACACTTGGCCGAAACGCCCGCACGGCACGCGTGCCGCCGGAATACTGGGGCGGTTGCGATGGTGACGCCCCGAGAGGTGCCGTGATGGCCGACGGTCCGTTGGAGATCTTCGAGCAGTTCCGTACCGGTCTGCTGGCGGGCGCGTTCGCGCCGACCGGGGAGCTGTGGGCCGAGGACGCGGTCGTCGAGTTCCCCTACGCGCCCGACGGGCGGCCGCAGAAGCTCACCGGGCGGGACGAGCTCCTGGCCTTCGCCGCCACCACCGAGGCCGAACGGCCGGTGCGCTTCGACGACTTCCAGGTGATCGCGCTGCGCGACACGGCCGACCCCCGGGAGCTGATCGCGCAGTACCGGCTGACCGGCGCGGCCACCGCCGACGGGCAGCGCAGCACCGCCGTCTTCGTGCTGAAGCTGCGGGTCCGGGACGGCCGGATCACGCACTGGCGCGAGTACCAGGACCTCATCGCGCCACGGATCTGACGTCCCGTCAGACCGGCACGAGTTCGGGCGCCGGCTGGTCGTCGTGCACGGTCAGGGTGCGCACCGCCCGGACGGCCAGCGCGGCCGCCGTGGCCAGCGCGATCAGCGCGGCGGCGGCCAGCAGGGTGCGACCGGTGCCGATCCTGGCCGCCAGCGGCCCGGCGGCCGTCTCGCCCAGCGGCAGCGCCAGGAAAGAGCCCAGCGCGTCGAAGGAGTAGACCCGGGCGAGGCGGTCCGCCGGCACGTTCTGCTGCAGTGACAGGTCCCAGGCCACGCAGAAGAACTCGACCGAGAAGCCGGCCACGAACATCGCCGCGGCGACCGGCACGGCACCCGAGCGCGCCGCCAGCGCCAGCACCGGCAGCGCCATGGCGAACACCGCGGCCACCCCGACCAGCAGCGCCCGCCGGAACGCCGACCGGGCCACCACGAAGCCCGCCACGACCGCGCCCGCCATCTGGGTGGCCAGCACCAGCCCCCAGACACCGCGGCCGAAGGTGGCGTCGGCGATCCCCGGCCCGAGCACCGTGATCGAGCCGGACTCCGCCGCGTTCACCACCATGAACTGCAGCACCACCACCCAGACCCACCGACGGGCGGTGAACTCCCGCCAGCCTTCCAGCAGTTCGGCCAGCGGGCGGGCCTTCTCGGCAGCCGGTACGGCCGGCGCGCCGGACGGCAGCCGGACCGCCAGGTAGCCGCCCGCCGCGGCCAGCAGCACCAGCGCGTCCACCGCCAGCGCCCAGCCCGGGCCGACTCCGGCCGCCAGCAGACCGCCCAGCGAACTGCCCGCGATGAGCCCGGTGTTGAGGCCGATCCGGTTGACCGCGTTGGCCGGCCGCAGCTCCTCGGCGGGCACCGTCTGCGGCAGCAGCGCGGCACTGGCCGGCATCGACAGCGCCGCCAGCACGCCGTTGACCAGGCTCAGTCCGATCAGCAGCGGCAGCGAGGCGGAGTGCAGCAGCACCGCGAGGGCCACCAAGGCCTGGGACAGCGCCGAGGCCAGCGCGGTGCCCTGGAGGATCACCCCGCGCCGCACCCGGTCGGCCAGCACCCCGCCGAACAGCAGCGCCGCCACGTTCGCCAGCGACCGGGCGCCGACCACCAGCCCCAGATCGGTCAGCGATCCGGTCAGGTCCAGCACCGCGAAGGCGAGCGCCACCGGGGCCATGCTGTTGGCCAGGGTGGCGCAGCTGCGCCCCACGACCAGCCAGCGGAACGGTCGGTGGCGCAGCGGTGCGAAGGTGGCGGACATCCGGCCAGCCTGGCCAGGTCGGTCCGTCGCGTCAACGGATTAACGCCTCGGCCGGTCCGGCGGCGGGCCGGCCGGACCCCCGGGCCGAACGAGCGCCCGCTTGGGCGGACGAACAGCGGCCCGGGTCAGGGCCGTTCGTCGCCCCGCTCCTGGGCCTCGCCCCGCTCCTCGGCGTCCGTCCCTCCGCCGTCGTCCCGCTCCTCAGCGGCGCCCCGCACCGCCTCGCCCCGCTCCTCCGCGTCGCCCCGCTCCTCCGCGTCGCCCTGCTCCTCGGACCGCAGCGCCGCCCGCTCCCGCCGCCGCTTGCGCCAGAACCAGACCCCCAGCGCCACCACCACCAAGGCCGCGACCAGCACCGCCAGCGCCGTGCCGACCAGGTGCTCCACCTGGGCGTAGGCCGAGCCGGCCGCATACCCTAGCAGCACGAAGCCGACGCCCCAGATCACGCCGCCGGCCGCGTTGAAGACCAGGAACTTGCGGTACTGCATCCGGGAGACCCCGGACAGGAACGGCACCAGGGCGCGGAACAGTGCGACGAACCGGCCCAGGAAGACCGCCGCCGGGCCCTTGGCACGGATGAAGGCACGGGCCTTGTCGAGCCGGGCCCGGTGCTTGACGGCCGGGCGGGTGCGCAGCAGCCCCGGCCCCCACCAGCGGCCGAGTTCGTAGCCCGTGGTGTCGCCGAGGATCGCGGCGGCCACCACGACCGCCATCATCACCGGCAGGCTCACCTCGCGGTGCGCGGCGGCGATGGTGCCGCCGAGCACCGCGGCGGTCTCCCCGGGCACCACGAAGCCGACGAACAGCGCGTCCTCCGCGAAGACCAGCGCGCCCACCACCGCGTAGACCACGGGCCCGGAGAGCCCTGCGAGCCAGTTGGTCAGCGATCCCACCGGCAGGCTCCTTCCATCGCACCGTCTACGTCACTGTAGACGAACGATTCCCGAGAACTTCACGACATTCCCGGCCGGCTGCCCTAACCTCGGCCATCGTCATTCCCACCGACACCCTCGGAGAACCCGGATGTCCAGCGGTCAGATCGCCCTGCTCGGAGCCGTCGCCGGCGTCACCATCTACCTCGGTCTGCCGATCGGCCGACTGCGCCGCCCCGCGCCCCGGCTGCGGGCGGGGCTGAACGCGCTGGCCATCGGGATCCTGCTGTTCCTGGTGTGGGACGTGCTCACCCATGCCTGGGACCCGACGGACAAGGCGCTCGGGGACAAGCACTGGGGCACCGCCGTCGCCGGGATCCTGGTGCTGGCCGCCGGCCTGGCCGTCGGCCTGTGCGGGCTGGTCCACTACGACCGGTGGAACGCCCGGCGGCTGGCCGCGGCGAGCGAACGCGGCGAGCGGAGCGCGGCCGACCTGGCGATGATGATCGCGGTCGGCATCGGCCTGCACAACTTCGCCGAGGGCCTGGCGATCGGCAACTCGGCCGCCACCGGCCAGATATCGCTGGCCGTGCTGCTGATCATCGGCTTCGGGCTGCACAACGCCACCGAGGGGTTCGGCATCGTGGCCCCGCTGGCCGCCGAGGGCACCCGGCCGTCCTGGGGCAGCCTGGCGCTGCTCGGCCTGATCGGCGGCGGCCCGACCTTCGCCGGCACCCTGGTCGGCCAGCACCTGGTCAACGACTACCTGAGCACCGCGTTCCTCTCGCTGGCCGCCGGGTCGATCCTCTACGTGGTGATCGAGCTGCTCGCGGTGGCCCGCCGGGCCGCACTCAAGGAGCTGACCACCTGGATGGTCCTGGCCGGCCTGCTGGCGGGTTTCATCACCGACGCGGTGGTCACCGCCGGCGGCGCCTGACGGGCGCTCAGGCGGTGGCGAGGTCCTCGGCCAGCCAGGCGGCCAGCGCCTTGGCGCAATCGTCCACGCCCTCCCGCCAGGCCTTGGCCGCGCCCTCGCCAGCCTCGTCGCTGACGTGCTTCACCAGCCGGATCGGCACCCCGGCCGGCTGCGCGACGGCGGCCAGCGCATAGCCCTCCATGTCGACCAGGTGGGCCCGGGCGGCCAACTGCTCGCGGGCCACCGGGTCGGAGACGAAGAGGTCGCCGGTGGCCAGCGTCGGGCCGTCGGCGGCCAGGGTGATCGGGGCGCCGTAGCCGCGGCCGGTGAGCAGGGCCAGCACCCGGCTGTCCAGGTCGTGCTGGAGCACCGACCCGATCACATGGGTGCGGCCGGCCAGGCCCGGGCGCAGGGCGCCGGCGGTGCCCAGGTTGATCACCTCGGCGGGGCGCGGGCCGCCGGCGAGCACGGTGGCCAGGGCCGCGGCCGCGTTGACCTTGCCTATGCCGGTGAGCAGCACCGGGAGGCTGCCGTCCAGGTGGGCGGCCTCCTCGGCCACGGCCAGGACCAGCAGGGGGCGCTCGGGGGTGATCGTTCCGGTCAGCTGCATGCCGGCCATGGTAGTCGGACGACCTGGTTCACGAGCCGGAGCCGAACCGGTGCTTGAGGTTGGGATCGTCCAGCCACCAGGGGCGCATGCCCTCCTCGGGCTCCGGCTGCTGCTCCGGCGCGCCGCCGGGTGCCACCACCCGGGCGGCCCGCTCGGCTGCCTGCCGCTCGTACTCGGCGTCCAGCGCGGCGTCCACCGCGGCGTTCTCCTCGCGCCCGTCAACGATCATGCGGCGGATCAGCGCGCAGAGGAACGGCACGCCGACCAGGTCGCCGAGCACCCAGAAGGCGTTGCCGCCCCAGAACTGGTCCTGCGCCGGGCTCGGGCCCCAGGGGCGGGCCAGCCCGGTGTAGTAGTGCTGGGCCACGAGGTGCCCGCCGTAGATCAGCACGATGGCCAGCGCGGCGTCGAACATCACCTCGACGAAGGTGATGCACAGGCCCACCAGGTGCGGGTACTCACGGCCGACCGGGTCGAGCTGCAGCCGGGGCCAGAAGTAGGCCAGGCCGAGCAGCACCAGCGCGAGGTGCGTCGCGATGTTCCAGGCGCCGCTGGTCAACGACTTCTCGTACCAGGAGGTGAAGTAGAGCAGCCACGGCGGCACGATGAGCAGCACGGTGGAGACCGCCGGGAACATCAGCACCTTGGACGGGCCGCTGCGCAGCGCCCGCAGGATCCTCTGCCGGCGGGCCGGCGGCGAGGCCTCGACCAGCAGCGAGATCGGCGCGCCCATCGCCAGGAGCAGCGGCACCAGCATCAGCAGCAGCACCACCTGCACCGCGCGGTCGGTGAACAGGATCCGCTCGTAGACGCCCATGCCCGAGCAGGTGCACCAGACCCACAGCAGCACGCCGCCGAGGAAGGAGAGGGTGCGGGTGGGCTGCCAGCGGGTGCCGGAGCGGGCCAGCTTGGCCACCCCGAGCAGGTAGCCGCCGCCGAGCAGCACCGAGAGCGCGAGCACCACCGGCTCGGCGGTCCACGAGGTGGCGAGGTCCGACCACTGCCACGGCGGCGGCCCGTGGTAGCCGGTCGCGGCCAGGACGGTCTGTGCGGTCTGCATCACTTCGGCTCCATGTTCCGCCCCTTTTGGGCGGGTCTCGGCTGCCATCATGGCCGATCCCGAGACGATCACCGCGCCCGGGGCGCCCCGGGGGTGCCGCGTCGCAGGCGGAACCGCATAGGGTACGGCTCGCGTCTTGGACCCGCCGGGCCCGTCTTGGCGCGGCCCGGTGGCAGACTGCTGGCAGCAGCCGGTCCCGATCGGGCTCTTGGGGGAGGTAGGAACGGTGGCGACACCAGTACTACGGACGGCGGTGGTGCCACCACCGCGCGGCCCAGCGCGCGTGCGCCGCCGGGACCGCTGGCGCGCCGCGGCGCGCACCGCACCGGGGCGGCTGCGGCTGGCCGCCGTCGGGCTGAGCGTGCTCGTCCTGGGCCTGGGCGCGCTGACCGGCTGGCAGGTGACGGACCGGACCGACGCGGCCGACCAGGTGGTGACGCACAGTCAGCCGCTGAGCCAGAACGCGGCCGAGATCTACCGTTCGCTGGCCGACGCGGACACCACCGCCGCGGCCGGCTTCCTGCTGGCCGGCAGCGAGCCGGCCGACCTGCGCCGGCGCTACCAGGACGACCTGTCCAACGCGACCCAACTGCTCACCCAGGCCGCCGCGCAGTCCACCGGCTCGGCCAGGGCGCAGGCCCTGGTCAGCCAGCTCAACCAGCAACTGCCGGTCTACGCGGGCCTGGTGGAGACCGCCCGGGCCGACGACCGGCAGGGCCTGCCGCTCGGCGCGGCCTATCTGCGGTACGCCTCCACCACCATGCAGCAGCAGCTGCTGCCGCAGGCCCAGCAGCTCTCCGACCTGGAACTCGCCCGGCTGGACGGCGACTACGCGGACGCCCGGGCCACCCCGTGGGCGGCCTACGGCCTCGCGGTGGTGGTCCTGGTGGCGCTGGCCTGGGTGCAGCTGCGGCTGTTCCGGCGCACCAACCGGGTGTTCAACCCCGGCCTGTTGGGCGCCACCGGCGCGGTGCTGGTGATGCTGCTCTGGCTGGGCGCGGCGGTGCTGGCCGGCGACTCGTCGCTCAAGGAGAGCATCGACCGCGGCGCCGCCCCGCTGAAGGCGCTCAACGTGGCCCGGATAGACACGCTGAAGGCGCGCACCGCGGAGAACCTCAACCTGGTGGCCCGCGGCTCCACCACCACGTACGCGCAGCAGTGGACCGAGGACGAGATGGGCGACGCCACCGCGCTCTCCCGGGCCGCCGGGCTGGCTCCGGCCGGCGCGGCGGGGCACATCGCGGACGCCCGGGGCTCGTTCAAGGAGTGGAACGACCGGCACAACGCGGCCGGCGCCAAGAACGACGGCGGCGACTACCAGGGCGCCCTGGACGACACCGTGGGCAGCGGTGCCGGCAGCGCCGCGACGTCCTTCGACGCGACCGACCAGAGCCTGGCCGCTGCCGTGAAGGTCGAGCAGGCCGACTTCCTGAGCGCGGCCCGCGACGGCCGGGACGCGACCGGCACGGTGGCCGTGGCCGCGGGCGTGCTCGCGCTATTGGGCACGGCGGGCGCGCTGACGGGCATCGGGCGCCGGCTGGCGGAGTACCGATGAAGGGGACCGGACGGATGCGCACCAGGATCGCACTGCTGGCCGCCGTGCTGGCCACCCCGCTCACCCTCACCGGTGCGGCGGCCGCTCCCGGCAGCGGGCCCCGGGCGGCCGCGGCCGGGTCGGCCACCGCGGTGGCCGACCGGAACTGCGACCCGACCAAGAGCATCCGCCCCAGCACGAACGAGAACGGGCCGGCGGTGTCCGCCATCAAGGCGCGCGGGGTGCTGGTCGCCGGCGTCGACCAGGACAGCTACGACTGGGGCTTCCGCAACCCGGTCACCGGTCAACTGCAGGGCTTCGACATCGATCTGGTCCATGCGATCGCCAAGGCGCTGCTCGGCGATCCCGACAAGGTCCAGTTCAAGACGGTGCCGACCGCGAAGCGTATGGATGCCATCAAGAGCGGCTCGGTCGACCTGATCGCGCGTACCATGACGATCACCTGCGACCGGCTGGACGACCTGGCCTTCTCCACCGAGTACTTCCAGGCCGGGCAGCAGGTGGTGGTGCCGAAGGCGGCCCACGCCAGGACGATCGACGACGCGGTGAGGGGAAAGCGGGTGTGCGTGGCGGACTCCTCCACCGCGCAGGACTACCTGGGCAAGCATCCGCTCGGACAGTCCGCCGAGGTGGTCGTGGAGAACCAGCTGGACTGCCTGGTCCGCATGCAACTCGGCCAGGCCGACGCCACCGTGACGGACAACGCGCTCGCCGTCGGCCAGGCCGCCCAGGACCCGACGGTGCAGGTAATCGGCCCGTCGCTGACCAACGAGCCGTACGGCGTCGCGATGGCCAAGAACGCGCCCGACCTGGTGGCCCGGGTCAACCAGGTGCTGGAGGACTACCGTCGTAGCGGTTGGCAGGACAGCTACGACCACTGGCTGAAGCCGGGGCTCGGCCCGATGAGCCCGCCGGCTGCCAACTACCTGCCGTAGCACATGGGATCAGGAGGAAGGGCGTGGCGTTGACAGGATCCGCTGGCCCGGTGCTGAGCCGGGAGGAGGTGGACCGCGAGCTGACTCGGCTGACCGCCGAGCGGGAGGCCGTGGAGGCCGCGCTGCTCGCGCTCCAGGACCACCCGGGCCGCCGGCTGCTGGAGGGCGCCACGCTGACCGGCCGCACCGAGGAGCGCTGGCAGGCCGCCGCCCAGGGGTTCACCCTGCTGTGGACCTACTTCGACCGCTACAACGAGGCGTTGGCCGCGGCCCGGGCGGTGCGCTCCCGGCGCAGCCGGCCCGGCTCCCCGGAGCTGGCCGAGCTCAGCGAGCTGCTGCGCGGTCGGGCGGTCACCGTCTCCGGCGGCCAACTGCCCGACGCGGCACACCAGCTGACCGGGCCGGCCCGGCTGGTCGAGCAGCTCAGCCTGACCGAGCTGATGGACCGGATGAACAGCTGGTACGCCACCGTGCTGGAGGTGGTCAACGCCGCCGACGCGGTCTGGTCGGCACTGCCGGCCCGGATCGACCTGCTGCTGGCCGAGCTGCGCCGGGTGACCAGCCTGGCCGGCTCGGTCGGGGTGCGGCCCGGCAGCCATCCGCTGGGCGACGACCTGTCCGACCTGGAGCAGGAGTTGACCGGTCTTCGGGCCGAGGTGCTGGCCGATCCGCTGGCGCTGTGGCGCCCGGCCCGGGTGCCGGCCCAGCGCGGCCGGGAGACCACCACCAGCGTGGTCGCCGCCCAGCAGGCGGCGGCCGGCGCCGTGGACGTGAGCCGGTTCGACCAGGCCGGCCGGACCCTGGACTCGATACGGGTCGAACTGGAGCAGCTGCTGCGGCTGCGCGACGAGGCGGACGAGCGGCTGCACCAGGTCGCCGATCTGCTGCACCGTGCGGACGCCACGCTGGGCGAGGCGCGGCAGGCCCGCGGCGAGGTGCTGGCCAAGATCGCCGCCACCGAGGTGCCGGCCGTGCCGGGGCCGCTGGCGGCGCTGCGCGACGGCGTGCACCAGGCGGCGGAGCTGCGTCAGAACGGCCTCTGGCACCGGCTGGCGCCGCTGCTGGACGCCCTGGAGGAGCAGGCCGCCCAGGAGTTGCAGCGGGCCCGGCAGTCGCTCACCGAGGTGACCGCCCCGCTCGCGGTCCGGGCCGAACTGCGCGGCCGGCTGGACGCCTACAAGGCGATGGCCGCGCGCCTCGGGGTCGCGGAGGACCCGGAGGTGATCGAGCGCTACGAGAAGGCTCGCTGGCTGCTGTGGAGCGCGCCGTGCGATCTGCGCGCGGCCGCCGCGGCGGTGACCAGGTTCCAGCAGGCGCTGCGCCCGGCGGCGGCGCCGCAGGACGCGCGGCGGTACGACGGACAGGGGGAATGATCGCCATGGGCGAAGCGTGTGTCCGGCCGGGGTGTTCCGGCGGAGTGATCGACGCGGACGGGTACTGCACCGAGTGCGGCCTGGCGCCGCTGGGCGCGTCCGGCACCACCGGGACCGCCACCGCGACCACCGGGACCGCCACCGGGACGGGTGTCGGCGCCGGGTGCGCGCAGCCCGGCTGCACCGGCACCATCGACGCCGACGGCTTCTGCGACGAGTGCGGCATGGCGGCCGGCCCGGCGCGGACCGCGACCCCGGCACCGGCCCCGGTGCCCGGCTCCCGGAGCGCGCCGGACTCCGGCTCCGGCTCGGCCCGTTCGGTGCCGTCCAGCCGCACCGGCTCCTCCCGTTCGATGTCCGGCCGGTCCCGTTCGCACCGCTCCACCCGGACCGGCACCCGCGGCTCGGTCTCGGTGCGCAGCTCCAAGGGCAGCCGCAGCACCGGCAGCCGCAGCCGGCTGGGCGCCGGGCTGGTCAGCGTGCCGCCGGTGCCGAAGAGCGATCCGGCCCAGGCCGTGCTGGCCAACCCCGAGGTGCCCGAGCGCAAGCGGTTCTGCAGCAAGTGCGACGCGCCGGTGGGCCGGGAGAAGAACGGCCGGCCGGGCCGCCCGGAGGGCTTCTGCACCCAGTGCGGCCACCCGTACTCGTTCACCCCCAAGCTGCACCGCGGCGACCTGATCGGCGGTCAGTACGAGGTGATGGGCTGCCTGGCGCACGGCGGCCTCGGCTGGATCTACCTGGCGGTCGACCGCCGGGTCAGCGACCGCTGGGTGGTGCTCAAGGGCCTGCTGGACACCGGCGACGAGGACGCGCTGGCGGTGGCGATCGCCGAGCGGCGGTTCCTGGCCGAGGTCGACCACCCCAACATCGTCCGGATCATTAACTTCGTCGAGCACCCGGACCTGAGGACCGGCACCACCGACGGCTACATCGTGATGGAGTACGTCGGCGGCAAGTCCCTCAAGGACATCGCCAACGACCGCCGCACCCCGGACGGGGCACGTGATCCGCTGCCGGTGGCGCAGGCCATCGCCTACGCCCTGGAGGCGCTGCCGGCGCTGGGCTACCTGCACGGCCGCGGTCTGGTCTACTGCGATTTCAAGATCGACAACGTGATCCAGAGCGAGGACACGCTCAAGATCATCGACATGGGCGCGGTCCGCCGCTTCGACGACGACGGCCCGATCTACGGCACGGTCGGCTACCAGGCGCCGGAGATAGCGACCGACGGCCCCTCCCCCGCCTCCGACCTCTACACCGTGGCCCGCACCCTGGCGGTGCTGACCTTCGACTTCCAGGGCTACAGCACCACCTACCGGGACGAGCTGCCCGGGCCCGAGGAGGTGCCGGTCTTCGCCCAGTACGAGTCGTTCTACCGGCTGCTGGTGCGGGCCACCGACCCGGACCCGTCCCGGCGGTTCGCCTCCGCCGAGGAGATGGCCGACCAGCTGACCGGCGTGCTGCGGGAGATCCTGGCGCTGACCGACGGACAGCCCCGGCCCTCGCTCTCCACCCTGTTCGGCCCCGAACTGCGGGTGGTGGACACCGAGTTGATCGCCGACGGGGCGACCGGGACACCGGGGACGCCGCGGCTGGTGGTGCCGGACGCGGCCGCCTCGGCGCTGGCCCTGCCGGTGCCCCGGGTCGACCCGGGCGACCCCAACGCCGGGTTCCTGGCGGCACTGATGGCCACCCGGCCGGACGACGTGCTGAGCGCGCTCGGCACCGCTGCGCAGTTCTCGCCGGAGCTCGCGCTGCGCCGGGTGCGGGCACTGACCGAGCTCGGCCTGCACACCGACGCCGAGCAGACCCTGACCAACCTGCGCTCCGACCACGGCGACGACTGGCGGGTGGTCTGGTACCGCGGCCTGGCCCAGCTGGCCCAGGCCGGCGCGTCCGCGACCCAGGCGACCCGCGCGCTGGTCGAGGCCGCCGCCGAGGCCTTCGACGCGGTCTACGACGCCTTCCCCGGCGAGGCCGCGCCCAAGCTGGCCCTCGGCATCTGCGCCGAACTGCTCGGCAACCGCGAGGACGCCGCGGAGTTCTACCGGCTGGTGTGGACCACCGACCACGGCTACGTGAGCGCCGCCTTCGGGCTGGCCCGGGTCTGCCTGGCAGGCGGCGACCGGGCCGGCGCGGTCGCCGCCCTGGAGTCGGTCCCGGAGGTCTCCACCCACTACACCGCTGCCCGGATCGCCGCGATCCGGGCCCGGGTGCGGGCCCGCACGCCGCAGGAGCCGATCGGCGACGACCTGGCGGCGGGCAACGCCCAGCTCGCCCTGCTCGGTCTGGACGACCGGCGGCGCGAGCAGCTCTCGGTGGAGGTGCTGGAGGGCGCGCTGGGCTGGGCGCTGGCCGGCGCCCCCGGCCACTCGCCGGCCGGCGCCGAGCTCGGCGGCCTGCCGACCGAGGAGCGCGAGCTGCGGTTCGCGCTGGAGAAGTCCTACCGAGCACTGGCCCGGCTCGCCGAGCGGGCCGAGGACCGGATCGAACTGGTGGAGCGGGCCAACCGGTCCCGACCGCGGACGTGGGTGTGACGATGACCGAGTGTCCGGGCTGCGGCGAACCGCTCGACCCAGCGGACGTCTTCTGCGAGAACTGCGGGACGAGCCTGGTCGCCGCACCACCCGTGCCCGCCCCGGCGGCCGGGGCCGACTCCGCGCTGCCCCCGGCGGCCGGGCCGGTCTGCGTGCACTGCGGTGCCGGGCTGGTGGGCGGCGACGGCTTCTGCGAAGCCTGCGGGATGGCCCAGCCGAGCCCCCGCGACCACGTGGAGCGCTCGCTGGCGGGCGGCGCCGGCGTCAGCGACCGCGGGGTGCGCCACCACCGCAACGAGGACTCCTTCACGCTGGCCGCCACCTCGCTGCCGGACGGCCGGCCCGCCGTGGTCGCGGTGGTCTGCGACGGGGTGTCCTCCGCCTCCCGGCCCGACGAGGCGTCCCAGACCGCGGCCGACGCCGCCGGCGAGGCGCTGCTCACCGCGCTTGAGCACGGCGAGGCGGCCGAACCGGCGATGCGCGGCGCCATCGCCAGCGCCGCCGCCGCGGTGGCCGCGCTGGCGGCCGACGGCACCGCCCCGGAGCCCGGGCACAACTCCCCCGCCTGCACGGTGGTCAGCGCGGTGGCCGCCGCCGGGGTGGTCACCGTGGGCTGGGTCGGCGACAGCCGGGCGTACTGGATCCCGGACGACCGCACCGACGCCGAGCCGTACCGGCTGACCGAGGACGACTCCTGGGCGACCGGCATGATCGCGGCCGGCCTGATGACCGAGGCCGAGGCCTACGCCGACGCCAGGGCGCACGCCATCACCGGCTGGCTGGGCGCGGACGCCGACGAGGTCGTGCCGCACACCGTCGCCTTCACCCCGCACGTGCCCGGGGTGCTGCTGATCTGCACCGACGGCCTGTGGAACTACGCCGAGGCCGCCACCAGCCTGGCCGACCTGGTGCGCGCCGACGCCCGCACCGACCCGCTGCGGGCCGCCCGGGCCCTGGTGGCGTTCGCCGTCGCCGCCGGCGGGCACGACAACATCACCGTCGCGGTGCTGCCGGTGCAGCCGGATCCGGCGTCCGGCTGGGTGGACACCGTGCTCGACCTGCCGGTGATCAAGCCGACCGTTCCGCCGATGCCCAGCTTCCCGCCGGCCGTCCCCACCGAGCAGGGCTGACGCCCGCTCATCCAGCGTCCGACCGGCGCCTTCCACGGCCCTCGAGCCGATCGTCAACTCTTGTCAGGGGGTATGGCCATGGCCAGTCTTGCCAAGTCGAACCTGCCCAGGTTCACCACCGAGATCTTCCAGAACGAGTACCTCGCCGAAGGTGCCCGCGAGGTCAACGCCATCGTCACCGTCACCGCCACCGGCGGCGGCACCACCGGCGGACGGCCGCTGGGCCCGGGCGCCGACGCCGCGCCCGGCGCCGTCCAGGACGCCGCGGTGATCCTCATGGTCGACTGCTCGGGCTCGATGGACTACCCGCCGACCAAGATGCGCAACGCCAGGGACGCCACCGCCGTGGCCATCGACACCATCCGCGACGGCGTGGCCTTCGCGGTGGTGGCGGGTACCCACGAGGCCCGCGAGGTCTACCCGGGCGACGGCTCGCTGGCCGTCGCCTCGCCGGCCACCCGGGAGGCCGCCAAGCAGTCGCTGCGCAAGCTGACCGCGGGCGGCGGCACCGCCATCGGCACCTGGCTCACACTGGCCGACAAGCTCTTCCTGACCCGCCACGACATCACCATCCGGCACGGCATCCTGCTGACCGACGGCCGCAACGAGCACGAGAAGCCGCAGGACCTGCAGAAGACCCTGGACCGGGTGAGCGGCCACTTCACCGCCGACTGCCGCGGTGTCGGCACCGACTGGGAGGTCGCCGAGCTGCGCAAGATCGCCTCCGCGCTGCTCGGCACCGCCGACATCGTGGCCGAGCCGGCCGACCTGGCCGAGGACTTCCGCTCGATGATGACCGCCGCGATGGGCAAGCAGGTCGCCGACGTGGCCCTGCGGGTCTGGACCCCGGCCAACGCCCGGGTGAAGTTCGTCAAGCAGGTGGCGCCGGACCTGGAGGACCTCACCCAGCGGCGGTCCGAGGCCGGGCCGCGGGCCGGCGACTACCCGACCGGCTCCTGGGGCGACGAGAGCCGCGACTACCACGTCTGCGTCGAGGTGCCGTCCGCCGCGGTCGGCAACGAGATGCTGGCCGCCCGGATCTCCCTGGTGCTGCCCGGTGCCGACGGCTCCACCGAGGTGCTGGCCCAGGGCCTGGTCCGCGCGGTGTGGACGGACGACCTGGCCTCGTCCACCCGGATCAGCCCGCAGGTGGCCCACTACACCGGGCAGGCCGAGCTCGCCTCGTCGATCCAGGAGGGCCTGGAGGCGCACCGGGCCGGCGACGTGGACACCGCCACCGCCAAGCTGGGCGCGGCGGTCCGGCTGGCCCACCAGACCGGCAACGAGGGCACCTTCAAGCTGCTGCAGAAGGTGGTCGACGTGGTCGACCCCAAGGAGGGCACGGTCAGGTTCCGCAAGAACGTCAGCGAAGCCGACTCGATGACCCTGGAGACCCGCTCGACCAAGACCGTGCGGGTCGCCGCCAAGAAGCGCGAGGGCTGAGCGGCGGTCGGCGCGGCACCGGGAAGGCGGCACCGCGCGGCCGCCTTCGCAGTACCCGGCTGACCTGCCGCCGTTCACCACGGCTCGGCAGATCGGTATCGTGAGAAGCTGTCGTGAAACTGGTTCCGTCGGGGGCCGGGACCTGCCGAGATGTGGGGGACTTGATGCCGATCTGCCCTGGTGGCCACGAGTCGCAGTCGGACGACTACTGCGACTACTGCGGCCTCTCGATGCACCCGGCCGCCGCGGTCGGGGCCCCCGGGCCGTTCGGTGCTCCGGTGCCCCCGCCGCCGGCCATGCCGCCGCAGGCGCCGCCGGTGCCGGGTGGCTACCCCGGGGCCACCGAGAGCATGGCCGGCTGCCCGATCTGCCGCACTCCGAAGACCGGCCGCTACTGCGAGGAGTGCGGCTACGACTTCGAGCTGTCCACCTCGCCCGGGATGCCGGTGGTGGGCGCGCCGCAGGGCTACGGCTATCCGCCGCCGGGACCCGCGCAGCCCGGGCCGGCGACGACGCAGTCGCAGTCGCAGTCGGGATACGGCTATCCGCCGCCCGGCTCGGCGTACCCGTCGCAGCCCGACCCGGCCTTCCCTCCCGCGGACCTGTTCGGATCGGCGCCGTCCACCCGCTCGCCGTACCAGCAGCCGGGTCAGCCGGGTCAGCCGGGTGCCCAGCCGGCCGGGCACCCGGGGATGCCGCAGCCCGGCCAGCCCGGGATGCCCCCGCAGCCGTCCCGGGCGGTGCCGCCGCAGCAGCCGGGCATTCCGCCGCAGCCGGGGGCCCAGCAGTCGGGCATTCCGCCGCAGCCCAACCTGGAGCAGTACGGCACCTCGTTCTACCTCGCGCCGCCGTCCCAGCAGATGCCGCAGGCCGAGCCGGTCAGATCCCAGTGGGTGGCCGTGATCACCGCGGACCGCGAGTACTTCACGGACATGATGGCCCGCAGCGGCCCGGAGGCCTCCGGGCTGTTCTTCCCGCCGTACTGCCCGGAGCGCCGGATCCCGATCACCGGTCGCGGACAGCTGCGGATCGGCCGGCGCAGCCAGCACCGCGGCACCGTGCCGGAGATCGACCTGTCGGTGCCCCCGGAGGACCCGGGCGCCTCGCACCAGCACGCGCTGCTGGCCGAGCAGCCGGACGGCAGCTGGGTGCTGGTCGACCAGGACTCCACCAACGGCACCACGATGAACGGGGGCTCCGAGCCGATCGCCCCGCACACCGCGGTGGCGCTCAACGACGGCGACCGGATCCACATCGGCGCGTGGACCACCATCACCGTGCACCGCTCCTGAGTCCGTGACGAACGGTCCCGCCTATGGTCGGCGGGACCGGACGGCCCCTATCGTCGGCGCCATGACGACAGCGATAACCGCCGACGGGATACGGAAGCGGTACGGGGACGTGCAGGCCGTCGACGGGGTGTCACTGACCGTCCGGGCCGGGGAGTTCTTCGGACTGCTCGGGCCCAACGGCGCGGGCAAGACCACCACCCTGGAGATCCTGGAGGGGATCCGCGAGGCCGACGAGGGGCGGGTCGAGCTGCTGGGGCTGCCGCCCTGGCCGCGCAATCCCAGGCTGCTGCCGCGGATCGGCGTGCAGTTCCAGGCCTCGGCGTTCTTCGACCGGCTCACCGCCCGGGAGACCATCCGCACCTTCGCCTCGTTCTACGGAGTCGGCGCCCGGCAGGCCGACGGCTGGCTGGAGCGGGTCGGGCTGACCGACTCCGCAGCGGTGCGCACCGACAAGATGTCCGGCGGCCAGGCGCAGCGCCTGTCGATCGCCTGCGCCCTGGTGCACGATCCCGAGCTGGTCTTCCTGGACGAGCCGACCACCGGCCTCGACCCGCAGGCCCGCCGCAACCTGTGGGACCTGCTGCGCGACATCAACGCCGAGGGCCGCACGGTGCTGCTCACCACGCACTACCTCGACGAGGCGGAGGTGCTCTGCGACCGGGTCGCCGTGATGGACCACGGCAAGGTGCTGCGCACCGGGGCGCCCGCCGCGCTGGTGCGGGACCTGGACGACACGGTGCGGATCAGCGTGGAGTCCGGCCTGCTGGACGTGGCCGCGGCCCGTGAGCTGTTCACCGCGGCCGGCGCCGAGGTGACCGCCGTGCACGACGACGGGGTGCTGCTGTCCATCGCCACCCGGCTGCCCGGCCCGGTGCTGGCGGTGCTCGGCGAGCAGCAGGCGCTGCGCGGCCTGGAAGTCCGCGGCGCCACCCTGGAGGACGTCTTCCTGCACCTCACCGGACGGGAGTACCGGGCATGACCGAGCCGACCGACCGGTCCCGGAGCGGCGCCTTCGCCGGCCTCTCCCGGGTGATGCTGATCGCCTTCCTGCGGGACCGGACGGCGCTGTTCTTCGCGCTGCTGATGCCGCTGATGTTCCTGGTGCTGTTCGGGTTCCTGTTCAAGGGCGCCACCTCGGCGCACGTCAAGGTGGCCCAGGTCGGGCCGGTGGCGGTGCTGGACTCGGTGCCGCCGGACGCCAGGGCCGACCTCGACAAGGTGCTGACCATCCACCAGGTGCCGGACGAGGCCACCGCGGTGAAACAGGTCGAGAAGGGCGACTACGACGCGCTGATCGAGCAGGGGCCGGGCGGGCAGGTGATCGTCCGCTACAGCGCCGCCGACCAGGTCAAGGCCGGCGGTGTGCAGGCGGTCGTCCAGAGCGTGGTGCAGCAGGCCGACCAGCAGGTCTACCAGCAGGCCACCCACCAGGGGCCGGCCTACACGCTGGTCACCAGCCAGGTCGAGGACCAGTCGCTGAAGCCGATCCAGTTCCTCACCCCGGGCCTGCTCGGCTGGGCGATCGCCACCAGCGCGATCTTCGGCGCGTCGCTCAGTCTGGTCTCCTGGCGCAAGAAGCGGCTGCTGCGGCGGCTGCGACTGGCTCCGGTGAGCATCGGGGCGATCGTGGGCTCCCGGGTGCTGGTGACCACGGTGGTGGCGCTGGCCCAGACCGCGATCTTCCTGGCGGTGGCGACCACTCCGACGTTCGGGCTGGAGCTGACCGGGGAGTGGTGGCTGGTGATCCCGCTGGTGCTCTGCGCCACCTGGGCCTTCATGGCGATCGGGCTGGTCACCGGCGCGCTCGCCAAGACCGAGGAGGCGGCCAACGGCATCAACCAGGTGGTGATCCTGCCGATGTCGTTCCTGTCCGGTGCGTTCTTCCCGCTGGACAACACCCCGAGCTGGATCCAGCAGTTGTCGCACGTCTTCCCGCTGCGGTACCTGGTCACCTCGGCGCAGAGCGTGCTCTCCCGGGGCGGCGGGCTGGGCGACGCCCTGCCGACCATGGGCGGGCTGCTGCTGTTCACGCTGGTGGTGTCCGCGCTGGCCTGGCGGCTGTTCGACTGGGACGACGCGTAACCGCCTCTCCTCCCGCGTTCCAGGGGTCGCTGTGGGTTCCTCCTGGTTCCCATCGGCTCCTGGGGGACGCCTCCGTGTTCTTCCGCCCCTCCGCGGCCGGAGTCGTAGGACCGACGTCTCGGTTCCGGCTCCGGCCGCGGTCTGCGACCATGGTCGGGTGACTGAGACCGGGCATAGCGAGACTCGCGAGGAGACGTTCTATGAGGCGGTCGGCGGCGAAGCCACCTTCCGCCGGTTGGTGCACCGCTTCTACCAAGGGGTGGCCGGGGACGAACTGCTGCGCCCGATGTACCCCGAGGAGGACCTCGGCCCGGCCGAGGAGCGGCTGGCGCTCTTCCTGATGCAGTACTGGGGAGGGCCGCGCACCTACAGCGAGGAGCGCGGACACCCGCGGCTGCGGATGCGGCACGTGCCGTTCAAGGTCGACCGGGCCGCGCACGACGCCTGGCTGCGGCACATGCGGGACGCGCTGGACGAGCTGGAGCTGGCGCCGGCCGCCGACCGGCAGCTCTGGGAGTACCTGACCTACGCCGCGGCTTCGATGGTCAACTCCCAGTAATCCGGGGGCAATTGACTGCTTGACATGTACGAAGTGCATTTGCTTTCGCTCCGGACACTTTTTGCGCCGAACCCTTCCTCCTGAGTTCGCAGTCTGACAACATCGCCCGGTATTCGGTGCCAGGGCTCCGCAGGCCGCGACTCGGCAAGCACCTTCGCCGCCCCGCGCCCGAATCCACACTGTCGGGGGTTCTTCGGGGGAGGGACAGCGTCCATGGGCGGCTTCGTCCTGCGCAGGCTGCGCAGCAGACTCGCACTGGCTGGTGCGGCGATGCTGACGGTCCTGCTCACCGCGACCGCGCTGGCCGCGCTGAGCGCCTTCGAGGCCGGGGTCGGCGACGCCGGCCTGCACCGCGCGCTCTCCGTCCAGGACCGTGATCGGGCCACCGTCGATGTGGCCGTCGATGGCGGCGCCGAGCAGCGCGGCAAGGCCGGGCACCAGGTCCAGCAGTTGGCTCGTGGCCTGTTCGGCTCGCTGCCCACGGCCGTGCGGTGGGTGGCTCGCAGCCATCCGTTCGCCCTGCCCGCGCCGGTCCCCGCGCCGCGCAGCGCCGATGGTAGTCCCGCCGATCCCGACCTGACGTTCCTGTCCTCGCTCGACCCGGCCCAGGTCACCGTGACCGCCGGCCGCCTACCTACGGCCACTGCCGCGGGGGCGCCGATCGAGGTGGCGGTGCCCGATGTCGCGGTCACCCGGCTCGGGTTGCGCGCCGGTGCCCTGCCGGTGCCGTTGCGCCTGGTGGACCGGTTCGACGGCTCGGTGCGTGAGGTGCTGATCACCGGCACCTACCGCCCCACGGACATCACCGATCGCTACTGGCAGCTGGACGAGCTGGGCGGGCACGGGTTGTCGGTCAACGGCTACACCACCTACGGCCCGCTGCTGGTCCCGGACAGTGCGTTCACCGGCTCGGCGCTCACCCAGCAGAGCGCCGACTGGCAGATCACCGCGGACTTCGACAGCGCCAAGGCGGCCGACCTGGACGCGCTGCGCAGCCGGGTGGCGCAGGTGGTGGGTGACTTCCAGGGCGCCAGCGGGTACACGGTCAGCACCCGACTGCCGGCTGCTCTCGGTGACTTGCACGACGATCTGCTGGTGGCCCGGTCCACTCTGGTGATCGGCGGGCTGCAGTTGGTGGTGCTGGCGGTCGCCGCGCTGCTGCTGGTCACCCGGCTGCTGGGGGAGCGGCAGGCGGGGGAGAACGCGCTGCTCGCCGCGCGTGGCGCGGCTCGACGCCGGATCGCCGGGATCACCGCGCTGGAGGCGGGGCTGCTGGCGCTGCCCGGTGGGTTGTTGGGGCCGCTGCTGCTGGCGCCGCTGCTGGGGTTGGTCGGGCGGTTGGGGCCGCTGGCGCGTACCGGTGTGCGGCTGGGCAGCGGGCTGACGCCGAGCTCGTGGCTGGTGACCATGGCCACTGCCGTGGGGGCGGTGCTGATCGTGCTGGTGCCGAATGTGCTGCGGGCTGGTGGAGCCGTGCTGCGGCGCCGCTCCGGGCGGCGGCAGGCGGCGGTCTCGGGGCTGCTGCGGTCGGGGGCCGATGTGGCGCTGCTGGTCCTGGCGGGGCTGGCCTACCTGCAGCTCGATCACTACGGTTCGGGCGCGGCGGGTGGCGGGGCGCTGTCCACCGATGCCGGCGGGCGGCTCGGCCTGGACCCGGTGCTGGTGGTGGCTCCCACGCTGGCGCTGTGTGCCGGCACCTTGGTGACGCTGCGGCTGCTGCCGCTGGTCGCCAGGCTGGGCGAACGCTGGGCGGTCCGCGGCCGGGGGCTGGCGGCCGCGCTGTCGGGTTGGCAGTTCGCCCGGCGGCCGCGCCGCAATGCCGGGCCGGTGCTGCTGATGGTGCTCGCCGTCTCGATGGGCATGCTGGCGCTGGGCCAGGGCGCCACACTGAGCGCCTCGCAGCGCGACCAGGCCGATTTCAGCTCGGTCGGCGGGCTGCGGATCAGCGGGCTCGGTCTCACCTCGCTCGGGCAGGCCGGACTGCTCGGCGCCCTGCCCGGTGGCGATCGGGTGATCCCGGTCTCCCGGCAGGCGCTGCCGCTCAAGGGCGGTCAGACCGGTCAGCTGCTGGCCATCGACACCCGGCAGGCGAGCAGCTCGGTGTGGCTGCGCGAGGACGTGACCGGCGGGCGCACGCCCGCCCAGCTGTACGGTCCGCTCGCCGACCCGGTGTCGGGCAGCGCCGACGGCATCGCGCTGCCCGGCAAGCCGCTGCGGATATCCCTCGACGTCAGCGTGGCCACCACGGTGACCGGGCCGGCGGCCGTCCTCTCGCCGTGGTCGCCGCCCGCCCCCGCCACCGCGCCGCGCCTGCAACTGGTGATGCACGACCGCTACGGGCTGGTCTTCACCGCGCCGTTGGACAACGACCTGCCGTTGAACGGCGACGCCACGGTCACCGCCGATCTGAGCGCCATCTTCGCCCACCCCGCCGGGACGCCCGCCTACCCGCTCACCGTGACCGGCATCCAGGTCGCCTACTACGAGACCACCGACGGCAAGGCCAGCCGGCAGCTGACCGTCCACCGACTCACCGCCGGGCCGGCCGACGGCACGCCCAGCCGGCCGCTCGGCCGCCCCGACCGCCTGCGGTGGCAGCTGGCCGACCACGACCCGGCCGCGCAGCACACCCAGGACGACGCCGCGGTCACCCCCGCGAACCCGCAGGACCTGCTCGCCATGACCCTGACCACCGCTGTCGGCAACGCCGCCCCGGTCGCCACGGCCCAGCTGTCCGGCCGCGACACCGCCCCGCCCGCGATCATCCCCGCGCTGGCCACCAAGGACTTCCTGACCGCCGCCGGCGCCGAACTCGACGACGAGATCCCGATGCAGATCGGCACCGACCAGCTGACATTCAAGATCACCGGGGTGGTGGCAGCCCTGCCCACCACCGGCAGCCCCACCGGCGGGCCCGCCAACGCCCTCCTCGCCGACCTGCACACCATCGACCGCGTCATCACCAACCAGAACGACAGCCCGCTGGGCCCCACCGAGTGGTGGCTGCCCAGCCGGGGCCCGGGCGACCCCCAGCCCGCCGCCCTGGCCGCCGCCCTGCGCACCAGCGCGGTCTCGGGCCAGCTCCAGCTGGACGCCGACCTGGTGGCGGGCATGCGGGCCGACCCGCTGACCGCCGCCCCGCAGACCGGACTGCTCGCACTCACCATCGCCGCCGCCGTACTCGCCGCGATCGGCTTCGCCGCCGCGGCCATCGGCGCCGCCACCGAACGGGCCGCCGAATTCGCGGTGCTGCGCGCCCTCGGCACCCCGCACCGGCAACTGGCCCGCACCGCCGCCAGCGAACAGGCGATCCTGATCGGGCTGGGACTCGGACTCGGCGCCCTGCTCGGCACGGCACTGGTCCACCTCGTGGTACCGCTCACCGTCCTCACTCCCACCGCCCGGCGACCGGTCCCGACCGCGCTGGTGGTCCTGCCGGTCGGGCAGGTGCTGGTACTGCTGGCAGCCATCGCCGCGCTACCGGTCCTGCACACCGTCCACCGGATCCTGCGGCCGGGCCGCGCCGCCGAGACCACCACGCGCCTACGCCACTCGGAGGAGATGTGAGCCGAGGAGACGGGAGTGGAGGAGACGTGAGTGGAGGAGGCGGGAGCGCAGGAGACGGGAGCCGAGGAGGCGTGCGCCGCGGAGACGTGAGCGGAGGAGGCGGGAGCGCAGGAGGCGGGAGCACAGGGGGCGGGAGCACAGGGGGCGGGAGCCGAGGAGCCGGGAGCGCAGGAGACGTGAGCGGAGGACATGTGAGCGCAGGAGATGTGGGCCGCGACCACGTCGACTCGCCGGGGAGCGGTCGTGGGGCCGGACGGCGGGCCGGCCGGAACCCGGCGCCCTGGGTGCGCACCCGGCTGCGCACCAGCCGAGCCGCCGCCGCGTTGATGACCGTGCTGGTGCTGGGCACCAGCTTCCTGGCCACCGCGCTCCCCCGGACCCTGGACCGCGACGCCGACCGGGAGGTGACCCGACTGCTGGCCGCCCTGCCGGGGGCCGAGCGCGGTGTCTCCGCCACGGTCCTCGACACCGACCACACCAGTGACGGCGGCTCCGCCACGGCAATGTTCAGCCCGTCCAGCGTCAGCGCCACGGCGAGCAAGATCCAGCGGCAGCTGATCGCCCCGCTGGCACCGAACCCGCAGAACGCCTCCTTCGGCGCCCACTCGATCAAAGGGCGTCCACTGACCGATCCCGGACTGTCCCGAGTGGATGAGGTCGACCCCCAACTCAACCTGTTCGGCATCGTCGGACAGCTCTCCCACGTGACGGTGGTCCAAGGCCGGGCACCGCTGCCGACAGAAGGACTGCCCGGAATCGGCGGCCAGTCCTACGAGGTCATGATGTCCAAGACGACCGCCGATCAACTCGGCGTCCGACTGGGCGCGTTCCTCACTGCTCCGGGGGCGCCGGGGGTGCTGCACGAGAGCAGGGCGCCGAGCACCGCCAAGCTCCAGGTGGTCGGCCTCTTCCAACCCAACGACCCGAACGACCCGTTCTGGAACAGCGCACCCTGCGTCGTCAGTGCCTGCATCGCCTCCACCCCGGACAAGCCGCCCCTGCAGTACTGGAACGCCAGTGCCTTCATCAACGAGCAGTTGATGAGTGTGCTGCCCGACTACGCCCACTCCGAGCTGTTCTGGAACATCCCGGTCGACGCGCACCACCTGCACGCCGCCCAGGTGCCCGCCGCCCAGCAGTTGGTGAGCTCGATCCTCAACGGCCAACGCGCCGCCACCCTGCGCGACCAGGTCGGCGTACCGTCGATGGGGATCGATTCCCAACTGCCCGGCGTGTTCACCCAGGCGCTGCAGGAGCAGGCGGCGGCCGCCCCGATCTACGCGATCGGGCCGGTCGGCGCGGGATCGGTCGCGCTGGTGCTGCTGGCGCTGGCGGCCGGCCTCGCGGTCGACCGCAGGCAGTCCGAACTCCTGCTGCTACGGGCCCGGGGCGGCTCGCTGCGGGGCATCGGCGGACGGCTGCTCGCCGAGACCGCGGTGCCGGTGCTGCCCGCCGCCGTGCTCGGCACCGCGCTCGCCCTGGTACTGCTGCCGTCACCGCGCTGGGGGGCTGCGGTGCTGCTCGGCGCGGCGACCGGCCTGGCCTCGCTGCTGCCCTTCCCGATCCGCGCCCTGCTGATGCTGCGCGACCACGGGCCGCGCGGCGGCCGGAACCGGCGACCGGAACGGACGGCCGGCCGGCGGCGCGCGTCCATCGTGCGAGCGCTCGGCGAACCGCGGCGGCTGGTCGCGGAACTCGGTGTGCTCACGCTGGCCGTCGGCGCGGTGGTCGCGGTGCGCCGGCGCGGGGTGACACCGCCCGGCAGCTCGCTGGACCTGCTGCTGAGCTCGGCACCGCTGCTGCTCGCGCTGGCCGGTGCGGTGCTGCTGGCCCGGATCTTCCCACTGCTGCTGTCACCGGCCGCGCTGCTGGCCCGGCGGGGCAGGGGGGCGCTCGGGTTCCTCGGGCTGGCCCGCGCCACCCGGGCCGGTGGGGTCGGCGGCGGGCAGGGCGCCGGCGGTGATCGGGGGGCCGGGGGGCGGGCGCCCAGCGTGCTGCCGCTGCTCGCACTGGTGCTCGCGGTCACCACGGCCGGATTCGGCGTGACCGTGCTCGACTCCGCGACCCGGCAACGGCAGGTGGCGGTCCGGCAGATGCTCGGCGCGGACGCCCGGGTGACCGGCAACGACGAGACCACGCTGCCGCCCGGCTTCCTGGCCGCGGTGGCCAAACTGCCCGGGGTGCACGGTGGTACCGCCATGTTCCTCGACCGCGATGCCTCGCTCGGCGGCCAGGTCAGCGGCAGCATGATGCTGATCGTCGACCCGGCCTCGTACGCGGCCCTGGCCGGCCGAGTGGGCTACGGCCAGATCGACCCGACGCTACTCGAACAGCCCACCGCCACACCCGATGCGGCGGTGCCCGCGATCGTCACCGACCAGATCGCGGACCGGCTCGGCACCGGCGACCAGGCCGTCTCACTGCCCGCGGCCTACGGCGAACTGCGCTACCACGTGGTCGGCACCACCCACGGCTCGCTGGCCCTGCCGGCCGGCGGTCCGCGCCCGGTGCTGATCGTCTCCAGCGCCGCCGTCGCCCGACAACTACCCAGCGCCAAGTACCTGGTGGACAACCCCAACGCCTGGTTCGGCACTGGCGACGGCATCAGCAGCACCGCCCTACGGGCGCTGCTCAGCGGTGAGTTGACGGCCGACCAGCACGGGAGCGCGGACGTGACGGCGAGCGCCGGTGCGGGTGCGGGTGCGGGTGCGGGTGCCGACCAGGGTGCGTCGGGTGCGGGTGCCGACCAGGGTGCGTCGGGTGCGGGTGCCGACCAGGGTGCGTCGGGTGGGGCGGCGAGCCCGGGTGCGAGTGCGTCGGCGAGCCCGGGTGCCGGTGCCTCGGCGAGCCCGGGTGCCGGTGCGGGACCGGCCGGTGGGACGCCGTCCAGCGGCTCCTCCACCAGCAGCACTGCCGGCACGCTGAGCGTGGACGACTTCTTCTCCGTCGCCACCAGCGACGACCTCAGCGCCGGAATCAGCGGGCACCCGCTGCAGCACTCGGCCGAGCAGCTCTTCTGGACCGCGGTCGTCACCGCCGCCGGATACAGCCTGCTCTCGCTACTACTGACCCTGCTGCGGGCCGCCCCCGAACGGGCCGCCCTGCTGGCCCGGTTGCGAGCCATGGGCCTGCGACCGCGCCAGGGCGTGGCGCTGATCCTGTGCGAGGCACTCCCGCAGGCACTGACCGCGGCGGCGGCCGGTGCGGGCATCGCCTGCCTGAGCGCGCCGCTGCTCGGCTCGACGGTCAACCTGTCGGCGATGGTCGGCGCCGCCGTGCCGGGCGGGCTACGGACCGACACGGCGGCCGTGTGCTGGCTGGCTGCCGCCCTGGCCGGGCTCTGCACCCTCCTGATCCTGGTGGAAACGGCACTGACCGGGCGGCGGCAGATCAATACCGAGTTGAGAGCGGGTGACCAGCGGTGACCAATCCGGACAACGACACCACCGAGCAGCAGCCTCCGGGCAGCGGAGAAACAACCGACAGCGCGGCAGCGACCGACGGAGCCGCAGGACGTCAGGCGACCCCCGGCAACACCGGCGGGGAAGTCACCCTCGCCGAGCTTCGCCGCCGCGCCGAGGCCGCCCGCAACCAGGTGACCTACGGCCATGACTCGGTCATTGCCTGCGACCAGGTGGTACGGATCTTCACCGCCGACCGGGTCGAGGTCCAGGCCCTCCAAGGGCTCGACCTGCTGGTCCGCAAGGGCGACCTGATCGCCCTGGTCGGAGCCTCGGGCAGCGGCAAATCCACGCTGCTGAACATCCTGGCCGGCCTGGACGCCCCCACCGCGGGCGCAGCCACCGTCGCCGGCCGTGACCTGCTGACCATGACCGCCAAGGAACGGCTGCGCTACCGCCGCGAGGTGGTGGGATTCGTGTGGCAGCAGACCGCACGCAACCTGATGCCCTTCCTGACAGCGGCTCAGAACGTGGCGCTGCCGATGCAGCTCAACGGGGAACGCTGGTCCGCCGGCCGCGCCAAGCGCCGCGCCGTCCGGGCTCGCGAGCTACTGGACGCGCTCGGCATCGCCCACCTCGCCGACCGGCGGCCGACCCAACTCTCCGGCGGGGAGCAGCAACGGGTGGCGATCGCGGTCGCGATGGCCAACAACCCGTCCGTGGTCCTGGCCGACGAACCGACCGGCGAACTCGACTCGGAGACCGCCGCGTCGATCTTCGAAGCGTTCCGCACCGTCAACCGCGAGCTCGGCGCCACTGTGGTGATCGTGACCCACGACCCCATGGTCGCCGGTGAAGTGCGGCGCACCGTGGCGATCCGCGACGGGCGCACCAGCTCAGAGGTGCTTCGCGAGACCCTCACCGACGAGCACGGCCGGCAGTCCACCCGCGAGCGTGAGTACGTGATGCTCGACCGCACCGGCCGGGTCCAACTCCCCCGCGAGTTCCTCGCTGCCCTGGGCATGGAGCACCGCGTCGCCGTGGACCTCGCCGGCGACCACATCGCCGTCCGCCCCGACGAACGCGGAGGTCGTGCCTGAGCCGCTCTTCACCAGGGCGGCTGCTCGCATGTCGCCTCCTCGGCGACGGCCTCCTCGCATGCGCCTGCTCGGGGAGGCTCCTCGCGTGCGACTCCTTGGGTGCGACTCCTTCGGTGCGACTGCTCAGCCGAGCGGTGTCAGCCCGAGGCCCGCGCCCGGGACGGCAGTGCGCAGCGCGACCGTGCCGTGCGGCGCCGTGAGGCGCAGCCAGCCGCCCGCCCGGTGGGCGGTGAGCGGGGCGCCCGGGTGCAGGAAGCCGATCCGGTAGGCGGCGTGCGCCGCCCGCAGCGGCACTTCGGGCAGGGCGGCCAACGGGCGCGCCCAGATCTCGTCGGCGATCCGGTCCAAGACGGCACGGCTGCGGTGATGCTCCGGCACCTCGTCCGCGCGAACCTTGAACTCCCGTACCGATTCCATCAGTTGAGGCATCACCAGGTCCACGTCGGTGCTGCCGAGCGGCTGCCAGCCGGTGCGCGGCGGCAGCATCCCGGCCCAGGCCGGCCCGGTCACCGGTGGCGGGAGCACCACGGCACCACGTTCCTCGTCGACTGCGTCCAGCAGCTGCCCGGCCGACACCGTCGCATCGGCGGCCGGGGCCGGGCCGGCCAGCTGGGCGGTCCGCAGCGCCAGTACTCCGCTGCCGCCGAGCGGCAGCCGACCGTAGACGGCGAGCACACCGCCCGCCGTCGCCGACCCGCCGGCGCGCTCCCCCGCTTCCCGGGGCTCCCCCTGCTCGTCCGGCTCCATCGGGTCAACCGGGCGCGGCTCCGGCACGGCCAGCAACCGCACGGCCGCCGCCCGGTCGAACCGGAGCAACCGGCTGAGGAACGCACCGAGGTCCGCCGCCTCCCGCGGGTCGGCGAACGTCAGGGCTGCGGTGCCGATCACGCCGCGACCTTCTCGCCCTCGGCTGCGGCGTCCTGGCCGTTCTCGGCCTCACCGTTCTCGGCCTCACCGGCCGCGACCTGGCCGGCCTCGCCGCCGTCACCGCCGTCCGGCAGGAAGCGGCTGAGGAACTTCCGCTCCACCGGGCTGATCCGGCGCGGCCGCGCGGCCTTCAGGTCGTAGGGCACGACCACGCTGGACGCGCGGATGTAGACGGTCTCGCTGCCATCGTCCGCGATGTCCTTGATCTCGTAGGCGACGGTCACCGACGCGCCGCCGATCCTGGTCACCCAGGTCTCGATGGTGACCGGCGAGGGCCGATGCACCAGGGGCCGCTTGTAGTCGATCTCGTGGCGTGCCACCACCGATCCGCCCGCGAACTCGCCCGCGCCGGCCTCGGCGGCCTGGCGGAACATGAAGTCGATCCGGGCCTCCTCCAGGTAGCGCAGGAAGACCACGTTGTTGACGTGTCCGAAGGCGTCCATGTCGGACCACCGCAACGGGCAGGCATAGATGTGGCGTGCCACGAGTGTCTTTCTCCCTCTGTACCTTCGCTCCGCACGCGCCGGCCGGTGCCTTCGTGTGCTTCCGCACGCGTCGGCCCGGTGGGCTCCCCAAGGAGGGCGCCTCACCGGGCCGACGGACGGTTCAACTGACCGAACGACCGAACGGTCAGCCGCGGGTCAGCTTCTTGTAGGTCGCCCGGTGCGGACGGGCCGCGTCGGCGCCCAGCCGGTCGATCTTGTTCTTCTCGTAGGACTCGAAGTTGCCCTCGAACCAGAACCACTTGCTCTCACCCTCGTACGCGAGGATGTGGGTGGCGACCCGGTCCAGGAACCAGCGGTCGTGCGAGATGACCACGGCGCAGCCCGGGAACTCGAGCAGCGCGTTCTCCAGCGAGGAGAGGGTCTCGACGTCGAGGTCGTTGGTCGGCTCGTCGAGCAGCAGCAGGTTACCGCCCTGCTTGAGGGTCAGCGCGAGGTTCAGGCGGTTGCGCTCACCACCGGAGAGCACGCCGGCCGGCTTCTGCTGGTCCGGGCCCTTGAAGCCGAAGGCCGAGACGTAGGCGCGGGACGGCATCTCGACCTGACCGACGTTGATCCAGTCGAGGCCGTCGGAGACGACCTCCCAGAGGGTCTTCTTCGGGTCGATGTTGGCGCGGCCCTGGTCAACGTAGCTGATCTTGACCGTCTCGCCGACCTTGACGCTGCCGGAGTCCGGGGTCTCCAGGCCCTGCAGCATCTTGAAGAGCGTGGTCTTGCCGGCACCGTTGGGGCCGATCACACCGACGATGCCGTTCCGGGGCAGGGTGAAGGAGAGGTCCTCGACCAGCACCTTCTCGCCGAAGGCCTTGTTGAGCTTGTCGACCTCGACCACCACATTGCCCAGGCGCGGGCCCGGCGGGATCTGGATCTCCTCGAAGTCCAGCTTCCGCATCTTGTCGGCCTCGGCCGCCATCTCCTCGTACCGGGCGAGGCGGGCCTTGGACTTGGCCTGGCGGCCCTTGGCGTTGGAGCGTACCCACTCCAACTCTTCCTTGAGCCGCTTGGCGCGCTTGGCGTCCTTCTGGCCCTCGACCTTGAGACGGGCCTGCTTGGTCTCCAGGTAGGTGGAGTAGTTGCCCTCGTAGGGGTAGGCACGACCGCGGTCGAGCTCCAGGATCCACTCGGCGACGTGGTCCAGGAAGTACCGGTCGTGGGTGACGGCGACGACGGTGCCGGCGTACTTCGCCAGGTGCTGCTCCAGCCAGTTCACCGACTCGGCGTCCAGGTGGTTGGTGGGCTCGTCGAGCAGCAGCAGGTCGGGCGCCTCGAGCAGCAGCTTGCAGAGCGCGACGCGACGACGCTCACCACCGGAGAGGTTGGTGACCGCCCAGTCACCGGGCGGGCAGCCCAGCGCGTCCATGGCCTGCTCCAGCTGGGCGTCGAGGTCCCAGGCGTTGGCGTGGTCCAGCTCCTCCTGCAGCTTGCCCATCTCGTCCAGCAGCGCGTCGGAGTAGTCGGTCGCCATCAGCTCGGCGATCTCGTTGAACCGGTCGAGCTTGCCCTTGATCTCCTTGACGCCGTCCTGGACGTTCTCCAGGACCGTCTTGGAGTCGTCCAGCGGGGGCTCCTGCAGCAGCATGCCGACGGTGTAGCCGGGCGACAGGTACGCCTCGCCGTTGGAGGGCTGCTCCAGGCCGGCCATCATCTTCAGCACCGTGGACTTACCGGCGCCGTTGGGACCGACGACACCGATCTTCGCCCCGGGGAGGAAGTTGAGCGTCACGTCGTCAAGGATGACCTTGTCGCCGTGTGCCTTGCGCACCTTGCGCATGGTGTAGATGAATTCCGCCACGTGAGATCGCTCCGGCGTCGTCGAGGAGAGGGGGACTTGGGCATTACCGCGTTTCAGCGTTCCATTGTGCCGCACCTGGGCCCGCAACCCGAACCCCTGCCCCGGTGGCGGACCCGGCTCTGACTCGGGGTGGCGACTTGGGGTGGCGACTTGGGGTGGCCGGTCCCACGGGGTGCACCCGCCCGCCGAGGTGCGCAGGCCCCGGACCGGTGCACGGAATCCGATGCACTGGCGCGACGAGGCCGGTGACCCAGCCCCTGGGTGGGACCGGGCCACCGGCCTGGTGCGCTTCAGACGATCGGATGACGCGGTCAGCGGTCACCGCGGTTCCGTCCCAACCGACAGGTCGACGTCGTACCTCAGCCAGCGGTGCGACCGTGGCGACCGCGACGTCGCATCGCATAGAGGGCGCCGGCACCGACCAGGACCAGCGCACCGGCAACGCCCGCGATCAGACCGGCCGAGCCACCGCCGCCGGTGAAGGCGAGGCTGGAGCCGCCCTTCGCGCTCGGGCTCGCGCTGGAGGACGGAGCGCTCGGGGCCGCGGGACCACCGCTTGACGCGGCGCTGTGGGAGGGAGCCGGGCTGGGGGTACCGCCGACGACGTGGCAGTCCAGGATGCCCTTGAACTCCTTGGTCTGGCCGTTCAGCACCGGAACGTCGATCTTGTACGCGGCGCCCTGGATGCCGGGCACCGAGACGGTCTTGGTCTGCCCGGCAGGCACCGACACCGGCTGGCTGCCGTGGTCGGACGTCACGGTGGTGCCGAAGGGCTGGTCACCGTTGTTGGCGATGGTCACGACGATCGCGTTGTGCGCGCAGTCGACCGCGGCGGAGACCGCCGGCGCCGGGCCGGTCGGCGCCCAGGAGGCGCTCGCGCTCGCCTTGACGGTGACCGGCTGGCTGCCCGCGAGGATCAGCGTCTGGCTGTGGTTCTCGGGGGTGTAGCCGAGGCTGGTGAAGGCGCGGCCGATCTGCAGCCCGGTGGTGGTCGAGGTGGAGACGGTGGCGCTGCCCGCGCTCGCGCCGGCCGGGGCCTTGAGGTAGAGGGTGTCGCCGTCCTTGGCGGGCTTGGTCAGCTTCCCGCTCTTGTCGGACAGCACGGTGGCGCCGGACTTGTCGGTCAGCACCACGCCGGCGCCGGCGGCGGCCGAGTCGAGCTGGACCGAGACCGAACCGCCCGAGGTGCTGACGGTGATCGGGCCGAGCACGGCACCACTCTTGCCGGAGACCGACAGCTGGCTGAGGCCCAGCGTGGGGTTCGGCTCCTTGAGGTCCTTCGCGTTGGCCTCGAGGTACTTGGTCAGTTTGGCCGCCTCACCGTCCACCGGGAAGGCGTCGCGGTGGTCCGAGTAGTGCCAGATGGCAGCCTGCGTCGCGGCCGCCGCCTGGTCTTCGGAGAGCGAGTCGGCGCCCGCATCCGTCGCCAGCACCGTCAGGTCGGTGATGTGCGGGTAGGAGTTCTGCAGAATCCAGTTGATCTTGCCGGCGTCGCTGTTGTTCGCCAGCGATGTGGAGGCCCAACCGGCCTCCTGGTACTGGGCGTGCTCCTTGGTCTCCATCGCGAGGTCGATGCAGTAGGTCTCGATCATGGAGCCGTCAGCGCCCTTGAGGAGGATCACGCCACCGTCGGCATAGCCGCCGTCACCGAGGTCGACCTTGCCGTAGTGCTGCATGCCGTCCTGCAGTGTGGCGATCGCACCGGACCCACCGGTCGACATGTCGCTGCCACTGTCCGCGACGGCCGCACTCGCCACCGTCAGCCCGCCACCAACCGTCAGACTCGACGCGAGCATGACAGCTGCCATGCGGGCAATACCCCGCTGTTGCATCTGGAACATGAAAGACCCCTCTGGGCAGAGTCGGCCCCTTGGGCGACTCGCCTCACAGTGCCGCGCTCCCTGTGCGCCGACACATCGTGTTGAACGAGACGCATCCTATTGACCCCCACCAGCGGTCAAACCAAAGGATCCACCAAAACCGCTTCCGTATCGGAATTGTTATCAAGGAACAGGTGCAGTCAGCATCTTGACGAAGCGCCAGTCAGATACTCATCACTTTATCGACTTCTGCCGGCCCATTGCTTCGACAGATTGCAGCCCCCAGGAGGGCAACTGCCGCCAAAAGCTCAAAGGACACTCAAGGACCCGCTCACCGAGCGGACCCACCCCGCTACGGCGAGTTCATGAGGCTATGTCAGTTCGACTGCGGCCGACTACTACCCGTATTCACCAAACCGCCTGACGGATCGTTCATCATTCACCTTTCACGCCCGCAGGGCCTCCTCCTCGGACGCCGGAGCTCCACCCACCCCGGCGAGAACACCCGCCCGGCCTCCGCGGCCGCTCCGGGCAAGCCGGCCACCACGCATCCCCCGCGCTGCCACTCCGGTCGCCGCGGCTTCGAGCACCCCGTCCTCCTCGGGAGCAGTATCGGCCGCAGCACTCACCGGCTCCCCCACTCGTCGCCTTCTGGCCGGAGCCCCATCGGCCACCTGAGGCCCTACCGCCGCCGGATCGCCGACCAGCCCCGGCAGCATCTCCCTCTCCGCCTGCCGCTGCCCCACATCCGCCGGCTCATGCTCCAGCGCGGGATCCGATCGCCGCCGACGCGCCACCGGTGACGACGGCTCGACCGCCCACTCGTCCGCCGTCGTCCCACCCCCTGACGACCCACCCGCCCGCGCATGCCCCGTCGCCACGGCTCCTTGACTGATCACCCCGGCCCAGCCGACCGATTCTGCGGCCACCTGCTCACCCACCGCGCCGGCCAGCGAAGCCTGCCCGCCGTGGGCTCGCCGCTCCCGCACCGCCTGCGTGATCCACTCGGGCACCGCCTCGCCGGCCGACTGGACACCGGCCACCTCGGAACGCCCGCGAACCGACGGGCGGAACGCAGAGGTGCCGCGCCCCAGATCGTGCCCGATCGCCCGAGCGTCGATCTCAACCACCGACCGCCGCTTGCCCTCGTCCTCCCATTCACGCACCCTCAACCGCCCGCTCACCACCACAGGATCGCCCTTGCCCAGCGAGCTGACGACATTCGACGCGAGCCCACGCCAGGCCAACACCGTGACCCAGAGCGTGTCCCCGTCCACCCACTCGGCACGCCCCCGGTCGTAGCGCCGCTCGGTCGAGGCCAAACGGAAGTTCGCCATCGGGATGCCCCCCGCCGTCTGCCCGTACTGCACCGGCGAGGCGACATTTCCAATCATCGTGACCACGGTCTCGTTCACCACAGGCCCTCACATTTCTCGCGTTTCTCGACGCCCCGGAGGAATCCCGGTCGCTATCGATGCTCGCGCAGACCTGGAGCAGTCGGCCGATGGGAATTGAAGCCTGTGGAAAAACCCCACCTTGTGGACAACTTTGCTGAGCCATAGCAGTATGATTTTCTCAACCCCAGGACAAACCCCGCCGTGCGTTCATGACAAGCACCTGCCGCAGCGTCGGACGGCCTGGTCGGCGCACCCCTGAACGAGTGGCCTACACCAGCTCCGCCCATGTCATCCGACTTGACGAAGCGATATCCCGGCAGACTCCGCCGATACTCATCGGTCACGTTCCCGGCACACCCCGCTACCGGCACGGCTAGTCCATAACGGGTGAGGAGACATCGCCGTAACGACTGCACAACGTCCGGCGGCAACCCCGGTCCCAACGCTGCACTCGTCGGATCCACCTGCGATTATCAGACCGCTATCGCAAGGCCGACACACCCACTCCACGCGTGGAAAGCCGAGCAAGGCAGCGGACGCCCTTATCCTGTCCCGGCAGGGCAAGGGCTTCTCACCCCCACCCGCACCCAAGGCAATAGGCAGGAACCCCGACAGGCTCCGCCCAAAGCCCGCCCGCCCCCGTAGCTCAGCGGATAGAGCAGGTGCCTTCTAAGCACTTGGCCGCAGGTTCGAGTCCTGCCGGGGGCGCCTGAGCCCTCTGACCTGTGAAAAGGTCAGAGGGTTTCGTCGTGGAGAGCACGCACAGCGCCAATGCGCCAAGTGCCTGGACCCATCTTCGTATGTGCTCCTGGCTTCAGCCCAGGGCACACAACCCCGGCCCAGCGTTCCAGGCAGCGATGACACGCCCCGGTCGACCCGTTCCCGTGGTGGCTCGTTCGAGCACGAGCTCCACCCCCTCAGGGGCATCGCTCCGGGACGCGCTCGACCGGGTCGAGGCCACCATCCGTCCTCGCCCCGACCCGTGAACACCACCGTGCCCCGGTCCTGGCGACCGAGGAGGTAGTCGGGCAGCGTCTCCGCGCGAAGGCACCGACACGTGGGACGGCGAGGAGTCCAGGCTCCGGGTCGTCAGCCTGTGAGGGCGGCGGTCTGCGCCAGCACGGCGACCACCAGCAGTGTGCCGACCGCGAGCACGGCCGCCACCTGCACGACCGCCCGTGCCCGGCGCGGGGCGAAGACGAAGGCCGTCCCCAGCAGCAGGCCGGTGAGCAGGCCGCCGAGGTGCCCTTGCCAGGAGGTGATGCCGGCCGAGGCGACCAGCCAGACCACCGAACCGATGAGCTGGCGCCCACCGCCCAGCGGGTCGGAATGCATTCGGCGGGTCATCAGGAAGTAGGCGCCCACCAGTCCGAAGATCGCACCGGAAGCGCCGAGGGCGGCCTCGGTCGGGGAGATCACGTAGCCGAGCACCGAACCGCCGACCGCGGAGAGCAGGTAGAGCGCCAGGAACCGCACCCGGCCGAGCTGTACCTCCATGACCCGGCCGAACAGCCACAGCGAGTACATGTTCAGCAGGATGTGCAGGATGCCGAAGGAACCCTGACCCTGGGGCTGGTGGAGGAAGGCCGAGGTGAGCAGGCGGTACCACTCGCCGTGCGCGATGCCGACCAGGTGGAAGCCGGGCGGCAGGGTGCTGGGGTCCTGGAGGCGGTAAGCCATGCCGTCCGGGCCGAGCACGCCCTGGCCCAGGTTGTCGAAGCGCTCGACCGTGGTGGGCCGCGCCAACTCCAGCAGGTACGCCAGCACATTGAGCGCGATCAGGACGTAGGTCAGGACGGGAACGGCGTTCGAGCGAGCACCGAAGACCGTGCGCGCCTCGCGCATGCCCTTGTGGCCGGCCCGCACGCACTCGGGGCACTGGTGGCCGACCGGTGCGTCGTGCATGCAGTCCGGGCAGATGTAGCGCTCGCACCGGGTGCAGCGGATGTAGGACTCGTGCTGCGGATGCCGGTAGCAGCTGGGGGCGGGCGGCGCCTCGGGGGACTGGGTGCCCTCGGGGGCGGGCGTCGGGTTCATGGTGGCGCGGGTCTCCGTCTGAGGCCGTCGGTGGTTTGACCGCGCATAAGGTAGCGAACAGGTGACCGGTGTACGTGAGTGGGCCCTGCCGGCAGGTACGCCAGTGTGGAACGCATGACGGCATTCGGTGGCCGCGGCAACCGCGCGGGAGCCGGCCGCCGTCCTGTGCGGTCAGCCGAGGGTGAGGGCGCGAACGGTGACGTCCAGGGGGCCCGGAGCGTCGGTGCGCAGGGCGATCGCGGCGTCGTAGTCCTCGGGGACCGGGACGGCCTGGATGGTCCAGCCGGGCGGCGGGCCGGCCGGGGTGGGGGGGTAGCCGGGGCCGAGGCCCACGTAGTCGGCGCCTGCGCCGGCCCCGAGTCCCATGCCGGTGCCCTTGAGGTAGGCCTCCTTGCGGACCCAGCAGCGCAGGGTGGCGGCCGGGCGCAGTTCGGCGGCGACGGCGGCGAGTTCGGTCTGCTCGGCCGGGTGCAACTGGCGCGCGATGTCGGTGGCCGTGGCGGCGCCGAAGGCCGCGAGCTGCTCGACGTCCAACCCCACGGTGACCGGGGCCAGCGCGATCAGGGCGAGACCGGTGGTGTGCGAGAGGGAGAACTCCAGCGGCTCGTCGCAGAGCACCTCGGGACGGCCGTGCGGCTCGCCGCAGCCGGGGCAGGCGGCCTGGCGGAACAGCAGGTCGGCGGCGGGGCGGTGGAGGCGGTCGGCGAGCAGGGTGCGCAGCGCGACGTGGGCGACCCGGTAGAGGTCCTGGTCGGCCGGGCGGCGGAAGGCGGCGGCCTTGCGCTGCTCGGCGGCGTCGAGCAGCCGCGGCGCCAGGGACTCGGCCGCCGTGCTGTTGGCCGGCGTCACCGCGATGCGCCAGACCTCGATCTCCCCCATGCCCACCATCCGTCGTCCATTTCCGACCGGTTCTGATCTTCGGTCATCCCACCGTATGAGCGGTGGTGTTGTAAACGGGCAACGGCAACCGCGGCCCACGGCCTTGCGGCGGGACACCGAGGCCGCCCCCTCCACGGTCCCGATGCCCCGTCGGAAGGCCGTCGACCTGCGTTGTTGGCGCTGCGCAGTTCCTTCGTCATCCGGAGCGATGACTATTCATCCGGCTCTGTCAGATCCTGTCAAGAGTGTGATGGGCATGCGAAGGAACTGAAGAATTGTCACGCTCACTTACCGTGAATGTTGTCCGGTTTGCTCGCAGTTGTTCCTCACCCTCCGCATGCCCACGGTGCCCGTGCCGCCGGCGGCTCAGATTCCGGAGACCGTGCCCGCGATCACTCGCACCACACCGTCCTCCCGTGCGGCCAGCGCGGCGCGCAGCCGGGCTTCGCGAGCCGGGCCGAGCAGCTCGTACGCCTCCGCCGGCGGAACCCAGCGGTACTCCTCCAGCTCGGCGGCCTGCAGCGCGATCTCGGTGCCGACCGGCACGGAGCCTGCGTCGAAGAAGAAGTGCACGGCGGGGTGCGGGAGTTCTTCGGACGGGTGGGTCCAGGCGACCACCAGCAGGGCGCCGACCGTCCGGTCCAGACCGGTCTCCTCCAGCAGTTCGCGCCGGGCGCACTGGGCGGCGTCCTCACCGAGGTCGATGACGCCGCCGACGAGCTGCCAGCCGGGGCGGTAGTTGGGCTTGACCACCAGCACCCGCCCGGCCTCGTCGGTCAGCAGGGTGCCGGCGGCGGTGTAGGAGCGGGGCAGTGAGGCGAGCCAGGCCTCGCGGGGCAGCAGCTGGTCCTCATCCATGGGGCTCCTCCGAAGGGATGGTGTTGCGGACGCGCCGACGCTACTGCCACGGCGCCGCCGGGGCACCCGTGCCCGCCGCCGGTGCCGCACCCGCGACCTGGGAGAGTAGGCCCATGACCGACCAGACGACGCTGACCGCTGATCGTGCCGAACTCCCCGGCCCGGTCCCGGGCCTGCGGACCTTCCAGGGCGAGGACGGCGTCGGCGTGCTGCTGCTCGACCGGCCGAAGCGCCGCAACGCCGTGACCCTGCAGATGTGGCAGGCGCTGCCCGAGGTCCTGGCCGGGCTCGCCCGACGCCCCGGCTTCCGCGCCCTGCTGGTGACCGGCGCCGCGCGGACCTTCAGCGCCGGCGCGGACATCGCCGAACTCGCCGACACGTACGGGGATCCGGCCGCCGCTGACGCCTACCACGCCCGCAATGTCGAAGCGGAGCAGGCGCTGGCCGACTTCCCGCATCCGACGCTGGCCGTGGTGCACGGCTCGTGTGTGGGCGGCGGCTGCCAGCTGGCGCTCGCCTGCGACCTGCGGTTCGGCGCAGAGGACGCCCGACTCGGCATCACCCCGGCGAAGTTGGGCGTCGTCTACCCGGCGGTGCCGACCGTCCGGCTGGCCCAGCTGGTCGGCGTGGCCCGGGCCAAGTACCTGCTGTTCTCCGGCGAGTTGGTGGACGCGGCGCGGGCCGAGCGGTTCGGTCTGCTGGACGAGGTGCATCCCGCGGCGGAGTTGGACGGGCGGGCGCTCGAGTTCGCCCGGCTACTGGCCCGCCGCTCGCCGCAGACCATCGGTGCGGCGAAGGCGGCGCTGGGGGCCGACGGCCTGGCCGGGGCCAGGGCGGCGCTGGCGCCCTGGGAGCGCCGCTCGCGCGAGGCGCCGGACGTGCGCGAGGGGCTGGCGGCTTTCCTGGAGCGCCGCGAGCCCGCGTTCTGACCCGCGCTTCCGCCTCCGCTCCCCAGGCCCGGACCGGTGCGCGAACCCGCGTTCTGACCCGCGCTTCCGCCGCCGCTCCCCAGGCCCGGACTGGGCCGGGCGGAGTAACGTGAGACGTGAGTCCAGTGACTCTCTGGTGGGATGCCCGAAGAGGGAATCCGATCCCGAGGCAAGGAGTTTCCGGACATGCGCGCAGACGTTGGCGACCGCATCCACATCCACAGCAGATCCATCGGCATGCAGGAGCAGCAGGGGGAGATCACCGAGGTGCACGGGCAGAACGGCGAGCCGCCGTACGTGGTCCGGTTCAACGACGGCCACGAGGGCCTGATCTACCCCGGCCCCGACTGCACCATCGAACGCCGCCGCGCCGAGGAGCAGTAGCACCCGCGGCCCCCGACCCCGCCCTGGCGGCAGCTGCCCACCAGGGCGGGTCGCGGCGCACCGCGCGCACCGGATCAGCGGATCGGCACGCCCGAGATGCTCCGCGCTATCACCAGCCGCTGGATCTCGCTGGTCCCCTCGAAGATCGTGTAGATCGCGCTGTCCCGGTGCATCCGCTCCACCGGGTACTCGCGGGTGAACCCGTTGCCGCCGAGCAGCTGCATGGCCTGCGCGGTCACCCATTTGGCGGTCTCGCCGGCGTAGAGCTTGGACATCGAGCCCTCGGCGGCGGTGAACGGCTGCTGGTTGGCGGCCATCCAGGAGGCCCGCCAGACCAGCAGCCGCGCCGCGTCGATCCGGGTGCGCATGTCGGCCAGGGTGAAGGCGACGCCCTGGTTGTCGATGATCGGGCGACCGAACTGCACCCGGGTCTTGGCGTAGTCGAGCGCCACCTCGTACGCGGCCCGGGCGATCCCGATGGCCTGGGCGCCGACGGCGGGGCGGGAGGCCTCGAAGGTGGCCATGGCGGCGTTCTTGCCGCGCGAGGACGAGCCGCCGCCGGCCGCCCGCTCCCGGGCTCGGGCCAGCCGCTCGTCCAGCTTCTCCTTGCCGCCGAGCAGGCAGTGGCCGGGGACGCGGACGCCGTCGAGGACGACCTCGGCGGTGTGCGAGGCGCGGATGCCGTGCTTCTTGAACTTCTGGCCCTGGGCGAGGCCCCTGGTGCCCGGCGGCACCACGAAGGAGGCCTGGCCGCGGGCGCCGAGCTCCGGGTCCACGGTGGCGACCACCACGTGCACGTTGGCGATGCCGCCGTTGGTGGCCCAGGTCTTGGTGCCGTTGATCACCCACTCGTCGGTGGCCTCGTCGTAGACCGCGCGGGTGCGCAGCGCGGAGACGTCGGAGCCGGCGTCCGGCTCGGAGGAGCAGAAGGCGGCCACCTTGACGTCCTCGGGCGTGCCGAACATCTGCGGGACCCAGGTGCCGACCTGCTCCTCGGTGCCGTTGGCCAGCACGGCGACGGCCGCCAGGGTGGTGCCGACGATCGAGAGGCCGATGCCGGCGTCGCCCCAGAACAGCTCTTCCATGGCGATCGGGATGCCGACGCCGGACGGGTCGAAGTACTGCTGGGCGTAGAAGTCGAGCGAGTAGATGCCCACCTTGGCGGCCTCCTGGATGATCGGCCAGGGGGTCTCCTCGCGCTCGTCCCATTCGGCGGCGGCCGGGCGGATCACGTCCCGGGCGAAGCCGTGCAGCCAGTCGCGGACGGCCTGCTGGTCCTCGCTCAGCGCCATCGAGAAGGCGTTCATCCCAGTCACTCCTCGTCACTCCACACGTTGGTTCGGCCGGGCTCGGCATCGGGGCCCGATACCGTGCCGCCGAGGGTGTTACCACGGGTAACATCGAGGGAGTCTGCTACTGATAGGTAATGGCTGTCAACGAGTCCGGACGCGGCAGTGCGGAACGCGAGAACGAGGAGGGGGCCGGGGTGACCGCGCTGGAGGAACCGCGCAGGGAGCAGCTGCTCAACGCCGCCGACCGGGTGGTCCGCCGGGACGGGCCGGGCGCCAGCATGAACGCCATCGCCACCGAGGCCGGCATCACCAAGCCGATCCTCTACCGCCACTTCGGCGACCGCAGCGGCCTGTTCCAGGCGCTGACCGAGCGGCACACCGCCGGCCTGCTGGCCGCGGTCCGGGCCGCCCTGGCCGAGCCGCTGGAGCGGCGGGAGCAGGTCGAACACGTTCTGGACACCTACCTAGCCGGGATCGAGGCCCGGCCGCAGGTCTACCAGCTGCTCACCCATCCGGAGGCCGGCGACCCCAACGGCGTGGGCGGGGTGCTCGCCCCGGCGCTGCGGCAGATCGCCGAGGAGATCACCCGGGCGGTGACCGCGCAGGTTGACCTCGGCCCGGACGGACCGCTGCTCTCCGAGGCCTGGGGCCGGGCGATCACCGGCATGGTGCTGGCGGCCGGCGACTGGTGGCTGGAGAACCGGCCCTGCCCACGCGCCCGGATGGTGCAGGCGCTGGCCGACCTGCTCTGGGGCCGGCTGGCAGCGGCGGCTCCGCTGCCCACTCCCCCGGCACCGGCCCCGGAACCGGTGGAGCCCGCCAACACCCTTGACGGCCAAGCGGATTCCTGACGCCGTACCCCTTGCGCGGGGCCCCGCCGTTCGGCAGCATCGGCGACCAACCACCGCCTGCCCGAGCGAGGTGCCCGTGCGCGTCCGCCGTACCGCCACCGCCCTGCTGCTGACCGCCGCCGCGCTGCTCGGCTGCGCACCGCTGGCCCAGGCCGAGATCCCGAGAGCCACCGCCGACTTCCCGACCGGCACCGCCACCGCACCGGACGGCCGGGTGCTCTTCACCGATGTGCGCGGCCGGACGGTCGAGCCGCGCGGCTTCAACGTCGACAAGTACGACGAGACCACCGAGGCCGATCTGCGCTCGATCGCCGCCGACGGCTTCACACTGATCCGGGTGGCGGTCTCCTGGAACCGGCTGGAACCCGCCCAGGGTCGGTACGACGGCACTGAACTCGCCAAGCTGAGGCGGCTGTTGGACTGGGCCGACCAGGACGGCCTGCTGGCCGTGGTCGACTTCCACCAGGACGTCTACGGGCCCGTGTTCGGCGGCGGGGACCGCGGCATTCCGCCATGGGCCACCAGGGACGACGGGCTGCCGTTCGTCCCCGACCCCGACGACTGGTTCGCCGGCTACTTCCAGCCCGCCGTCCAGGCCGCCTTCCGCCACCTGTACGACGACCCCGACCTGCGCCGCTGGCAGGCCGACTTCTACACCCACATCGCCCGTGAACTGCGCGGCCACCGCTCGCTGTTGGGCTATGACCTGTTCAACGAGCCGTTCGGTCCGGTACTCGGCGACCCCGGCGACCCGGCGGTGCTGGCCGCGTCGTCGGCCCAACTGGAACAGGGCCGACTGGCGTTGATGTACCAGCGGCTGATCGACGCCATCCGCGGCGTGGACCAGCACAGCTGGCTCTTCGTCGAGCCGACCGTTCTGGTCGGCGAGGGCATACCGACCCAACTGCCGGGCTTCGACGACCCGCGACCCGGCCCGGCCCGGCTCGGCTACGCACCGCACTTCTACGACACCGCCGTGGAGAACGGCGCCGACTGGAACCCGGCCGACGGCTTCATCGAGGCCTACACCGCGGCGATCACCGACTATCCGCGCCGCCACCGGATGCCGCTGCTGGTCGGCGAGTGGGGACCGCCGAGCGCCGCCACCCCGGGCAACGCCGAACTGGTGCGCCGCCAGATCGCCGCGATGGCGGGCTTCGCGAGCGGCTGGACCATGTGGTACTGGTGCCGGGGCAACGGCGGCTACTGCGCGCTGGGGCCCGACGGGCGACCGGCCGGCGGGGACGGCCCGGCCTTCGGGCCGTACGCGGCGGTGCTGGCCGGACTACCGAGCACCGAGAGCTGGACGGCCGACCGGTACACGGTCGCGTTCACCGCCACCGGCGGCTGGACCGAACTCGTCGCACCCCCGAGCGCCCGGCTCACCGTCACCGGCAGCGACGCGGTGGAGGTCGACCGGCGCTCCCCGGGCCGGTTGCGGCTGCGCGTGCCGCACGGCGCCCGGGTGGTCGTCGAGTCGGACGATTAGAGCAGGTCCGCCCGGGCGGCCTGGATGCCCGCCTGGAACCGGGTGCGGGCGCCGAACCGGTCCATCAGCTCCCGCACCCAGCGCTGCACGGTGCGCGTGGAGACGCCCATCTGCCGGGCGATGCTCTCGTCGGTCAGCCCGGCAGCCAGCAGGGCGAGCAACTGGCGGTGGCGGTCCTGCGGCAGGTCCGTCGAGTCGGCGGCGGGCAGCCGCATCGCCCTGGTCCAGTAGAGCTCGAACAGCCCGGCCAGCGCGTCCAGCAGCGAGGACGGCCGCACCAGTAGCACGTTCTGCAGCTCGGTGCCGGTGCTGACCGGCAGCAGCGCCCACCTGTCGTCCACCAGGGCCAGCTTGAGCGGGAGTTCGGGCAGCACCCGGGCCTGCTCGCCGGCGCCGGTGAAGAGCCGGATCTCGGCCAGCCGGTCCGGCTCCCGCAGCACCCGGCTCTCGTACACCACCCGCATCCGCACCCCCCGGGCCAGCGCGGCGAGTTCGAGCTCCGGATCGGCCCGGCGGATGTAGGGCGGCTTGTCCAGCACCCGCAACTCGCCGCGCACGCCCAGTTGGAGGCTGCGCCACAGCTCGGCTATCGAGTCCCGACCGGTGATGACCTCGACCAGCTCGCCGGCCTCGGTGCCGCCGCGGGCCTTGCGGTACGTGCGCAGCAACTCGGTGATCCGGCCCCGGGTGCGGCGCAGTTCCAGCTCGCGGCGGAGCAGCAGCTCCTCCAGTGCCACATCGGGGGCCGCCGCGCTCCACAGCGTGCCGTTCGGCACCGGGCGTTCCACCAGCCCGAGTTCGGCCAGTGAGACGAGCGCCGCCAGCGACCGTTCGGCACCGATGCCGAGCACCTGGCCGAGCTGAGCGGCGCTCAGCCCGACCACGGTCAGCAGCTGGAGGTAGAGCCGTTCCTGGTCGGGGGTCAGTCCGAGAGCACCGAGCCGTGCGGTCCACTGCTCCGCCATCCGACTTACCGTCCCCGAGAGTTGGCCATGGCTGTCATGCTACCGCCAGGGTGCCCGAGCGGAATCAGTCCTGCGCCAGCCCCCGGCGCGCCAGCAGCGGCCCGACCTGCGGGTCGCGCCCGAGCACCGCGCGGAAGGCCGCCATCGCCGGCACGCTGTCGCCGCGGCTGAGCAGCTCGCGCCGGAACGCCTCACCGCTCTCGCGCACCGATCGGCCGTTCTCCTTGAACCACTCCACCGTGTCGGCGTCCAGCACCTCCGACCAGAGGTAGGAGTAGTAGCCGGCGCTGTAGCCGCCGACGAAGAGGTGGGCGAAATAGCCGGTGCGGTAGCGCGGCGGCACCGCCGGCAGCGCCAAGCCCGCCTCCTTGAGCACCCGGGCCTCGAACTCCTCGACGCCCGCAGCGTCCTGGACGGCCGCCAACTCCTCGGCCGAGCGGGTGTGCCAGGCCCAGTCGAGCAGGGTGGCGGCCAGCACCTCCACCATCCGCAGGCCCTGGCCGAAGCCCTCCGCCTGCGCCAACCTGGCCGACAGCTCGGCCGGCAGCGGCTCGCCGGTCCGGTGGTGCCGGGCGTACCGGGCCTGCACCGCGGGCCAGGTCGCCCACATCTCGTTGACCTGCGAGGGGAATTCCACGAAGTCGCGCGGCACTCGGGTGCCGGCCAGCGACGGGTGGCGCACATCGGAGAACAGGCCGTGCAGCGCGTGGCCGAACTCGTGGAAGAGGGTGCGCACCTCGTCCGCGCTGAGCAGCACCGGACGGCCGGGTGCCGGCTTGGTGATGTTGAGGTTGTTGAAGACCACCGGCCGCTGCCCCAGCAGCTCGGACTGCGTGACCAGTTCGCTCATCCAGGCACCGCCGCGCTTCGACGGCCGGGCGAAGAAGTCGGCCAGGAACAGGCCCAGCGGCGTGCCGTCCCCCTCGAACACCTCGAAGACCCGGGTGTCGGGGTGGTAGCCGGTCAGGTCGGGGCGCTCGGTGAAGCGCACCCCGTAGGCCAGCTCCGCGGCGTGGAAGACGCCGTCGTGCAGCACCTGCTCCAACTCGTAGTAGGGGCGCAGCTCGGCGGCGTCGACGGCGTACTCGGTCCGGCGCACCTGCTCGGCGTAGTAGGCGACATCGTGGGCGCCGAAGTCGGTCACCCCGTCCGCCTCGGCGGCCTCGGCCAGCCGGGCCAGCTCGCGTTCGGCGTTGGCCACCGAGGGCGCCACCAGCTTGGCCAGCAGCTCGTCGACGGCGTCCACCGAGCCGGCCGTCTGGTCGTCCAGCACGTAGGCGGCGTGGCTGGGGTGGCCGAGCAGGGCGGCCCGCTCGGCGCGCAGCGCGGCCATCCGGGCGGCCAGCGGGCCGTTGGTGCTCAACCCCCGGGCGAGGGCGCTGTCCAGCAGCCGGCGGCGCAGGCCGCGGTCGGCGAGCTTGGCCAGCAGCGGCTGGTTGGTGAAGTTCACCAGGGCCAGCAGGTAGCCCTCCTCGCCGCGCTCACGGGCCCGCTCGGCGGCGGCCTCGATCTCGCCCTCGGAGAGTCCAGCCAGCTGCTCGACGTCCGTGACCAGCAGCGCACCGGCCGCGTTGGCGGCCCGCAGCTGCTGCTCGAAGGTGGCGGAGGCGGCGGCCAGTTCGGCGTTCAGCTCGCGCAGCCGCCGCTGCTCGGCGGCGGACAGCCGGGCGCCGGCCCGGACCAGCTGCTGGTGGCGGCGCTCCAGCAGCCGCAGCGACTCGGCGTCCAGCCCCAGCTCGCCCCGGTTCCGGTGGACCTCGTCGATCCGGGCGAAGAGCGCCCGGTCCAGGTGGATCGCGTCGGCGTGCGCGGCCAGCTTCGGCCGGTACTCGATCTCCAGCTCCTGAACGGCGTCATTGGTGTCGGCGGAGGACTGGTTGTCGAAGACCACCAGCACCCGGGTCAGCAGGGCACCACTGCGCTCCAGCGCGACCACGGTGTTCTCGAAGTCCGCGGGCTCCGGGTTGCCGGTGATCCGGGCGATCTCGGCGAGCTGCTCGGCCATGCCCTGGTCGAGTGCGGGCCGGTAGTGCTCCTCCCGGATCTCGCCGAACGGCGGAAGCTGGTACGGCAGCGAGCTTGGCGCGAGGAAGGGGTTGTCCGTCATTCCGCCGACCCTACGCGCCGCGCTGCTCTCCCGCTGGTCGATCCGGCCCGGTTGTCAGTGCGGGGCGCTACGGTCGGGATTGCCTGATCCGTGCCCGACACCGACCCGAACAGGAGGCCGCCGATGACGTCCAGGATCGCCCTGGTGCCCGACCAGCACGGGCGCGGCGGCCGGCTGCAGCGCCTCACCGAGCTGGGCGAGCCGGTCGGCGGGGTGCTGACCACGCGGGAGCTGGCCGCCGCGGTGGCCGAGCTGGAGGCCGCCGAGCGGCCGCGCTGGGTCTGGGCCGCCGCCGAGTCGGCCTATGCCCCGCTGCTGGCCGAGCTGCCGCGCCGACTGGGCCGCTGCCACGACCTGCGGCTGGTCGAGCCGCTGCTGCTGGGGCACGAGGGCCGCTGGGGCGCGCCGCGCTCGCTGGGCGCCGCCTGGGCGCGGTTGCGCGGCCTGCCGGTGCCCGACGATCTGCCGGAGGCCGGCGCGGCCGAGGCCCAGGATTCGCTGTTCGCCCCCGACCGGTTGCAGCTGCCGCCGGGCACCGACGCGCTCACCGCCGTGCTCGCCGTCCACGCCGACCAGCAGCGCCGCCTCGGCGCCATCGATGACGCGGCGGAGCGCGCCCGGTTCCGGCTGCTGGTGGCCGCCGAGTCGGCCGGTGCGCTGGCCGCCGCGGAGATGGCCGCCGACGGGCTGCCCTGGCGCACCGAGGTGCACGACGCGATGCTCACCGAACTGCTGGGCCCGCGCCCGACCGTCCCCGGCACGCAGCCGGCCCGGCTGGCCGAGCTCGCGGTGCGGCTCCAACAGGCGCTGGGCAGCAAGCCGTTCAATCCCGACTCGCACGCCCAGGTGCTGAAGGCCTTCGCCGACCAGGGCATCCGGCTCTCCTCCACCCGGGTCTGGGAGCTGCGCGGGATCGACCACCCGGCCGCCGAGTTGATGATCCGCTACAAGGAGCTGTCCAGGATCCACTCCGCGCACGGCTGGGCCTGGCAGGAGACCTGGGCGCGCGGCGGCCGGTTCCGCCCGGAGTACGTGGTGGGCGGCGTGGTCTCCGGCCGCTGGGCCAGCCGGGGCGGCGGTGCGCTGCAGATCCCGCGGCTGCTGCGCCGGGCGGTGGTGGCCGACCCGGGCCGGCGACTGGTGGTGGCCGATGCCGCCCAGTTGGAGCCCCGGGTGCTGGCGGCGCTCTCCGAGGACGCCGGGCTGGCCCGCAGCGCCGCCGGCGGCGACCTCTACCAGGCGCTGGCCGCCACCGCGTTCCACGGCGAGCGGGACAAGGCCAAGCTCGGTCTGCTCGGCGCGATGTACGGGCAGACCAGCGGGGACATCGGCCCGCTGCTGGCCATCCTGCGGCAGCGCTATCCCGCCGCGATGGGCTACGTGGAGGCGGCGGCCCGCACCGGGGAGGAGGGCGGCATCGTCCGGTCCCGGCTGGGGCGCAGTTGCCCGCCGCCGTCGGACGCCTGGCTGGACCTCACCGAGGCGGCGGCCGGCGAGGGCGAGCAGGGGCCGCGCTCGGCCCGGGCCCGCGGCCGGTTCACCCGCAACTTCGTCATCCAGGCCTCGGCGGCGGACTGGGCGCTGGCACTGATCGCCGCGCTGCGCCGAAGACTCGCGCAGCTCCCCGACCACCCGCACCTGGTCTTCTTCCAGCATGACGAGGTGATCGTGCACACTCCCGCCGAGCTGGCCGGGCAGGTGGTGTCAGCGGTCAACGAGTCGGCTGCCGAGGCCAGTCGACTGGTCTTCGGGCCGACCCCGGTGCAGTTCCCGATGAGCACCGCCGTGGTGGAGTGCTACGCGGACGCCAAGTGACGAACTGACCGCGGATCAGAACTTGTGCGACTGCCAGGCTTCCTGGGCGGCCCGGACCACCTCGGCGAGCGCCGCCCCGGTGGAGGCGGTCACCACGGCCGCCACCGCTCCCTCCACGAACGGGGCGTCCACCAGCACCACTTGATCGGGGCGGTCCAGGTCGGCGAGCACCGCGCGGGTGGTCAGCACGGCACTGCCCAGGTCCGGCAGCACCGCCACGCCGGCGCCGCCGTCGGCCGCGTGCACGGCGGCCTGGATCAGCTCGTAGCTGGTGCCCGTCGAGCCGTCCTCGGTGCCGGCCGCGACCGCCACCGTCACGGCGCCGCCGCCCAGTTGCTCGGCCAGTTCGCGCACCCCCGCGCCGAGCTGCGGGCTGTGCGACACCAGGACGATTCCCACCGAGGTCCTCATGGGCCGAGCCTAGCCGGACCGCCACGCCAGGCAGGGTGAACGGCTGAGGAATCCCATCCGGTGGCGTAGGTTCGACAGCACGGTCCGACCGCCACCCGGGAGTCCGCATGAAGAAGCTGATCAACACGCCCGAGTCCGTGCTCGACGACACCCTCGCCGGAATCGCCGCCGCACATCCCGAGTTGACGGTGGACCGGACGGCCCGGGTGGTGCACCGGTCGGACGCACCGCGTCCGGGCAAGGTGGCACTGGTCTCCGGCGGCGGCTCCGGTCACGAACCGCTGCACACCGGCTTCGTCGGCCCCGGAATGCTGGACGCGGCCTGCCCCGGCGAGGTGTTCACCTCCCCCGTGCCGGACCAGATGCTGGCCGCGATCTCGGCCGTCGACGGCGGGGCCGGCGTGGTCTTCGTGGTCAAGAACTACACCGGCGACGTGCTGAACTTCTCGCTCGCCGCCGAACTCGCCGCCGAGCAGGGCACCGAGGTCCGCACCGTGCTCGTGGACGACGACGTGGCGGTGCAGGACTCCACGTTCACCGCCGGCCGGCGCGGCACCGGCGCCACCGTGGTGGTGGAGAAGGTCTGCGGCGCGCTGGCCGAGCGCGGGGCCGGCGCCGCCGAGGTGGCCTCGATCGGCCAGCTGGCCAACGCCCTGTCCCGCTCCTTCGCGGTGGCGCTGACCGCCGCGACCGTACCGGCCGCCGGCAAGCCCGGCTTCGACCTGCCGGGCGACGAGATCGAGGCCGGTGTCGGCATCCACGGCGAACCGGGCCGCCGCCGCGAGCCACTGCGCCCCGCCCGCGAGCTGGCGGCCGAAGTGGTGGAGACCGTCCTGGCCGACCACACCCTGACCTCGGGCGACCAGGTGATCGCCCTGGTGAACGGCCTGGGCGGCACCCCGCTGCACGAGCTCTACCTGGTCTACGGCGAGGTGGCCGCCCGCCTCGCCGAGCGCGGCATCACCATCGCCCGTCGGCTGGTCGGCAACTACGTGACCAGCCTGGACATGGCCGGGTTCTCGCTCACCCTGACCAAGGCCGACCCGCAGCTCCTGGAGCTCTGGGACGCGCCCGTCGCCACCCCCGCCCTGCGCTGGTCCTGACAACCCCTTGTGAGACCGACGGAGCATCAGCAATGTCCTACGCCATCGACCACGACCTCGCCGTCGCCTGGCTGCGTGCCGCGGCCGCGGCCGTCGAACAACGGCACCAGGAGCTCACCGAGTTGGACGCCGCGATCGGCGACGGCGATCACGGCAGCAACCTTCGCCGCGGCTTCGTGGCCGTCACCGAGCTGCTGGACTCCCTCGACCCGGCGACGCCGCCCGGCACCGTGCTGATCCGGGCGGGCACCACCCTGATCTCCAAGGTCGGCGGCGCCTCCGGACCGCTCTACGGCAGCGTCCTGCGGGCGGCCGGCACCGCGCTGCCCGCGCCCACCGCCGACCTGACGGCGCTGGCCGAGGCGCTGCGGGCCGGTCTGACCGCGCTGCAGAAGCTGGGCGGCGCGGCGGTCGGCGACAAGACCATCGTGGACGCCTTCGAACCGGCCGTCGCCGCGCTGGAGCGCGCCGCCTTCGATGGCTTCACGCTGCGCGAGGCGAGCGCGCTGGCCGCCGAGGCCGCCGAGGCGGGGGCCCGGGCCACCATCCCGCTGGAGGCCCGCAAGGGCCGCGCCTCCTACCTGGGGCCGCGCAGCGTCGACCACCAGGACCCGGGCGCCACCTCCACCGCGCTGCTGTTCGCCGCGCTGGCCGAGGTGTCGTCACCGCACTGATCCTCATCCGCATCCGAAGGCCACCTGGACACGCATTGTGACCAGGTGGCCTTCTCGTGTGCCCGGGGACGATGGAATAGCACTCTGTGTCCACATGCGGCTACTCTCAGTGCCCTGCTGTGGCGATCATCTCACGCCGCCCGCAGCGCCCCCCTCTTACGGAATACCCTAGGGGGGTATGGTGTTCTCAACGGTACGGCGCCACCCGGCGCCCCTGACCCTCGGAGGCTCTCAATGGCCAGCACGACCACCTACACCGTCACCGGCATGAGCTGCGGCCACTGCGAGAAGTCGGTGACCGAGGAGCTCTCCGCACTGACCGGCGTGCTCACCGTCGCCGCCGACGCCAAGGCCGGCACCGTCACCGTCTCCTCCGAGCAGCCGCTGGACGAGGCCGACGTCCGCGCCGCGATCGACGAGGCCGGCTACGAACTGGTCGGCCCCGCGGCCTGACCGCGGTCCCGGGGGGGCGCGTCCCCACCGGCCGCCCCCCGCACCCCGGATCTTCGAAGGAGACCAGCACGATGAGCACCGCCAGCAGCACCGTCGCCAGTGCGGCCGTCGACCGCGTCGAGCTGTCGATCGGCGGGATGACCTGCGCCTCGTGCGCGGCCCGGATCGAGAAGAAGCTCAACCGGCTGGACGGCGTCGAGGCCACCGTCAACTTCGCGACCGAGAAGGCCCGGGTCGACTTCGGCCCCGGCGTCACGGTGGCCGACCTGATCGCCACCGTGGAGCGCACCGGCTACACCGCCGAGCTGCCCCCGCCGCCGACCGCCCCCGCGCCCACCCCTGGGACCGCGGCACCCGCCGAGGCACCGGACCCGCTGCGCGAGCGACTCACGGTCAGCGCGCTGCTCACCGTCCCGGTGATCCTGCTCTCCATGGTCCCCGCGCTGCAGTTCACCAACTGGCAGTGGCTGGCCTTCGCCCTGACCGGCCCGGTGGTGCTGTACGGCGGCTGGCAGTTCCACCACGCCGCCGCCACCAACCTGCGGCACGGCGCGGCCACCATGGACACCCTGGTCTCGCTGGGCACCCTGGCCGCGTTCGGCTGGTCCGTCTGGGCGCTGTTCTGGGGCGAGGCCGGGCGGCCCGGCATGAAGCACACGTTCTCACTGGCGGTCGACCGGACCGACGCCGGATCGTCCCTCTACCTGGAGACGGCCGCCGCCGTCACCGCCCTGATCCTGCTCGGCCGCTGGCTGGAGGCCCGCTCCAAGCGGCGCGCCGGAGCCGCCCTGCACGCCCTGCTGGACCTGGGGGCCAAGGACGTCGCGGTGCTGCGGGACGGCCGCGAGGTGCGGATCCCGGTCACCGGACTCACCGTCGGCACCCGGTTCGTGGTCCGGCCGGGCGAGAAGATCGCCACCGACGGCGTGGTGGTGGAGGGCGCCTCCGCGGTGGACGCCTCGATGCTCACCGGCGAGTCCGTTCCGGTCGAGGTCTCGGTCGGCGACCCGGTCACCGGCGCCACCGTCAACGCGGGCGGCCGCCTGGTGGTCGAGGCCCGCCGGGTCGGTGCCGACACCCAGCTGGCCCGGATGGCCGAGCTGGTCGAGCAGGCGCAGAACGGCAAGGCCGCGGCGCAGCGGCTGGCCGACCGGATCTCCGCGGTCTTCGTACCGGTGGTGGTCCTCCTCGCGCTGGGCACCCTGGGCGGCTGGCTGCTGGCCGGCGGCAGCCCCACCGAGGCGTTCACCGCCGCGGTCGCGGTGCTGATCATCGCCTGCCCGTGCGCCCTGGGCCTGGCCACCCCGACCGCGCTGATGGTCGGCACCGGGCGCGGCGCGCAGCTCGGCATCCTGATCAAGGGTCCCGAAGTACTGGAGACCACCCGCCGGGTCGACACCATCGTGCTGGACAAGACCGGCACGGTGACCACCGGAAAGATGGCGCTGACCGCCGTGCACACCGCCGACGGGGTTTCCGAGGAGCAGGCGCTGCGGCTGGCCGGCGCGCTGGAGGACGCCTCGGAGCACCCGATCGCCCGGGCCGTCGCGGCGGCCGCCGCTGAGAAGCTGGGCGCCCTGCCGGGCGTCGAGGGCTTCGAGAACGTGCCGGGCCTGGGTGTGCGGGGGGTGGTGGACGGCCACGCGGTGCTGGCCGGCCGGGAGCGCCTGCTGGCCGACTGGGCGCAGCCGCTGGACGCCGGGCTCGCGGCCGCCAAGGCCGAGGCGGAGGCGGCCGGGCGGACGGCCGTCGCGGTCGGCTGGGACGGCGCGGCCCGGGCGGTGCTGGTGGTGGCCGACACCGTCAAGCCGACCAGCGCCCAAGCGGTGCGGGAGCTGCGCGAACTGGGTCTGCGCCCGGTGCTGCTGACCGGCGACCACCGGGCGGCCGCCGAGGCGGTGGCCGCCGAGGTGGGGATCCCGGCCGCCGACGTGATCGCCGAGGTGCTCCCGGAGGACAAGGTGGCCCAGGTCCGGCGGCTGCAGGCCGAGGGCCGCTCGGTGGCCATGGTCGGTGACGGGGTCAACGACGCCGCCGCGCTGGCCCAGGCCGACCTTGGCCTGGCGATGGGCACCGGGACCGACGCGGCGATCGAGGCCGGCGACCTGACCCTGGTCCGCGGCGACCTGCGGGTGGCCGCCGACGCGATCCGACTCTCCCGGCGGACCCTGGCCACCATCAAGGGCAACCTGTTCTGGGCCTTCGCCTACAACGTGGCGGCGCTGCCGCTGGCCGCCACCGGCCTGCTCAGCCCGGTGGTGGCCGGCGCGACGATGGCCTTCTCCTCGGTCTTCGTGGTCAGCAACAGCCTGCGGCTGCGCCGCTTCGGCGGCTGACCCGCCGATCGGGTCCCCGGCTGGTCGTCGAGCCGAAGCAGCTCCTCGGACGTCAGCGTCCGAGGAGCTCGCCGCCGTTGCAGTGCAGGATCTCGCCGGTGATGAAGCCGGCTTCCGGGGAGGCCAGGAAGTGCACGGCCGCGGCCACCTCGCCGGTCTCGCCGATCCGGCCCAGCAGGGTGCGGGCGGCCCGGCGGGAGACCTCGGCCTCGTCCAGCCGGGGCCCGAAGAACTCGGTGCCGGCCACCGTGCCCGGGGCGACGATGTTGGCGGTGATCCCGGACGGGCCCAACTGGGCGGCCAGGAAGTGGTTCCAGGCGTGCAGCGAGGCCTTGGCGGCTCCGAACGAGCCGGCCCCGCGCAGCGCGGCGATCGAGCTGATCGTGACCACCCGGCCCTCCCCCGGGGTAAGCCGGTCCCGGACCGACTCGGTGAGCAGCACGGCGGTCAGCACATTGCGCTCGAAGTCGCCGCGCCAGCGGGCCAGCAGTGCGTGCGGGCCGACGCCGAAGCCGGTCTCCCGGCTGCCCGCGTTGTTCACCAGCACGTCGATCCGGGACGGCAGCGCGTGCAGCGCGGCCTCCACCTCGTCCGGATCGGCCAGGTCGCAGACCAGCGGCGCGACGCCGCCGCCGAGCTCGGCGACGGCAGCGTCCAGGACCGCGCGGCGGCGGCCCACGATCACCACCTGCTCGCCGGCCTCGACGAAGCGCCGGGCGATCTCCAGGCCGATTCCGGTGCCACCGCCCGTGACGACAACATTCCTGGCCATCTGCAAATCTCCCGCCCTGTCCATACCGGAATGACACGATTCCTATCACGCAGGGTTGCCGTCACTGCGGGGAGGGTGACGCTCGGCGCCGAGGATCGTGTGGTATGTGCGGGTGGCACCGAGCAGCGAGAGGCAACTCACACCGCACGGACGTAACTTTGCCGGGCCTGATACGTCTTACCTTGGTGAGTGCGACCTTTCTCCGCGGAACGGCGTGCGCGTGCCACCCTCCCCCCTGGGCCGGCCCGCGCACCCGCGGCCAGGTCGCCGTCGGGGCTCCGGCGGGCCCCGGGATGACTGTCGTGCTACGACGGTCCTCGCGCACGGCGCCGGGCAGTGGAGTGGATCTGGAACGCTTTGAGCGGCCGTTCCCGGTCTCGTCTCCGCTTCGCTCGGTCGCCGTGCGTCGCACGTGCGGAGGGCCCCACTGCCGAGCAGTGGGGCCCTTCGTTTCGGCACTTCAGCGCTTCAGCCACGTCAGTGTTGCGGCGCGGAGCGCGGTGCGGCGTGCGGCGCGGAGCGCGTGCGGCGCGCCGCACGGGCGCGCGGGTCAGCGCTTGTCGAGCGCCACGTAATCCCGGATCGCGGTGCCGGTGTAGATCTGGCGCGGACGGCCGATCCGGCTGCCCGGCTCCTTGATCATCTCCTGCCAGTGGGCGATCCAGCCGGGGAGCCGGCCGAGCGCGAACAGCACGGTGAACATGCTGGTCGGGAAGCCCATCGCGCGGTAGATCAGACCGGTGTAGAAGTCGACGTTCGGGTACAGCTTGCGGGAGATGAAGAAGTCGTCGCTGAGCGCGTGCTCCTCCAGCTTGAGCGCGATCTCCAGCAGCTCGTCCGACTTGCCGAGCTGGCCGAGCACCTCGTGCGCCAGGCCCTTGACCAGCGCGGCACGCGGGTCGAAGGCCTTGTACACGCGGTGGCCGAAGCCCATCAGCTTGACGCCGTCCTCGCGGTTCTTCACCTTGCGGATGAAGGCGTCGACGTCGCCGCCGTCCTTCTGGATCTGCTCCAGCATCTCCAGCACGGCCTGGTTGGCGCCGCCGTGCAGCGGGCCCCAGAGCGCCGAGATGCCGGCCGAGACCGAGGCGAACATGTTGGCGTGGCTGGAGCCGACCAGGCGCACCGTGGAGGTGGAGCAGTTCTGCTCGTGGTCGGCGTGCAGGATGAGGAGCTTGTCCAGCGCGTTGACGATCACCGGGTTCAGCTCGTACTCCTCCGCCGGGACGGCGAAGGTCATCCGCAGGAGGTTCTCGACGTAGCTCAGGTCGTTGCGCGGGTAGACGAACGGCTGGCCCATCGCCTTCTTGTAGGCGTAGGCGGCGATGGTCGGCAGCTTCGCCAGCAGGCGGACGGCCGACAGGTTGCGCTGGGCGTCGTCGAAGGGGTTGTGGCTCTCCGGGTAGAAGGTGGAGAGCGCGCCGACCACCGAGGACAGCATCGCCATCGGGTGCGCGTCCCGGGGGAAGCCCTGGAAGAAGCGCTTGACGTCCTCGTGCAGCAGGGTGTGCTGGGTGATGTCGCTGCTGAAGGTCGCCAGCTGGTCGGCGGTCGGGAGCTCACCGTTGATCAGCAGGTAGGCGGTCTCGATGAAGCTGCCCTGCTCGGCCAGCTGCTCGATCGGGTAACCGCGGTAGCGGAGGATGCCGTTGTCACCGTCGACGAAGGTGATGGCGGACTTGTACGCAGCGGTGTTGCCGAAGCCGTTGTCCAGGGTGACCAGGCCGGTCTGCGGGAGCAGCTTCGAGATGTCGAACCCAGAGTTGCCCGCCGTGCTCTCGACCACGGGGTACTCGTACTCGCCGCCCTGGTACTTCAGGACTACGGCGCCTTGACTGTTCTCGCTCACGCTATTCCTCACCGACGTATTGAAATCCGCTTCGCGTGCCCTGCCGTCCACCCTCCCCCATGCGGTGGGCGACCGCGCACCCGGGGTGGCCCAAAAGAGCCTGCCCCTACAAAATCGGCAGCCCCGGCCGGTACGAACCGGACAAGATCACTGCACGACTAGGCTGGTCCATCAATTTCTTCACGTCAAGATACCCCCGTTCCGCCCCAATACCCCATTCGGGTTCGAGCTGTTCATCCGCTTGACAGCCGGTGGTCAAGCGCTGCATGCCTGCGACCGGCCCCCACCGTCCGCACCGCTTGCCCGATCGCCTTGCGCGAGCCCACCAGAACCACCAGCTTCTTGGCCCGGGTGACCGCCGTGTACAGCAGGTTCCGCTGCAGCATGGTCCAGGCCGAGGTCGTGACGGGAATCACCACCGCCGGGTACTCGCTGCCCTGCGAGCGGTGAATCGTCACCGCGTAGGCATGCTGCAGTTCGTCAAGTTCGTCGAAGTCGTACGGCACCTCCTCGTCCTCGTCGGTCAGCACGGTGAGCCGCTGATCCTCCACACTGAGCGAAGTCACCACGCCCACGGTGCCGTTGAAGACTCCGTTGCTGCCCTTCTCGTAGTTGTTGCGGATCTGGGTGACCTTGTCGCCGACCCGGAAGGTGCGACCGCCGAAGCGCTTCTCCGGCAGGCCCTCGCGGCCCGGGGTCACGGCCGCCTGGAGCAGGGTGTTGAGGTTGCCCGCGCCGGCCGGGCCGCGGTGCATCGGAGCGAGCACCTGCACGTCGCGCCGTGCGTCCAGCCGGAAGCGCTGCGGGATCCGGCGGGCCACCACGTCGACCACCAGGCCGGCGGTGCGCTCGGTGTCGTCCTCCACGAACAGGAAGAAGTCGGGCAGGCCGTCGGTGAGCGGCGGCTTGCCCTCGTTGATCCGGTGCGCGTTGACCACCACACCGGACTGCTGGGCCTGGCGGAAGATCCTGGTCAGCCGCACCGACGGGATCGGGCCACCGTCCGCCAGCATGTCCCGCAGCACCTCGCCCGCCCCCACCGACGGCAGCTGGTCCACATCGCCCACGAACAGCAGGTGCGCTCCCGGCGCCACCGCCTTGACCAGCTTGTTCGCCAGGATCAGATCCAGCATCGAGGCCTCGTCCACCACCACCAGGTCGGCGTCCAGCGGACGGTCCCGGTCGTAGGCCGCCTCGCCCCCCGGCCGCAGCTCCAACAACCGGTGAACCGTGGCCGCTTGATGCCCGGTCAGCTCGGCCAGCCGTTTGGCCGCCCGGCCGGTCGGTGCGGCCAGCAGCACTTTCGCCCGCTTGGCCAGCGCCAGGGTGACGATCGACTTGACGGTGAACGACTTGCCGCAGCCCGGACCGCCCGTCAGCACGGCGACCTTCTCGGTCAGTGCCAGCCGGACCGCCTGCTCCTGTTCGGGCGCCAGCTCGGCGCCGGTCCGCTCGGCCAGCCACGGCAGCGCCTTCGACCAGTCGACACCCGGGCCGTGCCGGTCGGAGAAGGCGGGCATCCGGTCCGCGTCGGCGTGCAGCAGCCGCAGCAGCTGGTTGGAGAGCGACACCTCGGCCCGGTGGAACGGCACCAGGTAGATCGCGCTGACCGACTCGCCGTCATCCCCCGGCAGCAGCTCCCGGACCACGCCTTCCTCGGCGACCAGCTCGCCCAGGCAGTCGATCACCAGGCCGACGTCCACCTGGAGGAGCTTCACGCCGTCCGCGATCAGCCGCTCCTCCGGGAGGTAGCAGTGGCCCTGGTCGCTGCTCTGCGACAGCGCGTACTGCAGACCCGCCTTGACCCGCTCCGGGCTGTCGTGCGGGATCCCGACCGCCTGGGCGATCCGGTCGGCGGTGAGGAAGCCGATGCCCCAGACATCGGCGGCCAGCCGGTACGGCTCGTTCTTCACCACGCTGATCGAGGCGTCGTCGTACTTCTTGTAGATCCGCACGGCCAGCGACGTCGACACCCCCACCCCCTGGAGGAAGACCATCACCTCCTTGATCGCCTTCTGCTCCTCCCAGGCCGCGGCGATCATCTTGGTGCGCTTGGGGCCGAGCCCCGGAACCTCGATCAGGCGGGACGGCTGCTCCTCGATCACCGTGAGGGTGTCGATGCCGAAGTGGCCCACGATCCGCTCGGCGAACTTCGGCCCGATGCCCTTGATCAGGCCCGAGCCCAGGTAGCGCTGGATCCCCTGCACGGTGGCCGGCAGCACGGTGGTGTAGTTCTCCACGGTGAACTGGCGGCCGTACTGCGGGTGCGAGCCCCAGCGGCCGTGCATCCGCAGCGACTCACCGACCTGAGCACCGAGCAGGGCGCCGACCACGGTCAGCAGCTCGCCGCCGCGGCCGGTGTCGACCCGGGCGACGGTGTAGCCGGTCTCCTCGTTGGCGTAGGTGATCCGCTCCAGCACGCCCTCCAGCTGGGCCGGCTGGGGTGGTACCGCGGCCTGCGCCTGCCGGCCCTGCAGCGTGCCCATCCGGTAACCCCCTCTGTGGTGGTGGCGGCCCTTCCGCGGTAGCGCCGTGTGGGATGAACGCTACCGCTCCGTACCGACACCACCGGCCGCGATTGTGGCCACCGCGTCCAAGGCCGACGATGACAAGTGGAGACCCTTTCGACTGAAGCGGACGACACCATGTTGACCACCGATTTCGCGCCCGGCGCTCCCAACTGGATCGACCTCGGCAGCCCCGACACCGACGCGGCCCAGGCCTTCTACGGTCAGCTGTTCGGCTGGACCTTCGCTTCGGCCGGGCCGAACGCCGGCGGTTACGGCTTCTTCCGCCTGGGCGAACAGACCGTGGCCGCCCTGGGGCCGTTGACCGAGGGGAGCGGTGCGGCGGCCTGGACGGTCTACTTCCGGACCGAGGACGCCGACCGGACGGCCACGCTGGTCTCCCAGGCCGGCGGTGCGGTCCGGTTCGGCCCCTTCGACGTCTTCACCTCCGGCCGGATGGCGGGCTTCACCGATCCCACCGGCGCCACCTTCGCCGTCTGGCAACCGGGCACCACCAGAGGCGTGGACGCCGTGACCAGCATCGGCACCCTCTGCTGGACGGAACTGCACAGCAGCGACCCCGAGCAGGCCAAGGTGTTCTACCGGAAGGTCTTCAACTGGCTCGAGCAGGACGTCCCGTTCGGCGACTTCACCTACACCGTGATCACCCCGACCGGCGGCGGCACGGATGCCAGCCAGGGCGGTATCGCCACCCTGATCCCCGTGGACAAGGCCGTGCACACCGGCTCCTACTGGCTGCCGTACTTCGAGGTGGCCGATGTGGAGGCGACCCGCGCCAAGGCGGTGGAGCTGGGTGGCGGGCAACGCGGTGAGGTGATCGACGAACCCGGGGTCGGGCGCTTCGTGCAGCTCACCGATCCGCAGGGGGCGGTCTTCTCGGTGATCACCAGCACTCCTCCCGGCAGTTGAGCGGGCCGGCGCGCCGCTAGGCTGCCCCGCATGAACGATCTGATCATCCGTCCGGCGACCCGTGAAGACGTCCCCGCGATCGTGGCCCTGCTCATCGAAGACTCACTGGGGACCAGCAGGGAGACACCCGACGATCTGACGCCCTATCACGCCGCCTTCGACCGGCTGGCGGCCGACCCGAACCAGCACCCGACCGTGGCCGAACGCGACGGCGAGGTGATCGGCACGCTGCAGCTCAGCGTGATCCACGGGCTGTCGCGGGCCGGCACCACCCGAACGATCATCGAGGCGGTGCGCATCAAGGCGAGCGAGCGCGGCAACGGCCTGGGCACCCACCTCATCCAGTGGGCGATCGAGGAATCCGGCCGGCTCGGCGCCGGTCTGGTGCAGCTCACCTCGGACAGCAGGCGGGCAGACGCACACCGGTTCTACGAGCGGCTCGGATTCACCGGCTCGCACGTGGGATTCAAGCTGCAGCTCTGACCGGCCGGGTCCGCGGGCATGCAGAAGAGCCCCGACGGGTGACCCGTCGGGGCTTCTTC
>NZ_JAJJPA010000029.1 GCF_020907985.1 Kitasatospora humi | reverse complement strand
CCTCAGCTTATCAGATGAGATTCGGTCCGATTTCACCGGACTTTCGCTCAGCCGTTTCGCTGGATTCACCATCGCCTCGCGGCGACCCGAGCAACCATAGCGGCTCCGCGCCCGAGTGCCTAATCGAGCATCGTGCGCACCCCGGAGCCGAGTGGCCAGCACCGCGCGGTCCGACGCGCCGGGGCGATCGTCGAGCTCACCCGCATGCCGTAGAGTGCGGCGCGTCGAGCAAGAGGACTAGACCACTGAGTCACTCGGCGGCCCCGGCCTGCCCTGACCCGGAGCGCCGGCGGTTCGCACAGGGATCGCGGGCAGGCGCGCCAGGCGACTCGACTCATGGCCCGTTCTGCAACCATATGTCCGAACTTGGCGTGATCAAGGCCTCGCTCGGCACTCCCCCAGCCGCTGTGAGCGGCCGCACGCTGTACCCCGTACCTGGGAGGCTCCACCATGACCACTGTGACGTCGCCGCTCACCGGCCGCGCCGTTGGACTCGCCGCCGTGCCCGACCCGGTCTTCTCCGACGCCATGGTCGGACCGGGCACCGCCGTCGACCCGGTGCGCGAGCCCACCACGGCGGTGGCCCCGGTCGACGGGCTGGTCGTCTCCATGCACCCGCACGCCTTCGTGGTGTTGGACGCCGACGGCCACGGCGTGCTGACCCACCTGGGCATCGACACCGTGCAGCTCAACGGCGAGGGCTTCGAACTGCTGGTGAGCAAGGGCGACCAGGTGAAGCGCGGCCAGCCGGTGGTCAAGTGGAACCCCGCCGCCGTGGAGGCCGCGGGCAAGTCGCCGATCTCCCCGATCGTGGCCCTGGAGGCCTCCGCCGAGGCGCTCAGCGCGGTCGCCGAGGCCGGCGAGATCGTCACCGGCGGCGAACTCTTCACCTGGGCCTGAACCCGGGACCGAGCCGGAAGTCGAGCCTGGACCGGGCCGGTCTGAGCCCCGGCCCCAGCCCGACCGAGCCATTGGCCGGACAGCGCCGCACCCGCCGTGTTTCGGTTGGGCGGGGCGGCGGTGCCGGGTGGAAAGGAAAGAAGGACATGGAGAAGATGCTGCGCGGGGTGGGCGTCAGCCACGGGGTGGCGATCGGCCAGGTGCGCCACATGGGCACGGCCGTGCTGGAGCCCACGGCCAACCAGGTGCCCGCCGAGGAGGCCGGCCGCGAGCAGGCCCGGGCCCAGCAGGCCGTCGACGCCGTGGCCGCCGACCTGATCGCCCGGGGCAACCTGGCCGGCGGCGAGGCTCAGGCGGTGCTGGAGGCCCAGGCGCTGATGGCCCAGGACCCGGAGTTGGCGGCCGACGTGGCGCGCCGCATCGCGGTGGGCAGCAGCGCCGAGCGGGCGGTCTACGACGCGTTCGCGGCCTACCGGGCGCTGCTGGCCTCGGCCGGCGAGTACCTGGCCGGCCGGGTGGCCGACCTGGACGATGTGCGCAACCGGATCGTCGCCCGGCTGATGGGCGTGCCGATGCCGGGCGTGCCGGACAGCGACGAGCCGTACGTGCTGCTGGCCCGCGACCTGGCGCCCGCCGACACCGCGCTGCTCGACCCGGCGCTGGTCCTCGGGTTCGTCACCGAGGAGGGCGGGCCGACCAGTCACTCGGCGATCCTGGCGCGGGCCATGGGGGTGCCGGCCGTCGTCGCACTGCCCGGCGCGACCGAGCTGGCCGAGGGCACCACGGTGGCGGTGGACGGCAGCAGCGGTGAGGTGCTGGTCGAGCCGAGCGCCGAGCGGCAGGAGGAGCTGCGCCGGGTGGCGGCCGAGCGGAAGGCGGCCCTGGCCGCCTCGTCCGGTCCGGGCCGTACCTCGGACGGTCACCTGGTGCCGCTGCTGGCCAACGTGGGCGGGCCTGGGGACGTGACGGCGGCGGTGGCCGCGGGCGCCGAGGGCGTCGGGCTGTTCCGCACCGAGTTCCTCTTCCTCGACGACTCCGCTCAGGCGCCGAGCGAGGACACCCAGACGGCCGCCTACCGGCAGGTGTTGGGGGCGTTCCCGGAGGGCCGCGTGGTGGTGCGGGTGCTGGACGCGGGCGCGGACAAGCCGCTGGCCTTCCTGAGCCCGGCCGACGAGCCCAATCCCGCGCTGGGGGTGCGCGGCCTGCGCACCCTGCTGGACCATCCCGAGGTGCTGGCGACCCAGCTGCGCGCCCTGGCCCGGGCCGCGGAGGGGCTGCCGGTGCACCTCGAGGTGATGGCGCCGATGGTGGCCGACCGGGCGGATGCCCGGGCGTTCGCCGACGCCTGCCGGGAGGCGGGGCTGCACGCCAAGTTCGGCGCGATGGTGGAGATCCCGTCTGCCGCGCTGCGGGCCCGGTCGATCCTGGCGGAGGTCGAGTTCCTCTCACTGGGCACCAACGACCTCGCGCAGTACACCTTCGCGGCGGACCGTCAGGTGGGCGCGCTGGCCCGGCTGCAGGACCCGTGGCAGCCCGCCCTGCTCGACCTGGTGGCGGCCGCGGCGCAGGCCGCCCGGGAGGCCGGCAAGGGCTGCGGGGTGTGCGGTGAGGCGGCGTCCGATCCACTGCTGGCCTGCGTGCTGACCGGACTGGGCGTGACCAGCCTGTCGATGGGGTCCGCGTCGATCCCGTACGTGCGCGGCGCGCTGGCCAGGTTCACGCTGGACCAGTGCCGGCGGGCCGCCGAGGCTGCCCGGGCGGCGGACAGCGCCGAGGGTGCGCGGGCGGCCGCGCAGCAGGTGCTGTCCGGCGAGTGAGCGAATGCCGTGCGGGCCCCGCCGCTTCGGGAGGGGCCCGCACGCGTGGTCAGCCGCGGCGCTGCCGGCCGAGCTGCTCGAAGAAGCGCAGGTGGTCGAGGTTGTCGACGGACCCGGGGTTGACCGCCTGGGCCAGCGGAGTGCCGCTGAGCAGGCGCTTGACCGGCACCTCGATCCGCTTGCCGGTGAGGGTGTGCGGCAGGCCGTCGACGGCGATCACCTCGTCCGGCACGTGGCGCGGGGAGAGCTGCTCGCGCAGGGCGGTGCGGATCCGGGCGCGCAGGTCGTCGTCGAGCACGGCGCCGGGGGCCAGCACCACGAAGAGCGGCATCCAGTAGCCGCCGTTCTCCTCCTCCAGGCCGATCACCAGGGATTCGGCGATCTCGGGCAGGCGCTCGACCACCTCGTAGATGTCGGAGGAGCCCATCCGCACGCCCTGGCGGTTGAGGGTGGAGTCGGAGCGGCCGTGGATCACCACGGTGCCCCTGGAGGTGACGGTGATCCAGTCGCCGTGCCGCCAGACGCCGGGGTAGGTGTCGAAGTAGCTGTCGTGGTAGCGGCTGCCGTCGGGGTCGTTCCAGAAGCCGGTGGGCATCGACGGCAGCGGCTTGGTGACGACCAGTTCGCCGACCTCGTCGGTGTGCGGCTTGCCGGCCGCGTCCCAGGATTCGACGGCCGCGCCCAGGCAGGGGGCCTGGATCTCGCCGAGATGGACGGGCAGGGTGGGGACTCCGCCGACGAAGCAGCTGCAGACGTCGGTGCCGCCGCTGACCGAGGCGAGCCAGACGTCCGGCTTGACCTCGTCGTAGATCCAGCGGAAGCCGTCGGGCGGCAGCGGGGAGCCGGTGGTGCCGATGCAGCGGACCGCGCTGAGGTCGAGGTCCCGGCCGGGGTGCAGCTCGGCCTTGCGGCTGGCGATCACGTAGGCGGCGGAGGTGCCGAGCACGGTGGCGCCGGTGCGGGCGGCCACCTCCCAGAGCGCGCCGGTGGTGGGGTGACCGGGGCTGCCGTCGTACGTGACGATGGTCGACCCCACCAGCAGGCCGGCCACCAGGAAGTTCCACATCATCCAGCCGGTCGAGGTGTACCAGAAGAACCGGTCCTCGGGGCCCAGGTCGAGGTGGAGTGCGGCCTGCTTGAGGTGCTCGACCAGGATGCCGCCCTGGCTCTGCACGATGGCCTTGGGCAGACCGGTGGTGCCGGAGGAGTACAGCACCCAGAGCGGCTGCTCGAACGGCACCCGGGCGAACTCCGGCTCGGCGTCGCCCGCGGTGGCGGCGGCCCAGTCGAGCGCGCCCTCGGGAGCCTCGGTGCCGAGCAGCGGGACGTGGATGAAGGTGCGCACGGACGGCAACTCGCCGCGCAGCTCGGCGACCACGGCACCGCGGTCGTGGTCCTTGCCGCCGTAGTGGTAGCCGTCGACGGCGAGCAGGACGACGGGGGCGAGCTGCTGGAAGCGGTCGAGCACGCTGCGGGCGCCGAAGTCGGGGGCGCAGGAGGTCCAGACGGCGCCGATCGAGGCGGTGGCGAGCAGGGCGACCACGGCCTGCGGGATGTTCGGCAGGTAGCCGGCCACCCGGTCGCCGGGCTCGACGCCCCGGGCGCGCAGGGTGGCCGCCAGGGCGGCGACCTGGCGGCGCAGTTCCGCCCAGCTGACGGCGAGCGGCTCGGCGCGGGTCTCGTCCAGGTGCAGGATGGCGGGCCGGTCGGCGTGGGCCGGGTCATCGCCGAAGCGCAGGGCGTGCTCGGCGTAGTTGAGGCGGGCGCCGGGGAACCAGTGGGCACCGGGCATGGTGGCGTCGGGGAGCACGGCGGCGGCCGGGGTGCTGAACCGGACGTCGAAGTACTCGGTGACGGCGGTCCAGAAGCGCTGCAGGTCATCGGTGGACCAGGCGTGCAGGTCGGCGTACCGGGTGGCGGCGGTGGCGTCGTCCGGGGCGGGGGCCAGCGGCGCGGCCGGGGCGCCGTGGGTGGTGGCGGCCCACTGCTGGAAGGCGACCAGCCGGGTGGCGGCGGCCTTGGCGGGGTCGGGGCGCCAGAGCGGCTCGGTGGGGTCGGTGCCGTTGGGTGCGGTGCTCACGGTGTGGTCTCCCGGCCGGAGGGTGCGCGGGAACATCGCTCGTGGCGCGGCCCGCGACGCTGCGTGCTGACGGTGCAGACCATGCCATGTGATCGTCGGCTCGCCAAGGGGGTGCCGGCGGCAGGGCGGCGATTGTGGTGGATCACTCCATGCACCGGGCGCGCACCATGGCGGCCTTCATTACTCTGACAACATGTCGAATCACGCGCGGGGGCAGCGGGCCCGGCTGGCGGACCTGCTGGCGGCGGCCGGCCCGGACTCCCCCACGCTCTGCGGCGGCTGGCTGACCCGCGACCTGGCGGCCCACCTGGTGCTGCGCGAGGCCCGGCCGGACGCGGCGATGGGGATCGTGCTGCCGGCGCTGGCCGGGCACACCGAGCGGGTGCAGGCGCGCTACGCGGCGCTGCCGTACGGGGAGCTGGTGCGCCGGTTGCGCGAGGGCCCGCCGCGCTGGTCGGCGTTCGCGCTGCCGGGGGCGGACGAGGCGGCCAACGTGGTGGAGTACTTCGTGCACGCGGAGGACGTGCGGCGGGCGGGGGCCTCCTGGGAGCCCGCGCCGGTCGGCCCGGAGCTGGGCGAACTGCTGTGGCGGCGCCTGGGGTTGACGGTGCGCATGGAGCTCGGTCGGCGCACCCCGGTGCGGGTGGTGCTGTCGCTGCCGGACGGGCGGAACGTGGTGGCGGGTCAGCGGCTGGCGGGCACGGTGCGGGTGGTGGGCGAGCCGGGCGAGTTGCTGCTGTTCGCGTTCGGACGGGGTGCGCGGGCACGGGTGGCGGTGAGCGGGCCCGAGGACGAAGTCGCCCTGCTGCGGCGGAAGGTGGGACTGCCCGCGGTCACCCCTTGAGGTGGCGCTCGTACTCCCCCGCGAACCAGGCGGTGGAGACCTTGGTGTGGAAGGGGAAGGCCAGCGGGGTCGGGGTGTCGATGAGCTGCCAGCCCTCGGTCTCGTCGGTGGGGACGGACGGTGGCAGGGCGGCGAGGTCCCGGGCGGGGAGCAGGGCGAAGAGGCAGAGGAAGCCGCCGCGGCTGTCCGAGGCGGTGTCGACCAGGGTGACCCGCTCGGAGTCGGCGAGGATGCCGGTCTCCTCGCGGAGCTCGCGGACGGCGGCCTGCTGCCAGCTCTCGCCGTAGTCCACGTAGCCGCCGGGGAGGGCCAGCTCGCCGTAACCGGGCTCGATGGTGCGGCGGATGACCACCAGGCTCTGGCCGCCGTCGGGGCGGTTGACCGGGAGCAGGGCGACGGTGACCGGGAGCGGGTTGCGGTAGCTGATCTCGCCGCAGCCGGGGCAGGTGCGCGGCCAGCCGTGGGTGTCGACCGGGTAGGCGGTGCCGCACCAGTGGCAGTGCCTGCCCGGGCCGAAGGTGGCGGGTCGAGTGGCAGCCTGGTCAGTGGTCATGGGTGGATGGTAGTGGGAGGAGAGGGGCTTGGCCGAGGGCTTTGCGGCGGCGTTGGCGGCGGGGCCGCTGGTGCTGGACGGCGGGCTGTCCAACCAGTTGGCGGCGGCCGGGCACGATCTGGCCGACGAGCTCTGGTCGGCGCGGTTGCTGGCGGACGCACCGGAGGCGATCACGGCGGCGCACCGGGCGTACGTCGGTGCCGGGGCGCAGGTGGTGATCACGGCCAGTTACCAGGCGAGCTTCGAGGGTTTCGCCCGGCGCGGGATCGGACGGGCCGGGGCGGCCCGGCTGCTGGCGTCGAGCGTGGCGCTGGCGCGGGCATCCGGGGGTCCCCCCGGCCGCAGGCCGGGGGAGGGTGCGCCGTGGGTGGCGGCCTCGGTGGGGCCGTACGGCGCGGTGTTGGCGGACGGTTCGGAGTACCGGGGGCGGTACGGGCTGACGGTGGGCGAGCTCGAGCGGTTCCACCGGCCCCGGTTGGAGGTGCTGGCGGCGGCCGGCCCGGACGTGCTGGCGCTGGAGACGGTGCCGGACACGCTGGAGGCGGAGGCGCTGCTGCGGGCCGTCAGGGGGCTGGGGGTGCCGGCCTGGCTGAGCTTCACGGTGGCCGGCGGGCGGACCCGGGCCGGGCAGCCGCTGGCGGAGGCGTTCGCGTTGGCCGCCGGGGTGCCGGAGGTGGTGGCGGTCGGCGTGAACTGCTGTGCGCCCGGGGAGGTGGCCGATGCGGTGCGGGTGGCGGCGGCGGTGACCGGCAAGCCGGTGGTGGCGTACCCGAACAGTGGGGAGCGCTGGGGGGCGGGCGGCTGGCGGGGGGCGGCCGAGGGGCCCGCCCGTTTCGCGGGCGGCTGGCTGGCGGACGGAGCGCGGCTGGTCGGCGGCTGCTGCCGGGTGGGCCCGGAGCAGATCGCCGAGCTGGCGGCGGTGGTGACCGAGCACCGCCCCGCCCAGGGTGGCCGGTGACCGAGCACCGCCCCGCCCCGGGTGGCCGGTGACGGCGTAGCGCCCTGCGCGCGGGTGGCCGGTGGAACAACGGCCGAGAACAGGTGGGCGACGTGCATCTTCTCCTGCGCGCCTGGCAGACTCGGGACGATATCCCCGTAGTCGACATGACCACGAGCTGTGCGACATTGTCGAATGCGTGCCAGCCTTGTCAGTGGAGGTCCTCATGCCCGGCCCGATCCAGTCGCTCTCCCGGGCCGCCGCGATCCTGCGTCTGCTGGCCGGCGGCGAGCGTCGCCTCGGCCTCTCCGAGGTGGCCACCTCGCTCGACCTGGCCAAGGGCACGGCCCACGGCATCCTGCGCACCCTGCAGCTGGAGGGCTTCGTCGAGCAGGATCCGGAGAGCGGCAAGTACCAGCTGGGCGCCGAGCTGCTGCGACTGGGACAGAGCTACCTGGACGTCCATGAGCTGCGGGCCCGCGCGCTGGTCTGGGCGGACGACCTGGCCCGGGCGGCCGGCGAGACGGTCTACCTCGGGGTGCTGCACCAGCGCGGGGTGCTGGTCGTGCACCACGTCTTCCGCCCCGACGACACCCGCCAGGTGCTGGAGGTCGGCTCGATGCAGCCGCTGCACAGCACCGCGCTGGGCAAGGTGCTGCTGGCCTACGATCCGGTGGCCCGCGGCGAGCTGGGCGACGGCCCGCTGGAGGCGTTCACCCCGCGCACCCTGACCGCCATCGAGGACATCGACGCCGAGTGCGCGCTGGTCCGCGAGCGCGGCTGGGCGGACGCGATCGAGGAGACCTGGGAGGGCGTGGCCTCGATCGGCGCGCTGATCCAGGACCGCCGCCGCAACCCGGTCGGCGCGGTCTGCGTCAACGGCGCGGTGGAGCGGGTCTGCGAGGACGGCTTCGTGCGGCCGCAGCTGGTCGCCTCGGTACGTGACGCAGCCCGGGCGATCTCCCGGGACCTGGGCGCCAACCGCTTCTGAACCACCCCGCCGGGGGCATGCCGGATGGTGGGCAGCACTGCTGTCCACCATCCGGTGTTTTGTCCCTGTACCGGCCGTTCCGGTGGGCAGCCCCGCCGACCATCGGCCCGGGTCCGGCGAGGGGAGGGTCACAGCGAGGTCACCGGCCTTGACGTGGGCACCTGCCAGGGTGAAAACTCCCGCGTAGCGGTCGACATTGTCGAACGATGGCCGCCGGAACAGCCCCACCGGGCGAATCCGTCGCTCACTGGTCGCCTTCGCCGCCGCAGGGACGCCTCCCAGGGACGGGAACGCCTGCTCACACCGGCCACTGCCCCCGATCGGCCGGTCCTCCCCCACCCGCCTCCTGCCACGGGCACCACACCCCCAGGCAAACGGCCATATGGACAAAGGAGTCTTTGTGTCCGCCTTCTCCAACGGCGACATCTTCGTCGGCGAAACACTCGGCACCGCCGCCCTGATACTCCTCGGCGGCGGCGTCTGCGCCGCCGTCACGCTCAAGAAGTCCAAGGCCCGGAACGCCGGTTGGCTGGCGATCACGTTCGGCTGGGGCTTCGCGGTGCTGGTCGCCGCGTACATGTCCGCCGCCAAGTCCGGCGCCCACCTCAACCCGGCCGTCACCCTGGCCCTCGCCGTCAAGAGCGGCGACTGGAGCCATGTGCCGCTCTACATCGGCTCCCAGATGCTGGGCGCGGTCATCGGCGCCGTCCTGGTGTGGCTGACCTACCTCGGCCAGTTCCAGGCGAACGAGGAGCCCACCCTGGGCATCTTCTCGACCGGGCCGGAGATCCGGAACCCGATCCAGAACCTGATCACCGAGATCATCGGCACCATGGTGCTCTGCATGCTGATCCTGACCTCCGGGCTCACCCTGGGCGACAAGCTCTCCGGCATGGGCATCCTGATCACCGCCTTCACCGTGGTCGGCATCGGCCTCTCGCTCGGCGGCCCGACCGGCTACGCCATCAACCCGGCCCGCGACCTCGGCCCGCGCATCGTGCACTCCCTGCTGCCGATCCCCAACAAGGGTGGCTCCGACTGGAGTTACGCCTGGATCCCGGTGGTCGGCCCCGCCATCGGCGGCCTGCTTGCCGGCGTCCTCGACAAGGCCCTGTTCTGACGCCCGTCGCCAAGCTCCGCCGCGACCACGGGCCGCTCCGGCCCCGTCCCGCCCACTTTCCCTCCCCCACCTCAGAGCCGAGGATCACTACATGACCGCCAACACCGTGCCATCCGGCAACTACATCGCCGCGATCGACCAGGGCACCACTTCGAGCCGCTGCATCATCTTCGGCGCCGACGGCCGGATCGTCTCCGTCGACCAGCAGGAGCACTCGCAGATCTTCCCCCAGCCGGGCTGGGTCGAGCACGACGCCGGCGAGATCTGGACCCGCGTGCAGTCCGTGGTCCGCGGCGCGCTGGAGAAGGCCGGGCTGACCAAGGACGACATCCGCGCGATCGGCATCACCAACCAGCGCGAGACCACCGTGCTGTGGGACAAGAACACCGGTGAGCCGGTGCACAACGCGCTGGTCTGGCAGGACACCCGCACCGAGGCGCTCTGCCGCGAGCTGGGCCGCAACGTGGGCCAGGACCGGTTCCGCCGCGAGACCGGCCTGCCGCTGGCCAGCTACTTCGCCGGCCCGAAGATCCGCTGGCTGCTGGACAACGTCGAGGGCCTGCGCGAGCGCGCCGAGGCCGGCGACATCCTCTTCGGCACCATGGACACCTGGGTCATCTGGAACCTCACCGGCGGTGTCAACGGCGGCAAGCACGTCACGGACGTCACCAACGCCAGCCGCACCATGCTGATGAACCTGCACACCCTGGCCTGGGACGAGAAGATCGCCGACTCGATGGGCGTCCCGCTGGCGGTGCTGCCCGAGATCCGCTCCTCCGCCGAGGTCTACGGCCACGCGGTCGGCGACCTGGAGGGCGTTCCGGTCGCCTCGGCTCTCGGCGACCAGCAGGCGGCCCTGTTCGGCCAGACCTGCTTCGACGAGGGCGAGGCCAAGTCGACCTACGGCACCGGCACCTTCCTGCTGCTGAACACCGGCGAGAAGGTCGTCAACTCGTACCACGGCCTGCTGACCACGGTCGGCTACCGGATCGGCGACCAGAAGCCGGTCTACGCCCTGGAGGGCTCGATCGCCGTCACCGGCTCGCTGGTGCAGTGGCTGAGGGACCAGCTCGGCATCATCTCGACGGCTGCCGAGATCGAGACCCTCGCCAACACCGTCGAGGACAACGGCGGCGCCTACTTCGTGCCGGCCTTCTCCGGCCTGTTCGCCCCGTACTGGCGCTCCGACGCCCGCGGAGTGATCGCCGGTCTGACCCGGTACGTGACCAAGGGCCACCTGGCCCGCGCCGTGCTGGAGGCCACCGCCTGGCAGACCCGCGAGGTGGTCGACGCCATGGAGAAGGACTCCGGCGTCGAGCTGACCGCCCTCAAGGTGGACGGCGGCATGACCTCCAACAACCTGCTGATGCAGAACATCGCCGATGTTCTGAACGCCCCGGTGGAGCGGCCCTACGTGGCCGAGACCACCGCCCTGGGCGCCGCCTACGCGGCCGGCCTCGCGGTCGGCTTCTGGCCGGACCTGGACACCCTGCGGGCCAACTGGCACCGCGCCGCCGAGTGGACCCCGCGGATGGACGAGGCCACCCGGGAGCGCGAGTACAAGAAGTGGCTCAAGGCCGTGGAGCGCACCATGGGTTGGGTGGACGAGGAGCAGGACAGCTGAGCCTGACCGGCCGGGGCCCTTGAGGGTGGCCCCGGCCGGCGCATTGCCTGGCCGCTCCCGCGGCCTCACCGAAATTCGAGAGGAGACCCGGCGCCGCCCGCACCGCGGCCCGGAACACACATCATGGCAACCATCCCGACCCTGGGCGCCGAGCGCACCCCCGGCCGCACCGCTTCCCGCGCCGAGACCCGTGAGCTGCTGGGCAAGGCGACCTACGACCTGCTGGTGATCGGGGGCGGCATCCTCGGCACCGCGGTCGCCTGGACCGCCTCCCAGGCCGGCCTGAAGGTCGCCATGGTGGACGCGGGCGACTTCGCGGGCGCCACCTCCAGCGCCTCCTCCAAGCTGGTCCACGGCGGTCTGCGCTACCTGCAGACCGGCGCGGTCAAGCTGGTGGCGGAGAACCACAAGGAGCGCCGGGCGCTCGCCACCGACGTGGCGCCGCACCTGGTGAACCCGCTGACCTTCTTCGTGCCGGTCTACAAGGGCGGCCCGCACAGCGCCCCCAAGCTCGGCGCCGGTGTCTTCCTCTACTCCGCGCTCTCCGCGTTCCGTGACGGCATGGGCCGGGTCTCCACCGCCGCGCACGCCGCCCAGCAGGTGCCGGCGCTGCGCACCGAGGGCCTGCGCTCGGTGGCGGTCTACGGCGACCACCAGATGAACGACTCCCGGGTCGCCGTGATGACCGTGCGGGCGGCCGTCGACGCGGGTGCCGTGGTGCTCAACCACGCCGAGGTGACCGGGCTGCGGTTCACCTCGGGCCGGGTGACCGGCGCCGAGCTGAAGGACCGGCTGGACGGCACCGAGTTCGGCGTCGACGCCCGCCTGGTGCTGAACGCCACCGGCCCGTGGGTGGACCACCTGCGGCGGATGGAGGACGCCGGCGCCGCGCCGTCGATCCGCCTCTCCAAGGGCGCCCACGTGGTGGTCAAGCGCCGCAGCCCGTGGCGGGCCGCGCTGACCATCCCGATCGACAAGTACCGGGTCTCGTTCGCCATTCCGTGGGAGGACCACGTCCTGCTCGGCACCACCGATGAGGAGTACACCGGCGACCCGAAGGACGTCCGGGCCACCCAGGCCGACATCGACCAGATCCTGGGCGAGGCCGGCCACGCGATCCGCGACGAGCACCTGGACCGCGACCTGATCACCTACTCCTTCGCCGGTCTGCGGGTGCTGCCCGGCGGCCCGGGCGACACCGCCGCCGCCAAGCGCGAGACCGTGGTGTCCGAGGGCAAGGGCGGCATGCTCTCGGTGGCCGGCGGCAAGTGGACCACCTACCGACACATCGGCCGGACCGTGCTGGAGAAGCTGGCGCACGTCCGCGGCACCGGGATCGGCGAGGACATCTCCCCGATCGCCGCGACCGTGCCGCTGCCGGGCGTCGGCGCGCCGAACGCGGTGGCGCACCGCCTGCTGATCGACCGTGAGCCCGGCTCGCGGATGGAGCCGCTGGTGGCCAAGCACCTGGCCAGCCACTACGGCACCCTCTCCTTCGACATCGCCCGCCTGATCGCCGAGGACCCGGCGCTGGGCGAGCCGATCCACCCGGACGGCCCGGACGTGTGGGCGCAGGTCGCCTTCGCGGCCGACAACGAGTGGGCCTACACCACGGACGACGTGCTGCGCCGCCGCACCACCATGACGGTGCGCGGCCTGGACACGCCCGAGGTCCGGGCCGAGGTGGACGAGTTCCTCAAGGGGCGTTCGCACGGCTGACGCCGAGGCACTCGCCGGGACGGGCGGTCACCCTGGGATGGGGGTGACCGCCCGTTCGTCTAGGCTCTGGCGCAACGTCAGTTTCCAGTCCGATTTCCCAGGAGGCGTTCCCGACGTGACCAGGCCACCGCTCCCGCACGACTTCCAGCGCCAGGTGCCCGCCCTCACCGTGACCAGCACCGACGTGACCGACGGCGGCACCCTGGGCGACGCCCAGGTGCTGGCGGGCGGCGACCTCTCGCCGCAGCTGAGCTGGTCGGACTTCCCGGCCGAGACCAAGAGCTTCGCCGTCACCTGCTTCGACCCGGATGCGCCGACCGGCAGCGGCTGGTGGCACTGGATCGTCTTCGACATCCCGGCGACCGTGACCTCGCTGCCCACCGGAGCCGGCAGCGGCGACTTCGCGGGGCTGCCGGCCGGGGCGGTCCAGGGCCGCAACGACTACGGCACCAAGAACTTCGGCGGTGCCGCGCCGCCGGCCGGGCACGGCCCGCACCGCTACGTCTTCTCGGTGACCGCGCTGAGCGTGGAGAAGCTCGGCCTGGACTCGGACACCTCGGCGGCGGCGATCGGCGCCACCATCGGCTTCCAGGCCGTGGCCCGCGGCACCATCGTGGCCGAGTACGAGAAGAAGTAGCCGGCACCGGCGTGGCAGCGCGGCTGGCCGGCCAGCGCTGTCATGTTCACGCTTTCGGCACAGTACCGCCATGGAAGTGCCGCAGTAGCCGCACTCCGGACTCCGCCGGCCGGCCACCTCCGAGGCACGAAGCGCAGCTCAACCCACGTGCCACCGAGGGCTTTCGCCAAGCCATCGGCATTTTGCCCTGCCTAGACTCGCCGCTGTTCCAGGGAGACGAGGGAGAGCACGCCGATGACCATGGATGGTGTCCTGCCGGCCCGGGAAGCGGCGGAGGAGCACTACCGGCGCCCACTGGCCGAGTTGTTCGCCCGGCAGGCCGAGCGCCACCCGGAGCGGTCGGCCGTGGCGACCGCCCAGGGGTCTCTGAGTTATGCCGAACTGCTGTCCGCTGCCCAGCAGTTCGGCCGCGGTTTGGGCCGTCTCGGGGTGGCGTGCGGGGCGGTGGTCGGGATCGCCGGCCAACGCGGGGCCGACGCGTGCACCGCCCTGGTCGGCACCGTGCTGGCCGGCGCCGGATACCTGCCGCTGGACGCCTCGCTGCCGGCCGACCGCCGCCGAACGATGCTGCGCGACGGCCGCGCGGTGGCCGTGGTGCGACTGCCGGACAGCGCCCGGCTCGACCAGGACGACGTGCCCGTGTGGGAGTTCGACCAGGTGCTGGCCGCCGGCAGCGCACCCGGCCCACTGCCGGCGCCCGACCCCGCGGCGCCCGCCTACGTGATGTTCACCTCCGGCACCACCGGGCGGCCCAAGGCCGTGCCGGTCCCCCAGCGCGGTGTGGCCCGGCTGTCGATCGACAACGGCTTCCTGGCGATCGGCCCCGAGGACCGGGTGCTGCACGGCTCGACGCTCTCCTTCGACGCGGCGGTGCTGGAACTGTGGCCGGCCCTGCTGAACGGTGCCTGCCTGGTCCCGGCCGCCACCGAAGTCCTGCTCTCAGCCCCGGCGTTGGCCCGGTTCATCGAGGAGCAGCGGATCAGCGTGCTCTTCCTCACCACCAGCCTCTTCCATCTGATGGCGCGGGAGCGGCCGCAGATGTTCGCGGGTCTGCGCTACGTGGTCACCGGTGGCGAGGCGCTGCAGCCCCAGGCCGCCCGACGAGTGCTCGAACTCGGCCGCCCGCAGCACCTGGTGAACGCCTACGGTCCGACCGAGGCAGCCTGCGTGGCACTCGCCCACGAGATCACCGAGGTGCCCGAGGACGCCGTCAGCGTGCCGATCGGGCGGCCTATCTCCGATACCGGCTGCCATCTGCTGCGCGAGGACGGCACCTTGGCCGGGCCCGGCGAGCGGGGCGAGCTGTGCCTGAGCGGCGGTGGGGTGGCGGCCGGCTATCTGAACGCGCCCGCGTCCAGCGCCGAGCGGTTCATCGAGCTCACCCTGGAAGCTGACGGGTCGTCAATCACGGTCTACCGCACCGGCGACTACGGACGGCACCGGGAGGACGGCGCACTGGAGTTCTGCGGCCGGCAGGACGACCAGGTGAAGGTGCGCGGCCACCGGATCGAGTTGTCCGAGGTACGCTCCGCGCTCGCCGGGCATCCGGAGGTCACCGACGCCGTGGTGCTGGCGCACGAGGACGGGCTGAGCCGGTGCCTGGCCGCCTACGTGGCCACCGGCGGGCGCCCCGAACCGGCCCCGAGCGGAGCCGAGTTGCGCGCCTACCTGCGGGAGCGGCTGCCCGGCTACATGGTGCCCGCGTCGGTGACCGTGCTGGACCGGCTCCCGCTGACCCCGAGCGGCAAGCTGGACCGCGCGGCGCTGCCGGTGCCTGCGGCGGCCCCGGCCCCGGCCGCGCAGACCGGCCCCGACTCGCCCGCCGGGACCGTGGCGCGGATCTGGGCCGCGACACTGCCCGATGGCCAGGCCGCGGCGGAGGACGACTTCTTCCAGTCCGGCGGCAACTCGCTGGCCGCCGTCCAGCTGGTGGCGGAAGTGTTGAGCGCACTGGAGCTCGACGACCTGCTGGGCGACCACCTGATCACCGAGCTGCTGGCCGAGCCGACACTGCGTGCCTTCACCGCCGCGGTCGAGCGGACGCTCACCGCCGGTCCCGACTCCCTGGTGGCCGGCCCCAAGGCCGACCGCTGGCGGCCCGACCTGGTCTGGGACGTTCCGGTGGTGACCACCGTCGAGCCGCGCCCCGACTGGCGGGCTCCGCGTGCCGTGCTGCTCACCGGTGCGACCGGCTTCCTCGGTGCCTACCTGCTGCGTGAACTGCTGGAGCGCACCGATGCGGTGGTGCACGCGCTGGTCCGGGCCCGCGACGTGGAGCACGCCCGCCGCCGCCTGGCCGACGCCCAGGACCGCTACGGCGCCCGGCACCCGCTGCCCGCCGACCGGGTCCGCCCGGTGCTCGGCGACCTGGCCCGTCCCCGGCTGGGCCTGAGCGACTCGGACTGGGCCGAGCTGGCCGCCACCACCGACGTGATCCACCACTGCGGGGCCGAGGTCAACTTCCTCTACCCCTACGAGAAGCTGCGGGCCGCCAATGTGTACGGCACCCAGGAGGTGCTGCGGCTGGCCGCCGGGCGGGCCGTACCGGTGCACCACGTCTCCACGCTTGCCGTGGTGCACGGCATGGGCGCGGCCGGGGTGCGTCGGGTCACCGAGGACACCCCGCTGGACCACGTCGAACTGCTCGCCATGGGCTACCCGGAGAGCAAGTGGGTGGCCGAGGAGGTGGTCCGCAGCGCGGGTCGGGGCGGCCTACCGGTGGCGGTGCACCGGCCCTACGAGATATCCGGCGACACCACGGGGTACGTCTGGAACAGCGGCGCCGCGCTCTGCGAGCTGTTCCGGACGATCGCCGAACTGGGCCTGGCCCCGGACCTCGACCTGGCGCTCAACCTGCTGCCGGTCGACCACGTGGCCGCCGCCATCGTGCACTTGGCCCTGCACTCGCCCGCCGAGGGCCAGACCTACCACCTGGTCAACCCCCGCGAAGGGGTGCTGGCCGACCTGGTGGACCGGCTGCGGGCGCACGGGCACCGGATCCGCACCACCGGGTACGCCGAGTGGATCGAGGCGCTGCTGGCGCACCTCGCCGACCGCCCCGGCCACCCGTTCACCCCGCTCACCCAGTTGTTCACCAAGCGGGTCACGCCCGGCGGCCTCACCGTGCAGGAGCTGGCCGCGCGGAGCGTCGCGCCGCAGCTGGACCGGGCCAGGGTGGACCGGGAACTGGCCGGGACCGGGATCGACTGCCCGCCGGTCGACCGGGACCTGCTGGACCACTACATCGCGTACTTCCATGCGTCCGGGTTCATCCCGACGCCGCTCGCCACCAGCGGAGGTGCCCGCCGTGACTGACGTCCTCCCCGCCGCAACCGCCGGCTCGACCGCGGTGCCGGACCTGACCGATCCGCGGTCCTTCGACCCCGCCCCGCCGTACGCCGCGTTCGCCGAGCTGCGCCGCCGGGACGGCCTGCACCGCCAGGAGCGTGCGGACGCGCCGGCCTTCTGGTCGGCCACCCGCTACCGGGACCTGGACGCGGTGTTCCGGGACGCCACCGGCTTCAGCTGCGAGTCCGGCATGACCCTGGACTCGGCGCTCGGCAGCCGCGACCCGGCGGCCGGGCAGATGATCGAGATCTCGGACCCGCCCGGCCACACCCGGCTGCGCCGGCTGCTGAGCGGCGGCCTGAACAAGTCGGTGGCGAAGACGGTCAACGGAACGCTCCAGGAACTGGTGACCGGGTGGGTCGAGCAGGCGGTGCGGGCCGGCGAGTGCGACTTCGTCGCGGCGGTCGCCGCCCGGCTGCCCGCCGCGGCCACCGGGCTGCTGCTCGGGCTGCCGGAGCGGGAGTGGGACCGGCTGGCCGACCGGGCGAGCCGGGCCATCGCCGGCTCGCTGACCGCGGACGACCCGCGGGCCGGCGAGCTGGCCGCCCGGCGGGCCTCCACCAAGGCCGCCAACAGCCAGTTGCTGATGCACCTGGCGGGCCTGCTCAACCATGCCGAGCTGGCGCCGCAGGGCCTGATCCGCCGACTGCTGGACACCGAGCTGGCGGACGGAGAGCGGCTGAGCCGCACCGAAGTGCTGCTGAACTGCCTCAATCTGGCGGTGGCGGGCAATGAGACCACCAAGAACGCCACCGCGGGCGGCCTGGTCGCGTTCGCCGAGCACCCGGAGCAGTGGGCGCTGCTGCGCCGCCACCCGGAGCTGCTGGACTCGGCGGTGGAGGAGGTGCTGCGCTGGGTGACGCCCACGCAGCACTTCGTCCGGACCGTGCTGGAGCCGCGGGTGGTCGGTGGCACTCCGCTCGAGCCCGGCGACCTGCTCTGCCTCTGGATCACCTCGGCCAACCGCGACGAGGAGGTCTTCGCGGAGCCGAACAGCTTCCGGATCGACCGCAGCCCCAACCCGCACTACGCCTTCACCAGCGGCAAGCACTTCTGCCTGGGCGCGCCGCTGGCCCGGCTGGAGGTGAAGCTGGTCTTCGAGGCGCTGCTGCCCCGGGTCGAGCGGATCGAGTTGCTCGGCCCGCCGGTGCGCAAGGCCACCACCTTGATCAACTCGCACGTGAGCCTGCCGGTACGGCTGCACGCCGCCTGACGGCGGGTCAGCCGCGAGCGCGGGCCCTGCCAGGGCCGCTGAGGTTCAGGCGGGCGGGCCCTGCGGAGCCGAAGGGGGTCAGGAGTGCGGGGTGGCCCCTTTCGGACCCGAGGCTCAGGCGTGCGGGGCGGCGGCCGGCTCCAGCACGAAGACCGGGATCAGCCGGTCGGTCTTCTTGGCGTACTCCGCGTAGTCCGGCCAGGCCTGGACCGCCCGGCGCCACCACAGGTCGCGTTCCGCACCGGTGAGTTCACGGGCGATCACGTCCTGTCGGACCGGCCCGTCCTGCAGTTCGGCCCGGGGGTCGGCGATCAGGTTGTGGTACCAGACCGGGTGGGTGGGCGCACCGCCCTGGGAGGCCACCACGGCGTACCGGCCGTCGTGCTCGACCCGCATCAGCGGGGTCTTGCGCAGCTTGCCGGTCCTGGCCCCCAGGGTGGTCAGCACCACGACGGGCCTGCCGCGCATGGTGGTGCCCTCGGTGCCGCCGGATGACTCGTACAGCGCGACCTGGTCGCGCACGAACCGGGTCGAGCTCGGCTGGTACTCGCCGGTGAGGGGCATGCTGGTCTCCCGTCCGTCGATCCTGGACCCGGCCCTCGGGCGGCCGCCGGAGGGCCCTGCGGAACCATCATGCCCCTGCCGGCCGGCGAACCGTCAGACGACGGGACCGAGTTGCGGGTCGAGGGCGATGGCCGCCACCAGTGCCGTCCCCATCACCGCCGCGCCCGGGGCCCCGGCGCGAGGTCGGTCCGGCCGCCCGCCGGGGCGCGCATGCCCGCGGAGCGCTGTTTGCGCGGGGGCGGTGCGGGCAGGCAGTGAGCGGGGTCGGTGCTCTGCTGCCCCGTCGAACGACATGGGAGTACCGTGGATGGCCGCTGCACGCCGCAGGCGCCGGATGCCGGACGAGGTGCGCGCGGCCAGTGTGCGCACCGTGGTCTTCCTCGCCTTCACCCTGGTCAGTCTGACCTACGCGACCCTGGCCTCCTACGCGCACGCCCGCAAGGCACTGACCCTGTCGCTGCTGGTCAGCGGGGTCGGGGTGTTCGGGGTCTTCTGGTGCCTGGTCGAGATCGTGATCGCGCGCCAGGTCGCCGCGCAGCGGCGGCGCGGGCCCGGGCGGGACGCCCCGATGACCGGCAGCAGGCCACCCCGGTACTGACGGTTCGGCACCGGGGCGCGGTCGGCTGACGACGGCTCAGGCGTTGCTGCCCACCGCGTACCCGTACTGCGTCGGCCAGCGGCGCTCCGCGCCGAGCTCGCGCGCCGCCAGGTTCGCCCAGTAGGGCGTGCGCAGCAGCTCGCGGCCGAGCAGCACCACGTCCGCGCGTCCCTCGGCGACGATCGCCTCCGCCTGCGCCGGCTCGGTGATCATGCCCACCGCGCCGACGGGCAGCCCCGCGCCCTCCCGCACCGCGGTGGCGAACGGCACCTGGAAGCCCGGGCCGACCGGGATCCTGGCGTCCGGCACCAGGCCGCCGGTGGAGACGTCGAGCAGATCGACGCCGGCCTGGTGCAGTTCCTTGGCCAGGCGCACGGTGTCCTCGCCGGTCCAGCCGTCGCGGGCGTCCTCGGCGTTCTCGGTCAGCCAGTCGGTGGCCGAGGTGCGGAAGAAGACCGGCAGCTCGGCCGGCCAGACGGCGCGGACCGCGGCGACCACCTCCAGGGCGAACCGGGTCCGGTTCTCCCACGAGCCGCCGTACTCGTCGGTGCGGTGGTTGGTGTGCGGGGAGAGGAAGGAGTGCACCAGGTAGCCGTGCGCCCCGTGGATCTCGACCGCCTTGACACCGGCCGCCAGGGCCCGCTCCGCGGCCGCACCGAACGCGCGCACGATGCGCTGGATGTCCTCGACCGTCAGTGCGTCCGGTTCCGGGTGGTCACCGAAGGCCTCGGCGGTCGGGCCGACCGTCTGCCAGCCGCCTTCGGCGACCGGGATGCCGGCGCCGCCCTCCCACGGACGGCGCGAGGAGGCCTTGCGGCCGGCGTGCGCGAGCTGGACCGCCGGCACCGCGCCGTGGCTGCTGATCGCGGCGACCACCCGGGCCAGCGCCTCCTGCTGGCGCTCGTTCCACAGGCCGAGGTCGGCCGGGGAGATCCGGCCCTCGGGCGACACCGCGGTGGCCTCCATGATGATCAGACCGGTGCCGCCGGCCGCCCGGGCCGCCAGGTGGGCCAGGTGGAAGTCGGTGGCCGCACCGGTGCCCGGCCCCTCGGCGGCCGCGGAGTACATGCACAGCGGGGGCATCCAGACCCGGTTGGGCACGGTGAGCTCGCGCAGGGTGATCGGCTCGAACAAGGCGGACATCAGCACTCCTCGACGGTGGGAAAGGCGCCGGCTGTTTGATACGAAGAGCATCGTACTACGACTTCCATCGAAGTACGACGCTCGGCGAACTACGAAAGGAGTCGTACTATTGACCCCGTGACCGAATCCGCGACGTCCACCCCCCTACCCGAGCCGGCCACCGGAGAGATCCGCCTGACCGCCGTGCTGCACGCACTGGCGGACCCGGTCCGACTGCAGATCGTCCGCCAGCTCGCGGAAGGCCACGAGGACATGGCCTGCATCGCCTTCAGCCTGCCGGTCACCAAGTCGACCACCACGCACCACTTCCGGGTGCTGCGCGAGGCCGGGGTGATCCGCCAGCACCGGCGCGGCACCTCGCGGGTGAGCACCCTGCGCACCGCCGACCTGGAGCAGGCCGTGCCGGGCCTGCTCGACCGCGTCCTCGCCGCTGCGCAGACCGAGGCGCTGCGCCATCCGGTGGATCCGCCGAGCGACGCGCCCACGATGGAGTGACGCGCTTGGGCGTGGTGGCCCAGCCGGTGGTAGCTCTGTGCGGGTGATCTCCCTGCGCATCCGCGCGGCGCTGTCCGCCGTCGCACTCGCCCTGCTCACCGCCACGCCCGCCGGGGCCGCTCCGCTCCCCGACTCGCACCTCACCCTCCGCGTGGTCGCCACCGGGACCGACGCCCCGGTCGCCGCCGCCGAGTTGCTCTGCCACCCCGCGGGTGGCAGCCATCCGCAAGCCCCGTCCGCCTGTGGCGCACTCGACCTGGCCGGCGGCAACTTCAACCAACTCAAGGGGCGCACGGGGGTGTTCTGCAACGACCTGTACGCGCCGGTCACCGCCACCGCCGACGGCCTCTGGGCCGGGATGCCCGTGCACTGGCAGCAGACGTTCGCCAACTCCTGCGGCCTGCACACCCGCACCGATCCGGTCTTCCGTTTCTGAGGCCGGCCGCGACACGCCGATCGCTGTTGAATGGGTCACACCCGGAAAATCCACCTGACGGGTCGTCAGAACACATGACGGCCCGTCAGCTTTCTTCCCCCGGGCAGTACATGGGAGCTGACTGAGCATCAGTTTCGGCAACTGTCCACTCAGTTGGTGCTCTCGGTGGCCGGCGGCGCCGGACTACCATCGACCGGGTTGTTGTGCTCCGGAATCGCCGAGAGCCCGTGATCCGACGCAGAACCGCAGGTCGGACGAGGTTTACGGCGAGCCGGGCGGGGGTCGAGGGACGAGGTCCGGATGGCTGTCATGACGCAGGTCACTACCGGGGGTGAGCAGGGCGGACCTGGCGGTCCGCTCGCCGTCTTCGCGGCCCGGCCGGCACCGCCGCCGCGCACCCTGATGGACATCCTGGCCGCCGGCGCCGCCGCGCACCCGCAGGAGCCGGCACTGGACGACGGGCACACCAGGCTCAGCTACCAGGCGCTGACCGGCGAGGTGGCCGCGCTGCGCCGCCGGCTGGCCGCCGAGGGGGTGGGGCGCGGCGACCGGGTGGGCGTCCGGGTGCCGTCCGGCACCAATGACCTCTACGTAGCGATCCTGGCCGTGCTGGCCACCGGTGCCGCCTACGTGCCGGTGGACGCCGAGGACCCGCAGGAGCGGGCCGACCTCGTGTTCGGCGAGGCCGGGGTGAGCGCGGTGCTCGGCGCCGGGCTGGCGCTCACCGTCCTGGCCCCGAAGGGCTCGTCGGCCGCCGAACCGCGCCCCGAGGACGACGCCTGGATCATCTTCACCTCCGGCTCCACCGGCAAGCCCAAGGGCGTCGCGGTCAGCCACCGCAGCGCCGCCGCCTTCGTGGACGCCGAGGCGGCGCTCTTCCTGCAGGACGAGCCGATCGGCCCGGGCGACCGGGTGATGGCCGGCCTGTCGGTGGCGTTCGACGCCTCCTGTGAGGAGATGTGGCTGGCCTGGCGGCACGGCGCCTGCCTGGTGCCGGTCCCCCGCTCCCAGGTGCGCGGCGGCGCCGACCTCGGCCCCTGGCTGGCCGAGCAGGAGATCACCGTGGTTTCCACGGTCCCGACCCTGGCCGCGCTCTGGCCGGCCGAATCACTGGGTGACGTACGGCTGCTGATCTTCGGCGGCGAGGCCTGCCCGCCGGAGCTGAGCGAGCGCTTGGTCACGGAGGGGCGGGAGGTCTGGAACACCTACGGGCCGACCGAGGCCACCGTGGTCGCCTGCGCCGCGCTGCTCGGCGGCGACGGCCCGGTGCGGATCGGCCTGCCGCTGGACGGCTGGGAGCTGGCCGTGGTGGACGAGGCCGGCGAGCCGGTCCCGCTCGGCGGCAGCGGCCAGCTGGTGATCGGCGGCGTCGGCCTGGCCCGCTACCTGGATCCGGCCAAGGACGCCGAGAAGTACGCGCCCCTGGCGGCGCTCGGCTGGGACCGCGCCTACCGCAGCGGCGACCTGGTCCGGGCCGATCCGGAGGGCCTGGTCTTCCTCGGCCGGGCCGACGAGCAGATCAAGCTCGGCGGACGCCGGATCGAACTCGGCGAGGTGGACGCCGCGTTGCAGGCGCTGCCCGGGGTGGCCGGCGCGGCAGCCGCCGTTCGCACCGCGCGCGGCGGCAACCAGCTGCTGGTCGGCTACCTGGTCACGGGCGACGACTTCGACCGCGAGCAGGCCCTGGCCCGGCTGCGCGCCGAACTGCCGGCCGCGCTGGTGCCGCTGCTCGCCGTCGTCGACGGACTGCCCACCCGGACCTCCGGCAAGGTGGACCGCGACGCACTGCCCTGGCCGCTGCCCGAAGCCGAGGCCGCCGGCCCGGTCGAGCAGCTCTACGGCACCGAGGCCTGGCTCGCCGAGCAGTGGAGCGAGATCCTCGGCGTACAGGTGACCAGCGCCCGCGACGACTTCTTCGCGATCGGTGGCGGCAGCCTGGCCGCCGCCCGGCTCACCACCCTGCTGCGCGCCCGCTACCCGGCCGCCGCCGTGCTCGACATCTACCAGCAGCCGGTGCTGCGCAAGTTGGCCCGCCACCTGGAGCGCACCGCCCAGGCCGACGGCGCCGAGCGGACCGTCACCCCGCTGCCGGCCCGCGCCAAGCTGATCCAACTGCTCGCGCTGCTACCGCTGTTCACCCTGACCGGGCTGCGCTGGACGGTGCCGCTGCTGGCCCTGGGCAACCTGCTGCACCTGTTCGGCGGCTACCCGTGGGCGCCGACCGCCTCCTGGTGGCTGGTCGGCACGGGCGCCGCCGTGCTGTTCAGCCCGCCCGGCCGGATCGCGGTCGCGGCGGGCGGCGCCCGGCTGCTGCTGCGCGGGGTGCAGCCGGGCAGCCACCCGCGCGGCGGCTCGGTGCACCTACGGCTCTGGGCGGCCGAGCGGCTGGCCGAGGCGAGCGGCGCCACCGGGCTCTCCGGCTCCTGGCTGGTGCGCTACGGCCAGGCACTGGGCTGCCGGATCGGGCCCGAGGTGGACCTGCACTCGCTGCCGCCGGTGACCGGGCTGCTGCGGCTCGGCCGGGGCTGTGCGGTCGAGGCCGAAGTGGACCTGTCCGGTCACTGGTTGGACGGCGACCGGCTGGAGATCGGCCAGGTCAGGGTCGGCTCGGCCGCCGTGGTCGGCACCCGCAGCACCCTGCTGCCGGGTGCCCGGGTCGGCAAGCGGGCCGAGATCGCGCCCGGTTCGTCGGTCACCGGGCAGGTGCCGACCGGGCAGCGCTGGGGCGGTGCGCCGGCCGCCAAGCTGGGCCGGGCCGAGCACGGCTGGCCCCGGCAGCGCCCGCCGCGCCGGACCGGCTGGGGGATCGCCTACGGCGCCTCCGGGCTGGCCCTGACGCTGCTTCCGCTGCTGGCCGCGGTGCCGGCCGTGCTGGTGGCCGGGCTGTTCGTGCCGTCCGGCGCGTCGCTGGGCGGTGCGCTGCGCGGTGCCCTCGTGGCGGTGGCGCCGGCCGCGCTGGTCTTCGGCCTGGGCTACGCCGGGCTGCTCATCGCGGCGATCCGGCTGCTGAGCATCGGCCTGCTGCCCGGCCACCATCCGCTGCACGGCCGGATCGCCTGGCAGGCCTGGACCGTCAGCCAGCTGATGGACCAGGCCCGGGAACGGCTCTTCCCGCTCTACGCCGGCCTGGTCACCCCGGTCTGGCTGCGGCTGCTCGGCATGAAGGTCGGGCGCCGCGCCGAGGTCTCCACGGTGCTGGCGCTGCCCAGCCTGACCACCGTCGGCGACGGTGCCTTCCTCGCCGACGACACCCTGATCGCCCCCTACGAGCTGGGCGGCGGCTGGCTGCGGATCGGCCGCGCCGAGATCGGGCGCAAGGCGTTCCTGGGCAACTCCGGGATGACCGCGCCGGGCCGGGCGGTGCCCGATCGCGGCCTGGTCGGCGTGCTGTCGGCCACCCCCAAGAAGGCCAAGAAGGGCAGCTCCTACCTCGGCCTGCCGCCGGTCAAGCTGCCGCGCGCCGCCGAGAAGGCCGAGAAGGGCCTGACCTACGACCCGCCCACCCGGCTGCTCTGGGCCCGCGGTCTGGTCGAACTCGCCCGGCTGCTGCCGGTGTTCTGCTCGGTCGCGCTGGCCGTGCTCACCGCGGCCGCGCTGTGCCGGCTGCACGACCCGCTGGTGATGGCGCTGCTCGGCGGCGTCGTGCTGCCGGCCGCCGGACTGCTGGCCGCACTGGTCTCGGCCGCCGCCAAGTGGCTGCTGGTGGGCCGCTTCCGCCCGGTGGAGCACCCGCTGTGGAGCGGCTTCGTGTGGCGCAACGAGCTGGCCGACACCTTCGTGGAGGTGCTGGCGGTGCCGTGGCTGGTCGGCGCGGTGCCCGGCACCCCGCTGATGGTGCTCTGGCTGCGTGCGCTGGGCGCCCGGATCGGCCGGGGCGTCTGGTGCGAGAGCTACTGGCTGCCGGAGGCCGACCTGGTCACGCTGGAGGCCGGGGTGAGCGTCAACCGGGGCTGTGTGCTGCAGACCCACCTCTTCCACGACCGGATCATGCGCATGGATACTGTGGTCCTCCGCGAGGGCGCCACGCTGGGCCCGGGCGGAATCGTGCTGCCCGGCAGCACCGTCGGGGCCCGCAGCACCCTCGGGCCGGCCTCGCTGGTGATGCGTGCCGAGTCCGTCCCGGCTGACACCCGCTGGTTGGGCAACCCGATCGAGGCCTGGCAGGCGTGACACGGTCTCCAGGGCAGGCAGGCGTGACGCAGGGAGTGGACAGCTCGGTGAGCCTCAAGCAGTCAGACCGGTACGGTGATCCGTACTTTCCGGACCACGGCGATCCGCGCTACCGGGTGCACCGCTACGAGCTGACGCTGGACTACCGTCCGGGCCCCAACCGGCTCGGTGGCACCGCCCGGTTGCTGGCACTCGCGGGCTCCGAGCCGCTGCGTGAATTCGCGCTCGACCTGGCCGAGTTCCGGATCGGCCGGGTGCTGCTGGACGGCAAGGCCGCACACTACGCCCACCGCGGCGGCAAGTTGCGGGTCAAGCCGGCCCGGCCGGTCCCGGCGGGGGCCGCGTTCACCGTCGAGGTGCACTACAGCGGCAACCCGAAGCCGGTGCGCAGCCAGTGGGGCGGGCTCGGTTGGGAGGAGCTGACGGACGGCGCGCTGGTGGCCAGCCAGCCGATCGGCGCACCCTCCTGGTACCCGTGCAACGACCGGCCGTCGGACAAGGCGTCGTACCTGCTCTCGCTCACCGCGCCGTCGCCGTACGCGGTGGTGACGGGCGGCCGGCTGCTCTCCCGGACCACCCGGGCGAGTAGCAGCACCTGGGTGTACGAGCAGTCCGCGCCGACCCCGAGCTACCTGGTCGGGATGGCGGTCGCCCCGCTGGAGCGGGTGGTGCTGGCCGGTGAGGTGCCGCAGACCGCCCACGTGCCGGCGGCGTTGCTGGACCGGTTCACCGCCGACTTCGGGCGGCAGCCCCAGATGATGCGGTTCTTCGGCGAGTTGTTCGGCCCGTACCCCTTCGACGGCTACACGGTGGTGGTGGCCGACGAAGAGCTGGACGTCCCGGTGGAAGCCCAGGGCATGGCGGTCTTCGGCAGCAACCATGTCGACGGTGTGCGCGGTTGGGAGCGCCTGGTGGCGCACGAGCTGGCCCACCAGTGGTTCGGGAACAGCGTGACGGTGGCCGACTGGCGGCACATCTGGCTGAACGAGGGCTTCGCCAAGTACGCCGAGTGGGCCTGGTCCGAGCATGCGGGCGGCCCTGCGACGAGCGTGCACGCGGCTCGCGCGCACGCCCGACTGGCCGAGCTGCCACAGGACTTGGTACTGGCCGACCCGGGCCGCCGACTGATGTTCGACGACCGGGTGTACGAGCGCGGCGGCCTCGCGGTCTACGCGCTTCGCCGCACCCTGGGCGACGCGGCGTTCGCGGCGCTGCTGCGGGAGTGGACGGCCGCGCGGCGGCACGGCGTGGTGACCACCGAGGACTTCCTGGCGCACGCACAGCGGTACGGCGCGGTGGCGCGGCTGCTGGACGCCTGGCTCTTCCAGCCGGAGCTGCCGGCCCTGCCGTGACCGCCGTAGCTGCCGGGGCAGCCGGACGCGCCGCGACCGCCCACCTGACGTTCCGCCACGTTCACCGCCCGTTCATTGCGATTCCGCCCTGGAAGCACAGCGACTCCAGCATCGTGATCAGCTGGGACGAGAACGACTACTCCGGCTACTCCGGCGGCCCCGGCAGTCCGGTCGGCGCCAACGGCACGGTGCTCGGCGGCGGCGACGCCCCGCTGATCGTGATCAACTCCAAGGGCGGCAAGCACAGGGAGTCGAACACCCTGGCCGACCACTACACCGTACTGGCCACCGTCGAGCGCATGTGGCACCTCGGCTGCCTGGCGAACACCTGCTCCCGGAACACCTCCGGTTCGCTGGAGTCGCTCTTCAAGTACTGATCCTCGAGTACTGATCGGGCTCACCGACGCCCGCTCCCGGCTGCACGGCCGGGGCGGGCGTCCGTCACTCCCCCCACTGCTCAGGGCTGATGCCGGGCACCGCCTCGCAGGCCGTCAGCCACCGCTGCGGCACGCCGTCGAGCCCCGTCCGCGCGGCGACCACGCCGGCGGCGATCGCGCAGGTGGTGTCCGTGTCGCCCCAGCCACCGAGCGTGCTCCAGATCGCCTCCGGCAGGTCGTCCAGCTGCCCGGCCGCCGCCCACAGCGCGAACGGCACGGTGTCCGGTGCCGACAGCCGATGACCCGACCCGAGGACCGCGGCCGCGTGCCGCACACTCGTACCGACCGGCAGCCGGGCGGCGATCCGCAGGCCGGACCGGACGTCGCTGTCCGGGAGCAGGTCGGCGATCCGGCGCAGGAGGTCTGCTCGCCCAGGCGCGGCTTCCCCCCGGCTACGCGCCGCCAGGGCCGCGGCGAGCGCGACGGCGACCGCGCCGGCGGCGGCCTCCGGGTGGAAGTGCGTGGTCACGGCCGAGAGCCGAGCCTGCTCGGCGACTCGGTCAAGGTCCGTCGCGAACCAGGCCCCCAGCGGTGCCACCCGCATCGCGGCCCCATTGCCGTGCGAGCCCTGCCCGCCGAACATCGCCGCGGTGACCGCCCGCCAGTCGGCGCCGTCACCGATCGCGCGCAGCACCTGGTGCATCGAGGGCCCGTACTTGCGGGCCGGGTCGGCGGTGTAGGCCGCTGCGAAGTCGCGGGCGAGCACGTCCTGGTGGATCTCCTCGTGCTCGGTGAGGTGGCGCACCACCACCAGCGCCATCGCCGAGTCATCGGTCCACTCCCACGGTGCGGGGCGAAGCTCCCGGTTGACGTGACGCACCTGTGCCTCGTCGGGCGACAGCCCGAGCCACTGGTCGCCGAAGGCGTCGCCGAGGACGAGGCCGCGCAGGCTGTCGAGCGCGGGCGGCGGGACGGGGCTGGACATGAGGATCTCCGAGGGGGCTTGCCTGACGGCCCGATTGTCGTGCGGCAGCGGGCCGGCTGCCAGCGCTTTTTGCCGCCGGCCGGCTCGCCGGCGCCGGCACACCCGCCCGACCTCCGCGGAGCGGACGGTCCCCTACTGCGGCGCCTGGGCCTCGCTCGCCTGGGCCACGGCGATCAGCTCCTCGGCGCTCCAGGTGAGGTCGCCGGAGCGGAGGTCGGCGATCAGCCCCTCCAGCCAGTCGCCCTCGGCGGCGGCGAGGGCGACCGCGTACTCGTTCTCCAGCATGGCGACCCGGGGGACGCCGAACCGGGCGGTCTCGGCCAGTGAGCGCTGCTGTGCCGCCTGACCCGCGCGCACCGCGGTGAGGCGGTCGGTCAGGGCCCGCTCGATCTCGTCCGGCGCGAGCAGCATCAGGTTGGACAGGGCGACCGGGAACTCCGGGAACTCCAGCCTGGGCTCGCGCAGCATCTCCAGCAGCCAGCTGCGGGTCGCCTCGCGGCCGGCGTCGGTGATCTCGTAGACGGTCCGCTCCGGGTACTGCTGATCGCGCTCGGTCTCGCGGACGGCGATCAGGCCGGCGCCCAGCAGTCGGTCGATGGCGCGGTAGAGGCTGGTCCGCTGGCCGACGTTGACCACTTGGTCCTTCCCCCACTGCTTGAGCAGCCGTTGCATCCCGTACGGGTGCAGCGGCTTGAAGTGCAGCAGCGACAGCACGGTCAGCGTGATCGGGGAGCCCTTGGGGCTCTTGGCGGCAGAACTCATGATCCGGATATTACTACCGATGGAACTAGTTGCGCCGGACCTAGTTTCAGTGCAACTATGGATGAGCCGACAGGGAGTCGGCCCCGCGACGGAGGAGTTCCCCGAAGTGACCACCACCATCGAGCGCATCCACGTCGACCACGCCACCGCCAAGCGCCTGGGCCGCTGGACCGCCACCAGCGCCTTCGAGGTCAAGGCCCGCAGCGGAGCCGTCGTGCTCGACCTGCGCTCCCCCGAACTGCCCGCCGAGCTGGAGATCCGGATCGACCTGCAGCGCGCGATGCTCAAGCTGCTGGTGCCCGATGGGGCCGTGATCGACCACTGGGACGTGGCCTGGCCCGCTCGCGGCCGGGTGAAGGACGGCCAGGGCCCGACCGCCGGCTCCGCCGGCCCGCGGATCCGGCTGGTCGGCACCGCCGACAACAGCGAGGTGCGCGTCCACCGCGGCGGCATCGCGATCCTCTCCGCGATGTGCTCCCGGGAGTACCTGGACGACCTGCGCCAGGCCCACCGCACCGGCACCACCCCCACCATCGACGACCCGACCCGGGCCTGACCCCGCCACGACGGAACCCGCAACCGCAGAAGGAGAACCCGGACATGTCCCACCACATCAACACCGCCCTGGTCATCGGCGGCGGCGTCGCCGGCCCGGTCACCGCGATGGCCCTGCAGCAGGCCGGAATAGAGGCCACCATCCACGAGGCGTACCAGGGCACCGCCGACGGCGTCGGCGCCGGGCTCGGCCTGGCGCCCAACGGCCTGGCCGCGCTGGACGCGATCGGCGCCGGCGATCTGGTCCGAGGGCTCGGCGATCCGATGAAGTCGATCGTGCTGCAGAGCTGGAACGGCAAGCAGCTCGCCGAGATCGGCAACCCCGGCACCCTGGAGCCCACCCGGCTGGTCATGCGCAGCGACCTCTACCAGGCGCTCTACGCCGAGGCCCGCCGCCGTGGCATCCGGATCGAGCACGGCAAGCGACTGGTCGGAGTCCGGGAAAGCAGGGACTCCGTCACCGCGCAGTTCGCCGACGGCAGCACCGCCACCGGCGACTTGCTGATCGGCGCCGACGGGATCCGTTCCACGGTGCGGAGCTTGATCGACCCGGGCGCACCGCAGCCGCGGTACGCCGGACTGCAGGGCTTCGGCTCGGTGAGCGCCGCGGCCGGGGCAGTGCCGGACACCAACGGCAAGATGTTCATGACCTTCGGCAAGCGGGCCTTCTTCGGCTTGCAGGTGATCGGCGGCAAGGCGGTCTGGTTCATCAACCTGCCGCACCCGGAGCCGTTGACGCTGGCCGAGGCGGTCGCCCGCGGCGCCGGGCACTGGCTGGAGGTGCTGGCCGAGGCCTGCGCCGAGGACCACACGCCGGCGCTGGACCTGATCCGGCGCACCGATCCGGCCGAGCTGCTGATGACCGGGCCGATGGAGAGCATGCCCCGGGTGCCGCACTGGAACCGCGGCCGGATGGTGCTGGTCGGGGACGCGGCCCACGCGCCCTCCTCCAGCTCCGGCCAGGGCGCCTCACTGGCGATCGAGAGCTCGGTGGAACTCGCCCGGTGCCTGCGGGACCTGCCCCTGCCGCAGGCGCTCGCGCAGTACGAGGCGCTGCGCCGCCCGCGCGTCGAGCGGATCATCAAGCAGACCGAGCGCACCAACAGCAACAAGGCGGCCGGCCCGGTCGGGCGGGTGCTGCGCGACGCCCTGATGCCGATCGGAATGAAGCTGATGAACCCGGAGAAGTTCTCCGCGCACCTCCACCACCGGATCGACTGGGCCGCCCCGGCAGCCTGATGGCCAATCAGAAGCGGTTCAGCGGACGGAGCTTCGGCGCCACCGCCGAGTTCAGTTGGAGCAGCACCAGCAGCGCCACGCTCAGATATGTGCTCACCACACCGAGCAGCACCACGCCCGCGTACAGCAGTTGCGCCACCACGATGCGCCGCCGGGCCGACTCCACCAGCCCGTCCGGCGCATCGGCTCGCACCAGCCCGGCATCTCGCGCGTAGCGCAGGCTGGCGAGGAGCAGCAGTCCCAGCACCAGCAGGTGCAGCCAGTACACCAGCAGTGCCACCCGATAGGCCTCGTACTCGGCCAGCAGCGAGGTGGAGAACGGCATCAGCGAGATGCCACCGAGGAACGCCAGGTGCAGCCAGGTCAATTGGCGGTCGCTGCGGACGAAGTGGTCCAACTGGGCCTGCTGGCCCAGCCAGAACATCCCCAGGGTCAGGAAACCCAGCAGGTAGACCCCGAGCCGGGCGGCCAACGGCATCAGGGCGTGCAGCAGTTGGCCCTCGCCGTGCAGCGAGCCGGGCACCCAGAGCGGCTCGCCGGCGCGGAGCCGGCCGAGCTCAGGGACGTGCAGGTCCAGCACCAGCAAGGTCATCGCCACCGCGAAGATCCCGTCGCTGATCGCGGCCAGCCGGTGGACGCTTCCGCCGGCAATCCGGTGGTAGATCGTGGACATGATGGCTTCTCCCCCGGTACGTGGTGCAGGAGATCATCTGCACCGCCGCGGAGGATGATACGGAGGAAGGGGGAAGTCGGCCGAGCCGACTTCCCCCTCCGCGCACCTGGCAGGCCTCAGGCGTTCTCAACCTCCGCCGGCCGCTTGAACATCCGGGTCGCCGTGATCTCGCCGTGGATCACCGGACCGTCCGGATCCGGCTCCGGCGGCAGGCCCGGGCGCAGGTGCTCCTCGACCGAGATGTACTTCAACCCGGCGCGCAGGTCGGCGTCATTGCGCAGCCGGATCACCAGCGGGAACTCGGCGAGCGCGGTGGTGTCGAACAGGCCGGTGGTGTAGATCAGTTGGACGCCGAGCGCGTCGGCCACCGCGCGCTGGAGCTCCAACAGGTAGGTGGCGTTGGCGCGGCCGATCGGGTTGTCCAGGAAGAGCGTGCCGGCATGCCGCAGCTGCGACTGACCGCGGTCGTTGGCGCGCAGCGCGGCCATCGTGCAGTAGAGCGCGATGGCGGCCGTGAGCAGCTGGCCGCCGGAGAAGACGTCGGACATCTGCCCCACGCTGACCCGCTCGGCGCGCAGCACCGCGTCGGGCTTGAGGATCTCGACACTGACGCCCTTGGGGCCGATCGCCGCCGCCACCGCGCGCAGCAGCAGCGACATGCCGTCGCGGCGCAGGTCCGAGTTCTTCTTGACGGCGGACCGGGTGGCCTCGTCGATCACCTCGCCGAGCCGCTCGGAGAGCACCGCCTGGTCCGGGTCCTCGAAGCGGATCCGCAGGAACTCCTGGCCGGACCACTCTCCGAGACCCTCGGGCAGTCGGGAGAGCCGCTGGGCGGCGCGCAGGGTGGCGAGCGAGGACTCCACCAGCCCGCGCAGCCGGTCCACGATCGAGCCGCGGTTGCGCTCCAGCTGCGTCAACTCGTCGGTGAGCACGCGCAGTCGGGGTGCGAAGGCCTCCGCCCAGGCGGCCGCGTGCTCGGGCAGCGAGGCGGCCGGGAGCTCGCGGATCTGCTGCCGGGCCGGAGTGCGGACCGCCTCGTAGCGGGCGGCGTTGGCGTGCCGGACCAGCGCGTCCGAGGCGTCCCGGACGGCGAGGTCGGCGGCCGACAACTCGGCGGCGGCCAGGCGCAGCGCCCGGCGGGACTCGGTGGCGGCGGTGCGGGCCTCGGCCAACGAATCCAGGTACGGCTCGGTCGGGGCCTCGCCCTCCTCCGGAGCGTGGTCGCGCAGGCCGTCGCGCAGCTGGGCAGCCGCCTCGTCGAAGTCCGCGGCCGCCGACTGCGCGGCCTGCAGGGTGCGCAGCAGCTCGGTGTGCTCGATCCGGGCGTTCTCCAACAGGTCGCGCTTCTCGGCGAGTTCACCGGTGGCGATGCGCAGCAGCTGCTGGGCGTGCTCGGGATCGGCCGGCACCAGCTCCTCGGGCAGCTCGGTGTGCGCCTCGCCGCCGGCCGGGGCCGATCGCTCGACCTCGCCGCGCAGCCGGCCGAGCAGCTCGCTGGCCGCCTGGGAGCGGGTCTCGATGGTGGCCACCAGTTCCTCGGCGCGGGCCGCGGCGGCCTGCCGGGCCGGGCCGTCGGCGCCGTCGGGACTGGCCAGCAGCTCCTCGGCGCGAACGCGCACCTTGTTGGTGAGCCGGTCGAGTTCGGCCCGGGCCGCGGTCTCGTCGCTCTCCGCGCGGGCCTGCTCGGCGCGCAGGTCGGCGCCGACCCCCACCTTCTCGTAGAGCTGGGCGGCGGCCCGGTAGGCCTCGCGCAGCGCGGGCAGCGAAGCGGTGGGCAGCTCGTCGGTGACGGCCTCGGTGCCGGACAGTTCGGCCCGCTCGGCGCGCAGGGTACGGGCGGTGCGGCGGGCGTCGTCGGCGGCGCGCTGGGCGGCCCGGCGGTCCTCGTCGCAGGCCTGGGCGCGCTCGGCGCAGGCGGCCTGGCGGCGGTCGCACTCGGCGGCGTCCTCGGTGAGTTCGCGCACCGAGCGGTGCCAGGCCGGTCGCTCGCGCAGCCGGAAGGCGAGACCGGCCAGGGCGTCGGCGCGGCGCCGGGTCTGCTGGGCGGCCTCGCGGCGCTCCTCGTGGATCGCGGCGGCGGCGGCCCGCTCCTGCTCGGCCTCGGCGTGCGCGGCGCGGGCCGAGGCCAGCTGAGCGGTGGCGGTCTCGGCCTGCTCGGCGGCTGCTGACGCCGCGTCAGCCAGCTCGGCCAGGGTGCCGGGCGGGCAGGAGGAGCGCCAGGAGGAGAGCCGGGCGGCCAGCGCGCGGTCACCACCGAGCCGGGCGGCCAGCGTGCGGATCTGCTCCTCCCGGGCGCCGGCCCGCTCGCGCAGCTCGCGGCGCTCCTGGTCGGCGGCGCTCTCGTCGTGCATCGCGGGGTTCGGCGGGACCAGGAAGAAGGCCGGCTCGTCGGTGATCGGGGCGATCAGTGCGGCGGCCGCGCCGACCGCGACGGTGGAGCGCGGCAGCAGGGCGGCGGACTGCAGCGCCTCGCGGGCCCGGTCCAGCGAGTTCGGGTCGGTGATCACCACGCCGTCGACCAGTTCGGGGCGGGCGGCCAGGATCCGGTCGTGGTCCTGCGGGTCGACGGACTGCGCCAGGTAGCGCCAGCCGGGCAGCGCCGGGATGCCGTGCTCGCCCAGGTACTCCACGGCGGCCAGCACGTCCGGGCCGGGTGGCAGCAGGCCGCCGTCGCCGAGTGCCGCCAGGATCCGGGAGTCGTCGGCGGCGGCGGTGCGCAGCTCGAACAGGGTGCGCTCGGCGCTGGAGATCGCGCTCTCCAGCAGCTCGGCCAGGTCGTCGGCGGCCCGGTCCAGCACGTCGGGGGTGAGGCGGTTCTCCTCGTCCTCCTCGTGGTAGCCGGCGAGCCCGAGGAGCTCGGCCAGGCGCGGTTCGGCGGCGAGCTGGACGGCGGTGCGCTGCTCGGCGGCCAGCGTGCGCTGGGCGGCGGCGCGGGCGTCGGCGGCGCGGGCGGCGGCGAGTTCGGCGCGGCCCTCGGCGGCGGCGGCCTCACGGGTGCGGGCTGCCGCCTGCTCCGCGGCGGCGCGGGCCTGCTCCAGGCCGGCGGTGGCGGCCTGCTCGGTGTCGGCGGCGTGCAGGGCGGCGCGGGCCGGGTCGATGTCGCCGGTCGAGTCGATCCAGCCGGCGGCGACCGCGGCGTTCAACTCCTGCTCCACCTCGGCCAGTCGCTGGCGCAGGTGGTCGGCGTCGGAACGGGCCTTCTGCCCGGCGGTGGCGGCGGCCAGGCCGTCGGCCTGGGCCCGGGCGCCGTCCTGCTGCAGGTCGGCGGCGCGGGCCTCCTCGGCCTCGGCGCGCTCCTCCGCGGTGCCGGCGGCGGCCTCCAGGGCGTGGGCCAGGGCGCCGGCCGCCTTGGCCCGGGCGGCCAGCGCCGGTGCGGCGTCCAGCTCGGCCTCGCGGATCGCGGCGGCCACCCGGGCGGCGCGGTCGGCGGCGGCGCGGTGGCGCAGCACGGCCTCGGCGGCCTGCCAGGCGGAGTACAGGGTGCGGGCGTCGAGCAGTTCGCGGCGCAGCGCGGCGGCCTCGGTGGTGGCGGCGGCCAGGCTGAGGGTGGCGTGGCGGTGGGTGAGCTCGGCGGTGATCAGCGAGTGGCGGGTGCGGTCGGCCTCGGCCGCGGTGACGGCGGAGGCCGCCGCGGCCACCTCGATCGCCAGGTCCTGGGCCCGCTCGCGCTCCGCGCCGGCCCGGCCGGCCAGCGCATGGGCGAGCCGGCGGGTGCGGCGCTCGGCGGTGCGGTGGGCTTCGCGGACCGACTCGCGGGCACCGGTGGCCTCGACGATTCGCTCCAGCAGCTCCAACGATCCGGCGGTGAAGTCGCGTTCGGCGGTCAGCTCGGCGCGCCGACCGAGCTTGGCGGCGAAGCCGTGCACCAGGTCGGCCAGGCCGTCGGTGTCCCGGGTGTCGGTGACGGCGCGCAGCAGCAGGTCGGTGAAGTCGGCATCGTGCTTGACGGCGAACAGGCCGGCCGCCTCGCCCTCGTCGGCGTTCATCTCGCGCTGGTAGCGGAACAGTTCGGGGTCGAGGCCGAGTTCGCCCAGGTGCTCGGTCCAGCGGTCGTGGCCGTCCTCGAAGGTGAGGTCCAGGTGCGGATGGGCCTTGGCGGCCTCGGTCATCGCGTCCCGGAAGCCCTTCATGGTGCGGCGGCGGCCGCGTGGGCGGGGGGTGGGGTCGCCGAGGTTGGCGCGCTCGGCGACCGGCAGGGCATCCAGGGTCAGCCCCGGGCCGGGCCGGAACGAGTACCAGGTCTCGGCGAACTTGCGCGGGTCGGAAGAGACTTGGCGGCCGCGCCACTCGCTGACCTTGCCAACCACGATCAGCTCACCGGTCACCGTGTGCTGCCACTCCAGCGCGACGTGCCCGCAGTCGTCGGCCAGTAGGAACTTGCGCAGCACGCCGGAGCTGGCGCCGCCGAGGGTGTTGCGGTGGCCGGGCAGCATCACCGAGAAGATCAGCTTGAGCAGCACCGACTTGCCGCCGCCGTTCTCCAGGAAGAGCACGCCGGCCGGGGCGGGGCGGCGCTGCGGGCCGGCCGGCTCCTCGCCGAACATGCCCAGCTGGAGCGGCGCGGGGTTGGCCACCGGCTCACCGACGCCCCGCAGGTCCAGCACGGTGTCGGCGTAGCGGGCGCCTGCTGGACCGATGGAGTAGAGGCGGATCCGGTTGAGCTCGTACATGTGCGGCCTTCGAGAAGTCTTCGAGAAGTGACGAGGGTTCGGGCGGTCAGTAGTCGGACGGTCGGGCGATCAGCTGGTCGGGCGGTCAGTAGTCAGGCGGTCAGGCGGTCAGGCGGTCAGGCGGTCAGGCGGTCAGGCGGTCAGGCGGTCAGGCGGTCGGGCGGTCAGAGGGAGTGGAACGGCAGGCCGGCGTCCGCGACCAGTTCCTCGCTGTGGTCGGCGGGCAGCAAGGTGGCGGTGCCGTCGCTGACCGGGACCACGCCCAGTTCCAGCAGTTCGGACATGGCGGCGCCGGCGGCCAGCTCGCGGACCTGCAGCTGGTAGCGGGCGGTGGTGCGGTAGGTGCCGCCGGCGTCGTCGGAGGCCTTCTGCAGGAAGCCGGAGTCGACCAGGAAAGCCACCGCCTTGCCGGTGATGCCGATGGTGGAGCCGGCCAGGCGGCGGGCGTCCTTGGTGGCGCCGGTGGTGGAGCGGCGGGCCCAGACCCGCCAGGCAGCCTCCAGACCGGGGGCGTCGCTGGTGGGATCGGTGTTGTCACCGGCGGCCTCGGCGCGCTCCTCCAGGCGGCGGCAGGCCTGGCGGACGAACGCGTCCACGCCGTTGACGGTGATCCGGCCGAGGTAGCCGTCGTCGGCCAGGTCCTCGGGGCGCGGGAAGGCCATCGCGGCGACCGCGAGGTGGGCCAGGCCGTGCAGGAACCGGTCGGTGGTCTCGGAGGCGGCACGGCGCGAGTAGTCGCCCATCTTGACGGCGAACACCGAGTCCTCGGCGCCGGCCAGCGCCATTCCGGCGCGCGGCGAGACCTCCAGCACCACCAGTCCGAGGCCGGTGGCCACGGCGTCGGCGAGCCGGGCGAACGGCGGGTCCTCCCGGTAGCGCCGGACCAGCTCGGTGTACTCGGTGTCTCGGGCCGGCAGCAGTTTCGCCTGCAGGCCGAAGGAGACCAGCCGGGCGGCGTCGGCGACATCGGCCGCGGTCACCGTCGGGGTGGCCGACGTGTCCTGGGGGGTGGTCATTCCTGGGGCTCCACTTGCGTACTGACGGGCGGTCAATGCAGGCGATTAATGCAGGCAATTAATCGCGATGATTAATGGCGGCGATCAACGGGCTCGGTCGTGCAACAGGTCCGATCAGAGCGCTGCGAACTGTTAATGCTAGCGATTAATGGAACCGATTACCGCCGGTCCGCAGCCATCCCCGCCGCATCCAGCAGGGCGCTGCCGACGATCAGGTCGGCCCCGCCGAACTCCGGATCGCGCAGCTGGGTGCCGTCGTCGACGGCGAACAGCAGCCGCTCCTCGCCCTGCCGGTAGGCCGTGCCGACCGGCGGACTGGCCGCGTGCACCGCGAGCAGGGCGACCAGATAGGGCAGTTCGGGATCCTGCTTGCGGGCGTCGGCCAGCAGACCCGAGAGCCGCCGCGGCGCGTCGGCGGGCAGGTCGAGCAGTTGCAGGGCCGCCTCCAGCTGGACCTCGGAGAACCGGCTGTCGTCCGGAGTGGCGATCAGGTCCGGATCGGGCAGCTCCACACCCAGGTGCTCGCGTTCCACCGGCGGGGTGAGCAGCAGGTCCACCAGGTCCGTCAGCCGCACCACGGCGGGGCTGCGCAGCCCCGTGCCGCGGCCGAAGAAGGCGTCGGTGGGCCGGATCGCCCGCTCGACCGGCAGTTCGAGCACCGGGGCGAGCAGCTGGCCGTAGAGGTCGATGCCGGAGCGGGCGGAGGGCGCGGCGAAGGCCTGCCGGTCCTGTTCGGCGCGGAACAGCGGCCCGGCTTCCAGCAGCCTGGTCTGCAGCTGGGTGTGCCGGCGGATGCAGTCCTTGACGATGTCGACCAACTCGGCGGCCTGGCGCTTGTGGTCGGCGCCCTCGGCCTCGTCCCGGGCCCGGCGGATGTTGGTGAGGATCGCGTTCTCGTGCCGGTACCGGTCGGCGATGTGCTCCAGCGCCTCGTCGATCAGGTCGGGGACGGTCTGCATCCAGTCGACGGCGCGGACGTTGCGACGGGTGGCCTCCAGGGCACGGCGCAGCGTCTCGGCGTACTGCACGGTGCGGTAGCGGGCCTGCTCGGCGGCGAGCTGGGCGTCGGCCAGCCGGCCGCGCCGGATCAGCACCTCCAGCTTGACCTCGGCGGCGATCTGAGCGGAGGTCACATCGGTGTCCAGAGCGCCGACCAGGACGTTGACCGCCTCGTCGGTGGTGCGCAGGTAGACGCCGCCGTCCGGGCCCGGCACCTCCTCGATCAGCTTGAAGTCGTAGTCGCGGCGCACATAGGCACCGTCGGGGCCGAAGGTGCCGTAGACCGCGCGGAAGCCGCGGTCCACGCTGCCGACGTTGATCAGCGACTCCAGCACCCAGCGGACCACCCGCTGGTGCTCGGCGGCCGGGCGCTCGGGGTGCTGGGCGGCCACCCGGGGCAGCAGGCGGGAGAGCACGGCCTCCCGGTCGGCGCCGGTGTCGAAGTCCATGTGCAGGGTGACCAGGTCGATGGCGGCGAGCCCGACTTCGGCCATGGCGTACCCGCCGTACTCGCCGGCCAGGTTGACCTTGCGGCTGTCCAGGTCGTGCAGCGGGGCGGTGCAGGCCAGCGCCTTGAGGCGGCGGGCCAGTCCCTCGTCGGCCGCGGGCCCCGGCGCGGGGCGGGCGGCCACGGCGGGCCTGAGCTCGGGCTCGGCGGGCTGGGCGGCGATGACAGTCACGGAGGACAAGCCTAGGGCCAGCCGGGGACAGTGTCCGAAACGGGGGTTCTGTACCGGTTCACCCAGGGGCCATGCGGAGTTGAACGTGTTCAAATTCAGGTCTAGGGTGCCGAGTGTCCACTCGGAGGGGTGGTCATCGACGGAGGGGGCTTGTGATGGGTGGGACGGCGGACGACGAGCTGCGGCGGGTGCGGCGCTGGTTGTGGATCTTCATCGTCTGCTTGGTGCTGAGCGGCCTGACCGCGTTCCCGCTGCACGCCGAGAGCACCCTGCTGGTCGACGCCGCGCACCGACTGCCCACGCCCCGGCCGGTGCTCGACTGGCTGCAGCGGATCCACTCCGGGATCACCGAGACCGACCGGCGCTACCCGTTCCTCGCGTACGGCACCGACTGGCTGGCGTTCGCCCACCTGGTGATCGCCGGTGCGTTCTGGGGGCCGCTGCGCGATCCGGTGCGCAATGTGTTCGTGGTGCGGTGGGCCCTCGGGGCCTGCGCCGGGATCGTGCCGCTGGCACTCATCTGCGGGCCGGTGCGCGGCATCCCGTTCTTCTGGAGCTGCGTCGACATGTCGTTCGGGGCCGTCGGGGCGGTGCCGCTGCTGCTCGTGCTGCGCGGCATCCGGCGCCTCGAAGTCGGGCGGACGGCCTCCGGCGCCGCGACCGCCTGACAGACTTGCCGGCCCGACGGACTGCCGGCCTGACGGACTGCTGGCCTGACGGACTTGCCGGCCCGACGGGCTGCCGGCCCGACGGACTTGCCGACCCGACAGGCTTGCGGCCCGAGAAGCTTGCGCGCCTGACGGGCCGTCGGCCGACGGTCCGCCAAGGGAGTGGCCGCGGCGGTCCGGGAGCCCCGGGAAGCCCTACGATCCCCTCAGGCGATCCGCAGCAGCTCTGACAGTGGGAGGCAGTCGGCGTGACCGGTGCGGTGATCGATCTCAACGCGGACCTCGGTGAGGGGTTCGGACGCTGGACGCTGACCGACGACGAAGCCCTGCTGTCGGTGGTCACCAGCGCCAACGTGGCCTGCGGCTTCCATGCCGGCGACCCGTCCACGATGCGCCGGGTCTGCGCGCTGGCCGCCGAACGCGGGGTGCGGATCGGCGCCCAGGTCTCCTATCGCGATCTGGCCGGCTTCGGTCGCCGCGCGATGGAGGTGCCCCCGGATGAACTGGCCGACGAGGTCGCCTACCAGATCGGGGCACTCCAGGTGTTCGCCCGGGCCGCCGGCTCCCGGGTCAGCTACGTCAAGCCGCACGGCGCCCTCTACAACCGGGTGGTGGCCGACGGCGATCAGGCCGAGGCCGTGGTGGCCGGCGTGCTGCGGGCCGGAGCGGTCTGCGACGGCCCGCTGCCGGTGCTCGGGCTGCCGGGATCCCGACTGCTGGAGGTCGCCGAGGGAGTCGGCCTGCCGGTGGTCACCGAGGCCTTCGCCGACCGCGCCTACTCGTGGTCGGGCACCCTGGTGCCGCGCAGGGAGCCGGATGCCGTGGTGCACGACCCGGAGGCGGTGATCGCCCGCGCGGTCGGGATGGCCAGGGACGGCCTGGTGACGGCTATCGGCGGCGAGCCGGTGGCGATCGACGCCCGCTCGCTCTGCGTGCACGGCGACACTCCCGGGGCTGCCCAGCTGGCCTGGCGGGTGCGCGGCGCGCTGGCCTCCGCCGGGATCCGGGTGGAGCCGTTCGCGTAATGAGGACCATTAATGGCTGACATTAATGGCGAAAATTAATGACCGCCATTAGCAGCGCCCGCTACCAGCATGAGCGGCAAGGACTCATGGCGGCGGCCCTAATGTCCGCCATTATTAATGGCCACGATTATGAATGGGGGGCATCATCGGAGCCCAGGACCTGACCATTCGCCGGATGGGCGAGCACGCCCTGCTCCTGGAGGTCGACGACCCCGAACAGGTCGGCGCGCTCTACACCCGGCTGCTGGCGGCCCGGGCGGACGGCACACTGGGCGGCGGGCCGACGGAGATCGTGCCGGCCGCGCGCACGGTGCTGCTCGACGGAGTGCCACAGCCGGCCGCGCTCGCCGAACTGCTGGCCGGCTGGTCGGTGGCGGCGGCCACGCCGACCGACGGCCCACTGGTGGAGCTGCCCACCGTGTACGACGGCGCCGATCTGGTCGGCGTCGCCGCCCACTGGGGCGTCAGCCCTGCGGACGTCGTGCGCCTGCACAGCGCCATCGAGTACCGGGTGGCGATCTGCGGCTTCGCGCCGGGGTTCGGCTACCTCACCGGCCTGCCGCCCGAGCGCGCGGTGCCCCGCCGCGCGACCCCGCGCCCCTCGGTGCCCGCCGGCTCGGTGGCGATCGCGGGACGCTACACGGGGGTGTACCCGGGCGCCTCACCAGGCGGCTGGCAACTGCTCGGGCGCACCGACGCCAGGCTCTGGGACCCCGCCCGAGTGCCCGCCGCCCTGCTGGCCCCGGGCACTCGGGTGCGCTTCGTCCCCCGGAAGGGGTCCACCCGTGCCTGAACTGCTGGTCGCCCGCGCCGGCCCGCTCACCACCGTCCAAGACCACGGCCGCCACGGCACCGCCCACCTCGGCGTCCCCCGCGCCGGCGCCCTCGACCGTCCCGCCTACCTGGCCGCCAACCGGCTGGTAGGCAACGCCCCCGAGGCCGCCGTCCTGGAGACCACCGTCGGCGGGGTGGCGGTCACCGCGAACGGCGGTCCGCTGCTGCTCGCCGTCACCGGCGCCCCCGCCCGGATCACCGTCGACGGCCGACCCGCCGCCTGGGGCGCGCCGGTCTTCCTCCCGGCCGGTGCGACCCTGGACGTCGGCCCCGCCGACGCGGGCGTCCGCAGCTACCTGTCGGTCGCCGGCGGCCTGCTCCCGCCACCGGTGCTCGGCAGCCGCTCCACCGACCTGCTGGCGCACCTCGGCCCGCCACCACTGCGCGACGGCGACCGGCTGCCGGTCGGCACCACCCACGGCCCGCCCGCCACCGAGCTGGTGCCACTGCCCGCGATGCCCACCGAGCTGGTGCTGCGGCTACTGCCCGGTCCCCGGGCCGACTGGCTGCGGCCGGGCTCGCTGGTCGCGCTGGCCCGGTCCCGCTACCGGGTGGCCGGCGCCAGCAACCGGATCGCGCTGCGCACCGAGGGGCCGGCCCTGATCCGGTCGCGCCACGGCGAGTTGGAGAGCGAGGGCATGGTGCTCGGGGCGGTACAGGTGCCGCCGGACGGTCAGCCCGTGGTCTTCCTGGCCGACCATCCGACCACCGGCGGCTACCCGGTGATCGGCGTGGTGCCGGAGGCCGACCTGCCGGCCGCCGCGCAGGCCCGGCCGGGCACCCCGGTACGGTTCGTGCCGACCACCGGTTGACCCTCCCCCAGGGTGAGGGTTCAGCATGGGCGGCAGCTGAAAGGGGGGAACGGGTGGCGGAGCTGACCATCGGGGCGTTCGCGCGGGCCTGCGGGCTGTCCACGAAGGCGCTGCGGCTCTACGACGAGCTGGAGCTGCTGCGGCCGGACCGGGTCGACCGGGTCTCCGGCTACCGCTACTACCGGCCCGAGCAGCTCGAAACCGCCCGGCTGGTCGCCCACCTGCGGCGGATCGGCGTGCCCCTGGCCCGGATCCGCCGACTGCTGGAGCTGGCACCGGAGCGGGCCGCCGACGACCTGGCGGACTACTGGCGGCAGGTGCTGGTCGAGACCACCGCCCGCCAGGACTTGGTGACCCACCTGGTCGACCACCTGCGCGGCCGCCCTCCGGTGCTGACCGGCGACCTGACGCTGCGTTGCGCCGCCCGGAGCGACCCGGGCCGGGTCCGCGAGCGCAACGACGACACCGCTTACGCCGGCCCCGGCCTGCTCGCGGTCGCCGACGGCTACGGCGGCCCGGGCGCGGGCGGCGCCGCGATCGCCGCCCTGCGCGCCGTCGACCCGGCGGCCCTCGGCCCGGGCGGGCTGCTGAACGCACTGGACCAGGCGGTACGGGCGAGCGTCGCCGGCACTCCCGAGGACATCGGCACCACCCTGACCGCGCTGCTGGCCTGCGGCGACCGGCTGGCGCTGGTGCACATCGGCGACTCCCGCGCCTACCTGCTGCGGGAAGGCGAGCTGTTCCGGGTCACCCACGACCACACCCTGGTGCAGAGCATGGTGGACGAGGGCCGGCTCACCCCGGCCGAGGCCGCCTCGCACCCGCAGCGCACCCTGCTGCTGCGCGCGCTGACCAGGACCGCGCCGGGCAAGCCGGACCTGACGCTGCTCACCGCGCGGGCCGGCGACCGGTACCTGCTCTGCTCTGACGGCTTGAGCGCGGTGGTCCGCGAAGAGCACCTGCACACCGTGCTCAGCACGGTCGCCGACCCGGAGCGGGCCGTGCAGCAGCTGGTCGACCTGGCGAATCGGGCGGGCGGACCGGACAACATCGCCTGTGCCCTGGCCGATGTGCTCCCCGGCGCTCAGGAACACGAGCCGCCCACGGACCGACATGCCTCCCAACGCCCCGGAACACCAGTCGCCCACGGGCCGACGTGCTCCCCGGCCCGGAACATCGGCCGCCCGCAGGCCGACGTGCTCCCCGGCGCCCCGGGCTACCCGCCACTCCCGGGCCCCGCCCCGCGGCTGCACCGCGCCGAGCGCTCCGGCCGGCCGGAGCCGGTGCTCAGGGTCAGCGAGGGGTGAGGAGGCAGAACTCGTTGCCTTCCGGGTCGGACAGGACCCTCCAGGGGAGTGCGGACTGGTCGATACCGGGGTCGGTGGCACCCAGGGCGCGCAGTCGGGCCTCCTCCGCTGCCAGGTCGTCGCCCGGGTAGGGGCGGACGTCCAGGTGGACGCGGTTCCACCCGCTCTTGGTGTCAGGGGTGCGGATGAACTCCAGGTAGGGACCGACGCCCTTGGCGGAGCGCATGGCCGCGCGGTCGTCGGTGACCTCGTGCAGCGTCCAGTCCATCGCCTCGCCCCAGAACCGGGCCATCGCTCGTGGATCGGTGCAGTCGACCACCACCGCGGCGATCGGCCCGGTGCCCTGGTAGATCGGGCGGGGCTCCAGGACGCAGAACTCGTTGCCCTCCGGGTCGGCCATGACCGTCCAGGGGACGTCGCCCTGACCCACGTCGGCGAGCGTCGCACCGAGATCCGTCAGGCGTCCGACCAACTCCGCCTGATGGGCGGTCGAGCTGGTGGCCAGATCGAGGTGCACCCGGTTCTTCACCGTTTTGGGTTCCGGGTGGGCGACGATGTCGATGCAGACGGCCACCGGGTCGGGGTAGTCGAAGCCCACGGGTTCGAGGTTGGTCACGCCGGGGCCCTCGCTGTCGACGCCCCAACCGAGTGCCTCCGCCCAGAACCGGCCGAGCGCGGAGTCGTCCCGGGCCTTCATGTTGATCTGCACAAGTCGTGTTGCCATGCCGCAGATCCTAGGAGCCGCCGCCGGCCCGGGCCGCCGCGATCAGGTGGGCCTTCCGGGTGGTCGGGCGCCACGTCTCCGCTGGGAGTCGGCACGCCGGATCTTCGGCGGGCTCGGGCGCCACTTGGCGTGATGGGGCGTGAGATGCCAACGGACGCTGCTCAAGCAGCGCGCCGCCGGCCGGCCGGCTCGGCGAGCGGCCGGCTCAGGAGCCCCCGGGCCCACCGGCGACTCCACCACGGAGCCACCGACGGCGCTCGCTAGCGGTCCCGGGCCGTGAGGCGCCCTCGTACCGCGGCGTGCACTTCGGCCTCCTCGGCCGGGTCGGCGGCCAGCCGGCGCAGGCGCTCCAGCACCCGGGCGTCCCCGGTGGTCACCACGTGGCGGGCGGCCAGCTCACGGGTCGCCTCCTCGCAGTCCCACAGGCACTCCACGGCGGGGCCGCAGGCGAAGTAGGGGTCGGTGAGGGCCAGCGCCTGGGCGGCCCGACCGCGCAGGTCCGAGGAGGCGGCCTCCCCGTAGACGTGCCGCAGCGCGGGCACGGCGTCGGCGGCGGCCAGCCGCCCCGCACCGTCGACCAGCGAGGCCAGCCCCGCGCCGCGCACCCCGTGCGCCTGGAGCCAGCGTCGCAGCCCGTTGACCACCGCGTGCGCGACGCACGCCACGCCGATGTCGGCGAGCAGCAGCACCGCGGCCTCGCTGAGCGCGCTGTCCGCGCCGCCGGTGGCCGGGTCGGCCCAGCGGCGGGCGGCCGGCAGCGCCTGCGCGCCGCGCATCCGGCCCACGGTGTCCAGTGCCGCGGCGACCACCCGCTGGTCGGCGGCGGCCACGGCGGCCTCGATCAGCGCGGGCAGCGCGGGGTCGTCCTGGTCGGCCAGGTAGCGCAGGGCGGCTCGGCGCGGGCCCTCGGCACCGTCGCGGGCGGCGGTGTGCAGCAGTTCGCGGTCCTCGGGTCGGGCGACGGCGGCCAGGCAGCGGGCCGCGGCGGCGGCCCGGCGCTCCACGGCGCCCGGCTCCGGTTCGCACTGCTCGGCCCAGGCGAGCACGTCGGCCACGCTCCAGCCGGGCGTCACCGCCGGGCGCTGGAACTGCCGCTGCCACACGTCGAACGGGGACTGCTCACTGGCGGCGGCGACCCGGGGGTGGTGGCCGGCCCAGAGCCGCCAGGGCCGCGGTTCGTAGGCGCCGCGGATCGCGGCCCGCAGCTCGGCGTCGCCCTGCGGGTCGGCGGGGAACCGCCGCAGCACGGCGGGGGCCAGCGCGAGCAGTGCCGCGTCGTCGTCGCGCAGCGCCAGCTCGTCGAGCGCCCAGGTCCAGTTGCTGCCGGTGGCCGCGTACTGGCGCAGCAGCAGCAGCGCGTCCCGGCGGCCGTAGCCGGCCAGGTGGCCGAGGACCGAGAGGGCCAGGCCGGTGCGGTGCTCGTCGGGGTCGGTGAGGTCGTCGGGGCAGGTGAGATGCCGCTCGATGCCGCCGAGCGGAGCTTCCAGGTCCATGTAGACCCGGGCGTAGTAGAGGGAGCGGTTCTCGACCTGCCAGTCGGTGCGCGGGTCGCTGGTGACACACTCCTCGAGGGCGGCGATCGCTTCGTCACGGTCGGCTGCGAGCGCATGCAGCTGCCCGTCGCCGCGTCCTCTTTGGAGCAAGCCGAGGAGGCTGGCACTGGGGGCTATCACGGGCTCGAACATGAGGTCAGCATCCGTTGCGGCGGTCGTCGTGGCAACGGGATTTCCGTCGCCGGGGTCTGTTTGGTCTGGTCGTGCGGGCGCCCGGGCGCCGGAAGCACCGTAGGTTACCGCCTGCCTGCCCGGTATGCACACAGTGCCGCGCGCAGTCGGATCCGGGACGTTTGGCATATGCCAGATGAGTTTTCCAATCAGCTCTGTCATTCTGTCCACACGCTGCGTGATCTTGTGAGACAGTCGTCTCACGGCAATCCGCGATCCGAACCTCACCGACGGGACGGCTGATGAGCCACCATCCGCTGCGTACAGCGGCCGCACCGGCCCCGGTCCAGGAGACGGCGGCCGTCGAATGGGACCTGGTCCGGGACGCCGTGCGGTGGTCCCCGGCCGCCTACCGGCTGCTGGCCAGGGACCCGGCGCTCGGCCCGCTCACCCTTGACGAGCTGCCCGGTCAGCTGCTGGCCGAGGACCGCCCGGTGCTGCGCCGGATGGTCACCGAGGCCCTGGTGCACGGGCGCCCGGTGGCGGGTGTGCTGCGGATCGCCGACTCCCCGAGCGCCCGGGCCGTGGCCTGCACCGGCCGGGCCGACCGAGGCGCGGACGGCCAGGTGGTCGCGCTGCGCATGGTGCTGGGCGCGGTCTGACCGAGACGCCCCGCGAAGCGGGCGGCACGGTGCCGCGCACCCGTCGGATCCGTGTGCCGCACCTCCTCGAACGCCTGCCGCGCCTCCGCCGCGTCCCTGCCGCCAACCCCCTCGAACGCCTGCCCACGCCTCCGCCGCATCCCTGCACCGCACCCCCTCGAACGCCTGCCCGCGCCCCCGCGCAATGCTTGCCGAACAGCGCACATATGCTGTCGGCCGCAGTGTCGGCAACAGGGCGGACCTGCACCAAGGGAGGACCGTTCCGATGGACAAGCAGATTCTTCACAAGGCCGCGTTCCTGCTGCACGAGTGCCACGAGCCGGAGAACGTCGTGGTCGAGCGGCTGAAGGAGTACTTCCCGGCCCTGTCCCTGGTGGAGCGCGAGCGCTACGTCCAGGAGGCCTGGGACCAGGTGCACACCGCGGGTGTCGACAGTCTCTGAAGCCCGGGGGCTATTCGGCAGGGCGGCGGCTCGGCGGAACCGCCGCCCTGATCTGTGCCCGCAGCTCGGCCACCGGCCGCTCCCCCGCGTACCGTTCGGAGAGCCGGTACATCTGGCGCAGCCGGTCCCAGGTGCGGCGTGACGAGGTGTCACCGATCTTGGCCAGCGCGGTGGTGGCCGTCTCCCGGGCCGCGTCCGGCTCCCCGGCGAGCCACTGCACGGAGGCCAGCGTCACCAGGTCGAGCAGGGTGGACCGCTCCTGCCCTTCGGTGGCCCGCAGGCCCATCGCCGCCGCGGCGTGGGTGAGCGCCGGCCGCACCGCGCGCGGGTCGTGCTCCGCCAGGGTGCGGTGGACGAGGAACTCCATCCCGTGCAGCTCGGACTCGTTGAAGGACTGCATCCAGACCGGCTGCGGCTCGTCCGAGTCGAGCACGAAGTACTCCTCGGCCTCACCGAGGAGCCGCGCCACCTCCTCGCGGTTGCCCAGGGTGGCCTGGGCCCAGGCCTCCACGGTGTTGAGCATCGCCCGGGTGCGCGGTGCCATGCCGTCGCCGGCGGTCCGGGCCAGCCGCATCAGCTCCAGCGCCTCGGCGCCCCGGCCGTGGTGCAGCAGTTGGCGCGCGGTGCGGGAGATCGCCTCAGCGGCCCGCGGGCGGTCGCCGGCCTCCTTGGCGGCCTGGGCGGCGATCACGAAGTACCGCTGGGCGGTGCGCTCCAGACCGACGTCGTGCGACATCCAGCCGGCCAGCACCGCGAAGTTGGCGGCCACCAGCCAGAGCCGGCGGGCCAGCTCGGGCGGGTGATGGTGGGTCAGCAGGCCGCCGACCTCGTTGAGTTGGCCGATCACGGCCTTGCGCTGCAGGCCGCCGCCGCGTGCGGCGTCCCAGGCCCGGAACACCTCGTAGGAGTGCTCCAGCGCCGCGACCTCCTCCGGTCCGGCTGGGCCGGGTTCGTAGACGTCGGCGATCAGGCGGGTGGCGGTGGGGGTGATCAGCTGCCGCGGTCCGGGGCGCGCGGCGACCCAGGCGACGGAGGCTCCGGAGAGCCAGGAGTAGAGCGAGTCGGGGATGACGCCGGTGCCCGGCAACTCCGGGCCCGCTTCGATGTGTCCGCGTCGATTGAGCATGAGATCCATTCCGGTGTACTCGGTGAGGATCTCCGCCGTGCGATCCGGCTCAGGGGTCGCGCCCCCGGGTGCGGGGGTCGCAGTGGTCCGCTGCCGCCGGGCCAGGCCGAGGTCCTCGATGGAGACGACACGGCCGAGTCGCTCGGTGAACACGGCGGCCAACAGCATCGGTACCGGATCGCGCGGGACCTCGCCCCGTTCGATCCAGCGCCGCACCCGCGAGGTGTCGGTGGACAGTTGCTGCTGTCCGATCGCCGCACCGCGCCGGTTGACCAGCCGAGCCAGTTCACCCTTGGACCATCCGGTCAGTTCGAACAGATCGGCGAGTCGGGTGTTGGGTCCCTTGCCCACTCTCAAGCCCCCAGGGTCTCGGCTGAGGCCGAGCCTAACGAGCTGTCATGTGCCACGCGAGCATTCGCCAGGCTTCGCCAGGCCGCGCCAACTGGCAAGCCAGCCCTCCCTGGGTGTCAGGTAGGAATGCGCCACCACGCACCGGGTCAACTGGCCCGGGAATGCGGGCCCCACGGCCTCTCGGGGTCGCCCGCGGACCGCTTCGGCGGCCCGGGGGCAGGGGTGGCGCACAGGGGTGGCGCGCCTGGCGCCGCTCCCGGCCGACCGGTCCGACCGGCGCATTTCCCCAGGGTGCGCCGAGCGGTCCGGCCGGCCGGGGTCGACCCGGGTGCCCGCCCCGGCGCGGTCGCCCGCCCACCCCACCCAGCGCGGGTGGCGACCGCTCGGATCCGCACTCCTTGGTGCGCCGGCACACTCCCCTGTGGCCCCGGCGTACGCCGCCAGTCGACCTCGCCAGGGCCCCCGCCTTGGCTGTCATATGCCATCGGCAAGGAAGGGAAATCCGCCCCCTCATGTACTCCTCAGCGACTTCCCCCACCGCGTCCCGGGTCGGCACCGCGCCACGGCCGCCGGCCGCCGGGACGGTGCGCCGGCCCGGACTGAGGCCCGCACTCCCCCCGGCCCGCCCAGTGGGGCGCATCGAGGCACCGGGATTCGTCCCGCGCGCCGGTGAGCGCCTGCTGCGCCCCCGTACGCCCCAGTCCGTTCCGGTGTCCGAGGGGTGGGGCCGGGTCGACAACGCCGCACTGGCGGCGCCGTCGGTGCGGTCCGCGCTGGCCCACGTCACGCGGATATGTCCCGCGTTCTCGGCGCGTCAGGTGCTGCGCGAGGACGCCGCGCACATCCTGATCACCGGGCTCATCGGGCGGACCCCCGTGGTCGCCAAGTGCCTCTCCCCGCAGGCCGTGCAGGGCGACAACCGGGCGCTCCTGGTGGAGCGGTTCCGCCGCGAGGTCGCCGTCTACCGCGCCTTCGTGCGGCACCGCCCGCCGGTCCGGATGCCCCGCCTGGTGGCCGCCGACCACGACCGCTGCGTGCTGGTGATCGAGCGGATCCCCGGCCGGATCGCGGCACTCGAACGGCACCCGGCCGACGCGCCGACCCCGGGCGAGGTGCGGGCCGTACTGGGCGCGGTGCGGGCGTTCAACCTGTGGCGCCCGCCGACCGACGTCTTCCAGCAGCCGCTGGACTACCAGTTCGAGATCGGCCGCTACCACTCGGTCGGCCAGCTGACCGACCGGGACGCCGGCGATCTGCGCCAACTGCTGCACGGCCTGTCGCACACCGGCTGGCAGCTCTGCCACGGCGACGCCCTGCTGAGCAACATCATGCTGGCGCCGTCGGGCCCGGTCCTGCTCGACTGGGAGCAGGCCGGCTGGTACCTGCCGGGCTACGACCTGGCGGTGCTGTGGAGCGTGCTCTCCGCGGACACCGCCGCCCGCCGGCAGATCAGCCAGCTGGCCCAGTCCGGCGGCACCCTGGCCCGGGACGCGTTCCTGGTCAACCTGGTGCTGGTGCTGATGCGCGAGCTGCGGATCTACGACGTGCCGGGCGCCGGTGAGGAGCAGCGGCTGATGATCCGCCGGCTGTACGACGACGCGGCGCTGGCGCGGCGCGCGGTCCGGGCCGCGGTGGGGACCCGCTGACCGGTCCGGTCAGGAGCGCGCCCGTGCGCGGTCCAGCGCGGCGCGCCCGGCGGTCTCCAGCACGGTCTGCGGGGGGCGACCGTGCATCGGGCCGCTGAGCGCGTCGCGCAGCTGGCGTTCCAGCGGCTGACGGCGGCTCAGGCCGGTGCTGCCGGTCAGCTCCACGGCCGACCGGACGGCGTCGACCACCGCGCGGCAGACCAGCAGGTGGGCCGGGCCGCTGCGGGCCACTGCCGCCTGGTCACCGGCGTCGATCCGACCGGCAAGCCCGGCCACCATCTCCTCCGCGCCGATCAGCGCGCCCTCCAGCTCGCCCAGTGCGGCCTGGTAGCGCGGCAGCGCGCCCAGGGGCTCGGCGGAGCCGTCCGGCGTGCGCCGGTTCAGGAAGCCGACCAGCCAGTCCCGGGCCGCCCGGCCCACGCCGATCTGCACGGCGGCCAGCGCCAGCTCCCGCCAGGCGGTGGTGGTCGCGGAGTCGGCGTCGTCCGGGCCCGTTCCGGTCACCAGCTCGGCGGGCACCGACACCTCGGTGAAGAGCAGTTGGTGGCAGGTGGCGGCGCGCAGCCCGAGCTGGTCGCCGACCGGGTCGACCTCCAGGCCGGGGCTGTCGGCGCGGACCAGGAAGGTGCCGGTGCGCGGCTGCGGCTCGGCGGTGCGGGCCCGGACCACCAGCCAGGCCAGCGCTTCGGCGCCGGGGCAGCCGGCCAGTCGGCCGCTGAGCCGCCAGCCTCCCCCGGTCTTCGGCCGGAGCGCCCCTGGCGGACCGGGTCGGGCGATCAGCGGTGCCGCGGTGGCGTCCACCGCGGCCAGCAGGGCCGGGCCGCGGCGCGATTCGGCCAGCAGGCGTCGGTAGACGGGATCCGGCCACCCGCCGGTGCGGGCCTGCTCGGCGTGGTGCAGCAGGGTGTTGGCGGCGAGCAGGGCCACCGAGGCGTCGCCGCGGCCGAGTTCGGCCAGCACCTCGACGACCTCGGCCAGGCCGGCCCCGGGACCGCCGTACTGCTGACCGACCGTCAAGGTCAGCAGGCCTATCTCGTGCACCGCCTCGACGCCCTGGTACGGGAAGGTCGCGTCCCGGTCGTGCTCCTCCGCGCGGGCCGCCAGCAGGTCGACCACCCGCGGCAGTCCGTGGAGCGTCACCGGCAGGGTGGCCGGGGGGCGGGTGTCGGTCTGGGGGTTGGTCATCGCTCGCTGCCTCCGGGGGCCGGCTGGGGCGCGACGACCGACCCGGGGGCGCGCCGCGCGGTGGTGGGCGTACGCATGACGGGGGCGTGCGGAATGGCCGAAAGGCGCGCAGCGGCCCCCCGACCCCGACTCGTCCCCGCCGTCAGCCCTGCTGGAAGAGATCTGCCGGCAGCGGCTTGAGCAGCTGGTACAGATCGTCCGCGATCGGGCGGTCCCAGGAGGCGATGGTGACCTGCACCTGGTCGCTGCGGTCGAACTGGGCGCAGAACACCCGCTCCTCGGAGACCTTGATCTTCTTCACGATCAGCAGGTCGTCCCGGAGCATCACCGGGAAGTCCTCCGCCGAGACGAAGTCCACCGGCTCCTCGACCTCCAGCGCCGCGAGCAGCTGTCTGACCTCGAACGGGACGCCGTCGGGGGTGTCCCGGGCCGGCGAGCCCTCCGGCAGGTTGCCGATGAACATCGCGGGACCGCGGCCGCCGAACAGGTCGTAGCGCAGGAAGATCCCCTGGCAGGAACCGTCCGGGCCGGACATCACCGCGGCACCGAAGAGCCCCGGCCAGTCACCCGGGTCCATGGCGAGCACGTCGAAGTCCGGGCCCGCGGGGGTGCCGGAACGTCGGCGGAGAAAAGACATGCCGCCATGGTACGTGCCCGCTCGGCGCGCGCTGCACCGGGCGGGCCGAACCGGCTTGTTCGAACCACGTTCGAAGACGGTTCACCCATGGGTTGGCTCCACGCTCCGAGACGAATGTTGACGCTGAGCAACCGTCCGGGCTACGGTCGCGATGTACGGCAGCTGCTGTGGACCTGTCCATGTGGGGGTGGCCTGCTGTGGCGCATTCGCGTGCGCCCACGTCCCCCCGCTATGGCACATCGTCGTGCGAAGGCTGCAAGTTCAGCACACCATTCACCTGAAGCACCCTTCACCCAAAGCCTGGTTCGTGGGTTCCCCGACTCCGTCGCACCTGCGGACCACGCCCGGGACACCGACGCGTGGGGGCGTTCGGATCCCGAGCACCGGCGGCCCCGGGCTCTGCCCCGCCGCCACCTCCCGGCGACGGTCGGCTGCGCGCGCAGCCGACCCGGGGAACCGCGGGAGAACGCCCGGTATCGCGAACCGGGCCGCACAGCAGACGCCGTGCACGACCGCGTGGGGGCGGTCGGCACGGCGTCTGCCTGTCCCACCCACCAGGAGCCGGGCGCCTGCTCGTCTCGCCCGCTCGGGCAACTGTCTCGCCCGCTCGGGCACCCGTTTCAGCGGCTCGGGCACCCGTCTCGCCCGCTCGGGGTCAGCCGACCGCCGGACGCACCTGCCCGGACCGGCGGCTGCCGCAGGCCGACTGACGGGGTGTCAGCCGGCCCGGGCCCACCTCAGCCGGCCCGGGCCAACCGGGGTCAGTCCAGGTCGAACTCGCCGTCCCGGGCGCCGAGCACGAAGGCGTCCCACTCCGCCTGGGTGAAGACCAGCACCGGGCCGTCCGGGAACCGCCCGTCCCGCATCGCGATGTAGCCGTCCACGAAGGCGATCTGCACGTCGCCCGGCGAGCCGTCCTCCTGCCTGGCGGAGAGCCACTCCGCGCCCGTGGTGTCCAACTTGGGCTTGGCGGACGGGGCGACGGCCCCGGTACCCGCCGCGGTCGCGCCGCTACCCGTTTCCGTTGCCACTGGTGATGCTCCTCCCGCGCGGTGTTCAGGACCGCCAGGGTATCGGCCGATCACCGGCCGGCGTGCGGATTCCCGGCGCTCCGGCGCGGGCGCGGGATCGGGCGGGTCCGGTTTGGGAGAGTGGCCCTGGCATAACTGGTCGGCAGACGCGGCGGAACTGGACGCGGCAGAACTGGGAGCAGCCGATGGGGCAGATCTCCCCGCGAGGCGGGGCCGGTGCGGACGTGATCCCGATCGGGGAGGCGCCGTCGGCGACCCGGGTGCCGAGCCAGGCCCCGATCCGCTCGGCGGCCCTGGGCCGGGTCGGCGTGGTGCTGGTCTCGCACAGCCGCGAGCTGGCCCAGGAGACCGCCGACCTGGCCCGCGCGCTGACCCGCACCGACGACCCGTCAGCGGTGGTCGCCACCGGCGGGCAGCCGGGCGACGGGCTGGGCAGCAGCGCGCTGCTGATCGCCGCCGCGGCCCGCCGGGTGGACCAGGGGCACGGGGTGGCGGTGCTGGCCGACCTCCCCGGGGCGGTGCGCACGGTGCTGGCGCTGCTGGCCCGGGCGGACGAGCACGGGCTGCCCTTCCCGGTGCGGTTCGCCAACGCGCCGTTCGTGGAGGGTGCGGTCGCGGCGGTCGCCACGGCCTCGGCCGGCGGCGACCTCGCGGCGGTGGTCGACGCGGCCGAGGAGATGTACCGGCAGCGCAAGGTCTGAGACTGCCGAAAATGTCCGCCCCGGCGCGTACAACCATCCGCGAGGCGCAGGAGTCAGCACTGCGTCGAGGGATCACCCGCCGGGTCAGCCCGGCCTCGCCTGGGGAGCAACGTGCCGCGATCGGACACCACCACTCCGGACCTGACGTCCTCCGCGCCGCGTGGCAGCGCGCTCATGCCGCTGCCCGCGCCCGCCCGCACCGGCGTGCCGGCCGCCGACCGCCTGGTGCACTGGCTGCGCCACTCCCCCGCCCATCCGCTGTTCCGCGCGCACGCCGCCCGCCGGCTGGCCGTGCTCGCCTACAGCCGGGTCACCGACCAGCGGGCCTTCGGCGCCCAGCTGGACCGGATCTGTCAGGTCGCCGTGCCGATCTCGCTGCCGGCCCTGGAGCAGGCGGTGGCGGTCGGGCGGCCGCTGCCGCCGCGCAGCGTGCTGATCACCTTCGACGACGCCGACCGGAGCGTGCTGGAGCACGCCCTGCCCGCCCTGGCCGCCCGCGGACTGCCGGCGGTGGCCTTCGTGGTGACCGAGCTGGTCGGCACCGACCGGCCGTCCTGGCGTGACGAGGCGGTCTTCCTGCTGGCCCACCGCGGCCAGGCCCGGGCGCTGGCGCCGGACGCCCGGTACAGCCGGCTGGAGCAGTTGGCCGCACTGCCGGACCCGGACCGCCGGCGCAGCCTGCACGAACTGCGGATCAGCGCGACCGCGCAGGCCCCGCGCCGCCAGCGCCTGACCCCGCAGGACCTGCGGCGACTGCTGGCGGGGCGGGTGGCGGTCGGCAGCCAGAGCCTGGGGGCGCCGGAGCTGGGCCGGTGCGACGACGAGACGGTGGCGACCGAGCTGCGCAGCGCGCACCGGGAGCTGACGGCCTGGCTGGGCGCGGCGCCCACCGCGTTCGCCTATCCGGGTGGTGGGCACGAGCCGCGGGCCGCCCGGGTGCTGTCCGAGCTGGGCTACCGCGCGGCGTTCCTGACCGACCATCGGCTGAGTCGGCGGCTGCCCAGGGAGGCGCTGCGGGTGAGCCGGTTGTCGGTGGACACCAGCTGTCCCCGGGAGCACTTCGAGGCGGTGCTGTCGGGGCTGCAACCGGCCGTCAGGCGCTGGCGCGGCATGTAGGCGCCCGCCGCCCGCCTGCGAGCCAAGCACCGGCGCGCACCCCTGCGGGTAGGCGCCCGCGCCCGGCCGCTGGGTCAGCGCACCGGGACGGCGAGGAGCGCCCGTCCCTCGGGGTAGGCGGCGGCCGCGGCCGGCAGGGTGCCGGGACGACCGCTGCGCAGCACCGTCAGGGTGCCGCCGCCGGTGCCGGCCAGCGTCTCGGCCGGCAGCCGGCGAAGGGTCTGGGCGGCCACCGCGGCGGCCGAGCCGTGCATCACCAGGTCGGGCACGGCGATGCCGGCCAGCGCGGTGCGGATCCGGTCGGCGACCAGCTCGTAGTGGGTGCAGCCGAGCACCAGGGTGGTGGTGCCGACCGGGGTGAGCGCGGCGGCGGCGGCGATCGTCCGGTCCATGGCGGCCTCGTCGGCCGTCTCGACCGCGTCCGCCAGCCCGGGGCAGGGCACCTCGGTGATGTCCGCGGTGCCGCCGAACTCGGCGATCAGGCCGCGCTGGTAGGCGCTGCCGGTGGTCGCGGGGGTGGCCCAGATCGCCACCGCGCCGCCGGACGCGGCGGCCGGCTTGATCGCCGGGACCGTCCCGATCACCGGAATCCGCGGCTCCAGTTCGGCGCGCAGGGCGTCCAGCGCGTGCACCGAGGCGGTGTTGCAGGCGACCACCAGCGCATCGGGCTCGAGCGCGGCGGCCGCGCGGGCGCACAACAGCGCGTGCTCCGTCAGGTCCTCCGACGTGCGCAGGCCCCAGGGCATGCCTTCCGGGTCGTTGGTGATCACCAGGTCGGCGTCAGGGCGAAGCTCACGAATGGCGGCAGTGGCGGGCAGCAGCCCGATTCCGGAGTCCAGCAGTGCGATCTTCACAGTGGTTGACCCTAGCCGATCCCGCGATGTGCCCCGTCCGGGCCGCGCCGCTGCGGCAGACTGCGGGGATGACGCTGTTCTGGATCACCCTGTCCCTGCTGTCCGCCGCCTGCTGGTGCTGGCTGACCCTCGGCCAAGGCTTCTTCTGGCGCACCGACCAGCGCCTGCCGCCGCACCGGATCGACCCCGACAGATGGCCGGAGGTGGCCGTGGTGGTCCCGGCCCGCGACGAGGCCGCGGTGCTGCCGCACAGCCTGCCAGGCCTGCTGGCCCAGAAGTACCCGGGCCGGGCCCGGGTGATCCTCGTCGACGACCACAGCGGCGACGGCACCGCGGAGACGGCCCGCCGGCTGGCCGGGGCGGGCGGCCTGCCGCTGACCGTGACCACACCGCCGCCGCTGCCGTCCGGCTGGACCGGCAAGCTCTGGGCGGTGCGGCACGGGGTGGAGCTGGCCGGCGAGGCGGAGCTGCTCCTCCTCACCGACGCCGACATCGCGCACGGCCCCGGCGTGCTGGCGGCCCTGGTGGCCGGCGCCGAGACCGCGAGGCTCGACCTGGTCTCGCAGATGGCCCGGCTGCGCACGGAGACCGGCTGGGAGCGGCTGATCGTGCCGGCCTTCGTCTACTTCTTCGCCCAGCTCTACCCGTTCCGCCGGAGCAACCGGCCCGGCTCCCGGACCGCCGCGGCGGCCGGCGGCTGCTCGCTGGTCCGCCGCGACGCGCTGGAGCGGGCCGGCGGGGTGGCGGCGATCCGCGGTGCGGTGATCGACGACGTGTCGCTGGCCCGGGCGGTCAAGGGCTCCGGCGGCCGCACCTGGCTGGGGCTGGCCGAGCGCGACCCGGAGCTGACGGTCCGCAGCGTGCGGCCCTACGTCGGGCTGGGGCCGCTGTGGCGGATGGTCTCCCGCAGCGCCTACGCCCAGCTGCGGCACTCGCCGGCCCTGCTGCTGGGCACGGTGCTGGGCCTGGCGCTGGTCTACCTGGTCCCGCCGGTCGCCACCGTGGCCGGGCTGGCCACCGGCCGGCTGCCGGTGCTGCTCGCCGGTGCCGCCGCCTGGCTGCTGATGACCGCCACGTACCTGCCGATGACCCGCTACTACGACCGGCCGGCCCCGGCCGCGCTGCTGCTGCCGTTCACCGCCCTGCTCTACCTGCTGATGACGGTGGACTCGGCGGTGCAGCACTACCGCGGCCGTGGCGCGGCCTGGAAGGGGCGCACCTACTGACGGGCCGTCAGCGGGGCAGCCGGTCCAGGAAGGCGGCGACCAGCGGGGCGATCTCGGGCAGCTTCTCCTCGAGCGCGAAGTGGCCGGTGTCCAGCAGGTGCAGCTCGGCGTCCGGGAGGTCCCGCAGGTAGGCGCGGGCCCCCGCCTCGACGGAGAACGGGTCCCCCAGGCCCCAGACGATCAGCACCGGCGGGCGGTCGGCGCGCAGCCACCGCTGCCATTCGGGGTACCGGGCCAGGTTGGCGTGGTAGTCCAGGGCCGGCTCGACCTGGTTCTCCTTGCGGCCGGGCAGGTCGAGGAAGTGCTGGTCGACGGTCCAGCCATCGGGGCTGGACCAGGCTGGGATCGCCGGTGCCGCCGTCGTACTGCTCGCGGGTGGCCGCCGCGGTGAGGATCTGCCGCACCGCCTGCTCCGCCCCGGGCGTGCCGGGGCGGATGGCGGTCATGGCCCGGGCGGCGGGCGACAGGCCCTCCAGGTAGGCGTTGCCGTTCTGCACCACCAGGCCGGTGATCCACTCGGGGTGCCGGACGGCCGGCCGGAAGCCGACCGGCGCCCCGAAGTCGAAGGCGTAGAGGGCGAACCGGTCCAGGTCGAGGGCCTTGCAGAAGCCCTCGATCGCGTCCGCCAGGCTGTCGAAGCGGTAGTCGAACACCGCCGCGGGTCCGGGCAGTCGCTGTGCCCGAAGCCCGGGCAGTCGGGGGCGACCAGGTGGTGGTCCGCCGCCCCCTGGACTCGAAGCGTCGTTCCGACACCTCGAAGCTAACCACTGAAACTCACTTGGGCGGTAGGCCCGACTTCATCGGCACCTGGTGCTTCTGGGACTGCGTCGACAGCTGGGACACCAGCTGGTCGACGACGGGCACCATCTGCTCGGCGCCACCGGCCCGGCTCGGGGTGGTCTGGTTGGCGCCCTGCACGATGGCGGCCGGGATCTCGTTGACCTCGTACCGGGCCATCTCCTGCGGCGCCCGGTCGACCTCCTGGGCCACCTCGGGCGACTCGTAGGCGGCGGCGAACCGGCCGCGGTCCACCTGGTGCTGCTCGGCCCACTGGGCGGCCGCGTCCTCGGTGGTCAGGTCCGCGCCCTGGTCGCGCACCGCCTGGAAGACCGCCAGCTGCAGCCGGTCCACCTGGCCGAGGCGTTCGAGTGTGTAGTACAGGCGGGCGTGCGCACGCTCGACGTCCTGGTCGGGCGCGCCCGACCAGACGACCGGGATCCGGCGCAGCACCACGTCCTTGGGCTGCTTGGCGATCCAGTCCTCCAGCGGCTGCTCCAGCGCCTGGGAGTGGCTGCAGCCGTACCAGAAGAACTCGACGACCTCACGGGTGTCGGTCTGGGTCACGGGTTGGGGGTGCTTCAGCGGGGCGTAGGTGCCGTCGGCGGCGGCCTGGGCCGGAACCCCGGCGAGACCGATGACCGCGGTGGCCAGCAGGGCGGCGGCACGAGCAACAGGAGTCATGGCCGCACGGTGCCAAACCGCCCGCCGGGCCTCCAGGCGACATTCCGGCGTTCGCCCGAACGGGGCAGCCGATCCGCCCGACCGCCGGACGGCGGCGGCACCGGTGGCCGGTCCGGCGCGTGCGTGTCCGAAGCATCCGACGCGCCGTCAACTACGGCGCGCGGAAACCACTGGCACGGGTGACACGAGGTGGACCGGCGCCCCGGCCGTGGCCAGGATGGCCGCTGCAGAGCGGGCGGCCAGTCGCCCCGCACAGACTCCTGGAGGGCGCCGTGCTGAAAGGCTTCCGCAGTTTCCTGCTGCGTGGGAACGTGGTCGACCTGGCGGTCGGCATCGTCATCGGGGCGGCCTTCACCGCCGTGGTCACCGGGTTCGTCACCGCGTTCCTGACCCCGCTGGTCGGTGTGGCCTCCGGCGCCGTGGGCGACTTCTCGAAGGAGTCCTTCACGGTGGCCGGCACCACCTTCCCGTACGGCGCCTTCCTCAACGCGGTGATCAGCTTCGTGCTGGTCGCGGCGGTCATCTACTTCGTGGTGGTGGTGCCGGTGACCAAGCTTCAGGCGAAGCTGGAGAGGCCCAAGGCGCCCGCACCGGCGAAGGTGGACTGCCCGCAGTGCCTGAGTCGGATTCCGGCCGCGGCGGTGCGCTGCTCGTTCTGCACCTCCGAGCTGGCGGGGCTGCCGGGCTTCCCTGCTCAGACCGCTCAGCGCGGCTGATCGCGCGCCGGTGTGCGCTCCGGAAGCGCGGGGCGCGCACTCCCAGGAAATTCATAGAATGTCCGGAAAGCGCTGACGATATGTCCGATCTTGGACCATACGGGAGCTTTGCACTGGCGAAGAGTGCGTAAACATCTCGAACTACCACCCCTCCCAGTCTCCTCAGGGGCGCTTTCTGGGCTTACGGTATGCCCCATGACCTCGCCCCGCTCCTACGACGGAAGCGGCTACTACCCTCCGTCCTTCTCGTCGGGCACGCCCATCTACGACAGTCTGGTCGCAGAGCGCGGAGTCCCTCAGATCGCGCCGATCAACGTGCCGGCCGCGCTGCCGCCGGCACCGGCCGCGACCCCCTCCTACGCCCCGGCGATGGAGTCCACCAGCCTGCTGCCGGCGCTGCCGCCGGCCCGGCTCGCGCTCGGCCCGGGCACCGGTGGCGGCTACCAGCCCGCCCCGCCCATGCCCGGCTACCCCGGCCAGTCCTATGTGCCCGCGCCGCGGGTGCCGGGTGCACCGCTGCCGCCCGGCTATCCGCAGCCGGCCGCGCCGCAGGGCTGGGAGCAGCAGCCCGGCCAGTTCCGTCCGGCCATGCCCGGCGGCCCGGCGCCGATGGCCCCGGTCCGGCCGATGCCGCCGCAGCAGTACTTCCAGCAGCCCGGCCAGCAGCAGCCCCAACCGCCGCAGCCGACCATGCAGTTCGGCCAGCAGCAGCCCTATCCGCAGCAGCAGCAATACCCGGGGCAGGTCTACTGACCGACGACACGGTCAGCTGACCGAGGGGGACGGTCATCGAGGGACCGCCCGGCGCGCCGCACAGGCCTGCCGGGCGGTCCTCGCATCTGGGGCCTCACCCGTGGAGAGCACGCCGGGCGTCCTGTTCCACGGGTGAGGCCCCGGGCACTGCTGCCGGACCCGCTACGCGCGTCACCCGGCGACGACTCGACGAGCCTAGCCTGGCAGGATGTCGACATGCCCGCACTTCTCGAACTCCACCGATACCCCGTCAAGTCCATGTACCGGCTGAGTCCTCGGGAAGCGGTGGTCGAGCCGTGGGGCCTGCGCGGCGACCGCCGCTGGATGCTGGCCCGGCCGTCCGGCGCCGCCGTCACCCAGCGGGACCAGCCCGCGCTGGCCGGCTTTCGCCCCGAGCTCGCCGAGGACGGCAGCCTGCTGGTCACCGCCCCCGACGGCGCGACCCTGCGGGTGCCCGCACCCCGCACCCCGTCGGTCCGCGGGGAGGTCTTCGGCTGGACCTTCGCCGCCGCCGAAGCCGAGGAGAAGGCCCAACTCTGGTTCCGGGAGCGGCTCGACGACCCCGAGCTGCGCCTGCTGCACCTGCCCGACCCGCGGGCCCGGGAGATCGATCCGGCGTTCGGCGAGCCGGGCGAGACCGTGAGCCTGGCCGACGGCTACCCCCTGCTGGCCGTCACCACCGCCTCCATCGCCGCGCTCAACGACTGGCTGGTCGCCGGCGGCGGCGAGGCGCTGCCCGTCTCCCGGTTCCGGCCCAGCGTGGTGATCGACGGTACCGAGCCCTGGGAGGAGGACCACTGGCGTCGCCTGCGGATCGGCGAAGTGACCTTCCGTGCCGTCAAGTTGTGCGGCCGATGCGTGGTCACCACCACCGACCAGGAGGCCGGCGAGCGGCGCGGTGCCGAACCGCTGCGGACCTTGCAGAAGCGCCGCCGGTTCGACAAGAAGGCGGCCTTCGGCGTCAACCTGATCCCCGAGCGACCCGACGGGGTGACGGGCGACGCACTCGGCACCCTCCGGCTGGGCGACGAGGTGACCGTGCTCTCCCGCGGCGAGCGATTGCCGGCGGCATAGCCGACTCAGCCGAGCACGCTACGGTGGGCCGGACGAAAGCACAGGTCGAGCAGCGGGAAGGCGGTACGACCGAGCGTCATGAGTGAGAACCGGGTCCGGGTCACGCAGGACAGCGGCTCCCGCTGGCGGCGGCGCGCCGGGGAATACGCCACGCTGACCGAGGCGCTGGCGGTCGCCGAACCGGGTGACACGATCACCGTGCGGCGGGGTGTGTTCCGCGAGAACGTGGTGGTCGACAAGCCGGTGCACCTGGTCACGGCCGAAGGCCCCGGCACCGTGCGGATCGACCCGCCCTCCGGCACCGCGCTCACCGTCACCGCCGGCGCCACCGTGCGCGACCTGGTGGTCGAGGGCTGCGACAGCTCCGCACCCGCGGTGCGGATCGCCGGGCCGAGGGCCACCGCGAGCCTGGTCGGCTGCCGGGTGGACGGGCATGCCGCGGTCGGCATCGAGGTGACCGACCGGGCCGAGGTGCTGCTCACCGGCTGCACCGTGGCCAACCCCTCGGGCCTGGGACTGCGGCTGCGCGGCGAGGCGGTGGCGCGGTTCGAGGACTGCGAGGTGTCGGCGGCCGGGCAGGCCGGGCTCGCCGTGCTGGAGGGCTCCGCAGCCCGGCTGCACCGCTGCCGGCTGCACCACGCGGCCGGGGCCGGCGTGCTGCTCAGCGACGCGGGCAGCCTGGCGGAGCTGACGGGCTGTGAGGTCTTCGAGATCCGCGGCAGCGGTGTGCAGGCGGAGTCCCGGGCGGTGGGGCGGCTGACGGACTGCGAGGTCCACCGGGTCACCGGCAACGGGCTCACCCTGGACACCGAGGCCGAGCTGCAGCTGACCGAGTGCCGGCTGCACGACCTTCCGGAGAACGCCGCCGACCTGCGCGGCCGGTCCGTGCTGACCCTGGAGCGCAGCACCGTGCGGGCCTTCGGGCGCGGCGCGCTGTCGATCTGGGACCCGGGCACCCGGGTGACGGCCACCGGCTGCGAGATCGAGGACAGCACCGGTGACTACCCGGCGATCTGGGTCAGCGACGGCGCCCAGCTGACCCTGACCGACTGCACGCTGCACGACCTGCCGGACGCGCTCTTCGTGCTCGACCGGGACTCCCGGGCCACCGTCACCGACACCTCGTTCAGCCGGATCCGCAGCTCGGCGGTGTCGGTCAGTTCCGGCGCCACGGTGGAGCTGGCCCGCTGCCGGGTGCGGGAGGCCGGGACGGGGCTCTGGTTCCGCGACCACGGCAGCGGCGGGCAGCTCACCGACTGCGAGATCGCCGAGGTGGCCACCGGCGTGATCGTCACCAAGGGAGCCGACCCGGTGCTGCGCGGCTGCGTGGTGCGCGGCAGCGCGGAGGCCGCGGTCTACGTCTCGGCGCAGGGCCGGGGCAGTTTCGAGGAGTGCCGGGCCCTCCAGGGCCGGGGCTTCGGGTTCCACGTCATCGACGGCTGCCGGACCGTGCTCACCCGCTGCCGGGCCGAGCAGAACCGGCGGGCCGGCTTCGAGTTCTCCGAGCCGGGCCCGATCGCCGAGGGGTGCACCTCCGATGACGTGGCCCCGGCGCCGCCCGCCGAGCTGCCGACCCAGCGCGTCACCCAACTGGCCCCGGCCGGACCGCCGTTGGTCGCCCCGGCGCAGATCGCGCCGATCCCGGACTGCCGTCCGGCCGACGAGGCGCTGGCCGAACTGGACGCGCTGATCGGCCTGGCCACCGTGAAGCAGGAGGTGCGCACGCTGATCGACCTGATCTCGGTGGGGCGGCGGCGGATGCAGGCCGGGCTCAAGGCGCCGTCACTGCGCCGGCACCTGGTCTTCACCGGCTCCCCGGGCACCGGCAAGACCACGGTGGCCCGGCTGTACGGCGAGATCCTGGCCTCCCTGGGGGTGCTGCAGCGCGGGCACCTGGTCGAGGTGGCCCGGGTGGACCTGGTCGGCGAGCACATCGGCTCCACCGCGATCCGCACCCAAGCCGCGTTCGACCAGGCCAGGGGCGGGGTGCTGTTCATCGACGAGGCCTACACGCTGGCACCGGAGGACGGCGCCCGGGACTTCGGTCGGGAGGCGATCGACACCCTGGTGAAGCTGATGGAGGACCACCGCGACGAGGTGGTGGTGATCGTGGCCGGCTACACCGCCGAGATGGAGCGCTTCCTGGCCGCCAACCCGGGCCTGTCCTCGCGGTTCTCCCGCACCATCGCGTTCCCCGACTACACCGACGCCGAACTGCTGGAGATCGCCCGCACCCAGTGCCTGGAGCACGAGTACCAGCTGGCCGAGGCGACCGCCGCGGCGCTGCTCAAGCACTTCGCCACCCTGGACCGCGGGCCGACCTTCGGCAACGGGCGGACCGCCCGGCAGGTCTTCGAGACCATGGTGGAGCGGCACGCCATGCGGGTGGCGCAGCTGCCCGACCCGTCCACCGAGGACCTCCAGCTGCTGGTCCCGGCCGACCTCCCGCTCCCGCACCCGCACCCGGCGTGAGCCGTGGCAGGATGATCCCATTGAAAGATCTACGAGGCGGGGCGATCGGACGTGGCCGACAACAACAACCTGCTGGCCGAGCAGCGCCGGGCTCTGATCCTGGACGAGGTTCGCCGGCGTGGTGGAGTCCGGGTCAATGAGCTGACCCGGCGGCTGAACGTCTCCGACATGACGATCCGCCGGGACCTCGACGCCCTGGCCAAGGTCGGCGCGATCGAGAAGGTGCACGGCGGCGCGGTTCCGGTGGAGGAGGCCCGCACCCATGAGCCGGGCTTCGAGGCGAAGTCCTCGCTGGAGCTGTCCGCCAAGGAGGAGATCGCCCGGGCCGCCGCCGCGCTGGTGACCCCCGGCAGCGCGATCGCGCTCTCCGGCGGGACCACCACCTTCGCGCTGGCCCAACACCTGGTGGCGGTGGGCCAGTTGACGGTGGTGACCAACTCGGTGCGGGTCGCGGACGTCTTCGAGCGGGCCCAGCGGCAGGGCGAGGCGGGCGGCACCACGGTGGTGCTGACCGGCGGGGTGCGCACGCCCTCGGACTCGCTGGTCGGGCCGATCGCCGACCGGGCGATCCGCTCGCTCCACTTCGACCTGCTCTTCCTCGGCACCCACGGGCTCGCCCCGGAGGCCGGGCTCTCCACGCCGAACCTGGCGGAGGCCGAGACCAACCGCAACTTCGTGGCCTCGGCCCGGCGGGTGGTGGCGGTCGCCGACCACACCAAGTGGGGTGTGGTCGGGCTCTCCACCTTCGCCGAACTGGCCGAGGTGGACACCTGGGTGACCGACTCGGAGCTGCCCGAAGCGGCGGCGGAGTCGGCCCGCGAGTACATCCGGGACCTGGTCATCGCCTGAACGGCCTCGACCGCGGCCCGGATCGGGTCACTCCGACCAGGCGGCGCCGGCCAGGAAGCGGTCCAGTGCCTCCTGGTGGGGCGTGATGTCCAGGCCCTGCTCGGCGAGCCAGGCGTCGGAGTAGTACTTGTCGAGGTAGCGGTCGCCCGGGTCGCAGATCAGGGTGACCACGCTGCCCCGCTCGCCGCGCTCGCGCAGTTCGGCGACGATCCGCAGGGCGCTCCACAGACCGGTGCCGGTGGAGGCGCCGGCCCGCTTGCCGAGCACCCGCTCCAGCACCCGGATGGTCGCGATCGACGCGGCGTCGGGCACCTTCATCATCCGGTCGATCGCGCCGGGCACGAAGCTGGGCTCCATCCGGGGCCGGCCGATGCCCTCGATCCGCGATCCGGTGGCCACGCAGGCGTCCGGGTCGTTGTTGACCCAGCCGTCGAAGAAGCAGGAGTTCTCCGGGTCGGCGACGCAGATCCGGGTGTCGAACTGCTGGTAGTGCACATACCGGGCGATGGTCGCCGAGGTGCCGCCGGTCCCGGCGGTGGCGACGATCCAGCTGGGCTCGGGGTGGGGTTCCAGCTGCAGCTGGGCGAAGATCGACTCGGCGATGTTGTTGTTGCCCCGCCAGTCGGTGGCCCGCTCGGCGTAGGTGAACTGGTCCATGTAGTGGCCGCCGGTCTCGGCGGCCAGTCGGGCCGAGACCTCGTAGACCTCGCCCGGGTTGTCGACCAGGTGGCAGCTGCCGCCGTGGAACTCGATCAGCTCGATCTTGGCACGGCTGGTGCTGCGGGCCATCACCGCGATGAAGGGAACGCCGATCAGCTTGGCGAAGTACGCCTCGGAGACGGCGGTGGAGCCGCTGGACGCCTCGATCACCGGCTTGCCGGGCCTGATCCAGCCGTTGCACAGCCCGTAGAGGAAGAGCGAGCGGGCCAGCCGGTGCTTGAGACTGCCGGTGGGGTGGGTGGACTCGTCCTTGAGGTAGAGGTCGATGCCCCAGGCAGCCGGGAGCGGGAAGCGCAGCAGGTGCGTGTCGGCCGAGCGGTTGGCGTCGGCCTGCACCCTGCGCACCGCCTCCTTGAGCCAGCGGCGGTAGGCGGCGTCGGAGCGGTCCACGTCCAGGGCGTTGCCCAGGGTCTCTGTCATGGCATCGATTGTAACGGAAAGTAATCATTGCGAGAGGTCGTGGTTCCGCTTATGGCCCAGGGAGGACGGGGAGGGGGCGACGGGGCGCTGCCCGTCGCCCCCGGCTTCACCGCTCCCCTCCGCCCTCCCTCGGCCGTTCGCTGATCACGGCCCGGCGGGCCCGGTACTCCTCCTCGTCGATCTCACCGCGGGCGTAGCGCTCACCGAGCACCGCCAGCGGGCCCTGCCGGCCGGCCTGGTGCGGCCCCCAGCAGCCGCCCCGGCGCCACACGGTGCGGCGCAGCACCACGAAGACGACCAGCAGGAGCAGCAGCCAGAAGAACGGGAAGAACAGGAACCACGGGTGCCAGGCGTGGGCGGCCAGCACCGCGGCTGTGGCGGTCGTGTGCATGGGGATCCATCTCCTCGGGGTCGGGCGAGCTGTCCCCTTGAGCCTCCCGCCGCCGGGCCGCCGGCGCGTCGCCCCGGCGGCGGCACCGCGCCTACCACCCGGGGAGTACGCGGGCCGGCGCCCGGCTACTCCGCCAGGACCTCCTGGGGGTTGCGCAGATAGGGATCCCAGGCCAGCTCCGCCGCGCCGAGCAGCCCCGCATGGCACAACTCCCCTCCGACCACCGGCACTTGATCGCAGCGCCCCCAAAGGCTGTGCCGGATCACCGCCTCGGGCAACCGCTCGGGGGCCGCGGCGAGCAGATCCTGGTGGAGTCGGCCGAGCACGATCCGGTCCGGGTTGAGGATGTTGGCCAGCCCGGCGAGACCGAGCCCCAGCCGGTCCACCACGCGGTCCACGGCGGCCCGCGCGACCGGGTCCCGGTCGGCCGAGCGGGCCAGCGCGCGGGCCTGGTCGAGCAGGGGCAGCGCCGGGTCCGGCGTGCGCCCCGCCGCGGCGAGCAGCGCCTCCGGGTCGGTCTCGACGTTGAGGCAGCCCCGGTTGCCGCACGGGCACGGCCGACCGAGCGGATCCACCGTCAAGTGGCCCACCTCCAGGGCGAGTCCGGCGCTGCCGGTGTGCAGCCGCCCGTCCACCACCAGGGCGCCGCCGACGCCGCGGTGGCCGGAGGTGACCAGCAGCAGGTGGCGGGCGTCCCGCCCGGCGCCGTGCCGGTGCTCGGCGAGCGCGGCCAGGTTGGCGTCGTTGCCCACCGCGGTGGGCAGCGGATGGCGCGCCGCCGGGCCCAGCCGCTGCGCGTTGACCGCCGCGGCGAACAGCTCGGCCACCGGGGTGCCGCCGGGCCAGCCGAAGGTCAGCGCGGCCAGCGCGGTGCCCTCGGGCTCGCGGACCGGGTTGGGCAGGGCGAGGGCGGCACCCAGACAGCGGCGGCGGTCGGCGCGGACCAGTTCGGCACCGGCGGCGGCGATCGCGCCGAGCACCGGCTCCGGGTCGGTGCGGTCGGGCAGCGGGCGGAAGACGGCCTCGCCGAGCGCGCCGCCCAGTCCGCAGAGCGCGAGCGTCAGCCCGTCGGCGTGCACCTGGGCGGCCAGCACCACCGGTCCGTCGGGCGCCGGGGCCAGCCGGTGCGAGGGGCGGCCGCGCCCGGTGCCGACCGGGTGGGAGTCCACCGCGACCAGGCCGAGCGCGGCCAGCTCGGCGGCGACCGCCCCGGCGGTGGCGCGGGTGACGTCGAGCGCGGCGGTGAGCGCCGACCGGGTGGGGGCCCGGCCGGTGTGGATCAGCTCCAGGGCCGGTCCGAGCAGGCTGCGGCCACGGTCCGGAGTGATGCGGCGGGCCGGCTCGAATCGGCTTGTCGAGGTGTTCTGCACTCCTCTATTCTGACTTTGTGCCGCTCCTAAACAAAAAGACCACCCAGTCCCGCGCCCTCGGATCTCACCCGGACAGCTCAGCCGCACCCACCGCCCGGACCGCCCGGTGGCTCGCCCTCACCGCCTTCCTCGCCTCCCGCCGGGACAGCGCGAGCCGGTCGTGGACCGCCTCCCGGCTCGCCCTCACCGCTTTCTTCGCCGTCGACGGCTTCCTGTTCGCCGCCTGGGTGGTGCGCATCCCCGACGTGCGCGCCCAGGTGCACGCCTCGCACTCCGCCCTCGGCCTGGCCCTGCTCTGCGTGTCGGCCGGCGCGGTGGCGACCATGCCGCTGGTCGGCCGGCTCTGCCTGCGGTTCGGCACCCGGCCGACCACCGTGGCCTCGCTGGTGCTGCTCAGCGCCTCGGTGGTGCTGCCGCCGCACGCCCACTCCGTCCCGGTGCTCGGTGCCGTGCTGCTGCTGTTCGGCGCGGGCTACGGCGCGGCCAACGTCGCGATGAACAGTGCCGCCGTGGAGCTGGTCACCGAGCTCCGACGGCCCGTCATGCCCAGCTTCCACGCCGGCTACAGCCTCGGCGGGCTGCTCGGCGCGGCGGTCGGCGGCCTGCTCGCCGGCCCGCTGACGGCCGGTTGGGCGCTGACGCTGAGCGGTCTGCTGGGGTTGCTGGTCACCGGGTTCGCCGGGGTGGCCCTGCTGCGCGGGGAACCGCGCGGCGCCGTTGCCGTCCCGAACCCGGCGTCACCGGAAGTCGGCCGGGTCGACGTCAGCGCCCGGGTGCCGCACGCCCGCCTGCTGGTGCTGCTGCTCGGTCTCACCGCGCTCTGCAGCTCCTACGGCGAGGGCTCGCTGGCGGACTGGGCCACCCTGCACCTGACCGACGACGTCCACGCGAGTGCCGCCGTCGCCGCGTTCGGCTACGCCACCTACGCGTTCGCGATGACCGCCGGTCGGCTGGCCGGGACTTGGCTGTCCGTCAGGTTCGGGCCGGCCAGGCTGATGGTCGCGGGCGGCCTGCTCGCCGGGACGGGGATGCTGGTGGCCGCCCTCACCCCGTCGGTGCCGGTGGTGCTGGCGGGCTTCGTGCTGGTCGGCCTCGGCCTGTCCAACCTCTTCCCGCTCGCCATCGGCCGGGCCGGCGAAACCGGCGGCCCGCGCGGCGTGGCCACCGCGTCCGTGCTCGGCTACGGGGGCATGCTGATCGGCCCGCCGGTGATCGGGTTCCTCGCCGACGCCGTCGGCCTGCCGGTCGCTCTCACCACCGTGGCCGCCGCCGGCGCGGGCGCGGCCGCGCTGTCGGTCATCGTCCACCGCCCGGCCAGGAACCCGGCCGCCCGCTGAGGAGTTGACCGGGCATGAGCGACGTGCTGCCTGACCTCATCGTCCTCGGGGCGCTGCTCGCCGTGGCGGCCGTGCTGACCCGTCTCCGGGGTGCGGTCCGCCGGCGCGGCAGCGCGGCCTCGGCGCTCCAGGGTGCGCTGACCGCCTACGAGCACGCGGTGCGCGTCACCTCCTACGAGGCCCACCAGGAGATCCGGGCCCAGGCGCAGCGCCAGGTGCCGGTCCTCTCGCCCGACGACCCCCGCTGGAACGGCCTCGCCGTACTGCGCGGCGCAGGTGCCCGGCCGGCCCGGCTGCGTCCCGTCGCCCGCCTGCGCCGTTGGTGGCGGCGGTAGCCGGTTAAGGTGCCCGCTATGCCTGTTGAACACCTGCTCGCGGCCGACCGTCACCCCACCCCTTGGCGCAACGGCGGCGGGGTGACGCGAGAAGTCGTCAGCACCGGCTTCTCACGCGTCAGCCTCGCGGAGATCGCCGCCGACGGCCCGTTCTCCGCATTCCCCGGCCGGCAGCGGATCCTCACGGTGGTCTCCGGGGAGGGTATCGAGCTCACCGTCGGCGACGCCCCGCCGGTCGTGGTGCCGCCGCTGCGGCCGTTCGCCTTCCCCGGCGGGGCGGCCACCAGCTGCCGGCTGCTCGGCGGCCCGGTCACCGCGCTCAACCTGATCACCCGCCACCCGGACCCCGCCGTCACCCTGCACCCGGCCGCCACCCTGCGCCCCACTCCCGGCCGCCCGCAGCTCGCCATCGACCTGGCCACCCTCGACGCCGTCCTGGTCGCCCACCCCAGCGCCGCCCCGGGCCCGGCCGCCCCCTGCGTGGTCCTCACCCTGTGACGGCGGGTCAGCCGCGCACCATGAACACGTCGACCGCGTCCTCGCTGTCCGGTACGAACCCGAAGCGCTCGTAGAGCCGGCGGGCCGGGCTGCCCTGGAGGACGTCGAGGCGGACCGACCCGCCGCCCACACCGGCCAGGACCCGCCGCAGCACGACCGTCCCGATGCCGCGCCCCTGGAGCGCCGGGTCGAGGTAGAAGTGCTCCAGCCAGTGCCCGTCGTCGGCCGGACGCAGCGCGACGCACCCCGCGAAGGCACCGTCCACCACGATCACCTCGGTGTGCTCGGGGCGGAAGGCGTCGCGCAGTCGCTGCCGGACCCGGTCCGGGTCGTAGCGGCCCAGGCGCTCCAGGTCGGCGCGCATCACCACGGCCCGCAGCTCGGCGATCGGCTCCAGATCGCCCGGCGCGGCGGGCCGCAGCTCGACGTTGATCGTCACCGTGTCACTCCCCCGTCGGCGGCCGCAGGTCCCAGCCGACCAGGGCGCGCAGTTGCTCGGCGGTGATGCCGTCCGGCAGCGGCGTGGGCGCGGCGTGCCGGAACGGCGGCTGCCAGCCGTCGACTTGGGAGAAGCTGCGGACCACCCTGGCGGGGGCACCGGCCACCACGCTGAAGTCGGGCACCTCGCCCCGCACCACCGAGCCGGCCGCCACCACCACGTTGCGGCCCAGCCGGGCACCGGGCAGGATCACCGCGCCGGTGCCGATCCAGCTGCCGGCCCCGATCTCCACCGGCTCGTTGCGCGGCCACTGCTTGCCGATCGGCAGCGTGGTGTCCCGGTACTCGTGCGCCTGGTCGCTGATGTAGACGTTGGGCCCGGTCCAGACGTCGTCGCCGAGCACGATCGACTGATGGCCCACCAGGTGGCTGCCCCGGCCGATCACGCAGCCGCCGCCGATCGTGATCACCGGCTCCGGACCGAGGTCCAGGCCCGGCAGGAAGCCCGCCGACAGGGTGACCCGCTCGCCGATGATGCAGAACGGGCCGATCCTGATCGAGCCCTCGTTGAATATGGTGCCGGTCGGGAAGGCCAGGGTGCTGCCGTCGCCCAGTGCGCCGAACCGGTACGGGCCCGGGCTGGAGTTGCTGACCGCGCCGCGGCTCTGCACCCAGCGCCAGCCCCGGTGCACGGCCCGCCCGGTGGCGCGGCGAGCCCGGGTGCGGACGGTGGCGAGCAGGCTGGCGGCAAAGGGCATGCGCACACCGTAGCCGTCCCCGGCATCCGTCCGGGTGCCGGGGGACGAACGTCACACCAGGTCACAGGGTCAGGCGCCGGGCACGGCCGACAGCTCACGGGTTCAGGCGCCGGGCACGGCCGACGGCTCACAGGGTCAGGCGCCGGGCACGGCCCACGGCGCGGGGCGGCGCTCCAGGAAGGCCCGCATCCCCTCCTGGGCCTCGGCCGAGCCGAACAGCCGCGCCGACTGCTGCACCCGGGCCTCGGTGTCGGCCTCGAACGAGGCCAGCACCTCGGCACTGACCAGGCGCTTGGTCTCGGCGAGCCCCTGCGGCGAGGCCAGCCGCAGCGCGTCCAGCACCTGGGCGAGCGCCTGCTCGGGCTCGTCGGTGGCGATCGTCACCAGGCCCATCCGAGCCGCCTCGGCGCCGTCGAACGTCTCTCCGGTCAGGTAGTAGCGGGCCGCCGCACGCGGCTCCAGCTTGGGCCGCAGCGGCAGCGAGATCACCGCGGGGGCCAGGCCGAGGCGCACCTCGGTGAAGGCGAAGGTGCAGGCCGGTCCGGCGATCGCCAGGTCCGCCGCGCCGACCAGGCCCAGGCCGCCGGCCCGCACGTGGCCGTTGGCGTAGGCGATCACCGGCTTGGGGCACTCCACGATGGCGCGCTGGAGGTCGACCAGGCCGCGCGGCCCGACCGTCGGATCGTCACCGGTCGCCTCCGACAGGTCGGCACCCGCGCAGAACACCTTGCCGGTGTGGCCGAGCACCACGGCCCGCACCTGCGGATCCTTGGCGGCCTGGAGCAGGCCCTCGGTGAGTTCGGCCATCAACCGGGTGGAGAGCGCGTTGCGGTTGTGCGGCGAGTCGAGCTCCAGGGTGGTGACGGAACCGGCGGTGCTGACGCGGACGAGCGGGCCTGCGGGTGCGCTGGTCATCGGGGTGGGACCTGCCTTCCAGGAATCCGATGTGAGGGTGGGTCGGATGGAACTGGAAAGACTCTGGCACGCCCAGGCCCGGAAAACCACGGTCGGCCGGATGGCACCGGTCTCACAGCGCCACGGCCGACCCGACCGCACCGTCGTTCAGCACGCCACGGCCCCGAGGAGCCGGCGCCCGGCCCGCACCACCGGCTGCTGCAGCGTCGGCCCGGCGTTGGCCAGCACCAGTGCACCGGCCTCCGCCTCCGGGCTGAACCCCATGGTGGCCGTGAAGCCGCGGGTGCCACCGGTGTGCCAGAGCAGGGTCCGCCCGTCCGTCTCCCGCCGGTTCCAGACCAGCCCCAGCTGGTTGGCGCCGTGCTCCGGCCGCACCCACTCCTGCTGGCCGGCCATCAGCGCCGCGGTCAGCTCCGGCACCGACTCGGGCCTCAACTGGGCCTGCAGGTAGCGCAGCAGGTCGGGGCCGCTGGCGTAGACCGCGCCGGCGCCGACCAGGGCGTCGAAGGTCCAGTGCTCGACCGCGCGGCCGTGGTGGTAGCCGGTGGCCGCGCCGGGCAGCAGCTCGTGCGGCCTGGCGACCAGGGTGTCCCGCATGCCCAGCGGCCGCAGCACCCGTTCGGTCAGCAGGGTCGGGTAGTCGGTGCGGGCGGCGTTGGCGAGCAGCTGCCCGAGCAGGCCCACTCCGAAGGTGGAGTACCGGACCCGTCCGCGCCGCCCGGGGTGCAGCCGGGCGGTGTCGTGGTAGAGGTCCTGCGGGCGGTAGCGGCGGTAGGGGTTGCTCAGCCAGTGCCGCGCACCGCGCCGGAAGACGCCGGGCGGCAGCTTGGGCAGGCCACCGGTGTGGGTGGCCAGTTCCAGCAGGGTGACCGGTCCGGCGGGCGCCGCGTAGCCGGGCAGGTGGGCGGCGATCGAGTCCTGGTAGCGGACCTCGCCGCGCTGGACCATGTCGGCCAGCAGCAGCCCGGTGAAGGTCTTGGTGAGCGAGCCGAGGGCGAAGGTGGTGCCGGGGCCGACCAGCCGCCCGGGACCTGCCCAGCCGGCGGTCAGCAGCTCCTGCTCGGGACCCTGCACCAAGGCCGCGGCCAGGCCGGGCACGTGCCGTTCGGCGAGCAGCGCGGCGGTCTCGTCGGCCAGCAGGCCTGCCAGGTCGGTACCGGTGGCGGCGGTCATGACGCCACCGCCAGGGCCCGGGAGACCGTCAGGGTGCCGGCGACGGCGGCCACGATGGTCGGGTGGTTGTGGTTGTGGAAGGCCTGCCCGGGGTCGTCGGGGGGCCGGGTGACGCCGTTGGGCACCATCCCGTCCTCGCGCTGCGCGGCGGCCAGGCGTTCCCAGGCCTGCGGGTACCACTCCGGCTCGGAGAGGCAGACGTCGACGATCAGCAGCTCGCCCAGCAGGTCCCAGGAGCGGGTCTCGGCGAACACCTCCACCCAGACCGGCAGCCAGCGGTGCAGGTAGTCCTGCAGCCGTGGCTCGAGTGCCTCCGGCTTGCCGCCCCAGTCGGTGAGGTGGAAGACGGTGTGGGTGACCCCGTAGGCGTTGAAGGTGTCGAGCATCCACGGTTCGGGGGTGCCGCCCAGCCAGGTCTGGGCGATCAGGCCGGGCACGTCCGGCGGGTCCGGCAGGCCGAGTCGGCGCCGGGCCGCCAGCACGGCGAGCCGCCGGTTGGGCACGTGTTCGGTGACCGCGGCCGCTCGCAGGCCCGCCTGATGGGCGGCGAGGCGCTCAAGCGGCGGGTGCCGCAGACCGGCCAGCGTGAAGTGGGAGTAGATCTCGACCGGGTGGGTGGCCGGCGGGGTGTGCCGCAGCAGGGTGTAGAGCAGTTCACCGGCGTCGAACTCACGCCAGGCGAAGTCGATCAGCTCCTCGGCGGTCTGCGCGCTGCGCGGTCCGGCCACCGCCTCGCGACGGACGATGGCCGCGGCCAGCGTCACTTCGGCGAGGCCCTTGAGGGCGTCTCCGGTGAGTTCCCAGTGCTGCACGTCCCGGGGCAGCGCGAAGTTCGTCCGCATCTGCCCCAGCCAGGCCAGTGCCTGGTCGGCGACCTGCTGGGCCCGGCGCACCATGGTGACGTCCATTCAGCTCTCCGCTCCGGCGAGGACGAACCGTCGGGCCAGCGCGACGTCCAGCTTGGTGCGCGGCTGGTCGGCGGCGAGGAACTCCAGGTGCTCCAGGACGGGGGCGAGCAACGGCTCGCATGCCTGCCGCTCGTCCAGGGCCAGCCAGCGGGCCAGCTTGGCCGCGCTCGGGTAGTCGCGGCGCAGCAGTGCGCGGCTGACACCGCGCATCAGGTCGAGTCGGCGGCGGCGGGCCTGCTCGCGCAGCGGACTGGCCAGCGGGGGCAGCGCCAGCGAGGAGCAGCGGACCAGCTCGGCGGACCAGGCGGCCCAGTGCGGCGCCTCGGTGGGCTCCGCCGCGGTGCCGGCCAGACCGGGCCAGCCGGCGGCGACCACGCCGAGTTCGGCCAGCGCCGCGGTCAGCGCCTGGTCGCGCAGCGCCCAGAGGGCGGCGTCGGGCGCGGTGCCGGGTGGTGCGGGGAAGGCGCCGACGGCGGCGTGCACCAGTTCGGCGTCAGCGGTCGGGAAGGCGTGGCCGGCCAGCAGGTAGGCGCTGAGCACATCGGCGCCGAGCACCCGGATGGCTGCCAGCGCCGGCACCGGCTCGTCCTGTTGGGCGACCTTGCGGTGCAGGCTGAACGAGCGAGCCGTACCGCTGATGGCCGCGACCAGTTCGTCGGCCAGTGCCTGGGCGGCCGAGTCGACCGCACCAGACACCGTCTCGTGGTTGATGGACACGGGTTCGTGGCCCTCTAGAACGCCGCCGCACAGGCGAGGTTCTGGACCATGCCGACGTAGGCGTCCTCGACCGGCTCGTCCTTGCGCGGGTCGGCCGACAGCAGGACCGCGCCGGCCAGCAGCAGGAGCGCGGCACCCTGGGCGGAGCCGGGACCGGTGGACGTGGCGGATTCGCCGGTGGCGATCAGGTGGCGCACCGCGTCCTGGTCTTCTTCACCGGGGACCACGAAGCCGTAGGTTTCCAGAACAGACATACCGTTTACCTCCCTGGGTAAAGTCGGGTCCGGTACTTCCACGCTGCGACGGACCAGCCGGGAGCGGGCGCTCCTACTACGCCGTTCGGGTGAGCTTGCCGAGAGGCCGCCCGAGTGGGAAGTCGACTTGTGCGGCCGTCGGGCCCCGGGTGCCGACCGCGTGGCGTTCGGCGCGTGCTCAGCGCCGACGGCGCGGTGACGGCGCCGGCCGGACCACCCACCGACCCGCCGTCACCTGCCCCGCGCGGGGCGCCGCCGGTCGGTGGGCCGACCCGCTGGCCCTGGACGCCGGTCCGGGCGGCCGCGGCGCCGGCGCTGCTGCTCGGGGCGGGCTGGGCCTGCCTGCCGGCCGGGCCGGTGGGGGGCCTCGCGGCCAGTGGGCCTGGGCCGACTTCGCGGCCCGGCACCGCGGCGCGGCCTACGACTTCGGCTGGTACGGCGGCGCGCATCCGGTCTCCTACAGCGCGCTGACCCCGTACCTGATGGCGGCCCTCGGGGTGCCGGCGGTCGGCGTGGCCGCCGCGGTCGCGGCGGCGGCGCTGCCGGCCGTGCCGGTGCTGCGGATGCCCGCGCTGTGCCGGCCGCTGCCGGTGGCGCTCCGGGAGCCTTCGCGATGCCGGCGGACGTCATCGCCGGGCGAGTCACCTTCGCGGTGGGGCCGGCGTTCGCGCTGACCGCGGCGGCATCCCGCGGTGCGCCGCCCGCGGGCCGGGCCGACGGGCTGCTCGCCGGGCTGCGCGCGCTGCACGCGGACCGGGCCCGGGTGGAGTCGGTGCCCGTGGTGGACCACCGGGAGTCCTGGCGCCTGCTTCCCACCGTGGAGCCGGCGCGCGGTCCACCGACGCCCAGCCCGATGGTGCCGGCCCCGGCCGCGGTCGAGCACGCCGACGACGGCGGGATGGTGCTGACGGTGCCTGCGGCCGGCTCGGTCGCGGCGCGGATCCCCTGGTCACCGTGGCTGGTCGTGCACGGCCCGGCCGGGGCCTGCCTGCGGCAGGACGGTGACTGGACCGCGCTGACCAGCACCGCGCCCGGGCGGTACCGGATCGACGGCCGCCACGACCGGCCGCGCGGCTCGCGGCCTGCTCAGCCGGCCGCCCGGGGGCGTCGGCTCCCCGCCCACAGGGGGGAGGCGGGGGGCCGACGGACCCTCAGACGGCCGGGCCGTCGTCGTCGGCGGCGCCCTCCGAGGGGCGGCGGGCCGCGTCGAGGTCACCCGCACCGAGGCCGCCCGCTTCGAGCTGCCTGGTGTCGACGTCGGCCGTGTCGACGTCCAATGCGTCGACGTCCAGCGGGTCGACGTCATCCGCGTCGGCGTCGGTGGGATCGACGACGAAGGTGTAGGTGCCCTCGATCACTCTTGGGACCTTCTTGCGCTCCATAAGTGCTCTCCTTCAGCAGGGCTGCCGCGGCAGAGTCCTCCGGCGATCGCAGACCCGACACTACCTTCCGTCGCCAGACATGTACATGGCGTTCTGGCGCAAAGCCCGCGAAACCCGCCCCTCAGCCGAGCCAGCCCGGCCTGACCAGGCCCGACTCATAGGCGCGGACCACCAGTTGGGCCCGGTCCCGGGCGGCCAGCTTGACCATGGTGCGGCTGACATGGGTCTTGGCGGTGAGCGGGCTGACCACCAACCGGCGGGCGATCTCGTCATTGGAGAGCCCCATCCCGACCAGGGTGAGCACCTCCCGCTCGCGGTCCGTCAACACGTCCAGCGAAGGCCCCGCGCTCGCCGCCGGCGCCTTGGAACGGGCCGCGAACTCGCCGATCAGCCGCCGCGTGACACCCGGCGAGAGCAGCGCGTCGCCCGCCGCGACCACCCGCACCGCTCGCAGCAGGTCGGCCGGCTCGGTGTCCTTCACCAGGAAGCCGGCCGCGCCACCGCGCAGCGCCTCGAAGACGTACTCGTCCAACTCGAAGGTGGTCAGCACCACCACCTTGACCGCGGCCAGCTCGGGTCGACCGGTGATCTGCCGGGTGGCCTCCAGGCCGTCCGTCCCGGGCATCCGGATGTCCATCAGCACCACGTCGGGTCGCAGCTCGGCGGTCAGCCGCACCGCCGCCTCGCCGTCGTCGGCCTCGCCGACCACGGTGAGGTCGCGCTGGGCGTCCAGCAGCGCGCGAAAGCCCGCCCGGACCAGCACCTGGTCGTCCGCCAGCAGCACCCTGATCATCGGTCAGCCCCGTTCCGTCAGCCGTCAGCCGTCATCCGGTGCCCCGGCCCCCGGGTGCCCGGCCCGGTCGGCAGCCGGGCCAGCACCCGGAAGCCGCCCCGGTGCGGCCCCGCCGCCAGGGTGCCGCCCAGTGCCTCGGCCCGCTCCCGCATCCCGGCCAGTCCGTTGCCGCCGCCCGGCGGTTCGGCCGGCTCGGGCTTCGCGGCCGGGCCCGGATCGTCGACCCGCACGGTCAGCCCCGCGGGCTGCGTCCAGTCGAGCAGCACCTCGGCCCGGCGGGCGGCCGAGTGCCGGATCACATTGGTCAGCGCCTCCTGGACGATCCGGAACGCCGCCAGTCCCGCCCCGGCCGGCAGCGCCCGCGCCGTGCCGCTGGTGGTCACCGTGACGGTCAGTCCCGCGTGCGCCGCCTGCTCGACCAGCTCCGGCAGCCGGTCCAGCCCCGGTGCCGGCCGGCGGGGTGCGGCGGTGCCGGGCCCGCGCAGCTCGCCGAGCACCTGGCGCACCTCGCCCAGCGCCTCCTTGCTGGCCGCCTTGATGGTGACCAGCGCCGAGCGGGCCTGCTCCGGCCGCTCGTCGATCAGCTCCAGTGCCACCCCTGCCTGCACGTGGATCAGCGAGATGCTGTGCGCCAGGATGTCGTGCAGTTCCCGGGCCATCCGCAGCCGCTCCTCGTCGGCCCGGCGCCGCGCGGCGGCCTCCTCGGCGGCCCGGTGGGCCGCGATCCGCTCGTACCGGAACCGCAGCAGCTCGGCCACGGCCGCGAGCAGCAGCGCCATCGCGGTGACGCCGAGCTCCTGCCACCAGCCGCCGTGCCCGCTGCCGCGCAGCCGGCCCGCCGGCACGGCGAAGGTCAGCAGCAGGTGCCCGAGGTAGACACCGCCCAAGGCCGCCCAGGCCGCCCGCCGGTGGCCGAGCCGGACCGCGACGCAGTAGGCCACCGCGAAGCTCAGGAAGACGGGGCCGTACGGATACCCGGCCGCCAGGTAGACCAGCAGCACCACCGCGGTGCCGACCACCGCGGCCACCGGCCGGCTCCGGCGCAGCACCAGCAGCGCGGGCCCGGCCAGCAGCAGCAGGTACCCGACGGCGTCCAGCGCGTGGCGCGGCGGCACCTGGTGGCGCGCGGCGGCCCCGCTGCCCACCACCTGGATCAGGGCGATGACCACCGAGGAGGCCACCGGCGGGGCCGCCCGGAGCCACGGCGGCCACCATGGGACGCGGCCGTGCCGGGGCTGCTCGCCGCTCATCCGGCCCGGTCCTGGTCGCTCGGGTCGCGGCCGACCGGGGTGCTCGCTCCTGCCGGGGTGCTCATGTCCGCAGGCTAGGCGAGATCACCCCGGCGCGGCATCAGCCCGCCGGGGTGGCCGTGCGTACTCCCCGGGGAGTACGCACGGTGTCCGGGACCGGTCAACGCGCCGCCCATGCCGACAGCCGCCGCGCGGCCCGGTACTGGCGCAGGATCTGGGCGAAGGTGGTGTGGCCCTGGGTGGTCTGGGCGAACGCCCGCCAGGCCGGACCGATGAGGCAGATCGCCAGGTGGAACAGGTGGGGCCGGCGCTCGAAGGCGGCCAGCATCACCTTGCCGGCCCGCATCTCCACGCCCAGCCCGGCCTTCACCGCGAACGCGTAGTTGAGCGCCTGCCGGCGCACCTCCTGCGGCGTGCCCGCCTCGGCCACCTGCACCGCCCACTCCCCGGCCAACCGCCCGGAGCGCAGCGCGTAGGAGATGCCCTCCCTGGTCCACGGCTCCAGCAGTCCGGCCGCGTCCCCGGCGACCAGCACCCGGCCGCGGGAGAGCGGCGAGTCCTCGGCCCGGCAGCGGGTCAGGTGCCCGGACTCCACGGCGGGCCGGAACTCGGCCAGGCCCAGTCGGCGGATGTAGTCGGCCAGGTAGCGCTTGGTCAGCTCGCCGTCGCCGCGCGCCGAGATGACGCCGACGGTCAGCGTGCCGGAGTCGGTCTTGGGGAAGACCCAGCCGTACGAGCCGGGCAGCGGCCCCCAGTCCAGGTGGATCCGGCCCTCCCAGGCGCGGGCCACCCGCTCGGGCACCGGGATCTCGGCCTCCAGGCCCAGGTCGATCTGGTCGAAGGTCACGCCGACGTGCCGTCCGATCCGGCTGGCGCTGCCGTCCGCGCCGACCACCGCGCGGGCCCGCACCGAGCGGCCGTCGGCGAGCGTCACGGCGACGGTGCGCCGGTCCGGGCCGCCCTGCTCGACGCCGGTCACCGTCACCCCGGTGACCAGCACCGCGCCCGCCTGCTCGGCCGCCTCGGCCAGCCGCTGGTCGAACTCGGTGCGGTTGACCAGCCCGAAGAGCATCCGCCGGGAGCGCCGGGTGCGGTGGTAGCGGCCGTTCAGCGCGAAGGTGACGGCGTTCACCCGGTCCTGGAACGGGATCTTGAAGTCGTCGGGCAGGCTGTCCCGGGACGGTCCGATGATCCCACCGCCGCAGGTCTTGTACCGCGGGTGCTCGGCCTTGTCGAGCAGCAGCACGCGGCGGCCCTGGCCGGCGGCCGCGTACGCCGCCGAGGAGCCGGCCGGCCCCGACCCGACCACCACCACGTCCCAGACGCCGTCCAGCGGATCGGGCCCGGTGTCGCCGGCCGCGCTCCGGTCGTCGCCGGTCTGATCGACGGGCGTGCTCTGCTCTGGCTCGGGCGGGTAACCGGAATCTCTCACGTCGAGTCATCCTATGCGCCGACACGTCAGTTCACCCACCACCGCCCGCGCGCCCGGGTGCGGCCACCTATGCTCGACGGGCAGGTGGACCCCCATCCCTTCCGGAGACCTTGATGACCGAGCCCGATCTCGCCGCAGCCGTCCGTGCCCTGATGCCCAGAGCCCGCCAGGAGCTGGCCGAGCTGGTCGCCTTCCCGTCGATCGCCGACCCCGAGCTCGGGCTGGAGGCGGAGTGCCGGGCTGCCGCCGAGTGGGTGGCCGACGCGCTGCGGGCCGAGGGCCTGACGAACGTTCGGCTGCTGGACACCCCGGACGGCACCGCGTCCGTCTACGGCGAGCTGCTCGCCTCCCCGGGCGCTCCGACGGTGCTGCTCTACTCCCACTACGACGTGCAGCCGGAGCTGGACGCCGCCGGCTGGGCCAGTCCGCCGTTCGAGCTGACCGAGCGTGACGGCCGCTGGTACGGGCGCGGCGCGGCCGACTGCAAGGGCAACATCCTGATGCACCTGACGGCCATTCGGGCGCTGCGCCAGACCGGCGGGTCGCTGCCGGTCAACCTGAAGGTGATCGTGGAGGGCTCCGAGGAGCAGGGCACCGGCGGGATGGAGGAGTACGCGCTGGCCCACCCGGAGCTGCTGACCGCCGATGCGATCATCATCGGCGACGTGGGCAACTTCGCGGCCGGGCAGCCCACCGCCACCGCCTCGCTGCGCGGTGTCTGCGACGTCACGGTGGAGGTCCGCGCGCTGGCCGGCAACCTGCACTCCGGGCAGTTCGGCGGCGCCGCGCCGGACCCGCTGGCCGCGCTGGTCCGGATGCTCGACTCGCTCTACGACGAGCACGGCGGCACCGCGATCAAGGGTCTGCCCTGCGACCAGACCTGGTCGGGCGTCAGCTACCCGGAGGACCGCTTCCGGGCCGACGCCAACGTGCTGGACGGCGTCGAACTGATCGGCACCGGCGAGATCGGCGACCGACTCTGGGCCCGCCCGGCGGTCACCGTGCTCGGCATCGACGTGCCGCCGGTGGTCGGCTCCACCAGCTCGGTGCAGGCCGGTGTCCGGGCCAAGATCAGCCTGCGGGTGCCGCCGGGCATGGACGTGAAGGCGGCGCAGGACGCGCTGATCGCCCACCTGGAGTCGGCCGCCCCCTGGCAGGTCCAGCTGACCGTCACCGCCGGCTCGATCGGCTCCGCGTTCAGCGCCCGCACCTCCGGGCCCGCCTACGAGGCACTGAAGGGCGCGGCGCGCGAGTCCTACGGCACGGAACTGGCGCTGGCCGGCATGGGCGGCTCGATCCCGCTGTGCAGCACCCTGGCCGACCTCTACCCCGACGCGGAGATCGTGCTGATCGGCGTGGAGGAGCCGACCACCCAGATCCACGCGCTCAACGAGAGCCTGGACCCGGCCGAGTTGGAGCAGATGACCCTGGTCGAGGCGCTCTTCCTGCGCGACTACCCGAAGGTCTGGGGCAAGTAGGGCCGGTCCCGGGTGGGACGCGGCTAGCCGAACGCCCGCGGCACGTACCGGCCGCGCCCCACCCGGTCGACCGCGCCCAGCACCACGGCGCCGGCCACCGCCCCGGCGCCGCCGCCGAAGCAGAGGTCCGACACCAGGTCGTCGAGGCCCCTCCGACCGTCGTGCCGCCGCCCGGTCAGCACCCGGTGTCCGGCGCCCAGCGCGGTGAACGCGCCGAGCAGGGCGCGGCGCCGCCGGCCGCCGGCGGGGGGCGGCAGCTGCTCGGCGGGCGGCACGGCACGCAGTTCGCGGGCCAGGTGGCGGCCGAGGCAGGCCAGGGCGGCGGCGGAACCGGCGTACTGGGCGATCGTGCAGAGCGGCACGCCCGCCACCGGTCGGGTCAGCGCGGGCAGCAGGCGCACGCCGGCCCGCCCGGGGTGGGTGAAGGCGTCCCAGCCGACGTGGCTGGCGGCGCCGACGGCTGCCGAGAGGGCGAACGCCCAGGGCCGCAGCGGCTCACCGCGATCAGCGGTGGCGGCCGTGGCGGCGGCCGCCCAGGGCGGCGGCAGGGCGCCGAGCAGCGGGCGGCGCAGTGCGGTCCGCCAGCCGAGCACCATGGCACCGGCCAGCGCGACGTCCACCGTGGGGACGGCCCACCAGCGGTGGGTCACGGCGCCGTGCCGGAACAGCCCGGGGTGGCAGGAGGCGGCGAAGAACGGCACGTCCGGCGCCATCGATCCGGCGACCAGGCCGGAGGCGATCAGCGGTCCGCGCCCCCGCAGCCCGCGCAGCAGGGGCAGCACGGCCGCCGGATGGCTGAAGGTGAACGGCACCTTCCCCATGGTGGCCCACCGCACCGCCGGACGCACCCGCCTCACGTATTCGCCGGACGCACCCCACACGGACCTACGCCTCATGCTGCCGGACGCACCCCCGCACGGACCTTGCCCCACGCCGCCGGACGCACCCCGCACGCCGCCGTCAGACGCCTGGCCGCCGAACAGAGCGGATCTCGCCGCCGCCCCGCACCCTCGCCTCAGACCCCCGCGTCCTCGGCCCCGCGCCCTCCCCTCAGCCCGCCGCCCGCGCCTCGGCCCCGCGCCCTCCCCTCAGCCCGCCGCCGTCCCGGCGGGCAGGCCGAGCGCGGCCGGCCGCCCGGCTTCCAGGTACTGCGGCGCGTCCCCGTTGCGCGCGGCCAGGGCCGCCAGCAGCCGGCGGTGCCGGTTCGGCGGCAGCAGCTCGGCCGCCTCCTCCGCGCTGACCAGCCGCCAGGCCCGCAGCTCGTCGGGCGGCAGCCGGAGCGCGGCCCGCCGACCGGGCGTCAGCCGACCCCCGTCGTAGACCAGTCGCAGACCGCCGCGCCGCCCCTCGGTGGCCGGCTCCCAGTCCACCGCGAGCAGCCGCAGGGCTGCGGGCTCCAGCTCCAGGCCGAGTTCCTCGGCAACCTCGCGCACGCCGGCGTCGGTGGGTGCCTCGCCGAGCTCCACCACGCCGCCGGGGAACTCCCAAGCGGGCTTGTACACCGGGTCGACCAACAGCACCCGGTCCTGCTCGTCGAAGAGCAGCACCGCGGCGGCCACCGTGTCGCCGCGGGCCGTGGAGCTGCGCACGATCGGGCAGCGGGCGGTGCCGTCCTTGACCACCGCGGCCAGTGTCTCGGCGACCTGGCGCGGCGTCAGCTCGGCGGTGTCCACGACGTGGGCGTCGCGGTGCATCCAGTGCTGGGCCGTGCGGTAGTCGGACAGGTGGTCCAGGCGCCAGCGGCGGGTGCGGGCGCTGGCCTCCGGGTTGTCCCGGTACTCCTCGCAGGCCGTGATCCGGCTGCGCAGGATCGTTTCCTCAGCATGCAGCACGAAGTGGTGCACGCTGATCCCCCGGGCCGCCAGGGCACCGAAGATCTCGTCACGGTAGGCCTCGCGCAACAGGGTCATCGGCACCACCAGGGTGCCCGGGACCTCGTCCAGCATGGCCGCGGCCACCTCGGGCACCAGGCGGCGCCAGGCCGGCAGGTCCTGGAAGTCGGTGACCTCGGCCAGCCGCTGGGCCGGCAGCCACTGGCGCAGCGCGTAGCCGACCTCCTCGGGATCGAAGAGCGTGCCGCCGGGCAGCAGTTCCACCAGCTCCCGGCAAGCACTGGTCTTGCCCGCACCGAACGTCCCGTTGACCCAGACGATCACGACATCCCCTGCTCTCGGCCCAGCCCGGTCCCCCTGCTGGGCAGCCCGGCACCCGTTCGGGTGGTACCCCCACCGCCCGACTTCTCATACCTGACGATTCGATGCTCGGTCACACCGGAGTGGCACACGTACGCCCTCCGCCGCCTCGCACGCGGGCGCACACCCCGGCGTGCCGCATCTGAGCGAGCACCCTATCTGACAACCCATCACCCAGTCCGTCCGTGGCGACTCGTGCTCCGGCGCGCCGCACGACGGCCCCTCCTTCCGCCACGCGGCCGTGCTCGGGGACTACGGACCGAAACCGGCGGCACGCCACCCCGACACCACGAGGCCACAGCCCAGGAGCTGAAGCCTCGTCACGGTGAGCACCGTTGCAGTGCTAACCCTCCAGCAGTCGCTTCTTGAGCACCTTGCCCATGGCGTTGCGCGGCAGCTCGTCCACCAGCACCACCCGGCGCGGCCGCTTGTGCGCCGAGAGCCGCTCGGCGACGAAGGCGGTGAGCTGATCGCCCGTCACCGGCCCGGCGGGGATGACGAAGGCGACCACCGCCTGGCCCAGGTCCGGGTCGGGTGCCCCGACCACGGCGGCGTCGGCGACCCCCGGGTGGTCCCGCAGCGCCGCCTCCACCTCGCCCGCGCCGATCTTGAACCCGCCGCTCTTGATCAGGTCCACCGAGGCGCGGCCGACGATCCGGTGGAACCCGTCCGGGCCGATGACGGCGACGTCCCCGGTGCGGAACCAGCCGTCGGCGGTGCGCACCTCGGCGTCGGCCGCCGGCCGGTTGAGGTAGCCGTCGAACAGCGTCGGTCCGCTGACCTGCAGCTCGCCGACGCTCTCCCCGTCGGCCGGCAGCGGTGCGCCGTCCTCGCCGACCAGGCGGGTGGCCACGCCGGGCAGCGGCAGGCCGACGCTGCCCGGCCGGCGTTCGCCGTCCGAGCGGGTGGAGACGGTGATCAGGGTCTCGGTCATGCCGTAGCGCTCGATCGGCCGCAGCCCGGTCAGCTCGGTCAACCGGGTGAAGACCGGCACCGGCAGCGGCGCACTGCCCGAGACCAGCAGTCGGGCACCGGCCAGCGCCCGGGCCGACGCCTCGTCAGCGGCGATCCTGGACCAGACCGTCGGCACCCCGAAGTAGAGGCTGCCGGCCGCCTCGGCGTAGGCCGTCGGCGTCGGGCGGCCGGTGTGCACCAGGCGGCTGCCGATCCGCAGCGCGCCCAGCACGCCGAGCACCAGGCCGTGCACGTGGAACAGCGGCAGACCGTGCACCAGGGTGTCGTCCGGGGTCCAGGCCCAGGCCTCGGCCAGGGCGTCCAGGTCGGCCGCGACCGCCGCCCTGGAGAGCAGGGCGCCCTTCGGCGGGCCGGTGGTCCCGGAGGTGTAGAGCACGAACGCGGGGCGCTCCGGCTCGGGCTCGGGGCCGCCGAACTCGTGCCGTTCACCGAGGTCCACCGGCAGCGCCTCGGTCCCCGGCGCCGACTCGTCGGCACCGGCGAACAGCTCGGCGCCGGAGTCACGCAGGATGTGCGCCCGCTCCACCGGCCCGGCGTCCGGCGGGACGGGCACCACCGGCACCCCCGCCAGCAGCCCGCCGACCACCGCCGCCACGGTCTCCGCGCCGGGCCGGGCGAGCACCGCCAGCGCCCTCGCGCCGCCCACCCGGGCCGCGACCGCTCCGGCCGCACCGAGCAGCTGCTCGCGACTGAGCGCCCTGCCGTCGATCCGCAGGGCGTCGGCGGAGTCGTCCTGGCCGTCCTGAAGTGCCGTCAAGAGGTTCACAACGGCACTCTA
>NZ_JAJJPA010000028.1 GCF_020907985.1 Kitasatospora humi | reverse complement strand
CACTTTTGGGTCCAGTTCACTGGTCGGCTCTCTTCTCCCTCCCGTGCAAGCGGGAGAACCGTGCGTTCGAGGCTGCGGCACCAGCTGCTCCTGGCACCTGCCATGGCCCGACCGGCTGACTGGGTCGGGGAGTTGGGGGGCCGCCCGGGCCGCTGCTGCGGTGGCTGGTCGCGCTTCGCGTGCGGCTGCGTGCTCGGCGAGCGAGCTCGCGCAGCCGGACGGCGGACCGTGGTGAGCAGCAGCGGTCCTGAGTCTCGGCAGCAACGAAGGCCCGGACGGACAAGCCAGTCAGGGTGGTTGATCTTCGTGCGTGGTTGCCGTTCTTGGCGAGGTCCTGGTGGACGGCATCGCCCGGTGGGGTGACTGTGCTGTGGCTGCTGCCGGGGCCAGCACGACAGGATGCGGGCGTCGGCCATCGAGTCGCAGGGCACCTCCCCAGTTCCCTATGCGCGGTCACCGTGTTGAAGGGCTGGCAGCGTCGTTGGTGCTCGCAGGGCTCACTGTTCACCTGGCCGTGAGTGACCGGGCTGCGACGCGAGCCACCGTGACGGGTAGGCGCGGAAAGGGCCGTCAAGGCCCGGGTCCGGCGGCAGCCGGACTTTCGCGACTGGCGCAGTGACCATGGCTCGCCGCGACCAGCAGGCCGGCCTCGGTGCCAGGCCCGGGCAGCGGCAGCGGCACGGACAGTCGGCCCGCCGGAGGCGAGCCGCGGAAGGTTCCGACGGGAACGTACTGAGAGCGGAGGCAGCATGTCGCCCTGGAGAGGGCCCTCGGTGAAGCCGAGTTGGCCGTCTCCGCCGACTGTGGCCGGGCACCTGATCGGCGGGGAAGTGAACGGTCGCGATCCGGAACCGAATGTGACTTGGATCACGCTGGTACTGCCCAATCCTGGGCAGCACCAGATCGGCGAACGGGCAACGATCGGGGCTCAACCAACTGGGAGAACCGATCATGTCGATGACACTGCGTCAGCTCACCAACTGTCCCAAGGACGCCACCATCAAGGTCGTGCGCACCAGTCAGCGCCGAAGCCGGGAGATCGACTACACCCTCTACACCTGCACCTACCACCGGTGGCTCAGCAAGGCGTGGATGGGCAGGCGCACTGCAGTGGACCCCGGCGAGGTCCGCTGCGGCCTGCTGCTCGACAACCGCTCCTACGAGGAGATTCTGCGATCCCACAACGAGGAGTGGGTCCGCCTCGTGACGCTGCACGACCTGGACGAGGATCACGCGGGTGACGTCGAGGCGTGGCTGCGGGAGGGGATTGCCGAGTTGAAGGGGTTCGGGTTCCCGGAGCAGCGAGGTGTGCGGATCGCTCTCGGCCATGCGCTGCTCGCTCTGACCACGGGTTCGGATGAGGTCTCCGCCCAGGCGGCGGTGCTGACCGCGCTCGCGATCGGTGAGACGGGAGAGGCGGCAGACCGTGGTGCCTGACGGCACGCCAGGGATCCGGCTGACCGCACGTTGGTTGGTGCGGTGCCAGCTACAGCGGCGTGGTGGTCAGGCGGCTTGCTCGAAGTGCGTGCTCCATTCGTGGAGGAAGGCGCGGTCGTCTGTGGTCAGCATTGGCGCGGGGCTGGCGGGGCGCCGGTGCTCACGCACTCGCCGGTGGACTTCCGTGTAGGCGAGGCGGTCGAAGGCGTGCTCGCACCACTGCCGGTAGCTGCGGCCGAAGGTGCCCAGGCGCAGTGCGAGGTCGTCCCAGCCGTCCCGCGGCCGCCAGGCCGGGACCCGGGTGCCGGCCTGGGGCTGTGCGGGGGTGTCCAGGATGCCGGTGGCCAGGCGGTACACCTCGCCGTCCTTCTCGACCAGGTGGTGCTCGCGGAGCCGGGCCAGCTTGGCGTGGATGGTGGCCCGGTGCCGGCTGGTGCTGTTCGCAAGCTCGATCGCTGTCTGCCCGTCGCGGTACGCGAGGGCGGCCAGCACCTCCAGGGCGGTCTTCCCAAGGCCCGCAGTGCGAAAAGCGTCCCGTCCGGCCAATTCGGTCAGGACCTGGAAGTCCAGCTCGGGCGGGTGTCGCCGGTTGACCCCGTCTAGGGACCCGGGGGCCTGGTGCCCTTCCTGGCAGGTGGGGTCAACCGGCGACACCCCGTCAACCGTCCCTGGTGGTCCGGCGCCCAGCACCCACGTCGAGGACTTGCCGGCCATGCCCTGCTCCGCGCGCCAGAGCCACCCCGCGGCCAGCAGGCGCAGGTCCGAGCGCTTCGCGGTGGAGTCCCCGACGCCGATGGCAAGGGCGAGCTGGCGCTGGGAGAGCTCGTGCTCGGGCCCGCCGGCACGCTCGCACAACCTGAGCCGGTACAGGAGGTTGGCGCGGTCGGTCTGCCCGGCCTGCCCGGCCCAGGGGTGCGTCTCGACTCGCACCCGAATACTGACCAGGGCGACCAGCGCGTCCTGCCGGGAGGTGTTCGGCACCGAGGCGGCGACCAGTTGCTCGGCTCGGCGCCATACCCGTCCGAGGTACCGGACGGCGTGGTCATGCCCCTTGGCGCGGGCGAGGTCGCGCAGCAGTGCGCCACCGGGGGCGGGGGAGGAGAGCAGGACATCCTGCAGGGCGAGCCGGTCGGAACCTGCCCGGGCGAAAGCCGTTGCGATCGCACTGGTGACCCGGTGGGTGTCCCTGCCGGCTCCCGAGCCTGTGTCGCAACCGCCCTGCCGGTAGCGGTCGATCCCGCTGCCGTCGATCACGAGTGCCCGCATCCGCGGCGACAGCCCGTCAGGCACCTTCGCGCGCCACCCCGGGCGCTGCTCGGCCGGCGAGCCGGTCACGGCGGGGGAGAGGTGCTTGTTCACCGCTCACCGCCTCGGGTGGCGGGCCCAGTCGGCAGCGACTGCCCGACCAAGTCCTGGGTGCCGTCCGCGACGCGTTGTCGAACGTGCCGCGTGGCGCTGCGGTCCTGTCGAAGGCGCTGGCGGATCTGCGCGGCGAACCGGTGGACCTGTGCCGCAGCGGCCGGGGGTCCGTCCGCGGGCAGCATGTTGCTGTCCATCCGGCGGTGCCGGCACCGCCGGCAGCCGCCGGCGTGGTCAGCGTCGTCCAGGAGCCAGCCGTCCTCACAACGCGGTTCGGGGCAAGGCCCAGGCGCCACCAGGGCGAGCGCGATCTCGTCGGCGCGAGCCAGCAGGTCGGCACCCGTGAGCTGGGCGTAGCGCAGGTAGTAGCGCCGCTCGATTCGCTCGCGCAGCTGGGCCGGCGTCCGGTGCTCCAGTTGCTCCAGGACCGCGGTCTTGACGCTGGTCGGGATCCCGCCAAGTCGAGCGAGGGCTGACAGCAGCGGGGCGGGGTAGGCCTGGGTGACCCACACGCCGGGGTGGATTCGCTGCGGTGCACCGGAGTGAATCGGGGCGCCGGGGGCAGCGACCGAAGGTGCGGAGACGGCCCGCTCGGGTTCGGTGAAGTCCGATCGTGAGCCGGCGGAGTGCGGGTACGGGGGAGTGGGCTGATAGGTCATGCCGTCCTGCCCGCCGCCGCGCAGGTGCCAAGGGCGGCCGTGAAGCGGGAGGCCCGGTTGGCGGCCGGCTGCTGCGTTGCAGACCGAGTACGGTCCCGCAGCTCCTTCACCTGGCGCAGGCGCTCGGTGAACAGGTGCATCGCGGTTCGCCAGCGGGCCTCGTTGGCCGCGTCGGCCACGGCCTGGCGGGCGTCGGCAGCGGAGGCGTACCGGTGCGCCCAGCGCCGCCGGACATCCGCTGCCTGCTCGGCCTCCTGCTCCGCCTTGGGGCTGCCGGCCAGGAGCACCAGAGCGTGGTTGCGGTAGTCCGCGGACCGGTTCTTCGCCGCGAGCATGTCGCTGTTGGCGATGGCATGGGCGTCGGGGGCGAGCTCCCGTGCCGGTCGGGCGGACAGCATCGCGCTGCGCATCCCGTCACGGACCTCCCGGACCAGGGCGGAGACGGCGTCCCGGTCGCACAGGTTCACCGTCGTCAGCATCGCGCTGACGGCCGCCGCGATCGCCGAACGCGCCTCGCGGTGGCACCAGCAGATGCCGCACAGCCCGGCTGACCGCTCGGTCCCGCAGTCCGCGCACGGCACCGCAACGCGTGCCTCCTCAGCAGCCGCAGCCGCGGCTTCCCGAGCCGGCCGGTCAGCCTCCACACGCTGCCGCTGGGCCTCGGCTCGCTCCCGGGCGGCGACCTGACGCTCGGCATGAGCACGAGCGTGATCACGCAGGTGCTCCTCGATGACGGCCTGACGCTCCTCGTAGCCGGCACCAGGCAGAAGGGTGAGAACCTCGCTGACCAGGACCTTTCGGGTAGCCCGGCGGTCCACGAGGCGCATCTCGCAGGTGTCACACAGCGACCCTGTGTCCAGGCGGATGCCGTCGTCGCAGCTGGTCCTGGCGCAGACCTGCCCCTGCGGCAGGCCACGGCTGAGGAACCAGCCCACCGGGTCGGTGACGCGGGAAGGCCCGCCCTGACGGTCCAGCCGGCGGGTGAGCCGCAAGGCCAGTGCAGCCGGGGCGGCGGCCGGGCCTGTCCACACGCTGACCCGCCGCAGCTCCGCCATCACCTGACTGGCGATGAACTCGCGGGTACCCGACCGTTCCAGCCGGCGCCACAGTCCCACAGCGGGCGCGAGCGCCACTCGCAGGCCCTGCGGCAGCCCGAACACCGAGCCGACCGGTGCATCCAGCCACCGCCCGGTCCTCGCCCCCCCAGTGCCGGACGGAGTGACCCTGGAGACCGCCGCGATCTTCGGCTGTTCCCCGCGAAGCGGGCTCCGGCCCCCGGCCGCGACCACGGACTGCGCCCTGCCAGACGCACCCTCGCGCGCGCCCGCGTCGCGCGTCACCAACGTGACCGCTACGCGGGACAAGCAACCATCTACGGTCAATTGCCTATTCACACCAGCTTGTTGAAGGTGGCCTGTTAGTGGAGCCGAACCGAGGGGGGCCTCAGGAAGGCGATCGAGGGGGGTCGCGGGAGCCGAATCGAGGGGGGTCTCCCACTCAGCGTCCTCGCCGAACAAGGCCATCTGCCCAGTGCAGAACCACCCCTCGGTCACCTCGTCGAGGGCCGGAACCGCCTCCGGTCGGGCAGACTGCTGGGGCTGCGGGAACAGGCCAAGTTGCACCGCGACGCCGGCGAGCGGCACCGGGTGGACGACGTACTTCGGCGCCCCACCACTGCTACCGTCCCGGGTGACCCAGCCCTCGGTGACCAGGTCCCGCGCGGTGGTGCGCGCACCTTCCGGAGTCATCCCGCAGGCCTGCGCCAGCTGCGCCGCGGAGGCAGACTGGCCGAGGTCGGAGCGCACGCTGATGGCGCAGTAGACCTTGAACCGGTACCCGGACAGGCGGTTGCGGGCAGCCGCCGAGATGGTGACCGCGAGCTCGTCCTCGGAGACCGGCTTGACCCGTCGCGACAGCGTGCCGGTGGGGGAGTGGTGCTCGGCAAGAACCAGCTCGCCCTCGACCAACCGCAGCGCCGCCGCGACGGTCTTCTCGTGCAGCCCCAGGCCGACCGCCAGAGTGCGGTTGGACGCCCAGCATGAACCGCTCCGCCGGCCGTAGTCCGCTACCGCGGTCACCGTGCGGATCGTGTCCCCGGTGTACTTCCTCAGCCACCGGGCGGGGAACCGCGTGCGGAACTCCAGCTGGGCGTGACCGGGAACATCCGGCACCGGGCTGGCGCTCGTCGCCGGAACCCTGCTGCTGGCGGCCGTCGGAGAGGGGAGAAGTGCTGCTGTCGTCACCGGGCACCCCCGGGCACGACGACGCTCCCGGCCCCCCAGCCATGAGCCAGGGCGGGAAACGACAACACGGCCGCACGGCGACGCCGCACGACCGAAAACGAGTGGTTTCGCCAATGCACGGGCATGCCGAACTGGCGAAGGACAGCGCGGTGCTGCATGATGTCCTCGTCCTCGGGACCCAACTGGGGGCACAACGAAACCCCTCGTGGGTGGAGACAGTGAAATGGGATCGGCCGAACCTCCCTGTGGCAGGGGAGACGGCCAGCACAACCCGACAGGCCTGGGCAGGCGGTCGGTCATGCGGTGACGTGAGGGACGCAGGTTCGGTGGGTGGTACCGCCGATCCAACGGTCCCGGGCGGTGCGGAGGCCTTGTGGCAAGGCCGGGAGAGCACCGCCCTCAGAGGCCTAGGTCATCCCCATCACCACCGCGATATTCCGACGGAATACCCGAGAGCTCGGGACCGACTGCTGATCCAGCAGACGGCCGTCAGCTCCCGAGAGCACCACCCTTCTGCAGACGGGATGCCGGCATGGTGCCGCGTTCAGCTGCAGGTGAGGCAGCGCAGAACCCCCTACGGAGCGCGCCAGTGGGCGCTCAACGCGGGAAGACGGAGAGTCGAAACGTGCGGCAGCGCCGCCGATCGGCACGGCGATACGCCGAAACGCCCAGCCGCTGTTGCGTGCAGGGCCCTGATTACGGGTACGCTGGTCCACAGCGAACCGTCTCCATTCTGCTAAAGAGCGGTTTGCAACCGAGCACCGAGGCCCCCCTCTGACAAAGGGCCTGTGGTCTCGATCGGGGCCGGCGTCCTGGGTACCAACGGTGATTTCCAGCACCGCGGACAGCCGGCCCCGCTTCTGTTGTTTTGGGGGTCCTGAGCAGCCATCAGGTGTTTCCAGGCACCTTCAAGCCAACTACAGGGCGCTCTTGATCCTAGACCCTCCGCGACCCGCCGACGACATCCTTTGGGGAGTGTCGGACTGTCTACAGATCATGTGACTTCCAGTCACCGGACCGTTCCTTTCGCTCCTGTTGTACGGATTCGTGCTGGGCATCAGTGGGGCTCTCGCAGTCTGCGCAGTTGAGCGACGAACTCCGCAGCCTCCGGCGCGTGCGGAAAGCGTGCCTGCAGCACGTGCCCTAGGTCGCCAGCGACCATGGCAAGGGAGGGAAGCGATCGCCGATCACCTTGGAGGGCTAGCTCCCCAAAGGCCAGGGCTGAATCGAGGTCGCCGTCACGCGCCGCCACCACACCCAGGGTGACCCGGGCCTCGGCGATCCGCATCGGTGCCCGCTCCGTACCGTCGAAGTCGGTGCCCGCACGGATCACTTGGTGAGCCAGGCTCTCAGCTTGCCGATCCTCTGCAGCCTTCCGGTAGGCGTCCATCCGGTAGAAGTCATACTTCTCGGGATCAACCACGAAGTGGTGTTCAACGCTCTCTGGGTACGGGAGGCTCTCCAGCAGCTCCCGACCCCTTTCGAGCGCGACCTCGGTCTGTGTGCGGTCACCGAGTCGTGCCCACGCTTTCGCCTTCTGCGCATACAGCTGCGCGGCCACGGACTCGGTTGGTGCGACAGCGATGCCCGCCTCGGCAGCGGCGATCACACCGCGGTAGTCGTTCCTGGTGAGGGCGAACCACGCCCGCATCTCATGAGCCCAACCCTGAATACCCGGTTCGCCGGCCTCCTCCCCGAGAATTAGTGCCGCCTGGCGGGTGGCTTCAGCGTCCCGGGTGAGCCCCGAGTCGTACTCCACACACCCAACCAGCAGAGAGAGTTGGCCGGCCAAGGCAATGAGCTCGCGATGCTGCGCGAGCGTGACGCGTTGATGCTTGTGCCCGACGACGCGGGCGAGCCATGCCCTGCCCTCAGTCAGCAGTTGGTCGGCCGGCATGTAGGCGTACTCGCAGCAGAGGCGATCGACGGTGATGCGCAAGCCGTCCAGCGTGGCACTGTCAACGTCGCTCGCCCGCAACCGGGCGACGATGTCCACGGTGTCCATGCCGCTCACCCGCAGGATTTCGGCGCGCCCATCCCGCCGCCCCGGCTCCGGGAAGAAGGCCCCGGTTGTGGTGCCGAAGGTCTGAGCGATCTCAGACCGGTACTTGGTGGGTTTCGTCTCGCCAGCTTCCCAGCGCTTCCACTGACGGAGCAGATCCTGCTCCAGGATCTCCTGATCACCGGGAAGGCGAACCATCAGTGCGCGTACCGCGTCGAGCTGGGACCAACCCCGGACAGTCCGCTCTTCTACCATCCGGCGAGCCCAGTTCGGGCGTTCGTCAGGCATGCAGATCCCTCCCAAGCAGTAGCTCTGTCATGGCGAGTCTGGCAGTGGGGCGCGCGCCGCGAAGGTGACAACCAGGGGGGACATCGAACTTGTCACCCCGTCATGTCACTTTCTGCGCGCCTCAATTCGGTGCACGGTAACCGAGATTTGATGTTGGTCTGCTGCTGAAGAGGAGCTGAGGGTGTTAGCCGCCGAGGCCTGTGCCGGTGACCGGAAGATCGCGGTAGTCGAGTTCGGTGCGAAGCGCCGGTGCGACGATCTGGAGCAGGGCCACCGGCGACCCGCCCTCGTTGGTCAGGGTCCGCTCGACCTGAACGACGCTCTCGCCAGACGGCAAGCCGAGGGTCTCAGCCTCCGCATCGCTTGCAGCGCGGAAGCTGATGACGTCCCTCGCGGAAACCGCCAGTCCCGCAGCCTCAAGCGCGGTCGTGGCGCTGATTGGGGCCTGCCCGGTGCCAGCGATTCCGGCAGCTTGGGCGACGGACGCCGGATACCAGGCCTCCTGCAGCAGAAAGACTCCTTCGCTCGCCGTGCCGGCTGCGCCCTCGACGCCGTGATGAGTCTGGTTGAACACAACCAGGTTGTTCTCATCCAAGCCCAGCTTCAGCGCAATGCTGGCCATGGGTTCACCCGAAGCATGATGCACAAGTACCAGGCGCCGTTCCACTTCTACCGCGGTGGATCCAGTAGTTCTTGCTGCACCACCCGATGCCAGGCTCACCCCGTCATGGGTCAGCCGGATCTTCGACGCTCGCTGAGCCAGAACTACGTAGCCCTTCCCGGGGACCCCTCTCACGAGGCCGCGGCGGGTCAACTCGCGGTAGGCGGAAGCCACCGTGGTGCGCGAGCCGCGTCCATCCGCGACCAGCTGCTCCACGCTCGGCAGCATGTCGCCTGGCCTGCGCTGGGCGCAGTCCCGGGCCAGCTCGTCTGCGAGCTGCACCCACTTGTGCGCCACTGCTGGGCTCCCTTCCCTGCACTACTGGTCATCGCTCAAGCAGTAGTGAACCATACGGGATGCCAAACCGGTATAGCGAGACGTAGAGAGAGCAATACCGATTTAGCCTTGACTATATCGCTGACGATGTGTCATGGTTGGTGCGTCGCCAGCCGATCGGAGTCGCACCCCGAGAAGGCACTACGACGTCAACTGCCCAAGCTGGAACCGGAATTCGCACGCCGGAAACAGCACTGCGGGCCCAGGGATCGCACTCCCTGAGCCCGCAGCTCGGCAGCCACATCAACCTCAATTCGCCTGAGGGAGTGATCGGCCGTGAGCCGTATCTTGCCGTACTCCGGAACGCCGGAGAACAACGCCCCCGCCCTGGTGGGGCCCGTTGCGCCGCTGGCGCCGACCGCGCTGGTCGTGCGCCGAGAGGAGAACGCCCGTCGGGTCGCCAAGGCGATCGACGCGCCGCTGACCCCCGAGGAGAAGGCGGACGAGGACGTCGCCTACCTGATCGAGGCCATCGGCAGCCTGGCCGTCACCGGATTCAGTGCCCGGATCGAGATCGGGCAGGTGCCGGCGGCCCACTTCGACGCCGTGGTCCGAGAGATCAACGCCCCCGGGGTCCGCCGGGAGGGCGGGCAGACCATCGCGTCCGGCATGGTCGGCGACGCGTCGATCACCGTTGTCGGCGAGGTCGTTTCGGGCCGGCGGGTGGCGGCATGAGCCAGGTGCAGACCCCGCCGGCCCAGGCCACGAACCAGCAGGGGCAGCAGGTCCAGCCCCAGGCCGAGTTGGCCAAGCCCTACGCCGTGGACAACCTCTACGCCCAGGTCACGGACTTCGCCGCGCGGTTCGCGGCGGCGGTCGGCACCCTGCAGGCCGCGGAGTCATGATGGCCGACGTTCGAGTGCTCGCCGTGGGCCGCATGAAGAGCCGCCAGGTCGAAGAGCAGACCGCCAGCCCCGAGCTGTTCGGACTGTTCGGAGAGCCCGCCCCACGGAGCAGCCGGGACCGGGCCGCCCGCCGGCGCGGAGCCTCCGTCCCCGCAGTCAAGCCCGCGCACCGCTGACCCAGCCAGTGCCACTTCCCGCCGTCTTTCCCTCGGAACCGCTATGGCATGTCCATGGCGGCGCCGGGGATGGTGCGGCGGGCCCACAGCGGGCCCAGCACCTACAGCACCACCGCAGCGCCCGGAGGGCCGGTCTGACAGCCGCCCGAAGGAAGCGCCCGTTCCTTCGACAACTCAACAGCGCGACAACAGAGTTCGACCCCGCTACGGCGAGCGTGACGCCGCAGCGGGGCGCAACACCACACCTTGTGACGCAAGAACCTTCGGCGCGGGGCCCGCCTCCCCGTAATCCAGGCGCAGGCCGTCCACCCCCTTGGCACCGGGGCACGGCCGTCACGCACTGCACCACCGAAGACCCCGGTCGCCGCTGGCCCAACCGGCCGGCGGCGACCACCTACCTAGCAGCCCCGAAGCTGCCCGTGCCGTCCACGCCATCACCGGCGCGGACGGCACGGGGAGCCCCGGGACCGAACAGGTCCGCTCCACCACTCGCAGCTGTTCGAGCTGCAGCACCGACTCAACGCCGAGGAGGCACTCATGGACTGGCGCCACCGTGCGGTCTGCCGCGAGGAGGACCCGGAGCTGTTCTTCCCGATCGGGAACACCGGGCCCGCCTTGCTTCAGATCGAGGAGGCCAAGGCCGTCTGCCGCCGCTGCCCCGTCATGGAGCAGTGCCTGCAGTGGGCCCTGGAGACCGGTCAGGACGCCGGCGTCTGGGGCGGCATGAGCGAGGACGAGCGCCGCTCGATGAAGCGCCGTGCCGCCCGCAACCGCGCCCGCACCGCCTGACCGACCGCCCGCTCACGACCACCGAGGAGACCACCGACCATGCCGACGTCCGACCCCGACGCCCCGATCGAGCCGCTCAGCAGCCTGGTCAGCTGGCTCGAAGTCCCGGCGAACAGGAAGAAGTGGCGCGACTGCCGGATCAACCGCGAGGCCGCACTCATCAAGGTCGAGCGCGACCTGGCGAACAGCGAGGACACCGCGACCCCGCACGAGGTGGCGGTGCAGCGCGAACGCGTCGAGCACGCCAGGGCCCGAGCGAAGCTGGCCATGCTCGCCGAGGACTTCGCCGAGCAGACCCGCCTGTGGAGCGTCCTGACGATCCTGGACTTCACCGAGGACGACGCCGACCAGGCGGAGCTTCGCCGCATGGCCTTGGAGCTGGACGCCGGTGTCCGCGACCTGATGGTCACCCTGACCCAGACCGACTTCATCTACCCGGTCGAGGCCGCCCGCACCGCCGACCAGCTCCTGGGCGACCTGACGCACGGCTACATCATCTGGTCGGCGATCGGCTCGAAGAACGACCTGGAGAAGCGGGTCAACGCCCTGGACACGGCCCTCGGAGTGATGGACCGGGCACCGCGACCCTGACCACCACGTCCGACGGCGGGTGGTCGAGCACAACACGAAAGGTCCGGCGCCCCGGGGAAGTTCGGTCCCCGGGCCGCCGGACCTCTACATCTCGCAGGCCCGTACCAGCGGGCCTCGACGCGAATCGCTGATGAGGAGCGACCGCATGTCCGACGCTACCAGCCCCATCGACGCTGCCCCCACCTACGTCTTCCGCCACCCGGCGTTGACCACCGCGGCCACCCTGACCGCCTTGGTCGCCACGATCTTCGCCCTGCTGGACTTCTTCGCCCACGGGCTCTGGCCGACGGTGGAGCACACCGCCGTCGGCCTTGTCACCTTCACCGCCGTCCGCATCGTGGTCGGCCTGGCCCTGACGATGCCCTCGCTCGCCAAGTCCGGCACCGAGGCCACGAAGACGGCCCACGCCGGGACCTGGGGCAGCGCACCGGCCGCGTAGCAGCAGCCAGCAGCCCTGCACCGAACCCCCCGGCGGCCCGGGCCACCGGACCACCCCCCTGCCGCGCCGACTGCCGGCGAAGGCATCACCCCTGGAGACCCGCTGATGCAGTTTCAGTTCAGCTCCGTCGTCCTGGCCAGCTTCCTCATCGCTGCGGCGCTGGGCCTCCTCCCCGTCTACGTGTTGGTTCGCCGCACCGGCAACGGGGCGGACGTCTACGAGCCGGACGACGATCGTCTGAGCCCCGCAGAGGAGGCCGACCTGGAGTGGGAGGAGCCCAACCTCTCCGTCTACCGAGACAACGAGCCGGAGCCGTACGCGGGCAGCGTCGCCTCAGACCACCTTCCCGACGAGCTGTGGGAACCGCGCCTGGCCGAGGCGCGCCGTCGGCTCGCCGTGGCACAGCAACTCGCCAGCGCCCGACTGAACCACCTGACCCAACACCACACCGACCCCGGCACCCACCGGACCCGGAAGGAGAAGGCCGCGTGACCATCACGCACGAGACCGCCAGCGAACCGCTCATCGCGCCGACCCACCCCCGCGTCCCGGCCCAGCCGCCGGACGAGGCGGTGCTCGGCTTCGCCGATGTCGCCGAGCCCGAGGCCGACGGTCGAGAGCAGGAGAAGAAGGAGGACGCGAAGTCGGCGTTGGCCTTCAGCAAGGGCGAGTGGCTGCTCGCCGGCATCGGGGTGTTGCTCGCCACCGGTGTCTCGGTGATTGGGTTGGCGAGTTCCTACCGGGCCCTGGAGGACAAGGCCCGGCGATCGGTCGCGGAGGGCGGCTGGGCCTGGCAGGACCCGTGGATGCTGCCCGTCGGCCTGGACCTGTCGATCCTGGCATTCAGCGTGATCAACCTGCTGCTCATCCGGGTGGACGCCCGGCTGGGTTGGGTGAAGTGGGTGCCGCGCCTGGGCGCGGCTGCCACTGTCTACCTCAACTGGGTGTCCGCGACCTCGGTGCCCAACCAACTGGCACACGCGGCACTCGTGTGCCTGTGGGTGATCTTCTCCGAGGTCGCCGCTCACATTTACGCCGCTCACATCGGTGCGGTCCAGGGGCGCGAGCGCATGGACGGCATCAGGCTCTCGCGCTGGTTCTTCAACCCGATGGAGACCGCGATCGTCGGCCGGCTGATGGTGCTGTGGGAGATCACCTCGTACGCCGAGGCCCTGGAGCTGCAGAAGAAGCGCAAGGTCTATCGGGAGTGGCTCAAGCAGAAGTACGGCAGGTGGGCCTGGCGCTGGAAGGCGTCTCGGTCCGAGTTGCTGCCTGAGACGCTGGCCCCCTACGGCGTCGGGGTTGAGGAGGCGTTGGGCCTGCCGGCCGAGCGGGAGGCTTCGGAGCGGCTTCGGCGAGCCGAAGCCGAGATTCGGCAGGCCGATGACCTCGTTTCGGCAGAGCTTCGGGAGGCCGAAGCCGAGGTTCGGCGGGTCGAAATGCGTACCAAGACCAAGGTCGCCAAGCTCAAGGCCGAGACCGAGGAGCTGAACGCCCAAGCTGCGCTGGACACCGCCCGGGCGAAGGCCGAACTGGCTGCTTCGGAGGTGGTTCGGCAAGGCGAAGCCGACCTTCGGCAGCTCGAAGCTGAGTCCGCTGCGGCGGCCAAGAAGGTGACCGCCGATGCTGCTGCGGAGGCCCAGCGGACGGCCGCGCTGGCCGAGTCCGAGGTGGCCGAGCAGCGCCGCCTGGAGGAGAAGAAGCAGCTCAGGCACGAGCGCGAGCAGCGGATGGCGCGCTGGGACCTGGAGGAGGAAGGCCGGGTTCGCGCTGCCGAAATCCAGGCGAAGGAGGAGGCAGCGAGGGCCCTGTCGACAGCTGAGATCGCTGAGGCTCAGCAGCGGACGGACCGGGCTCTGGCCGACTCCGAGAAGGCGAAGGCGGAGGCGGCCGAAGCGGAACTTCGGGTTGCCGAAGCTGCTGGAAAGACTGCAGAAGTCGCCCGAAAGACTGCCGAAGACCTGGCCGCCGCGAAGGTCGCCGAGGCGGACGGCGAGCGCGTGGCGCAGGAGAAGCGACTTCGGGCCGCCGAAATCGCCGAGCTGGCAGCGGCTACTGAACTTCGGGCCGCCGAAGCCCGGCGGGCTGCTGCCGAAGCCGAGGCCGAAGCGAGGCTCACGCCGGCTGAGCGGGCGGCACGCAAGGTCGCGGACTGGATCGAGGTGCGTGGCCTGGAGAACGTGAAGCTCACCCACATCACCGACGAGTTCGGTGTCGTGGGGTCCACGGCCAGTGCCTACCGCAAGCGTGCCGAAGCGATCGTTGCCGAGCGGGCCGCTGACCGATCCGGAGCCACCCCCGAGCCCGCCCTGGTCGGCTGAACCAGGGTCGGAAGAGCCCCCAGCAGTGCCAGCCCGAGGGTGTCCGGCCGCCAGATCCGGCGGCCGGACACCCTCCCCTCGCGCCCCTTCCCGGAGCCGTTCCCGAGCGCTCTGAAGGGGTCCCCAGCCCCGAATCTGGGCCGCCCGCCGGCCCGCCTCGCCCCTGAAATCCACCAACCCGGGTCGCTACTCAACGTAGCGGCGAGGCGAGGCGAGGCGAGGTGAGGCGACGCCAGAACCCCACCAGGCCCCGGAGGACCGGCTCTGACCGGCCCTGGGGTGGGGATTCCGCACGGTGTCGCCTCGCCCCGCCCCGCCTCGCCGCTACATAACGTGATGGGAGAACCGCCGTGGCCGACACCGCGACCCTGGCACCCGTAGCCCCCGACAGCGCCCTCCAGGACCCCGACGACGGCTCTGTCTACGTCGTGGACAACACCCCTCAGCCGGCCGCCGAGACCACCGACAACACCCGTCCGTCCCGCCGCCGTCGGGTGCGAGCCGTGCCGGCGCTGATCCACTCCAGCAACGCCGCCGGGGCGGTCATAGGAGCCGCCTACACGTTCGCCGGACCCGTCGGCGCGGCCACCGTTGGTGCGGCTGGCGCCGTGGCGGGCGCCGCAGCGCTCTACCGCCGCCGTCCCAAGGGTGGTGCCCGCCGTGGTCGGCTGCGGGGCGCCGGAGGAGCCAACCAGGCCGCCGGCACCAACCGCTCCGGCGGCGGAAGCCAGTCCGGTCCCGGGCCCGGCCGCAGGGGCGGCGGCACCTCCGGCCCTACGGGCGGTGCCCAGCGGCAGTGCACCAACGCCGCCAGCGGATCCAACCGCACCGCAAGCACCGGCACCAGCACCGGGTCCGGGTCCGGTGCCGGACCCGGGCGCGGCGGCGCCGGGAACTCCCCGGGCCCTGGCCGCTCGGGCGGCGGCAACACCCAGTCGGGCGCCAGCCCGTCCGGCGGCGGCCGCTCGGGGGGCCAGGACAGCGCCTCCGGTCGCGGCCGCGACCGCAGCAAGGGCGGGGCCTCCGGCAACGACTCCTCCCGCAACGGGGGCGGCGACAGCAGGCTCAAGCGCACCGCGCAGCGGCTGAAGGACAAGCTGTCCGGCGGGAACAACAGCACCCGCGGCTCCGGCACCGGGGGAGGAGGCACCGGCAACGACGGCTCCAGCACGCCGGGCAGCGCCAGCACCTCCAGCAAGGGCAGCACCAACGCCACCAAGGGCTCGGGCAAGACCGGCGCCGGCACCGTCCAGCCCAAGCGGAGCGGCCGCGCCAGCCAGGCCGTCAAGGCCGCCCTCGCCAAACTGCGCCGCAAGAACGGCGGCTCGGGCACGGGGACGTCCGGTTCGACCACGCCGACCACCCGGCGCGGCCGCGCCTGGCAGGCCGTCAAGTCCGCGGTCGGCAAGCTGCGGCGCAAGCGGCCCGGAACCGCGAACCCGGCCGCCGCCGGCACGGCTACGGCGGCCGGGCGTTGGTACCGCCTTCGCCGCACCGCGGTCCGGAAGGTGCTGCACGTGCTGCGCTGCACCGGCGCCGGACTCCTGGCCGGCCTGGGCGCGCTGGCGACGCTGCCGCTGGGCGTGCTGTGGGGCCTGGCCAGCCTCATCACCCGCCCCGACGACCCGATGTACCCCTGGCTGCTCCCGATCCGGGTCGCCGGGCGGATCTGGCGCGCGCTCTACCGCCGCTCCAAGCGCCGCCACGACCTGGACGCCAAGGCCGACGGCCTCAACCTGACCGTCAACGACCCACTGAAGGACGACCCGATGAGCGACCTCGCCAACACCAGCATCGTGCTCAACGGCACGAACGCCCGGTTCGCGCTGGCCATGCGCGGAACCTACGACCACTACGCCTCCTACCGGCCGACCAGCATGGCGGTCGTCGCCGCCGAGTACGCCGGCCTTCCCAACGCGCTGCGCGCCACCGCCGAGGCCATCCGCTTCCTGGCCTCCAACGCGGACTCGCGCTACCCGTGCAGCAAGCGGGCCATCGAGAAGCTCGTCGAGGCCTACGGCACGCTGATGAACGCCGGCCAGCGGGCGGACGAGATGGTGGTGCTGTTCCGCAACGTGCACCGCTTCGACCTGGAGCGGCTGCGCAACCCGCGCAACGGCGAGTGGATGTGGAACGTCACGCCGATCGGTTCCGACGTGCCGGGGGAGGCCATGTTCGCCCCGGGCCGGATCGAGACCGCCGCCGTGACGACCGCGGTCCTCTACAAGACCTACGAGCCGGAGCACATGCTCCAGGTCGGTCAGGAGTTCGCCGGCATCGGCGTGGGCCTGGAGGCGCTCGCCGCGGCCATGAAGGCCCTGTACGAGCGCACCCGCGATGAGTACCCGGTGGACGACCGCGTCACCAACGAGATCGCGGGTCTCGTCCAGATGGTCCTGCTGGCCGCGGACCACGCCCGCCTGGCCGCCAAGCTCTTCGCCGAGGACCACGCGCGGGAGATCAGGAACAACCTGCAGCCGCGCAAGGGCCTGGCCGGCGAGTCCATGTGGAACACCCAGCGCTGACAGCGGCTCACCCACCTCCCGGGGCGCACCTGGTGAGGCTTCGCCGACGAAAGTCCGGCGCCCACCCCGGGCCGGGGCACCCCACCAGGGCGCCCCGGCCCCGCCCTTCAACCCCACCTGCCCCTTCCGCACCCCGGAGAACGCGATGCCCTACGACCTGGACTGGTCCGCCCCCAACGAGCACCACCACCTGCTCGGATACGCCGCCGAGACCGCCGTCACCGCGGCGCTCCTCACCCCGATGCTCGACGTGCCCTGGCAGGCCGGCGCGCTCGCCCTGGGCGGCGCGGCCGTGGCCGGCATCGCCTACGACCTGCGCAAGCGCCACACCCGCGGCACCGTCATCACCCGCGCCGTCTCGTGGCTGACCGCAGCGGCCTGGACGTCCTGGGCGCTGGGCAACGCCCCGCTCGACGCGACCGGCTGGGCCTCGGGCATCGGGCTGGCCGCGATCGGCGCGGGCCTGAACGTGTCCGTGGTGCGCAGCGAGCCCACCCGCCAGGAGCGCCGGCGCCTGGTCGCGCTGCGCCGCGAGTCCGTCGGCGTCCTGGACGACTGGGTGGACCGCATCAAGCGCGTCGCCCGGATCGAGGGCTGTACCTCGGTGGACATCCAGTGGTGGGACGGCAAGGTCGGCTACACCGTCGAGATCGAGCTGCCCCGCGGCGGCACCACCATCGACGACATCGTCAACTTCGGTCCGAAGTTCGCCGGGGACCTGCGGCTGCCGGACGGCTGCGGTGTCGAGATCCGCCCCGGCGCCCACCGCGGGGTCATCCTGATCGACGTCACGCTCACGGACGTGATCACCGAGACGATCCCGTACCCGGAGGAGTTCTCCGAGCTGACCCTCACCAAGCCGTTCCCGTTCGGGCCCTACCGCAACGGGGCCGAGGCGATGGGCACGCTCCTGGACGACTGCGGGATCATGGTCGGCGAGACCGACGCCGGCAAGACCAACCTGCTGCGCGTCGTCACCGCCCAGCTCGCCCGGATGCCGGACGCGCTGATCCTCGCGATCGACATCACCGGAGGCGGCGTCGCCCTGCCCTGGATCACCCCGTGGGCCACCGAGGGCATCGCGGACGCGCCGATCATCGACTGGATCGCCCACACCGAGGACGAGGCCCGCCTGATGGTCCGCTGGGCCATCGAGGTGATCGCGGCCCGCAAGGCCGGCTACCAGCAGCTGATGCGCCAGCACAAGACCGACAAGCTGCCCATCAGCCACGACATCCCCGGCATCGTCATCCTGGTCGATGAGACCGCCTCCCTGCCCCACGACATCAAGGAGGGCCTGGACCGCGTCGCCAACGAAGGCCGAGCGATGCGCGTGCGCAACCTGGCCTGCGCCCTGCGCGCGACCCTGGACACGATCACGTCGGCGATGAAGCTGCAGTCCAAGTGGCGCGTGGGCATGACCGTCAGCGATCCGGAGGAGCTGGCCTACCTGTTCCCCGGCTACGTCAAGATCGACCCCAAGGACGCGCCGGTGGCCGGCTCAGGCTGGAACATGCACACCCGCCTGGGCCCCAAGCGGCCCACCGCGTTCAAGGCCTGGCGGCTCGTCGATACCCTCATCGACCGGGTCTGCACGGTCTGCGCCGCCCGCCGGCCCACGGCCGACCCGATCGCGCTCAGCGTGCCGACCGCCAAGGCCTACCTCAGCCGGTGGGCGCGCACCCTCCCGGCGCTCTACAAGGGCCAGACGCTCACCCCCGCCGCGGCGAAGGTGGTGTCCACCACGGACGACCACCGCACCGCCGCCCAGTGGCTCGCGGCTCTCCAGGAGAACCCCGACCAGCCGGTCACCACCTCGACCGCGCCGAAGGCGCCCACCGGTGCCGGCGGCGCGGCCGAGATGTTCGCCCGTCTCGAAGCCGAGTTCGCCGCTGACGGGGACGGGAGCAGCGACCCGGGCACGCCGGTCGATCTGACCAAGCCGACCGACGCGAGCCCTGACCTGTCGGACGCCCCGGTGGTCACTCTGCCCCGGCCCACCCGTGCGCTCGACCCCCGCGAGGTGGCCTGGAGCATCCTGGAGGCCGCCGGCGACCAGGGCTGCACCCCGAAGGAGCTGTACACCGCGCTCGCCCAAGCCCTGGAGGAGCGGGGCGCCGACGTGCCGGCAGAACGGACCGTGCGCGGCTGGCTGCCGACGTGGGCCAAGGAGGGCAAGGTCACCGCGGACACCAGCGGCCAGTACACCCGGTACACCGTCAAGTCCGAGCCCATCCCCACAGTCTCCGGCCTGCCGGACGGCCTGGACCTCGACCTCGTGCTCCAGGGCGCCGAGCTGATCATCTCCACCCAATTCGGATCGACGTCGATGCTCCAGCGAAAGCTCCGCATCGGCTTCGCCGCGGCCGACCAGCTGCTCAGCGTCCTTCAGCAGCACGGCATCGTCGGGCCGTCCGACGGCTCCAAGGCCCGTGAAGTGCGGGTTTCCGCAGACCAGTTGGAAGCCGCCAAGATGGCGTTGACGTTGGCGCTCAGCGACGGCACCGCCGTGGCCACCGCCCCTTCGGATGCAGAGGAGTAGAGGTGCTGGAAACCCCGGAGGACGAGATCCGCCGCCTGGAAGGCGAGCGGCACAACCACTCCGCGACTTTCGCCAACACCAGCCCGGAGGACACGGTCACCCGGGCGCACCTGCAGCGCGAGATGGACTGGCGGACCAATCGGATCATCGAGCTGCAGAGCCTGCGCGGCCACGGCTTCTTCGCCCGCTGGACCCTGCGGCTGCTTGCCGCCGGGGCCGCCTGGGGCGCCATCGAGGTCCCCTACCTCTGGGCGAAGATCGCCCTGGGAGTGCTCGCGCTCTTCCTCGCCTTCTACAGCCTCGCCTGAACCACGCCCCGCCGGCACCCACCATGGGTGCCGAAGACCCGCCCGAGCCACCCGGCACGGGCGGGTCTCGCGCTTCCCAGACCAGTTGAGGACACCCCCGTGCACACCGTCACCGACCTCGCCCACGCCCAGCCCACCCAGGAGAGCACCAGCAGCACCACGGCGGCGACCAGCGCCGAGATCGACTACATGCGCCGCATCCACGAGATCTTCGCCCAGACCGCGGTCCCGCCGGTGCCCGCTCGCGTACTCGACCAGCCGGTCGAGCGCCAGGCGATCGTCTTCGTCCCCGGCCCCGGCAACGCCTTCATCGGCGTGCCCAGGAGCGAGCTCCCGCCCGAGTACCTGCACCCTGCCCCGACCCCGACCCTCCAGCCGGCCCCGGCCCCGGCGCCACTGATCGACCGCCGTGCCCAGTTCATCGCCGCCACCGGCATCGCCTTCGCGGGCATCGGCTGGGGCCTCAGCCAGGCATTCGATGGCCTCGGGCACCTTCTGTCCTCCGCCGCAGGCCTCTCCACCGGTGCACTGCTCGGTATCAGCGCCATGGTCGTGGCCGCTCGCCTGCCCCTGTCCCAGCTCCTGCGGGGCATCACCGGCAGGCGCGCCGACGGCGACACCTACATCACCAACAACAGCTCCGTCACCAACAACAACCACCCCAAGTGGTTCGGACGGACCGACACCTCCACCACCACGAACACCACCACCAACGCCAACCGGAGCTGAGTGACCGCCACACCTTGATGGCCCCCACCTGCGGAAAACCGCCACCTTGATGACCAGCGATACGCAATCGCAACCGAACAGCCCCGCCCTCATCAAGGAGTTCATCAAGGAACAGCCAGTTCACTGCGACGACACCGCAGACCCCCACAGCCGCCGAATCACGGCACCGAACCGAACGGGCCCGCCACCAGGGTGAGCCCGCCGCACCAACCACGACCCGAGGAACCCGCTATGACGACCAACACCCGTCCCACCCCTCTTCAGCGCGCGCTGCTCAGCGCCCTCAACCACGTGCTCGAACCCGCCGCCGCCGTCACCGCCGGGGCCGCCGCCGGCGTCGCGGTCTACCGCACGCTCGCCACCCGCCCGATCGAGATCCGCGTCGCCAGCGCCCTCGCGGCCGCCGGCCTCGCCTGCTCGACCACCGCCCAGCTCGGCGCCGCCGGCCGGACCGCGCTGCTTCGCCGCTCCGAACCCGACACCTACCTGCCCGCCGGCCCGGAGGCCGAGCTGACCCCCTCGCTCCAGCGGATCGCCGCGGACACCGAGTTGCACGCCGCCGAGCAGGCCGCGCTCGCCGCCCAGCGCCTCGACCGCGGCCACGGCACCCTCACCTACGCCGAGAACTGGGTCGGGACGACCGACGGTCCCGCCACCTGCGACCTGGAGCCCGGCGTCCAACTGCGCTACACCCCTTCCGGCGCCTCCACCGGCATCACCGCGCACCGCGGGATGCCCGAGTACTTCGAGCTGCTGATCGACGGCACCCCCCGCACGACGATCACCTCGATCACCCAGCTCCACGACCACTTGCGCCGCCACGCCGACGGCCGCCCCCTGGAGGACGCCGACCCCTGGTCCACCGGGGCCCAGTAGCCGACCAGCCTCTCCCACCACCCGGCGCCACCGACCAGCCGCCCACCCGCACCACCCCCGGGGCGCAGCAGACCAACTGCTGCGCCCCTCCTACTTCCCGAAAGGCAGCCCCTGTTGACCAGCAACCAGCTCTCCAGCTTCACCCGCCCCGACCCGAGCAACCTGCTCGACACCAAGACCGGCGTCCTCACGATCGGGACCACCGCCGCGGGGACCCCCCTCGGCCCGCGCCTGTACGACCACCACGGCGCGGTGTCCACCGTCATCACCACCACCGCCGGCGCCGGACTCAGCATCCTGCTCGACCACCTCTGGGCGGCCGAGCACGCCAGCGGGATCGTCACCTCGATCGCGATCGACCCGGCCGGCACCGACGTCAACAGCCGCTACCTGCACCGGGCCGCCACCGACCCCTCCTACGCGGTCGCGCTGCTGCAGGCGATCACCACGACGGCCCGCGACCGCCTCCACGACCTGGCGACCTGGCAGGGCTACGAGCCCTCGCCCACCCGGCCGCTGACCACCATCACCCTGCTCCATTGGCAGGACCTCGGCCAGCACGACGAGGTCCTGCGCCTGGTCGCCGAGCTCGCCCGCATCGCTGGTCCGGTGGGCATCGGTCTGCGCTTCGTCATCGACCGCGACGAGAGCCGTCCGGACATCGCCTGTCTGCCCCATCTCCAGGCCAACCGCTGCACGATCGACCTGATCGGCAGCACCGGCCCAGACGACGCGCAGAGCCACGTCCCGCCCGGCACCGCCCGCCTCACCAAGAGCAGCGGCGAGACGCACGTGCTGCGCACCTGGGCCCCCGCGACCACGGCGCCGCCCCGTCCGGACGACGCTGACACCACCGAGGTGCTGCTGGAGTACGTCAGCGACGAGGGCGGCTTCTACTCCGCCCGTCGGCAGTTCACCCGCGAGGACCTGGCCGCGCTGCTCCTCGCCTTCGACAAGGGTGATGAGGACTAATGGCCCGCCCCGAGCTTGAGCCGATCAACTCGATCCGGCCCGACCCGCACACGTTCTTCGACCGGACCGCCGGCACGATCGCCATCGGCGACCGCGGGAACGGCACCGCGGCCCAGCTGGAGCTTTACGGCCCCGAAGGCGCGCTACCCTGCCGGATCACCGGCGCCCCCGGCACCGGCGTCGAGCTCCTGCTCAACCACCTGTGGGCGACGGAGGCCGCCATAGCAGTCGTCCGACCGCTTGCGGTAGACCTCACCGGCGCACACCACGAGAACCCCCACCTCCGGTGGGTCGCCTGCACGGAGGACGAGGCGCCCACCCTCCTCTCGGACATCTTCTGCGCCGCCCACACCCGGATCGAGCGCGGCAGCACCGGCGCCACCCTGGGCTACCTACCCACCAGCGATCAGCCGCTCATCAGCCTGACCCTCATCCGGCTGTCCCACCTCGGCGACCACCTCCTCGACCGGGTGAAGGCGCTCTCGCAGCTCGCGCGCCGCGGCGGCGTGAGCCTGCGGGCCACCGACCACCCCGGCGACCTACCGCCCACCACGGTCAACAGCTACTTCGAGACGGGCTCCCGGATCGAGCTCGGCGACGGACCGCACGGTGCTCGCCGCTGCACCGGCCGAGTCCGCGGCCCCTTCAGCGGGCCCGTCCAGTTCCGCACCTGGCAGCCGACTGCCTGACCCCACGGCCGGACAGGATCCCCAGGCCGCAACCACGGCCGGGACAGACCACCGAGTCCAACCCGTGCCCGAGCGCCGACGCTGCGCACCAGTGCACGCCCCGCACCCGGCACCCAGCCGGGACCGCAGGACGCCCTGGTGCGCCGCGTGACCGCCCGGTCAACACCGCACACCTACCGAGAGAGTTGAGATGAGCGAAGCCATCGAGACCATCCGCTACACCGCTGACGTGGTCGCCACCACACGAGACGGCCGAGTCCTGCTGATCGAGCGGCGCTGGGGACCCTTCGAGGGCGCCTGCTTCGCCCGGCGGCCACGTGGACCCCGGCGAGACGAGCCGGCAGGCTGCCGCCCGGGAGCTGGAGGAGGAGACCGGCGTCCGCGTGGACGTCGCGGACCTGGTCCAGCTCGGCGCCTGGGACGAGCCCGGCCGAGACTCGCGCGGCCGGTACGTCACCGTCGCCTACCTCGCCGTGGTCCCGGACGACACCCCGACCGCCGCCGGGGACGACGCCCGCACCGCCCGCTGGTGGAAGTGGAACGAGCTCCCGGAGCAGCTGGCGTTCGACCACGCGGCCATCCTCGCCACGGCCCTGCGCGGAGAGCCGGTCCACCCCGGTCCCACCGGCACCGCGGCCTGACCCGGGCGCCGACGCTGCCCGCCATCGCGCCCCCTCTCCCGGCCAGCCAGGCCGGACGGCGGAGCGCGATGGCGGCGGGCGTGGCCGCCCGGCCAACCCCACCATGAGAAGGAGCACCTGATGGACCGACTGGACAAGAACCTGGACGAGGCACTGGCGACCGTGGCCGCCGAGATTAGTGGAGTACGAGCGGGTTCCCGCTAGCCGTTCGAGAGCACCATCACGGCATCTCAGCAGGTAGGAACGGGTTATCGGGGCGTCGCTCGATCGTGTGAGATTCCGCCGGTAACTCGCAGAATCTGCGAGTCGGTCCCGTAATTTGCTGGCTTGTGGCAGATTCCGAAAGCCGCGTGCTGACGCTCGTTCGGCCCGATCCGGATCCGGCCGCCCCGGTGGACCCGGCGGCGGTCTCGGTCGAGTCCGGCCTGGCGGACGTCGTCACGCTGCAGCGGCGGCGCCAGGCCCGGATCTCGGCGCAGGATGAGGAGAGCTTCTTCCTCGACACCTTGTCCGAGTACCAGTGGGCACGGGACGCGGCGGGCCTGGAGCCGAAGACGCTGGACGGGTTGATCAAGCCGGTGATCGAGATCTGCGAGTACTACGGCACGGTGCCGTGGCAGCTCTCGTCCCGCGAGGTGGACCGGTACTTCGCTGGGGTGGGTAAGCGGGCGACCTCGACCCTGCGGGGCAAGATCGGCAAGATCGACGCCTACTTCGCGTTCCTCGAACAGCGCTACGCCGGCGAGATCATGCGCCGCTTCGGGTACGCGGTCGAGTCGCCGATCGACCCGTTCAACCGGCCCCGGCACCGCGGCGACTTCGGCCTGCGAATCCCGCCGTCGCAGACGGCGATGCGGGACTTCTTCGGCCGATGGCGCGAGGACCTGCCGAATGCCCGCAAGCACCTGGTGGCTTGCCGCGACTATGTGATGACGAAGATCGCCTACCTGTCCGGAGTGCGGGCCACCGAGTTGTGCGGGGTGACCATGGGAGACCTGCACTGGGAGTCGGGCCAGTGGGGCCGCTTCGTTGTGCTCGGCAAGGGCTCGGGCGGATCGGGGCCCCGGCCCCGCGAGGCGTACATGTTCCAGGAGGGTAGGGCCCTGCTGTGGTGGTACATCGAGGAGGTCCGCGGCGAGTTCGGCGACGACGCCGAGCACCCGAAGGCACCGCTGTGGCCCTCCGAGCGCAAGCCTGCCGCGGTGGCGGCGCTGAATCTGCCGATCGCGCCGGCGGTCGGGCCTTCGGCGTTCCGCAAGGCCCTGCACACCGCGGCCGGCGCCTACCTGACCGGGCCGGTCAGCGACCTGTTCCCGCACCTGCTTCGCCACGCCTGCGCGACCCACAACTATGAGCGCGGGATGACGTTGTGGGAGGTGCAGAAGGTCCTCGGACATGCCTGGGCGACCACGACACTCCGCTATATGTCGACTGCGCACGCTGACCCGGAGCACGCGAACCTGGCCGCCAGCGGCCGGGCGGCCCAACGACTGGTGATGGACAAGGGGAACCTGCGGTGAAGTGGAATCTGCGGATGGTCGCCGCCCAGCGGGACCTGTGGCGCCCCACCGAGGTGCTGGCCGCCTTCCAGCAGGTGGGGTTTAACCCGTCGCTGAGCAAGGTCGCCGCACTGTGGTCCGGCAAGCCGGTCACGGTTCGCCTCGACGACCTGGACCTGATGTGCGCGGCGCTCGACTGCACGGTCGGCGACTTGATGCAGGCCGAGCCGGTCGCCGCCGCGAAGCCGGCCGGGGACGTCGGCCAGGCGGCCGTCGGCGCCAAACGCGACCCGGCGGGGCCGGTGCGGCCCGTACCGCGCTCGCGCCCGACCGGCGGTCCGCGTTCGCTGCCGCCGAGCTGAGGGCTGGTCATGGCGAGGGGAAACGGCAGCGCCCGCAGCTGCTCAGTGTGCTTGAAGTGGTCGGTGCTGCACGGACGCAGGATCTGCCCCGGCTGCGAGCGCTGGAAGTACGACCACCCGCAACGCGGGGTGTGCCCGCGGTGCCGACACGAGGCGCACCTGGGGCGCGACGGCTTCTGCAAGCCCTGCCTGCAGGCCATCCGCGCCGAGGACGACGCCGAGTGGGCCCTTCGCGTCCCCGGCGTTCGGCCGCGCGCGCTGCAGCTCACCGTCGGCAGCTACCGCCACTACGCCATCCGGGCCCGCCCGATCGTGGAGAGCCAGAGCAGCGAGCGCTGGGTCAGCGCCGCGTGGAAGACCAAGCTGAACAGGCAGCATGCGGTCGAACAAGACCACTCGGCCCTGTTGGAGCCTCAGATGTGGGGCCAGCTGCCCCTGTTCACCATGGCGCGCACCCTCACCCGGGACACGGGCCGCGCCTTGGCCACTCGGCCACTGTCCGGCTGGGATCGGGCCGAGGCGGTGCTGCTGGAGCTGACGGCCCGGTGGGGCATGGGCAGGGACTGGCGCAGCCAGGTCACCGAGATGGTCCGGATCGCCCTGGCCCTGCGGGAGGCCGACGGCGTGGAGCTGACGTGCGAGCAGCTGCTGCGGTCGTTGCCCAGGCTCGGCGATGTGGTCTGCGAGGTCCTTCTGGGCGCCGGCCTGGTGGTCAGCGGATCCGCTCTGGAGCTGCGGCTCGCGTCGCGCTCGTGCGGTGACTGCGGCGCCTGGATGGCCGAGGGTACGAGTGCGGGGTTCCTCTGCGACCCGTGCCGCGAGTGGCGCAGGTGCCGGCACTACCAGCCGGGACAGTGCGCGCGCTGCGGCCGGGACGGGCTGGCGCTGGGCGCCGGCCACTGCCGTGCCTGCCACCCCTACCGGACCGACGGGCAGACCATGCTCGTCGGCCAGCAGTTGGCGATCGACCTGCCCGCCCGCCCGGACGGACCAAACCACGCGCCGCCGACCGGCGCACCCGTGCCGGACCCTGCGGACACGCCCGCCTCGACGCTCGGTCCGGGCCAGGAGGAACTGTTCACGATGCGCCGCGACTGGTCACCGGTGCTGGCCCGGCTGAGCGGTCTCGCCCTGGCGGACGTGCCGCTGTCCGAGGCGGCCACCGCGCTGGTGGAGGACTTCGCCGAGCTGCGCCGCGACCTGACGGAGACGGGCCTGCGCAAGAACGTGCGCACCCTCACGTTCCTGGTCTACTGGCTCGGAGTCGCCAACGCCGTCCACGAGCGCGACATCTACGACCTGGCCCAGTTGGACGGTCACCTCGCGGCCAAGCCCGTCTGCCAGTTCCTGCGCACCCGCGGCCTGCTCATCGACGATCCCGCGCTGCACCGCGACCGCGATCTGGTCTGGCTCGAGAGGGTGCTGGCCACGCTGCCGCCCGACGTCGCCGACGAGGTGCGGGCGTGGGCGGATGTGCTGCGCACCCAGGGCCCCCGGCAGGACGAGCCACGCAGTTGGGAGAGCATCCGCAGCTACCTGACCCACCTGCGGCCGGTGCTGACCGCCTGGACCCAGGCCGGGATGACCAGCCTTCGGGAAGCCACTGCGGACCATCTTCAGGACGCGCTGGACGCGCTGGACGGGGCCGCCCGGCGCCAGCTCGCGATCACACTGCGCAGCCTGTTCCGGGTGCTCAAGCGCGAGAAGCTGGTCTTCCGCGACCTGGCTCGCGGCCTTCCGGTGGGAGACCTGACGGGCATTCCGCGACCGGTCCCCTCTGATGTGCTGGCCGGTCTGCTCGACCGGGCCACCACCGCGTTCGCGCGGCTCGCCATCGCCCTGGCCGCCGTTCACGCCGTCCCAGCCTCGGAGATCCGCACCGCTCTGGCCGCCGACCTGAACCTCGCCCGCGGCACTCTCGTCCTGCGCCGCGGCATGCGGCGGCACACCCTCTACCTGGAGGAGTTCACCCACCGCCTGGCCGCCGACTGGCTCACCTACCGCCACCGGCGCTGGCCCACCAGCGTCAACCCCCACCTGCTGGTCACCCAGAAGACGGCCCTGGACCCGGACCACCCGGCCGTAGGGCGGATCACCATGCAGCTGAACCTGGTCCTGCCCAAGGGGCAGACCCTCGACAAGCTCCGCCAGGACCGCATCCTCGACGAGGCGTTCGCCACCGGAGACCCGCTCAAGCTCATGCGGCTCTTCGGTATCACCGAAGACACCGCCATGCGCTACGTCACCACCGCCTACCCGGAGCGCACCGCGAAGCTGCCCAGGTAGAGCTGTTGCCTTCCGCCGCCCGGGGGGGCAACGCCGGGTTCTCCAGGGCTTCGGCGTTCTTGCGTATGTCCGTTTTGAGAACTTGTGAGGCCCAGAAGGGCAAGGGCAGGCTGCGGGGCGGCGCCCTTGTCGTTCGCCCCGACTGTTCCGGGCCAGGGTGAGCCGCACGTTTCCCCTGGACGACCCGCAACCCGATCAGTGCTCGCTCACACGATCGTCTCGTGTTGAATCTGCCCTACTGGTGTCCGACTGGCAGAAGGTGGTTTCGATGCAGGCGCTGCTCGTGATGGATGTTCAGCAGGGAGTGGTCGCACGGGTTCCCGAGCGGGCTGAGGGGATCCTCGCCCGACTGGCCGAGGCGGTCGCCGCGGCCCGGGCTGCGCAAGTTCCCGTGATCCACGTGGTGGTCCGGTTCCGGGACGGTCATCCGGAGATAAGCCCCGCCAACAAGGCGTTCGAGCCACTGATCGGCACGGACGCACTGACCGAATCGAGCCCGCTGTCGCGAATCCACCCGGCGGTGGAGCCGCTGCCGAACGAACCGGTCGTCGCCAAGCGCTTCTTCGGTGCGTTCTCCGGGACCGATCTGGATGCGTTGCTGCGCGCCCGCGGCATCAACACGCTCGTGCTGGCCGGCCTGGGGACCAGTGGCGTCGTGTTCGGCACCATGCGGGAGGCAACCGAGCGCCAGTACCAGCAGATCGTTCTTTCTGACGGCTGCGACGACCTGGACCCCGAGGTCAGCCGCTTCCTGCTGGAGAGGGTCTTCCCTCGGGAAGCCGACGTACTGACGATCGACGAATGGGCGAAGACCCTCCGGTAGCGTCCGGGTGACTTCCGAAGGACAGGGTGCGGGGACGGGCGGCTTCCACTCGGAACGGACGCGTCGGCAGGCACGGTTTCCAAGATCATGGAGTTCTCTACGCCCCATGACCTGCCTGGAAGACCGTGCCTACCGACGCATCATCCCCGATCCCGCCCGCCCTTGACCAGCTTCGCGAGCAGCCCGACGTCGGCCCCAGCGAGGTGCCCGGTCTGCTGGAGCTGGCCCAGGTGCCGGACCCGCTCGATCCGCGCGGGGTTCGGCATGCGCTTGCGGTCGTGCTCGCGCTGACCGCGTGTGCGGTGCTGGCCGGGGCGACCTCGCTGCTGGCGGTCGGTGAGTGGATCGCGGACGCGCCGCCTCACGTGCTGGAGCGACTCGGCGTGCGCCCTGATCCAGTGCTGCCCAGGCGGCTGGTCCCCTCTGAGGCGACGGTCCGCCGGCTGCTCGCGCGCATCGACGGCGACGCTCTGGACCGGGAGGTGGGCAGTTGGCTCGCCGACCGTCGGCCCGCGGGCTCAGGGCTGCGCGGGCTGTCAGTGGACGGCAAGAGCCTGCGCGGTGCAGCGAAGGCCCGGGGCCGGAAGATCCACCTGCTCGCCGCGGTGGAGCACACCGCCGGGCTCGTCCTGGCCCAGCTCGACGTGGGAGAGAAGACCGGTGAGACCGGCCGCTTCCAGCCGTTGCTGGACCACGTCGCAGACCTCGCCGGGATGGTCGTCACCAGCGACGCGCTGCACACCCAGCGCGAGCACGCCGGTTACCTCCTCGGTCGCCGGGCTCACTACATCGCGATCGTCAAGGGCAACCAGAAGAAGCTACGCAAGCAGCTGAAGTCCCTTCCCTGGAAGGACATCCCGCTCCAGGGTCGTACCCGGGGCACCGGACACGGCCGCGCTGAGATCCGCCGGATCAAGGTCGCGACCGTGAACAACCTGCTCTTCCCCGGTGCCCGTCAGGCCGTCCAGATCAAGCGCCGCCGCACCAACCGCAAGACCGGCAAGACCGGCATCACGACCATCTACGCGGTGACCAGCCTGACCGCCGAGCAAGCCACCCCCGGCCAGCTCGCACAGCTGATCCGGGACCACTGGAAGATCGAGGCCCTGCACCACGTCCGCGACACCACCTTCGCCGAGGACGCCTCCCAACTGCGCACTGGCAACGCACCCCGCGCGATGGCGACCTGGCGGAACCTCGCTGTCCTGCGTTCCGCGTAATTCAGCGGCCTAGAGTCACGAATCTGGGGTCTGACCTGGGCGGACATGGGTGAGGGCGCCTGAGAGCCGTTTCTCTAGGCGCTGGTGTTCGTGCTGGTCACCGGGGTGCGGGTTCGAGGGCGATGACCTGCTTCGGCGCGGGGATGCCGAGCTTGGCCAGGAGGTCGGTCTGGGGCTTGGTGAGGGTGGTGACCTGTCGGAACAGGCCGGTAGGGCCGGTGAACGTGCCGAGGTGGAGCCGGTCGAGCTCGCGGCGGACGGTCGTCCAGGTCTCGTCGGTGGTGGTCTCGATGATGCGGATCAGCAGCAGGGCGAGCCAGCAGAGGACGACGTGAGCGCGTGTGCGTTCTTGGAGCCGGTGATAGACGGGCCGCAGGTCGATGATCTGCTTCATGTCCCGCCAGCCCCGCTCGACTTCAAGGAGTTGCTTGTAGCCGAGGGCGACGTCCTCGGCCGACAGCTGTGAGTCGGAGCATCGCAGCAGGTATTTGCCGTCGAGGTTCTCCTCGGTCTTGATCTTCGCGGTGTCGATGCGGAGCTTGCCGGCCGGGGTGGTGCGGAGGTAGCGGTTGAGGCCGGGCTTGTCGGCGATCTTGCCGCGGAGCTCGCCGCGCTTGAAGTCGCTGAGCTTGTCGGTGCCTTCGATCAGGGTCGTGAGCTGGGAGACGAGCTGTTCGCGTATGTGCTGGTCACGGGTGGCGGCTTCGGGGTTGTGGCAGATCACGAACCGTTCGGTGTCGGAGATCCGCACCTCCTTGACCCGCATGTTCCCGGCGATCTCGCTGTAGCGGCCCTGGCGGGACAAGGCGGCCTTCACCTCCGGGCTGCCGGAGCGGAGTTTCTCGCCGACGATGTAGGCGTGGTCGCCCCGGCGGAGGTAACGGCGGTTGCGTTCGCTGGAGAATCCCCGGTCGGTGACCCACACGATCTTGCTCAGGGTCCAGTCCCGCATGTCGTCCTTGACCTGCCGGATCAGCTTCTGGTCACCGGTGTTGCCGGGCCAGGACCAGACGCGGACCGGGATCCCGTCCCTCGTGACGGCCATCCCGATCACGATCTGCGGCAGGTCGTCACGGGAGTCCTTCGACCTGCCGAAGGTGCGGAACCCGGCCTGATCGGAGGGCTCGCCGTCCTCTTCGGCGGGTGGGTGGTCGTGCGTCAGGAGGCGGCCCCTGTCGTCGCGGGCGGCGGGTTCGTCGGCCTCCTCCAGCTCGAAGTAGGTGCTGGTGGTGTCGAAGAACAGCAGGTCGACTTCGAGGTCGAGGAGGTTCGCGACCTCGTCGAACACCCGCTTCTCCAGGTCGTCGGTCACCTCGTGGAGCCAGTCCATCGCCCGGTAGCAGGCGTCGTCGTCGGTGGCCGGCAGGCCCTCGATGTGCACGTCGTGCGTGACCCAGTCCGCGGCGGCCAGCTTCGACGACGGCGCCAGGGCCCGGTTCGCGACCAGGGAGAACAGCACCCGCTCGGTCACCGACATGTCCCGGCGCCGGCCCCGTTTGGGCTGCCCGACCTGCCCGACGATCCTGTCGATCCTCAGCCGCCGCCAGAGATGATCGAGGACGTAGGTGCCGCCGAACGGGACCGACGAGACGAACTCCAGGTCACCCGCTGCCGTCGATGCCAGCGCCTCACCCGGTTCCAGCAGCCTCGATAGAGACGCGACCAGGCGCTTCACCGCGTCCCGGTCGAGGTCGTCCTCGCGGCCGAACGTGAACAGGACCTTCGGAACCGCTCGGCCCTTCACCGGGTCCCACTCGTTGTGGGTCAGGTGCAGGTACCGGACCGTGCCGGACTTGTTCTCCCGTTTCGTCGTTTTCACGTACACGACTCCAGGCCCTACGGACTAACTCCAGTTCAGCGCAGGCGAATCCGCAAAATCGCGTCTCTAGGCAAATCTGACCGCGTCGCCAGCCCCCACCCAGCTGACCTGCACCTTCAACCCGGCAGGAACTCCAGAGCCCCCGAATTATGCGGAACGCAGGCGCCGAGGCCGACATGATCATCGAAGCTGCGGACAGCCGGAGTTCAAGTTGAGTACTGTTCGACCATGACACGGACTTCGACGTCGGCGAGGATCGGGCCGACGTCGCAGTCCTCGGACCGTGGACCCGGGCACGGATTTCCGGGCGGGCCGTGGCGGGCCGATGTGCCGGCGGCGCTCGCCACAGCGGCAGTGGTACTGCCGTGGCAGGCTCTGGTCGCGCACCAGGACGGGGTACGTCCGCTGGACGCGGCCGGTTACGGGCTGCTCGTAGTCGGCGTGGTCGCCGTGGCGTTCCGGCGGCACACGCCCCGGACGGTCTGCATTGTCACCGCCCTGAGCCTGATCACCTACCTGGCCCTGCGCTACCCGCAGGGGCCCGTACCGCTCCCGACCGGAGTAGCGCTGTTCACCCTCGCCGAGACCGGCCAGGGCGCCCTGGGCCTTGCCGCGTGGGTCGGAGTCATCGGAGTGCTCTCCGCGATGTCAGCGGCTAAGGGCTATCCAACGTCCCACCCGCTACTGGGCGAGGTCATGTTCTTCGGCGCGTCCCTGATCCTCGGCGGGGCCGCTCGTTCGCTGCGCGCGCGGCTGGCCGAGGTACGCATGTGGGCCCAGGAGGTCGAACGGACCCGGGATGAGGAGGCACGCCGCCGGGTGGACGCAGAACGTCTTCGGATCGCCCGCGACCTGCACGACGTGATCGCCCACAACATCTCGCTGATCAACATCCATGCCCGGGTCGCCTCGCGTCTTCTCGCGGACAACCAGGAACAGGTGGCTGCGGCGCTGGACATCATCAAGGACACCAGCAAGGAGACCTTGCGCGAGCTGCGCACCACCGTGGGCGCTCTGCGCGACGCAGACGAGAAGGCACCGCGCACGCCACCACCGGGCCTCGCCCGCCTCGACGAACTGGTGGAGACGGTCAGCACGGCCGGTCTGAGGGTCGAGGTGGTCCAGGAGGGTGAGACCCGGACGCTCGCCCCGGACGTCGACGTGGCTGCCTACCGGATCCTGCAGGAGGCATTGACCAACGTGCTGAGACATGGCGGCCGCGGGCAGGCCGAGATCCGTCTGGGCTACGGCGACGAGGAGGTCGCGATCCGCGTCGCGAACGTGGTGGCGCCCGTCGGCGCCGACGGGCGCGGGTGGCCGAGTGAGGGCAGCGGCAGCGGACTCATCGGCATGCGGGAGCGCGCGCTGGCTGTCGGCGGGCAATGCACGGCCGGCCCGCAACCGGACGGGCGGTACCAGGTGAGTGCGCGGTTGCCGTTGGCGCCGTCCAGGGAGGGCGAGTGACGAACGAACAGGTCATCCGGGTCGTGCTGGCGGACGACCAGTCGCTGATCCGGGCCGGCTTCCGTGCACTGCTGGAGGCGGAGCCGGACATCCGCATCGTCGGCGAGGCGGAGACCGGCGTCGCCGCAGTGCGCCTGGCCGCCGATCTCGTACCGGACCTGGTGCTGATGGACATCCGGATGCCCGTCATGGACGGCATCGAGGCAACCCGTGTGATCACCGGCAAGGAGGAGTCGCGGAACGTCCGCGTCGTCATCCTGACCACCTTCGACGCGGACGAGTACGTCTACGATGCGCTCCGCGTCGGCGCCAGCGGTTTCCTACTCAAGGACGCGGAGACCGCCGACCTGCTCCACGGGGTGCGCTCCGTGGTCCGCGGCGACGCGCTGCTCTCGCCGGCGGTGACGCGGCGGCTGATCGCCGCTTACGTCCACGAGCACCCGGGCCGGCCGGGTCGCCGCGTCACCGAGCTGGAGATGCTGACCAAGCGGGAGCGGGAGGTGCTGGCGCTGGTCGCAGGTGGCCTGTCCAACGACGAGATTGCCGAACGCCTGGTACTCAGCCCGCTCACCGCCAAGACGCACGTGAGCCGGCTGCTGGCCAAAACCGGATCCCGGGACCGCGCCCAACTCGTGGTTCTGGCGTACGAGTCGGGGCTGGTCCAGCCCGGACGCCCGGTGGCCGGCTGAGTACCTCCCCAGGAGTACGACGGACACCCTGGGATGTACTGCGGCGCCCGCACTGCATCGTGGAGCAGTAGCCGAAGTGACCGCCTCGGATGGACGCGCGAGTCGATCGCACACTGACACGATCCTGTGTCATGGACCCCCTCCTCCTCGCCCGATTGCAGTTCGCGCTGACGACCAGCTTCCACTTCCTGTTCGTCACCCTGACCCTGGGACTGGCCCTGCTGCTCGCCGTCATGGAGACCCGCTATGTGCGGACCGGTGACGAGACGTACGCGCGGATGACCAAGTTCTGGGGGCAGATCTACATCGTCAACTACGCCATGGGCATCGTCACGGGCATCGTGATGGAGTTCCAGTTCGGCCTGAACTGGAACGGCCTGGGCCACACCGCCGGCAACGTCTTCGGGGCACCGCTCGCGATGGAGACGCTGGTCGCCTTCTTCGCCGAGTCGACCTTCCTCGGCATGTGGATCTTCGGCTGGGACCGTTTGCCCAGGAAGGTGCACCTCACGCTGATGTGGCTGGTCACCCTGACCGCCTTCCTGTCCGCCTACTGGATCATGGTCGCCAACGGCTGGCTGCACCACCCGGTCGGATACGTCATGCGCGGCGGCGAGGCGCATGTCACCGACTTCGCGAAGTTGCTCACGAACCCGTTCACGCTCGTCGCCTTCGGCCATATCGCCGCAGGCGCACTGATCACCGCGGGGGTCTTCCTGGCAGGCATCAGCGGCTACCACCTACGCCGGAAGAAGACCGCCGAGGCGGACTTCTTCCGGCGCTCGCTGCGGATCGGAGTGATCACGGCCGGGATCGGCCTGCTTCCCTCGATCGGCCTGGGCGTCGTGCAGTTCATCCTGATCCGCTACGACCAGCCCAGCAAGGACGCAGCCTTCAACAACGACCCCGCCCAGATCGCGCAGACCCAGGCCGAGATGGTGCACACCTACGGCCCCGGCCACTACATCCCGCCTACCGCCGCAGTGGAGAACAGCGGCGACACGATGATGTACATCTGGGTGCTGGTCACCCTGGTGGTGGTGACCTCGCTGTTCATGCTGCGGCGCGGCCGCCTCTTCCGCAGCAGCAGAATCCAGCGGGTACTGACCTGGACGGTGCCCCTGCCCTTCATCGCGAACATCGCTGGCTGGCTCTTCCGCGAGATCGGGCGCCAGCCCTGGGCCGTCTACGGCCTGCTCCGGACCGATCAGGCGTCCTCGCACATCTCGGCGGGATGGGTGACCGCCTCCCTGATCGGCTTCGTGCTCCTCTTCCTGACGCTCGCGACCGTCGACTACACGATCATCGCCCGCTACTCCCGCCGCGGTCCGGACCGCGCCGACCTCGGCGCGACCGAGTCCGACGCGACCCCCGAGCCCGTCATCGCCTTCTGAGGAGCCCATCGTGCAAGACATCTGGTTCGCCGTGTTGGCGCTCCTGCTGGGAGGCTACTTCGTCGGTGAGGGCTACGCCTTCGGAATTGGCATCCTGCTCCCGCTGCTGGGCCGGGACGACCGTGAGCGCAGGACCGCCCTTGCCTCGCTCGGCCCGTTCTTCCTCGGCAACGAGGTCTGGCTGGTGGGCGCGGCGGGTGTGCTCATCGGCGTGTTCCCCCGCTTCGAGGGGCTGGTGCTCAGTCGGCTCTACCCGCTCATAGTCGCCGTTCTGCTCTTCATCGCCATGCGCGACATGGCCCTGCATCTGCGCAGCCGCCGCCAGTCGTTCGCCTGGCGCTCGCGCTGGGACCGGGTGTTCACGGTCGGCAGCACCGGTCTCGCGATCGCCTGGGGCCTCATTGTCGGCAACCTGCTCCAAGGTGTGCCGAGCGGCCGTGGCGACTTGCTAAACTCGTTTGCGCTGCTCTGCGGTGTGACCTTGCCCGCGCTCTTCGCGGCGCACGCGGCTGCCTTTCTCGCGCTGCGCGTCAAGCGGCCCGGGCTCGCCAGGACCGCTGTCGTCAGCGGCCACCGGGTGTGCGTGCTGGCGCTGCCGCTGGCAGCACTTGCGGTCGGCACCGGGATCGCCACTGACAGCGTGCGGTTGGCGGCGCCGCATCCGGCGCTCGAGCTAGTGCTCGGCGTGGTTCTGCTCGTCGCCGCGGGCACGGCCGGCGCGCTGCTCGGCCGTCGGGCGGGGGCGGCCTTCGCCCTCACCTCGGTGGCGGCGCTGCTGCCGGTCCTGCTGGTCGGTGCGGTACTGGCCGGCCAGATGCGCGCCGGCGCGACCGACGCGACCACGCTGCACCTGCTCAACTGGGCCGCGCTGCCTATGGTGCCGATCATCCTGGCCTACCAGGGGTGGTTGTGGACCGCGTTCCGTGCGCCCGTTGACCGACCGGCGTACTGGTGAGCGGGGGGCCGCCTCGCTGGGCCCGCGATCGGGGTGCCCGGTGAGGGCCGAGAACTCCGGGCGCCGGCTGGTCGCAGAGGCAGCCGGCGGGCACTGCTTCGCCGCGGGGCTCGGGGTCGGCGGCCTGCTCCAGGCACTGTTGGTGCTGGCGCAGGCCGAGGCCCTGGCTGCGGCCCTGTGCCTGGCACCGGTGGAACGGCTCGCCATGGGCGCCCTGTTCGCCCCGCTCGCCGTGCTGGCCGGCGCTGTCGCCGCACGGGCCGCGGTCACCTGGGCCATGGCCCGGCTCGCCGCCCGCGCGGCGGCGCGGGCCAAGGCCACGCTCCGGACCGCGTTGCTGGAGCACAGCCAACGCCTCGGCCCGGCCTGGCTCGGCCAGGAGCGGCGCGGCGAACTGACCACACTGCTGGGCCGGGGCCTCGACGCGCTCGACGGCTACGTCAGCGGCTATCTCCCGCAGGCGGCGGTCACCGCCTGCGTGCCACTCGCCGTGCTCGCCCGGCTCTGCCTGCTGGACGGGGAGTCCGCCCTCATCGTGGCGCTCACCCTGCCGCTCATCCCCGTCTTCGGCATTCTGGTGGGCCTGAGCACCAAGGACGCGACCGAGCGGCAGTGGGCCCTGCTCCGGCGGCTCGGCGGCCACTTCCTCGATGTGGTCCAAGGCATGCCGACGCTGCGCGCCTTCGGCCGGGCCAGGGCGCAGGCGGAGACTGTCCGCGGCATCGCCGACGCCCACCGCGACGCGACGATGCGAACCCTGCGGATCGCTTTCCTCTCCGCGCTGGTCCTGGAACTGGTCGCCTCCTTGTCCGTCGCCCTGGTCGCCGTCCCGGTCGGGCTACGGCTGCTGGACGGCGGCATGACGCTGCGTGAGGCCCTGCTGCTGCTGCTCCTGGCCCCGGACGCCTACTTCCCCTTTCGTGTCCTCGGCAGCCAGTTCCACGCCAGCGCCGAGGGTCTGGCGGCTGCTCAACAAGTGTCGGACTTCCTCGCCCGGCCCATCCCGACACCGCCGCCCCGTCGGGTCCTGCCTGCACGTACCGTACCCCTGCTGCGGCCGGGCAGCTCCGGCGGCATCGAGTTCGACGCAGTCGAGGTGCGCTACCCCGGGAGCGAGGACACCGTCCTGCGCGATGTCTCCTTCCGTGTCCGGGCGGGCGAGCGAGTGGCCCTCGTGGGCCCCAGCGGCGGCGGCAAGAGCACTGTGCTGGCTCTGCTGCTGGGCTTCCTGCGGCCCGATCAGGGCCGGATCCTGGTCGACGGCAGGGACCTGGCCGAGCTGGACCTCGCCGTGTGGCGCCGCAATCTCACCTGGGTGCCGCAGCGCCCCCACCTCTTCGCTACCTCGGTAGCGGACAACATCCGGCTCGGACTCCCGGGCGCCACCCCGGAGCAGGTGCGTCGCGCTGCGGCGACGGCCGGCGCCGAGGAGTTCATCGACGCGCTGCCACACGGATTCGACACCGTCCTCGGCGAGCGCGGGCACGGCGTGTCGGCCGGTCAGCGGCAGCGCATCGCCCTGGCCCGGGCCTGCCTGCGCTCCTCGCCCGTGCTGCTGCTCGACGAGCCCACGGCGGGACTCGACCATCTTTCCGAGGCCGCCTTCCTCAGCGCTACGGGCCAGCTGATGGCGGACCGGACCGTGATCGTGGTGGCGCACCGCCCCGCTCTGCTCGACGGCGTGGACCGGGTGCTGCGCGTCGCCCACCGGCAGGTGACGGAGACGACGCTCCGGGCCTCCGACGGCCTGTCCGGGGTCGCGCCTTCTACGGGCCCTCCAGACGGGTCCGGTGTGGGCCACGCGCCCGACCGCCCGCCAGGGCTCGCGGCACAAGACCGCACACGGCAGGTGTGCCGTGCGACGAGCTCAAACCGCGGCGCGGCGGAGCTTGCCGACCCGGCCCCGGAGGTTACGGCATGAGTTTCACGGTCCTGCTGCGCGCTGCCGCGCCCCGCGCGCGGCTCGTGCTCGGCGCCGCCCTCGTGGGCGCGGGCAGTGATCTGGCCTCGCTCACGCTCACCACGACGGCCGTGTGGCTGATCACGCGCGCGTCCCAACACCCGGGCGTCGCCGCCCTCGGCCTCGCCATCGTCGGCGTCCGTGCGTTCGCGCTGCTACGCGGGGTGCTGCGCTACTGGGAGCGCTTGCTCAGCCACGACGCCGCACTGCGCGCCACCGTCCGCCTGCGAACCCGGATCTACCAGGCACTCGTTGACCTGGACCCGTTCGCGCCGACGCTGCCCCGCGACGCGGACCTCCAAGCCCGGCTGGTGGCCGACGTCGAGGTGGTGCAGGACCTGATGCTGCGCTGCGTGATCCCGGCGCTCTGCGGTCTCGTCGTCGGCGCGGCCGCCGTCGGGTTCGCCTGGACCCTGGCACCGCTGGTCGCGGCCGTGCTCGCAATCGGACTGCTCACAGCGGGCGGCGGTGTCCCGCTGCTCGCTACAGCCGCTTCCGCCCGGGCGGAGCGCCGCGCCGCCGCCGCGCGCACGTGTATGGCCGTCGCAACCCTGGACCTGCTCGATGGCGCGCCCGAGTTGGCCGCCGCCGCCGACAGCACAGTGCTCGGCCGCACCACCGCCGCGATCGACGCAATCCGCCGCCTGGAGCGCCCGGGAACGCCAGCCAGCGCGACCGCAACGGCGCTGCTGCTCCAGGGTCTGACGACCATTGCCGTGGCCGCCCTCGCCACCGTTCGGGTCCGGGCCGGTGCCCTGGACGGGACGATGGTTCCGGTGCTTGCCCTCACCGCCCTGGCCTCGTTCGAGACCGTCAAACCCCTGGCCGCCGCGGGCAGTCTGCTCTCGGCCGCCCGTGGACCCGTCGGACGACTCGTCAACCTCCTCGAGGCTCCGCGCCACGCCACCCACCCTACGGCCCTCATATCCTGCCCTGCGCGCCCCACGGCGTGGGAACTGCGCGACGTACGGATCCGGTACCCGGCCGGTACCCGGCCGGCCCTCGACGGGGTGAGCCTGCGGCTGGAACGCGGGCAGAGCGTGGCCCTGGTGGGGGCGAGCGGCTCCGGCAAGAGCACGCTGATCGCCGTGCTGTCCCGGCTCGTCGAACCGGAGCGGGGTCAACTGCTGATCGACGGGACCGACGCCTCGCACTACGATCCGGACGAGGTTCGGCTCGGCATCACCTCGCTACTCCAGGACGCCCACGTCTTCGCAGCCGGAGTCCGCGCGAACCTGACGGTCGCCGCCCCGGAATCCGGGCCCGGGCGGCTACGTGAGGCAACTGGGCAGGCACAGCTGCTGGACTGGGTCGAGGGTCTCCCCGACGGCTTCGAAACTGTCATCGGCGACGACGGCAAGACCATGTCCGGCGGCCAGCGCAAGCGCCTGCTGCTGGCCCGCGCGCTGCTCGCGGACCGCCCGCTGATGCTCCTCGACGAGCCGACCGAGGGCCTGGACGCGGCGACCGCGGACACGGTCATGACCCGGATCCGGGCCGTTTGCGCGGAGCGCGCCCTCTGTGTGGCCACACACCGGCTGGTCGGGCTGGATTCCTTCGACCGGATCCTCGTCCTGCACGAAGGCCGGGTGGTCCAGCAGGGCTCGCACGCCGAGCTGCTTGCCGCGCCCGGCGTCTACCGCGAGCTCTGGCAGGGCGAGATGCAGTCGGCGGCCTGGGTGTGACCCGGAGCCCTCGGAGCTGCTCCGGGTCATGAACCGAGCGCCCGTCCGAACACGCGGCCATGAGGCACACTGATCCCTGGCTCCGACGCGGCCGTCCCCTCTCTGAGCAGCCGGGCATCAAGATCGGCGTACAACTGCTGCAGGGCCGGCGAAGCACGCTCGATCGCCTCACGGACAGTCTTGCGCCCCGGTCCGCTGGAGGCACGGCCGACCCCGTCACCATCGTTTCTGGCCAACGTACTTGGACCGCTGGACACCGAGGCGTGCAACTCCAGGGCCAGCATGTCCCCGTCGAAGCGCTGGTAGCGGACGAGGTCGATCCGGCGGTTCATCTCGCCGATCGCGTGGACGTCGTAGCGGACTGGGGAAGAGGCAGTGTTCCGATCATGCGCTATTCGGTGCTCTGCACATCGTGTACTAGCGATGGTCAGCTCCGAGGGTTGGCGCGGTAGACCCGGGTCAGTACCTCGGGTGCGCGTCCTACACCGTCTCCTGCACAGCGCACAGCCCTCGTCATCACAAATGCCTGATGGTCATGGCGGGTATAGCCGCTGGCCCTGACTGCTACGTTATTTGACAGATCGACAGCAAGCAGGTTACGAGATATCCTCGACCGTTCTCTCGCGCCTCTGCACACGCTGGAGTGGATGTGACCATCTCGGACCTCGTTGCGGCACCGGACCCGCAGCAGGAGCCGTTCAGAGCGCTGGTCCACGTGGAGTACCAACTCCGGGTCCTGGGGCTGTTGTGCGCGGCTGGGGATAGGAAGCCGGGCAAGTTCAGCACGCCCGGATCGCTCGAGGCGTGGGCCGATTACAGCAAGAAGCAGAGCGAGAGGCTGGGCTGCGCCGAGTGCCGGACGGACGCGACGGAGGTCGCCGATAGCATCACGGACTTGGGAACCACTCCTTGCTCTATGAAGAGCCGGACAAAGGTCCGCCTGGTGGTGCAGCATCGCTGTTGGCTGGCTTGGCAACGGTTGGTGTGCCCATCATCTCGGCCATGATGGTTGGGATGTGCTCGCCGCCGAGCTTCCAGATGCTGTGATCAGCCCCGTCGATCAGTTCGAGTCGTTTGCGGCCGGATGCGCGGCCGTGCAGTTCGGCGGCCATCGCTGGGGTGCCCACGGCATCGTTCGTCCCGGTGATGATGAGCAGCGGAATGTCGAGGCCGGTGATTCGCTTTCGGGAGTCGAAGCCCTTGGCGAGGCCGAGCCACCGCAGCGGTCGCAGCAGCGGCCCGAATGGCTTGACATCGACGGTGTTCGTGATCGGGCTGATCAGGATCAGTCCGGCGCATCCGGGAAACTCGCTGGCCAGGCGGAGTGCCACCGCCGAGCCCAGGGATCGGCCACAGATCCAGATCTGTGAAAGCGGGATGCCGCGATCTTTCGTCAGATGGCGCAGCCCGGCGCGGGCGTCGGCGGCCGTTGTCGCCGCGCTCGGCTTGACGGGACTGCTGGTGCCGTATCCGCGGTAGTCCATCAGCAACAGGTTGGCGCCGGTCGACCTGAGCGTCGGCGCCTCGACCGCTGCCGCCTGTTCAAGGGGATACCCGTTGCCGTGAAAGAACAGCAACGTGGAGTGGGCGCCGGGCACGTCGGCGATCCACCAAGCGTGAACAGTGCCGGGTTCGGCGTCTCTTGAGTCCCCATCGATTGGGAGCTGCAGGTCAGTGCGCGCGAACGCGGCAGGCGGGGCTTCGATGACTCTACCGGCGCCGGCGAACGCGCTTGAATCGTGCCCCACCCATGCCAAGAGCAGGAACAGGAGATACAACACAGCCAGCGTGCCAAGGGTCCCGCAGAATACCCAGAAGATCTCGCTCACGCTGCCTCCTGCTCGCGCTCGACCAGGACGCCGTTGGCGAATCTGGCACCTGCCCGGACGAGAGGAACCAGGTGTGCTCCGGTGATCGCCCGCCAGTGGTCCTGGGCGGACTCGACGAGCTTGAACACCATCGCAAGGGCCGCGGCCGGGCTGCCGGCGCCGCGGGTGACCTTGGTGCGGAGCTTGACCGTGGAGAAGGTCGACTCGATCGGGTTCGTGGTCCGCAGGTGGATCGAGTGCTCGGCCGGGAAGTCGTAAAACGCCAGCAGTTCCTCCTGGTCCTCGGTGATCTTTGCGACGGCCTTGGGAAACTTGGCGAGGTAGGTCTTCGCGAACGCCTCGACCGCCTTCTCGGCGTGCGCGCGGTCCTCGGCGTTGTAGATCTTCTGCATCGCCTTCGTGGCGCCCGGCTGTGCGGACTTCGGCAGGGCGTTCGTGACATTCCGGGCCTTGTGGACCCAGCACCGCTGGTGGCGGGCAGAGGGGAAGACCTCGGCGAGCGCCTTCCACCGCCCCATCGCGCCGTCGCCGACGACCAGCTCGGGATCGCGCATGCCGCGCCTGCGGCAGTCGCGCAGCAGGTCAGCCCAGGACTCGCGCGCGGGCACGAAGTCCCCCGAGGACAGCCCGTGCAGGTAGAGCAGTGGCAGCACCTCGCTGACCTTGGGCGACTTGCGGCACCAGGGCGGAAGGATCTTCGAGGAGAACCGAATCCGCTCGCCGGTGGCCGCGTCCACCCGCTTGTCGTTCACGCGCGGGGCCGTGACCTCGACGGGGCCTGCGGCGGTGGTCACGTTGCGAGGCCGGTGATAGCCGTTGCGGACCACCAGGCGGTGCCCGGCCCCGTCCGTCTCAGCTGCCAACTCAGCTATGTACTGGTTGACTTCGGCCTCAAGCGCAGCGGCGAGCATCCGCCGGGCGCCCTCGCGGACGATCTCGTCGATCAGGGAACCGGACTCCGTCGAACCATCGGCGTTGACTACGCTGAGCACGGGCGTGCCTTCTTCCTGACCCGCGCTGCGAACGTGGGCCTACTCGGTGACCATCACAGGATCATCCGGGAAGGTACGCCTTCGCGTCCCTCCCGCGGCTGATCCACAAGTCCTGAGCATGGCTCGCTTCGAAAGCGGCGAGAAACGGGTCACCGGGGATCGCCTTGGACAAACGCGTGCAGGTGCAGGTCGTGCCAGCCGTCAGCATGCAGATACGCGCTGCGCATGGTGCCCTCGGGCAAGTAGCCGGCCTTCTCGGCCACCCGACAGGACGCCGGATTCGCCACCGAGTGGCACAGCTGCAGCCGGTGCAGACCGAGCTCCTCGAGTCCCCACTCGCTCAGCCTCTTGACGGCCTCGACCACGATGCCGGCGCCTCGCGCGGCCGGAAGCAGCCAGTAGAGGAGTTCTGCGTTGCCCTCCGCGAGGTTGATCTGGCGCCACCCGATCAGCCCGACTGCTTCGCCGCCCTCCGGGCGCGCGATGGCCCAGATGGCGCCTGACTCGTCTTGCCACCGCTCGTGCATACGCTCGATCCGCCGGTGCGCGTCCTCCAGACCGTCCACGGCCAGCATGTTCCACTGCCGGATCGACGGATCTTGGCTGGCGGCCACCAGAACCCCGGCGTCGGCTGAAGCCCATGGCCGCAACACCAGACCGCTGCGCAGGCCGAGCACCGGTTGTGCCTGCCCGGACAGCCGACCACGCGGAACAACGGGAGGCGGAGGCGGTATGGAGATCATTGCGGCATCGTGCCACAGCACTCGAGCCGCGAGCAGACCATTTTCGGGCCGCTGACGCTGCTCCCTCGACATCCGTCGCGCACGAAACGGCGCCGGTGCGGGTGAACGGGCTGACGGGCGGCCAAGCAGGCTCCGACCGGCGCCGAACGGGTCAAGGCCGTGCGCGACCGCCGGGCCGCCGACCGCAGCGTCACCGCCTGGGCCCGCACCCACTCGGCGGACCTGCGCGTCCTGGCCGCCCAGCTCTGCGCCCTCACCGACCTGGCTCCCGACGCCCGTCCGGCCCAGAACGCCGTGCACACCGCCCTCGCCGCAGCCGACGCCGCCGACCTCATCCCGCCCCTGGCCGCCATGCGCCCCCACCTCGAGTCCGGCCACCGCGACCTCGCCGACCGCCTGGACGACCTCACCCGCCACGCCGACCACCTGCGCCATGCCAGCAACCAACGGCGCGCCTGACCTGTCCCCAGAGCGGGACCGCTGGTTCGAACTCCAGGACCAGCTCGCCCAGGTCCGTACCCGCCTGGATGCTGAGACCAGCCAAGCCATCGCCTCCATCGACGCCTGCCTGGCCAGGCTCGCCACCCTGCGCCGCCAGCTCGCCGACCAGCCCTGACACTGCTCTCACACTCCAGTGGGCACCGCCCGCCTGGCCGGACTTCTGTCCGGGGCCCCGGCGGGCACGTTCCTGCCTGCAGACTTCGCACTGCTGCGAAGGAGGTTGACACCGACCTGTCGCCCACCGAGCCGAGGGGGCGGCCGAACCGGCACGCGAACCATCAACAACCAGCGACCGAGGTGCAGGTTCTGGGTCATCAGCGTTCAGGAATCTGGGAACCCGCGCGTTTTCAACCGATGTGATCAAAAGAGTGGGGCACTGCTTACTGCGGACGCGGTACTCGTTGCGAGCGTCGGCACGCTCGGCCCCGTCCACGGCCTCGGACGGATCCTCGTCGGCCTGGGCGTCGCCGCGCTAATCGTCGGTGCGGTGCTGGGGATCCTCGTCATCAGGCCGACCCTGGCCGGCCTGAACGGCAAGCCCACCTCCTTCCTGGAGTGGGGCACCTGCGAGAGCGACGAGGACCTCCACGAGAAGCTCGCCGCCGACCAGCGAGGAGAGCGCATCCGGCGCCTCTCCCAGCTCTGCCGCAGCAAGATGGTGCGCCTGCAGGGGTCGGCCCTGCTCAGCCTCGTTGCCCTCGCGGCCATCGCCGCTGCCGGCATCACGGCCCAGGTCGGATAGCCGGGATGGCTACCCTGCTTGCTCTCCTGGGCATCCTCGGCACCCTGGCCGGCACCTTGGCCGGCCAGCAACTCCAGCAACGGGCCGCCCGCCAGCAACGAGCCGAAGAGCGGAAAGCGGAACAGCGTCGCGAGCTGATCCAAGCCGTCACCACCCTGGTTGCGGCCCTCGCCGACCACCGCCGCGCCATGTGGACCCGGGAGCGCCTGCGCCTTGATGGAGCCGATCTGGCCGCCGTCGAAGACGCCACCCAGCGAGATCGGCCGCACCCGCGCGGCCATCAACGTTCCGCTGGTGGCCATGTCCGTGCTGGAGCCGGATCTTGCCGAAGCCGCCAGCACGACCGCCCGCTCCGCCTACACGATGCGTGCGGCACAGAATCAGGACGAGCTCGACCAAGCTCGCGCGGCAGCCGCGCAAGCTGCTGACCAGCTGGTCGCTCGCGTGGGCCGGCACCTGGCCTGATGGTCCCCGTCGGAAGGCCCCGCCGCCTACCGGGCAGTCACGCGGCCCACCGCCGTGCCACCGGCCAGGCGGCCGGCAGCGCAGGCGGTGCGCGGCCACCCGGCCGGTACCGACCCACCTACGGAGCCCCGATGACCACCGATCAGACCGACCTCGCAGTGCTGCGCGCTGCCGCCCACCGCGAGATCGAGAACTTGGCTGGCAGGCAGCTGCCGCGGGCCTGGTGTCTTGTCCGACTGTCCGACCAGATCGGCATCGCACCCACCTGCCCCACCGAGCACGCCGGCCGCAGCCCGATCCACCCCACCGTGAGCGGGCTCTTCGGCTGCTGTCCGCAGCCGTGGATCCGCGTCGGCTACCCCGCCGTCGCGCAGCTGCTGCTGGCCCTGCTCAACCCCAGCGAGACCCCGACGCTGCCTGACCCGATCAGCGACGACCCCACCGGTGCCTGGACCTGACCGCTCATCAGCCAGCCCTGCCCGGCCCGCGGCCAACAGCCGTCGGGCCGGGCGGCGGTATTCGTCCATCAAGGTCTGCCGGGGCGTCAACCCGCACCTTGACACCGGGCGTTACGCAGCTGTGATCAGAGCAGGCGCCCCGCATCAAGAAGTTCATCAAGGTCCGCCGTGTACAGAAAGACCACGACACCGCCCCGCACCGACGCAGGAGTTCCAGTTGACCACCGACAGCCCCTACGTCACCCTGCCGCTCAAGGCCGCCACCGACCCCAACGAGATCGCGCGGACCGTCCTGACGCTCGCCGAATGCCGCTCCGCGATCGACATCGAGATCGCCGGCCAGACCATCCGCTACTACACCAACGACCACGAGGTCGCTGCCGTCCTCGCCCCCGCCGCCCTCCGCGAGGCCTACCCCGACACCCCCTCCATCGGCCGGCTCATGCTCGACAGCACCCTCCAGTACCACCAGTGGCAGCAGGCCCGCCTCGCGGGCCAGCGGGCCCCCGGGAGCGTGCCGGCCGACTTCGTCCGCCAACTCCACCGCACCTACCTCCTGCTCCGCTCGGCCGCGCTCGACCTGGTCGCGATCCAGAGCCCGTTCGACCTCCACAGCACCGCCCAGTGCACGCAGGAGACCAACCGCGCGTTGCCGGTGTCGTGCTGGCGGCGGGCCTCCACGTCCGCACTGGATATTCCGACGGAATACCGCCGCCGCCCTCAGGACGGCCAACTCCGGAACGACCCGACCGCTGCGTCGCCCAGACCAGCTGGGCGCTCCGGAAGTACAGCGGGCCCTGGCCCTCGACCACCTGAGGCGCCGTCACCACTGCGCCTGATGATTCAGAGATTCCACCCGGAGCGCCCCACGCTTCCGGGATGCTGAGGCAGAAGAGCCCTCCACCCGACCACCGCCAGGAGGAACCGTGGAACCGAACCTGGAGCTGCACCTCGACCGCCGGCCGATCATGCTCGGCCGGCCGACCACCGGCAAGACGCTGACCGCCTTCGCCTCCGCCCAGCAGTGCACCGCGGTGCTGCGCCGGGCCGTGGACGAGATCGCGCACCGGGAGACCGAGCCGACCAGGACCGCCGCCGGAGACTTCGTCGTGATGATGGACGAGGCCGACGTCCTGGCCCGGTTCCCGGCCGAACCCACCCTGCAGGACCTGGTCCGTACGGTGCACCAGCGCGGTCCGGCCGTCGGCGTCCGCATCAACTCGCCCAGGCTCAGCCGCTGACAACCGGCTGAGCACCTGCAGCCGGAGCGCCGGTCCGCGCGACAGGCAGCGAGCAACCCGCCAACCACCGAACCCGGAACCAGCCGAGGGAGACCGCCAGGCCCACCGCCACCTGGCCGCCAGGCCCGCGCGCACCCGCTGACATCCCAACAGCTACCGCTCCACCCGACCGACCAATCCATACCGCAGCACAGGAGAACGACGATGACCCAGCTCCCCGACATCTTCGAGACCCGCCAGGGCCACGCCCTGCGCGACGCCTACACGGCCGGCGACATGCAGAAGGCCCGCCAGATCGAGGAGCACCTGCTCGCCGAAGCCGCCACCACCCCCGCCGAACGCGAGGAGCTCGCCGACACGCTGCGCAGCACCGTGCTGTTCAAGGAGATGTATGACGCCCGGGCGGCCGGCGACGACGAGCGGGCGGACAGCGTCATGGAGCACATCAAGCTGATGTGCACCCCCAAGATGATCAAGATGAACCTTGCGGCCGGGTACATGCAGGCCGGCATGCGCGAAGGCCTCACCAAGGAGCAGCACGACCAGCTGAAGGGCTGGATCAACGACCTCGGCTACGGCCCCGAGATCCAAGCCATGGTCGAGAGCATCCAGGTGCACTGAGCCGCGGCGGCCACCGCCTCGGCGACCGCCACCGGCCCGTTCCGGACCGCGATACCACGGGCAAGCGGAAACCGGATCGGGCCGATGTTCCCTGGCCGGTGGTAGGGGCTGATAGCTCGACAAATGGTATGCAGGCTCAGCGGTGAGGCAGCGTCAAGCCCTCGGGCCGGAACTCTCGGATCGCTCTGCATCAACCCGCGCACCTGCGGCCTCACGCTCCAACTCGGCGATCTCCGCACGAGCCTTCGCAGCCGTCTCCGCCATGTCGGCGCGCAGCTGGTCCGCATCGTCGAAGGCATCCGCCATGCCGGTGCCAGCCAACTTCTCGGTCACCGCCAGCAGGTCCCGCGCGGCTTGCAGCCGATCAGCTACCGGCACCTCCTCACCGCGCAGCTGCGCCCGGGTCTGGAGCATCCGCCTGTCCGAGACCTCGTACATCTCGTGCATTAACTCGCCAGCCTGCTTCATCGTCAGCTCACTCACAGGCACCAGAGTGTCACTGGAGCCAACCCACCGTGAAGCGTTAGCCAGAAGTTGGCCGACAAGGGCCCGTCGGCCTCCCCCACTCGGATCCGCAACGCCGGTAGGGAATCCGGGCGTATCAAACACTCGCCGGACGAGCGCGTCGCCCGTCTACCGGGCGGCGCGGCGCAGGAGAATGTCCTCAGCTCCATCGACGACCTATCGCATTCACACCAAACGCCCTGGAGCCACCGTGCAGCAGCCCGCCCGCCTCGCTCTCGCTGCAGCTGCGCTGAGCCTGATCGCGGCCGGCTGCGGCCTGTCGACGAAGGACGCGGCGTCCGGCGACGCAGGCGCGCCAGATCGGGTGGTCGGCTCGGTTGTGACCGCTCCGCCAGGAAGCTGCCACTACCGAGGAGCGCTCCCAGATCCCGCCTGCACGCCGGGCGAAGCTGACAGCCGGGTTGCACCCGACACCATCAAAGCGACCATCTGTGCACCAGGGTGGAGTAAAGCGGCGCGGCCACCGACCAGCGTGACCGGCCCCATCAAAGCGGAGCGGATACGCGCATACGCCACGCCGCTGCCGGCCAAGTCGGTCGCACTCGACCACCTCCTGCCGATCGAGCTCGGCGGCGCAACCTCGACGGCGAACCTATGGCCCCAGAACTATCGGGGATTGTTCAACGCTCACGACAAGGATCGGCTGGAGGACTACCTCCATCAGGCCGTCTGTTCAGGGAAGATGCCTCTGCGCGCAGCTCAGGAGGCTATCGCCACGAACTGGGTGAAGGCGTACTGCGACGCGAAGCTTGGGGAATGCCCCAGCAACACTCAGTAGATGCAAGGTCGAGGTGCCGCTCGCTCGGGTGAAGTCGCCCAGAAGCGGCGACCGTTGTCACTGGCTTGGGTGCGCCGGCACCTGGAGGCTGGCGAGCGGATCGTCGGAGCCGAGGCGCTGCATGGCGGCGCCACCGGCATGCGGAGTTGACCATCGGGATGGGGGACGGGGGCACCAGGCGCTTGGTGCTGCGCTCCTTTGTCGACCTGACCCGGCAGGGGCCGGCCGAGGACCTCCTGCACAGAGAGGCCGACTCCCTGACCACGCTCGCCGGCACGGGCCTCGTGACTACAGCCGGCCGCACTGCCCGATGCAACCAACCCGGTCAGGGCGAGTTGTTCTAGACCGGGCGGCAACACGGCACCCACACTGGGCACCGGCCAGTACCGCCATGGTCCCCCGCCGGAGAGCGGCACGCACCGGAGAGGAGACCCAAGGGTGGCTGCGCGTCAGGCCCGGGCGATCACCGCGCGACCGATCCGCGAGCCGACGCGCTCCTGCGCCTGGCGCAGGGGATACCAGCGGGCGCCACCGACCTCGGACTCCTGGATGGTGCCCACATCCCCACTCACCGTCTCGAACGTGAAGCCGAAGTCCAGGTGATGGTGTGCCGGCTCGCGCTTCGCGGGCCGGGCCGGCACCAGGCCGTACTCGATATAGGCCGGCACGCTAGAGACGCACACCACAGTGTCCGGGTCGATGCCCGTCTCCTCACTCAGCTCCCGCAGCGCCGCGCCGACGAGCGTGGAATCCTCGGCCTCGACATGTCCGCCAGGCTGCAAAAGGATCTTGTAGGCGAGGTGGTCCACGAGCAGGATCTCGGCGCCGTTACGAACCAGCAGCGCACCGGCAGTCACGTGCATGCGGTAGTTGGTCCGGCAGGTGTAGTCCAGGCCCTTCGCGGCCAGCAGGCGCGCCGGCTCGGCCAGCTGTTCAGCCTCTTCCGGATAGCGCTCCAAGTAGGCAGTGAACGCGTCCACGATCTCCGACTCATTGATCGCCACGGCAGGTCACCTCCGCCGCAAGGGACGGACACACAAACGCGCGGCCGAGTGGACGATCACTGCGGTCTTCATGTGGCAAGTCCGGCTCCGTGCAAGGCAAGTAGCAGATGGGGCACCTCGCACACTACAAGCCCTGGGGTTGCCACGGGCGAAACACCGCGACAGGCTCCCGCATTCACAGACACCGCTCCGCATGTTCGGCTCGTGCCGCAACAGCACCGCGGCGGGCGGTCTGAACGAGCCTCGCCGGCCGCTCACAGGGACTGCCGGAAGTTTCCCTCATTCAGGGGTGTTGCAACGAAGTTTCGGTGACATCTGCAGCGTTGGCGTCCCCAAATTGAGTGTCATCTCGTGGGGGTTAGATGTGACACTGCACCAGTAGCCGTAAGGCGTGTTTAGGTCATTTCGGCCGGTGAGGGTACTTCGGGCCCGGTCCCATGCACAGCTGGAGCCCGCGGGACGTGCGCGCGGGTAGGTAGCCGTTCTCATCCTGCCTGCCAGCTCGGGGAGAACGTGTTGTATAACTGGCACGTGTTCGAATGATTGCCGAGCGTAGTGGGCGGGGTGGTGTCGGTGGGCGGACTGGATGAACGCCTCGTTGGATTCCACGCGGGGTGTATTGACGGCGCCGCAGTGGTGGACGAGTTCCGCAGGAGTGCATCGCTGGTGCCGTTGAGCGGCGGGGAGCCGATGGCGGCGGACTCGGGCGGCGTGCGCTGGATCTACGCCTTCACAAGCGAGGCGACGTTGGAACTGTTCGCTACGGAGCGGGGGTTGGGTGACGTGGTCGACTATCTGACCGTCTATGGCGCACGATTGCTGGACGTCGCGGTGCCGGCGGCGGGCGTACCGGCGGGGGTGGCGGTGGACGTGGCTGGACCCGCCCCGTTCCTGCTGCCGCCGGTGCGCGGGATCGTTGCGGACGCGGTGGCGGTGGATCGTGGCTGACTCCTACCAGGTGGATCCGAACGCGCTGAAGGAGACGGCGAAGGGGATCGGGGATGCGATCGCCGAGTTGAAGAAGCTGGGGATCGTCGAGGGTGCCGAAGTCGGTCGTGGCTTCTCCAACGTCGCTTTGACGGGGATGCAGGTCGGCAACGACGGTCTGCAGGGGGCCTTGCAGAACTTCAGCGACCGGTGGGCCTGGCAGGTGCGGCGCCTGGTGCATGACGGCAACGACATCGCGCAGAAGCTGCATCTGTCGGCGGGGATGTACTACGACCAGGAACAGTACGTCTCGGGCGCCTTGAAGGACCTGGCGAACGCGGCGATCGGCAACCCGGACCTGACGGACAAGCAGGTGGAGGGGGAGTCCTGGGACACGGTACTCGGGAACAATCCGTACACGCAGATCAAGGGTGCGGACTATTCGCAGCAGTCGCTCACCCAGGCGATGGTGGACAGCAAGGCGGCCTGGGAGTCGACGGGGGCCGACATGTTGAACAGCGATCCGCGCCTGAAGGCGCTCAACGCGCTGTCGCCGAGCGGCGCCGCCTTGACGGGCGATGAGGCGAAGCGCCTTGAGGCCGAGGCGGAGAAGAACCGGGCGCTGGCCCAGCAGATGGGGGATCACCGCTGATGGGGTGGCTGGACTCGGTCGGCAAAGACCTGGACCACTGGTACAAGGACGGCAAGAAGGCGATCGGCGAGCAGGTCGAGAGCAATGCCCACGAGGTGGGCGGCATGCTGGACTTCGTGGGCCTGCACGATGCCGCGCACACGGTGGACAGCTACGGTGACAAGATCGCCGACAAGCTGGGTGCACAGGTCGCGGAGTTGCAGCTGGGGCAGAGCGATGACCCGAAGCAGCTGGTGCACGGCGATGTGAAGGCGATCGGGGAGTCGGTCAAGCATCTGCGGGCGTTCCACGATGCGTTCGAGTCGACCGGCAGTGGGCTGCGGGCGATGGACAGCGACCATTGGCAGGGGCAGGCGGCGGAGGCGTTCCGCGCCAAGTTCACCCCGCACCCGGCGCAGTGGCTCGCGGCGGCGGACGCGTGTGATGCGGCGGCCAAGGCGCTGGACCAGTACGCGCAGACCGTCACGTGGGCGCAGGACCAGGCCAAGCAGGCCATCGACGCGTACAAGGCGGCGAAGGCGGCCCAGCAGCAGGCGAAGGACGCCTACTTCTCAAGCGTCGACACCTACAAGAAGGCCGTCGAGACCTACAACGACGCCGTCAAGAGCAACAACCCCAACCCGGGCCCGAAGCCGACCGACCCGGGTCCGTTCAAGGACCCGACCGGTGATCAGTTCACCCATGCCCAGGATCTGCTGAACGGTGCCCGCTCGGCTCGGGACGCGGCTGCCGCGACCGCGGCGGGCGCGTTGAAGGCCGCCACGGATGCGGCCCCGCCCGAGCCGAGCATGGCCGAGCGGTTGAAGCTGGACGCCGCCGACCTGGCCCAGGGCGAGAACATCGCCAAGGGCCACTTCATCGGCGGGGTCGTCAAAGGCGCGGCGGGGATCGGGGATTTCATCCGCGGGGTCAACCCGATGGACATCTACAACATCACCCACCCCGCCACCTACATCGACCACGTCAACCAGGTCGCCGCCGGCCTGATCAAGACCAGCAACCACCCCACCCAGCTGCTGTCCGCCATCGTTGGATCCGGCTGGGGATCCGACCCGGCCGAGGCCGGCGGGAACCTCTTCACCAACCTCGTGTTCGGCGCCGTGACCGGCGGCGGTGGCGACGTGGCAGCGGCCGGCACCGACATCACCGCCAACGCAACTCGCGACGCGGCGCAGAACGCCGCCAAGGACACCGCCGAGAACGCCGGCAAGAACACCGCGGAGGACGCCGGCAAGAACGCGGCCGCCCAGCAGCCGGACCGGCTCAAGGCCGCCGCCGACCCCAACATCGACTTGTCCGGTCTGGACGGCGTCACCTGGCGCGACAGCAACGAGACACTGTGGCGCTTCACCGACCGCTCGCCTCAAAAGATCATGCAAGACGGCGGGATGAAGCCCTGGGACCCCACCAACACCGACTTGAACGAGTACGTCAGGGACAACCGGGTACGGACCGCATTCGTCGGCACCACCCGCGACCCCGGCTACAACCTGGTCCGCAAGTACCGGTACACGGTGGACGCCCCCGGCGGGATCGACGTCAACGCCAGCATCCCGGACAACCCCTACTGGAATGAGCAGGAGATCGCCTTCCCCGGCGGGATCAAGCTGGAGCACATCAAGGGCTGGGAGACGTGGGATCCGCTCGCCCAGCAGTGGACGGGCTACAAGGCCAACCCGTACTACCGGCCACCCGTAGGCGCCGGAACCGGCAAACACCCCTACCTGAACCGCTGATCCAAGGAACCCCTTGCAATGACCACCCCACCGCCCGCCGCCGAGCGTCCCGCCCCGCCCATCACCGACGAACTGCGCGCCCGCGCCCGGCAGCAGCCCGGCACGTGGATGTACAACATCGACCCCGTCTTCGACCCCGCCGGTGAAGTCCCGGTGTGGGGGATCGTCGGCGGCTGGCAGATCGACCAGCGCGGCGAGCTCGTCCACTACTGGCACAACCCCGAATACCGGCCCTCGGCAGCGGCCAAGGGCATTCCCGCGCCCGAGACTCCCGCCGAGGCCGCCCTGCAGCGCGCCGCCACCGGCCACGGCAGCGAAGACGAACTGATCGCCGCGCTGCAGGACGCCGAACTGCTGCTTTTCGCCCACCCCGAGCACCCGGGCCTGTACATCGAACCCGCCACCGACGGCCCGGGCACCATCACCGCCTGCACCTCGACCCGACACGTGCCCACCGACTGGCCCGGCTGGATCACCGTGACCGGCCGGCAACTCGCAGCCGCCGCACCCGGGCACCTGCTGCGCCTCAACCCCACAACCACCGTCAGCGTCACCCTGCCCCTCGACGATCTGTCCGCCACCGGCAACACCGACCCGGAGCCGACGAGCCGATGACCAAGACCCAGCGCACCTACACCGTCTGGATCGGCTCAACCAGCCGCGACGAATACCGGCCCGACTACCTGGCCACCCTGAACCAAGCTGCCGACGCCGCCCACCACGGAGACTGGCCCACCATCCTCAGCTTGCTCCCCCAGCCCGGGCAGGCCGGCGCGCAGATCAGCGCCACAACGCTGGCCAACACCCGCCGCGTCGGCGACGCCAGCGGCTCCGCACCCCTCCACCACGCCGCTCGGCTCGCCGCCCCGCCCGCCGTCATCGAACAGCTGATCGCGGCCGGCGCCTGGCGCACCCTGCGGGACGCCCGCGGCGAACGCCCCGTGGACATCGCCACCCGGCTGGGCCATCACCACCTGGCCGCACTGCTGCGCCCCGCCCCGAAACACCCAGTACCCGACGTCGTCCTCCAGGCCATGGAGCCGCAGCTGCACACCCTCCTGCGCGCCCGCGCCCAGCAACTGGCCGGCCACCAGGACCTACTGCTACCTCAGGTCGCAGTGCTGACCGAACTGCCCGATCCGCTCCTGACGGTGACGGTGCCGGGCATGTACGGCAACTTCATCATCGAGCTGCAGAACGCACAGGATCCGCAGTCGATGCGGCTGGAGGTCTCCGGCTCCAGCCGCGTGGCCGGCGGGTCCGGCCAGACCCACCACATCACGGCGGCCGACTGCACCCTGGTCGAAGACGGCTGGGGCTGAGCCAGAGCGACACCACGGGCACAAGGTTCTGCCCGACGGCGTGTTGAAGGCCACCGAGAGCCACGGTGTTCGCCTGCTACGGCGTCAGACGCACACTCACCACACCGTCGGCCATCCCGACGAGAACACTGCCGCTGCCGGTCACGGCCAGGGAATGGACTGCGGACCCCAGACGCACGTCGACGGTGCGCCCCGCCTCACCGAGCCGGCGGACCCGCACGAGCCCATCGCGCCAGGCACTGGCGACGATCAGGCCCTGCGGGCCGCCGCCCACGTCAACCGCCACAACCGGACAGGAGCGCGAGTCGACCGGTGACGGCATCGGCGCGCGGCTGGGCTTCCAGGCACGGACCGTGCCATCCACACCGCCGCTTACCAACAACACTTCGCCGCCCGTCGGAAGTTGGTAGCCTCCAAGGGCTGTGACCGCGCCGTTGTGCAGCGTCTGCAACTGGGTGCTCAACCCGCCGAGCCAGTGCACCGCGCCACAGCCGTCCCCGATGGCCGGCAGCCCGGCCACGGCCGTGGCCTTGAGACCGTCCAAAGCCGCAGCACCAGAACCGAACACCACCCGCACCACACCCTGGTCCCCGACCTGGCCGCCGTCCAACGCCGCGACCGTGCCATCAGCCAGGCAGACAAGCGAGCGGATCCCAGCCGGCACAGCAGCAGGCCCTGGAGCGCCGGCCGGCTCGCCCGTGACCTGATCCAGCAGCACCAAGGCCCCATCGACATCAGCCAGCAGCACCCGCCCAGCCAGGGCACCCTGGCCGGACGCCATGGCGACCAGCGGCCGCGCCGAACGCTCCCGCCAGTGACCCCAGTTACCCCGCCACGCAGCCTGCGGGAGGTTGGGCAGTCGGATCGCCTCGGCAGTGCCGCGCAGTCGGGTGTCCAGCACGGCCGCCCGCACGGCAACCTGCTGCTCGTCGATCAACGCGTACCCGGCCCGCATCCAAGCCGCAGCCAATGGCGTGCCAGGCCGGGCAGCAAGAGCAGCGGTCACCGCCCGCGGCGCGGCACTCACCAGGAACAGCGGATCGTCCAGCAACGGCTGCGCCACACCGCCGCGCACCGCGTGACCCAGCAGCACGGCAAGCAAGTCCTGGTCCGCTCCGACGAACATCCGGCCATCGCCGGTCGGTTGCGCCAGCCTTTCAGTCAGACGCTGGGCGATCACTCGGTGGTCAACGGCGACGCCATCCAGCACCGCATCCCGCACGGGCCCGGCAGGCAGACTCCACCGGCCATCCGGCAACGCGCAGAACGCAAGCCACTGCGTCGCCTCCGGGACCCGACCGGCGTCCGGCAGCAGCGCCCACTGTCTTGTGGTGAGCGGCTGGTCAGCCAGTGCCAGTGCCTGCACAGTAGGGCGCACTGGCTCAGACACTGTCGACCACCACGCCGCGACCGTGCCGCGCTCCGACGGCGCACCCGGCGGCACGGTGGCGGCCAGCTTCGCCAGACTCGGATTCGGGTACACCTGCGCAGCGGTGAAAGGCGACCGGCCACCCAAGCGCCCATACCACCGAGCGAAGCGCACCGGATCGGTCCACTGAGGAGCGTCCAAGTCCATCACCGCCGCCGGACCGCCAGCAGCAAGCGCCCCCTCCTCGGCGCTACCTGTGGCCGTCTCCACCACGATCCGCATACCTGACAGCGCCAGCAGTGGAATGAGCAGCTGCTCCACGATCCCCGTTGGATCCGCGGCCTGCCCCAGATCCCACGCCAGCAGCAGGCACGGCAGAGCTGCAGTCCCGAGCTCTGCCACCAGCTGGTCGGTGGACTGCGCGCAGTACCCCAACTGACGACTCAGCAACCACGTTGCGGCCTCTACACCGAGGCCGGCCATCGACAACGCTGCAGCGGGTCGGCCCGGACCGTCAGCAGAACGACACACCGTGTCGAGCCAGGTGACGAGAAGCGACTTGCCACTGCCGGGTACCCCAGATACCCGGCAAAGCCGGGGCGCCCGATCGTCGTCGAGCCAACCCAGGAGCGCCATTCCGGCCGGCTGCCGGCCCGCCGGAAGCGGGGGCAGCCAGCTGTACTCCCTCATCACCACGCCTTTCGATCAACGCCGATTGCGGACTGGCCGTCACGCCCGAGCGCGCCGATTTAACCCCAGCGCGTCAACGCCCGTCTTTTATGGCGTTTTGGAGTCCTGCCACACCACGGCATGAGGTGCAGTGCGTGTAAGTATGACCAAACCGGAACAAGCTAGCGCCTGTTACGCGGGCACTTCGGGCGGGTCCGAGGGCGATGCGCTGCAGATTCGCGATCTGGCGATCGCATATAGCCGACCGCAGCAGGCAGTGACCTGACCAGCGGCATGGGCAGCGGCATCTAGGGTCTGCCCCGTCAGGGTGCGGACGCGAAACGGCGGCTAGCCGACTGCAAGCACATCGCGGCGATGAAAGCGACCGACGCTACTCCGGCGAACGTGTACACCCCAGCAGCCGGGCCGTACCGAGGCGTGAGCCTGTTGATCGCGTCCACGGTGAGGTCGTAGCCCGCGTGGGCGATCATGAGAGGCAGGATGGCACGGGACCTGAGGTACAGCAACACGCAGGTGGCGGCCCAAGGGATCAGCGGTAGGAGAGCCAGCCCGTACTCCATGTGGTACGAGAGCCGGGCGACGGTCAGCAGTACGACAAGGGCGACCGTTCCGGCGCTGCGAACGCGGGAGTTGGTGATGTGCTGGCCGATCCGCCACGCGGCGAGCACAGGGAGAACCAGCACCACGACCTCCTCGCTGAGGCCAGCGGCCAGTGAGGTCGAGATGTCACCCACGAGAGAGCTGTGCCCGCCAGTGCCCGAATAGGCGGCAACAGTGTGGATTCGAGAGCGGGCCAGATCGACGAGCTCGCTCAGAGCGAACGCCGGGACCTCCGCGATGCAGAACACCGCGCCAGCGGCCGCCAACATTCGGCGCAGCGGCAGGCGGGGCAGGCCGAGCGCAGAGACCCGCTCGGCCATCGAGAGCATCACCCACGCCAGCAAGGCCAGGCACAGCCACAGGGCCGACATTCTCAGTGCACCACCGGTGGGGACGGACCCGCTGGCGGTGGCACGACCAGCCGCAGCTGCTCTGGCACCCGGCCAGGCACTCACGATGGTGACGGCCAGGTACAGCACAGCCGCGTAGCCTGCCGAGGACCAGGCGATGGCGCTGGCGAAGGGACCCCGTCGTGAGGATGGCAGTGGCCCCTTGTCAGGAAGGGCTCCAAGCATCCGCTGCACGATTCCCACGCACATTCCCCCGTCTCATCCGGCCAGCTGATTTCACGTCACCTCAGGGTAGGAGGTGCCGGCACCCCAAGCGCGGTCCCCGGACGCGCACCGACTCCTGGAGCTCACTGGCACCGAAGCTGGCCGCAACCGGGATTGGCGAACAGCACTGGCCCAGGAACGGCGACCTCGCAGCCGCTGACCGTGGCAGAGCCAAGCCAGGCCGCAGGGACACGAGGCCGAGGTTTCGCGCGAAGACATGCTGGGTCTCTTGTTGTCGGGTGCCGGGCTGCCGTGCTCGGGGATGGCACAGATCAGCCCGCTCGCGCTGGCCCGGTCGGCCGCCCTATCGAATGCTTGCCCCAACTGAGTGTGCGGAGCGTATATTTGCCGTAACCAGCCAAGACCAACGAGGCTGACTACCATGATGGATGCTGGCTCCGGAGGAGTGTCTCGTGTCAGAGAGTCCGAGGGCATTCGCCCTGGTGGTTGCCTCTCTTGTGGTCCTGTTGCTCGTCTTCGGGCTGCATAGCATTGGAGTTGGGGACGTCATCAACGCGGTGATCTCGTTCGTGGTGTCCATGGGAACGTTCGTCGGAGTTGCGATCTGGCGCGGGAATAAGGTGTAGGGACGTGAACAGAACCTCACGGCGCGAATCCCTGCGTCATCGCACTGAATTGGGTACCAGCTGATCGAGGCATGACCGATTCTGCGAGCATGCCGGCCACCGTCACCGCCTCTGGCGGGAACTGGTGGAGGGCACCGCTGATATGAGCTGGAGCACCGCGGCGACGATGCTGGGTGGGAGGCAGCCGGGTTGTGCCTCGGTCTGCTGGCGGCGGCTCGGCCGAGCTGGGACCCGGATGGCCCACGGCGACCGGAGCAGGAGGTGGTGGACGGCCTCCGCCGTACGGCGCGCACGGCGGACCCGGCGACCAGCATCACGATGAAGGCCCTGGCCACCACCCGGCAGCTGGGAGGCGAGAAGGCCCGCCCGATCTGGGACCGGGCGCCGGCGGTAGTGCGCAGGGTCGCATTGCTGCACCTGCTCATCATGCTTGCCAGTTCGATTGACTTCGACGGAAGGCCCTGAGTGCTCATCAGATCGTCCGGCTCGTCCGCGTCGCGATCCCTCCGTCCACGGACTGGCCCCAGCTGCTGTCCTGATCGAGCACGGCGTGCCGATCGGGGAGCTCCGGCTTGGAGAAGCGATGACGCGCGAGGCTGTCGGTGCCCACATACCTCCGCGTGTGCGGAGCGGACGCGCTGCTGCTCTACCGGCGTCTCGGCGCGCAGCGGCGTACCTCCGCGTGCGGGGGCGTGGGACGGCGTTCCCCGTGAGGGTCGGAGAGCGCGGCCTTCGCATCTGGGTGATCAAGGCTGCAGCGCAAAATGAATCTGGGAGAAGCCCACGACTGCTCGCCGGCCGACGCCTACCCGACCGCCCTGCCTGGGCAATACCGCTGGCAGGAGGCCCTGTTGGCCAGTCCCGTGAGGCTCTGGACGCGGTGACGGCAATCCCAGCCCCAGCACGAAGCGTGACACATAGTGGCTTTCCGTAAACTTCGCGATGCTGTCGTAGCTCGTGAGGCCTGGCCGCGCGGTCGACGCAGGGAGTTCCCCGCTCGGAGGCGATTGGACGGAGCCGGTCGGAGCGGGTGAGCATGAGGCCATCTCCTCGAACTCCGCATGGCCCCTGCCAAGGGCCGTTTCGAGGGCTGCCTCCGATCCTGGAAGGACGCCGATGCGCACCCGTGCCCCCCGTGACCTGACCGACCTGCCCTACGCACACCGCCTTGAGCTGTTCGAGGCGGATCTGGAACGAGAGGGCGACTACGAGTGGCTCCACATCGACGGCCGCGCCTTCAACGACATCGACGCCGGCATGGCCCGCTTCAACGAGTCGGCCCTGTCCGAGGTGACCTTCACCGGCGGACGCCTGCGGCGCGCGCACCTGGACACCGTGTGGATGCACAACATCCGCACCGTGGGCACCGACCTCGCGGAAACCACCTGGCTGGACACCGAGTGCCTCTCCAGCCTCCTGGCCGGCACCCAGATCCACGGGGCCCAGATGCGGCGAGCCGTCTTCCACAATTGCAAATTCGACTCGGTCAACCTGCGCGCGGCCAAACTGCGGGAGGTCGCCTTCGTCGACTGCCTGCTGCGCGACGTGGACTTCGCCGGCGCCACCCTGACCGACGTCTCCTTCCCGGGAACGATCCTGGACCGGGTCGACTTCACCAAAGCCACCCTCGCCCGGGTCGACCTGCGCGGAGCGCTCGCACTGGGCATCATCTCCGGAGCCGAATCCCTCAGGGGTGCCGTCGTCACCACCCCCCAGCTACTCGACCTCGCCCCCTCCCTCGCCCAGCACGTCGGCCTCACCGTGGACGACAACTGATGCGGTGGGTCCCGCCCACCGCATGCAGATGGCGAATCAGGGCGAGCAACTCTGACGAACCGCTGAGCGCGGGGTGGCCGATTTCCCGAGCCTCATCAACGTGCTTCACAGATCAGATCCGGCCCTAGATAACCGCAGTTGCCGCCTGGATGCGCGCGGACGTCTCTGGTAACACGTTCAGATGCCGAAGCCGGTCCTTGTCCGGGTGGAGGTCTCGGCGCACCCGTCGACGTCCGGCTGATCGGTCGGCGGATCGTCCCGGCCGATGCGCAGGTTGTGACGGTGCCTCAGCCTGCTCGATGGTCCACCGGGTTGTTCACTCGCGCCCGGGTGCGGCGTTCTCCAGTACGGCGAGAAGGTGGGCGTGGACGTCGGCTGCGGCCTCGCGGGTGACCGGGTCCGGGTCCTCCAGGTGGGCGGCGATCAGCTCGGCGGCCGCGGCCAGCACCGGCACCGGAACGGAAGCGGTGCGCAGGTGGAGCATCTGGGCAGCGGCCCGCTCCCCGGGAGTTGCCGCTTGGCGGGCGGTAGGGATCAGGGCGTGGAGGCCGCGCGGCTGAGAGCTATTCACCAGCCCATTCTCCCGGCTGCGGCTAGGCCCTGGCGCCACCTCAGGCGAGCTGAGTAGCACGGACATCGCACACCACGCCGCGACTCTTTGCACCTATAGAGAGATATCTTAAGAGATACTCTCTAACCTCTTTTAGAATCCTGGGTAGTATCTGCTATGATCCGCGTATGACGTCCTATGTTGAGGATCTTGAGCGGGTGGAGAATGAGCTCCGCGAAGCGGAGCGCGAGCGGGACCTCCTGGGAGTGCGCATCGAAGGGCTGCGCGCCCAGCGAGACGCCTTCAAGAAGCTGGTCGAGGCGGCTGTAATGCCAGGGGAGGACCTCAAGGACCTGACGAAGGCGGACGCCATCGTGGCGATTCTGCGGGCTTCAGACAAGCCGATGACGCTGGGGGAGATCGCCGACGCCATGAGCGCGGCGGGCAAGTACACCGTCAAGAACGGCGCGTCGGTGTACATCGACGGACTGCTGAAGGCCGGCCGGGTCGTCCGGGTCAAGCGCGGCCTGTACAGCGCGGCCTAGCGCCACCACGCAGGGAGGGAGAAGGACATGGGCACACAGCCTGACGCACCCGACGCGATCGACGCCCTGCTCGGCCAGGGCCCGCGCCGCGCCATCGAACTGCCAACCCCGGCCGAACGGGCCCGGCTGCGCACCGAGTACGGACTGACGAAGGCCGCCACCGCCAAGGCCCTCGGCGTCAGCACCAGCACGTTCACCGCCTGGGAAGCAGGCCAGCGCGAGCCCCAGGGCGACGCCCGCGCAGCCTACGCCCGCCTGCTGGAAGGCATCGTCGCTCGGCTGGCCGCCGTGACGCCCACCCAGCCCCAGATCCCAACACCCGCACCCGCAGTGGAGACCGCGCCGATGCCGATGCTCGACCAGCACCCGGACGGCTCGCTGGTGATGGGCCCGGCCGCGCCGTGCGTGCAGTGCGGCAACCCCTCGGTCTACCGCTCCCAGGGCGTGCCGATGCACCTGGGAGGCTTCTGCCGCCCCGGCATCACGCCGCCCACAGCCGCGCCCGCGCTGGAGCCGGACCCCGCCGCAGCCCCAGAGGCGGCGACACCCGGCCGGACCGCGCCCCACACCACCGCCGCTGCTCCCGCCACACGCCAGGCCGCGCCCCGAGCGCGCAGGGCACCGGTGAAGGCGACCGCCACAGCCCGGCCGCAGGCCGCAACCAGCCCGGCCACCCCCGCGAAGTACCCCGCCGGCCCGCTGGCGGTCATCGACCTCGCCCCCTCCGGCCGCGCCCTGCTCGCGCACCTGGTCGACGGCCGCGTGCTCGACGTGCCGGCAGTGACGCTGCCCCAGCTGACCGAGTGGGCAGTGGGCGCAGGCCTCGGGCAGCAGCGGCTGCACAAGCACGGCAAGGACAGCGACCCGCTGGTTGTCCTCATGGCGGGCGCCGCGGAGTTCCTGGGCCTGCCGCCGATGGGCGAGGATGCGGACAGCGACTTCGAGCGCGGAATCGGCCGTCTGCCGGAGACCGGACCGGTCGTCAAGGCACTCGTCAAGGCCGGCTGGCAGCTCACCCAGCGCGGCTTCGGCCCTTGGGCCCGCGTCTTCCGCACCCCGGACGGCGGAAAGCGCGTCTGCGTGCAGTACTGCATCCCGACGTGGTCCGCCCTCGCCTCCGCAGGCTGGAAGGTGCCCGCCGACCTCGACGCCGCCCAACTGGCAGCCCTCCTCGGCGGCTACGCCGAGCGCGTCCAGACCCCGCGCGGCTCCACCGCCGTCACCGGCCTGGCGCTCATGGAGGCGCTGCGCCCGCCGACCCGCGCCGTGCGCACCGAGACCGGCTGGACTTCCGGACCGGTAGAGGGCTCCCGCGCCCACGCCTTCGACCCCGCACCGCCCGAGCCCCCGGCCGAGCACCCCCTCGCCCAGGACCGCGCCCCGGAAGACGTACTCATGACCGAGACATGGGACTGGATCCGCGACCTGGACCTGATCGAGGACCGCGAACGCGGCTACCCGTACGTGATCGGCCTCGACGTCAACATGGCCTTCCTCGCCGCAGCCGGCAGGCTCACCATGGCACTCGGCGAGCCCTACCACGAGCTCGAACCCGCCTTCGACAAGCGGATCCCGGGCAGCTGGAAGTGCGACTTCTCCACCGCCGAGCTCGACCCCCGCATGCCCAACCCCTTCACCCCCGACGGCCTGCCGCCCACCGGACCCGCCTGGTACAGCACCGTCAAGGTCGCCTACGCCCACGAACTCGGCATCCCCATCCAGCCCACCGAGGGCTGGCTGCGCCACGACTCAGGCCCGTGGCTGGACCCCTGGCACAAGCACCTGCGCGAGGCCTACATCACCACCATGGCCAACCTCGGCATCTCCCTGAACCTCGCGGAGCGCGACATCAAGGCGTTCCTGGCGGCGATGGCCAACTTGAAGAACGGCGATCCGGTCGAGCTGGCGATCCTGCACGCCATCAAGTCCACCGCCAAGGGCGGGATCGGCAAGCTCCGCGAGCGCCCCCGCGGTGCCTCCTACCGGCCCGGCCAGCGATGGCCGGCCCTGGACCGCCCCACCTGGGACCCGCTCAACCGAGCGTTGGTCATCGACACCGACACCGTCAACAAGCACCGCAAGATCCGCCGCCACGCCGAAGCCACCGGCCAGTACCCGATCGCCGCCCTTGCCGACTGCATCGTCTACCCCTCCAAGGGCCCCTCACCCCTGGACGTCCTGCGCCGCCCAGACGGCACCCCGGCCACCGCGTGGCGCCTGGGGATTTCTCCCGGGCACGTGAAGCACGAAGGCACCCAGACGATGGCATGGGCGCTGGACCTGATCGCCGACGACGTCAACCCGGGCCGCCACATCAAGGGCGGCGACGCCTACGCCGAAGGGGAGTGACCTGAATGAGCGAAGCACTCGACCGGGGGCTGGAGCGGGCCATGCAGACCCAGCCCATCCCAAAGACCCTGGCCGGCCGCGCGAACTTCCTGGTCCGCCAACTCAAGGGCACCAAGAACGTCGCCGAACAGCTCGGGGTGTCCAAGCGCTCGGTGGAGCGCTGGGCCAAGGGCGGTGGCATCACCGTGGAGAACGCGAAGAAGGTCGAGGAGGCCGTCCGCGAACGCTGGCAGCCCCGCGTCCGCAACCGGATCCGCAAGGCAGCCGAAGCCAACGGCTTCTACGTCGACGTGATGGCCACCTTCGGCTTCAAGACCACCGGACCAGGCACCGACGATCCCCGCGAGCGCATCCTCCCCACACAGAAACTGTCCGGCGACGTCGCACGCAGGCTGTTCGAGGCCCGCGACCGCGGAGCCAGCCAGCAGGAGCAGGAAAAGATCATCGCCGAAGGCCTGCGCGACTCCTACTTCACCGACGGCGGCCGCCGCGCCCGCAGCCTGGAGGTCACGTTCACCGGACTCGTGCGGGCCGACTTCTCCGTCGACTGAGCCACACGTCACGGGCAGCGCCGACCGGTCGGCGCTGCCCGCCCGCGCAGACGCACGCTCCTCGCCCGCCCAGTGAATGGTCGACGCCGGGCATGTCGCAGGTAGCTGGAATGCTGGCGGCATGGACGACGAGGCGCTGATGAGAGGCCGGGTTTACGGAGCCGACCACGACGACCCTGACCCTGGACCCCAACCAGGCCACGACTACCGGGAACTGTGCGCAGGTCCCCTTGACGGACTACTCCTGGACGTCACCGGCTGGGACGCCGAGCAACTCGCCGACGGCGCGGCACTGCTCACCGAGATCGGACACTACGGCCCCGGAGGCCGCGCCCACTACGAACCCCGCCGCTCGGACCCGAAACGCTGGGACTGGGCGGGAGACAGCCCCTGACCGGCCCTACAGCGCAGGGTGGCCGTGGTCTCCAGGCTGAGTGGCGGGTGGGCCCGGTTCCCGATCCGCACACCACCCGCGTTCCGGCCGCTCGTGATGGCCTGTCAGACGCGCGTGCCAACATCCGCGAAGACGAGAGAGGAAGGCGCACATGAGCTTCATGGGGACGTGGTGCCTGGTACCGGTGGACGCCGACACCATCGACCACTACGCGCCGCTCCTGCGGCCGGCCATTGACGAAGAGGCGGCCCAGTCCAGCGAGTTCCTTCAATGGTGGCGCACGCTCGCGGACACGAAAGAGGCCAGACACCAGTTCATGGAAGCGGCCGCACCAGGCGCGTTGGCAGAACATATCTGCGTCGTCTACGAGGCGTGGAATCGCGGGCATGACGCATCGCTGCCACCCATCGTGGTCACCGTGCGCAAGAGGTTTCCGGCAGCCGCCTTGGCCTACGCCGTCGGTCCTGAGCGTTTTCTGCAGATCCCGGGCTGGCTCGGCGATCTCGTGCTGTCGCCGGAACAGGTCCGCCAGGCACTACCCGCCATCGAACGCGCCTTCGCCTGGAACCCCCAGGAACGCAGCCGCGCTGCGCAACGCCTGGACGACACCCTGCGCGACGAAGGCAGCCAGGAAGACATCGACGCGCTGCTCGACGGAATCCCCCCGCTCTGGCGCGCCGCTGCCGACGCAGGCCGGGGGGTGCTGGGCGCCCACTTCATCCCCTGACACCACCGGCCTGCAGACCTGCTGATCAGAGCATGACTCTCCTACACAACTTGCAGGGGCGGGCCGTGGGGCGATGGCTGGCTTCCGTACCGTGCTTGAGATCGATTACGCCGCCCAGCCCCCTGGTGAGCACGTCTACAGGACCCAGGTGTACGACTGCACCGTGCGGGCCGAGTTCTCCGTGACTGACCCCCGCAGTAGCGCCATATCAGCTGGCGCTTCCTGCGGGGGTCCTCGCGCCGGGGCACTACTGCCGTACCGGACGATCTCCGATTGGTGGGCGCTCACGCCCGCTGGTAGGGCGGGCTTCTGCGGATCGGGTTGGCCGTCCGGGTAACCGGCTGCTCTGCCATTTGAGGGAACTTGGTTGCCCTGGTGGGACGGTCTCGTTGTCCGGGTGACGGCGATCGCAGGGTGGAGGATGGCGTTGGCTTACGAGGTGATCACCACATCCTTCCGGACCGAACTACATGCTCGGTGGTCGGCTGTGTTCGACCGGTTGCAGGTGCCGTGGGTCTACGAGCCGCAAGTGTTCACCGCGGGCGACGGCCGAACGTGCATGCCGGCGTTCTGGTTGCCCCGCGAGCGGATCTGGTTCGACGCCGTCACGGCCCCCGGGCATGAGGATTTGGGCTGGTGGCGCCGGTTCGCGGCAGCCGCGGGCGGCTGGGAGTACTACCCGACCGACACGTTTTTCGACGAGCAGGACTGGGACAGCCCGGTCCATGTCGATGAGGCTTGGCACGGTAGGGCCCTGCTCGCGTTCGGCCCGCTCCCCATGGCCTACGGGGACGATGGGCTGGACGTGTGGCAGAGCAGTCCCGAAGGCGGGATGTGGGTCTACGACGATGCCATGTACTGGTGGACCCTGTGCCCGGTCTGCGGGTACTTCGGGGCGGAGTACTTCGGGCAGGCCGAGCGGTTGTCTTGCGAGTGCCTTAACGACCGCGAGCACAACAAGACCAGGAACGGCCACGACGTGCGGTTGCTGAAGGCCTACCAGGACGGCTGGAACGAATCAGTCGAGGAAGTCCTAGTGGCCGTGGGCGGAGGGCGGGCCGGGCACCAGTGGCGCCGGCGGGCGCTGATCCCTCGGCAGGGGGCAGCCGAGGCCGCGCGGCACTGCGTCGCCCAATGCCGGTCCGTCGCAGAAGTGCTGCGGGAGGAGCTGCCCGAGGAGGCCTACGCCGACGCGGAAGAAGGACACCAGCTGTGCGACTCCTGCCCGGGGTTCGTGTGTACCGGCTGTGGTGCTGAGCCGGCCGCCGCGCCGGGGGAGTACTGCCGCTCGTGCGAGCCGCTGCCGCTGCTGTCTGACGCGCATGCTCGTGACCTGCTGAACCTGCGGGCGATCGAGCTGAGCCGTCTGCACAAGGAGCAGCTCAAGATCATTCATCCGGTGATTAACAAAGCCATGGGAGTTCGGTGGCGCGGAGATGCGAGGCTGGCCGATCTGGCCGTGGGCCTGACACAGGTAGAGCACTGGCTGGCGCACCCCGGCTCGCTGCAGATCCCCAACCCGACGCTGTCGGAGGAGGAGATCGACATGCTCTCCGGTGCGGAGGTTCGTCAGGAGATCGCCGCGAGGGTGGGCACGTTGAGCGCTGTCGTCCACGACACGATCCCCATGGTGCAGATGCGCATCAATGACGCCATAGGGGTGCGGACGCGGGCCGAAGCCGACGAGGAGCAGTTGCGGGCGGGGCTTCGTCAGGTGCGGCTGTGGCTTCAGGCGCCCGCTTCGTACCGGGAGGCCGCCGGTTGAGGTCGAGGCCGGGGCTTGGCGCGCGACCTGGTCGACGGCGTGAGTACGGCGGCGGGTGTGATGGCGTGGCGTCCGTAGCGGGTGTGGGCCCGGTCGGCGGCGCTTTCGCGGTGCCGGGCCTGCTCGGTGGCGCCGTCCAGGGTGAGCTGGTGGCTGGCGCGGTCGGCCGCGTCGAGGTGGTCGGCCCGCAGGGTGAGGCTTCGGACGCGGGCGCGCTGGAGGCCGAGCCCGGTGTGCAGGCGGTACGCCGCCTCCGCCAGGGTCGGGCTGTGGGCCGAGGGCTCGGCAAGGCGGCGGGTGCGGGTCGTGGTGGCCTGGTCGGCATACCGGACGGTGAGGGTGAGCGCCCCGGCCGTCTGCCGGCGCCCGCGAAGGGTGTGCCCGAGGTCGTGGGCGAGGCTGAGCAGCGCCCGCCGCTGGGCGGCCGGGTCGAGTTCGTCGTAGTCGAAGTCGTGCTCGACGGCGAGCACCGGTTCGGGGCGGCCGGTGACGACGATACTGCGGTCGATGCCGTGGGCGTGCTGGTGCAGGCGTAGGCCCGGCCCGGCGCCGAGGGCGCGTTGCAGGGTCGCCAGCGGGGTGGCGGCGATGGCGCCCACGGTGGTCAGGCCGAGCTGCGCGAGGGTGCGGGCGGTCGCCGTTCCGATGCCGGGCAGCGCGGTGGGCGGCATCGAGGCCAGGAAGGCCGGCACCTGCTCGGGGGGCAGGACGCGCAGGCCGCCGCGCGGCTGGGTGTGCGCGGCGAGGCGGGCGAGCTGAGGGTTGGCCGCGGCGCCGATCGTGACGTCGGTGCCGTGAAGAGCCAGGGCGCGCACGCGGATCAGCGAGGCGAGGCCGGCCGGGTCAGTGCGCCAGTACCGCAGCGCGCCGGCGACGTCGGCCAAAGCAGCGTCCGGCGGCAGCGCCTGAACGATGGGGGTGAAGTCGGTGAGCAGGTCCAGGAGCCGCCCGTACTCCGCGTCCTCCGGCACTCGGCCGGTCGGCGGGTGGAAGCGCAGATACAGCACCCGGGTGCTGACGGCGGTGGTCATCCGGCGGAGCCTTGGCTGGCGTGGGCGAGACGGCGCGGGGAGGGGGAGCGCTCGCCCGGGGTCTGGAGGTCGGCCCAAGGGTGGCGGCGCGCACCGGTGGGCATCGCCTCGGGCCGCACCGCTGCGCCGGCGGGGTGGGGCAGCTGCTGGGCGAGGCGGGCGGCGACCGCGTCCAGACCGTGGTCGCGGCGCACGTCGGCGAGTTCGCCGAGGTCCCAGCAGGCGGTGCCGGTGATGGACGTGCGCGGCCCGCGCCGGGTGACGGCGCCGCGTACCAGGAGCAGGCCCGAGTGGAAGATCGTCCGGGCGCAGGCGGGGTGGGAGTCCTCGAAGAACGCCAAGTCGATGAGGCCGTCGACGCCGTCGAGGGTCACGAAGATGATCCTCTTCCCGGACGGGGTCGGCGGGGTCTGGGTGGAGGCGCGCACGCCGGCGACCAGGACCGTGGTGCCGGGGGCGAGGTCGCCCAGCCGGTGCGCGTCCACGGTGCCCAGCTCGCGCAGCAGCTGCAGATGGTGCTCCATCAGGTGGCTGGTGACGTCTACGCCGAGGACCCGCAGCTCGGCGCTGACCTTCTCGATCTCGGTCATCTCCGGCAGGCCACTCGGCGCGGCGCCGCCGGCTGCGCCGCTGGCGGTGTCGAGGGGAAGCTGCCCGGTCAGGACGCGGCGACTGCGTTGGGCGTGGTGGAGTTCGCCGGCCTGCAGGAGCAGGTCTCGGCGGTTCAACGGCCCTGCCAACGAGTCGAGCGCGCCGACCGAGATGAGCCGCTCGGCCACCGGCCGGGACGGACGGGCCCGCTCCCACAGGTCGGAGAGCGAGGTGTACGGCTGACCGGCGACGATCCGCGCGGTCTCGTCCTCGCTGATTCCGTGGACTGCGGACAGCGCCATCCGCACACCCCACACGCCCTGGTGCTTCTCGACACGGTAGTGCGCGTCGCTCCGGTTGACGTCTACCGGCAGGACCGGGACCTGGTGGCGGCGGGCGTCGGCCACAATCACCCGCGCCGGCCACATCCCCGGATCATGCTCCAGCAGCCCGGCGTACTGGGCGGCCGGATGATGCGCCTTGAGCCACGCGGACTGCAGGGCCGGCACAGCGAAAGCAGTCGCATGAGCCCGGCAAAAGCCGTATGCACCAAAGGAGTTGACAATACCCCAGACCGCTTCGCGGGTGCGCTCATCGTAACCGCGCCCGGTGGCCTCGCGGTGGAACCACGCCTCGATCTTCCCCAACCGGGCCGGATTGCCGAGCGCGCGCCGGGCTTCTTCAGCGAGCGCGAAGTCACAGCCGGTCATCGTCGCGAGGATGCCGATGATCTGCTCGTGCCAGATCGTCACGCCGTAGGTGTCGGCGAGCACCGGCTCCAAGTCCGGGTGCGGGTAGGCGGGGGCGCGGCCGTGGCGGGCGGCGATGTACTGGGCGGGCATCCCGCCGGCCACCGGACCGGGGCGGAACAGGCTGATGTCGGCGATGACGTCCTTGATGTCGCGCGGCTGCAACCGGGAGACGAGGTCCTGCTGCCCAGGTGACTCCAGCTGGTGCATGCCGATGGTGTCTGCGGCCTGGATCATGAGGAACGCGAACAGGTCGTCTGGCGGCACCTGCTTCGGATCGTCGAGGTCGATGACGGTGCCGGTGGTGCGGGCGATCTCCTGCACGGCGTGCGCCATCGCGCTCTGCATCCTGACGCCCAGGATGTCGAGCTTGATCAGTCCGAAGCCGTCGCCGACCTTCCCGTCCCGTCCGAGTTCGACGTCGTACTTGTCGGCCTGCACCATCGGAAAGTCCCCGGTCGGGGTCGGCTGGACCGGCAGGCGGTCCAGCAGCGAACCGTCCGTGATGATCACGCCGCACGGATGTTGGGCGATACCACTGGTCAGCCCGTCCAGGGCTTCGGCCAGCTCCCACAACGGCCCGTACCGGCGAGCTCGGGCGGCCAGCGGGCGCAGCTCCGGAAGCTCTCGCAGCCCCTGGCGGATCCCGGCCGCCGGGATGTGCGGGAAGGACTTGGCGATCTCGTCCACCTCGCCCGGGGCGATGCCGAGCGCGAGACCTGCCGCGCGCAGAGCCTGTCGGGCCCGGTAGGTCTCGGGCATACCGGTGATCGCCACACGGGAGGTGCCGAAGTGCTCGATCACCCGCCGGTAGATGTCCAAGCGCCGATGCGCCTCCACATCGAGGTCGATGTCGGGCATATCGGTGCGGCGCACCGTCAAGAACCGCTCGAACAGCAGGCTGTGCTCCAGCGGGTTGGCGGTCGCGATCCCCAGCACGTGGTTGACCATCGAGCCGGCCCCGGAGCCGCGGGCGGCGACCCGCACCCCCATCTCCCGGATGTCGCGCACCACCTGGTCGACGACCAGGAAGTAGGTGTCGTAGTCGAGCCGGCTGATGACGGCGAGTTCCTGGTCCAGGCGGGCCCGGGCCCGCCGGTCGCGGTCCAGGCCGCGACGCACCAGCCCGGCCTCGCACCGCTCACGCAGCGCCCGAGCAGCATCCCCCACCCCGCTGCCGGCACCGACCAGATGAGGCTCGGGCAGGTGCGGCCGCCCCAGACCGAGGTCACGGTGCGGCTGCAACGTGCAGGCCTCGGCGGCCGCCACCGTGTCGGCCACCAGCCGCACCGCCCGCCCCTCGCCGTGCCCGCCCGCGGCCGCGATCCGCGACGCCTCCTGCCGCATCAGCACGCCGTCCTTGAGCCACCGCTCCCCGCAGTCCAGCACGCGCCGATCGATCGGGCGCAGCAGGCGGGCCGCGTCCAGCACATCCGCCACCCGGTGCTGCTCGGCGTCCGCGTAGCGCACCGCACCGGTCAACACCACCGGCACCCGCACCCGGTCCCCGAAAGCGAGCGTGCGGGCGGCCAACCGCAGCGACCCGGGCCCCTCACCCGGCAGGCAGTGCCCCACCACCTCCAGCCGCACCGCCGACCCGAACACCTCCAGCCACGGCCGCAGCAGCTGCTCGGCCACATCCGCCCGGCCCCGACCCAGCGCCCGCACCGGCTCGCTCACCGGACCAAGCAACACCAGCAGCTCCTCGCTCCCGTGTTCACGCAGCTGCTCCCAGGTCAGCACCGGCCGGCCTTCGGCGGTGTGCGCGGCGGACACCAGACGGCACAGCCGCGCCCAGCCGGCCGCGCTCCTGGCGAGCAGGATGAATCGCAGCGGGTGCTCGACGACGTGGGCGCCCCCGCGCGCCGGAGTCCGACAGGCCGGCCCGGCGGGTTCGGGAGCGATGGGTTCGACCGCCAGGTCCACGCCCAGGATCGGCCGGACACCGGCCTGGCGGCAGGCGCGCAGGAACCGGGAGGTGCCGGTGACGGTGTCCCGGTCGGTCAGCGCGAGGGTGGCGATGCCGCGCTCGGCGGCCCGGCGGACCAGGTCGACCGGCTGGCTGGCGCCGTAGCGCTCGCTGAAGCCGGAGGCGACATGCAGATGCGCGAACATGCGGTGCCGCCTCCTTTGCTCTGCCCCCTTGTGTCGCTGCTGTCGGCCCCCACCTCCTTAGTGCTCACGATAGAGCTTTTCGAACGCTTGAGCGAACGCAGATTCGAACGGAAGTCGGCTCTCACCTGCACAGGCGAATCGAACACTGGGCGTGACGGCTGCCCTAAGGCGGGTTTCCGATCACCATCTGCGGTCGCGTAGTGTTCGGCATCGCCCGCGGGCAGGCGCGGGCAGCAGACCGACCCGGTGGTGAAGAGACATGGACGGCGCGCGGCGCACCTGGCGGCCCGCCTTCGCCGTCGACCTCGGCCACGTCCTCGGCCCCATCTCCCGAGGCGCCGGCGACCCGACGGCCTCGTGGGAAGCGGGCGGACTGTGGCGAGCGTTCCGCACCCCGGCCGGCATAGGCACCATCCGAATCACCGCCCACCCCCAGACCGGCGAGATCACCGCGACCGCGTGGGGACCGGCCGCCGACTGGCTCCTGGACCGGCTGCCCACCCTGCTTGGCGCCGACGACGACCCAAGCCAGCTCGTTCTGCCGCCCGGCCCGCTGCGCGAGGTTCAGCGCCGCAACCCCGGCTTGCGCCTCGGCGCGACCGGCCTCGTCATGGACTCCCTCATCCCCGCGATCCTGGAACAGAAAGTCACCGTCACCGAGGCCTACCGCGGATGGCGCTACCTCCTGCGCCACTTCGGCACCCCCGCACCCGGACCCCACCCCACGCTGCGGGTGATCCCCTCCGCACGCGAGTGGGCGGCGATCCCGAGCTGGGAATGGCACAAGGCCGGCGTCGACCCCAAGCGCTCCAGCACGGTGCTGCGCGCCGTCCGGCTGGCTCCCCGCCTGGAAGAAGCCGCGGCCATGGACAGCCCAGCGGCCTTCGCCCGGCTGACCTCCGTGCCGGGAATCGGGATCTGGACAGCAGCCGAGACCCTCCAGCGATCCAACGGGGACGCCGACGCCGTCTCCGTCGGCGACTTTCACCTCGCCAACCACGTCGGGTACTGCCTGGCCGGTAGCGCCCGGTCCAGCGACGAACAGATGCTGGAGCTGCTCGCCCCCTTCGTCCCGCACCGCCACCGCGTGTGCCGACTCATCCGCCTCACCAGTGCTCGCGCCCCGCGCTTCGGCCCCAGACTCGCCCCGAACGACCATCGCCACCGCTGACACCGCAGCCACCAGCCCTGCTTGTTATCTAGGGATATGTAGGTTCCGCGTTTCGGTGTCACGTGCCGACGCTGTGAGCTGGGCGTTCTGACGGTTCCGCGTTCCGTGTCACCTTGATCGTTCCGTGCTCGGTGTCATATCCCCGACGGCGCGGGCTCCGGACGGCTCGCAACGTCCGGAGCTGAAGGCTCCGACAAGCGCGGCCACGTCGCCGTTGCCACCGAACGGCAGTGCCAATCCACTGGGCACGGCGACGGGTTGGCGGACCCGTTGCCCGGAACTGGATCACTCGTCAGACGCGTCCCCCTCTGCGGCACCGTCTCCTGGTGTCGCTGGCTTCGAGAGGAATTGCCCGCCATGACTGGACTCGGACCCGTCGTCTGGCCACCTGAGCCGATCAGGACCGAGCGGCTCGTGCTCCGCGAGCCCGAGGCCGGGACCGTGCGGCGTTCATCGAGCTGCTCGCCTCGCCGGAGGTGCACACCTACCTCGGCGGCTCCCGGCCGCGTGACGAGCTTGAGCGCGAGACGCCCGAGGTGCCCGAGCGGTGGCCAGGGAGTTTCGTCGTTGAGCTCGACGGGTCGATGATCGGCCAGATCCTGCTCAGGAGGGCACCGGAGCACCATCGCCCGGCTGCTGCGGGGAAGGCCGATCTCGGCTACCTGTTCCTGCCACGGGCGTGGGGATTCGGCTATGCCGCCGAGTCGTGCGCGGCGGCACTTGAATGGCTCGCCGATGTCCTTCCCGGTGAGCCGGTGGTGCTCGCCACCCAGACCGCCAACGTCGGCTCGATGCGCCTCGCGGCAAAGCTGGGGTTCACCGAGGTTGAGCGGTACCACGCCTGGAATGCTGAGCAGTGGCTCGGCGTTCGGTCCCCGGTCACGCCGTCCGGTTGATCTCGTGCTCGACAGCGCGGATCCGCGAGGCCACCTATAGGTCGTCGGCCTCGGCCGCCGCTTGACCTCGTGGAGCACGAACGCCTGCCGCCAACGGGCGACGACACCGGCTCCGGCCTCGACAGGAACAGGGCCACGGACCAGTAGAACCCATCGGGCTTTCGTCGACGAAAGCCCGATGGGCAACTGCTGCGAGTCGGCCGGGACGGCCGCTGTGCTCAGGCTCCAGCCGGTCCGGAGGCTTCGCGCCACCCGGTTGCTACGGCTTGGTCGATGTCGTCGATGCCGGCCAGGAGGTCATCGCTCAGGCTCAGGCGCTATCCGACCGCGCGGATCGCCTCCGCCAGGTCTCGGTAGGAGTCCGCGTGGCGCAGCGGCTGGCGCTCGGCGAGTTCCCCAATCCAGGTGGCCGCGGCTGCGGTGGATGCCTGCACGAGTGCGAGGTCTGGGTCACGGCGGGCCGGCGGCGCGGTGGCGATGAAGGTGGTCACGGTTGGTCAACTGTGAGAGAGCCCTCGGAGGATTGGCCCGTTTGGATGTTCGGCAGAGGGCCAGCTGTTGGGGACCTGCCGGTCAGGGGGCCCGGTTGGCCGTCGTAGGACCCAATACCGCTGATCCGGCCCAAGCGGCGGGGCGGCCGTTGAGCAGCACAGCGGTGCGCGTCCCGGAGTGTGCCTGCCATAGCGCCGTGAACCAGTCGAGTTGTAGCGGCTGCAAGAACGCCGGCCACTCGGCGGCGGTGCGCCAGGCGTAGGAGTCGTGTTCGGGACTGAGACGGATCGGTTGGCCTTCAGGGAGCGCGCCGACGTCGAAGGCGAAGTCGATCACCGGGGGCCAGCCGTCGAGTGCCGAGCGGTAGTCGACGGCCAGGGGGCGCAGCGGCTGGGTCGGACGGATGCCGGCCTCCTCGCGCAGTTCGCGCAGCGCGGTGGTGACGGGGTCCTCGTTGGGATCGCTGAGGCCGCCCGGGAGCTGCCACCAGGGGGGGTGGCCGGGGTAGGGGTGGGCCTGGTGCAGCATCAGGATGCGCCCGGCTGGGTCGGTGACCATCGCGGTGGCCGACACGACGTGGTGGGGCAGGGCCGCGGCGAACGCGGCCGGGTCGGTCCTGGTCGTCTCGGTGGTCACGGTTGGCTCCTCACACTGGTGGGTCTCAGAGCCTAGCGCCACCAACCGAGGCTACTGAGAACCTACTTGAGTGTTCATCAGATAAATCGGACCGGTCTGCGCTGGTGCACTACAGTGCTGGCGAGTCCACCGGTGATGCTTCGAGAACGGACCGACAGATGGAATCCACCCCCTCCGCCCCCCGCAGCGTCGCGGTCTTCGGCGCCGGCTACATCGGCCTGGTGACCGCTGCGTGCCTGGCTGAGCTTGGCCACCGCGTGGTGGTGCGCGACGTCGTGCCCCAGAAGGTGGAGGCCCTGGCCCGCGGCGAGGTGCCCTTCTATGAGCCCGGGCTGAGTGAGCTGATCACGAGGAATGGCGAGCGGCTGCGCTTCACCCTGGACGCCGAGGACGCGCTGGCCGGCGCCGAGGTGGCGTACGTGTGCGTCGACACGCCTCCCACGGCGGCCGGGGACGCGGACCTGTCGCGGGTGAACGCCGTGGTCGAGGACCTCGTGTGTGCACCGCACCTGGCCGCCGTGGTGGTCAAGTCCACCGTGCCGATCGGCACCGGTGACCGCATTCGGGAGCGGCTTGATCTCGCCGGCCTGGCCCATGTCGGCTACGCCTCCAATCCGGAGTTCACCGCCGAGGGCAAGGCGGTGGCGGACTTCATGCACCCGGACCGGATCGTCGTCGGTGCCGCCGACCAGGCCACTCGCGACCTCGTTGCCGCCCTGCATCAGGGCGTGGACGGGCCGGTGGTGCGAATGGACGTGCGCTCTGCGGAGCTCACGAAGCTGACCGCGAACGCGTTGCTGATGACCCGGATCTCCTTTGCGAACGAAGTCGCGACGCTGTGCGAGGCCACTGGTGCCGACGTGGAGAAGGTGATGAGCGCGGTCGGCATGGACCCGAGGATCGGCCCGCACTTCCTGCGGGCCGGCCTCGGATGGGGCGGTTCCTGCTTTCCCAAGGACGGCGTCGCCCTCAAGAGTCTGGCGTCCAACGACGGCCTGCACCTGCAACTGCTCACTGCGGTCATCGAGGTCAACAATCTCCAGCCCCGCCGCGCCTTGCAGCGACTCAAGGACGAGCTCGGCAGCTTCACGGGCAAGACGGTGACGATGCTGGGCATGGCGTTCAAGGCCCACACTGATGACATGCGCCAGGCCCCCAGCGAGGTGGTCGCCTCCCGGCTACTCGCCGAAGGTGCTCAGGTGCGCTGTTGGGACCCGCTGGCCCGGGTCACCGAGCCGCAGCTGTGGGATCAGGCCACGCGGTACCAGGATCCGCTTGAGGCGCTGGCTGGGGCGGACGCGGCGATCGTGGTCACCGAGTGGCCGCAGCTGCGCGACCTGCCTTGGCAGCAGGTCGCCGCCACCATGGCGGCGCCGGTGCTGTTCGACGGGCGGAATCTGCTGGATCCTGCGGCGATGCGGGCGGCCGGCTTCACCTACCTCTCCGTGGGCCGCCACTGACTGACCCGCACATGGTGCTGCCCCGGCGGGAGTCACCCGCCGGGGCAGCACCATGTGCGGCTCCTGCGCTTATCCGGCCTCGGCTCGGGCGGCGACGGCGCGCGTGTGCTCCTCGAAGGCCTCCATTGCGTTTCCCGGCTGGCCGGCGCGGGTGCGCAGGTGGTCGACCGCCAGCAAGGCGGCGGTGGCGACATCGAGGAGTTCGCGCTCCACGTCGCCCAAGTCCCCGACGACGCCCTTGCGCGGGTTCGCGCCGAGCGCGCCGATCAGTGCGGCGACGACCTCTCCGGCTTCCTCGCCGACCTTGGCGACCCGGCTCCACAGCAGCGCCTCCGCATCGCGCTGTCGGTTGCACTCGGAGGCGTCGATCCACGAGGACACAGCGTGCAACACCTCGCCGATGCTCTGGGTGTCGCTGCCGGCGTTCACGGCCGGCGCCCGCGTGCCGCGGTGGCTACAGCCAGGACGTGCTCGGAGGTCCCGAGCACGTCCGGCCGGTCCTCCAGCAGCCGCAGCAGGTGAAGGATCTCCTCACGCCGCCGAGCGTCCTGGAGCATCTCGCCGATACCGGCGACCAGTTTGGCCGGGCCCTCGACCGGCAGGAGCGCGCGCACGCCCAGGCCGGCTGCGGCGGCCTCGGCGGCCAGCTCGTGCGGGTCGTGGAAGTAGGCCGTGGTCCACAGCCGCGGGTCGCCACCAGGGTTGGCGTGCCGGCCGGTGCGCAGGTGGCCGACTGCGGCGTCGAGGGCGCCGGGCAGGTCGAGCTTGCCGGCCGCGATCATCTCCCAGGGGGTGTAGTAGCGGCTGGCACCGGCCGCAACCGCGACACCGCCAGGGTGCAGAACCCGGGCGGCCTCTGTCCACGCGCGGTGGCGGTCCTCGGGTTCGGGCAGGTGGTAGAGCGGGCCGAGCAGCAGCACGGCGTCGAAGGACTCGTCGGGCGCGGGCAGGGCGCGCGCGTCCGCGACGCCGGTCGCGGTCAGCGGGTGCTCGGCGGAAGCTGAGGCGTCGGCGGCTTGGCGCACGTGCAGCGGAACCGGGTCCAGGAGGGTGACCGCGTATCCGGCCGAGGCGAGGGCCAGCGCGTAGCGGCCGGGGCCGCCGCCGATGTCCAGGATCCGGGCCGGGGCAGGCGGCAGGTGACGCTCCAGGACATCCATGGTGCGCAGGTACTCGATCGAGCGACGCGGGTCGGCCAGGCGGTCCTGCTCGCGGCCTTCGTTGTAGAAGGCGAGGACGGCGTCGTCGAGAACGGGCGGCGGATCGGTGCGGGTCACGCGGTCCTCCTGCTGGGGGTGAAGCCGGCGCGGTGGGCGTAGGCGCTCTGGAAGGCGGCGCGCATGCTCCGGTCGCCGGAGGTCATGGCGGGTCCGCTGGTGCGGTCTGCGGCGCAGGCCACCGCGCCGCCCAGCGCTGGGCTGGAGCCGATCGAGCTGACCGTCTTGATCTGCATGACCAGGTACAGCTCGCCGGTGTCGCTGATCGACCGGTGGGCCGAGATCAGGTCGGGGGTGAACAGGGACAGGTTGTAGCTCGGTCCGTCCAAGGTCAGGAAGCGGTTGGCCAGGTCGGAGCGGTGGCGCAGCAGCCGCATCTGCCGTTCAGGCACGTCGCGCAGCGCCATCCGCAGGCCGAGCAGAAGGCTGCGGGAGGGTGCGGTGAGCCAGGGCAGCTGCGCGAGAGCGGCTTCGACGTCGGCGACCGGGCGCAAGGCGGGCCGTCGCCAGAGGCCGGCGGGTGACTGGTCGTCGGTCAGGGTGGCGCGCAGCAGTCGGTAGGCCGCGACGGCGGTGCCGTGGAGCAGGCGCAGCAGCGTGCGGAACTCGTGCGTGGCCAGGTAGGTAAAGCCGGGCAGGCGGACCTTGAGGCCGACGGGCAGTTGCTGGGCGGCGTCGCGGGCTGGATCCGGGGCGAGGAGCCGGCAGGCCGCAGGCACGCGGTCGGTGCGGATCGCGTCCAACAGCACCTGGTGGGCGAGGTAGGCCGCGGGGTCGATCAGGGAGCGGCGAAGGGTTGCATCGGTGACGGCGGCCAACGGAACCGGGCGGACGGTGCGGCAGGTTCGCGGGTGCCAGGCGTTGCAGTGGACGTGCAGCCGCTTGTCCCACCACTGTCCGTTGTCGCGGTCCCGAGTCGGGTCGAAGTTCCAGCCGATGCTGAGCCGGCCGCGCTCCAGGCCGAAGGTGCGCACCGCGGCGGGGTCCGAGACCAGGTGCGTGAACGCAGTGACCGCCTCCAGCAGGGCGGTCAGCACGGTGTCGGGCAGCTCGCCGACGCAGGTGCGCAGGATGTCGTCGCGGCCCACCAGCAGCATCAGGTCGTACAGGGTGTGCGGGAAGGCCTTGTCGATGAGAGCGATCGTCTCGGGCTCGGTGCCCACCGGCTTCTCGCCGAGCAGGAACGGGCCGTAGTGGTCACGGTAGCCGGCCAGGTTCTCCCGTTCGGCGGGCGGGTCGGGCAGGCGGGGCGCGATGAGGGCGGTGTTGACCGGCAGCCCGAGCGCAGCCGGCGGGTAGAGGTCGTCGAGAGTCCTCACCGCGCGGTCACCGCCCCGTGGGGCTGCCGGGTCGAGCTCTGGGCGGGCACGGTGTCAAGGTGCCCGGCAATGTCGCGTCCGGCGGCGATGCCCGTCATGGCGGCCTGGACGATGCCCTGGGCGATGCCCGCGCTGTCGCCGATCACGTACACCGGCAGACCCGGCACGCGGCCCGCCGGGTCGATCGGCGGCCTCTCCCACAGGAATTCGAGTTCGGGGCCGACGACCAGCACCTGGTCCTCCAGGGTGGACGAGTCGGCGGGGTGGCCGGCGTGGTCGAGGATCGCGGCCATCACCCGGCCCAGGCCCGCAGTGAGGCTGGCGTGCTCGTGATCGGTGAACAGCGCGTCCACCCGGCCGCACGTCAGGTCGGCGACGGAGGGCTGGAACGGCATCGCGGCGGCCAGCTCCGGCCAGTCGGCGGTGTCCGGGCGGCGGGCCAGGAACGCGCCCAGGCTCTGGGTGAAGGGGCGCCCGCCGGCCAGCTCCCGGTAGGAGGCCAGGAAGCTGTCACGGGCCTGGTGGGCGTCACCGCGTCCGGCGACCTGGCACAGCAGCCCGAAGTTCGCGGCCAGGGCGCGGCCGTCCGCGGGGGCGGGGCGCTCGGTGGTCTCGTGGCCATCCAAAGTGATCACCTCCCCGCCGGGGAAGGCACCCTCGTAGTTGGTGAACTTGATCCGCCCGCCATTGGGGCCCCCGCAGAAGCAGAAGGTCTTCACCTTCCGGGCGCCGTCGAGCTGGGTGATTTTGAGGTCGGGGTGCTCTTCTCCGATCGCGGCCAGCAGCGGCGCCGCCATCTCCAACCGCACCCCGACCGAGATGTCCGGCTGCTCGGTGACCACACCGAGCGCGTGCAGCAGCGCGGTGGTGGAGGTGACGCCGCGTCGGCCGGTGGCCAGCACCAGATGCCGACAGGTCAGGTGCTGCACTTCGCGGTGGCCGCGCACCGTCAGGCGCAGGCCGCCGGCGCCGTCCGGCTCGGCGCCGGTGACCTCGCTGGTGTGGCGCACCTCGACGCGGCCGGCGAGGTGGTGGTGGAAGGCCTCGATCACCTGGGCGAGGTCGCTCTCGCCCAGGACGGCGACCGGGTACTCCCGGATCGCCAGGTGCTGGGCGTCGAAGGCCTCCACGGCGCGGTCGGTCAGGCCGACGCCTTGCAACTCGGGCGTCTGGGCCAGCGCCTCGGTCAGCCAGGAGTACCCGGTGGCGCACAGCTCCTGGGCGGCGACGGCGCCGAGGTGGTCGATCAGCCGGCGCCCCGACGGCAGCAGTGACAGCTTGGCGCCGTCGCCCCAGTGCATGCTGCCGCCGAACCCACTGACCACGTTGCAGATTCCGGCGCAGCCCGTGCAGGCCCGGGCCCGGTCCACGGGGCAGGGTCGGTGCTTGTAGGGGCGGCCTGCCTCCAACAGCAGAACGCGAAGGGCGGAGTCGGCCTCCGTGACGGCGCGGGCGCACGCGAGCCCGGCGGGTCCGGCGCCGGCGATGACGACGTCCCAGTCAGCGGCGGTGCTGTCGGCAGGGGTGGGGTTGATCACGATGGCCTCCATCGTGGCGGGTGGTTTCGGGCATGGCTCGGCCGCGCGGTGGCGCGGTAGGAAGGAGCCGCAGGGTGGAGTCCGGAGCGCGGGCTGCGCCCGGCGGGTCACCAAGGTAGGAGTGGTGACATCCGTTCGGGACTCACCCGCAGTACGGGTTTCGAGCGTCTGTCGCATGCACACCGGCCCGGCCGTGGGTCGGCGCTGGTGGCACCGCCACCAGGACACCTCAACGATCAGCGACCCGGAAGGAATCAGCAGTTGCTCGCCGATGCCTACGGTTGCCTCCGGTTGCCTTCACCCAGCGCACCACTGGCCCTACAGTCGGTAGCGCTGGAAGCTGGCGGCGGTTTGCGTACGGGAGGTTCCATGACGAATACCGTCGCCCGGCAGCTGAGCTACCTGCTGGCCCGACGCCGCAGCACCGCCGAGGCATACCTGCTGCGGGTGGCCCAGCGTCACAAGGCCCTCGGATACGGGTCCCTGGCCGCTGGGAAGTCCAAGTTCTCCCGCTGGAAGGCCGGTACCATCCCCGAGCTGCCTACCCAGCTGGCGATCGCCGACCTGGAGGGCGTCGCGCACGAGGAAGTCCTGCGGCTGGGCTGGCCCGGCTGGCTCACCCTGGCGGTGGCCGACCAGGACGACCGGCTCTACTTCGATTCCCCGTGGACCACCACGGGTACTGTCAATGCACTGGAGAAGGTGGGGGCGCAGGTGGACGATCGCAACCGCAGGGACTTCCTCGTCACCTCAACCACGGCCTTGTCGGCCGTCATCGCCGGCTGGGCTTCCGCACCGCCAGCCCAGGCCGCTCTGGCCGGGCGCGGCCGACGCGTCAACGCCGCCGTCCCCCGCGCGTTCCAGCAACGCCTGGCCGTCCTGCGCCGCCTGGACGACCAGGTCGGCTCCGGGCAGGTCTACACCTCAGCCGTCTCCGAGCTCAGGATGATCACCAGCGTGATCAAGGAGTGCACCTACACCGAGGACGTCGGCCGCCAGCTCTACGCTGCCGCCGCTGAGGCCTCCCGTTCGGCCGGCTGGACCGCCTATGACAGCGGCCACCACGCCCAGGCCGAACGCCACTTCGCCACCGCGCTGCGCGCGGCGGCCAGCGGCGACGACCCGGTGGTCGGCGTCAACACCCTCGCCTTCTGGGCCATCCAGCACTACTCCACCGGCAACCCGCGAGGCGCGGTCGCCCTGGTCGAGGCCGCCCAGGCCAAGGTCCCCGCCATTGGCTCCGCCCGCATGACCGCCATGCTCCACGCCCGGGCCTGCCGCGCCTACGCCCACGCCGGTGACCATCGCTCGGCCGACCGCCAGGCCAACGCCGCCCTCGACGCCTACGCCAACGTCGGCCCCGTCCATGACGACCCCGACTGCGTGTACTGGCTCAACCTCGGCGAGGTCTACCAGCTCCTCGGCTCCTCTAGCCTCAACCTCAACCGCCCGCGTCAAGCTCTGACCCACTTCGACGCCGCCACCGCCGCTTGCACCAGCGAGGCCTACGACGGCGAGTCCTTCCCACGCGGCGCAGCTATCTACCTCGCGCGCAGGGCTGACGCCCACCTCGCCCTGCACGACTTGGAGGGCGCCGTGGCCACCGCCCATCAAGCCGTCGAACACATGGGGGGTGTCACCTCCGCCCGTGGCAGCAGCACGCTCAGCGACCTTCGGACGAAACTCGCGGCACACCGATCAGTGCCGGCCATCAGCGACTTCCTCGCCTACACAGCGGCCACGAGCAACTGATTCCTCAAACCGTGCACCAGCGGGCCCGCCCGGATGCGTCAGTGGAGCCGCTGCCAGTCCCTTGGGAGCATGGCACGTGGAACAGGGTGTCGCTGATCGGGCGGTGGCCCGACGGCCGGTCGGGAGTTAAAAGGGACGGCTTGTTGCTCAGGCCGCCCGGGGGCAGGCAGCGGTTTGCCGGGGTCGCAGCGTTGGCGCAAAGCGCTAACCGTCCCGCACCGACCGCCTCGGGACACCGGTGTCAATCACATTGGGATCTTGCCGAATTGACGAGGCGCCAGCATCGTGCCGCGTCCCCCTGCGGATTCACGAAAGCGGTGCAAAGGGTGCGTAGACTGGCACGTCTACCGAGTACCGACGGAAGGTTCAGCGCGTGAGGGCCGTCATCGCCGCCGCGCCCGGCCAGTACCACGACTGTGGCAGCCCAGCGGGGCTGCTCGCTGCCGGCGTGGCCGTCGCCCGTGTCCAGGGTCTGAGCGTCCCGGGGGTGACCGCGTGACCAGCTCCGAGACCCCCGCCGTCCCGATTCGCACCTGCGTCGCCATCGTCAACCGCGGCGAGGTCTGCCTCATCCACCGCCGCCGTGCCGACGGCGACCAGTACTCCCTCCCGGGAGGAATCGTCGGCGCCGAAGAGGAGATCCTGTCGGCGCTGCTGCGCGAGCTCAAGGAAGAGCTCGACCTCGACGTCGCTGGCATGGCCGCCCCGCCGGACCTGCGCTGGATCCAGGACCAGGCCAACACCCGGCCCGGCACCGACACCCTGTTCCGGCGCCTGCACCTCATCTACGTCCTCGACGCCCCGGACTCGATCCGCGAGCACGTCGCCGCCACCGAGCAGGACGCCGAAGACACCACCCGCGTGGTGTGGATCCCGCTCGCCGAGGCCGCGGACCTGCATCTGTACCCCGCAGCCGGCCCCGCCCTCGCCGCCCTCGCGAGCGGCGCCACCTTGCCCGTCCAGCTGCCGCCCATGCACGACGGGACGTACAGCTGGCGCTGACCGTACCGACCACGCCCAGGGGGACGCGGATGGCACCACGGGACCGCAGCCGCGCGGAAGTCGGAGTCGTGTCCGGCTACCTGCTGCGCCTCCTGCGCGAGAGCGTCCCGCGCACCCAGACCGCCTTCGCCGAAGCGGTCGGCCGCGACCTCGGCACGGTCCAGGGCTGGGAGTCCGGTCGCCGCCCCCTGGCCAACGTCCGCTCGGGGGACCTCCTGCACCTGCGCCGCCACCTGGCGCTGCTCGGCGCCGATCCCGCTCTGCTCGGCCTGCTCGGCGCGGCGATGGACGCCGACCGAGTCCTCACCGCCGTGCTGAACCCGCCCTCCGACCCGGCCGACCACCCGCTGGCGGGCTGGGTGCAGTCCCGCGAGACCGCCCACATGATCGCCTGGGCAGTACGCGGCATCACCCCGCCCGCACTGTCCGACCAGGCCGCGCGGCCGCGCCGCGGCCCATCCCCAGCGGGACCCCAGCTCGCCGCCGCCGACCGCACCGCCTTCTTCGACCACCTGCGCCGCACCGCCGAGACCGCCACCGCTGCGGGCGACCGCGCGCTGCTGCTGCGCCGCCAGGCCCTGTACCTCGCCTCCTACGACCCAGCCCCCGACGCCGGCGACTGGGCGGAACAGGCCCTGCGCACCATGCGGCCCGCCCTGGCCCTGCGCGGCTACACCCCGCGCTGGATCGAGGCCCGCACCGCCGCCACCGTCGCCGCCCGCCAGGGCGACCCGGAACAACTACGCGACTTCATCACCACAGCCCTCACCGACGACGAGCACGGCGAGCTCGCGAACCTCGCCTACTGGGCGTACTGGCTGGGCGCGATGCCCGCCGAGCAGCCGGACGACGACTTCATGCACAACCCTTCACCCGCCGCGTGGAACCCCGTCCACCTCCTCCAGGGACTGGTCGGCTCCCTCCACGACGCCCCCGGCACGGTCGATCTATACCTCCACTCGGTCACCACCCTGCTGCGCCTGTACCCGTGGCTGCCGCTCGCCGATCCGACCACCGTGCGCCGCTTCGGCGAGCGCACCGCCGAGCTTCTCGACAGCCGGACCATCTCCCAGCGGTCGCGTCTCGACCTCGACGAAGTGCAATTCCTACTCCAACCCGCCAACGGACAGAGGACCACGTGAACCACGAGCAGCACGACGACCCCGAGGCCGCCGGCACGGCAGCCCTGATCTTCGAGGCGGGAACCCTGCGCGACATCCACCGCACTGGGTGGGGCTACGACGGGATCCGCAACGCCGAGACGGTCGCCGAACACAGCCACCGCGCCGCCGTCATCGGCATCGCCCTCGCCGCGATGGAAGGGGCCGACCCGGCGCGCACCGCCCTCCTGTGCACCCTGCACGATCTGCACGAAACCCGCATCGGGGACCTCACCCCCCTGACCCGCCGTTACCTCTCCGCAGCCGACCCCCGCACGGTGACCGCCGACCAGGTCGCCGCCGCGCACCCCGGCGTCCGCGAGGCGATCACAGGAGCCGTCAACGAGCATGAGGAGGGACTCACCCCCGAGGCCCGGTGCGCCCACGATGCCGACAAACTCGACTGCCTCGTGCGAGCCGTCGAATACCGTGCTCAAGGCCACGCCGCCGTCCAGGGGAAGATCGACCGTTGCTACGCCGCCCTCAAGACCCCGGCGGCCCGCCGTCTTGCAGACGCCGCGCTCAGGACCGATCCCGCCGATTGGCAGCGGACCTTCCAGACCATCGCCGCGCACGCGAGCTGACCGAAGCAGCGGCTCGCTGGCGTCGCGCTACCTGGCCCGGCCTTGAGCGCATCGTCCCGCGCCGCGCCGGCCCAGACGCCGCGCGCCGATCCCGTCCTTGCCGCCGCCGCGACGGGGGGCGGCTGTGGATGGTCGAGGAAGGGGTAGCGTTGGGAGCGGCGGCAGCCTGACCAAGACGGCGCCGCACGCAGGGCCTCAGGCGCTGCGCCGGCGTTTGCCAGCGGGGACGTGTTCGATGGCGTCCTGCAGCTCCTCTTTCGACATGGTGGAGCGGTGGGGGATGTTCAGGTCGGTAGCCCTCTTGTAGAGCTCGGCCTTGCTGAGCGAGCCGAGGTCCTCCCGAGTGCCCTTCCCCTTGGCCGTGCTGGTGCTTTTCTTGGCGCCGGTGCTTTTCGGCTGCCGATGCGATGTCCCACTCGTCCGGCGCCTGCCGGACCGCTCCGTCTCGCCCTTCGACTTCGTCCCCTTCGCGTCCGCGGCCGCCGTGTCCTGTTCGCCGCCGCCGGCGGCGGCGAGGCTGCGCTCCAGAACGGCCATCAGGTCCACGACGTTGGTCGCTTCCGCCGGCCCCTCCGAGACCGCGATCTCGCGGCCTTCGGCCTTGGCCTGCACCAGGTCGCGGACCTGCTCGGCATAGGTGTCGTGCCACTCTTCCGGGTTCCAGTCGGTGGCGAGCATGCCGATCAGCTGCTCGGCGGCGCTGAGCTCACGGTCCGACACCTCGACCTTCTCGGTGTCGGTGAGATTGTCGACCTCCCGGTAGGGGTCGCGGATCTCGTCGGCGAAGCGCATCGTCTGTGCCACCAGCATGCCCTGCTCGGGATGTACAGCGGTGAGGTACTCCTTGCCGCGCATCGTGAACAGCGCGAGGCCGGCCTTGCCGGCCTTCGCCATGGCGCGCTGCAACAGGGCGTAGACCTTGACGTACTCGGCGCCCCTCGGGCCGAGGTAGTAGGTGGTGTCGAAGAAGATCGGCTCGATCTGGTCGAGGTCGACGAACCCCTTGATTTCGATTGTCTTGGACCGGCCGGGGGAGATTTGCTCCAGCTCGTCGGGCTCGACGATCACGTACTCGCCTTCGGCGAGCTCGTAGCCCTTGACGATGTCCTGGTAGTTGACCTCGTCACCCGTGCGCTCGTTGACCCGCTTGTTGCGGACCCGGTCGGCCGTGCCGCGCTGAATTTGCCGGAAGCTGACGGTGTGGGATTCGGTGGCCGAGTACAGCGCGATCGGCACGGTTACGAGCCCAAAGCTGAGGACTCCGGTCCAGATGGGTCTGGCCATGATGACCACCTCCGCGCGCAACCCCCTTTCCACCTCCCACTATGCGGCCGCACTCGGCCGGTGGGTGGAGTGCTCCGCCGAACGGCCCACCTACCCGGTCCGCTCCCTGGCGGGGCTATGGCGACTCCCCTCGGCGTGCAGCGAGCTCTTCCTCTACCTGCCGTGCGCTCTGGTGGGCCTGGACCGCTCGGTGGCGCAGTTCCTCGGCGCGGGTCGCTGCGCTTCGGCGGGCTTCCTCGGCGCGCCGGGCGGCGAACCGCGCCGTCTCCAGCACGGCTTGGGCCTGCTCCACCTTGCCGCCAGCCCGCTCGGCCTCCGCCACCGCGCCGGCCAGCGCCTGCTCGGCTTCGGCGGCCGCCTGTTCGGCAGTGGCGGCTTCCTTGTGCAGCCGCTCCCACCGCTGCTCCAGCTCGGCAAGGACGTGTTCGTGCTCTCGCTCGGCGCGGCCGACGGCGGCCTCAGGCCGCTGCCGTCGGGTGTCCTCGCGCCGTCCCCGGCCACCTGATCCATGGCGCCGAGCCACCGGGGGCGCCGCTTCTCGGGGTACGGATGCGGGGGTAGTCGCGGGCAGATCGGGAACGGCGGCGAGCAGCGGACCCAGGTCCGGCAACGCGGTCGGGACTGTGAGTGCCGTGGAGAGCTGGCCACGGGCGACCTGGGCGGCGGCATCCGGCCCAGCCAGCGCGGCGACCAACGTCTGCTCCACACCCTGCACCGCCGCGTCCCCCATGCGCTGACCGGCCCCGGTGGCATCCCGCACGGCCGTGT